>WQBJ01000059.1 GCA_013032095.1 Ruegeria atlantica | reverse complement strand
GATCGCGGGTTTTCAAGATTCTGGGGAACCTTTGCGAACGGACTATCTGGACTTCGAGTTTGTCGACTGGATACTGGTTTGAAAAACACTTCAGATAAATGTTTTGCCTCGCCTCATCGCCAATGGGTAAAGCCAGATTGCAAAACGAAAGCATTCGCCAGTTAGCGTCAGAACTAACCGTACAGACTTGAAGGATACATAAGGAGTGAGATTTAATACTTTAGGGTTCTATCGCTCGAACATCGCCTTAGAAATTATAGAAAATCAGAAATTTTGGCACACATGAGAGGATTACTGGCAGAGAATGAGGATTCTTAACTTACTGTTTTTATGTATTAATCAAGAATTACTTGGCATATGTGCCACTGATTGTACCACCATGTTCACCAAATCCTTTTCTCCTCTTCCTCCCCTGCACGACACTGAAAGGGTTCGAAGAACGTACTCACATAATCCAAGCTTGGTTCACTCGCACCTTCCAGTGTCTCCACCGCATTGATGGCAGTTTCTTGAGTGGATATTATTCTTATAGATCCATCGAATTCGTGACCGTTCTAGTCATCGAAGACTCTCAATGTTCAATAGAGGTTGTGTTGGACTAGAGAGCCTTGGTGCGTCACATAAAATGCAAACTTTCGTTCTGCTCCATTTCTTATCAATCGAACCGCATATTCAGCCCACCTATCTTCAGCTTCAGCCAAAGTGTCCCAGAAGGCACTCTGATCTATTCTGAACAGATCATTGTTATCTCGGAAGCTTCTTCGTTCTTCTTCTGTAAGGCTTTGCCAGTACTCGGTACTTGCATCCGTAGCCATTTTCTTCTCTTTAGTTTTTCGTATTGGCAGAACTGTTAGTAGATGAATACTGCTTTGCTGCGCCCCTATCCTATCAGCTTTAAAGCAAAAACAGTTTCTGTGGCCAATTTGTCTGCACTTTTACCGCAAAATCCCAGATTGCATCGCTTCAATCAGCCAAAATCCGATAGACAGAAGCCCTGCCTATCCCTAGGCGTCGAGCTATCTCTATTGCCCTTACACCCTTTGCGTTAAGTTGTCTGACCTCATCTTAGCCTTAAGCTGTCTGACCTCATCTGATTTTGCCCTGGCTGTAGGCTTCCTGCCTTTGTATTTCCCAAGCGTCTTTGCATCAGCAATCCCCTCCCTCTGGCGTTCAAACATGATGCCTCTTTCGAACTCAACGATACCACCAAGAACTGCAAGCATCAGCTTGCCTGTAGGGTTGATGTATCGATGCCAAGATTGATGATCTTGAGTGCAGCAGATTTACCTTCGAGTTCAATTAGGATCGACAACAGGTGAACCACTGAGCGAGCCAGACTATCCAGCTTTGCAACGACCAAGGTATATCTCCCTCACGTATGAACTCTAACGCCAAGGCAAGCTGTTCTCTAGCCGTCACATCGACAAAAGAAACCTGCTCCCTAAAAACATTTTCACAGCCTCCAGCTTCCAATTGTTCAATCTGAGCTTCAAATCCTGACCTCTGATCCAAGATCGACGTTCTGGCATAGCAAACAAGCACAAATTCCCTCTCAATAGACACTTAGACATAGGGATACGGATGCCTCAAAAGGTTACCAGCCACCCTATTGGAACCAATTAGCTCAGGCTGCACGCATCCCATGAGATCAAGGTCTACTAACACCAGCAGTTAAACACGTTGAGCTCTCTAAAAGCCAAAATGAGAGTTTTGTTCAACTCATCGCCGAGACAGGACACGCTGTGCAACCTTTCGAACACGTTCAATGCCGCTGAAAGAGCGCTTATTCAGGTTCAGAGAAATGCTTCATTGCTCCGAATGTGCATGCCCCATCGAAAGAACATGGGGCGCGTACAGTCACCGGCAGCTGAACTAACCATGTGCTCAAGACTGCGCTCCAAGCGAAAGAGCAGACACTGCGCAAAATGATGCCAAAGTCACACTACTCTCACCAGTGTCGTAGTTTGTTGCCTATTTGCTACTTTTTGCGCAGATTATATGAGCCTTCGTTGTTGCTCGCCTCCAATAGCGGCGATAGAAAGGCGGCGCGGTTGATCGTGACCAAGGAAACTCCTTGGAAATGCTGTGCAAAGATAGAAAAAATGAAAATAAAAAAAAGAAGTTTGACCTCTTTTGCACTAGCAGGGTTTTTGGCAATTTTGACCACGACCGTACTGCAGTTCACTATTTTTGAAGGCGCTATACTTCTAAATCTGAATTTCCTACTGCTTGGAGGTTCATTTCTTTTAAATATTTGGGCAATATTTCATTATATTAACCATCGAAATGCAGGGATCGCATGCATACAGGTCAGTTATTACAACGCTTTCGGAATGATTTTACCCGGCATTATATATCTAAGTGTTGGCCTACTCCCTTGGGCTGCTGGATTTCGAATATATAGTGACAATTTGATGTTCCAAACATCGGTTTTGTTGTTACTTGCTTCTTTCACACTGCACCTAGGAATTATAAGAGGATTAACGTTTTCTAGCAACCAAAAGACAGTAATTTCCAGATATTCCGAGAAAAGAATTTTTTGGACATTGGTGCTTTTGCTTTTTCTTTGCCTGTGTGCTTTTGCATGGATTGGACCTAGCATAATAACTATGCCAAGGATAGAACTGAGCAGTAAAGTAGAAGAAGGAAGAAATACATTTGGCGTCTTCAAGCGTGTCTCTCTCGTTCTTTTTGCTGTTAGCCTTGTAGCTGGATATTTTGCTCGACATAGCGAACACTGGCAGAACCGTAGAGTTTTCATGGTATTATTTGTTTTAAGCGCCGCAACCCTTCTAATCTTCGTCAATCCTCTAAATTCAGCCAGATGGCGTGTTATGGGGTTTATAGTCTCTTTCGCATTGCTTTTCTTTTCGTTTAATTCTCCAAAATTGAAGACTACATTCTTCTTACTTCTTCTTTTCGGAACGATAGTTGTCTATCCGTTGATTGGTGTTTTCAGCCGATCTGCAGACCAGTGGAACACTTTGACCGCAGGTCAATGGCAAGCTTTTTTTGCTGCTGGGGATTTTGATGGAGTTCAAAATGTTCTGCAGGGCATCTATTACGTTCAGGTTGAAGGGGTTTCGTGGGGCTTTGGTATCGTCTCGTCAATTTTCGCATTTGTTCCACCCCAGATATGGGTGGACAAGCCGGTACACTCTGGAAGGCTTGCAGCAGAATTGGTGGGAACAATAAACCCAAACCTTGCAATGCCTCTACCCGGCGAGGCATTCATGAACTTCAGTTGGTTTGGAATCGGATTTATGTACATTGTTGGAAGGTGGATCGCTGCAATTGATAGAAACATTCGGATTGCATCAACCCCCAACTTTAGCTTCTTTGTGTCAGTGGTTATTGGTGGAAGTGCACTCTTTGTCTCTCGCGGAGCATTAATGTCAGCAATGGAATTTATCGGAATCATCATGATTAGCATAATGGGTATAATGCTCGCGGGAAGCCGCTACACCCGACAGTCTTGGTGACACCATTTAAGGTTTCGCTGGTTTTTACGAGATAAATTTATCGCACTTTATTACAGGGGTCAGGTGTGGGGCAATTAGAAAAACGAAAACTTCAAGGTCTTCAATACCTTCGTGCAATTGCTGCAATAGCAGTGGTCGTTGAACATATCTTAGGGCAAATCTCTCTGCGGTCTGGTGTGGCCATGCCACTTGATGGAATTGATTTAGGTGCAAGGGGGGTAAGCCTTTTCTTTGTCCTTAGCGGGTACATTATTTACCATGCCCATAGTTCTGATGGCCACGGCTGGAATTATCTCTTTAATTTTTATTTTAAAAGACTGATTAGAATAGTACCCTTCACTCTCCTAGTTGCAAGTTTCTGGGTTGTAATGGCGCAGCTTGGGAAGGTAGTTGGTGTTGAGGCCTCTGGAGGAGACTTTTGCAGTTGGCTCAGCGCATCATTTATACTCCCATTGTGCGAACCTTACCCTCAAGTTATTTGGACCTTAAGGCATGAAGCGCTTTTTTACCTTATGTTTGGGGTATTCTTTTTCTCTCAGAGAGCTTTTTTTGTTATTCTTTGTTTGTGGGCGGTTGGTTCAATTTTAATTCCAACAGGTTTCCCATTGGATGCATCCTCGCCAAAGGAGATTTTACTGGTTACGGCTTTCTCGGAAGCCAACGTTCTGTTTCTCCTCGGTGTATTAACCGGAGTTGCTGATAGAAAATTATTAAAATTCAGCATTCCTTCCCCTGTGTTTTTGATCGGCATCCTAATATCTGCTGGCTTTGGAGCTCTTCTCGGTGAGGAGAAGTATACGTTATTAACCGTTTCCACCTTTGGAGTTTTTTGTGCTGTGCTTGTGTTCTTGGGAGCAAGAGTGGATATGTCATGGCGAATGGGTGAGCTACTCGGTGACGCCAGCTTTGCGATGTATATCACACACCCGCTACTTCTAACTGCTTCAACAATTTTGCTCTTTAAGATCACCAACAATTTGTTTGTGGTGTTTATGGCAGAGTTCCTTCTAATGATGTTGGTGGCAGTTCTCTTCTATCGCTTCATAGAAGCTCCATTTCTCAAGCTGGTTCGAAAAAAGAAACGGGCTGCGGTCAAGGGCTTGAGACTCACAAGCTGAATTGGTTCATAAATAAATGTAGGGAGCGGAGTAGGACTCGAGGAAAATTCCGATGCCTCTATCTTAAGCGGACATGCCCAATACAAAACGGCGCTGACCTTCTGTACTGACACGTTTCAGATGATGTACTCTTCCTGGGTTTCGTTCCTTCTGAATGGCCAGAAAAAAAATTCATGTATTAACTTGTCTTTCGAATCTTAAGGTAGGTTGTGAGTGTTATACGAAGCAAATCAACTGAATTTTGAACCTCTGCCATTCCTTCTGGGATTGTTTCGACCTCACCAAGAGGGGGGTGGCGTTTGAGAAACTGAGCCCAAAAACCAAGGGGTTTATTATTGTTCTTTTGATTTGAGGTTGTTTTCCCTTAAGCAGAATGCCTCTGAGGCTGCTACATTCCACGGCATACCGCCTCTTTCCCGAAGCACACCGCGATCACGTGGGCGATGCAGAACGGCGCAACCATCGAGGACGCCGCCAGTTTCTTCTCCACCTCCACCGACACCATTGAGCGGGTGTATAGGCACCACTCACCCTACTGTCAGGAATCAGCGGTGGAAGCGATCAACAATCCTATCAAGGCGCTGAAACGTGGGCCGTTTCATAGGCGGGGGTGATCCAGTGACCCCGAGAGTTGGTGCTAAGTTGTTGATTTCAATGGCGCACCTGAGAGGATTCGAACCTCTGGCCTCTGCCTTCGGAGGGCAGCGCTCTATCCAGCTGAGCTACAGGTGCCTTGGCCGTTAGCTATCCTTGATCCGATCCGGGTGCAACTGCAAATCTTCCCGGACCTGTCAGGTTTCACGCAAAGAGATCGTGCGCCAGTTCAAGCGCATCAACCAACGTATCGACCTCACTCTTGGTGTTGTAGAGACCAAAGCTTGCGCGGCAAGTTGCGGTCACGCCCAAGAAATCCATCAACGGTCCAGCGCAGTGATGACCAGCGCGGACAGCGACACCTTTCTTATCGAGAATCGTAGAAACGTCATGCGCATGCCCTGCCCCGTCCAGCGTGAAGCTGAAGATCGCAGCCTTGTCCGGGCGTGTTCCCTGAACCTGCACCCAATTCAGGCCGGTCAGCTTTTGCATTGCGTAATCTCGCAGCGCGCCTTCATGAGCGGCGACGTTCTCCATGCCCAGATCCATCATGTAATCCAGGGCCACACCCAAGCCGATGGTTTGTACGATGCCAGGCGTTCCGGCCTCGAATTTCATTGGCGGATCGTTATAGATTACCTGATCCTTACTGACTTCTTTGATCATGTCGCCGCCACCGATGAAGGGGCGCATCTCGGCCATACGGTCGGACTTGATGTAGATCGCGCCCGAGCCTGACGGGCCATAGAGCTTGTGACCTGTGATCGCGTAGAAGTCGCAACCAATATCTTGAACGTTGACCGGCATGTGTACCGCACCCTGGCTGCCATCAACCAGCACCGGAACACCCTTGGCGTGGGCAGCTTCGGTGATCACCTTGACGTCCACAACTGTACCCAGAACATTTGAGCACTGGGTAACAGCCACAAGCTTGGTCTTTGGGCCAATCGCATCAATCACGGCCTGCGGGTCCAACCCACCATCCGCATCTATATCCACCCATTTCAAGACAACGCCTTGACGTTCCCGCAAGAAGTGCCAGGGCACGATATTAGCGTGGTGCTCCATAACACTGAGGACGATCTCATCACCCGCCTGCAGACGCGGCATCGCCCAGCCATAGGCCACAAGGTTGATCCCCTCGGTCGTGCCCGAATTCAGTACGATTTCGTTCTCATTCGCCGCACCTAAGAACTTGGCAATCGTACCACGAACAGCTTCATACTTCTCGGTCGCGAGGTTGGACAAGAAATGCAGGCCGCGATGCACATTCGAATATTCCTCGGCATAGGCCCGCGTTACCGCGTCGATCACCACCTGTGGTTTCTGCGCCGAAGCACCATTGTCCAGATAGGTCAGGGGCTTACCGTTCACCTCACGCGACAGGATCGGAAAGTCTGCACGGATTTTTTCTACGTCATACATGGTTTTCTTGTCCCTATACCGGGGCGCTGGGTGTCACTGCGAGGACAAAAGGCACGGCGACTAGAGCCGACAGCACAATGACCCCAAAGGATTTCCAGAGCGTCCCGAATTTATGCGCTTCATTGAGGAAATGGAGCGTGACGTAAAGGCTCACTATTGCCGTGGCGAACAAAAACAGCACCATCAGAAACGGAATGGCAATCGCTAGCAGAAGCGTAATGAACATGGCCGTGATCTGTAGGTACTGCAGCCAGACCGTCAACGTCATGATCTCGTTAAAGGTGGCGCGTCCGCCCAACAAACGCCCCGCAAACAGAAACGCTGCGATACTGAACATCATTAGCGTGCCCGAGCGGATCAGGCTCATGAAAATTGGTTCGGGCGGCGGAACATCCACACCGTCTGGGACGGGCAGAAGATATTCGAACCCGAACTGAACCAGCGCATTCAGGATAACGGCTAGACAAAAGCCCAACCACAGAACCTCGCGCCCAAGTCGATATTCCAGCAATCGTCGGGCAGCCTCTGCTGGGTTGGTGAGGGTTAGAACCGCAAGGCTGCCCAAAGTCATGGTATTCATTCAGAGGACCTTTGTGCTTGTTTGAGGCCAGCCAGCCAAAACCAGAAAAAAACCCCAAGCCATACAGCGCCCACCAAGGTCAATGCCGGACCGGGCCCGATGAAACCTGCGACCAGACCGTTCAGAAGCAGCAGAGGCGTAGACGCTAGAAGCGCCCAGAACAGAGCGAGCCGCGCGCCATAAGACGTACCCCGACCGCCCACAAGACGGGCAGCGCCATAGGATACGAATGCTAGCGCATAAAAGAACAGCGGTAGAATGATGACAGTGCCCAGCAAGGCGCCGCCCATCAGCATGTTAAGTTCAAGCCCTTCCAAATGAGCCCGACGCGCTAGGCTGGGAAGCTGCGCAATGAACGCCACGACGCAGAACCCCATAACGAAGATCAGCGCCCTGTCCTCACGTTCGCCCAAGTCCAGAAGCCGGCGCACCACACGCCCCGGCCCCCGGTAAGTGGCCACGATATCCGATGTCAAAGGCATCAGCTGTGCCGCGCCAGCCAGCCTTCCAGACGGGTCACGATCTCTTCAGCCAGTTCGCTGTCTTCGATCTCGTCCACCGCCTCGGCCAAAAACGCCAGCGTCAGCATGTTTGTGGCATCCTTGTACGGAACGCCCCGCGACCGCAGATAGAACAAAGCCGTCTCATCAATCGCGCCCGAAGTCGAGCCGTGCGAACAGGCAACGTCATCGGCGTAGATCTCAAGCTCGGGCTTGGCAAGAAACTGGCTGTCATCATCCAACAGCAGCGATTGGCTAATCTGATAGCCATCGGTTTTCTGTGCGCCTTCCTTCACAAGGATCTTGCCTTGGAACACGCCAGTCGCACCGTTGCGCAACACCTTCTTGAACACCTGACGGCTTTCGCAGTTCACCGCGTCATGGGTGACGAAAACGGTGTCGTCGTGGTGGAAATCACCATCTCCGACACATGCACCTGCCACGTGGGCCACGGCATCGTCACCGGTCAACTCGATGACCTGCTCATTTCGGGTCAGAACACCGTTCGCGGTCAGGGTAAACGATTTGTAGGTCGATTCCTGACCCAAGCGGGTGAACATATGGGTGGCAGCACGCCGCTCATGGTCCCGACCTTGCGCCCGGATGTGATGCAAAGTGCCATTGTCGGCGATATCGATTTCCATGCACTTATTAAAGCGAGACGCTGCCGGACCATTTTCCAGAATTGTCACTTCGGCATCGCTTTCCACGCGGATGACATGGTGCAGGATCGCATCCGAAGTCACCGACTCATGGCGGTACACAAAGTTGATCGGCTTGGACGGTTTACCGGTTACGTGGATCGCGACACCATCAGTCGCATAGGCTGTGTTCAGTGCTGCCAGCGGTCGCTGAACCGGGGTCTGGCCCCGTTCTTCCAGTTTGCCGTACAACTCTTTCGCCCAATGGATATCCTTGCAGCAGATATCTTCGAGTCGATCGATCTTTACCCCCTCAAGGGTTAGATCGTCCGAATCCCCGGGGCTGAAGACGCCATCGATAAACACTATTTTCAGGCGATCGACATTGCTGAACACCATTGGTTCACCTGAGTCGAACACAGCGGCCTTTATTGCCTCGGGTGAAATGAGCGTGTCAGGCTGAGTGTACTTCCAGTATTCGTCACGACGCCCGGGCAGGCCCATCTCGCGCAAACGAGCGAGCGCCCCCTCACGTGCTGTTTTGGTACAGCCGGGATCGGGCATGGTCAAAGACGCCAACCGCGCCTCGGTTGCAGTCTGTTTTGCTTGCGCCAAAGCCATCAGTTCACCTCGGCCAGAATGTCGGCATAACCATTATGTTCAACTTCCAGCGCCAGCTCAGGGCCGCCGGATTTCACGATACGGCCATCCGCCATGATGTGGACGACGTCAGGCTTGATATGATCCAGCAGCCGCTGATAGTGCGTGATGACAAGGAAACCCCGACCTTCGTCACGCAGCGCGTTCACGCCTTCCGACACTAGCTTCATCGCATCCACGTCGAGGCCCGAGTCTGTCTCGTCCAGAATGCACATCTTGGGCTCCAGCATCGCCATCTGCAGGATTTCGTTACGCTTCTTCTCACCACCCGAGAACCCAACGTTCACAGGACGTTTCAGCATATCCGCATCAATCTTCAGCGATTTAGCCTTGGCGCGCACTTCTTTCAGAAAATCGGCAGCTGACAGTTCCTCTTGCCCACGCGCCTTGCGCTGAGCGTTCACAGCAGTCCGCAGGAAGGTCATGTTGCCGACCCCCGGAATTTCGACCGGGTACTGGAATGCCAAGAATACACCGGCTGCGGCGCGCTCTTCCGGCTCCATCTCCAGTAGGTCCTCGCCGTCCAGAGTGGCCGAGCCTTCGGTCACTTCATAACCATCGCGGCCCGACAGTACATAGCTGAGCGTCGACTTGCCCGAGCCGTTCGGCCCCATGATCGCGTGCACCTTCCCGGCCTCAACCGTCAGATCCACACCTTTGAGGATCTGCTTATCTTCTTCTTCGAGCTGTACGTGCAGGTTCTTGATTTCCAGCATGTTTTGTCCTTTTGCATCTCGCAAGGGGCGTCGTGGCCCCGATAAATTCCTATCCCAGCACTTTGCGGATCAGACGTGCGGCGACCCAACCAAGGATTGCCCCGATGCCCACCGCCCAAACCGGGTTGATGAAGTCCATGTAGAAGATGTTGACGTAGGCCACCCCAAGAAGGCCGCCCAAAACAGGCAGGGCGTACCCAAGCCAGGTCAGCACTTCATCCTTTCGGATGCCGTTTCGGGGTGTTCTAGTCATCAGCCGACAGAGCCTTCGAGTGAAATTGCCACCAACTGCTGCGCTTCCATGGCGAACTCCATCGGCAGGGCCTGCAGAACGTCCTTACAGAAGCCATTGACGACCAGCGCCACGGCCTCTTCTTCGTCCATGCCGCGCTGACGGCAATAGAAAAGTTGATCGTCGTCAACCTTGGAGGTCGTCGCCTCATGCTCAACACGCGAGGAGTTGTTCTTGACCTCGATATACGGAACCGTATGCGCCCCACATTTGTCGCCGATCAGCAAGCTGTCGCACTGAGTGTAATTGCGGCTATCCTTGGCTTTCGGGTGCATCGACACCAGACCACGATAGGTGTTCTGCGCCTTACCCGCGCTGATGCCCTTGGACACAATGCGCGACTTGGTGTTCTTGCCCAGGTGAACCATCTTGGTGCCGGTATCGGCCTGCTGATAGTTATTGGTGATGGCGATCGAGTAGAACTCACCCTGGCTTTCATTGCCGCGTAAGATGCAAGACGGATACTTCCAGGTCACGGCCGAGCCGGTTTCCACTTGCGTCCACATCACCTTGGATCGATCACCCCGGCAATCGGCGCGCTTGGTCACGAAGTTGTAGATGCCACCCTTACCGTTCTCATCCCCGGGGAACCAGTTCTGCACGGTCGAGTATTTCACCTCGGCGTCTTCCTCGACGATGATTTCGACCACAGCCGCGTGTAGCTGTGCGGTGTCGCGCTGAGGTGCGGTACAGCCTTCCAGATACGACACATATGAGCCCTTGTCGGCGATGATAAGCGTGCGTTCAAACTGACCGGTATTCTCCGCGTTGATGCGGAAATAGGTGCTCAGTTCCATCGGGCAGCGAACGCCCGGCGGGATGTAGACGAAGGACCCATCCGAGAACACGGCCGAGTTCAGCGTGGCATAGAAGTTGTCCGAGACCGGAACAACCGACCCAAGGTATTTCTTGACCAACTCGGGGTGCTCTCTGATCGCTTCAGAAATCGAGCAGAAGATTACACCGTGTTTGGCGAGTTCGTCCTGGAAAGTCGTACCAACCGAAACCGAGTCAAACACTGCATCGACAGCGACCTTACGGCCTTCGGCAGGCGCATCCTCTGCACCTTCGACACCGGCCAGAATCATCTGTTCTTTCAGCGGGATACCCAGCTTTTCGTATGTGGCAAGCAGCTTGGGGTCGACCTCGTCCAGCGATTTTGGTTTTTCCTCCATCGATTTTGGACGGGCGTAGTAATACTGGTCCTGAAAGTCGATCTCAGGGTAGTTGACCATCGCCCACGACGGCTCATCCATCTTGGTCCAGCGCTCAAAGGCCGACAGACGCCATTCGGTCATCCACTCGGGCTCTTCGTTCTTCTCAGAGATCAGACGAACGATATCCGGATTCACACCCTTGGGCGCGTATTCCATTTCGATATCGGTATCCCAGCCGTACTTATATGTGCCAACCTCGCGCACCGCGTCCACGGTTTCCTGATCGACACCTTCTTTTACCTGGGTCTGGTCCAAAGCGGCCATATGACACCCTCCGTCAGATCACGCGGCGCGCGCGCGATGCTTTTTCTCTTTTTCAAGCCACGTTTCGGCGAAACGCAACACATCTTCTTCCGTTGTCCGAGGCCCAAGCGACACGCGGATCGCGCTGGCCGCTGTAACCTCGTCATACCCCATTGCGGTCAATACCGCGCTGGCACGAACCTTGCCGCTGGAGCAGGCAGAACCCGCACTGATCGCAAAACCCGCCAGATCCATCTGCATCACCTGAGTTTCACCCTTCCAACCGGGGGTGGCAAAACAGAGGGTATTGGGTAGGCGGTCCTGATCTTTCCCGACAAAAATAGTAGATTTAGAACTGGCCTCAAGGGCCTTTTCTAGAATATTTCTAAATTCTTTGACCTGCTCCCAAACGCCATTGGCCAAATCTCGTGCGGCCGCTTCAGCTGCAGCCCCGAACCCCGCAATTCCAATGACATTTTCCGTTCCGGAACGACGGCCCATTTCCTGCCCGCCGCCCTTAATCTGGGCTGGCAAATCCGTGCCGCGCCTCATAACGACCGCACCGACACCCTTAGGTCCGCCGAGTTTATGCGCCGAAATCAACGCCATCTGAGAATCCAACCAGTTGAACGCAACTGGCAGCTTTCCAAACGCCTGCGTCGCATCGGTCACCGCCAGACCCGAAGGAAGCGTCTGAACGATCCCCGTTTCGGGATTGGCAAGTTGCAAAGTCGAATTCGCAGGATCAATCACTTGAACTCTGCCAGAAGAGTCCACGGTTAAATCCTCAGTTACCCAAGCCCTTACGGCGTCGTGTTCAACAGCGGCCCCATGTAGATCACGACCGCCAAGCGTAAGCGCTGCTCCTTCGGTCGAACCCGATGTGAACACGATATCCGCCCCATCCGCGCCGAACGCCGATGCAATTTGCGCACGCGCACGTTCAATCAGCGACTTTGCCGCCCTGCCCTCGGCATGAACCGAGGACGGGTTGCCGCACACATCCATCGCTGCGATCATCGCCTCACGTGCTTCGGGACGTAGCGGAGTCGTAGCGTTGTGATCCAGGTAAATACGAATCATAGATTCACCTTTTCGCGAATGCGAAATTCTTTCACGTTTTGCGAGGCCAAATGCATCGCCTCACTCATCCACAACGGAAAAAAGGCTGGGGACTGCGGGGCACGGAGCCAGATCATTCTTGATCACATCAGACAGCCGCGTCTGGTGCAGAAAGACATAGACATGGGCACTCAGGCCCTCCCACAAGCGATTTGTCAGCGATTGCGCCCGGCTGCCGGAAGAAGCGCCCGAAGCACCCGCCCCTTTTTGCAGGGCGTCAACGGTTTCATCTACGGCTCCCAGAATCTCGACCACGCGGATTTCTGATGCAGGCCGCGCCAAACGATATCCTCCGCCTGGGCCGCGCACAGAAGACACCAACTCGGCCCTGCGAAGCTTGACGAATAGCTGTTCCAGATAAGGCAAAGAGATATCCTGACGTTCTGAAATCTCGCCCAGCGTCACAAGGGCATCGTCGGCCTGAAGTGCAATATCGGCCAATGCAACCATTGCATAACGACCCTTGGTCGAAAGCTTCATTCTCTATTCCTCTTGGCTGGTACCGCGCGAAAACATTGACGCCGCCGTTGCCAGTGCGTATCTCCGACGGGCAGCGCTTTGCGCAACGCATCTTAATTAGAACCGTTCTAAGGTGCCTGACGATAACCGTCAAGTATATCCCGGCGCCAAGAAGAAAAAGACAGGACCAAAGCACACATGCCCGAGGTGATTTTTCCCGGACCCGAAGGCCGCCTGGAAGGCCGTTACCACCCGCAAAAGGAAAAAGACGCACCGATCGCCATCGTGCTCCACCCGCATCCACAGTTCGGCGGGACCATGAACAACAAGGTGGTCTACAATCTGCATTATGCGTTTTACAACATGGGTTTCACCGTGTTGCGTTTTAATTTCCGCGGCGTGGGCCGCAGCCAAGGCGAATACGATCAGGGCGTAGGTGAACTGAGCGACGCGGCATCGGCGCTGGATTACCTGCAGTCGATGAACAACAACTCCAAGCATTGCTGGGTGGCAGGTTTCTCGTTTGGCGCGTGGATTGGTATGCAACTTCTGATGCGTCGGCCCGAGATCACGGGTTTTATCAGCGTGTCGCCCCCCGCAAATATGTACGACTTTTCGTTCCTGGCACCCTGCCCGTCTTCGGGCTTGATCATCAATGGTTCAGCCGACCGCGTCGCGCCGCCAGCCGACACCGTCTCGCTTGTGAACAAGCTGCACGAGCAAAAGGGCATCACCATCACCCACAATGAAGTCGAAGGTGCGGATCACTTCTTCCAGGATCGTCACATGGACACGCTGATCACCGATGTTAGCGACTATGTGAAACGCCGTTTGACCGAGAACACGCGCTGATGTCTGATACCATCACAACCCTTGCCGCCAAACTGGCCGAGGACACGATGAAAGTGATGGATGAAACCGGTGACGACCGTTTCTTTGTTGAAGTGGGCGACTTGCTGGGCGCGTCCTCTCAAACCTTGGAAGAGGCGTTCTTGACTGAGATACGCGTGCGTCTGGCAGAACGCAAAGCGCGTAAATTTGTAATCCAAAGACTGTCAGAACACCGTTCAAAAGTTAAGGCGATCGAAAAACAATGACCGATAGACTGTCCGCGCAATTAGAGTTTTTGAAATGCGCGGACAGGCTGAAGTCAGTCAATCGTGCAAATTTTCTTCTAAACCAGTCCCGACCCGAGAATGCGGCCGAACATAGCTGGCAACTGGCCTTATGGGCTTTGGTGATGCATCCCTTTGCCAGCGAACAGGTAAGCATCAACCGGGTTATCCGGATGTTGTTGCTTCACGATCTGGTCGAGATCATCGTCGGCGACCATCCAATCCATCTGCAAACAGACTGGCAGGCCGTAGAACGTTCAGAGCAAGCCGCGGCAGCCGAACTGTTCGGGCTTTTGCCTGATGATCAGAGGTTGGAATGCCTCACCCTGTGGCAAGAGTTCGAGGCCGACGAAACGCCTGACGCGAAATTTGCGAAATACCTCGATCGCTGCCAGCCAATGTTTCAAGTTCTGTGCGCGTCTAACTCGATGCCAGAACATCGAGCAATCGTTGAGGAAAACCTGAGCAGCGGTCGTGCAGCCTATTTGAAAACCGAGTTTCCGCAGGCTTTCGAGGCGGCTCGCTGCTTACTAGAAAACAACTCTCCTGCTGACACTCCATTCTCGGCCCGCCTCCCCTTCCTTGCCGAGAGTGATAAATTGAAATCGGTCTACCGTGCCTCACGCCTTTTGAACGGTGAACGGTTCGAGAATTCGGCCGAGCATTCTTGGCATATCATGCTCTATGCTTGGATTCTGTCCGAACATGCCGCTCCTGACGTTTCCAACGATCGGGTTCTACAAATGTTGTTGCTTCACGATATCGTTGAAATCGATGCTGGCGACCACCCGATACACGGTCAGGTCGATCATGAAGCTCAGGAGGCCGCCGAAAATGCTGCGGCAGAAAGATTGTTCGGTCTCCTGCCCGATGATCAAAAATCCGCGTTCTTGTCATTGTGGCGCGAATTCGAAGCCGCTGAGAGTTCCGACGCCCAATTTGCCAAGGCAATTGACCGATTTCAGGCGCCGGTGGGAAATCTTGAAACGGATGGCGGCTCTTGGAAAGACTACGACGTCACCTATGCGCAAATCGAACAGCGGGTGGGAATCCCCGTTAACAAGGGCGCTCCGGGTTTGTGGGCCTGGCTTCAGCCCCAATTGGGCACCTATTTCTCGGCAGCTGTCGATATCTAGAAAAAAGAAAAAGAGGCGCAAAGGCCTCTTTTTCTCGCGTTTCGGCAGGCGCTTAAACCTTAAAACTCTCTAACCGTTCAACAAACTCGGCTGCGTTTTGTCGACGGACCCCCCGTCTGCAAGCCACCCAAGCACCTAATCAAGGCCGAAACGAAAACGGCAGTAGATGCAGCCATCTTCATTTGAACCAAATTTGAAAACAAAAAAATCTCAAAACAACAAACCTTTAACATTGCAATTGATGAATAAACAGTCAGGTTATCCTTACTTCACAAAAGCTTAAAAAATTGACGCCACGTCGCCATTTTCAAGGCGTCGACAGATTCTCCTTGCCCGGCCGGCGGATTTCGTGCTCAACCGCATGAAACATTTGTCGAGAATCTCCCGTGCCCAAAGCCTATCTAATCCTGTTACTGGCGGTCGTAGCTGAGACCATCGGCACGACCTCTTTGCAAGCCAGCCAGCAATTCAGCCGACTCTGGCCCTCTGTCTTGGTAGTGGTCAGCTATGGGCTCGCATTTTACCTGCTGGGATTAACGTTGAAGTTCATGCCGGTCGGCATCGTCTATGCCATCTGGTCCGGTTTGGGCATCTTTCTGATCGCGATTATCGGATTTATTGTCTTCGGCCAAAGACTGGACTGGCCGGCGGTGATTGGATTGATCATGATTTTGGCAGGAATTCTGATCATTCACCTATTTTCCAAGACTGCAGGTCACTGATCGCCGGTTAGGGCTAGCAAATTGCTCCGCATCGCGGTATGCGCGCGGCAACTTCCCGTTCAAAGGCTGACCTCATGGACCTGCGCAATATCGCAATCATCGCTCACGTGGACCACGGCAAGACGACCCTGGTAGATGAGCTGCTTAAACAATCCGGCGCGTTCCGGGAAAACCAAGCTGTGGCCGAACGTGCCATGGACAGCAACGATCTTGAGCGCGAGCGCGGGATCACAATCCTTGCCAAGGCCACTTCGGTCGAATGGAAAGGCACGCGCATCAACATTGTCGACACCCCCGGCCACGCCGATTTCGGCGGTGAGGTTGAACGTATCCTAAGCATGGTTGATGGAGTCGTCCTGCTGGTCGATGCAGCCGAAGGTCCGATGCCTCAAACCAAATTCGTGACCTCTAAGGCGCTGGCTTTGGGTCTGCGCCCCATCGTAGTCCTGAACAAGGTCGACAAGCCCGATGCCGAACCCGACCGCGCCCTGGACGAATGCTTCGACCTGTTTGCAAACCTCGGTGCCGATGATGACCAGCTGGACTTCCCAGCCATGTACGCCTCGGGCCGCTCTGGTTGGGCTGATATGGAACTGGACGGTCCCCGCAAGGACCTGTCCGCCCTCTTCGACCTGATCGTCGACCACGTCCCTGCCCCGAAACAGGCAGACAAGAAGGATGAACCCTTTCGTATGCTGGCCACCACTTTGGGCAGCGACCCGTTCATCGGTCGCATTCTGACTGGTCGCGTTGAAAGCGGCACACTTAAAGCCGGCGACAGCCTCAAGGCGCTCAGCCGTGACGGTACGCTGATCGAGAACTTCCGCGCTTCGAAAATCCTGGCTTTCCGCGGCCTGGCGCAACAGCCCATCGACGTCGCCGAAGCTGGCGACATTGTTACTATCGCGGGTATGAGCAAAGCCACTGTGGCGGATTCTCTGGTGTCTCCGCAAGTTGAAGAGGCCCTGCCCGCACAGCCCATAGACCCGCCGACCATCACAGTGACTTTTGGCATCAACGATTCGCCGCTAGCCGGTCGTGACGGCAAAAAGGTCCAGTCCCGCGTTATCCGTGACCGCCTGATGAAAGAGGCGGAATCGAATGTCGCCATCCGCATCACCGACACCCCCGGTGGCGAAGCCTTCGAAGTCGCGGGACGTGGCGAATTGCAGATGGGCGTTCTGATCGAAAACATGCGTCGCGAAGGGTTCGAACTCAGCATCTCGCGTCCGCAGGTTCTATTCCGCGAAGAAGACGGCCAGCGTATGGAGCCCATAGAGGAAGTCACCATCGACGTGGATGACGAATTTTCCGGCGCAGTAATCGAAAAGGTCACCGGCGCGCGCAAGGGTGAACTGGTCGAGATGAAACCGGCGGGCGCAGGCAAAACCCGCATCATCGCACATGTGCCCTCACGTGGATTGATCGGCTATCACGGTGAATTCCTGACCGACACTCGCGGCACCGGAGTTCTGAACCGAGTATTCCACGGCTGGTCAGCGCATAAAGGCCCGATTCCGGGTCGCCGCGCTGGCGTGCTGATCTCAATGGAAAAGGGCCAGGCCGTCGCCTATGCGCTATGGAACTTGGAAGAGCGCGGTCGCATGTTCGTTGGCCCCCAAGCCGAAGTTTATCAGGGTATGGTGATCGGCGAGCATTCTCGGGATAACGATTTGGAGGTAAACCCGCTGAAGGGTAAGAAACTGACCAACGTCCGCGCGAGCGGATCGGACGACGCCGTACGTTTGACGCCCCACGTTCAGTTTTCTCTGGAAGAGGCAATTGCCTATATCGACGACGACGAATTGGTCGAAGTCACCCCGAACGCGGTCCGCCTTCGCAAGCGCTTTTTGGACCCGCATGAGCGCAAGCGGATGGCGAAATCAGCTTAGAGAAAGCCACCCAATAGTTCTCACTATGGCAACAATGCCACGGCATTGACCAAATTAACCCCGGACTGTGGACCTACCGCCACAATAAGCCCGCCCCAGTGGCGGGCTTTCCTATTGTTTTCAAGGGATTTTTCGGAAAAGAGAAATATTCAAAAAATTAACATTACCTAAACCGCTCTTGTAAATATGACTTAAACCGGGTGTAATTGTGGTCGAAGTATGGCAGAGGTGCCGTGCGAAAAAATGTGTAGCAGAATCACTTAGTGCAACTGCTTTTGTAACGAGTTCCGAAGGAGTGGCGCCATGCGCGTGAAGTCCCGTTTATTGTCTTTAGTTTTTGTTTCAGCAACCTTCCCTTTCATCACCGCTGGTGCGGCACAAGCAGATAGATGCAACATCAAAACAGCTCGGCAATCCGTGTCGACCGAGACCTTGTGTGGATGTACTGTTGTAGACACGCGGATGCTACGCTACATCCAGCGTCGCGCGGATTTCGAAGATATCCTGGCCCGTACACTTGACAACTGCCCTGCGTTTGCAGCTGTCCTCACCGATTTCCCAACTGCAACAACCGCTTCCGCTGGCCTTAATGGTGAAGGCGATAATGGCGATAATAACAACGGCGGTGGTAATGGCGGCGGCGGCAATAACGGCGGCGGCGGCGGCGGCGGCAATAACGGTGGCGGCGGCGGCGGCGGCAATAACGGCGGCGGCGGCGGCAATAACGGCGGCGGCGGCGGCAATAACGGTGGCGGCGGCGGAAACAACGGCGGCGGCGGCAATAACGGCGGCGGCGGCGGCAATAACGGCGGCGGCGGCGGCAATAACGGCGGTGGCGGCAATAACGGCGGCGGCGGCGGCAATAACGGCGGCGGCGGCG
>WQBJ01000058.1 GCA_013032095.1 Ruegeria atlantica | reverse complement strand
GCGATCTGGTGAAGATTTTGTGGCATGATGGGGTTGGTATGTCGCTGTATCTGAAGCGGTTGGAGGCGGGCAAGTTCATCTGGCCTGCGAGCGGTTCTGGTGAGGCGGTTGCGATTTCTTCGGCGCAGATGGGTTATCTTCTTGAGGGGATTGACTGGCGCAATCCGCGCTGGACGCAACGGCCTGCAAAGGCGGGATAAACCGTCATCATCGAGCTGTTTCCTATGGGCTTTTCCGGGTCGATATCGTAACTTTCGACCATGTCAGATGCTGCCCTGGAAATCGCTGGATTGCGTGCCGCGCTGGCCTCTTCGCAGGCGCAGGTCGAGGTGGCTACCGCGCGAGCGCAGGCGGCTGAAGCCGAACTGGCACAGGTGCGCGCCACGGTCAGTTGTTCCGAGGCGATGATCAAGGAGTTGAAGCTTGAGATCGCCAAGCTGCGGCGGGACAAATACGGGGTGTCCTCGGAGCGCAGCAAGCGGCTGATTGATCAGTTGGAGTTGCAGCTTGAGGAACTGGAAGCCAGTGCGACCGAAGACGCCCTGTCCGCACAGCAGGCACAGGGCGAAACGACCACTGTCAAAAGCTTCACCCGCCGCACATCATCGCGTAAACCGTTTCCCGCCCATCTTCCACGAGAACGTGTCGTGGTTCCGGCCCCGACGCAGTGTGGCTGCTGCGGTTCCAGCCGGATTATAAAGCTGGGTGAAGACATCACCGAGACGCTGGAGGTTGTCCCCCGGCAGTGGAAGGTGATCCAGACGGTGCGCGAGAAGTTCACCTGCCGGGAGTGTGAGAAGATCAGCCAACCTCCCGCCCCCTTCCACACCATTCCCAGAGGATGGGCCGGACCCAACCTGATTGCCATGGTCATGTTTGAGAAATTCGGCCAGCATCAGCCCCTCAACCGCCAGGCCGAACGGCTTGCGCGCGAAGGCGTGGACCTTAGCCTGTCCACCTTGGCCGATCTGGTTGGGCATGCAGCCGTAGCGCTGGCCCCGATCCACGCGCTGATCGAAAAACATGTTCTGGCCGCTGGCCGGCTGCACGGCCCCTCTCGGCAGATTGCTTTGCAATCGCCTGCCGGGCAATGGACGATACCACGATACCGTTGCTGGCGCGCGGTGGAACCAAAACCGCGCGGCTTTGGACCTATGTGCGCGATGACAAACCGTTCAATGGGGGAGCGCCCCCGGCCGCGCTGTTTCATTTTTCCCGCGACAGGGAAATGATACATCCCAATAAGCATCTGGCCGGGTGGCAGGGAGTGCTGCAGTCCGATGTTTATGCAGGTTACAACGGTCTGTACGACCCGGACCGGGACCCCGGTCCCATAACCCCTTCGTTCTGTTGGGCGCACGGGAGGCGCAAATTCTTCGAACTGGCTGACATTGCTGGCAACGTTCGCAAGAACAAGCCTGCCCATCAGATATCACCGGTCGCGCTGGAGGCTGTGCGCAAGATCGACGCGATCTTCGATATCGAACGTGACCTGAATGGCCTGAGTGCCGCAGACCGTCACGCCGCCCGCCAGACATTGCTCCGCCCGTTGTGCGAAGAGTTGCACATCTGGCTCATCGACCAGCGCGCACGGATGTCGAAACACAATCCTGTCGCCAAGGCGATCAAATACATGATCGACAAGGAAGGTCGATGGGAAGCATTCACCGCCTTTCTGGATGATGGTCGGCTTTGCCTGACCAACAACGCCGCCGAACGCGCGCTGCGCGGTATTGCTCTGGGTCGGAAGTCATGGTTATTCGCCGGATCGGAACGTGGTGGTCAGCGGGCAGCCTTCATGTATACGTTGATTATCACCGCCAAAATGAACGACATCGATCCGCAGGCCTGGTTGGCCGATGTTCTCAAGCGGCTTCCTGATATGCCCGTTTCCCGTATCCATGAATTACTACCCTGGAACTGGAAACCCAACGAATAACTTCTGGTAAACGTCAAGGCGGCATAACCGCGGTCTTCAACGGATGATTACGACCTTCAAACTGTCCACCGATCCCTCGTTCGTGGACAAGGTGCAGGACGTGGTGGGGCTGTACATGTCGCCTCCCAATCGCGCTATCGTTCTGTGTTTGGACGAGAAATCGCAAATCCGGCACTGGATCGAGAGCAACCCGTCCTGCCAATGGCCCCCGGTATGGCCGAGCGACGGACGCATACGTACATTCGCAACGGAACGACTTCTCTTTTTGCCGCGCTGGATGTCGCAACCGGCGCGGTGCGCGAAAAATGCTATAAACGCTGCCGTGCAAAGGAGTTTCTGGACGTCCTCAAGGAACTGGACCGTAACTTGCCGGAGGGGCCGGAGATCCATCTGGTGATGGACAACTACGCGACGCACAAGACCCCAAAGGTCAAAGCCTGGCTTGCCCGCCGTCCGCACTGGCACGTCCATTTCACGCCAACTTCGGCCAGTTGGCTGAACCAGATCGAACGCTGGTTTGCGGAACTGACCCAAAAGCAAATCCAACGCGGCGTCCACAAAACCGTCGCTCAACTCGAGGCCGATATCATGGACTTCATCGAAGCCTACAATGAAAACCCAAAACCCTACAAATGGGTCAAGTCAGCTGACGAAATACTCATCTCCTTCAAACGCTTTTGCCTAAAAACAATGAACCGGACTTCGATTCCGGGTGACCAGATCCAAAGCACCCATAGGCGATTAGGCTATGCGATGAGCAAATACGAAGACCTCTATCAACTGGAAAAATAATCATTTTTTGCGGCGACCTTTCACCTGAGTTACCCGGTTTAATACCCGTATCTGGATGAAAAACTGACAGATAGCGGAGGTCACGTGGGTGACACAGTCAACAAACAGGTGAACCGTGCGCTTACAAAACTTTGTAATCCGTGCTATCAAAAATTCGGTGAATTGTTTTTCAGGCGCGTGCTTTTCGGCATATCGCTTAGGTTAATAGTGTATTCGAATGGTTGAGAAAGCGCGTTCCGATAACGTAGGCGAAAGTGTCAGGAACGTTTTATGGGCCTACCTTTCCTTTTTCAGCACCAAGATTCTCAATCTCGTTTCGATTGTTATTCTGGCCTGGTACCTCGAGCCCGCAGAATTTGGCACCATGGCCATTTGTTTGGCCATTCTGGGATATTTCGAGATTCTGTCACAATTCGGAATGGGGACCGCGCTTATTTCCACTCGTGAAAAAGTCGAGGAGACAGCC
Organism: Ruegeria atlantica; assembly: GCA_013032095.1. Classification (GTDB taxonomy): domain Bacteria; phylum Pseudomonadota; class Alphaproteobacteria; order Rhodobacterales; family Rhodobacteraceae; genus Ruegeria; species Ruegeria atlantica_E. Next base: position 15,877 of record WQBJ01000058.1, on the reverse strand, counting down.
AGCGCAGTCCTCCTATGTGGCATGGTTTTTTCAAGCATTCTTGCCGGGTCAATCTGGCTGAGCGCGCCGTCGATCGCCAACTGGTATGGCGATCCGCTTCTGGCAGACCTTCTGCCCATCATCGCCCTTGCGCTGATCGTGCAGGCGCTGACTAATGTAAACGCAAATTTTCTGGTTCGGGAATTGCGCCTCAAGGCCAAACTGGTGCCGGACGTACTGCGGGGCCTGACCAAAGGGCTTGTATCAATCCTATTGGCACTTCTTGGCTTTGGAGTCTGGTCGCTTGTACTGGGCTATATCAGCGGCGCCATCGTCGGTGGCATTGCGCTATGGATCATCAGACCTTGGTGGCCAACCCGCAGACCTGATCTGGCGACGCTCAAGTACATTGCGCATTTCGGGGCGCATTTGATCGGCGCGGAAACCATAAATGCGACTCCGCGGCTTCTGGATAACCTGTTGGTCGGCAAGGTACTGGGCGCTTCGGCCCTGGGGATTTACTCCCTAGCATACCGCATTCCCGAACTTGGAATCAAAAGCCTCATCAATGTTGCAGGCTTTGTTCTGCATCCGGTTATGTCAAAAATTCAAGCCGACCCCGAGGCCCTAAAGGCTTATTACTACGGCGCCCTAAAATACTGTGCCCTTCTGATGTTTGGGACCGGGGCGGCCATCGCAGTGCTCGCAGAACCTCTGGTGCATGTGCTCTACCCGCCGAAATGGTACGCAATGATTGTGCCGATGCAGCTTTTGGCCATCGCGTTTGCGGTGGGGACAATAAACATCGTTCCCGGAAATCTCTTGAAAGCTCTCAGCAGAACTGACCTGATGTTCAAGATTTCCCTGATTAACCTGCCATTTTTCCTGGTGCTGCTGTGGCTTGCAGTTCCACATGGCATAGTCGCCGTGGCCTTTATTCAAGTCGTTCTGGCGATCATACAATTTCTGTCGCACTACCTGTTTTTGAGAAGTAGACTAGATATCTCGGCGCACAGCACATTCAGCGCCCTGTTGCCCGGAGCGATATGTGCGGTGAGCGCCTCTGTCGTGGCGATGATCGCGCAACGCGTCTTGGCTACCGACAGCGACCTCATTCGGCTTATCGTAGCCACAGCAGCTTTTGGCTTAGCGTTTCTTGTGTCGATGCGGATTATGACGCCGGAAATCTTTCAGCAGATCGCGCAGCGCTGGATACAAAAAGCGGGCCGGGTCTGAAAACAGAACCCGGCCCGCTCAGAGTTAAATCACGGCCGTCTTCCGACGCCCGACTTATGCCAGCAGGAAGTCCGAATAGAACTCGACGCTGTCGACACGAAGGGGTTCGTTGCCGTCTGGCGTCCCTTCAAGCGCGACAAGTTCGCCATTTTCGATCCAGACACCCTCGATCACATGGCTTGTCAGCGTGTCCCGCGTCGCAAACTTCTCGTTCGTCTCCTGGTCCCAGACCCAGCTGTCGACCTCTTCTCCGCCGACACTGACGTTCAGAACGCTCTCGCCATCGGATTCGTCATAGTAGTTGACGACGATATCGTAGTAGCCGGATTCACCCTCGAACTCGGTTGAGGCCTTTGCTGGCCTACTGCCGGTGGCATTGAGATATGCCTCGCCCGAAGCGATCGAGTTGCTCTTGACCCGCCAGCCGCTTTCGATGTCGAAGGTTTCAGCTTCGACAAAGTAGTGCTGAGGCGTGCCTTCCGTCGGGGTCGATGGGGTCGACGGGGTGTCATCCTGCGGATCCGTCACAGAGGCATCGTCACTGCCTTCGCCGATCGACTGGGTCACAACATCCAGATAATCGATCCGCAGCGGTTCCTTAGCATCGCCGGTCCCTGCGAAGGTGATGACATCGCCGGAATTGATCTGCACATTCTCGATCGTAAGTTCGGTTGCGGTTGCTTCATCCGCATAGATTGAACCCAGATCCTGATCCCAGACCCAGCTATGAACAGCCTCGCCATTCACAAGAACCGTCAGGTCCGATGCTCCATCCGCTTCATCGAAATACCCGATGTTCAGGTCATAGGTGCCGCTCTCGCCGGTGAACACAGTCGAGGCTTCGCCGCTCTGACCTTCTTTGACACGGATCACCTGCCCCCCGGATGCGGGAGAAAGCGTGCTCACGGAAAACCCGTTGGTCAGAGTGAAGTCTTCGGCCTCGAAACGGTAGCCGGATCCATCGCCAGCATTCGAACCGTTGTCTGGTAGGGTGCTACCCGAGTCGCTGGTGTCCGATGTACCACTATCCCCGGGCTGCGTGTTGTCCTCTGGCGCAGGATCGGGCGCAGGTCCAGGTGCGGGCTGAGAGTCCGCAGCATACCCGTCCAGCAAACCGTTAATGTAATCTTCGATATCGTGAACGCCGTTGCCATCGGCATCGCCATGTGCGTCGAACTTATCTGGATTCGAGCCCAGAATCTCTTCGAAGTAATCCGGGATTCCGTCATCGTCGCGATCGCTTGGCGCCGCAGTGTTGGGTACATACACATACCCACCCACATCGTCGGGGGAATCGATGATGCGGCCAGTTCCGTCGATCACAGACTGGATAATCCGCTGGTCGACCTCGCTCGGTTCAGGATAGCGTGCCCCGGCATTGGACAGGACATAATCCATAACTTCGGACGTAGGCATGATGGTGACATTGCTGGGGTCGAATACATAGCCGTCGGCCATCTTCGACATAGCGTCGCCGCCAATGTCCGCCTGGTTGTCAGAGACATAATAGGCTGTGCCGGATTCCGCTGAGTTCAGGCGGATCGGTGCGCGTTCAGCCGAGTCTTCACCCGCAATATAGATATTGCCGATGACATGAGCGGTCACGCCCGAATAGCTCTCGAACCCGTTGGGCCCGTAGTTGTAGACCACGTTGTTGATGAACTCGACATTTTGAGAGTCGTCCTTCACCTGGGCATTTCGGTGTTCGTTATGTGCGAACAGGTTGCCTACCACCGTGACGTTCGAACTGCCATCACCGATCAGCAGCCCCATCGAATGGTCGCCTTCCGGGTGGATCGATTCATCCAGCGCTTCGGCCAGAATATTATTCGAGATGGTGACGTTTTTCGGGCCGTACCAGAGCGTGATCAGCTCATCGACCGACCAGCTGAACGAGTTGCTGTCGATGATGACGTTTTCGACAGTCTGTTTACTGCTGCCGATCGACAGCCCGTCCCGTTCGGAAGGCGAGTCCCCATCGCCGTCGCCCGGACGGAACTGCAGGCCACGGATAATCACGTTGTCTTCGACAACGCGCAGCTTGGCGCCCGATATTGTGATGCCTTCAGGCGAGGTTTGACCGGCAATGGTCACGTCGCCGTTTATCTCGATTGAGTCATCGAGTTGTATTTCACCGCTCACCTCAAAGACAACGATCCGTGGGCCATCGAGTTCCTCGAGAGCCCATCTGAGTGATCCGGGTCCTGAATCCGCCAGTGTCGTAACTTTGATGATTTCGCCGCCTCGGCCCCCAGTGGTGTCGGAGCCAAAACCCTGCGCACCTTCAAACGCCAGGTCGGCGCCCGTCAGATCTTCAGCCATTTGATTTCCTTCTCGATCTCAACAGGAGGACACAGCAGATATGCCCATCCCTTGTATTGGTTTCATTAGGGCGCTGAGTGGTGCCCCTTGGATTGCATGCATCCCAACATGCGCGGCGCTGCCTATACGCCATGGCACGCATTTAAAACCGTCAGTTCGATATCACCAAACCGGATATCGGCGAAATTTGTCTTGGAGGTGGCGTTTTTGTGCAGATTGTTGCCAGATTCGGGTGATTCAAATCATTATGAGCAGATTTTTGCCATACAGTACTGGAATTCGGCTAAAGTAAGCCGAGGTTGCATTGTGGAAATACCGCCCGCAGCGGGCTTCGAAACTCCCCTGCTGCGCAAGTGTACTGGTTTTGTTTGGCGTTTTTTTCATCGGTTACAAGTGTTTGACGGGTATTGGTATGAAGAAAATCAGGATTCTCGCTCTTACGAAATCGACGGGCGGAATTGCATTTTACAACAAGATGCTATTGTCGGCGCTGGACCAGAACAGGTTCGAATCCCACACAATTTGTCTGTCCGAGGGTGCCGATGTCTACGCCGCCGAACTGAAGGCCGTAGGCCTGAGCGCTGAGGTGTTCGCGATGGCGCGCTACCGAATCGACCCTTTGGGCGATCTGAGCGTTCTGCGGTATGTGCTGAAAGTGGCACGCGCACGCGAGGCGGATGTGCTGATCTGTCATGGTAGCAAGGCCGGTTTCATCGGCCGTACGGCAGGCCGCATTCTCGGGCGTCCGGCCATCTATCGGCAAGCCTCAATGCCCTTTCTGAAACGGGTTCAGGGGCGCAAAGCCCCGGCCTATTGGGCGCTTGAGAAAATTGGCGGCTGGTTTGGAGGGAAGTTGGTCGCCATCACAGACTATGCCCGTCAGGAAACCCTGCGAAACCGCTTGGTGCCCCGTGATGCCATTCAAGTGATCCGAACCGGTGTCGACACGGATCGCTTTCAACCCGCAGGACGACGAGAGGCTGCTGCAGAGCAACTAGGGTTGGATGCCGTGCGTCCGATCGTCGGTTGGTTTGGACGGCTGGAGCCGCAAAAGGCCCCGCTCGACTATGTTGCGGCTCTGCGTCGGGTAGCCCCGAACCATCCCGAGGCCCAGTTCGTCATGGCAGGCGAAGGAAACCTGCGCGCAGAGGTTGAGCATAGTCTGCGAGGCTTGGGGAACGTGCATCTGCTGCCCTGGCAGACCGACCTCAAAACCGTCTTTCAGGCGGTGGATATCTATGCCCTGAGCTCGCTTTGGGAGGGGTTGCCCCTGACCCTGCTGCAAGCGATGTCCAGCGGCTGCGTACCGGTATCTACAACAGTGGACGGATGCGCCGAAGTCATTGAGACCGGAACCAGCGGCCTGCTGGTCCCGCCCAACGCCCCCGATGAGATGGCGGCGGCCCTTGATACTCTCCTTTCCTCCTCCGAGCGCAGGTCGGATATGGCCCTCGCGGCTCGGAAAAGGGTGCTCGACCTGTTCGACCGCCGCCGAATGGTCCGGGAGTGGGAAGAGTTCCTGACCCAGCAGGTCGTCTCGACCGTGCAGCCGCATTCACAACCAGCCGGTACAGACGCGCGGGCTTCAAACACTGCTACTGGGCACACGGGGCTGCGAATATGCATGGTGATCTCGTCCTATCATCCGATCGTCGGAGGAGCAGAGAAACAGGTGGCGCAGCTGGCGCGCATCATGATTAACAAAGGGCATTCGGTCCGCGTCATTACGCGCCGCTATCCCGGACTTTCCGAGTTTGAGGTTATCGACGATGTCGAGGTGCAACGTATCAGCGCCGACGGCCCCAAGACTCTGGCTTCGGCCCGTTTCCTGACCGGTGCTGCGCGCGCCATACGCCGCTATGCGCCCGATGTCGTTCACTGTCACTCGACCTTCAGCCCGACCCTGGCCGGAATCCTGAGCGGCGGTTTCTCGGGCCTACCTCTGCTTGCAAAACCGATGTGCGGCGGCGAGGTAACGTCGATCATGAACAAGACAGGCGGCGGTCTGCGCAAGTTCGCCATGCAACATAAAGTATCCCGCTTTGTGGCCGTGAGCAGCGAGATCGAGGCCGAACTACAGCAATTCGGGTTTCCGGCCAAAAAAATCCTGAGCATCCCCAACGGCGTCGATACAGAACGGTTCCACCCCTGCGACGAAGCAGAGGAGAAAGGCGCTCTTAGGCAGGACCTCGGCCTCCCCGACGGACCGCTATTTCTGTTCGCCGGACGGTTTGCGCGGCAAAAACGGTTGCCGCTGTTACTGAAGGCCTGGCCCCGGGTTCGCGCACACAACCCCTACGCTACGCTGCTGATCGCAGGCGCCAACAGGGACACCACGTCAGGTTTCCAGGCCGTCGGGGGCGAAGCCGAAGAGGTACCGGCTCACTTGCTGGAACAAGACGGCGTCCGGTTTCTCGGGCATGTCGATGATATGCCGTCTTATCTGCGCGCCAGCGATGTCTTTGTGCTGCCTTCGGCACGCGAGGGGCTATCCAATGCTCTGCTCGAAGCCTGCGCATCCGGGCTGGCCGTGGTGGCATCAAAAGTCGGCGGCACTGAAGATTTGATCGAAGATGGTCGCAATGGCCGGTTATTCACACCCGACGATCTAGACGAATTGGTCCGGGCTCTGACCGATCTGAGCATTGATGCCGAGTTGCGTCAAACTCTTGGCACCCATGCGGTCGAAACGATCCGCAAACGGTTCGACATCCGGCAAACAGCGGAACGCCTGCTTATGGCCTACGCCACATTGAGCGGGCTCCAAACCCCCACTCCGGAACCCGCCTTGGGCAACGTTGCCCGTCCCGATGTCAGCCGGGAGTAAACGAAAGCACCCATTTTTCACCAAACCGGCCCACGTTCCGCGAAAACGTCGCTGTCAACCAACTCGCAATCCGCGCGACAGACGTAAAGTGAGCGGCTTGGGTGGCGGCACTTCCTCAATTGGCCCAAGCCTCAGTGCCGCGATGCGTCCGGCTTCTACGGCAAGCAAGATGACGATCCACAGAAACCTTGGATAGGCGTCATGTAACAGCACCATTCCAGTCAAATACCCGGAAAGTCCGGCGCCGAATGCCACAAACAACAATGCCAACCGCACCTGCCCATGCGCCTTCGCAAATTTATAGGCACTAATAAGACCCAGAGCCGCCAGAAACAGGATTGTCAGGAAATAGATCAGACCGACCAGGCCGTTCTCGGCCATAATTTCCAGATAAAGGCTGTGGGCCGAGCGCCCCTCGCCCCGGAATATCAGTCCCTTTTCCAAAGCGACATTCTGATAGTGAATATTGAAGTTGCCGCTGCCCACGCCTCCCCAGGGGTGGGTGATAAAAAGCTCCCACGCCACTTTATAGCTGGCAATTCGCCCTTCTGCGCTCTTGTCGATTTGAACGGTGTCCACCAGCTTCAAAAGGGTTGCTAACCTTTCGAATGCCTCAGCACCCAGAAAGAACGAAGCTGCCGTCAACAAAACAACAAACACGAAGATCGCGCTGACCTTCTGAACGCGACTCAGTTGCAGAAACAGAACCCCCAAAGCAACGACAAGCGCCAGGATCCCCCCGCGCGATTCAGTAACCAGAATCCCGAAAACCAACAGAGCCACCGCAAGTCCCCAGAAAACATATTTGTAGACTCTGTCTGCCTGGAAAAAATAAAACAGCGCCAACGGAACATTAAAAACAAGAACAATCGCGAGAAAGTTTGCATCATTGATCGGGCCTTCGAAACGACCGTGAAATTCATTGAAATGCGCAAAAATTGCGAGACCAGACGGCAATGCAACCCCAAGTACCTGAATGAAGCCCATGCCGCAAATTGCCGTGACCGTCAGTACAGACGACAATACGACCGTTTCAAAGCCTTTCTGATATTGCATGAAAGCAAGTACAATCAGTGCGACAATCACCACTTTGGCCAGATCGAAGCTGTTATCCAGCGTCAGGCGCCAGTCGACGGCATAGGTTGTGCCAAACAAAGTTAATGCGACGTATCCGACTAACAGCCAAAGGGAAAGCCAGCCGATATACGGCCGGTCCCCCCAGAAGAAATAGCGCACGGCGAGTAAGCTCAGCAGGCCGGGAACTGCCAGTTTCGCGATGGATGGAGCACCAAAAGCGTATATAAGATTGGGGGAAAGGTTCGAAATGATCATAACGATCAGCAAGGACAGGCCCACCAGCGGATAGTGCAGCGTTGTCAGAACGAGGACTCCAAAAACCGCCAGCGCCATCAGTTCAACAATCGAGGAATCCCCGATGGCGAACGCAACAAAAACGGCGGCAAAGCCGATCCACACCAGTTTTGGCAGCTTTGGAAACCTTGTCGCCACGGCCATCAAGACTGGCCTTTCGTCAACCAAATGGAATCCATAACGCGATCCATACTGAAACAACCGAATTTGACCACAACGAGGGTAGCGACAAAACACTGTCAGTCAATCTTTACCCCTCCGCTGTGGCCATGAGGGTCACACTGAAAGGTCAAAGATACATAGTTTATTGATATATTCACGGCGGGTGCTAAATTAAAATGTGGCCTTGGCAGTGTTTTCAGGAGTACGGTTTTGTATGACCAACTTGGGATTCCCAGGAAATTTGTAAGAATTGCCGCAGTCGTCTTTTTTTGTATTTTTCCCGTTCTAGCTTTCTTCGTTGTGACAAGGCCGCCTGTTTTTGAGGCAAGATCGCTCATTCTCTTCGCATTGGGTCAGGAATATATCTATGTCCCGGACACGGTTGGTGGCGAGGCCCCAAACCCTGGTGATTTTCAGGGCGTCGTAAACGCCGAGATGCTACTGCTCGACAACCCCGAACTCAGTCTTGCGGCGCTTGAGGCCGTTGGGGTGGACAGGGTTTTTCCCGGACTGCCGTTGGACGAAGCATCTTTGAGCCAAGCCGTTCTGTGGGTACAGGAATCGACAACAGTTGAACTCATCACCGGGTCATACGTTGTTAAGATCGCGGTTCAACATGTCGACCCGGAAATTGCGGCTGAATTGACCAACGCAATTACCGCAGCCTTTCTGGATCGGCGGCGCGAGCTTTACACTGCCCGCGAAACCTCACGGCTGCAAACCCGTCTGGAGGCTGCTACTAGCCAAGCGACCGATACCAACAATCAGGTGCATGAACTGCTCGGAGGTCTGGACCCTCAATTCATTACCTACGATCTGGACAGGTCTTCCGTAGATCAGGCCAACCTCGAAGGTCTTTTGAGACAGTCGCGCACGACTCTGGCCGCCCTCAAGGTGCGTCGGGACTTGTACTCCAAACGGCTGGGAATGGAAGACCAGGTACTGCGCACCGAAACAGAGATTGAGGAAGAGCAAGCGAGGATAGACTATATCGAGACTTCCATGCTCGAAAATCAGGAAAAGGTGCAAAACCTCTCTGCACTCATCCCTGTTCTTCGACCCCTGATTGCCCTTCAGCAGCAGCAAGCCGAACAGATTGCGGATTTGCAAATGCGGTTGCGTGACAATCTGGCTTTGAGTGGCGCGAACATTGAAGGAAACGTACGCGTGATTGAGCGAGCGGTTCCCCCGCTGCGGTCCAGTTCCGCATCACGGAAGGTGCTGCTTGCGATCGTAGGAGTCGTGTCCGTTCTAGTGGGCATCGCTGTTGCCGGGTTCAGCATGCTTCTGACCGGTGGGCAGCAAGTAGCCTCGGAACCCCAAAAGACTGGGAACCAAAGCAAAAGCGGTGCCAACCCCAAAAAAACCCATCCAATATTCGGGCAGCTGCGTGCTCAGAATGCAAAAGGCAAGCCCAAAGTACGCGCGCCAACGCGATGACACGCTATCCTCTGTCTTGCACAGGTTTGCGTGGCCGGAGGCGGCGCTGGCCTGGCGCGAACATGTGGCAGGAGAATGATAGTGCGGAACGACCCTGAACCTTTGCCGCTAAAGCTGGCCTATGTCGTGGACACTCTGGTCACCGGTGGGGCCGAGCGCTTGGTCGTGACCTTTGCCAGAGCTACGAGGAACCGCCCCGATATTGATCTGACCGTATTTGTTCTCAGCGGTGGTGGTACCCCGTTCAGCAATGAGCTTGAGCAAATGGGCATCGAAGTGGTCTATCTGCCGGGAAAGAGCTTAATTGATGTCCGCCGCTTTCTGAGACTGGTGTCCGAACTTCGAAAGCAACCATTTGATTACGTTCACGCACACTTGATTTCCTCAACCGTGCTGGGGGGGTGGGCCGCTGCAATCTTGCGCCTGCCCTTCGCCACCACGATTCACAACGTCAAGGCCAGCACAGCCCGGGTTAGAAAACTGCGTGGAGCCCTATATCGCAGCGTCCTAAAGATGCCCGGAACGGTCAGAATTGCCGTCGGCCAGGCTGTCGCAGAGGCGGCACGGACCGATACCGGCGGGCGTGACTGCATCGTTGTTCCCAATGCGGTTTCGCCCGAGGTCGTGGCGCCACCCGGCGCGCGAGCGGCGACACGTGCGCAGTTGGAAGTCGAGGATCGTAAGGTCCTGATCGCGGTAGGGGCGATCATCGGCCAAAAAGCATATGAAAATCTTTTGGTGACCTATTCACAAGTCTCCTTACAAATGCCCGATACCATCTTGCTGGTCGTCGGGAATGCGCCGGATTTGGAGCGATATGAAAACCTGCAAAAGCAGGCACAGGATCTCGGCATAACCGAGCGCGTCCGATTTCTGGGCCTAAGGCAGGATGTGCCGGAGCTGCTATCCGCCGCCGACCTGTTTGTCAGCGCCTCACATTGGGAAGGATTACCCGTGTCAGTGTTGGAGGCCATGGCCAATGGGATACCCTGTGTCGTAACGGATGTCGGTGACAATGCCCTTATTTTGGACGGCACCGGCGCCCCGGTCGTTCCTCCCGGACAACCCGGAACGCTGGCCGAAGCGGTTCTTGATCTCTTGCAGGACGACTCCGCCCAGGAACACATCGGGCAAGCTGTACGAACCCAAGTGATTGAACATTATGGTGTCGATGCCTGGGTCAATAAATTAGTCGATATTTATAAGAACGCCGGGCACCTCAACCGACGCAGGCGCCGTTCGGTACCCCACCTTGCCGCGAACTCCGGTGACAGCGCTCCTTAAGCAGGCCAACGGAAAAGGCCTGCGCGATCCGGTTCAGTTCGTGACCCCCTCGAACTTCACGACCAGAACATCACCCGGTCGCAATTCGCTGGTCAGTTTCACACGTTCGGCCTTTTCACCTCCGTCGGCACGGAACACTTCGAAAACCGTTTCGGCCTGTTCCTCAACAGACATCGCCAGCGACGGGGCGGTCATTCGCAAGTAGTCCATGCTGGCATTGAGCTGAGAACGGAGTAGTTCGATGTTTTCGTCAGCCACAACTTTGGCTGCCAGTAAATCGCGGTGATACCGGGTCAGGGCAACGTCGATTTCGTTCTTCGCATTGGCTGCGGTTTGCGCCGCGGCCGCCGCGCGGGCTGTTGTCTCGAGGTCATCCGACCGATACCGATCCGCCTCGACTTTCCAGTCGGTCAACCTTTCCCGCCGGGACAGCCCCTGCGAGACAAGTTTGTCGACATCGGCAAGCTGTGCTTCCGTCACCTCGAGCTGGCGTCCGATAACGACCCGGCGCTGCGCATACAAGTCCGCCTCTGCGGTCGCGAGAGCTGCTCTGCGGCTAAATCCCTCAATCGACTCGTCCAGAAGGGTCCGCCCCATGCGAATAAGCGAAACTTGGTCCGGGTTCACGCCATCGACCGTCAAATCCTCGCCGTCCAGTTGGCCAGACTCAACCAGTTCCAGTTCCGCCATGACGGCTTTGCGTTGATCTTCGGCAAAACCCAAGCGTATGCGCGCTTGAATCACGCGTTGCTGGGCATTCACGACGTCACGCTCGTTCCCGCCTGCGGCTGTCACACGTTCATACCCACCGGCCAGCGCGACCGCCTTGATGACGGTCATGCCCGGTGAATAGACATAAGAACCGGGGGTCTGAACGACGCCGAGCACAGACACAGGCCTGTATTCAGCGATATCCACTATGACCGAGACCGAGCCCGCAAAGGATTCAGCCGCGCGCTCCACGATCTTGCCTTCAATCTCGTGCAGCGTCAGGCCTTCTGCCTCTATCGCACCCAGCATGTGAAGCCGAAACGTTCCATCATCCCGGACCTGGGCGATCCGTGAAAACTCGGTCCGCCCCAGGATCGAGATGTCTAGCTTGTCGCCCGGAGCCACTAAGTAATTATCCGCGACGGCCTGTTGAAACAGTCCAAGACACAGGGCCGCAGCCCCTACCAATATTCGAACACCTTTAATCATACTCATGTCTCCATCAGCTGGGTTTACTTTAAACCACATCTGTCACCTACTAAGTTCGATCCAACCGTTGGCGCATTATAGATGGACCAAAGCCGATCCATCATGGCCGCACCGGAATATCGGCTCTCCACTGTATCGCGCCCGACCTCGCCTAAAAGCTTGCGGGCATCCGCATCCGCAATCATATGTTCCAGAGCATCCGCCAAGGCCGATGGGTCCGAAGGCGCAACCAGAATGCCATTTATGCCGTCTTTAATCAAATCCGGTATACCGCCGACCGCGGTCGACACCACGGGCACCTCTGCCGCCATCGCTTCCAGCAGCGCCATCGGCAGGCCTTCCCATTTCGAGGCAAGAACAAAAATATCGATCGCGGCAAGCAGCCCCGGCATATCCCGCAGGTTACCGGTAAAGGTCAGTTGGTCATCCCCCAAACCCAAGCTGTGCGCACGCTCACGGACAACCCCTGAAAGCTCTCCGTCTCCGACGATCAGGGCATGCATGTTCTGATTTTGGTCGCGCAACTGGGAAATGGCCTGCAGAAAATTCTCGTGATCTTTCTGCGCCGTAATGCGCCCGATTTTCGCAAGCACAACAGCGTTTTTCGGAACTCCGAACCGAGACAGGTCCATAGGCTGGGCTTGTCCGGCGCTGAACCGGTCAAGATCAACGCCGTTTTCCACGACCTCAATCCGGTCCCGTTTGTAGCCACCATAGTGCGCCACATGATCCGCGACATTTTCCGTGACCGCCAAACAGGCGTCGGCACCTGATGTGATCGTCCTGAAGACCCCGGATAATACCCTTTTTTTGCGCCAGGGGTCGGTGTTGTGCAGGGTCATGACCCGGTGACGGCTCAAACACCGGGCGGCCAATTGCCCGACCAGATCGCTTTTTGTCAGGTGAGTGTGGACGATATTCGGGTTCCAGTCGCGCATCAGCCGGAGAGCGCGCAGCATCGCACGAGGATCACGCAAACCGTGCTGGCTGAGCCGCACCGCATCGACACCGCGCCGGGCGACCTCCTCCTCCAGCGGCCCCGGCGTGAAATAGGCAACCTTTGCCTGATCTCCTCGCTTTTGCGCTTCATCCAGTAAGTCGAGAAGAAGCGTTTCGGCCCCGCCGATGCGCAAGCTGTCGATGATATAAAGCAATCGAAGGCTCACCAGTTCAACACCTCGGCAGCACGACCACCCGCTGGCGTCTGCGCCATCATGCGCCGTGCGACGGCCTCCCAAGTGAAGCTTTCGCCACGCTCCAGCCCGGCTATTCCCATCTCGCGGCAGACCTTGGCATCAGATAAAACTTGAAAAAGCGCCTGCGCCAGACCGGCGCTGTCCTTGGGCGACACCAGCCGCCCGGTCTCACCCTCCTTGACGATAGCACCGATGTCCCCAACCGTGGTCGAGACGACGGGCAGTCCGAACTGCATGGCTTCTAGGAAAACAATACCAAAGGGTTCGACCCGCGACGGCATGCAAAAACAGGTCGCGCGATGGAAGTATTCTTCGATCTCCGAAAGCGGCAAGCGCCCGATAACGTCGCACCCATCGACGTCGATCTCAGGAGAGCAACCAACGATAGTGAGCGTCGCTTCAGGCAAGCGTTGGCGTAGTTTCACAAACGCTTCAACTAGCTCGGGACCACCCTTGCGCTCCCATTCGACTCCCACGAACAGAATATTCCGATGCGCATAACGGTCCAGCGAAGTATTGAGTGGTCGGGCAGGCCTGACCGACGCCCCCGCCCCAATCGCCGAAACCTTGCCGGACTCAATCCCGTAATCCTCAATCAGGAAATTCCGTATCTTGGGACCGAACGTGAAGACATGCGCGGCTTTTTCATAGATCTGGCGCTCACAATCCAGCCACAGTTGGGATGGATAGCCCGTACCATCCTGATCTTCATCGGCAAGACGTGCACGCGCCACGTGATCGGTATAGACGAAGTTCGGACAATTCGGCAGTGCCGCCGAAAACATCGACTGCGTCTGCACAGTAAAATCGAACCCCTGCGTCCCAAAGCGCTGTTGCAGAAGCTCTTCGGCGGCTCTGAAAAAAGCCCTGTTTCGAAACAACCGATAGCGCAGCACCGAGCGCGACCGGAAACTCCCCAGCCCATACTCCTGCGGAACGTTTACCAAACTTCTGAAAAGGCTCGCGTAGTTTGACCGCATCGCCTCGCCAACGTTGAAGGTTTCGAATGTCACCTCGGGAAATTCCGTCCCCAACGCATCCAGCAGCTGCACATTTATATGCGAAAAGCTGCCGAATGTGGTGAAAAGCGCCCTCGGGCCAGAAGCCCGGCGCGTGCCATCGTCAATGGCATTCAAAGTATCTCGCATGTTCCATATCCGTTACGCAATTTGGTCCTCCACATAGGTGAAGTCGAAATAATCGGTACGCAGCGGCTCGCCGCCATCCGCGAAGCCGACGATCTCGATCACATCGCCTGGATTCAGTTCCAGTCCGGTGATGTCGCGTTCGACAAATGAGCTGGAATTAGCAAATGCGTCGCCCGCATCCTCGTTCCAAATAAAATTGTCGATCTCAACGCCGTTCAGCAGAATACTCAGTTGCGACTGGCCGTCGGATTCATCGAAGTACCCGAGCGTCAGATCGTAGACACCCGCCACCTCGTCGAACGTGTAGGAGGCCCGCTGTTCACCGCTGCTTCCGGCCTGCAGAAGCTGGTCACCGGAAGCGCCACCATTGTTCTGTACGACAAAGCCGCTGTCGATATCGAACGTCTCGGTCTCGACCCGGAACGGATCTGGCGGCGGCGGTGGTGGTGTCGACAGATCGACCGTGAAGGTCGTGAGCGCCGGATTGGCAGCCACTGTGTTGCCGGAGGTGTCCTGCACTTCACCTGCAACCAGTGCCACCGTATAGTCGCCCTCGTCGGCCGAGTCCCAGGTGCCGCCTGGTGCTTCAACCGTGTAGGTCGCCGTCCGCGGTGTGCCGTCGCTGCCGTTATTCACGCTAACACCCGTCACCGACAGAGGACCGCCGGTTCCAGTCACGGTGATGTCGCCCACATCGATGCTGGAGGCGTCAATCGACACGTTATCGGCAAAGGTTACTGTAATCTGCGTGCTAGACGCCCCTACATCCCCCTGACCGATATCCGGTGCCGAAGAGGAAAGAACAAAGGGCGCGGTCGTGTCCGGGCCCGCCTCGCCTACATACTGGAAATCGAGATAATCCGTGCGCAGCGGTTCGCCGCCATCCGCGAAGCCGACGATCTCGATCACGTCGCCGGTGTTCAGTTCCAGGCCACTGATGTCGCGTTCCGCAAACGAGCTCGAATTGGCAAATGCGTTGCCCGCATCCTCGTTCCAAATGAAATTGTCGACCTCAACCCCGTTCAGCAGAATACTCATCTGCGACTGGCCATCAGATTCGTCGAAATACCCGAGCGTCAGATTGTAGATACCCGACGCTGCAACGAACGTATACGTGGCTCGCTGTTCGCCGCTGCTGCCAGCCTGCAGGTACTGATTACCGGAAGCACCTCCATTGTTCTGCACAACAAAGCCGCTGACTATGTTGAACGTCTCGGCCTCGACCCGGAACGGGTCAGAAGGCGGCGGTGTCAGGGCCGCGGTGAAGCTGGCCAGCGATGCATCGGCCGCAACCGTGTTGCCGGAGGTGTCCTGCACCTCGCCCGCAACCAGCGCCACCGTATAGCTGCCGTCATCGGCCCCGTCCCAGGTGCCGCCCGGCGCAGCCACCGTGTAGGTCGCCGTCCGCGGTGTGCCGTCACTGCCCACATCCACGATGACACCCGTCACCGACAACGGACCTCCCGGCCCGGTCACCGTGATGTCGCCCACATCGATGCTCGACACATCAATCGACACGTCATCCGTAAACGTCACTGTGATATCCGTGCTGGCCGCGCCCGCATCCGCCACGCCGATATCCGGCGCCGAAGAAGATTGCACCACCGGATCCGTCGTGTCTGGGTTAACCACGCCAACAAACTGGAAGTCGAAAAAATCGGTCCGCAGCGGCTCGCCGCCATCCGAGGTTCCAACGATTTCAATCACATCGC
>WQBJ01000057.1 GCA_013032095.1 Ruegeria atlantica | reverse complement strand
CCACTGCCGTAAAAATGGCCAGCACCGTCCGGAGTGTCGACAAATTCTCCGATGGCTGAGGTTGCATCGCTGTTGACGATTTCCGGATTACCCGAGCCATCGGTGTAGCTGACCTGCACCCGTACCAGATCTCCAAGCTCGCTGTCTGTCAGCCTGTAGCTGTCTGAAGCTGCCCCAACGATATTCTGCCAGGTGGCGCCATCGTCATCGGAATATTGCCACTGGCAGGAGAAGGTACCCAAACCTTCTGCATCTGAAATGATGGACGTGTCCACCGTTAAGATGCGGCCAGATTGCGGGTGTCCATCGATCAGCGGCCCTGTAACAACCGGCGCATCGTTCACCGGGTTCACCGTCACTGTGACTGCACCATCCGTTTCGCCGTCGACGCCGTCAAAAATTCTGTAGGTCACCGTATCGATGCCGTTGAAATCGTTGTGCGGCGTGTAAAAGAGGGTGTATTCACTGTCGATAAAGACTTCGCCATTCGCGGCACTGGCGTCAATAACCGTCAAGTCGTCGCCATCAGTATCCGTGGCACCGGACAGCACCTCGAACTGTTGCGAACCGCCGTCTTCATCCATCGTGAAATCAGCAACGGTACCGACCGATGGAACCCGATTGCGCTCGGAAAAATCGACGCGATTGGTACTTTGTGCAGTCTCGCCAAATGGATCGGTGGCAACAATCTGGATTGCCAGTATCCCGTAGGCACGGCCGCGGAATGCGCTGGTCAGGAGATAGGTGCCATCGTCTTGTTTGTCTAAAGAAAGCCCCCAGTCGCTAATTGGTTGAGTGCCATCTCCCCAAAACGCTGTCAGCGTTAGGGTGTCGCCATCGGCATCGCTGAAATACACAGCCGGATCGATGATGATGCCATCACCCAATGTGCCGTCAGGTTCCATGGCATACCATTGATCGCTCAAAAGAACGGTGGGCGCCTGGTTGTCATCTTTGATAATGAAATCAAATTCGTCATAGACTTCGACGGCGGCACCGTTTCCATCCGTCGAGCCATCGGTCGCAAAAACACGAATGGTGTATGTGCTGTCCAGATAGCTCAACATGTCTGACGCGCTGACCGTGAATTTGGCGCCATCGAAGGTCAGCCAGGACGGCAGAGCACTGCCGTCCGTCAATTCGGCCCGCAATGTGATCGCATCGCCTTGAGCTTCGGAAAATGCATCAACGGGAATGACATACTGAAAATCGCCATCGTTCGGATCGTGCCCGATATCGTCTATGCCCTGATCGACATAGGCGTAAGGAGACTGGGCTCCAAACTGTAATACCGATATATCCGAAACGCTTTCCCCGCCTGTATCCGTAGCTGTGATAACGACATTGAAAACCCCTCCCCAAGTGCCGTAGTCATAGCCTGAAAAGGTGTAGGTGCCGTCGCTGTTTTCCACCAGCGTTAAAGAATCCCGCCACGAACCGTCAAATAGAAGCGCCGACAAGGATAAAGCGTCATAGTCGCCGTCTACATCCGAAAAATAATCATAGGGATCGAAAGTAAAACTGAACGTTCCATCTTTGCCGAAGGCTAAGTCCGGCAGCTCATTTGCCAGCGTTGGGGCGTCATTAACAGGCGTGATGTTGACCTTAACCCGGCCGGTCGTTATGACGCCGTTTTCCAAAATTTCATAGGTGATATAGACGTCGCCATAATTGCTGTTGTCGTTGTCGAGCGGCGTGTAAATGATGTCGCCATCTGCACTGAAGGTCACCGTGCCCCGACTGGCTGTGGCAGACACAAGGGTTTGGGAAGTTTCATCCGCTTGAGCGATGATGTCGATCCGCTCTGTCCGATCCTCTTCGATCGTCACGTCCGGAATGGACGGTCCCGTTATGTCGACAAAAATGGCATTGATCGGCGCGACCCCTGAAAACGCACCATAAAAGTGATACATCGGGCGCAAATCATCAACCGTTCGCAGAGCGATCGGCTCAATGATGTCATCTCCATCGCCAATGACATGATTGTCAAATGTCCCGTCGCCGTCCGCATCCACGTAGCCCAATGCCTGATTTGTCGTGGACGGAAAACTTGCGTATTCCACCTCGCCTGGACCGTTCAATGCTCTGCTCAAAGTGAAAACAATGGTGTCTCCGACAATTTGAGCACTGGTTACCGGAATGAAGTATTGCCCTGGATTAGAAGGAAACGCAGCCGACGACTGGTCGAGAACCGTGAAATTGTCCGAATTCAAAGGCGCGTTGTCGCGGACAAACAAAAGGTCTTTTCCATCGTCACCGATGATGACGTCGTTCAATGTGTAGCCGGCTGGCAATGTGACGTGAAGCGTCACCTGGCCGACCTCAATGCCATTCCCATCAATCACATTCTCGGCTGTGCAGCCGGTCACATAAGGACCGGTGATGTCACGGGTCTCCATCGCTTCGATGATGCGGTACCCAAGCTCTGCCATTGCTTGACCCGACGGATGAACGTGATCATTCAGTTCCGCAGCATAGGATTCCGTGGCCAGATAGACATTGTCCATCGTTTCGGCCAGTTCAGTTTGCAGCAGCTTTAGATCGAATAAGCCATCGACCTGCTTTCCCTGCCACAAATTATTGCCGCCCCGAATGTGCTGGATATAGATGGCCGCATCTTCAGCGGTTGCATTCAATCCCTTGCTGTCCAGCAAATCCTGCGTGAAAAGGATGAGTTCGTCCCAGGTGTAAAGCAGGCCAGCCCTGTAAAGATCCTCATCTGAATTACCGCCCGCGCCATTGTCGGCGCCCAAACTCATAACATCCGATTCACCTTGCGCCCAAACGATGCCGAGAAAATCGATCTGCTCGGTCTCGTTTTTCAGGATTTCTTCGATTTCGGATTTGCTTTTTTCAATCAGTGGACCGTCATAGGTTCCGTTACCGTCGGCAACGGCATTTTCGGCGCCGGGATCACCGGCCGCAAAAAAATGATCATCCTGGGTTGGCAGGATCGGCCTGCCGCCATGGGCGGCATCAATCAATATAAGCCCGCTGTATTTGTCCCCATTCTCTTCCATGAACCGCAATGCAAAGCAATCAGACGCATACAAATTGTCGATTGTCCAAGTACCGTCCGCATTCTGAGAAATGGTAATAGTGCCATCTTCGAGGCGTTCAGTAATTGTGTTCCCGTAATTAACTTGCAGACCCAAATTATGATCGACATATCCGGAAATGCTTTTGATGTAATCTCTGATTTCCGTTTCGGTCATATGGGTTGCTGTGGTGGTGTAGGATATCCCGCCATAAATGAACCAGTAATCCATCAGGGACTGGCCGGATATGTAGATCATCGCCTTTGGCGGCGCCACAACGTTGAAATTCGCCGCGCTCAATTGCGAAACTGTAACGCCCGACAGTACAATGGAATTGGCATCATCGAACTTGATGGTCGTATTGACACCGTCGTCCGTGGCGAAATTCGTTAGAATGTCATCAACCGTAAAATCGACACCCTGAAATTCGATAACGTCATTTCCCGGAACGAAATCCCAGATTTTATCGTTGCCGAAATCGGTTCCCTCGAAGACGAAAGTGTTGTTGCCGCCCTGCCCGTGAAGCGCATCGTTTCCGGCGCCGCCGACAAGAGTGTCATTGTCGAAGCCGGCCCACAATATGTCATCACCGTCCTCGCCATAGAGCATGTCATCACCCTGGTTGGCGATGAGAGTGTCATTGGCCGCCCCGCCCCAAAGTGTGTCATTGCCGAGAGTGGCTTCAATGTAGTCGGAGCCATCGGTGCCGATCAGCGCATCATCGGCATCTGTGTCGTTTATAATCCGCCCGACTCGCGCCGTCATGTCACTGGCAACTGTTTCGGTGGTGCCGCCGTCATCGGTGTACTCGACGATGACCCGCAGGTTTTTGCCGATGTGATCACTTGTCAACGCAATCGACGCCGTTGTCGCGATATCGGCCCAGTTGGCACCACCGTCGTCGGATGACTGCCACCGGTAGCTGAAGACCGCCTGCGCCGTGCCGTCAGGGTCGACAATGGCAGACGTATCGGCCGTCAGGGTCCGGTTGACCCATGCCAATCCGGAAATGAGTGCACCGTTGACAGTTGGCTCACTGTTAATGCCAAATTCGCCGGAAAAGGCATAAATCGGGACGTGATCGTCTCCCGTGTCGAGATAAATAGGCTCGACCACGCCGTCGTTATTTCCAACAGCGCCGGACAGCGCCTTCGATGATGTGGAGACGTGATAGGCGTATTCCAGTTCGCCGTCGCCTTCCAGTGCCCTTGCCAGCGTAAAGACGATAGTGTCGCCGACAATCTCTGCTTTTGTGACCGGAATGTAATAGGCGCTGGCGTCGGCCTGCAGCGACGTATCAACGTGCTGAATGAACGAGAAATTCGTCGTGTTCAATTCCTTGTTGTCACGGACGAAGAGCATGTCTTTGCCCTCGGGGCCGATGACAACATCGGCCATCGTGTAGCCGGCTGGCAACGAAATGTGCAGCGTGACCTGGCCGACTTCATTGCCATTCGCATCGATCACGTTTTCGACCGTATAGCTGGTCGCATACGGGCCGATAATGTCGCGGGTCGTGACGGCCTTGATCATGCGGTCGGCCAATTCTTTAAATGCTACCGCGCTGGGATGAACCGTGTCCTGGGATGCAAATTCCTTG
This sequence comes from Ruegeria atlantica, assembly GCA_013032095.1. Lineage (GTDB taxonomy): Bacteria > Pseudomonadota > Alphaproteobacteria > Rhodobacterales > Rhodobacteraceae > Ruegeria > Ruegeria atlantica_E. The sequence continues at coordinate 14,509 of WQBJ01000057.1, read as the reverse complement.
TCGTAGGATTCCGTGGCCAGGTAGACGTTGCTCATCGTCTTGGCGAGATATTCCTGGATTTTTTTCACGTCGTTCGTGCCGTTGGGCATGACCCCACCCGTTAGATCGGTCCAGCCGGTGATGTGCTGAATGAACACGGACGGGTCCAGGACCGTGCCGTTGATGCCCAGGGCGTTCAGCTGTGCCTGGGTGTAAAGAAGCATCTCTTCCCAGGTGTAGACCAGGCCGGTCTGGTAGAGATCTTCATCCGAATTCTCCCCAACGCCGACGTCTGAACCCAATGTTTCAATGTCTGCTTCACCCTGCGCCCATAACATGCCAAGAAAATCGACCTGCTCGGTTTCCGATGCCAGGATCTGTGAAATGTCGCTCTTGTTTGACGTGATCAGCGGGCCATCATACGTGCCATTGCCGTCGGCAACGGCATCTTCGGCGCCGGCCGCTCCCGAGTCGAAGAAATATGGAAACAGGTTGGCATGAGACAGAATCGCACGTCCGCCATGGGCGGCGTCAACAAGGATCAACCCGGAATAGGTGTCCTGATTTTCCTCCATGAACTGCAATGCAAAACAGTCGGCCGCCGCCAATTTGTCGATCGTCCAGGTGTTGTCTGCATTTTGCGTGACGGTGATGTCACCATCGGTCAGGCGTTCGGAAATTGTTTTCCCTGTTCCCGCTCCAACACCCCGATTGTGATCGACATAACCGGATATGCTGTTGATCAGCGCGTTGACCTCTGATTGGGTCATATCAGTCGCTGTGGTGGTGTATGTCAGCGTGCCGTAGTCGCGGTAGGCGGCAAAAAACCAATAGTCCATTAGGGACTGACCGGATACCAAAATCAGAGCTTTTGTTGTTGGAGCAGTCATCCTATTCCTTCCCATGTTGAGGTCTTGGCCTTCACGTTGGGAAATCATGGGGTGAGGTTCTAATATTTCAAATGCAGGCGGAGTTTGGAAATAATATTTTGCAAATAACTTTTCGGAACTCATCTTTAGCTTTGTAAAAATCTTTGCAGCCATCAAATGGTTTTATTCTGTTTTTTGCTATGGCTTTAAAAATATCATTTTAAATCATGTGCTTATATTTTGCTTTTTCGCATGCGGAAAAAAGAATGTAACAACAAAATCAATATTCGAGGCGGTTGATTGGCCTCGCCTATCGTTATTTCCATTGCCCTTTTGGATATGCTCTATGTAGGTGTGAGGCGCAGCGCTTCGTAATTGAAACGTATTATTCCGAGGTGTTTTTTAATACTTGCCGATATTCCAATTGCGGTATCAACTGAAAGTAATGCGCCGACCAGATAATTCTCTTTTCAGGCGTGAATACAACTATGTCGCAAGTCTTTTAATTGATCAGCGCCAGCATTTCACCGGGCATGGTTATCCCGCCAATTGAACAAATAGCCGAATTCTGATGCCTTTGCTCCGGGAAACTGCCTCTTTCGGATCGCGTTGGAGGTCCCGATACCATACATGGATGTGAAAGACCTGGACCCACACATGTGCCGAGCGCGCCGTCTATACGCCTGTGATCCTGCTCAATTAGGTTGTTTAAGCACCTGGTTCTGATCGTCTGCACTGGTGGGAGGCAGCCGGACCTCTCAAGGTATGCATGCTCCATCACTCTGGCTGCACATGTACCCGGCTTTGACATTTAAATGATCGACGGTGACACGGCTGACCCAGGTGGTGATCGTTGCTGCCTGGCCGGCTGCACCACGTCCGAAACCTGCAAGTTCGAATGCGACTTCGAAAAAGCCTTTGGGGAGGGCGGCAGCAACGCGCAGAGCCTGCCAACGTGCCCTGGAGGCTGGCACAGCCGATTTCGCGATCCGTCCCGGCCGCGACACGTATGGGCGCGGATGTTTCTGCACGGCCAGGAGCCCGGCTCCATTCTCATCACCGAAGGGTTGGGCCGGCCTTATGCAGGCGTCCGTCGCAAGAGATGGTGTGATTTGAAGTGACTTATTCTGAACGGAACAATTCGGTTTACTGCCGATCAGTTTGAATGGGTGGTGGGGCAATGGTCACGGCCCCGGGCGTGCAGGGTTTCTGGGAACTTTCCCGGGGCGTGGAGGAAAATGGGCAAAGGCCTGGCCATTGGCAACGAGGCATTCAGTGTTCATCTCGACAGAGGACCGTGCGGTCCCACAGCCATCGACGTCATTGCCGACTGTGCTTGGGCTTTGCCGTTTGCCTTTGCAGAGTTTGGCGGTGTCGGAAAACACACGCAAATAAGTTTCGAACTCGGCAGAGAAGGACCGGACAGTGGTTTTCTGACAGCCATCTCCGCAGCCGGTGTAGTTGCCACATAGTTTTCGAAACCCGGAAAACACGGCGGCTGCACCGGGAGAAGGTTTTTGGTGGGGAAGGTTTCAAGTTTGAAACGCGCGGGTGTTAATCGGCAGGTGAGCTCAAGCTACGCTGTGATCCGTTAAAGCCCTTTGGAAAATCTTGTTTTCCAGCATTCCCCGCAGAAAAGAGAGCATCATGAAACCCGCTTCCATTCGAACGTACCATCACCTTCTGCGCGGCGGCCGGATGACAAAGGTGGCGGGTAAGGCTGCGAGTTACGCACCGCATCTTGCGACAGCCCTGGTTTTGGCGGCACCGCTCACGCTGGCAGGTACCGGCGCATATGCGCAAGGCTGCGAGACCAGCGACGGAACTTCCTGGACTTGCAACGGAAGCGAAAATGCAGACACCATCACCCTTGGCGTTGCGGGCACATCGCCGGATGACGATCCAGCGCCTGACGCTGCTTCAGCCGGCCAGATCGATGGCGCCGGGGGCAACGACACGATCACGGTTCAGGGCGTGGCCGTTATTGACGGGCTCGGTGATGCGGGCGGTATTCACGGCGGAGAGGGTGCGGATCAAATCACCCTGTCTGATCATGCCAGCGTCACCAATGGTGGTGTGATTGATGGCGGGTTGGGCGATGATACGATCATCATCTCTTCAAGCGGATTTGCGGGAAGCGAAGACGTGAAAGGCGGGGAGGGCACTGGCGACCGTATTACCCTCGATACTGTGAGCGCCACGGCGGGCGGCGGTTCGCTTGACGCAGAAACCATCACCCTGACCGAAAGCGTTGTGGGTAAATTGGCTGGCAGCAGCATTCTTGACGGCGTTGAAGCCGGGATGTCCGTTACGGCCGAAAACCTCAATATGAATGGCGGCCAGCTGTTTATGACTGGTGGCGAGGTCGGCGAATTCACGGCCAGTGATCAGGCCGAACAACTGTATATTACCGCCGGGGTCTTCGACCAGGATTTTGATATGGGCGGCGGAGACGACCGCGTGTCCTTCGTTGGTGTTTCGGATAACGCGGGCGGGTTTACTGACGGCTTTACCGGCAGCGAGACCATCGATGGCGGGACAGGGAACGACACATTTAACCTGGTCAACGTGAGGGGTGAAAATACCGGCGGGTCTTTTGAATTCGAGCATATCAACATCCACAACAGTTCGGTTGCGGGCGCTGAAATAAATGCTCAGAACCTGGGCCTGAAAGACGGCAGTTCCCTGGTTGTGACCGGCGGTTCTGTTGCAAATCTTGAAACTAGCGCCGTAACTGAAAGTAATGAAAGCCTGACCATTGCGGGCGGAACCTTTGATCAGGACTTCGGCATGGGTGCCGGCGATGACACGGTGACCTATACCGGCGTGACAGACGGCAACGGAGTGACCACAGACGGTTTCACCGGTGATGAAACAGTTGATGGCGGCCTTGGTACAGACGTCATCACTTTGGACGGCGTTGTGGGGGAAAACACCGGCGGCTCCCTGACGGCTGAAACGGTGAACCTGACCAATTCCACTGTGGCCGGTGTGAAGATCACTGGGCGCGCTGTGAATATGGACGGCGGCAGCGTTGTCATGGAAAGCGGCGATGTCGATAGCTTCACAGGGGCGGACCAGAATGAGGTGATCACCATCGGACTTGCGGGCACATCGCCGGATGACGATCCTGCGCCTGACGCGGTCACGTCCGGGAAAGTGGATGGCGCCGGGGGAAATGATACGATCACGGTTCAGGGTGTTGCAGTCATTGACGGGCTCGGTGATGCGGGTGGCATCCACGGCGGAGACGGGGCAGATAGCATCACTTTGGCGGATCATGCCAGCGTCGCCAATGGCGTGATCAATGCGGGGGAGGGCACAGACACTATCGATATCTCTTCCGCTGGTTTCACCGGAGCTGAAAATGTTGATGGCGGCGGCGGAGACGGCGATAGCATCACCCTGACCGGCGTGGATGCTCAAACGGGCGGCGGTTCGCTTGACGCAGAAACCATCACCCTCAACAATTCCACTGTTTCTGGAATGGACATCACGGCCGATGATCTGAACCTGGACGGCAGCACGCTCACGGGCGCAAACATTGCTGCAGATACCGTCACGCTGCTCAACGGCGTTTCCATCGGAATGGACAGCGGCGACGTCACCAGCCTGGACGGCAGTGGTGATGCGGACACGATCATTCTCGGCGAGGCCGGCACATCGCCGGATGACGATCCTGCGCCTGACGCGGTCACGTCCGGGAAAGTGGATGGCGCCGGGGGAAATGATACGATCACCGTTCAGGGTGTTGCAGTCATTGACGGGCTCGGTGACGCAGACGGCATCCACGGCGGAGACGGCGCGGATCAAATCACCCTGTCTGATCATGCCAGTGTGTCCAACGGGAAAATCGACGGCGGGCTGGGGGATGACACCATAACCATCTCTTCCGCCGGTTTTGACGGCTCAGAAACAGTGACCGGCGGCGATGGCACCGGGGATGTGATCAACCTGAACGGGGTTACCGGCGACGGGACAGGCGGCGAGTTGAACGCAGAAACCGTAAACCTCACTAATTCCACCCTGGCCGGTGTGAAAATCAATGCAACAACCGGGGTATATCAGACCGGCGGCGACGTCACCATCACCGGCGGCGAGGCCGGCGAATTTGTCGGGGGCGACTCAACAGTTGAAGCTGAAACTGTCACAATTTCGGGTATTTTCGACTCCGGCGGCCGTTTTGCCCTGGCAGGTGGAAACGACACCCTGACCGTCAGCGACGGCGCTGAACTTGAAGGCAATGTCAACACCGGATGGGGGTCCGACACCGTCATTAACGCTGGCACCATCAATGGCCATGTCACACTGTGGACCGGTGTCAACGAGGATACCGCTGACAACCGGCTGACCAATAGCGGCACCATCGCCGGCAGGGTCAGCGGTAATCACGGCAGCGACATCGTCACAAACTCCGGCACGATCGAAGAGCACGTGAATCTGGGCGAAGGTACCAATGAATTCACTCAGACTGCGGGATCAGTCACGAGCGTCACAACCGGTTCCGGTGACGACACGGTCGGCCTTCACGGAGGTAAGGTCATAGGAGCTGTAAACGCTGGCCTGGGGGACGATCTAATCACCCTGCAGGGCACTGTGACACTTGATGAGGTCAATGGCGGCGGGGCAAACGACGGCACGGATGGTGACGATACGATCACCGCTACCGGCGCAACCGTGACCGGCGGGAATCTGATTGCAGAGAACGTGAAGTTGACTAACTCTACTTTGCATGGCGCCTCCATCACCACCAATTCTTTGAACATGACCGGTGGCAGTGCCACCATGACGGGCGGTTCTGTTGTCAGTTTCGAAGCTGGCACCGGGAATGAAAGCCTGACCATCGAGGGTGGAACCTTCGACAAGGACATCGACATGGAGGCGGGGAATGACACCGTAACGTTCCGTGCTGCGGCAGATGGGACCGATAGTTTCGCTGGTGACGAAACCATCACAGGCGGTGAGGGCGAAGCGGATGTCATCACCCTGGATGGTGTCTCGGGCAATGCGACAGGCGGCAATCTAAGCGCAGAAACGGTGAACCTGATCAATTCCACCCTGGCTGGTGTGGAGATCACTGCGGGCGCTGTGAACATGGATGGCGGGGACGTGACCCTCACTGGCGGCACTGTTGACAGGCTCAACGGCGGTGATAACGCAGAAACGCTCACCTGGTCCGGCGGCACGGTGGATAGTATCAATACCGGTGCCGGGATTGACAGCATCACGGTCAGTTCCGCGGGTTTCACCGGAAATGAATCCATATCCGGCGGCGATGACGATGCAGACGATACTATCAACCTGAATGGCGTAACGGGAAATGACACCGGCGGTTCCCTGATCGCAGAGTCCGTCAATCTGAACGGGGTTACTCTGGCCGGCATCTCGATCTTCGCTGACACCGTGACGATGACCACTGGTGAGGTCACCCTGGAGGGAGGCGAAGTCGCCAGCTTCACGGGCAGCGATAGTGCGGAAACCGTCATTATCGCGTCCGATGCAACCTTCACCGGCAGCTTTGATCTGGGCATGGGTTCCAACAGGCTGACCAATCGGGGCACCTTCTCTTCCGAAAACGTGTCCGTGGGCGCAGATGGCACGTTCATCAACGAAGGCACCTTCTCGCCCGGTGGAGATGGCGGGATTGCAACCATCGCTATCAATGGCAACTTTGTGCAGACAGAGACGGGAGCGCTCAATATTGATGTCGACCTGTCAGCCAAAACTGGCGACCTCATTGAAGTGAGTGGAACCGCTTCTTTGGACGGTTTGGTTAATGTATCGGTTGTAAATGCCACAGACGTGAGCAATGAGATTGACTTTCTCACTGCCGGAAGCGTGACACATGAAGACCTGACGGTGGGTGATGTCAGTGTCGTAGTGAAAGACACGGTGTTTGTGACCTCGGATGACGGCAGTGTAAAGTTGCGTTTCGGTTTGGACTTCGAAGATGTCCCAGGATTGAATGAAAACCAGAGTGGCGTTGGCGCAATCCTTCAGGCCGACCTTGAGAGCAGCGACAGCAGCGCCGAATTGCAGGTAATCCGGAATGGGCTGTCTGGCCGGAGGACGGATGCTGAAGCCTACGCGGAAGCTATCAGCCAGTTGACCCCGGATATTCTTGGTGGGTCTGAAGCAACGGCCCTGCTGTCCTCGGTATCCTTTGCCGGCAAACTCATGAGTTGCAACCAGAAGGATGGTCCTTATGCGGCCATTGCTGAAGGCCAGTGCGCATGGCTGAAGCCGCAATACCGGCGGGTTGAGCAGGATGCGACCTCGGCCAGTGCGGGCTATGATGAAACTGCAACCGGGATCTCAGCAGGGGCTCAATACCAACTTACTGAGACCCTGTTTATCGGCGGCGGCTTTTCTTTTGAGCAAGGTGACTTGTCTGATACGACCGGTGCCAGCAGCGATTTTGATCAGTACCAGATCGGCGCCGTGATGAAATACGTGGAAGGGCCGTGGCTGTTTGCCGCCAGCCTGAGCGGTGGTGTGCGGAGCGATGATATCACCCGTGAAGTTGCATTCCTTTCCGAAACGGCTACTTCGACATCCGATACGGACTTCTTCACAACCCAGCTGCGTGCAGCGTATCTGAGGGAGTTTGACAGGTACTATGTGAAACCGATTGTTGATCTGACCTGGACTTCGCTGAACCGGGATGATGTTGTGGAAGAGGGGGCTGCGAATTCGAACCTGTTCATTCAGGGCGGAGACAACTCCTACCTGACGCTGTCGCCTTCGGTAGAAATCGGCAGGGATATTACGCTTTCCAACGACCGGGCACTGCGGGCTTTTGCCAAGGTGGGTGCCACCTACATCACCGAAGACTCCGCATCCGTTACAGCAGGGTTTGTTGCAGCTCCATCCAACACCTTCACCACGTCGACGGAGATCGATCAGTTCTTCGGAGATGTAGAATTGGGTGCGACCCTGTTTGCCTCTGATCTGCTCACTGTTTCCGGCAGCTACCAGGGCCGCTTCTCTTCGAACACTACAGGAGCCGCAGTCAACGTTAAGCTCAACATGGCGTTCTGATGCCGCATTGAATTGAAGGCCGAGGTGGGCAGCCCTTGCGGTTGCCTGCCTATTTTTCAGCAGATTGCGATCAATTGACCTCATATCGCGTCTATCGGCATAAAGAGACGTGAGATCTCACAGGATCTGGTGTATCTACAGGGCTCCTGGAATGCTGAGAAGATGATCCGCTTTGGCTACCTCGCGGTTCGTCGTCCGACTTGATCGCTTCACAGATTACGGTTTTCCCATCCTTGTTCCGTGCCGCGCCTCACAGAGGCAAGCCTAAACACGCTTCCCTTCATGCCGCACGGTATTGCCAGGTTGTTTTCGAGGCTTGCTGTGGCGCACATTATTAGACGCGTGAGGTGAAAGCACTTGGCCATGAGGTCATACTGATCGCGCCGCAATACGTAGGTCCGTTCGTCAATCGCCAGAAAATGATGCTGCTGGTGCCGCGGCTAGTGGCCTGAAACAAGACCGCACTCGATCACATGCCAATTCAGCTAGAAAACGTCTTGCATCACGGGCGGCAACCAAAGAAGCGTCTTGTGTGGGCCGTATTCAGCAGGCGCGTCGCGCCAAGGTAAGCCATTACGATGGATGAAGATAATTCCACTCAGCACACACCGATCATCAGCGCGCGGTTTGCCGTGGGACTTCGGGAAGAAAGGGCCAAGCTTGGCCATCTGATCGTCATCCAGCCAATATAGATCACTCCTGTCACCGCGCCATTTTCGAGTGGTGAATCACGCCCGGACAGCGGAACTCGATGCCGCCCGGCCCGAGGCTTCGCACAGCCTCTTTGCAGACTTGATATGCATAAAATATGGAACGGAAAGTTCCCTAATTGCCTTTGCCGTTACTCACACACGCATGGCAGACTATTTGGGAAATCAACCCGGAGGACAACTGGATCATAACCATAAGGAGTACGCATCTGGTCCGGTAAAAAATGTTGCGTAAAATCCAACTCCCATCTCTCCAGTTTCGCAGTCAAAACCCGTTTGACCTTCGCCGCTTCAAAGCGCGCAAAGTGTCAATCAAGGGCTTTGGTGTTTTTGCATCATCGGGCCTCGGCAGGGTCAATTTTGAAAGCGAACCTGTACGTGAATTCTCCTTCAATGCCAGTTGGCTGCGCAAGACCGGAGTTCGGCCTGACAAGGCAATGACCCTGCACGTTTTCGGGACGTATGGAGCCAACAATCCGAGAAGGTTCAATGATGTTGGTAGACCAGGTGCAAACAGATCCGAAAAGCGAACACATCGGCGCTTTTTCGAAGAGTGCCACCTCCGGATCAAGCGCCTCAAAGCCCTGGATGGGGAGATTTTACCCATAACCAGCAACCACTGCGAACACGCGCATGATTTCCGAGCCGGCCACGTAAGGAACGCCATTTGTGTTTCGGGAAGGGTTGGTTGGGCGGGGAAGGATATGACGATGGAGTTTTGAAACGGCCATCCATCCGTAACGAAGATGGCATTTTCTGCAGTCACCTGTTTGACGGCTCGGGGAAACAACTTTGCACAAACGTGGATCTTGCTGAGTTGAAGGAGTGATTGAAGCATGGGATTTGGAGTGTTCGTCCACCGGACGGATTCAATCTACGACGACGTACCATCGGAACGATATCAGTTCCCAAAGCAATACCTGACACGTGCTCAACACTGTGAGGGCGACTGGATCGTTTATCTCGAACCCAGCAAGGTCAGGAACACCAGGGGCTATTTTGCCGTGGCCAAAGTTCAGGAGATCATTCCCGACCCCGGGTTCTCGGACATGCACCTGGCGATCATCGAACCCGGGACATATCTCGACTTCGGTAACCCTGTGCCGTTTCGGGATGCCAATCATGTTGTCGAGCAAGGTCTCCTAAATGATCACGGTAAGATCTCGGGGCGAGCCCAGGCGGCGGTACGATCGCTTTCTCCCGCGGACTTTGCCCGGATTGTCGAGCTTGGCATCTCAAGCGAAAAAGACACCCTGCCCCGGAACGATGAGGTTGGAGTGCAGGACGGTTTGGACAAGGTACATAAACCTTTTCAGAAATTATCGGCGCGAGAGCGTATTAATCAGTTAACCAATCGAGCCGTACGTGACCGAAACTTCCGGAAGAACGTGCTTCGAGCTTATGGTGAACGCTGCGCCATCACGGGGTTGCGGCTGATCAACGGTGGTGGCCGGGCGGAAGTTGAGGCCGCACATATCAGACCCGTTGAACATGATGGTCCAGACATCGTGAGCAATGGTATTGCGTTATCCGGAACGGCCCATTGGATGTTCGACAGAGGTTTGGTCGGTTTATCTGACGACTATTCAATCATGATCTCTCGGCAGTCCAACGACCCGGATACGATACGAGCACTAATCAATGAAACCGGGCGGCTTTTGATCCCCGACAGGATGACCAACCAACCCAGGCGAGAGTTCGTCACCTGGCACAGAGACAATTGCTTCAAAGGTTGAAACCATGCAGGGCGACCCGCTTGGGCCGTTTGCGTGACCAAAGAGCAGAAATAGAAACGTGAGCAGAAATATTGGGACATTGCGAATGAACGTCGCGGTCGGATGGCTTCATCGAGACGTTTCAGGAAGGCGTGGGGGACCTGACCTGCATTTGGGTCCCGGTAAAAACTCTCGCAATTTTCCTTTCACCTGACACGGCAATCAGCCGGGAAAAGAAAACATGACAGTCACAGAGCAAACCAACGACGCAGGGCAGGAAAGAACCGGCCTGATTGAGGCGTCCATCCTGCCAACGTTGCTGTGGCAGCGCCCCATCGGGTTGATCGGCTATGCCTGGATCTGGGTTGGCATCGCCGTGATTATCGCGACCTACTCGCTGGGAGCCGCCGGTGTTGAAGGTGGTGTGCCGCTTGCCATGGTGATCGGGGTCATCATGCTGGCCAATATCGCGATAGGCGCGTTCATGGTTCTGACCGCGGATATAGGTACCGAGCATGGTTTGCCATTTGCGGTCTATCTGCGGGCGCCCTTCGGTATTCACGGAACGCATCTTCCTTCGATTTCACGCGGGACAATCGCGGCGATGTGGTTTGGTATTCAAACCTATCTGGGCGCGCTGGCACTCAACGGGATTGGCGCGTTTTTCCTGGGTTATGACAACTGGATCGTCTGGTATGCAGTGTTCGGCATCATTCAGGTGGCCAATACCGCAATGGGCATCAAGTCCGTCGAGCGGTTGGCCTCATGTGCCGCGCCGGCGATTATCGCCATCTCGATCTGGATGTATTTCACGCTTGAGGATGTCGCTCAGACGAACGGGCTGAACATCTGGACCTTTCAGGGCGCTGGCGAGATGACCCTGCTTGTGCTCTTCATCGCCAACATGGGGTTCTGGTCGACGCTCGCCACCGATATCCCGAACCTGACCAGGTTTGTCAAAACCAAGCCGGGTGCCAAAGGGTTTTTGTCCCGCAACCGCAATATCTTTCTGGCCCAGCTCGTGGCCCTTCCGGTGACACAGGCGTTTATGGCCGGGTTGGGTGGTGTATCTTTCATCGCGACCGGCAACTGGAATCCGATTGACGTCATTCAAGGCGAAGGGCAGGGCCTGTCGCTGGTTGTGTTGCTGGCGCTGGTGGTCCTGGCACAGTGGTCCACCAACAACTCCGCCAACCTGATCCCCTCAGCGCTCACGTTCATCAACCTGGCGCCACGCGTGATCAATTATGAGATTGGTGTCGCCCTGGCGGGGATCGTTGGCACGTTGTGTTTTCCCTGGGAAATTCTGGATAATCTCTTTGCATTCTTGGGCTATTATGGAGCTTTTCTTTCGGCAATCGGGGGGATCATGGTCGCGGATTACTACATTCTGCGCAAACGGCGGATCAATGTACCGGATCTTTATAGAACTGACGGCCAGTTCCGGTACTGGGGCGGTTTCAACCCTGCCGGGTTGCTGGCCTGGATCATCGCCGGCTGCGTTGCCGCCTGGTATTCTCAATTCGCGTTCATCATCGGTTTCCCGCTCGGATTGTTGCTTTACCTGATGCTGATGAAGCTGCTGGTCTTGCCGGGAAATCCGCAGGCGGAAATTGAAAGCAATTTTTCCGATGCCTTTCTGGCAACCAGTGAAGGTGTCAGTTGGGTCTATCTTGGTGGCGGTGCGTTCCGCCGCATGACCCGGGATGATGCGTAAGGGCGCTTGGTGGTGTTAACTTACCAAGTATCATATCGCGGGGTTCAACGTGATCGACATTCTGACCCGGTCATGTCGGAATATGAAAGCTGCAAAACACGTCCTGCTCCGATTGATCACCGGGTTTGGCAGGCTGAGAGGCTTGATCACAGGCAAGCTGCGTTGCGACATCAAACCAACCAGGGATCTTGCGCCGGACGCTGAGCGCGGGGCGCATAAGGGCTTGAACAATGCCATTGAGGTTTCGCATCGGCCGGGCTGGAAAGGCAAAAGGGTCATGAGTTGCATTTCAAATCAACCCGACACGTACGAAGGTTTCCTGGTGCGCATGGCCAGATGAATGTGATCTTTCGACCACGCCGCCACAAACTCCCCACCGCGCATGACTGCCGGACCCGATCCGATGCCTTCAGCTTTTGGAGAGGTTACACCGCAGAAATGGGTGCCTGACCCGGCGGCCTGGCTTCAACTCGGCCTGCGCGGGTCATCCTGGTTTGGGAAACCCATGCGCTGGCTGTTTTTGCCAGCAGTTCGAAAATTACAGGGTAGTTTACGCGCTGAGCCAGCCCGGTGTTTAGTGCCCTTTGTCGAGGCGTGTCGTGCTCGGGAAAATGTGATCGGGTGGGAACTGCGGCAGGAGGAGATATTCCCTAACTTCTTGACGGTTATCTGTTTGATATATGCGCTGACAGGACCGGGTACCGAACCTCATATTCGCATATCCGGCACCATCCGTCCCAACGGGTTGTTTCGGGTAAACGGGTGCGTTCACTGTGTCGCAATCAACATCCTGTTTTGGAGTGCCGGCACCGATGGCGGAACTGAAGTTGAGCGTGGAAGACGCGTTTGAGCGTGCGCAGCTGGAATGTGATCGGGGTAATCTCGAACTCGGCAAGAAGATTTATGCCCAGCTCGCGCAAGTTCTGCCGGACCATCACAAGCTGAAGTCCCGGGCGCAAGACAAGTTGTCGGCGCTTGGATCTCCCCGTCTCTCAGCACAACAAAAGCGCGGATTGATGGATCTTCTCTCAGCCGGAAAATTCGAAGAAGCTCTTGTCGAAGCGAAATCACTGGCGGAAATTTGCCCGGAAGACTGGTTTATTCATAATTTTCTAGGCGCCATTTTTTCGCAGTTGAATAAGCATCATGAGGCCCTTGCGTGTTTTGACCGGGCGATTGAGCTGAACCCCCGCAATGCCGATTGCTACGCAAATAGAGTGGGAATACTCCAAAGGCTCGAACGTGTCGATGAAGCGCTGGAAAGCTGCAACCACGCGCTTTTACTGGACCCCAAGCATGTTGGTGCTCTTGCGAACCGGGGTGCGATGCTACGCAGGCTCGCGCGTTTCGACGAGGCGCTGGAGAGTTACGACCGCGCGCTGGAGTGTGATGGGGAGCACATAAATGGTCGTTTCAACAGATCCCTGCTGTTGCTTTTGAAGGGTCACTTTTCCCTCGGGTGGTCGGACTATGAATGGCGGTTGAAGAAGAACGCAGGGCTGACGACATCCCATTCGTCTGATCTCTGGCAGGGAGAAGACCTGGAGGGCAGAAGTATTGTGCTCCTGGCGGAACAGGGCCTGGGAGACCAGATACAGTTTTCCCGATACGCGAAGACCCTGAGCGATATGGGGGCAGAAGTGAGCTTGCAATGCGACCCCGGGCTTGTGCCGTTGATGGAGACATGTGCCGGTGTCGGAACTGTGGTCGCCAAGGGGCAGGGCTTGCCTGCGGCGGACTATCACTGCCCGCTCCTGAGTGTCCCCGGGGTGCTCCGGGAGGATCTCTCCAGGCCCTTTGAGAGCCCGTTTCTGTTTGCCGACAAACCCCGCATCGCAAAGTGGCAAAAGCGCCTGTCCGACGTGGACGGGGTCAGGATCGGGGCATCCTGGCAGGGCAGCCCTGAATTTAAGCAGGACAGTCTGCGGTCTTTCCCGCTCGAACATTTCCGACCTGTGGGCGAGCTTGAGGGCGTTTCGCTTGTCAGCCTGCAGAAAGGGGAGAAGGGTGTGTCCCAGATTGAAGGGTTCAGAAAGACCTGCGGGATCATCGACCCGGAAGAGATGCTGCAGGTTGACAGCGACCTGATGGATGCCGCGGCGATCATGATGAACCTTAACCTGGTGATTACAAGCTGTACAGCCATTGCCCATCTGGGCGGGGCGCTGGGTGTGCCCACATGGGTTGTGCTTGGCAAGAGCGCGGATTGGCGCTGGTTCCTGAACCGTGAGGACAGCCCGTGGTACCCGTCGGTCCGCCTGTTCCGCCAGGCAAAATTCGGGGCCTGGGACGACGTGTTCGAGCGCATTTCGGCGGCGGTGCAAACCGAATTCCTGACGACATGAAGGCACCGGGTGCAACAGATCACCATCAGGCCGGGCGGTACTGCCTGGATACCGCCCCGGTGGTAAGCGAGGGTCTCTTCCATGACAGATAACCGTCTCGTTCACGTGCCGATCTCGATCGGCGAGTTGATCG
>WQBJ01000056.1 GCA_013032095.1 Ruegeria atlantica | reverse complement strand
CTTGGTCAGCGGGTTGTTCGTCGGGTCGTTGGCAAGCACCGGATCATCATTGGTGCCCTCGATCGTGACGATCACGTTTCGGCTGTCCGTGCCGTTTTCGTTATCCGTGACAGTCACGGTGAAGGTTTCTTGCAGCGTCTCCCCGGTTTTCAGGCTGTTTGCGGTTATACCCTGCGCATCTGCCTTGTCTTCATCGAGCGTATAGGTCCAAACGCCGGTACTGCTATCGATGGTAAAGGTGCCGTAATCACTTGTCGCATTGGTAGACCAGGTCAGGCTGTCGCCCACATCAATGTCGTCGGCCGCCATGGTTGCGGATACGGAGAGGGTTCCGTCGTCGCCAACGCCTGCCTCTGTCACTGTGCCCGTAGTGACAGAGGATACGTCATTGATAACCGGGTCTTCATTGATACCGATGGCCGTAACAACCATGGTTTGCGAAACGCTACCGCCGTTGTTGTCCACGACGTCATATGTAATGGTGCTTTCCCTGGATGCTCCTGCGGCGATTTCTCTGAAGGCTTCATGCCCCACATTCACGCCAATTATATTGTCACCGTGATCGAAGAAATAGTAACCGTCCGGCAAGGTGAGGTCGCTGATGCCAGAGACGTCCAATTCGTCGTTTTCATCAGGATCGGTTGCACCTTCCAGCAACTCATCCAGCGTCAGCGAGAAGGCCCGGTCAGTGCCAGCGTCAGCGTCTCCTAAAGTGAACTCCTTGGTCAGCGGGTTGTTCGTCGGGTCGTTGGCAAGCACCGGATCATCATTGGTGCCGGTGACCGTGAGGGTCAGGGTTTGCCGTGTACTGGCTACATTGCCCGAATCATCTGTGACGCCATCCAGAACATTGTACATGATGGTGATTACCTGGTCCTCCAGATCACCCAATGACTGGAATTCAGAATGCGATGGATCAATGACAAGATCGGTGTCACCGGTATTCCAGGTGATGCCATAATCCGCCAGCGTAACAGTTCCGCCGTCGACCGAGGCGGAGACGCCACTCACGCTCAGCGATTGACCTTCAGGATCAGAGGCGCCAGTCAACAGATCAACAGTGACTTCAGCACCGTCTTCCGTGGCGGAGGCGGTCAGCGACTCCCCTACAACCGGCAGCCCGTTGATGGTGACCGAAACGGTGCCGGTGGTTTGGACACCCTGGTTATCTTCCACAGTGTAGGTGATGGTGTCGACATCAGTGCCGATGGTGCCGGAGGGCGGGATATAATCAATCCCGTCGGGTTGAACAAAGACTGACCCGTGGGTCACGGTCGCATTCTCCAAAATGGTCAGTCCATTAACTCCAGTAGAGGGTTGTTCTGCGTCGGTGACAAAATTGCGCGGGTCGAAGCCATCGGTCCTTGTTTCCTCATTCACAGTGACAGTGCCCAGGGACGCAACTGGAGCATCATTGGTGCCGTCGATCGTCACTGTGACCGTAACGGTGTCCTCATCTGTGTTGTCCGAAACAGTGACAGTAAAGGTTTCTTGCAGCGTCTCTCCGGTGCTCAGGCTGTTTGCGCTTTTGCCCTGCGCATCGACCTTGTTTTCATCGAGCGTGTAGGTCCAAACCCCGGTACTGCTATCGATGGACATTTGGCCGTAGGTGCCTTCCGTGCGGTCCACCGACCAGCTATGGCTATCAACACTATCCGCGTCAGTTACTGACAACTGGGCCGAAACAGACAGAGTGCCGGCTTCGTTGTGGCCCGCTTCGGTTACACTTCCTGTAGCTGCTGCAGGATCATCCGTGATGACTGGCGCCGAATTGTTAATTGCGACCATAATTGAGGCCTCCGTTGTAATGCGTGTTGCTTTCATTGTTGTGGATTTCGCAGGTCACCGTGCCAGGACCGCGGTGGGTCCCATTCGGAGCGCAGGTCTGCGTCCCACTGTTGGCCATTGAAAGGCCGTGGATTTCGTTCGTATCACCAGTGTCTGGATCGGTATCATTGCCCGGTTCATAGTTGCTGGGCAGGGTTGAGATCTCATTTGTGGTGGTTGTGCCATCAACCGTGATCGGCGCGTTATTGAACGTCACCGGAGCCGACGCGTCGACAAGCGCTTCGAGGGCTGAGACTGCAGCGCTGGCGCGGTTTTCCGTGTTGCCAACGCTGTCATCAAGGCGGGCCTCACCCCACAGCTTCTTCGGGCCATCAACGCCTGAAGGGCCCGCAGTGAGGATTTGGCCGACCTTGGCCAGACCGTTGACAATGATGGTTCCCGTTGCGTTTGCCATTTTCCAAATATCCAGACCGAGCAGGTATGCTCGATGATGTCGGAATTATTTCGGGTGGCAGGCTCAATTGCGATTCCAATGGCGCAACTATGCGTTTCAGAATTGTCTCTTTCAGAGTGCGACGCCGTAAAGCGTGGGGCAATTGGGCGGTCTGTCTGGAGTCTTGCCCCGTGTACCGCTGATTTGGGTTTGGAGCAGGAGTGCTGCCTTGTTTTGATCAGCGCATCTGCTGACGCCGCCGACGGCGTTGACGCTGTTATCCGCGAAATCGGAGTTGACGCCTTCGCCAGAGCGGCCTCATTTGGCCGAAAACCCGAGAATAGAGTCACGGCGAGGGGCAGGTTTTTCAATATGCCCGGCGTCTTTGCCGGGCTTGAAACCAACCTGCGCCGGAAGCGGTGGGCCGAAGACATTGCCGGTTCAAAACGCCGGGACATTTACCGCGGTCGCGGGCCAAAAAGCGATGGACCGCCATTCTGGCCGGGCCGCCAGAGGGTTTGCCCCAACGGAAATTGCGCGTGACGTGTATATCTTGCGGCACCGCCAAAAGGCAAAGGTCCTGATCTGAAGGGGAGCAAGAGGACACCGCGCTCGCCAGGGGTCAAGACATTTCCGGGGCGAACACGCCAGGTTCCATAAGCATTGCGCAGCCGCATGATCTGATACCCGCACCGTGCGGCCTGCCTCTGCCGCAATCTGGTTGAGACGGCCTTAATGTTGTGGACCCCCATGGGTGCACACCAAAATGTTCAGAGAATACGACGCGGCGGGCGCGAAGTTGAGAGATGGTTTTGGAGCTGGAACCCTGCCCCTGAAATTCGCCCGCCTCGAAGGGGACGCAAATTCGGGCAGAACAACAGAACTGAAGACAGGAAAGTCACGGCGGGGGTTTGAAGCAATGGCAATCCATGCTTCCCAGATTGATCAGCTTAAAAAAATTAAAGAGGCAAAAAATAATATTGAAAAACTGCCAAATAATGATATTGGAACATTATCCGGCATGAGATTGAAAATCTGCCCAAACTTCTTTAGCGCCTTATAGGACGGAGAATGTGGAGGTTTGGATGCTCACGGCCGCGATGAGACAAGTTTTGGACGAAAGCAGCGAAAGGACGTTCGTAGCGCATGTTATCCGTGTGCCGACAAGTTCGGGCGGAGGAGCATATTACATGGGCATAACCCTTGAAGATGGCACTCCCATCGGCATGGTGACATCGGCGGCAGGTGATGTTTTGCGCGAGTGGAAGAGATTTGCTGCGATCGAGGATTTTCTGGCCGTAATGCCGGAACGACTCATCAGCATCAATTTATATCCGACAACCTGCGCCGAGCCTGAAGTCGTCAACATGCTGATCAGGCGATACCGCCTGGACGAGAACTCCGAGTCGGCCACATTGGAAAACGAAAGAGAACGTTTGCTTGCTGCTCTGCACTTAACGCGGAGCCCGGATGCAACAGCACAAGATACCACAGACTCTTGATGCACCAACGCTGGCGCTGATCTTCAATGCCAGCCACCTGTTCAGCTTTATAGGTTTTACCATAGCAGGGGTGATCATCGGTCATCCCTTCTATGCCGGGGCTCTTGGGATCGCCTTCGGCTCGCTCTTCACCAGATATGCGGACAAGAAGCCGGACGGCTATCTGCGCCACATCTCGTATTTCCTGGGTGCGCCGGTTCTGTCCGGCCGTTCTTATCCAAATGGTGTGGAGCGGGAGTTCCGCCCGTGAAACTCAAGCGCGCCGAAAAAACCGTTCGCCAAATGACAATCGACACGGCGCTGCTGCGGGCTGGCTTTGGCGCCATGCTCATCGTCAATGCGTTTCTGGGCTTCCTTCACGCAACACGGGATGAATCGGTCATCCTGGTTCCGCCGTTTCAGCACGAGACCATCGCATTCATCAACGGGCGGGCCAATCGGGAATTTTACAACCAATGGGCCTGGTCGGTGAGCATGCTTGCCGGAAATATCTCACCGGGCAACGCAGCCTTCGTGCGCGGCGAATTCCAGCGCATCGCCACGCCGCGACTGTACCGCAAGATTCTCGATGCGCTGGATGTCGAACTGACCAACATCACCCGCGACAATGCGGTTGTCACCTTCAGCCCGCGTGAAGTCACGTTTGATCCCGAGTTGAACAGGTTTTTCGTCACCGGGCGACAGGTCGTATCCGGTCCCGGCGTCCGGACGGGAACCCAGAAACAAGTGACATATGAGACGGGTTTCGTGACCGAGCGGTTGCGTGTCTACCTGGACTATTTCGACGTGTATGAAGGTCGCCCGATGACGGCCTCGATCCGCGAACGCGAGCTGCGCAAACGTGAAATTCGCGCCCAGCTCGATGCGGAAGAAGAGACGGGTGGTCAATGATCGGACGTGCCGTTTTTTCATTGGCGCTCGGGATGGTGTTTCCGTCAGTGGCGATTGCCCAGGATCGTATGCGATCCATCGACTATTCAGGTGATGCCGTGGAGCGGTGCTTTGAATGGGACACAGGATTTCCGTTCGAAAGCTGCACCCGCCGACCGCTGCCCGGGGACCCCGGTACTGTTGCGCAAACCTACAGGCTGACAGACGGAACAACCCGCATATTGACGCAAGACCCAAATACCGCTGCGACATCTTTTGATTCTGCTGCAAATCCGGTGGAGGACCCGGTGGTGGAGTTGCCGGAGATTGATCCGGTCGCAGATGCGACGACAGCCGAGAGCGGCGATATCAGCGTGACCGAACTGGCAAGCCCTGCCAGCACCGAGCCCGGAGATGCGGGGGGGCAGCACCCCATCCCGGAGGTCGACCTCCTCCTTCCCCCGGTTGTGGCGATCCGGCCGGGCCGGGCCGAGATCCTGCCGGTGGCGACGGCACATCTGAACCGGATCGAAACACCGTTCAGTGATCCGGCCGCCCGTGCGGCGACCGGGCAGGACGCGACCCTGGACCTGCAGTTTGACCAGAATTTCATCTATATCAGTATCACCCATCCCGTCACCCTGTTCATTCATGAACGTGGCTATCCCGATCCGGCCATTGCGGTCAGCCTGGTTCCGCATCGTATTGCGCCGCGCCAGGTAAGGTTGACGCTGCCTCCTCAGCAGATGGAAGCCATCAGGAAAAACGCGGCTGATGCGGCCCGGAACCCTGTTGCCAGCCTCGCCCCCGGCATCAGCGATGAACTCAAACCAAACAGCCGGGGTGTGCGCCGCGCATTCCCCGCACCTGATCCGGCGGAAAAGCTGGCTGGCCTGATCCAGGTCTTTGCGCAGGGCAGGGTGCCGGAAGGATTTTCCCGGATTTCTGTTCACGGGCGGGATGCGACCGCGTTTTGCCGGCAGATCAGCGGCGTGCGGTATGATTTCCACCAGGGCGCCGCCGTTGCGTCGCGCGATTATCTCATTCTGCGCGGCATGGCCTCCGCAACACACCCGGTCCGCCTCGACGAACGGGACTGCGCCCGTAATCCGCAAACGCTGGCGGTGGCTTTCTCACCCCGTACGGAGATCGGGCCGCGCCAGCCGACGGATTTCTTCGTCCTGTTGCGCAAGCCAAATGCGCCCATGCAATCGGCGGGGACAGACTGATGCTGACCCAGAAAAAATCGCTGTCCCCGAAGATGAAGAAAGCCCTGATCTATGGCGGCATTGCCGTGTTCGGTCTGGGCTTGATCTACAACATGACGCTGCAAACGGTCCAAAAAGAGACACTTCGGGATCCTGAAAGCATTTCTCTGACGGGCAACGCAAATACGCGCGCCGTATCCATCGAGGGTCTGAACCGCCGGTTGACCGACCTGGAGGCGGGCGGTCAGAGCGGCGAGACGGCGCTTGAGCAGGATGTGAACCACTTGCGGGCGCAGGTCACAGCGCTGACCCGCTCGATCGAGACGCTCCGGTCCAGCCAGCAGCTTGCCATCGATCAGGCTGTTGAAGAGGCCCTGGCGGATGTCGCGGTCCAGCCCGCCACGGTGCCACGGGAGCCTTCCCCGCGTGAGACGGATGCGCCGGTTCCGGAGCTTGGGGAAAACCCACCCCCTGCACCGGCGCACCAGCGGGTCGCATCCATCTATGTCACACCACGGGCACCAGCAACGGATGACCCCGGCTCGCAGCCGGGCACACCCGAGTTGCCTGCGCCAAAGATCCGGATTTACGCCGCTGAACGCCCGGAACCGGAAAGCCCGGACCTGGCTGCAGGGCTTCCGGATGTGCACCTGCCCGCAGGAAGCATCCTGGCCGCCTATCTTCTGACCGGGCTGGATGCTCCGACCGGCACACGCGCCGCGTCGCAACCTGTTCCGGTCCTGATGCGGATCAAGACAGAGGCGATCCTGCCGAACCATGCGCTTGCGGATGTCACGGAGTGCCACCTGCTCGGCGCAGCTTACGGGGATCTCGGGTCGCAGCGCGTGAATATCCGCGGTGAAACCGTAAGTTGTGTTCTGCGCGACAAGACGGCCATCGAAGGCAACGTGAAGTTCTTTGTGACCGGCGAGGACGGCAAAAACGGTATCAAGGGCCGCCTGGTCAGCCGGGCAGGGCGGGTGCTCGCGGCTGCAGCCGGCGCCGCCTTGACCCAGGGGCTGCTGGCTTCGCTGGACGACACGTCGACGGAGAGCATTTTCCTCGGCGGAACGAGCTCATCGGGTGCGATTGCCGGTGCAAGCCAGGGCTTCGATCTTCTGACCGAATATTATCTCGACCTGGCCGAACAGACATTCCCGGTGATCGAAATCATCAATGACCGCTGGGTGGATGTGGTTCTGACCGAAATGCTCACAATCAAGTGGAAAGGATAACGGAATGCGATCTGCAATCCTCCTCGTCGTCATCGGTGCCATGTCCGGCTGCGCCAACAGCCCCGTTGGGGCGAACCGGGGCGAATGTGAGGAAGACCCTGCCGCCTGCAGGCCGGTCAGTGAAGCCTACAGGAAATCGAACGGGGCTGTTTTGCCGCCTCCCTCTGACGCCGCGCTTCAGCGCGGTGAGGCCATGCGCGTGTGGGTTGCGCCAATGCGCAGTTCCTCGGGCGTTCTGACCGGTTCGGGCCTGATTTATGTCGAAACCCAGTGAGGGCGGCAGCCCGAAAGCCGGTCACCCGGAAGATATCAGCAGAGAAAGGACTTGATATGAAACCAACACAGACGATGAAACACGCCATTTTGGTCCTGGGCCTGGCCGCTTTGATCGTGGGGGTCGCAGTGACCGTCTCTGATGCCGGGACAACGGGTGACGAGTTCGAGGACGCCTATGACACCCTGGTTGGCTGGATCAACGGCTTTCTCGGCCGCTCCCTGGCCATCGCCTTCCTGCTGGTGGGTCTGTTCATGGGGATTGCCCGCCAGAACCTGATCGCCTGCGGCGTTTCCATCGCGGCTGCGTTTGGCCTTCTGATCACGCCAACGGTCCTCGACAACATCCTGACAGTGACGGCATCGGCAGAAACCTTCACCGTGCTTGAAACCGGTCCCGAGTAACCGGGCACATACCGGGGGTGCGCGTGTCGCGGCCCCCCACGATCATCGGGACAATTTCTCATGGCTCTATCCAAATACGTGATTGCGGCAATGGCGTTCGCGCTTGGGTGCCAACCTGCTCAACTCGCAGCCCAGAACGAGGGGTTTCCCTATGTCAGCGACCTGACGAACCCGGGAAGGCCCCTGGTGGTCGAAAAAGACCAGATCATCTCTTTTGAGGAGCTGCCATCCGCCTTTACGCATGCGGTCACCCTGATGGGGCGTGACGGGATTGCCTATGTCAGCCGCAACGGGCGGTTTGTCATGCGGGGCGTCATATTCGACAGCTGGACCGGCCAGACGATCCAGACCATGCAGGAGTTGCGCGGCGCGAAGAAAACCGTCGATCTGTCCGAGCTTGGTCTTCGGGATGAAGATGTCGATCCGATGTACTACGGAAGCGGGCTGAAAAAGGTCACGTTGTTTGTGGACCCGCTCTGCCCGTTTTGCGCACAGCTGTTCGACCAGCTCGTTGCAGATCCACGCTATGAGCGGGACTACACATTCGTGATCTACACCGTGCCGTTTCTGGGTGAAGAAAGCACAAAGGCCGTCACGGTTCTCAGCTGCGCGCCCAACCGCGAAGAGGCCAAACGGGCGCTGCTCACCCATGACCGGCGCTGGATGAAAACGCAGCCCGCGCCGGATCACTGCGACCCGCAGCCGATCCTGCAACGCACCATCCTGTCGCAAATGCTGGGCGTAACCGGCGTGCCTTACCTGATCGGGGCCGAGGGCGGCATCGCCCGTGGTCTGCCCGCCGATCTGCGGGGGTTTCTGGCAACCAATTGAGGAGGCTTGCAATGAGCACTGAACTTGCAGCATTTGCCGCCGCGCGTCAGCGCCGGATCGTCGAAGAGGGCTGGGTGCCGGACCACAATGTCAAAACCGGCCTGCCGGGCGCGGGTCCCGAGACACATTGGAACCTGGACAAGCGTCTTTCGTCCGGTCAGCCGGGCTGCACGCCCGGCCGAACTTCCCGCACATGCGGCAAATGTGCTTCTGATGCTTGATTTCAAACATTACCTGCGGGCTCCCGACTACCTGCCCTGGCTGGCTTATGACGACGACAGCAAACTGTTCCTGCTGGATGGGAACTATGTGGGCTTTACGTATTCCACGCGTCCGATGTCGGGGTTCACAGAGGATATGGAGCGGCGGTTCCATTCCCTTTTGAACATGGAATACCCCGCAGGCACGTTCCTGCAATTCAACCTGTTGGTCTTTGATGATATCTATGGGCATCTTTTCGAGATGCAAAACGCCCGGTCCGGCTCCCGGGATCCGCTGATCAATGCATCCACTGCAAAAGCGATCGAGTTTCTGCGCAAAGGCGCCCTGGGAAACGGAACGCAACCGGTCCGCAACTCCAGGCTTCTGGTTTCGGTCAAATTCCCCATCAGGGAGCTCAGCCCGGATGAGGAAGAGCTCGAAAATGCCGTGTGTTTGCGCCGTGATGTGGGGGAAGTGCTCTCGACCATCGGTTTCAGCGACCTGAGCGTGGCCAATGACACGGAATTGCTGCACCAGCTCAACGTGATCACGAACAGGGGGCCGCGCGCTGCCTGGCGCGGTGGCCGGATGCCCGTCGATGAGAACAAATTTCTCCGGGAACAGGTGCTGGATTACGACACGACACTCACAGCCCATGAAACCAGCCTTCGGCTTGGAAACAGCTGGGTGACATCGTTGTCGCCCAAGCGATTGCCACGCGCGGGGTATTTCGGCATGGCAGAGCGGCTTTCCACCGACCCGCATACGGGCAGCCGGGGTATCCCTTGCGCGCATATGATCACATGCACGGTCAAGATCGAGGATATCTCGAAGATGAAGGGGCAGATCGAGCGCAATCGCAAATATTACGGCAATTACGCGCGCGGCCCGTTTGGTCGTATCCTTCCCGAATATGTCCGCCGCTCCGAAGACCTGCACCTGATCTCGGATCAGATTGCCAGCGGTGACCAGGTGCATCGTTTCGCCCTCAACATCCTGCTGTTCAGCCCCACGCCGGACAAGGCACGCTCCACCGCGCGCAGTGTTATCACCTATCTCAACGAGATCGGGTTCAGTTTCCTGGAAGATGCAGGCGTGTCGTTCCAGATGCTGCGCGCCAATCTCCCGCTCGGCGTCGAGCAGGAAGATGTAAGGAACCTGTCACGCTTCCGCACGATGAACAGCTCGTCGCTGGCGCTCTTTGCCCCGCTCTTTTACGAGTGGCGCGGCTCCGGGACACCGTTGATCTCGCTTGTGGGGCGGGGCGGGCAGGTGATGGGGTTCAGCCCGTTTGACAGTGACACGGGCTACAGCTTGACCATCTCGGCCACAACGGGCGGCGGCAAGTCGTTTTTGTCCAATGAGCTGATTTCCGGGGTTCTCGCAGCCGGCGGGAAGGTCTGGGTCATCGATGCCGGTCGAAGCTACGCCAAGCTCTGCGACACGCTTGGAGGCCAGCACCTGTCCTTCGAGGCAGAGGCCAAGATGTGCCTCAATCCGTTTTCCAGCATCTCGACCGATGATGAGTTTGAAGAGGTCCAGGCCATCCTTCTGAACCTGCTGGCGACAATGGCGGCCCCAAATGACGGTCTGAGCGACTTCCAGCTGAGCATCCTGAACACGATCCTGCTGGAACAGTTCCAGGCATATCGGTCTGGCCTGACGGTCGATCACATTGCGGCGGCCTGTTTTAAAAAAGCCGAAGATCTTGCCGAAGGCCGGGACAGGGAGTTTCGGGAAAAGCGGGTCTCGGATATCGGTTTCGGGCTTCAGGCCTTCTGCTCTGCCGGACAATACGGGAAATACTTCAATGGTCCGGCCAATATCGATTTCAGACGGAACTTTGTTCTTCTCGAACTGGAGGAGTTGAAGAACCAGCCTCACCTGCAGACGGTGGTCCTTCTGCTGCTGGTCTACCAGGTCCAGAACGGCATGTATCTCTCCGCGCAGGACAGCATGAAAATGCTGCTGGTCGACGAGGCCTGGGATCTGCTCAAGGATCCGAAAATCGCGGGTTTCATGGAGGCCGGGTATCGCAGGTTCCGCAAATATAATGGCTCGGCCTGCATCATTACGCAGTCGATTGGTGATCTGCATAAATCCCCGACCGGTCACGCCATCCTGGCAAACTCGGCCACAACCATCATTCTGAAGCAGAAACCCGAAGAGATCGACCGTCTCTCCGCCGGCGAAACAGCGGCCTTCAGCAAGGCATTGGCGGCGCGCCTGAAGACCGTTCACACCATCAGGGGCCACTATTCCGAAGCCTATATAAAATCACCCTCCGGCTCCGGCATTGGCCGTCTGATCGTGGACCCGTTCCGCAAGCTTCTCTATTCGACGGATCCCGGTGAGGTTGCGGCCATCAACCGGTTCAAAACCCAGGGGATGAGCACGGTTGATGCGATCAATGCCGTCCTTGAGACCCGCACGGACCGGGTCGGGGCTTTCTGAGATGTCGGAGCGCGAGACACCATTTGCCACGGGCCTGTCCATCCTTGCGCTCTGCCTTTCCCTGGCCGCTCTGGCCGTCAGTTGGCAGGCGGTGGATCGCGGCCCGTCCATGCTGGTCTATGATCCCGATCATGTTTCCGCGCAGATCGGACCTTATATCGAGGCGGGGCAGGACCCGATTGCCGTGATTGACACCGCCGTGCAGAGGGCGGTGGCGCGCGGGTTCATCCTCGTGGATGCGCGGCTGGAGATCCGGGCACCGGACACCGCAAGGCTCCGGCTTCAGGACTTTGTTGCGGTCGGTGATCAAATCCCGTTTCACTCCTCCCGGACAGAGGTAAATCCATCATCCAACCCGCCACACTTGAACCGGCCCACCGCTCTACCGCGCAGTGATGTGCGCGGTGTTGCTCGCCAGATTTATGGATCGTCCGGGGCCTATACCCCGGCACCGGAGAGCCAATAAAGATGGCCGAAAAATCCCTCCGCACCTTCACATGGGGTTTTGGCCTCAGGCTGGCGGCCCTGATCGTCCTGCTCTGCAATTCGGCCGCTTACGCCGCCAGCCGCTACGTGATCGGTCTCGACACGCAGGAGATCCGCTGCCTTGAGGAACGGGTCTATGTGATCGACACATGGGTCAAACCAACGGCAAAGGAGATCCGGCGCAATGACTATGTGGCGCTGATCCTGACAGATGCGCAGAGGCCCCGCTCCGCCAAATGGCGGCGCGGGCAGATCATGGTGAAACGGGTGGTGGCGGCACCGGGAGATCATGTGTCGGTCACCCGGCATGGGGTCATGTTCAGCAATGGCCCCCAGGCATGGTCGCATGGCACCGGGCTTGCAGCGGCTCCAATGCTCGGAGCATCACCGGAAAGCTTCGAGCGGGTCTTCACACTGGCAGAGGACGAGCTCTTCATGATGGGGGACAATCCCCTGAGTTATGACGGCCGCTATTATGGTCCGATCACCGACAGCCAGATCGTGGGGCGGGTTCTATGGGCCTTCTGACGCGATACCCTGCTGGTGCCTTGCTGGGCCTGCTGGCCGGATCGGCCGGGGTTTGCGCCCAGGAATACCCGCTGACCAAAGAGGACATCACGCCTGGGCAGGTGTATGAGTTCCAGCTTCCCTCCGGGGAGGTTCTCGGAACTCCGAAAGGTGTCGATGCGTATCGGGCAATGGCCGGGGAGATTGCCCGGCACTCCACGCAGGCCACCATGCAGGCGCTTCGGGAACGGGGGCTTGAGCTTGGCCTGTTGCCCGAGAACATGTCACCTGCAGAGGCTTTGAAGGCTGCCCCCGGTGTGGCGCAGCTTCCCGAGGGGCTGCGGGCCTCGATCCTCATCAGCGCGGCGATGGGGGAGGGGGCATTGGCCGCGCTCATGGATGCGTACCGCTTGCGCAAGGATGTGCGCTTTGTATTCCGGGGGGTTCCGGATCACATGACGGTGCCGGAATTTGCGCTCTGGTTGAAGCACCTGGCTGCCCCGGGACACCGGGACATCCGGGACCTGAATATCATCATCGATCCCGGACTGTTTGACCTGGCAGGTGTTACCCTGGCCCCAACTCTCCTGCTTGAAGATCTGACCCGCACGGATCCGTCCATACCCCCGGGCGTGGATATGGGCCGCATTGTTGCCCGCGGCGAAGGCCTCACGGATCCGGGATGGCTGTACGGCCAGATGCAGATGGGCCGCACGGATCACCGCAGCCCAAACGTGGTTGAGGTGGAAGAAGAAGACCTGCGTGTCCGTGCGCAGCGCGAAGCCGAAAGCGTGGCGCAGCGTCTCACACGGGACGCAGATGTCATCAAGGCGCGATATTGGGAGCGAACCATCCGTTCGCTGCACGCCATGCGGATCACACCGGCCACGGCGGACAGGGAGCGGGTGCTGCATTTCCGGTTCCGCACGGCGGAGCCGATCCGGGATCACAAGGGTCACATCCTGGCCTTTGCCGGGGAAGTGTTCCAGCCAAGGGATGTGCTGCCGTTCGACCGGCGGGTTTTTGTGTTCAACCCGAACAGTGACCGTGAGCTCGCGTTTGTCGAACAGGCAATGAAAGAGCGCCGCCCCGGCGTCTCCCGGACCCTGCTGATCGTCACGGAACTGCCCCGCACCCGGCCTGGCGGGGAACCCTGGGAGGGTCTTCAGGCACTTATCGACCGGTTCGGCATTCAGGTGTTCCTGCTCAACGATCCGTTCCGCACAGCTTTCAGGGTCGAGGCCAGCCCGACCGAAATCTACCCGCTGCAAACCGGGCAGGGGGTCGAGGTCCTCAGCAGGGAGTATGCGCTGCGATGAACCCCTTCCGCTCAACACCCGGTGTTTCCGCCGCTCTGGTGGTGGCCCTTGTTGCCTCAATTGCCGCGCTGTGTGTTGCACCTGTCGCGGTGGTGCTGGTGGTGAATATCATCGAGAGGCATGGCAACCCCGCGGTTGAAGCTGCGATACTTCTGGCGCCGCTTGCTTTATGGATCATGGTCGTCAGGCGGTCTTTTGGGGTCACAAAAACCGACGCCGTCATCGCCGGGCTGGGTGCGGTATTTGCCGCATCATTCTGGGTGGGTGTCGCTATTTATGCCTGGTCAAAGGAGATACCATCCGCGCCATGGGAGGATGCGCTGCTTGTCCTGGTACTGGCTCCGATCTGGAGCGGGTCAGTGGCGGTGGTCTTGCTGAGGATCCTGCAATTTGTCTTTGGTCCTTCAGACGGGGGGGCGGGGTCATGAGGTGGTCCCAAAACCCCGTGACCAACAAGGGCACCAATACAGAATCCAACACCCATGGACGTGGGTTATCGCGGTGTTTGGCCTCGTACCGGAAAGATGGACCGGACACCTGCTTCAACATCTGCGCGCGTTGCCTGGAAACAGACGGGCAGCGCTTGCCGCCGGGTATCAGGACACCCAGTGTGCCCAGGGGGCGCACAGAGGGCACAGGGTGCGATCCCGTCCTGCCGGCGCCCTACCAGGCGTCCGGTGTGTCCTGCGCGATCCTCGCCGATCACCTCCCATTTCTGCGGCAGGGGCGCCCGCCTCTCGAAAAATCCATGGACAAAGAGACAGGTTCACCGCTGTCCGGGCTTTTGCTGGTTGAGAGAGACAACAGGGTGGACACCGCAAAAAAAGGAGGCTTGCTGATGCGACATTCCATTCTCTTTGCGCTTGTCCTGGTGATATCCGCACTCTCCGTCTCCGAAGCGGATGCGGACAGCTGCCCTGCCTCCAACATTCTCGGCTCCGGCATCATCAGCAATATCTGCTGGTCCTGCATTTTCCCGCTCAAGGTTGCCGGTATAACCATTTTTGGCAGTTCGATTTCGGATGGCGGAACGGATGGCAACGGGTTTTCGCTGTCGTCAAAACCGAAAGTGCCGTCAGATGCGGCCGACGATGTGGTCTGCATCTGCACTGACGGCGCGCTGCCGACCGTGGGTGTTCCGGTCGGCATGTGGGTGCCGACGGAGCTTTACGAGACCACGCTGATCCCGGGCTGTTCCTCGGTGCTGGGCGGGCTGGAGATCGGGGTGTCGGACCCGCTTTATCTCGGCACATCGGGTGATCCGACCAGCGACCTAGAACAACAGAGCTTCAACCACATCCACAGCTACAGCTACCCGCTGGTCATGATGATGGAACTGTTCACCAAGTGCAGCAATTCCTACTCGGATATCGATCTGCTCTACATGTCCGAGCTCGACCCGCTCTGGAATGATCCGGTTGTCGCCATGTATGGCAACCCGATGTCCGTGTTCGGATCTTCGATCATTGCGCAGGCGGCGTGCGCGGCGGATGCCATCACGTCCAGCTTTGGAGAACCGATCGATGATTTGTTCTGGTGCGGCGGGACATGGTCTTCCACGATGGCACCTTATACCGGCTATGAACACGCGCAGGGTCCGGTTCAGTTTTCCCAGTCAAGCGCCCAGAAGCTTCTGGCGATGAATGCGGCGCGGGGCATCTCTTACCGCTACGTGGGCAACGATGCGCTGTGTTCACCAAAATACTCCCCGATGCTCAAGCGCAGCCATTACCGCTGGCAGGTGGCCTGGCCGCGCGCCGAAGGTGCGCGCAATCACGGCTCGGGAGAAAGCCCGCTGCGCTGGGCGCAGGGAAGGGTCATTCCGGGGGTTGCGGACTTGCCCATCTATCTCCGCTGGAGCTGGACCGATTGCTGCGCCACGGCGCTGGGTGAATAGGGAGGAGAGGATGGGGAGGATGTTCAGACATCTGGCGTGCGGGGCAGGGGTGGTTGCCATTCTCCATCTCTCCACCTTGGAACTGGTATATGCCCAGACATCGTCGGATATGAGCTCTGCGGCCGGCGAAGCCAATTCGGACGAATTCAAGCTGAACACGTCGGATCTCTACGGGTCGGATACCAGCTCCGGCATCGAGATCATCGGCGCGTCACCCGCCGGCACAATCAGCGTAACACCTTCGGATCTGTATTTCGGGATCGGTGGCCAGAGTGCTGCGGATGGGGCGCTGCCGGGCATCTCCGCTTACGAGGATCTCTACAGCTATCGCGATCAGCAACTTGGTGATCTGCAACTGGGCACGGGGGATTTTGATTCAACGGGCACGCTCAACGCGGAGGCCCTGGCTTTTGACGTGCTGAGAGGATCGGCCAATACACCCTCGGTGAGTTCTGACATCTTCCTGCAAACGACGCGCAATCTGCTGCGGGACATCGACGGGGCAACCGCGGAGTTTGGCGAGTGCCTGATCCAGCACGTCACCAGTACCAGCACCACGACCTACGACAACAGCTACACGGAAATCTGCGATACGCTGGCGCTCGATGGCACGGTGATGGAGGCGCAGCGTGTCTATAACGGCCCGCCGCACCTCTTCTCCTACAGTGTCAGTGGAGGGCAGGGCTATTGCTCCTGGGGCGGCAGCAAGATCGAAAGTGACAGCGAAAGCACCTGCTACAGGCTCTCAATCCTGACGGGAATTCCCACAACCAATGACGGGGAGCTTTCGGTTCAGTCCTGCAGCGGCATAGACGGCTGCGTTGAAATCGTTCTGGCACAGGCCGGACATACAAGTTCCGTCAATGTAAAATTCACGATTGATAACAGTATCGACGTGACACATGCTTACGTGAAAGGAAATTCCTCGGATCCGGGCACTGTTACCTACCAGGGCAATGCGCGCAGCATCGGGTCCGGATATACAAGCATTTCCGGGATCGCCACGACAGAGGGGACACAACAGGTTCTTTCGGTCTACAAGAGTGGCGGCACAACACGGGAACCCGCCACTGGTTCGCTTTACGATTTCTTGGGTATTTTTGGCGCGCCCGTATATTGGATTCTGGCCGACTTAACATGGGATAATAAAAGTTGGACAACGTCTAAAACTGCGACGAGCTACAGCGCCTCTGACGGATGGACCTATCATAGATCATGCGCAGGTTCAGCAGGGCGCTGCTATTGGGTCTGGCGCACGAAGGACAACAGCTCCGGCTACGGACAAATCACCATCCGGCTTCTCTTTGACGGAGACCCGTTCACCTCCTGGGGCTACAACGCGGCCGAATGGACCGCATTGCAGAGCATGGCGAGTGACCAGGCCTGTGGTTTCACCTATGCAACGTTGGAAAGCGCCAGCAAATCCAATGGCTGTGCGAACGCCCTGGTCGGGGAGTTGTGCGGCACATCCATCCCGGTCTCACCCTTCACCGATCTTGAGGATCGCGCGTCGACCCGCATCGAGGTCGGGCTGGATTGCTCTTTCGACCAGATGATCGATGACGAAGGCAATGCCGGGTTCACCGAACTGGAGGGGACGTGCCAGGACCTGATTGACGATCCGGAGTGTTTCTACGTGTCGCGGACCTGCGGCGATGCACTCTCGGACGGCACCTGCCTTTATTACGAGAACACCTACGCCTGCGGCAGCAGCCTGACCTACAACGCCCCCACGGTGACGGAGGTCAATATCTGCAACTCCAGCATGAGCTGCATGGGGGATGATTGCATCATCAATACCGGCACGGATGGGAGCGTGGACCTTGCGGGTGCCGCCTCGAAACTCGCCGCCGTGGATCTGATCCTGAGCGACATGGATTGCACGGTCGATGCGAGCTCACCGAGCCCGGATGACGAGTTGAAATCCTGCGCGCTGTTCAAGGGGGAAGACGAGGAATGCAAGAAGGTCACGCTGGGTCTGGCGAATTGCTGCAAGACCGCCTCGGGCGTGTCACTGGCTGATTATCTGCAGCTGGCCTTTGCCATGTCGCGGGTTTCGCGGGTGGTGGAAGGCACCGCGCTGGCGAACCCGATCACATCCTCATGGGTCAGCCTGACGGATCTGACGCGGGACAGCTTTTCCAAGCTCACCCAGCCGCTCACACAAGCCTGGGAATCCATCGTGGGCAATTCCGGGGCCGCCGCGCAGGGGGCGGGCTCACTCAGCGTCGAGGCGGTGAAGCAAAGCCTGATGAAGAATGCGGCGGACTGGACGTATGAAGTCTTCGGGGAGCAGGCCGCAAATGCGTTGTTTCAGGTGGAGGGGTTTACTTCCGCATTTTCAGCAGAAGGTGCTTTGAACCCAGGCACCATAAGTCTGAACGGTGCCGCTGCGACGATCATGAGCACGGTGATGACCGCCTATGCGATCTATGTGCTGATCAATGTTCTGGTCGAGATCCTGTTTGCCTGCACCGAAGAAGAGCAGGAGTTGATGGTCAAGAAGGCGCTGAAGTCTACGCACGAAATTGGAACGTATTGTTCCTCAAAATTCCTTGGCAAGTGCGTCACGCGGAAAACAAGCTACTGTATGTTCAACTCCCCGTTGTCTCGGATTCTCAATGAACAAGCCCGGTTGCAGCTCGGTATCGGCTGGGGCGATCCGGAATCCCCCAATTGCCAGGGGATCACGCTCGAGCAATTCCAGAACCTGGACATGGACAAGGTCGATCTCAGCGAATGGACCGGCATGCTGGTCGCTTCCGGCATGATCGACATGGAAGCCGTCACCGACATCGAAGCCCTGACAGGAAGCACATCGACACTCGGGACGGCGCTGGAAGATCTCTATGACCGGGAAGATGCCATCGAGCGCAACGTCAACCGGCTCTATGGCACCGACATCGATGCCGCGCGCCAGGATGCGGTCGATGATTTTGGTAACGGGATCACACAATGAGCAGCGGGGAGGCAGACATATCCCTTACAATTGGAGAGCAGATATGAAGAAGTGCATTATCACCACCCTCACGGCCGTTGCCCTCGCCGCCTGCAGTTCAACACCTGAACAGGTTACACCATCCACCTCCGCGTCAGAACCAATGTCAGCAGAGCAGGCCTTTGTTGCCAGCGCCGGGATCAATGTGGCGGGTGCGGCGAATGAGGTCGATCGACAAGGTTTCAACAATGCAACCGATGTGGGGCTTGCGGCAGGTATGGCAAGCGATTTTGGCGCGGTCGGGCTTGGTTTGGGTGTACTTGGTATTCTTGCCAGTCCGGGAATGGGACCTGAAGGTTACGCGCACATCCTGACTAATATTCCTGCCGGAGTTGATCCTGAAAGCCGTCGTCAAGCTTACTCCGAAGCGGTATACCGAGCAACTGGTCTTAACCCGAAAGCCCAGGGCTATAAACGAGTAAATAGTCCGAGAAACACGAACGCTGTCGTGTTTATTAAGGACGGGTGTCCGATCACAAAGCGGAATTACTACGACCGAAAATGTTCCATGGTTTTCTTCGGAGATGCCCAGAAGATTAAGGATGCACCAAAAAGCAGCAACACATACGTTGTAGTATTTAACATTCTTGGCGACTTCAAAAACTATAAAGATATCCCCACTGATGAGGCATTTGCCCGCCGGTTCGTGGACCAGATGCCATCCGAACTGTCCCTGTATATCCCGCCAAAAAAGGTCAACGGGCAGATGCAGCCCGCCAAGCTCTACCGGAATGGTAAGGAAACGGCTCTTCAGTAGAGCGCGCAGAGTCAACGTAGCGTGTCACAACGAGGAGATCAGAACCATCTGACAGAACACCCACCGTGTCGGAGAACCACGATAAGGGCATGCCGAAGAAAGACCTATGCAAGGTTTTGCCTGCGGCCGTCCTGACAGCGATGCACCGAAAAATGCGCTGGTGCGGACTGAAAACCAGTACCACGCGGTTTTTTCCGCTCAAGGCAGGTGAGGAAATTGTGAGTGAAAAAGCGAGGATCACATGGCAAATAAAACCGGTCGTCCGCCCAGAAACCACAATGCACCGTTCCGGGCGGAGCGTGTCTATGTCGATAAATCAGAGGTGCGATCCGCTTTTCGGGGGAAAGAAGCGTTCTCACTGCACGCCGGAGTTCGACAGTTCGGGCGCTGATTTGAGGTGGCTTCATTACCCGGGTTATGTATTTTCAGTGGGTTAGAGGTTGCCGGAGCGTTGAATTCCGCA
>WQBJ01000055.1 GCA_013032095.1 Ruegeria atlantica | reverse complement strand
ATCGAGCCGGTTGATCTTATGATCGGCGATGCGGTCCAGAACCCAGGCGAGCCAAAGCCGCGACGCACATACATCTTGAGGCCAACGCAGATTTTGATGATGTCGTCATCGCTTTGCGTAATGTCCGGCCAAACCGCGAGAATGAGGCTCTTTATGTGCAGGGCCGCCTCATATTCCTTTCCCTCATTTACGACCATTAATTCGATCATCGAACAGCCTTTCTTCCCCTCACAGCTTCTCTCCACGCAGCTTTTGCTGCGTTCGGCGTGTAGCTTCGGGAAGGTGAGAGCGGACCATGAGTTCGTTCTCGATTAGCACCTTTATGGTTCCGCCCTGCATGCGATACTCGGCTATACTCTTGTCTGCAGGATGCTCAGCCGTTAGGGGGCCGGACAAGGCTATGACGTGCTTTGCGCCCTTGCTGTCCTCGACCAGGATTGGGGCAACTATCGAACCGCCGCCATTGGCCGGAACATCAACGAATGTTTGAAGCGTTAGACTTCCGTCATTTTGCCGCTCGAGATCGTTGGCAAGCAATTCCGTAGACGTCTTGATCCTCGCCGGATGGAATTGCGGCTGTGTTCCTGTCAGAAGGTAGCTTATGAGCTCGGCTCCGACATGCCTGTCCAGATGGCTGTGCTCGAACTTGTTTTTGAAGCTGCGCAGGCAACGGTAGCAAGAAGCATCGCAATTTTCAGGGCACGTCTGCAAAAGCTTGAGCGCAAGTTCAAAGAGCTCCATACCACGATTAGCAAGCTGACTTGAGAACCCAGCCCCGCCTGGGAGCGTATCGTAGAGAAAGATTTCTGCTTCGAGGCCGCTCGGTCCCGCGGGCGTTAGGGCAGGTCTATACTCGGCCATCAACTCGCCAGGTTCGATTTCCAGCATGAGGCAAGCGGCCTTTGCCAGTGCTTCACTCACCGTTCGAAGGGCGACATCGGTTTCAAATCTACCCGGTTTCAACTTCATCGGAGCGGACACCTTCAATGAGAATAGAGCAATGTCCGTAATGAAATCTGTTCCCAGCACGAGGTGCCGTGTACGAAATGAACCGTCACACGTTTGATTTTCGTCCTTGTCCAAATAAGGTTTTGCGTGGGGAACCGAAAGGATCGGCGTTTGAGTGTTGCTCGCCTCGATGCGTCCACACTTCAAACAATAATTGTAGCCGTCCTTTCCCGGACCTGTGTTGGACACCAGCAAATGCGGGCGAGATTTCAGCCCGCGTATCCGGTCATTTGCTTGAACCCAGCCGTGGTCTTCGGCAGGCGTTCCCATAGACAGCTTTGCGCGCGTCGCGTAGCTGGTTTCTGGCATGTCATCAGGTGAAGTAACTTCATCCTCTCTGATCGGGTGCGCAAACCCTGGAGGTCTCATCCAGTTTCGAGCAGGGCCAAAGCTCTTTTCGCCCCCGCAGGCCTGGCAATCCATAATGTCGTCCTTAGCAGCTTCTCCTTGGTGATAAGTTCTTGCAAACCCGCATTCGCTACACTCCATGTAGAAGCGCCGGGATTGCCAGGCCTCGAAACGTTCGTCTTTCATGACGGAGTAGATGGCCCCCGACGTATAGCACTTTCCTGATATCCAAACTTGTTTACCAGGAGCGTACTGCGATAGGGCGATGGGCAAGCCTTGCGAGGGAGCGAACTTCATGATCGGACTGTAGGAAGTGGAACGCGACCTATCGAAGACGTGGAAAGTGGCCACATCGGTTGGAAAGGCATAGCGGGGTAGCTTGCCGCAATAAAGGAGACGGTCGAGTAGCTTGTTGGGTGCTGACGCCCCCAAAGAATTTTCATCGTCTGCCTCGACACCCTGCTCAGCAGCATCGTCATTGTCGTCGAACGCCTCCCCTTCGACTGGCTTGATCGCGTCATCGATAGCTTCGAGGCAGTCGGAGACCATTTCTGAAAGCAGATCGGTGCGATCTTCGTCCTGCAATTCTTCGGGTATCCAAGCGGCAACACGTTCTGCCAGCGCGGGCTCGTTTGCTTTGAGCCAGATTTCTAGATCGGCGCGATTCAAAACCGCATCAGGATTTCTGAACTTTTCGACGGTACCCAATACTGAAAAGAGATCGTGACGCTGTGCCGGATCAATCTTGGGAAGTTTTGCTTGATGATAGGATTGGAGAAGAAAGGCTCTAATGTGACGGAGGACGATTTCACGATTGTCCAATGTGAGTTTCGGATCGACGACATCGCCACGGATCATGCCGTCCGGTTCTGAGAAATAGTGCTCATCGTGACTATCAGCGCTGCCAAAAGCCACAACCGTTGCAACGGCATTGCCGCGGCGACCGGCGCGCCCTGCACGCTGCTGGTAGTTCGCCCTACCTGGCGGCATGTTGCGAAGGGCCACGCCCGAGAGCGCCCCAAGATCGATGCCCACTTCCATCGTGGTCGTGCTTGAAAGAATGTCGATGGCAGTCATTTGTCTGCTGCGCGCACGGAGTTTTATGTCCTGGAATAGAAGCTCGTTCTCCTCCGCCTTAGAAAAAACATCCTCATTCTGAGGTGCATTCAACTGCGCTGTGTGCTCGGCAACAATCAGGGCCATTGGTTTTCGCGGCGGTGTACCAAGCGCTTCAACAACAGGATTCCGGTAGTATCCTTTTCGCGCCTGAAACACCGCATCGGTCTCCGGTACGAGATTACGTATGGCGATTGCACCGCAATTGAGACAGTGAGTAACACCTGCTATTGGTCTGTGAACCGATTTGCAGCTATCACAATGCACCCAAGAACCGCCGAACTGCAGACTTAGTTCGCTGCCGTTCAGCCTTCGTTTGCCGCCCCCCATGTCTTGGGTGAACGTCTTAAGGAGTATGGGAAGCCACTTGTCTTTGTATAGCCTCTGACCGGCCTTGTCGGGTATAACAACTGACATCGCTGTGGGAAACGCACCTTTGTCGCCCTTGACTGAGGTTCCGTCCGATCTTGGTCGCTCCCACCAAACGCCTGGCATTCGGCTTAACCAGAAGCCTTTTCTCCCATTTGCCCAACATCGTAGCCAAGCTCTTACAAATGAGACCTTGGCTTCCGGTGTCTCGGCCACGTTTGGTATTTCGGGAAGCGCTTCGAGCGCCTTTGTGTGCGCGGCACGCTCGCAGAGGGAGGCAAGGGCGAGCGCTTCAAAACCGAGAAACTTGTCGCCGAGTGACATAACAATGTCCTCAAGCAGGGCTTCCGGTGGGCTTTCGTTCCTCGTATTCATCACGAGATTGAGAAGCGCAAGGTCGTCGTCCAAGTCACCGTTTGCTACTGCTTCTGCGACTTTCACCTCTGCGTCGAAGTTTTCTGCGGATTTCAGTTCTGGCCGGAGCCTGACGCCTAATTTCTTAGATGCCATAAGCACCGCAAGGTACAGGTCTTCGAGGCATAGATTGTTCTTGAGAACGTCCACCTTCTGCAGTCGATCATACCCCCATGCGATCATGGGCCTGAGCGAGTCTCGCACGGAATACATTTGAAGATTGGGGGCCAAGCGCGCTGCGACCTGCCTTGAGTCCGAGAAGGTAAGCACCTTGCGACCTTGAAGCGGCGCAAAATTGATATCCTCTACAGGAGCGGGCGGCTGAATCTGAATTTGTCGTGCAACCAAAGCCTGGAAAGGCTGGTCACCCTTAGTCTGGTGATCTTGTACGCTGCTTCTTCCAAAGTTTGCGCCCTTGCCGCAAACGCCACAAGGAATAAATTGCCCCCGTGACTCCAGTGTTCTGTCTGACTCATCGTCTTCGTCCGTTGAGTCCGCCAAACGGGCCCGGCGAATGTAAACACTTCGCATGCGCGAACCCAGGACCTGAGGATTGAGACGCCCGGTCTCCAGATCGTAATCCGCAATCTCGGAAACGTCTTCTTTGACAGGCTCAACAAGAAGAAGATCAAGGGCAAGAAGAGGGCTTATCTCACCGGAGGCCATTCGTAGCCTTTGGCCGGGTTCTGACCAGAGCGCAGAAGGCGTGTCCACATCGTCGCTGTAGGCGCGCGCATAGGCTGTTCCACAATTCCGGCAGGTGAAAAGTTCTAGGACGCGCGCGCCGCAACCACAGCGCTCGTGTGGTTGGGAGTACATTTTTCCACAAATGCCGCTCTTCGATTCCCCCGGAAGTTCGGAGCATTCAGGGTCCATGCAAACCCAAAGACCTGGCAATCCGCGGAAGAAGTTATGAATTCGACAAGGAAGAAGACCGGGCAAATGCGGCTCAGAACGGGCGGTGCTACCTAGTGCCATCAGGTTGGTGACGGCTGTGTCTGAAATTTCATCCGTCACACCGGGGAATAGAAACTTACCCAACTCTGCGATTGGTTTTGCTTCCTGCATGGTTGTGTTTACGAGGCGACCCATCGGGGCGAAATCTTTCAGAGCCTCGTAAAGGGCACTGTCGACATCATCCGCTTCTGCAACACCTCTGTACTCCAAAAACGTTTGAATGGTGGCTAATCGCTGCTCTTCATTCGACGATTCCTGAAAGGCTTCTAGATCAACTTTCGCGAGTGCCTGTGCATCTAGCTCAGTACCCTTTGCATCGTTCGCATTGAGTGCCAGGTCGCCCTGGATCGGCAAAAAAGTGTTCGCTGAAAGGCCAGAAAGTTGGGCCCCAAATTTGGGCGCATAGGTCGGGCTTTTAAAACTAGCGGTCGCACATATCACCTGAAACCGCTCCGGCGAGACGCCGAGCCGGTCTCGTAACCGCCTAATTAGTAGGCCGACCTCAGCTCCCGCAGCACCTCGGTATAGGTGTGCTTCGTCAAGAACGATGAGGAAAGATTCCTTATCGTTCGCAGCCAACCATTCCCGCGTTCTATCAAAGATCGGCCGCTCGACTGGCCGCATCAGCATGTACTCCAGCATGGAGTAGTTTGTGACAAGCAGGTCTGCGGGAGCGGCCTGCACCTCATGCCGCGTCAGAAGTTCGGCATCATCCGGTTGGGTTACGGCTCGAATGAACTCCTCGGTCTTCCCGTCTTTCCAACCGCCCCCTTTCTCACCGAACCAAGACGCTAGGTCCGCTTTTGCAGGCCACTTCCCTTTATCTTTGAGGGCGGCAAGCAACTTCTGGGACGCTTGTCGTTCTTCGTCTTCTTCGCTCTCACAGCCGCGCAAGATTTCAATGTAGAACTCATCGAAAGCCTTAAGGCGAGTAGAGTCCTTGCTTGTTGTTCGTAGCCCTGCATAAGGTGTTCGGCTGGTGTAGCGTGCAAAGCGCGCAGGTCGCCCACACCAGCCCTTGAACAGATTGACAAGCCGAGGGTCGCCAAACAAAGAGCGCAGACGTCCCAATTGATCGTTGACCAGCGCGTTCATCGGGTAGAGCACCAAAGCTCTCATCGCGGGATAGTCGTAGAAGCCTTGCGGATTGTCTTTTGCTTCCCGTGCAAGCTTTCCTAGAATTGGCAGAAGAAACGATTCCGTTTTTCCAGATCCCGTTCCCGTCATGATTACGAGGTTCTTGTTGTCCACCAAATTTCCGGAAATGGCTTGCGCCTGGTGGTTGTAGGGCGGATCGTAGATTAAGCGAGGATGCTCGCCGTCTTTCTTGGACAGGCAGCCATATGCTTCAAGCGCCGCTTGAGGAACGCCCGGTATTTCTGCAAATTTTGTCCCTGTCTGGTATCGCGGCGTCGACTCCAGATAGGGGACTTGATGAATGACGCCCACGCGATCAAGAAGTTCCTGCCTTTGTGCAATTAGTTTTGGATCACTAATGTGATAAGTTGCTTCAATATAATCTGACAGCGAGCCATGCAATTTTTGGATTGTCTCGTGAATCGTCTGCCGTGTCATTGTTTGATCTCGCCTTCTTGATTGATGTGTAGTAGCCAAACAGTTTCCTGAAAAAAGACAGCTTCTTCTTTTGCTTCTGAAGCGGGTACTAAATAGGAAAAAAGGCACTTTTGCGCCGGACAGGCACGCCCGAAGGTCATTAATCGTCTTTCCGCCCATTTTGGGATCGGAGAGTAAAAGTCAAAACGAATTTCATTCCCTATGCTAGTAGTCGTGAATTGTTGGGGGTGGTCGTTCAAAAAGTCGTAGGCGATTTGAGCGCGCCATGCCTCATCACAGCCACGCCAAGGCGTCCTCGGTATGGGAAAATCAAGAAGACGCTGCGGCTCACCATCGACAAGTTGCACCAAGCACCATATTGGCGCGCCGTACATTTGTGGCCTCCGCCCAATATGAACTCCGCTGTACTTCTTTGGTTCTGTCCATCTCCCCCTGTAGTATCCGATGGAGGCATCATGATCGATGATTTCAAGCTCATTGATTTCACCGCTTGGCCCTTGTTTTTTTAGCCGATACTCAAGGTTTGATATGTATTCCTCTGGAGGTTGCGCCTTTGGTGAGCGCAACCAAGCCGTTGCCGACAGATATTGCAGGCCAAGGCTTGAGAGTATGTCGGTCAGGTCTTCGCCCATCTGGGGTTCCAGAAGCCTGGTACAACCCCTTGCAACAACCCGATCAGAGATGCTTGCAGGCAGAAAACTATCCTGATCTGGAACAACACCGAGTAGATAACAGTTTCCCTCCGGTCGAACTACAAATGCGGGAGGTGCAGCGAACACCCAAGTGCCCTGAGCATTCAAATCACCAGAGGAGACATCACTAAGTTCGAGTAAGTCCCCCGAGATGACAAGGCCTTCAATAATACGTTCAAGCCTTTCAGGTAAAGAATCGGTTTTTTTATCAAGGCATTGAAGGCTCTCTACGAGGGACGCGCGCAGCGTACTTCGGGAACATGGGCAGTTGATGCCCGCCGATCTACGCACCAAGGCAGCAAGCGCTTCGTCAGGAATTGCGGCGGACGGGTCAATTGAAACGCCAAGCGCATCTGAACATAGGGAGAGAACACCGTCTCGCTCAATTTCGTTAATCATACCGCCCTTCTGGATTGTTCAGGAGTTGTCTCGTTTTCATGGCTGGACTTTAGTGTGAGAAGACGCGCTCCTCTTAAAAGAGCGCCATATTTCTCCAATTCTTTCAAAGAGGAGTCACACTGTTTTTTGCCGTATCGCTCGAAAACCAATTCTGGATGGAATGCGAGATCATAGGCAAAGCTGCTAAGCTCTCGGTTTCGGCAGATATCGAAACGATGTGCAACTTCGCCATACCAATCACGCCCCGCCGGTGTGCCGCCAATTGCTTTGAAGTAATCACGATTGAGGACTGCTGCGAAGCCACTCCGCCTGATGACGTTGTTCTGGAGAAGTTGATGTGCCCCGGCACGCTTGGGATTTGCTACGTAGCGTTGTTCGATATTTACCCACCTGTCGCTGGCTATGACACCAACGATGGCTTGAATAATTGAGCCAACGACAGTACGGCGCCGAACTTCGGCCAATGGGCCAGCAACCTTAGCTTCATGCCAAATGCTAGCGATTTGCAGAGCATCCGACAGAGATATCTTCCTGGATGAAATTTTGTCCACATTCGGCACAACGTTGAGAGCTTGCAGACCACCGCCTCTTGCAAGCCCCGTGGAAAATGCAAGTTTCGATTCATGATCTCCGTGCCTTGCGCTGAATAGCGCACCTGGCGACGGCACTTCGAAACCTTTAATAGCTGTTGAGGAGTCCAGTTTTCCAAGTGATACTGGTGTTTCCATGCTAAACATGGCGCATTCAGGCAAGGTATTTTCACTGTCGGTGTCATCTATCAGCCGCAACACTGCAATGTCGTCCGACTGTCTCGCCACCCAGCGGACCGGCTTTACCAAGTGCTCAAAGCTTAGTCTATACTCACCCAGTTCTTCACCGTGTACAGTTAATCTACAGGAAGCAGCCTCAAGATAACGCCATTCTCGATGGTTTGCTTGAACAAACTTGGCAAAGCGGCTGCGCCAGATATTTGGTGTTATAGGTAGATCGAAATGGTCACCAACTGTCTCCGAGAGGATCTCTTCTCCACGTGCATTTTCCAGCGTGACTTCGCATTCAACATGATGACCCTCGGGACCCTTCACCTCAATTGCTACTTGGTTCTCCCAGAACATCGCAAGATCAGGGTTGTAGGGTTCGACTGTTACGACCAAGCCTGAATGGGACGACGTTCCCGGTACCCATGGTTGGGGTTCTCGTACCCTCATTTCTAAAAAGCCCTCGGCTGGAGGCGTCAATGCCAGATCGTTCAGGCGCTCGCTCCTTCGCGCCTTTACTCGCAATTCGTGTGTGCCTGCAGGGAGTTCTGGAAGTTGCACAAAGGTCGGATAGCCAACAGTTCCTGCCTCTATATTCGAGCGTGATCCATCACTAAACGTCAGGTCGTAGGAATCTATCGGGTGGTCATGAGTGATGCCAATGCAAGGTGTTTCGGTCGTCAACCATTCACTTGAGCCTTCGCCATTCCAGCCACGCCCAGGCAAGCCTGCAGGCCAAACGCGAATGGTGCGTGCGATCTGAATTCCAAGTTTGTCAAACCATTTGATCTGATCGGAGTTAACATCCTGCGGCACCGAAACGCGAAGTGCCTGAATGTTGTCGCTCTCCAAATTGCACGGGGTGGTCATCGCATTCTCGTGGAGGAGTTCCTTCGATCCAGCAATGATGTATTCTCGGCCTGGTCTGACTATCTTGCCTGAAATCTCCCTTGCCAAACCATCCCGACCGATCCGGAACAACCAGAATGGCCCTTCATTCATGCGGCACTCAGTTGAAATGATATGGTCCATGAGCGGAAGCGCATTCTCGAAATCGAGAAGTGGGCTGGATACGTCAGGCCATCGTTTAAGTGCACCTCGTTGCGCGCCTGAAAGCAGCCAGCCGCGCGGCTTGAAATCGTCAGCGCCGTTGAGGCGGCATCTTGTACTTTGAAGAAACCTTCGAAATTCGGGGTTGAGAGCAGCGATGCCCCTGAAAGAAGGAACTTCTACGGCAAGTGTCCAACTGGATGCCCCCTTGCTCCGCAGGAATAGGCGCGGACGTACCTCAGGGTTTTGCGCACCTCCTGGCTGGCTGTCGTTAGCTGCCGGACTTGCTGGACGTGTCGATATCGGTGATCGTCCAAGACCCGTGATACGGTCGCGAACCGCTCTTCTAGCTTCTTTGAGCCAGTCCCCTGCAGATCGTACGGCCTCAAGGTCATTGACTATCCGTTCCAAAGTTTCCGGATAAATGGGGCTGACACCTGTTTCAGGATCGGTGTGGAGTAAGCCAAGTACTATTCGGCCAGTTAGTTCCTCTTGTTGCAAAAATCCCTGAAACCTCGTAGACGTGTGAAAGCCATATGACGAAAGAAGATTTCCAATACTGGCAGCATCCGCTCCTTGATATCGAGCAAGTTGAAAGCGCAAATCATAAAGCAATCTGGCAAACTGGATTTGGAGGTACTTTGGTAGAATGGCGTGCGTGATTGGCAGAGCAATTATTCTAAAATGTTCGGCCCAAGGACCGGTGGGTTCCACCCCCCTATACTTCTGGAGGAACTTTCTAAAGCAGCGCGCGAGGCTTTGCCGGTGAGAACTATCCCAAAATGGCGTATGTTCTTCAAATGACCGCCAAAACTCATCCCCTGCGTACGAGTAGCCACGTTCTGTCGCGTACACGACCCAGGGAAGCCAGTGTCGCGAAAGGCGGTAGCCAGCTTTTAGACTCGCTCTGAGTTCATCAGACAATTCTTCAATTTCATTGTCGTTGAGCCCGTGTTCAAAGGCAAAAACGGGATGGTCGGCCCGAGCCCGTTCTGCTACCAATTTATCAAAGTGGCCAGCGAGCCTTTCTTGCCATTCTTCAAGTGTTCTCGGCATAGG
Source organism: Ruegeria atlantica (assembly GCA_013032095.1). Lineage (GTDB taxonomy): Bacteria > Pseudomonadota > Alphaproteobacteria > Rhodobacterales > Rhodobacteraceae > Ruegeria > Ruegeria atlantica_E. The sequence continues at coordinate 10,369 of WQBJ01000055.1, read as the reverse complement.
GATCTAGCCTTCTGCGCTCGCGATTGTAGACTCTTCCAGTTCGAATGCAGCAGCTCTCATTTTGGCACTTTGGTTGCCGAACAAGTCAGCAAGATCTGTAAATCCCCAAGATCTGAACTCACTTCGACGCTTGGAACGCGGTACTATCCAGCGATCCCGAGCAAGCGCACCAATGTCTTCAACGCTTGCAAGTGCGCTTACATCGGGAACGCCCACACCTGATTGGAGAATTTCGATAGAGTTCGAGGCCAATAAGGTAATAAAAACCTGCCGTTGAATCCCATGCCGTAGCATGTCGGCTTTGAAACCGAGAGCGTCGAGCGCCGCTCGCGTTGTTCGCATTCTCCAGTTGGGGCCTTGCCCGTACCTATGTAGGTCGGCGTAGCTGTGACCCTCGTCCCGAAGGTAATCCCTCAACTCCAAGAAAAGCCTGTCTGGGATATGAAAGTGGCCCCAACCCCCAGTGTAGCCAATAGGATCGAGATAAGATTCTCCTTCGAGTTTGAGCCGATTGTAGACCGAACTTCGCCCCATCGACGAAGAGGTCGATACCGCAAGAAGCTTTGCGTTCTTCTCTTTCCCTGAAATAATTCCCGTTGTGCCTCCGTATACTTCCGCGAAGTCATTGAATACATCGCGGCTCTTGAGCAGACACGCCACCATCTTTCCGCCAAGCAGCATGTTGTAGGGCGGGAGTGCACCAAGAACGTAGGCATCCATGACGTTCACCAGTCTTTCGGACCTGTCCTTGGAATCCCAACCGATAAGCCTGTCGCGGACTGCCAGGTTGAATACTGGATCGCCGATGGCGATCAAACCCATAATCTTCTGGTTACTGGCATCCCAAACGATGTAACGAAGCCGTCTGCCAAAGCCGTTAGAGACCGGGACGGACCAACTTAGTGAGGCGAGCCGAAACAAGTCGCCCTGCCACGTTCCGGCGCGCACTCTCTCAAGCACCGGAGAAACACTTCCTGGATCAACATCGGCACCGGTCGCGAAATAGCTCAGTAGTGTTGCCGCTTTTTCCTTGATGAACTTCTGGTTGCTCCGAAGTCTCTCCGCGCGCTGCGAGCGGTGGAGGGTTCGAATGACGTCCTTGCCTCCCCCCTCGATAATTAAGGAGCCGTCCTTTGCTTTGCTAAACCCGAGGTTTCTCAGATGTACCCGTAGTTTTCTTTTGAGATTGGCTTCTCGGCTTACGACCCTAACAATGTTCTTCCGTTCTATGTCTTTCATTTTCTGCTCAAATCTATCTTGTAACTTTTCTCAACGGGCGAAACATGCTCGTCGCAGAGTGCTATGCGGCTAAAGAAGGGGATAGTAAATGAACCATCTTTGCGAGATGCGTCAACAATATGAAACTCGACTCTCCAGTCCGCAAGAGAGTCTCCAAGCGCGAGTTTTAGGTTTTTGGCGGAAGCGTCGTCTTTAAGTTTACGGACTTTTTCTACCATGGCGCTGCGTGCCTCTGGGTACATTTTCAACACCTGTACCGAGTTGCTTCTTTGTTTGAAAAATGGCTTAAAACACTGGACCGGCGCAAATTCTTTTTCACATGGATTAGACGTTTGACGCCAATACCTAGTAAGTCACAGGCCTCGAACTTTCCATACGGCGCGACCGGAATAGTAAGTATTTTCTGATCTAAGCAAACTTGGCAATATTTCCCTGCGCAACACTCTTTGTATTCCAGTTCGCTTTCGTAAAGGGTCTCTTCATCCATGATTCTCAGGAGTTTGATCCAGAGGTGGTTTCCTTCGACAAACGCGTAGATGTGGCCGCCTTTCGGTTCTGTTTGTGCTTGGTCCATCAATTCGATCAAGCCATCCCAGATTGTCGGCTCCGTGCTGTCGCCGGTAACGTGCAGGATCATTACTTTGTCCGGCTGAACTCCGATTTTGCGCAGCCAACTGGCTCTGAAGGGGATTTCGCCTACAAGCTCGTTTTCAAAATTTACCCCACAGAAGCCAAGTGATGCGAAAACACCACAGATATCGATTGGCACGTTGCGTGCTTTAAAGCGGAGAAGATCAGGTAGGTTTTGGTTGTGGATTTGGAGGGGAGGGACTTGGATTTTATTTTGCATCATTTAACCGCCAGACGCGTATTCCTTATGCTCAAGTGTCCTCTGGGTTGATTCCTCGCCCATTTTGCCATGCGCATGGGAGTAGTGGCAAAGGTGATTGCGGAACTTTCCGTTCCATATTTATTTTGCGTACAGAAGTTGCAAAGAGGGTGCGCTAACAGGCCGATACGGTCAGCGCAATCGCTCGTGAAACGGGTTTGTCGAGGCAGGCAGTACTCCGCATCCGGGATACGCCAGAGGCGGCTGACGCCGCCCTCCGGCGGTGGGAGGAGTGATGCTGTCCGCATTGCGGGTGGCTAAGAGTTGGTGGTCCACACAGAGGATCGAAGCCCGACACGTCGCGAGCGAGAAACTTTCACCTGCGCCCGCCCCTAACCAGACTATGTCTCGCGACCTTCAATGGATGACCCGATGCCGCGTCAGCGGGATCACAACAACGCGTACCGTGACCAGCCCAGCCGGACTAAAAAAGTTGAGGGACCCTCGCATGGGGCAGGTAGGGGGGCGAGGTAGGAACAAGCACGAAGCAGAGCGCTTTTTGTTATCACTAGCTCAAAGGAACCCCGATCAAAACCCATCCAATGTCTAAGCAGTATTAACCTCACTTTTGGGTGTGAATACTCCAGCGCTCGTTGGCCTGCACGCTATTCGGCGGCTTCTGTTTGGTCACTGGTCGCGTCGGGAAAAAGTGGATCTCCTTTCTGGGTGAAAGACAACCTTGCGGCTTCGAGGAAGTTCTGGTTGCGCACTTTCGCATCACGCACCAGTTCCTTCCATTCGACAACCTCGATAGTGCCCTTGTCGTCGCCTTGCAGGTATTGAAAACGCCCGCGACCGCTGGGAGATCGGTTCCAGTTTCGAGTGTCTGCCTCAAGGTCACCAACAATGTCGGCGACCACGTAGCAGTGGAACACAACGTCTTCCGACAACTCGACTGTATCGCCCGTGTGCGAACGCACCTCCCGTTTTTTCAGCTTTTCGATATAGCGGTTCATCTGGCGTCCAAGGACGTAGTTGCCGCTATACCCCTTTCGCTCCGGCTTCTTGAATTCAACGAGCAGAACCCTAGAAAGTTTCTCGTCGTGCCCAAGGCCCAAACCATGAACTTTATCCCAGATCATTAGGTCGACCCGATCCTTGTCTCTGTCGACCATGAAATCTTCAATGCGCGCGTCCGAAGCGAAATACTTGGCTGGCGCTAGACGCTCGTCCAAAAGCCAGAGGTCATGTGAAGCGGGCGCTGTTCGGTAGGGATCATTTCCAACAACGCGCATAGGGCAGATGAGTTGATGGAACGTCCCTTCGAGGTGAGTGTCGAACTTCCCGCTTAGAACCCGGACTTTACCCAGAAGCGCGTCCATGATTTCAATTATGAACTTCCGCCGGATTACATACTCCATGAGTTGGCGGTTCTCGTCGGCGGACGCAGCGGCAGCAACCTTGCTAATTTCCTCCGACAAATCAGGTTGAATTCCTTCATCGGTCATCAGACGGTCCAACACTGCCTGCACCTGCTCCCGTCTATCCTTGTCGGCGCGTATTTTGTGCGGGATTAACGCCTTGGCAAATGCCTCATGGTTATCAGCGTTGACGGGCGTCCTCTTTAGGAGCGACGGTGTATCTTCGAATCCGAAGCTTGGGTAGTGTTCAACAAAATCATCCAGCCTACCAATGCGGTAGTCCTCGTAGGAAGAGACCTCTTCAACCACAATGTTAGCCTTGGCCTGATCCACGCATTCCTTCGTAAGATCAGCCGCGACGTCTTCGCCAAAATTGAACTGGGTGCGCTCTTGATTCACGCGTTCATCCAAGAATGGTCCTGTTACACAGCAATGCAAAACGCTGTCATTGTCCGCTCCGATCCTTTTAACGCCCAGCAAGCCATCAATCTTCCGCGTCTGGACAGTTCGACCCGATGAGACGAGGTGTAATTGATGGGAGCCATCGAGATCGGAACTGGCCTCTTTCTTCATGACATACCCGTCCAACGTCAAATCGCTATAAATGTCCGACTTGAATTCTACGCTTTCTCGCTTTTCAACAAGCAAGTCATTTACTGCCTGCGGGAAAGATGCGTCGCGCCCCTCGAAACTCACAGTCATAGCGGGTGCCTTGCCTAGCAGGAAATCAGCCAGGAAATGTGAGGCAAAATGCTTTTGGATTGTAGCGAATTGCACCGGCATCGAAGTCGCATACGAATTTGACCTTAATCCAGTGAGTGTAATTGCAGTCCCGGTTTCGGCCCGTTCAGAAAGCTCGGAAAGCTGTTCGTTGAATATTGGCTCGTCGCCAGACAAGCTGAAATCAAACGTTCGTCGAAACAATTTGCCGTCTTCTTCAAAGATGCTGTTGACGCGGATCATGCTGAATGCATCCAACCACAACAGCCTTCCGACGCCTTTTCCACCCCGTGTGATTTTGAATGCCGTATCGGTGGTGCAAAATGCCTTGAAGCGTTCCGTGTCGAGGCCAATGCCGTTATCCGAAACGACGACTTTGTATTCCACCGCTTCGCGGATTCCCTCAAAGACTACTTGCACAGAACCAAGTGATTGCGCCTTGCCATTGAACTTGTCCTGTATCGCGTGCATGCCATTACTGACGGCCTCAAATACCGGCTGCAAAGCGTCCGCTGTGTTGGAAGGCTTGGGGAGGCGCAGAACACGGTTCGCCACATCACCTATAAGTTGTGTCATGCTATTCTCCTTGACCAACCACTATTGCTTCGTAGCACGACAAAATACAGAAATGCGACCGAAATTGCGTTTGAAGTTCATCCGACCACAGGCTGCTTGAACTGACCAGAATGTCCTTTATATCCGGGCGTTTGGGGGCGTCGCCTCTGCAACTTCGTCCGTAATCTCCAACAGGTTTGCGCTAAGCGCCCGGCAGAGGACGACCAATCCCGGCACTTCGATATGTCGTTGACCGCTCTCAATCCGGGCGACAAAGGATTGGTGGCACCGAAGACGCTCGGCTAACTCCGCCTGTGACAATCCGGCATCCTTCCGCGCACGGATGAGTGCGGTCACAAGTGCAACCTGACTTCTGAGTGCAATGTCTTCGTCATAGAGCCCCCGTTGTCTGCGAGAGGTTCAAATAATCTCAAAATTGGATTGTCTAAAAGTAGATAATTCGGGCAATCTCGGGCATATGATCGTGAGAAGATTCAAGTGTGGCAGGTATTCATGAGATCCGACTTTCGAAATCAAACTCGCGCTGTGGCACTCGGTGCATTTTTCGCGCTGGGCACGGCCACGGCGTTTCCAGCATGGGCAGGTAATGACCCAGCTTGCGTTGGCGGCGATCAAGGTATTTGCGACATGCTGGGCGTTATGATCAACGCGCGTGGCAAGGGCTGCTACAGCATGTTGTCTGTGGAACCGACAGGTAACGACGGATACCGCATTACGTGTATTGTCAGTTCGACCGACGGATGTCGTGTGACCTACACGCTTCAATTCTCGGCAGATCGAACGTCTTACACTCTGTATTGAACCGAAGGGACTAAACAATGCGCTGGTTCACATACGCACCAATTATCGCTCTTACTGCCGCAGGGTGCTAATCGACTGTAATGCAAACTGGGGTGAGATACCCGGCTGTGTCGCTAGATGTCGTACAAGTTTCATTTGCTTCAACGCCAAACTGTACCGGCGCGCAGGAAATTGGGCTTATCCCACAGGTGGGCGCAAACAAATTCGCACAGGATCGGGCAATCAACGAGATCAAACGGCAAGCCGCGTCGCGCGGTTCAAATCTCGTTTTGCTCGACACCACCGCGACAAGTCTTTTGGGAGACATGCTGATTGACGCCGTCATGTATAGGTGCCCATGACAACCCGCTTTTCGCCGCCTCTCCAAACTGAGTATTGAACTATGTTGAAACGAACCTTCCTCGCTGCATTTGTTATGTCTTGGCCTCATACGGTAATGGCGGCTGACCTGTCTCAACAAGAATGCGAGGCGTTCCGGGCATTCCTTCTCTCGGGAGCATCCGTTATCCGTGAGGCAAACGAAACCAACCAACTTGCCTCACGGTTGGCAATGGAACTGACCTTGCTGACCGCCATTCAGGCAAGGCATGGCAATGAGGCAACGCGCATGATCCATTTACAAACTACGCAGTCGGACGAACTGACGGTGGCAATTAACGGGATTAACAACGCACTTGCTGGCATTCAGACTATAGTTCAAGCCTGCCATTGAGGGCGGTCAACTCCAACCCGTCGCGTTTGCTTGTGTATCTGGCGCAGCGTTTCCCGCTTGGATTTGCCGGAGTTGAAGGCAACTATCTTATGGACATTTCGGCGCTCGCTGGCCGCTACTCGCATAACAAGATAGGCTGAATTCAATAAGTCTACGTTGGGTGGTGAAGGATTTGAGTCAGATTATCGAGCTTCCGCGTCAAACGGATGGAACAGGGTTTTACCTACATTTCACTGGTGGTTTTCGCGCTGCCAAAGTCACAGAAGACGCTTGGAGAATCGAACCTGTCTTCGTCAATGGCAGGGCGTGTGCCACTGGCCCCTTGACGATGACGCAACTTCAAACGCTCACAAAACAGAACAGGTTTCATGCAATCGCGTTCCAGCGAATGGGTTGGATGGATGGCGTATACCATTCGACGTGGGCACCGATTGTTCCTGAAAAGGCCAATCACTCAGAAGGCCCTGCAGAGCTTTGGAGCCACATCGCGGGCAATATTTCCCGCCCTCGCGCAAAAGAGTTCTTTGAGTCGATTGAGCGGCCCGCCGAAGAAGAATTTACGAAGGCTATGGACGATAAAGACCCGGTGGAAGCCCTCGCGAGGTATATCAGCCTGAGTTTGCGGAGTATGGATATCAGCGTGGAGCAGATCGCCGAGCACTACAACGAGCAACTTGTAAACCATATGGCCGCTGGAAACGTCGAGGGTCAGAGGTCTGCCAACACTTTATCGCAGACGCTATATGCTCACGTTCACTCGTTTTTCCTGCACCTTGGGGCCACACGCGATTACCTTGGCGCGTTAATCGCGCACCGGGTTGGCCTTGATCATACCAAGATTGACTCGATGGCACGCCTCGTCGGAAAACTACGACAGGACAATATGCCAATTGACGCCTTGTTGGGCCTTTTGACTACCAGTGGCGATATTACTGCGCATCCTGAGAAGGTGGGAAAACTTGCAGTTTCTGGTTGGATGGAGGAGGTGACGTCCATCCGAAACGAATTGGTGCACAAGCGCCCTTACGGCTCCAAATCAAACGAAAGTTGGGGCTGGGTAGCTCCAACGCAGAAAGAAGCTGGCTTGTACCGTTACTTCCGCCCGCTTGATGTAAACGGCGATGCGAAACAGGATTTGCTTGACGTGCTCCATCATCACTATGCGCGATGCACTGACCTACTACATAAAGCTGCGAGGGCTTCGGGGAACGATACTGCGATGATGCACATCACGGATGAAGATGTGATTTCACTTGAAATTCGAAATCCGGGCAAACCCGACGTTTAGCCGATAACATTGGTGGAGTTGTGAAGGGATGACGTGCAGCCTTATTCCTCAGAGCGTATAGCCCGTTCCTCGCCGAGTTAAGTTCCAAGCGCTGGTATCTCCGAGCATACGATTAACTCCTAAGCACACCAATTTGACATCAATTTATCGGATTGAGGAGTGGCAAGGTGCTGATGCCACGAGGGAGGAACGGACTCTACATCCTAACGGCCCGGATCAAGGGGCTGCGTCAAAGGAACAAGACGCAAATGAGCGTCGGGATGTATTCCGACTTGTGGATAGAAGAAAATCGCGAAGGTAACAGTACGAAATACGAAAGAGGAACTGTATTGAGCTTTCGTTCGAAATGCCTTAGCGGTCACCGCGCCGGTCGCAGCCTACCCGGTTATCAAAACAAGGACTGACATCATGAAAACAACTTTGGTCTGCTCGGGCGGGCTGGATTCCGTGTCTCTGGCGCATGTGCTGGCGGACAAGGGCGCGCTGTCGCGTTTGGTCTCGTTTGATTACGGGCAGCGTCATACCAAGGAACTTAACTTTGCTGCCGCCTGCGCCGCGCGACTGGATGTGTCGCATCACGTGATCGACCTGCGCTCGGTCGGGGCGACGCTGACCGGATCGGCGCTGACCGACGATCTGGACGTGCCCGACGGGCATTATGAAGAAGAGACCATGAAGGTCACGGTGGTTCCCAACCGCAACGCTATCATGCTGACCATCGCTTATGGCATCGCGGCGGCGCAGGGGGATGACGCGGTGGCGACAGCGGTGCATGGCGGGGATCACTTCATCTATCCCGATTGCCGCCCCGGTTTCACCGATGCGTTCGACACCATGCAACGCGCGGCGCTGGACGGCTATGCGGATGTGGCGCTTCATGTGCCGTTTGTGCACCGGTCAAAGGCCGACATCGTGGCTGAGGGCGCACGGGTGAACACGCCATTTGATCAGACATGGTCCTGCTACAAGGGTGGCGACTTGCAATGCGGGCGCTGCGGCACCTGCGTGGAACGGCGCGAGGCATTTGATCTGGCGGGTGTGCCTGATCCGACCCTCTATGCCGACCCCGAGTTCTGGCGTCAGGCGGTAGAAAGGAAGCGTGCCTGATGTACCGGATCACCAAGGAATTCCACTTTTCCGCCTCGCATCAGCTAACCCATCTGCCCGATGATCACCAATGCGCACGGATGCACGGGCACAACTATATTGTCGTGGTTGAACTGGCCTCGGCCAGTCTGAACAAGGACGGGTTCGTGCGGGATTATCATGAGCTGAAACCGCTCAAGACCTATATTGACGACACGTTCGATCATCAGCATCTGAATGACGTGCTCAATTGTGTGACCACGGCCGAGAACATGGCCCGCCACTTTTATGACTGGTGCGCGGCGCGCTGGCCGGAAACGGCGGCGGTGAAAGTGTCGGAAACGCCCAAGACCTGGGCAGAGTATCGACCATGACCCTGCGTATCGCCGAAATTTTTGGCCCCACCGTGCAGGGCGAAGGCGCGTTGATTGGCCAGCCCACAGTGTTTGTCCGCTCGGGCGGTTGCGATTTTCGCTGCGCGTGGTGCGACAGCCTGCATGCGGTCGACAGCGCCTTTCGCCATGACTGGGTCGCGATGAGCACCGAAGACGTCTGGACCAAGGTTCAGCACCTGTCCGGCGGGCGGCCTCTGACCGTGTCCCTGTCGGGCGGCAACCCGGCCATTCAGGATTTTGGCCCGCTGATCCGGCGCGGTCTGGATGAGGGCTATCGCTTTGCCTGCGAAACTCAAGGATCGGTCACCAAGTCCTGGTTTTCGGACCTTGAGATGCTGGTCCTCAGCCCGAAACCGCCCAGCAGTGGTGAGCAGATGGATTGGGCAGCATTCGACGCCTGTTTGTCTGTTCGTCCCGATAACACGGTCCTGAAGATCGTGATCTTCGATGACGCCGATTTCCGTTGGGCGCAAGGCGTGGCCGGACGCTACTCGGATTTGCCGCTGTATCTACAACCAGGCAACCCGGAAACCGACCCTGATCTGCCTGTCGATCTAAATCAGGCGATTGGACGGCTGGAATGGCTGATCGACAAGACCCTGAACATCGGGTGGTTCACCCCGCGCATCCTGCCTCAGCTTCATGTGCTGGTCTGGGGCAACAAACGCGGCGTCTAAAACGAATTGGAGACGGATATGAGCGATATCTACAGCAACCTCACCCAACTGGGTGGTGACACCGTACTACCCTCGAATCCTGAAGAGGCGGTTCTGGAGCGTGTGCAGAACCCGCAGGCCGATGTGGACTACAATGTGCGCTTCACCGCGCCCGAGTTCACCTCGCTTTGCCCGATGACGGGGCAGCCGGATTTTGCCCATCTGGTCATCGACTATGTGCCCGGAGACTGGCTGGTCGAGAGCAAATCTCTGAAACTGTTCCTCGGCGCGTTCCGTAACCACGGCGCATTTCACGAGGACTGCACCATATCGATTGCACGTCGTCTGCAAGAGTTCCTGAAGCCCCGCTGGCTGCGTATCGGCGGTTACTGGTATCCCCGTGGCGGTATTCCTATCGACGTGTTCTGGCAAACCGGTCCAAGGCCCGAGGGTGTCTGGATTCCGGATCAGGGTGTCCCGCCTTATCGGGGACGGGGTTAAACACAGTAATGAAATGGCCGGGCTAAAGACGATTCCTGCGACCGATCAACGTGCAACCAAAACGCTATGGAATGGCAATATGTCGAATAGGGTCTTGTCAGAAGAACTTGGGTTGAGGCGGGCAGGGTGCTCTCGTAGCCTTCGC
>WQBJ01000054.1 GCA_013032095.1 Ruegeria atlantica | reverse complement strand
GCCGACGACACCAACGAGGCCGTCGAGTGACGGCATACACAGCAAAACGACTGCCGGTCCATCGCGGACCGGCCGCCTGGAGCGCCATTCTTGGCACCCAGCCTCCGCCGGTGACGCTGGAAAACGACACCACCGCCGACTATGTCGTGGTCGGCGCAGGCTTTGCAGGCCTATCGGCGGCGCGACGGCTGAACCAATTGCAGCCGGACGCAAAAGTGGTGGTGCTGGAGGCCGGGCGCGTGGCCGAAGGAGCGGCGGGACGCAACTCGGGATTCATGATCGACCTGCCGCATGATCTGGCCTCGGACAACTACGCCGGGGCTGGCGACGATCGGGTGATGATCAATTTGAACCGTCAGGCAATCGATTTTGCCCGATCAGCGGTTGAGGATTACGACATTGACCGCAAATTCTTTGACCCTGCTGGCAAAGTGAACGGTGCTGCAAGCACGACGGCTGAGGCCCACAACCAAAGCTATGCGAAACATCTGACATCGCTGGGCGAGGACAGCCAGGCGCTAGATCCGCAACAGATGTACGAACTGACGGGCTCACGTCACTATATCTCGGGTCTTTATACGCCCGGCACCGTTATGTTGCAGCCCGCCGGATATATCCGCGGGGTTACCGTGGGATTGAAGGCGCGGGGTGTTCTGATTTACGAAAACAGCCCCGTCACAAGCTTTGAGCGTGACGGCTCTGGGTGGACTGTGCGCACGGAAAAAGGCTCGGTCAATACCAGCACTGTTATCCTCACGGTCAACGGCCATCTGGAAAGCTTCGGGATAGAGCGCAACCGGCTGATGCAACTGTTCCTGTTTGCCGCGATGACGCCTGAGTTGAACTCAGAGACTCTGACCAAGCTGGGCGGTCAGCCTTGCTGGGGCGTTACCCCATCCGATCCGATGGGCACCACGATGCGACGAATTGGTACCGGTCAGGGCGGCAATCGCATCATCACCCGCACCTGCGCGGCGCTGCGTCCCGGCATGACGGCAACGGCGCGCGACCTGTCGCGAGCTTCACGGGTGATGCAACGCAAGTTCGATCAGCGATTTCCGCAACTGGCGGGGATGAAGATGCAGTATTCTTGGGCCGGTCACCTATGCCTGAGCCTCAATGGCGTTTCGGTAGCGCGCGAGATCGAGCAAGGCATCTATTCCGGTTGCGTCCAGAACGGTTTGGGCACCGCGCGCGGAACCCTCACAGGGATCGCAGCGGCGGAATACGCCTGCGGCCACAGCTCGGATATCACGCGGTATTTTGAGGCTGAGGATCAGCCCAAGCGTCTTCCTATGCAACCCTTCCGCGAAATCGGCGCAAATGCCGTCCTGCGCTGGAAGGAATGGAAAGCATCCGAAGAATAAGTGTACTTTCTTCAAGCTCACAAAAGCAGCCGGGCAACGGTACAAAACAACAATACGAAGTTTAACTATATCGAATGGTGAGCCATTTACGGACCGGGAGATTGAACAGGATCCATCCGAGTTTTTTCAGGGATGTTGCCTTCTACCGAACTTATTTCCAAGGGGGTCTTGGTTGCCCTCGTCCCATGGGCACTTCTGTTTCCACTAAATGCAAGCGACGCAAACACAGTGCAAAGCAGCGAGACCATCCCCGCCAGCTTTAGCAGTGCGACAGCGCCCCTAAAATCGGCCTCGAAGGGCCATTTAAGATGCGGCTTGATAGAATCTGGAGTTTTGGCTTGCCAACTTCGAGGAGCTGGCAAGCACTCTTTAATTGGCTTCGGTTTCGGCAAAGGTACTTTGAACGCCATACGAGGACCGGATGCTGTCACGCCAGATCGCCTTGATCAGCGCAACGCACATCAGAACCATCACAAGCGAGAATGGCAGTGCGCCAATCACCATTGCGGTTTGGATGGCTTTCAGGCCACCAACCAGCAGCAGGGCTGCGACAACCAGACCTAGAGCCACGCCCCAAAAAACGATGTGAGGTCGTGCCTTCGGGCCCTCGTCACCTGCAGCGTTGATAGTGTTGACGATCAGCACTGCGGAGTCCGCTGACGTTACTAGATAGGTCATCAGCAGCACAACGATCACGATTGCCATCATCCAACCCAGTAATTCACCCAGCATGAAACCGGTCATCGCAAAGATTTTGTCACCGTCCGATGCGCCGAAGATAATGCCATCAGCGCCGCCATTCAGCTCCAGATCAATCGCGGTGCCACCGGCGAAGGCGAACCACACAAAACACATGATCGCAGGAACGATCACCGCACCCAGGACGAACTCGCGAATGGTGCGACCACGCGAAATGCGAGCCAGGAACAGCCCGACGAACGGTGCAAAGGCGACCCACCAAGCCCAGTAAAAAACAGACCAACTGCCTTGCCAGCCTGCGAGACTGTCCGCTACGCCTCCGGCTCCGTCACCGCGGAAGACAGTGAACAGCATACCCGGCAGCGCCAGCAGGTATTCCCAAACACCAACGAACAGAGCGTGCAGGCCAAAGAAGGTGGCGCCGAAGATCAGGAAGAAGGACAAAAGGAAAATGGACAGGCCCATGTTCAGGTTCGACAACCATTTGATGCCCTTGCCCACTCCTGAAAGCGCCGACAGAGTCGAGGCCCCCATGATAATGACGATTGCAAAGATGATGCCTACCGAAGATGCGGTACCTTCGTCGTTCAGCAACCAGTCTCCGATCCCGATGCGGGCCATACCCGCCACGAATTGCTCGACCCCAAAGCCCAGAGTTTGCGCGACCCCCAGAATGGTCGCAATCACCGCAACGATGTCGATGGCATGTCCAAGCCAACCCGACAGGCTGGACCCAAACAGCGGAGTTAGAGACGAGCGGATAGTCAGCGGCAGACCACGACGATAGGCAAAATAGCCCAGCCCCAGACCGGCAATCGCGTAGGAAGCCCATGCCGAGAACCCCCAGTGCAGGTAGGACCATTTGTAGGCGTTCAGAACGTTGTCCGCCCCTGCGCCGGTCGCGAGCCCCTGCAAGACCTCAGGGTTGTTTTTGAAGTGGTAGACGGGTTCGGCCACAGCCCAGGTAAGCATACCTACGCCAATCCCGGCCCCGAACATCATCGAAAACCACGAAAAGTTCGAAAACTCCGGCACATCGTCGTCCAGACCGATTTTCAGCCGACCTGCCGCGGGCCAGAGTGCCAGCCCGATACAGACCACAACGAACAGGGCCATCACATAGATGTACCATGTCGCAAAGTTGGACAGGATAAAGCTGTTGAAGCCGGCCAGAACCGACCCGGCCTGCTCGGGGAAGGCGACCGCCCAAATCACAAGGCCGCCTACCGCGAGCTTTGCCGTTACGGTTACGTCAACGCTGAACCCCGAATAAAACCCGCTTTCTGCAGTTTTAATCGGGAGATCCGTCAACGGCTCCGCTATTCTAGTATCGTCACTTGACATCTTAGTCCTCCCTTTGGGTTGCCTGATGTTTTGGTGAAACGGTTCCTCCGTTTTCTGTTGTTTTTGTTTGTTTTTTTGCCGGTCACGCGTCGAGCGCGACCGGTCCTTTTGGCCAACTGCAACAGGCCAGCACATATCCTTGCTCGGTATCGCCGGGCTGCAGCCCACCCATGTCCTGCATTTCAACGTCGCCTTGGGTCAGGCGTATCTTGCAATTACCGCAAACGCCCTGCTGACAGGCGGAATCGATCCAGACCCCAGCGTTCAGCGCAGCCTCAAGCAGGGTTTCCCCTTCCTTCGCGTGACCGTGCAGACCGCTGAGCGAGAAATAGACCTCGCCCCCCGTGCCGGTGCTTTCTTCGATGGTGATTTTCTCGCCGAAGCTTTCCTCGTGAACGGCGGCAAACGGAATGACAGAGGTCACATCGCGTGCCGCTTTCATGAAGCCTTCGGGTCCGCACAGGAAAATGCTGCGTTCGGCGTGATCGGGTACAAGACGCTGCAGCAGATTAGCCGATATCTGTCCGGTTTCACCCGCGAACCCGTCTTCGGCCTCATCCACGATCATGTGGACGGTCACATTGGCAAAGCGTCGGTCCAGAAATTCCAGCTGATCGCGAAAGATGATGTCTTTCGGCGAGCGCGCGAAATGCACAAAGACGATGTCCTTGGGCAAGGTCACGTCGGTGACGTATTGCAGCATCGACATGACCGGGGTGACGCCCGAACCACCGGACAGGAACAGAGGCTTATCGCTGGGAATATCCACCCAGTTAAATCCGCCTGTAATATCGGCAATCTCAACTTCGGCACCGGGTGTCATCTGGTCGTTCAGATAGTTGGAAACCAAACCGCCAGGCACGCGCTTTACTGTGACCTGAATATTGTGGGGCCGCGTTGGTGTAGACGAGATCGAATAGGCGCGCACATGCTGCTTGCCTTCAATCTCGAAACTGAAGGTCACATACTGACCGGGCTTGAAATCGAAACTGCGGCTCTGCGAGTCTTCGAAAACGAACGTTTTGCTGTCATGCGTTTCGTCGATCACAGCCTTGCAGGTCAAAGTCGCTGGCCCACCCGAGTAGCACGGCTGGTTATTAGCTGAAGTCAGGGAAAACGGACTATCCGTCGCAACAAGCATCTTGCGGAAACCTCCAGAGCAGGGTTCGCGCGAGAATAGTTGTGAGCCAATTATGAAAAACGGCTCAGAATTGCGGTATCAATCGGTTAAAACGATTGATCGTTGCTGTACCAACTCTTTGAATAGTGTGACGGCTTGCGCCACCAGCGGATCGTGCCGTTTCCGTACGTGAACAATGGAATAGATTGGCTGTGGAATAACTGGCGCAGCCTCCACTCGTTGCAAGACCGAACTGTCCTCAATAAGACCTTGCGCGGCGAAACCCGGGAAGTAAGCCGTTCCACCGTTTTTCTTCAAAAAGTCCAATGCCAGATCATTACTTCCTACAACTGTCGAGCTTTGAGGTTGGTCCGAGAAAGCCTCGTCATGCTGACGATCAAAGTAGGATGTATAGGCTACTTTGATGTAACGCGACCAGCTGACATCGTTGAAGTGGCTGCAATCGGTCGACAGCATCACATAATTTTCACTACCTAGTTCAGCGACATGCATGTCAGGTACTTGCTGCGGAACAAAAACAATACCGATGTCTGTCTCTCCAGTCAGGACATCGCGCTGTATTTGCTGCGAAAAGTTGGCCTCAAGATAAAGGTCAAGGCGCGGAGTTCGTTCCCGGACCTCCTGAGCCCAGTCAATCAAAACGGATCGTGCAAGGCTGAACTGAACCGAAATTCGCAGGCGCTGTCTGTTGCCTGCGGCGCCGGCCTCTACATCGCGCCGCGCCAGGCTCCAGGCGGCCAGCAGCGAACGGCAATGGGTTTCAAAGCGCCTGCCGGCAGCCGTCGGTTCGGCCCCGCCCCGCCCGCGCTCGAACAAACGCGTGTCTAGCTCCTGCTCCAACTGGCGGATGCGGGCGCTGACCGTGGATTGGGTCACATTCAGACGTTCGGCGGTGCGGTTGAAATTCCGCGTTTCCAGAACATCCATGTAGGTCACTAACAGCTGGCGGTTCATTTAATCGAAAATCTCGATTGATAGATGAGTTTCAATTGCATTTATTTGTCAAAATATCGCGGATATCAAGCGTCGTTGAACAAGATAAAAAGCCCGCCCTTTTGGCGCCAGCAACAGGAGAAGTTCATGTTCATCGTCGATTGCGATTGCCACAATTATTGGTGCAGCGCCACGGTTCTGGAACCGTATATGGAAGGTCTGTTCAAGGACATGTTTGTCCGCGGCGAGCGGACCGGCCCACGTGGTGCCTTCCCCCACGGCCACCGTCCCTGGTTCCATCCCGAAGGTTTCGCCCGCCATGATGTGAACCCGATTGAAGAAGACGATAACTATCTGATCATGAAAGAGAAGCACCTCGATAAATACAATATCGACGTTGCAATTCTAACCGGCGACGAACCGATCGAGGCCTCGACGCTGGCCAATCCCTATTACGCGAACGCGCTGTGCAAAGCGTATAACGATTACATGATCGACTACTGGTTGCCCAAGGACGACAGGTTCTGGGGTTCGATTGTTGTCGCACCGCAAGATCCGCACTTGGCCGCAGCCGAAATTCGTCGGGTCGGCAGCCATCCCCGCGTCGTTCAGGTTTTGGTGAGCCATGGTGCCGCACGCCCTTATGGCGACCCCTTCTACCATCCTATCTATGAAGCCTGCGCTGAAATGGGCCTGCCTTTCGCCATGCACCTCGGAGGACAGGGCGGCATCAACTCAACGCCTGTCGGAGCCGGGCCTTCGACCTTCTTCTGGGAAACCCACGCGATCTTACCGCAGACGGCAATGACCCACATGGCCAGCCTCATCGCCCACGGTGTGTTCGAAAAGTGGCCGGAGCTGAAGGTCGTGATCATCGAGTGCGGCGTGGCTTGGGTGCCGTCGGTTCTGTGGCGCCTGGATGCAAACTACAAAGCACTGCGCAAGGAGACACCGTGGCTCAAACATCTGCCGTCGGAATACTTCAAGTCGAACATCCGCATGTCGACTCAACCGCTGGAGCAACCGGAAAACATCCAGCACTTGTGGGCTACACTGGAGGCGATGGATGGCGAGAATACCCTGATGTTCGCGTCGGACTACCCGCATTGGGATTACGACGACGTCAACAAGCTGCACGTTCCACCCGCATGGCGTGAGAAAATCTTTGGTCTCAACGCTCTTGACGTCTACACCCGCCTGCCGCGCCCAATGGCGCATGCCGCTGAATAGAAGGAACCTCAATTATGGCAAACAAGCATTTCGCCTGCAAAACCGATGAAGTTCCCAACAATGCGGCAAAGATCGTAACCGTTTCAAACATGCCGATTGGCGTGTTCAAATTGGATGACGGCTATCACGCTTTGCTGAACATCTGCCCCCACAAAGGCGCGGCCCTGTGCGAAGGCCCGGTCTGTGGCACGACCCGCGAAACGGACACAACCGAATTTGTCTACGATCGCGCCGGTGAGATCGTCCGCTGCGCCTGGCATGGCTGGGAGTTTGACATCCGCAGCGGTGAATTCCTGGTGGACTCATCCATCAAGACACGCCGCTTTGACGTCTCGCAAGAAGGGGACGAGCTTTACGTCCACGTCTGAAGACTCTTTTCGAGGCTCTTCCGTGAGCAACTGCCTTCCTGTCAGTTGCGATCAACTGGCGCTGCCCAAAGTAGTGGGTAGCGCCCTTTTTGTGGTGCTATCACACAAACTCGCTCCAGTCTCAGCTAGACTAGCAGAACGGTCATTTATTCTTCGCCAAGTTCGCACCGCTCGGCGAGAGCGCCGAACCGTGCCAGCTTGACGGTGTCTCGGCTGGTGAGAGATCGCCAAGATGATCGCAAAGCGAGTTCCATCAAACCTGAGTCGATCAATGCCTACATTCGAGACAGCTCGTGCGACAGGTCGCCTCGACCCCATAACTATTTAAATTGTTGTGAAAAATGGTGCCCCACACGGAATCCATAAAATATAGTAAGTGTATATTTTAAAGCCACAAAATATACACTCACACCCAATGATACCCCGAATGGTACCCCCAGTGGCGAAATTGCCTGCCTGCATCTGTGAACTAACAACGATGATTCACCATGTAGAGGCCAATATTGACCTCGAACACAACTACGCCCGCAAAAATTAGTCGTTCGTATGATACGAGCTTTGAGATCAATCTGACAACAAGCCAGCTTCATAGGTTTGAGAATTAAAGGCAATATTCTGATCATTCGCTGACGCATGCTTTAGCGACCGCTTTGAAGACAAAGCGGATAATTTCGCACCTTGTCTGCTTGCCATACTTAGCCCCGCGTTCTTTTTGTTGATCTTTCTGTTCCCAACGAAAACAACCGTCCATTGCGAAGTTCCGCCAAGTCCGCAGGTGTCAGTCCGATGTCCTGCCGGATTTGCTCTGAGAGGCAGTCCAACTCGATTATCAGGGTACGGCGTTCAAAGAAACGGCGAAACAATTCGCCTAAATGCGAAACAGCCGCCATTTCACGCATGCTCACTAAGGAAGTAGATTGAGTTGATGCTGTGATCGAAATGTTTGCCATTCTGTTTCTCCTTTCGCGCAGTGCTCTTTGCTGCAATCGACGATGAGAATGATTGCAGGTGCTGACCTGTCTTGAGGAGTGCAGGAAATGTATCGTCCTGCTTCATTTTCTGAACTGGCAGTTCCGAGAAGGTTCGGATAATTTACTTTTGGGAGAGTGACATGAGCACGGGACCATATGGAATAACCTGCCCGATCATCAAGGCTTGCGAACTTTTAGAACCAAGATGGACGATACCAATTCTGACCGAGATATGGTCAGGCTCCAGTCGTTTCGGCGACATCCGGCGAGGCGTTGGAAATATCTCATCCGCCTTACTGTCTAAACGCTTAAAAGAACTTCAAGACAAAGGTTTGGTTGATCGGGTTGTGGACCGAGCAACCGGAAACGTTAGCTATGTCAGAACAGAGACTGCTTTGGCTTTAGAGCCTGCGCTTAACGAACTAGCAGTCTGGGCTCAGCGGCATATTGATGCAGAGATTGCGTCGAGCAACACAGACTTGCCTGCATTAATGTGGAAGTTGCGCCGCGAAATCCTGGTTCAGGAATTACCCCAGCGGCGTGTCGTTATTCGGTTCCATTTTCGTAACTTAGAGACTGACCTAGATACATACTGGCTGGTTGCGCGGCCCGGTAAAGAAGCCGAGCTTTGTACAGCGGTTCCAGGTTTCGATGTCGATATGTATGTTGAGACTACGCCAGCATCAATGAGCCGCATTCTCATGGCCCGATCAAGCGTCGCAAGAGAAGTGGAACGCGAGCATATGTTTCTGAGCGGTGATGCGCAGATTGCCAAAACGATGGACAGATGGCTCCCGCGTGGGAACTATGCCGATGTCGATGGGACCGCGATGGCTTGATCACGCCTCTTGCTAAGTAATCATGCAATGAGCCGCGAATACAGCGGACACATTCCTAGCAACGGCTAATCGTCCGCTTTGGGCTCAATGCAGACGTTCGCCAAATTCTTGCGAACGACCGCAATGCGGACAAAGCAGCCATCCCATCCAGACAAAAACAATGCGGTTCGCTTCTTGACAGTTATTCTGAATTTGCGTCGAACCACCAAAAGCGTTTTGGTGGCCGCGTGGTAGTTGTCAAGGCTTGGGCATTTGTACCAACTACACGCCGAGATGCCGCTGGCTGATTTCCCTATCCAGATCGTCCATTGCGCCTGACCAGACCGATCTGCCTCGCTCAAGTATTGTCGCGCGATCACAGACCGCTCGCAATTCGCTAAGCGATTTGTCGATCACCAGAATTGAAAGACCAGAATCACGTTTCAATTGCTCCACAGTCACCCAGATTTCTCGCCTGATATTTGGCGCAAGCCCTTCCGTAGCCTCATCCAATATGAGCAAGCGTGGATTGGTAACTAACGCGCGCCCGATGACCAGCATTTGCTGCTCCCCGCCTGACAATGAGCCCGCAAGCTGATCGGCGCGTTCGCTGAGACGTGGGAAAAGCGCAACGACCTTGTCTATATCCCAATGGCCAGGCCGGGACACAGCTACGAGGTTCTCAAGCACCGTTAGATCGCGAAATGCGCGGCGGCCTTCGGGGACAAGGCCGATGCCCAACCTTGCCACTTGGTGGCTCGACAGTCTGCGAATATCGGTGCCGGCAAACACCATCGAGCCGTTGCTTCCGATCATTCTGCAAATAGCGCGAACGGTGGTTGTCTTGCCCATGCCATTGCGCCCCATAAGGGCGACGACTTGGCCAGCTTCGATCGTCAGATCAACGCCAAAGAGGGCCTGGCTTTTGCCATAACTTGCGATTAGCCCAGAGATGGAAAGAAGGCTCATAGGCTCTCTCCAAGATAGGCGCGCTGAACTATGGAATTTTTGCGAATGCTTTCGACTGAACCGGTGGCAATCACACGCCCGTAATCAAGAACCGTTATTCGGTCAGCCAATTTGAAGACGACATCCATGTCGTGTTCCACAAGCAGGATCGGGGCTTGATTTCGCAAGTCGCTCAGCAGGTCCGTGAGTAGCTGTGTGCCTTCCGCGCTTAAACCTGCCATTGGCTCGTCCAGTATGAACACCTTTGGTTCAAGGGTCAGAGCAACTGCGACTTCCAGTTGGCGGCGCTGACCATGGCTGAGTTCGCCTGTTCGCTTGTCTGCAAAGTCGATCAGGCCCACGCGACGCAATGCATTCTCTGCGTGATCGCGCAAATTTTTGTTGCCAAGAACGGGTAGGAAGAATTGCCAGGGTCGGCCTTTGGCCCCAAGCGCGCCCAGCATGGCATTCTGCAAGACGGTGTCATCTGTCGCAAGAGCGGAAATCTGGAAGGTTCGTCCGAGCCCCAGCCTTGCCCGGTTTTTCGTGGTCTCATGGGTGATATCCCGGCCCAAAAGGCGGACCGAACCTGCGTCGGACTTCAGGCCGCCGCAAATCTGAGCGATGAGCGTTGATTTACCAGCCCCGTTTGGGCCGATTACGGCGTGAACTTCGCGGGGCCTCAAGTCCAAGGTCACATCGTCGTTTGCCATCAGGGCGCCAAAGCGTCGAGTAAGGCCTTCAACTTGCAACACGGGCCGCATCATCGGTCAGACCTTCCCGTAATGACGCCGTAAAGGCCGCCGCGGGCGAAAAGGACGACCACCAACAAAAGTAGACCAAGAAAGAATAGGAAATATTCGCTAATGCCTCCAAGCGCGTACTCGAGTACGACGAACAGAGTTGCGCCTGCTACTGGCCCGAACGTCCGGCCCAGCCCTCCGAGGATTATGAAAACGATCAGTTCACCTGACATCTGCCAGCTGAACATCGTCGGACTGACGAAGCGATTGAGATCGGCAAAAAGCGCCCCCGCCAGCCCACAGATCATGCCGGAAATCACCAATGCGATCAGTCTCAGCCGAAACGGATCAAGCCCGACCGCCACCACCCGCTCGGAACTTTGCCGCGCCGCGTTTAACGCAAGCCCAAAGGGCGATTTTTCGAGCCGCACGTTTAGCCAAAGGACTAGGCTCAGAATTGCAAAACAGATCCCGAAGAACTGAATGGGATCAAGCGTGTTCATCCCCGGGAACGAATTTCGAATGTAGATGGAAAGGCCGTCTTCTCCGCCATAGGTGGGCCAGCTGATAGCGAAGAAAAAAAACATCTGCCCGAAGGCCAGCGTGATCATGATAAAATATACGCCGGAAGTTCGAAGCGACAGAAGCCCGATTATTAAGGCGGCAACACCTGAAAACAGTATTGCTACCAACCAGATCACAGGCATGAGCTTGGTTCCAGAAATCGTGAACGGCCATTCCATCAATGGCGAATAGGTCTGCGCGTGAAACGCTAGAATACCCATCGTATAGCCACCAACTCCAAAGAAGACCGCGTGCCCGAGGCTCACGAGCCCCCCCAGCCCAAGCGCAATATTGAGACCAACCGCAGCCAGAGCGAAGATGACCGCGCGGGTCGCCAATGTAATTGTAAAGGGCTCATCCGTCACCCAGGCCCAAAGCGGCACACAAAGAAGCAGGCTCATCAGAATGGCGTTCAGTGCTTTTTCCGGGATCATGCTCGCGCCCCGAACAACCCGGTGGGTCTCCAGATCAGCACGCCAGCCATAAGAACGTAAATTGACATCGAAGCCAGTGCCGAACCGGTCGACGTCGCAACATCCGGCGCCACGAATAGTTTGAACAGTTCAGGCAAGAAGATGCCGCCCAGAGTATCGGTCAATCCAACCAGCAAACTGCCGACAAGCGCCCCCCGAATAGACCCGATGCCCCCGATCACTATGACGACGAAAGCAAGGATCAGGATCGGCTCACCC
This sequence comes from Ruegeria atlantica, assembly GCA_013032095.1. Taxonomy (GTDB): domain Bacteria; phylum Pseudomonadota; class Alphaproteobacteria; order Rhodobacterales; family Rhodobacteraceae; genus Ruegeria; species Ruegeria atlantica_E. The sequence continues at coordinate 9,316 of WQBJ01000054.1, read as the reverse complement.
ATTCCGATCTGGACCGATTGGATGGCACCTACAAGTGCTCCCGCTAATCCGGCGAGCGCCGCTCCGAGCGCGAAGACAAACGTGTACAAGCTACCAATATCTACACCGAGTGCTGCAATCATTTCGCGGTCATTTTCTCCGGCACGAATCTGAATACCAATGCGGGTGCGTGAGATGAAAAGCCACAGCCCAACCGCCACCAAAAGCCCTAACAGGATGAGTACGAGGCGATATAGCGGATACTGAATACCGCCTGGCAATGAGACCGGGCCGGATAGATAGCTCGGAATTTCGAGAAACAGCGGGAATGAACCGAAAATCCATCGCGTACCCTCCGAAAAAATCAGTATCAGCGCAAAAGTCGCGAGCACTTGCTCGAGATGATCGCGAGCATAGAGCCGACGAATGACTGCCAACTCGACGATGACCCCGGCCATAGCCGCCGCAGCAATAGCAGCCGCAACCGCCGCCAAGAAAGACCCCGTCGCCGCAGCGGCCGCCGCAGCCGCAAAAGCGCCGACCATGTAGAGCGATCCGTGCGCAAGATTTATCAGGCCCATCACGCCGAAGATCAGCGTTAGGCCGGCTGCCATGAGAAAGAGCATGAAACCGAACTGTATTCCGTTCAGAATCTGCTCGGCTATAAGGACTAAAGTCACAGTTCGAGCAAAAATGGGCCGCTCTGGAGTTGGGAGCGGCCCTGCAATTACATTTTACAGTCTGGCGCGTAGGCGTCCGAGTGATTATCCAACGCCACGCCAATGATCCGATTGGTGAATACATCACCTTCCTGAATGACTTCGCGCGCATAGATAGTCTGAACCGGATGGTGGTTTGGACCAAATGCAAAGTCGCCACGCGTGCTGTCAAACTCGGATGCACGCAATGCATCGCGGAACGCGTCTTGATCCGAGACATCAGCCGATCCGAGCGCCGAAACGATCAACCGCGCCGTGTCAAAGCCCTGGCTTGCGTATAGAGAAGGAAGCCGCCCGTACTCGGCGACAAAGCTTTCTACGAATGCGGCATTTGTTGGATTGTCGATATCCTTGTTCCATTGGCTAGTATTAACAATCCCAAGTGCTGCGGGCCCGACGGCTTGAAGGATGCCCTGATCAAACGAAAACGCCGGACCCACTACGGGCAGATCAACCCCGCTGTCCGCGTATTGCTTGAGAAACGAAATCCCCATTCCGCCGGGAAGGAAGAAAAAGACACTGTCAGCGCCGGACGCACGGATTTGAGCAATCTCGGCTGCATAATCCGTTTGGCCAAGATCGGTATAAATCTCGCCGGCAAGATCGCCTTGGAAGAACCGCTTGTACCCAGTCAGAGCATCCTTACCCGCCGGATAGTTAGGCGCAAGGATGAAGCTGTTGCTGTGCCCTGCGGTGTTGGCATAGGCGCCGGCTGCTTCGTGCAGGTTGTCGTTCTGCCAGGCGACGTTGAAGTAATTTTCATGACAGCCCTGACCGGCCAGCGCCGACGGTCCCGCGTTCGGCGACAAATAGAACTTACCTTGGGCCGTTGCCGCTGGAACAACCGCCATGGCAAGGTTGGACCAGATAATGCCCGTCAGAATATCCACCTTCTCGGATTGGATCATCTTGTCAGCAAGCTGCACGGCGACGTCGGGTTTTCGCTGATCATCTTCGACGACGACTTCGATGTCATCCCGCCCGGATTGCTTGATACCCAGCATGAAACCGTCGCGCACATCGATTCCCAAGCCAGCTCCACCACCGGACAGAGTTGTAATCATTCCGACCTTGGTCTCCGCGAATGCCCCTGTGGCCAGCAACCCGATGGATGCGGCAATGGCAATTGATTTGTACGTCATAAGTTCCCCCCATGTTACTTTTTACTATCACCGGCTGCATTCGTCCGGCCGGGTTTGAAGATGCTATAGCGAGGACCGCTATCGCAAACAGTCTTTGTTGAGATGCTTTCCTGTTCAGAAAGGCAATGTCCAGTGCAAGCTTTCAATCTCTAAGGCTTAAATTGGTTTTCAGCACCTAAACCCACTGATATCGAGGTCGCGTTGGGAGGCGGCAAGCTAAATTGGAGCCCGTTATCCCTGATCGTAAAATGCTATTTGCTAAATTGCCGAGTCGCCACACGGAGACAACGGTTGCAGTCAATTAGTATGCTGCGGGGGTCGAAGCAGACATTTGCTGCGACGTGCTTGAACGTCTACTTTGCGGACAAACCAACCAATCGGCAGCAAACTCCGAATCTTTGGATTTGCGCATCATTCATAACGCACTTAACAACTCCAGGTCCCTTGCGGACATGAGGCAATCTGCGTCATTCACTGCTCACCACAAGAACCGCCGAACTCAAAATTTCTTCATGCCAAGGCGGTATATTTCGAACAATGTTCACAGATCTGCGCACCTCAATTTGGTGACATGATCATCGTGGTCAACTAAGCTGAGTGGGTCGGGTTAGTGAAATGTCTACCGTTTTGTGATCCGCGTTCCGTCGACCAATCCTGCAGATGGGTAGAGCACAATTAAGTCATCCGCGTTCAAACCACTGGAGACGCTGGCTTGCACGCCATTGGTCGCGGCGACTTCGATCGGTTGTTCAAAGATTTTTCCATCCTCGACCAGAAACACAAACCAGCCCTGCTGCGCCCGGAACATTGCACTGGCAGGAATAATCAACGCTTCCGGATCTTCCTGAATGACAATCCGTACTTCTACCCGGTACCCGTGGCCCAATCGGCCGATGGATACATCGGGTGTTTCCATTGAAATCACAACGTTTACGCGCTGTTCCTCGACCCCCAAGGCCGAGAACTTTGTAAATCCAAGCGGATCTATGCGCTCTACCGCTCCGTCAATCGGCTTCCCCCCGCCCCATTCGTCAATAATGACACGATCGCCCACGGACACCTGAACAGCATCAGAAGACAAAAGTTCGGCAACGACCTCAAGGTCTCCGTCGATGTCGCCAATTTCCAGGATGGGAGCCCCCGCAGGCAGCGTAATTTCGTTTTGCTGTATCACTTGCAGAACCCGCCCAGTCGCTGGCGCCAGCAGCGGGATCACTTCGTCAGAGTGTGATGTGAGTGCCGATGCAATGCCACGGTCATCAAATCCGATCAGCTGAGCACGCGCATTCGACAGTTCCGCCGTACGAACCGAAATGGCAGCCTCGGCACTGTCGACTACGGCCTGTGCGACTCGGCCTTCGCGCTCAGCTCGGGCCAACGCCGCCTCACTTATGCGGCCGTTTTTCATCAGCGACTCCGCGCGTTCCAAATCTTCTTCCGCCAGCGCCAGATCTGCGACCGCTTTGTTTAGATCGGCGCGGGCCACGCGGAGAGCAGCTTCTGCAGCAGTGACCGCCGCACGGGCCTGTTCGCGCGTCCGTACATCCAGCATGGAGGGATTGGTGGGCAACATGCGTGCGATGACCGTTTGATCCGCAACAACCGGATCACCCGGTTCCACACCAACGCGGAGCAGTCGTCCGGCAACTGGTGTCGCCACAACATATGAATCGTGCACACGCGTGCGCCCCTCTTCATCAACCGTGACGATTAGGTCCCCAACTTCAACCTGAGCCAGATCCACCGCCACCGCTCGAGGCCAGAACGCTACAAGCAACACGATCGCAATTATCACAATGGTGACAATCGAAAGCACCCACCGTGATTTTTTTTGCGCCATCAGGACTACTCCTTAATTTTCAACGCTTCAACCAGGTCAACCCGGTCCACATCTCGCTTTACAATCCACCCAGAAACTATCGAAGCGGCCAGAACCACCAGCACCGCAGTGCCATACCCGCTGGGATTAAACACGCTTGGGACCTGGTAAATGTCGGTGCTAAAACCCGCCGATATCGCAAACGACAAAAAGTAGCCCATGAGTGCTCCGAGAGGCAAAGCAACGAGTACGACAACCGCCAACTCCCCCAAAAGCACATAAGATGCTTCGCCCTTCGTGAACCCGATGACGCGCAGGCTTGCCAGATCACGCATGCTTTCAGCAAATGAAATGCGCGCGGTGTTATAGATGATCCCAAAGGCGATCACAGCCGCGATGAGCGCCATCAAATAACGGGTGGACCCTGCGCCTTCGTTCATGATCTTTTGCATCGCCTGCTCCGCATCACGCTTGACCGAGATCCCGGCCACCCGCGGCAGTTCTGCAAAGTAAAGCTGCAAGGCCTCAAGCCGATCGGATTCCGCCGACAAGTAGACTGCCGAGACACGCCCCGGTTCTTTGAGTATGCGGTTAAGCCCTTCGAGGGACATATACGCAGGAGATCCAAGCAAAGTTTCCGCCACACCCGTAACTTGTACAGTCAAGTTTGGGCGCCGCCCCTCCAGCACGTCGATTTCGATGGTATCACCGATTTCCGCATTCAGGACTTTTGCCAAAGCAGTCGAAAGCACAATACCATTCGTGTGAAGTTCTACCGGTTCCAAGTCTGACTTCAAAGCTCGGTTCAAACGTGCGCCTTCTTGCAGCCCGTTTACGGCACCACGATACTGGCGCAATCCATGCCGAAACTCGACAGGCACCACGCGAACGGGCTCAACGGCATGAACGCCGTCAAGCGATGCAAGCTCATACTGAACCGTATCGGACAGCGGATGTGTAAAGCTGATCATGGCATCACTGCGGTCAATAACGGAAAACGTCATATCAATGGTCTTGTCGAAGCCGGCCAGAATGCTAACCATACCAACAGACAGCGCCATCCCGCAGGCAATTCCGACGATCGCGCCGAGGATACGGCCGGGTTGCCTCACAATGCGACGCATCACCATTCGGGTTGGCTGGTCCAATAGTCTCTTCATGCGCGGACCGAAGGCCCCAGTCTTGCTATAATCCACAGGCGCGGGAGGTCGCATAGCGATCGCGGGTGTCAGAATGAATACCGATCTAAGAACGAGAATTGCGCCTGCGGATGCCGCCAAGACACTGACTGACACTCCAAGAGCAAAAGCACCCGCACTGATCTGGAAAACGAGGAACGGAAACTTGTAGTACGTCTGGTAAACACCCGACAATAGGCGCCCCGACAGGATCCCAAACGCCCCGCCGAAAACGGCACCACACAGTGCGATCACCAAGACAAGCTTGAAATAGTGAACGCCTATTTCAAGGCTGGTGTACCCGAAGGCTTTTAGTATTCCTATTTGTTCTCGTTCGGATTGGATCATTCGGGCAATCACGATATTGAGCAGGAACGCCGCGATAGCCAGAAAGATCGGCGGCACCACACCAACTGTTGCGCGAAGACCAGCGATTTCTTCTGTCACGAACCTGTTGGACGCTTGATCTTCCAATCCGTAAGCGCCCAAACCTCCATATTTGTCGAGTAGTCGGTTTGCCCCGGCGATCACCTCCTGCGTATTGGCATTTCTTGAGAGCAAGAGCAGCGCCTCGTTGAAAGCCCCCTTCATGTCGAAGGCTGCTGCCATGGCATCCTCCAACATCCACAAAACGGCAAAGCGTGTGTCGTCCGGCACAATTTCTCCCGGAGCGGCGATGTAGATGAACTCCGGGCTTTGCGCCAATCCGACAACAACAAAGGTTCTGCGAGCGCCGTTCATCGTCGCAGACAGACTATCACCAGGTGCCAGACCAACGGCGTCGGCAAAGCTCTGCAACAGCAAGACTTCGTCATTGCGCCCGACACGGGGCGCGCGACCACTTGTAAGCATGTAGTTGTTGAGGAGCGGACGAGCATCCCGCGGTATTGAAAGTGCCGTGGCGCGCACGGGTCTGCCAGCCTCTTCCAACGTAATCAGAGCCCCACCAATCACCCGCCCTTCAACCGCCGTAACGCCGGGCAGATTGGCCAAATGCTGCAGCACCGTTTGCGGCGCGCGCGCGGCTGGAGCAAAGACATCCGCAAGGCGGTAGCGTTCGTAATACGTGCTGCGTGTCTCGGAAAGCGTACCAACCAAACCGGTCATCATCACGAGGGTCATTACACCCAATGCGATAACACTGGCTATCGCGACGGCTTGCCCTTTCAAGCGGCGCAAAGTCCGAACTATTTTCTTGTCAAGCGGACTCACCAGTTGATCTCGTCAGGTGTGAGCTTTTCGGAATTGACCTGAACATCTTGGATCATGCCGTCTGCAAACTTTATTACCCGGTCTGCCATATCTGCTGTTGCAGCCGCATGTGTTACAATGAGAACAGTAGTATTCAGTCGTTCGTTGACGTCTTTCAGCACCCGAAGCACGGCCCGACCTGTCTGGCTGTCGAGCGCTCCGGTTGGCTCGTCGCAGAACAAAACAGTGGGTGTTTTCGCAATGGCACGCGCGATGGCTACGCGTTGCTGCTCACCCCCTGAAAGCTGCGCTGGAAAGTGATCCTTCCTTGCGTCCAGCCCGACAAGGCCCAGTGCATCCGCGGGTCGCATCGGGTTCTGTGCAATTTCGGTGACCAATTCCACATTCTCTTCGGCTGTAAGGCTGGGCATGAGATTGTAGAACTGAAACACGAACCCGACATGATGGCGCCGGTATAGCGTCAAGTCGCGATCCGAAAGGCTCGTCAGCTCTGTACCTTCAAACCACGCGTGCCCGCCCGATGCACGATCGAGGCCTCCGAGTATATTGAGCAAAGTGGACTTCCCGCTGCCGGATGCACCGAGCAGTACGATCATCTCACCTTTCGGGATTTCAAGGTCGACGCCCCGCAGAGCGTGAACGGCGGCTTCCCCTTCCCCGTACACCTTGGATAGAGCTTCCGTACGAAAGGTATAACCAGGCAGGTGTTTCATAACGATACATTGTAATAGCGGCGGCGACGGGTCAACACGTTCGCAAATATGGCAACATGTCCTTTGGCCCATGCTTTCTATTTATGTCGAACGCTAAATGCCGGGCCTTCACCCAACTTTACCTTGGAGTTGTACTATGCATTGCCGTTAGTGAGTAGCACCGTCCTCGACCAATCGGGGCACTATCGCCACCACGAGCAAGAGAGTGAGCGGAATCGTGGATTCCCTCAGACAGTGTCTGGCGTCACTGTGCGCCATGTCTGGGAGATACAAATCGGCGCTGGCCTTGTAATGAATTTCGAGACCGAAAAACCGGGTAATCGCTTCTAGGATCATTCGATGATGTGGCGACTGGGCAAAGAGACCGTTAAAAGTCTGTTGTCACCAGCCCTTGCAAAGCCGCCTTCAGATTTGTGAGGTAATTGACTACCTTGCATAGGCAGACGTTCGAGCCTTACGCGGCAACTAACAAGTTGGGCTCGATGCAGTCCTTCTCTGAACTCGGCGTAAGTGTTTGCTCTGTGGACATAGCTGCCATTCGCCCTTTCCCAAAAACTCACTTTGCTTCACAGTCTAGCGCGTGACGGTCGCTTGACGGCACGCCCCCTATCAATCGATCATCTCCGAACTGTTTAGTGCTACTTCGAGGAAACTCTCATGGAAGCATTCGGAAGCGAAGACCAGCGACGCATGTCGACCATTGGTGAGCATCTTATCCAGCTATTGGGTGATGACCCTCGATTTTGTAGCCATGGGCGCGGTATTCAAATTGCCAACGAGTACAGCGGGGCTTTGGATGATGCCATTGCGATGGCCCGAATACTTGGCATCACGGCGATAGAAAGCATACCACGTCAGGAGGTGGCAAAGACTCGAGAAATCATTGAAAGTAAAGGATTAAAAACCGACACAATAGCTTGCTATCTTGGCGGGCTGAACTGTGTTGACATTGCTCGGAAAATAATAGCCACACGGGCGTTGCCTGAGGATTTGACCGTGCGTGTGATTGATCGCGACTCTCCGTCAGAATGGCTTGAAGCTTTCGCAGAAGTCGCGATGAGCCATGGTGTTCTGCCGCCAATAGGGCCGGTTATGCGCGGATTGTCTCGCCCCGGATTTGCGATGGTTGTCTTTGACAGCTCAGGTTCTCCCGTTGCAACCGCGGGCTCAGTTCTGTGCCATCCGCCCAGCAGTAGGCTGTATCGTCGCGCTCAATGGGGGCAACTTTCGACAAAGCCTGAACGCATGGGTGAAGGTGTAGCAAAAGTCTTGGGGGCCAAAGCTATGATACACTCTCATGAAAAGCTTGGCGCAACTGGGTTCAAGACAGGCATTGCTCCGGGCAACGTTCCTTCTGCACGGCTTTGCGAAAAACTTGGTTTGGTGGACAGTGGAAGCGACATAATCGCAATCATAGATCCTCACGTGTACTCAGAAGATCGGTTAACCAAGTGACCTATCCGGCAGTCTGTGGTCGCATTGTGTAAGCAGAACTTCCGGGAGCCTGAGCAAGTCATTTGAAGAAGCTGAAACGGGATGAGTTCTAGTCTGCATTGGAGAAGATGCTGCCGTTCCGCAAAACTCGGTGTACCAGGTATCTGCCGGACGAACCTGTTGTTCTCTGCCGAGCTGCTCAACCATTGCTAAGGGCCCTTGAGCATATACTCAGGGCCCAATACAATAAAGCTTACAAGCCGTTACGGGGTAAGGTCCATTGCCGCCACGACCTTTTCGTAAGGAAGCCCGGCGGTATCGTTCAATCGACGAACTTGATCGGCACTTTCACCATCAAACAAGCACATGCAGCGCCCGTCTTCGGGAGCAAATGTTGAACGAACATAGCTAATCTTGTCGCCATCTGCTGTCATTTTCTGTGCTGTTGCTATCGCGGCTTTTTGAGCAGCACCCAAGTCATCCATGCTGATACCCTTGAGGTTTCTTTCGACCATAAAAACAGACATCTCGCTCCCTTTCCGAATAATCAAAACCAGTGCATCTATTACACTATGGAGCTTTGGCTCGGGGAACTATCGATACCTTATGACTTAATAACTCCAGGTTTGGATAAAACGGTGTATCCTGCGTTGCGATTGTCATTCGCCATCAGTGAAGAGGTGCCCCAATATGGAGATGTCTCAGATTAGATATGTCTTATCTGCCGCAAAGCATCTGAATTTCACCAAAGCTGCCGCAGAATGCAATGTAAGCCAGCCAGCGCTCACCAAGGGCGTCAAGTCATTAGAGACCGAATTAGGCGCACAGGTTTTTCATCGGGAAGGTCGGAAAATACTGGTCAGCGACTTTGGAAAGTCAATGCTGCCGCATCTACAGCACATCGTTGACGAAGCAGCAGCTACACAAGCGCTGGCTCAGAATTTTCGTTTGCTCGAAAAAGTGCCGTTGCGCTTAGGTGTCCTTTCAACAATTGGGCACGTTCGCCTTGCACGGTTTCTGGCTCAATTCGAGAAAAACCACAGCGGCTTGGAGTTGTCAGTCAATGGTAAGCGACCGATTGATACCCCGCGTCAAGCCGCGAGTGATTGACCTGTTTTTG
>WQBJ01000053.1 GCA_013032095.1 Ruegeria atlantica | reverse complement strand
CGATGCAACGTTTCAGGCGCATGCGAAGTTTACAGAAATTCGCCTCCGTCCATTCTTCCGTCTACAACCACTTCAACCAGGAAAGATCGCTGGCCAGCAGAGACACCTTCAAGCTGACACGCACCGCCGCTCTCGCCGAGTGGCGCGAACTTGGTGCGGCATAAAGGACAACCCTAATGGCCTAACTGAGACTGGTTCCAATTTGTCTGACAGCACCCTTCAAGAGCAGAGGCGGGGCATGGTTCGCTAGGGTGACGCCTGTTGCACCTGATGCTTCCGTTTAACATCGAAATTGGGGGTGTCCCTCTGATCAAAGTCTGCCCGGGAACAAGATGTGCATAGGTCAGGAAAGGGCCGGCCGCTACTAAAGATGTCTCCGGAAAAATGGGTGGGTAGCCGCCATTCGCCGCAGCAGGGTCGAATGACGGCTTTGGTGCGATGTTAGTTTTAGGCCGAGCGCGCCAAGTTACCGCGGCTCACATGTTTCCCGACCGTCAATCCGTTTACCTTTTCGACGATGGCATCGGCGTCGATGCCATGATGGCGGTAGAGGTCGCCAATCGTGCCCGTTTGGCCGAAATGTTCGACACCCATCGGGATGGTCTGATGGCCAGCAACAGAGCCAAGCCAGGACAGCGTCGCCGGGTGACCATCGATGACGGTGATGACATTGCAATGGGGCGGAAGGTCACCCATCAGGGTCCCGATGTGGGACTGCGCAGACTTATTCCCGCGAGACCGGGCACGTTGGGCTGCTGTCCAGCCTGCGTTGAGCCGATCGGCCGAGGTCACGGCCAGCACACCGACGTCCTTGCGCCCCTCTCCGATCATCCCGGCCGCCTTGATCGCCTCGGGGGCGACGGCGCCCTGGTAGGCGATGACGATCTCGCAGTTCGGTCCGGGTTTACGCAACCAATAGGCCCCGTCGATGGCCCCTTGTATAAACGCGTCGTCATGGCGCTTACCGGGTTGCTCAATCGGGTTGGTGGTCAAGCGCAGATACACAGAGCCTCCTGTTTCGTCGCGCAACCATGTGCGCTCACAGGGATCACCCTCGCCATCGCGCTGAAGATAGTCAAAAGCCCATTTCATGATCACCGCCAACTCATCTGCGAAGGCGGGCTCGAACGAGGCAAGCCCGTCCTGGCTCATCCCGATAAGAGGCGAACCGACCGATTGGTGTGCCCCACCTTCCGGGGCCAGCGTGACGCCAGAGGGGGTGCCCACCAGAATGAACCGGGCGTCCTGGTAGCAAGCGTAGTTCAGCGCATCGAGGCCGCGCGCCACGAAGGGATCATAGACAGTGCCGATGGGGATAAGCCGCTTGCCGAAGATCGAATGCGACAGGCCAGCGGCGCCCAGAAGCAGCATCAGATTCATCTCGGCGATGCCCAGTTCGATATGCTGTCCTTCCGGCGTGAATTCCCATTTGGCGGTCGACGGGATGCGGTGTTCGATAAAAGCATCTGCCTGTTCGGACCGGGCGAAAAGCTTGCGCCGGTTCACCCAAGGACCAAGGTTGGTGGTCCCCGTTACATCCGGGGACGTGGTGACGATCCGGGTAGCCAGATCACTGTCCCCTTTGGAGAGATCGTCAAGGATTTTGCCAAAGGCCATCTGGGTCGAGGTCTCACGGGAGGTATCAATTTCGATGGCGGGCACAGCAAGTTTGTCATCCTGATACCGCCTGATGCCTTTGGCAAAGAAGGGAACCCGTGAAAGGAAATCACGCAAAACGGCGGGGTTTTCGACCGTGGCCAGAGGCTCCCACTCATCGCCCGTTGCCACGCCCATGTGCTGTTGCCAGGCGGTGAATTGTGTGTTGTTCATCAGCCCCCCATGATTGTCCTTGTGGCCAGCAATGGGCGTACCCCAGCCTTTCACCGTATAGGCCAAGAAGCAGGTGGGGCGGTCGTGATCGATGGCATCAAAGGTTTCCGCCATGGTTTGGACGCAGTTTCCGCCGAGGTTTTCCATCAGGGCTGCCAGTTCGTCATCGCTGTGTCTGTCGATTAGGGCAGAGACATCGCCCTGGTCTCCAAGATCATCCATTAACCGCTTGCGCCAGACTGCTCCGCCCATAAACGTCAGTGCCGAATATTCCTGATTAGGGCAGGCATCGATCCAGTCGCGCAGTTTGTCGCCACCCGGCTCCTCAAAGGCCGCGCGCTGCAATACGCCGTGCTTCACCCGCACCACGTCCCATCCGAAGGCATCGAAAATCTTCTCGATCCGTGCAAACAGCCCCTCGCGCACGATCCCGTCCAGCGACTGCCGGTTGTAGTCGATGATCCACCACGTGTTGCGCAGGTCGTTTTTCCAACCCTCTTGTAGAGCTTCGTAGATATTGCCCTCGTCCAATTCGGCATCGCCAACCAGCGCAACCATGCGCCCCATCGGGGCATCGCTTCCCCAGCTCTTGGCCTTGATGTAATCTTGGATGATCGAGGCGAAAGAGGTGATCGCAACGCCCAGTCCCACCGAGCCGGTGGAGAAATCCACATCGTCTGTATCCTTGGTCCGGCTGGGATAGGACTGCACCCCACCAAAGCCCCGGAAGTTCTCCATCTTCTCGCGGGTCTGGTTGCCCATCAGGTATTGCATCGCGTGAAAAATCGGCGAGGCATGGGGTTTGACCGCGACCCGGTCCTCGGGTCTCAGGGCCGAGAAATAGAGCGCCGTCATGATCGACACCATTGAGGCCGACGAGGCCTGATGCCCACCGATCTTGATCTTGTCCACCTTGGGCCGCACATGATTGGCGTGGTGAATCATCCAGTGCGACAGCCACAAAAGCCGTTGCTCGATGGTCTTAAGGTGGGCGATATCGGTGGGCATGAGAGGCTCCTTACTCGGCGGCGTGGTGAATAGGTTGAGGTAGTGCTTGATCAAGGTCGGCGATGATGTCATCGACATCCTCCAACCCAACCGACAAGCGGATCAGCCCGTCGGTGATGTCGTGCTCAGCGCGCTCCTCGGGCGTATAGGTCGAGTGGGTCATCGAGGCGGGATGTTGGATCAGCGTTTCGGCATCGCCCAGAGACACGGCCCGCTTGATCATGCTCAGATTGTTCATGAACTCAACGCCAGCCGCCATGCCACCGTCGACTTCGAAGGCAATCATCGCACCGGGTTTGGACATTTGGCGCGTGGCAAGTGCATGTTGGGCAAAGCTTTCCAACCCGGGGAAATGCACGGCACGCACCGACGGGTGATTTTGGAGGTAGTCGGCAGCAATCTGGGCCGAAACGCAATGGCGCTCCATCCGCAGCGACAGGGTTTTCAACCCGCGCAGGATCAGCATTGCGTTGAACGGCGCCATGACAGCGCCAGTCATGTCTTTCATTCCAACAAGCCGGATCTCGGTGATCTGTTCGGTTGTTCCAGCAACCAGCCCGGCGACCACGTCGCCATGTCCACCAAGGTATTTGGTGGCAGAATGCACCACGAGATCTGCACCCAGCTCAATCGGCCGTGTCAGAAAGGGGGTGGCATAGGTGTTGTCGACGACCACCTGCGCCCCAGCCTCATGCGCGATTGCGGCGGTGGCCGCTATGTCCACCAGTCGCATATTCGGGTTGGCGGGGGTTTCGAAATAGACCACTCGCGTTTGCTCTGAAATCACCGCGCGCAGGTTTTCGGGATCGGTCATATCCACATGGGTGATCGTCACCCCCCATTTCTGCAGCCCGTGCCGCATAAAAGCGAAGGTGCAGCCATAAAGGGTTTTGTCCACGATCACCTCGTCCCCGGGGGACAACAAGGTCCACAGCACAGCGGTGATCGCCCCCATGCCTGATGACAGCGCCAGCCCGGCTTCGGCTCCTTCAAGTGTTGCAATACGACTTTCAAGCAGATCACAGGTCGGGTTCGAAATTCGGCTGTAGATATGTCCCGGGCGTTCACCAGCGAACATCTCGCCTCCGACCTCGGCGGTCTCGAATGCGAAGGTCGATGTCAGATGCAGAGGCGGCGTCAGCGCGCCTTCGTTCTGCTGGGGGTCATAGGCGTGATGGATGGCGCGGGTGGCGAAGCCTTTGGGTGAGTTCATGGCAACCTCTCTCATGGTGTTTGAGGCAGGATGCGTTGTATTGGCAGGGGAGTGATTGCGAATTATGCTGCGGCTGGAATAAATTTTGGCATTATCTGCCAATAAGGGGGGAAAATGGACGCCAAAGACCGACAGATCATACGCGCCCTGCAGGCAAATGGGCGTATGACCAATCAGGACCTCGCTGCCGCAGTCAACTTGTCGCCGTCGCCCTGCCTGCGCCGCTTGCGCAACCTCGAGGAAAGCGGCACGCTCCGGGGATTCAGCGCCGAGGTGGACGCGAAAGCCTATGGGCTGCCGATCACGGTCTTTGTGCGCATCCGGTTGGAGCGCCACAATGAAGACGATGTACGGCGCTTCGAAAGCAGGATCCATGCGATTGACGAAGTGCTTGAGTGCCATGTCCTGACCGGAGCCTCTGATTATCAGTTGCGTGTAGTGGTGCCCGGGCTGGATGACTATGAGGATTTCATCCGCCATCGCATCCATCCCATCGGAGGCATTGCCTCGATCGATACCAGTTTCGTTTATTCTACCGTAAAGAAGACCAACGTGTTTCCAGCAATCGACTGACCGCCCGTATAGCGGCGGCCGTATCCATTCAATGCAGGTGGCCCGGGGAATTGGCACAATCTGTTCCGGAAGAAGGCACACCTTTTGATCACGCCTACTTTGGGGCACAAGTGGGTCGCACGATGGATCATCCGGTGCAACGGTCACATTGGGCGATGTCAAATAGTGTTCAGGTGCTTTGTACAGGTCTTCAAGCTCGTCTCCTCCGCAGGTAATCGTTGTCGTTCAATCTTTGGCGATGAAATCGAAGGCCTGTTTCCCTTAGCCTGCCGTCGAACTCCGCACCTGCATTTCAGAAGCCTTCCAGCACGATCTTGCCCTTGGCCTTGCCGCTTTCCAGCAGCGCATGGGCGCGGGTCAGGTTGGCAGCATTGACTGTGCCATAGGCCTCGGTTGCTGTGGATTTGACCTTGCCGCTGTCGATCAGCCCGGCGACTTCGTTCAGAATGTCGCTTTGCCGCGCAATGTCACCCGTTTCGAACAAGGACCGAGTGTACATGAACTCCCAATGGATCGAGACCGACTTCTGCTTGAATGGCATGATGTCAAAATTCTCGGGATCATCGATCAGGCCGAACCGGCCTTGGGGGGCAATGAACTCGGCAATTTGCTGGACATAGTTTTCCGAATAATTGGTCGAAAAGACAAAGGCTGGCGCCCCAATGCCAAGGGCCTCGATCTGCTCGGGCAGCGGTTTGGAGTGGTCCACGACAAAGTCGGCCCCCAAGCCTTTAACCCAGTCCTGCGTTTCAGTGCGCGAGGCTGTTGCGATGACGACCGTATCGGCAAGCGCCTTCAAAAGCTGAATAGCGATCGATCCGACACCTCCGGCGCCACCGATGATGACAATGGCATTGGGCGCGCCAGCAATAGGTTGGGTGACATCGATACGGTCGAACAGCATTTCATAAGCTGTCAGCGTCGTCAGAGGCAGAGCTGCTGCCGACGCTGTATCGATTGACGCTGGCGCCTGCCCAACTATGCGTTCGTCAACAAGATGATATTCGGAATTCGTGCCCGGACGGTTGATCGCACCCGCATACCAAACCTTATCGCCCACCTTGAAGCGGGTGGCGTCCCCTCCAACGGCAACGACCTCGCCTGCTGCATCCCAACCCAGAATGGCGGGCGTGTCGCCTTCAGGAGCGCGGCGCTGTCGGATCTTGGTGTCCACCGGGTTGACAGATACCGCTTGCACTTGGACCAGAAGGTCGTGGGCAACGGCAACGGGGTCTGCGGCTTCGAAATCAATTAGCGAGTCGGTGCGGTCAATCGGTCCGGAGCTTTTGTATCCTACGGCTTTCATATTCATGTCCTCTTGGATGCGGCGTCAGAGTTTGCCGTTTGTTTTTGGGTGGCGGAGGACCTCCCCCGCCGCCCGAGCGGCCTTAGGCGATCACGCTCATTTCGTTCAGCGTGAATTCAGCAATGGCGCCCTCTGTGGCTGCCATGTAGGCCGCCAGATGCGGTGCGCTCATGTGGGTCTGCCACAGTTCACGGCTCTCCCAGTTTTCATAAAACATGAAATGCGCCGGGTTTTCGTTGTCCTGATGCAGATCGTAGTTGATGCAGCCATCCTCGGCGCGGGTGATATCAATCAGCTTTTCAAGCTCGGCCTTCACAAGATCGATCTGGTCGGGATTGGCTTTGATGTTGGCAACGATGGTCAGTTTCGACATTGCTATATTCCTTTCAGTGCGTCGATTGCTTGAGCGGAATATACGAATGTGATAATTTCGGATAAACGAGCAGATAGTAAAAATATAATCCGGAAATTACGCATAATGCTGATCGACAATATCCGCCTGTTTTTGAAGATTGCCGAGAAAGGTAGCATGGTGGCTGCGGGCCGCGAAGTGGGACTGTCAGCAACGACGGTGTCCGAGCGGCTTGCGGCGCTCGAAGCCCACTATGGCGTTGTTCTGTTTAATCGAACGACACGCTCCCTCAGCCTGACCGATGAAGGGCGCACCCTTATTGAGGGTGCAAAGGTGGTGTTGGCAGAGGTGGAAGACTTGGACACGCGCATTCGCCATGGGGCAGAGGCCATTTCGGGGCCCATCCGTGTCAGCGCACCCGTTGATCTTGGGCGGAGCATCATTTCCGAGGTGATCGCCCGTTTCACCGTGAAGCACCCGGCGATTTCGGTCGAGTTGTCCTTGTCAGATGGATACGTGGATATGGTTGGTGAAGGGTTCGATCTGGCCCTCAGATTTGGAACAGTGACCGATAGTACTCTGCGCGCACGAAGGTTGGGTGAGTACAGGCGCGTTGTGTGTGCAGGTCCGTCATACCTCGAAGCGCACGGCATTCCTCGGAAGCCGTCCGACCTTGCGGATCACAATTGCCTGGTCATGCGGTTTGGTAGAACTTTGGACAATGTTTGGCGTTTCGGGACTGGCAAGGCGTCACAAGTCGTGATGGTGCGTGGAAATAAGATCGTCAATGACGGCTCATTGGTGCGCCACTGGGCCTTGGCGGGGCATGGCATTATCCTGAAATCGGAGCTTGATGTGGACGCCGATCTGAAAGCAGGAAAATTGATCGCCTTACTGGAAGATCATGCCTCGCCCGCGAACCCCTTGCAGATGATGTATCCCCCAGGCCGTGCGCAGCCACGGCGTGTACAGGCACTTGCCGAAGAGCTGAGTAATGCCATGGCACGGGCTTCGGTTTAAGCCCTTTGGAACAGACCACAATTGCGATGTTTGCCACTGTTAAACCGAACCATCCCAAAGGTCTGGTTTGCTTGCCTTACCTGTTTTGACAGTGCCTCTCCGATATGTATTTGTCTCATGGCGCGCAAAACAGTGAACTCAATCTTCCACCCTCTGCGTGAGCAAAGCAGACCATTGAAAGAAGAAAGTCCAAGGTCGGCTAGAGGCCGTTCGAAACACGTGAGAGTTCGGGCGGAAAGAGGGCATTCGCTGCAGTTTCTTCCAATGACCGCTAACAGATCAATACCATCGAATGTGGTTTTTTTTGTAAACGACAACGGTCCTGCTAATTCTTTTTCATAACTGTCACTTGTGGAGCAACCAGGCAAATATTTCCCAACACTGTGATATGCCAACCTAAGGAACTGCACCGATCTGCCTTGGGACAAACTCGACCATCCCAAAGCCAAGGGTTTCGCTTTTAGTCAGCTGCCCGGAAGCCGTTGCCAAGATTATCTCGTATATTTCGCGGCCCTTCTCTTCGATTGAAACGCCGCCAATGACTTCCCCGCAGTTCACATCCATATCTTCTGACAAGCGGGCGTACATATCGCTATTCGAAGCCAGCTTAAGACCTGGGACAGGTTGGTATCCGGACACTGAACCTCGGCCGGTCGTGAATGCGAACAGGTTTGCACCCGACGCAACCTGACCGGTCACAGAACAGGGATCATACCCGGGGCTGTTTATGAACACGAGGCCACGGCGGTCGATCTGTTCACCATAAAGAAACACGCCATTCAACGGTGCCGTCCCTGCTTTGGTCACGGCACCCAACGATTTTTCCAGAATTGTGGTCAGACCACCATTCTTGTTGCCCGGACTGGGATTGTTATCCAGCGAATGCGCCATTCCAAGCACTGTAGTCGGTTATGTCAGAAGAACTTGGGTTAAGGCGGGCAGGGTGCTCTCATAGTCTTCGCGTATGATTACACAATCGCCATTCAATTACTTCAAGACCAGTCCCGAGATCATTCGTCTGGCTGTGATGCTGTATGTTCGGTTCCCACTATCGCTTCGCAATGTAGAGGACCTTTTGCACGAGCGAGGCATCGAAGTGAGCCACGAAACCGTCCGATATTGGTGGAACAGGATCGGCCCGATGTTTGCCGCTGAGATCAGACGGAAGCGTGTTCAGCAGCTGCGCGCATTCTCTAAATGGAAATGGCACGTGGACGAGGTTTTCGTGAAGGTGAATGGCAAACGGCATTATCTGAGGCGGGCTGTTGATCACGAAGGCGAGGTGCTGGAAGCCGTTGTCACCAAACGTCGAAACAAGCAGGCAGCATTGAAATCCCTCAAGAAATTGATGAAGCGACACAGTAAAGCGGAAAACGTCGTCACGGATCGCTTCGCATCGTGCCGCTTTCAGAGAGCTTGCTGCTACCGAAAAACAGCAAACGGGCAGGTGGTTCAACAACCGCGTCGAGAATTCATACCTTCCTTTCCGACGACGCGAACGCGCGATGCAGCGATTCAGGCGTATGCAAAGTTTACAGAAGTTCGCCGCCGTCCACTCCTCCGTCTACAACCACTTCAACCAGGAAAGATCGCTAGCCGGCAGAGATACCTTCAAGCTGACACGCACCGCCGCTCTCGCCGAGTGGCGCGAACTTGGTATGGCATAAAGGGCAGCTATACTGGCCTAGCTAAGACTGGTTCGAATTTGTCTGACAGCACCTCCATCGCGACCCGATCACCTTCGACTGCCCAGCCTATCGGCGTAAGCTGAAGGCCATCGGGCATTCTTTCACGCATCTTGTTGATAAGCTCCGCTATTCCTTCTCGATCCATCCGTGTATCCACGGGCGGGTTGCTTTTGAGGCCCACCGCTTGCCAGACGATGTCCGCGTCCAGCAAGGCCAGTGCCCCCTCCACATCGGTTTCGGAAAACCGCTCAAAAAAGCTCTGAACGGTTTCCTTGTTCTGGGTGGAGGATATCAGTTGATGTCCTGAACCTTCATCACCAGTTCGCCCCAATTGCGCTGGTTTTCGATGTCATGCTCCAGCCCCTGCTCATCTGCGATAGCAAAGCGTTTGACCGCAGGGGTTTTGCTGGTTGCTTGATACAGCCAGTAGGCTTCGGCTTTCAGAGCTTCATCGATTGGCTTGTCGATGGATTCGTAAACCATCTGTTTGCAGGCATTGATTGACTCCGCTGGGAATTGTGCAATGCGTTTGGCCAGAGCGTCGACGAACGGTCCAAGCTCGTCAGGCTCAAGCGCCTTATTGATGGTACCGAACCGTTCCGCGTCATCCGCATCAAAGTCCTGCGCGCTGAGGATGATTTCCAGTGCGCGACCCAGACCCGTTTGACGGGCCATGCGTGATGCACCGCCGCCGCAAGGCAGGATGCCCATGCCGACTTCCATCTGCATGAACTTGAACTTACCGCGTGCGGCAAAGCGCATGTCCAGCGCCAGAGCCAACTCGTGGCCGCCGCCACGGGCAAAGCCTTCCAGTTTTGCGATTGTTGCCTGAGGTACGCGGCTGATCCTTTCGCAGACGGCTTGCAAGTCCAGCAACTGGGCTTCATCGCGCGACACTGCCTCGGTTGACATGTCTTTCAGCAGTTCGGTGTCGTAGTGGCAGACCCAGATTTCCGGATTGGCCGATTCAAAGACCACAACTTTTACGCTGCGGTCCCTCTCCAGTCGCATCGCGAGGCTGTTCAGATCAGCCAGCATTTCCTGACCCTGAACGTTGACGGATCCGAAATTGAACGTGACAGTTGCGATTGCGTTCTCAACCTTCACGTTGAACGTGGTGAAGTTCTCATACTTCATTTTGGTTCCTCATTTCCTGTTTCGAACCGTTCAGGCAAGAACGGTTTTGGAAGTTGGCGTTTCCTTCAGAGTGACGCGGCCCGTGAAGAACACGTCACCCAAAACGCAATCTATTGACTTGAAAAGTTTAATAAACGTGCCAAAATGGATTTCAGTTTTTAGTTTTTTTATATACTCGTATTTAAACGGCGGGGCCTTGTCAGAAGAACTTGGCTTGAGGCGGGCAGGGCGCTCTCGTAGCCTTCAAGCATGAAAAAACGTGCGTCCTTCAAGTACTTCAAAACCAGTCCCGAGATCATTCGTTTGGCGGTGATGCTTTATGTTCAGTTCCCACTATCGCTTCGAAACGTGGAAAATCTGCTGCATGAGCGCGGCATTGAAGTGAGCCACGAAACTTTACGCTATTGGTGGAACCGTTTTGGTCCGATGTCCGCATCGGAGATCCGGAGAAAACGGGTCCAGCAGCTGCGGGCATACTCAAAATCGAAATGGCATGTCGACGAAGTCTTCGGAAAGGTAAACGGTCGACGGCACTACCTGTGGCGCGCTGTTGATCACGAAGGCGGGGTGCTGAAGCCATTGTCACCAAACGTCGAAACAAGCAGGCAGCGCTGAAATTTCTCAAGAAATTGATGCGGCGACACGGTGCTGCGGATGAAGTTGTCGCCGATCGCTGCGCGTCATACCGAGCCACGCTCTGAGATCTCGGTGCGACGGAAAAGCAGAAGACGGGCAGGTGGCTTAACAACCGGGTTGAGAACTCACACCTTGCGTTTCGACGAAGAGAACGCGCGATGCAGCGATTCAGGCGTATGCAAAGTTTACAGAAATTCGCCGCCGTCCACTCCTCCGTCTACAACCACTTCAACCAGGAGCGATCTCTCACCTGCCGAGGCACCTTCAAGCTGACACGCGCCGCTGCTCTCGCCGAGTGGCGCGAACTTGGCGCGGCTTGAAGGACAGCTCTATCGGCCTGGTTGAGACCAGTTCGAATTTGTCTGACAGCACATACATACCGTCGAGACACCTTCGAGCTGAAAGCGTCCGCTGCCCTTGCCGAGAGGCGCGAACATGGCTCGGAAAAAAGGGCAGCCTCATATGCTTAGCTGAGACTGGTTCGAAAATGTCTCACTGCTCAAAAACTAACTCTGTCGGCGGTATACTTGCTTTCGGCGAGACTGTACCTTTTTCATTAGTACGGAAGTCGCACTGCTCGCATCAAGCAAGAACAGATCGAGCAACAAAACCAAGAAAAGGTGCCTATGTCGCTCCTCGTTCGGCCGTGTGCCGTCGTGGGCTGGAATAAGAATTTTCGGCACCATCGGGGCAGGAATAGTGAGAGAGCTTACCAGGTTCTGGGGGCTTCTGTCAGCGTATTGGGTGTCCGAACGTTGGCGCGAAGCGTGGTTGTTGACAGTGGTTGTAATCGCAGTCACGACGCTGATCAGCAAGGCAAGTGTTTGGGTCGCCTTGGCCAGTGCCGACATGCTGAATTCACTGGCAAACCTACATTCGATAGGAAACGGTGCTGACCCGTTGCGGGTAGTTCTATTGGCAACCGGCGCTTATCTAGGGCTTTTCCTGGCCAGAACCTGCGGCATTGCGCTACGCCATCTGCTATCTACAACACTTCACAGAAAGGCCCGCGGCTGGTTGGTCAAAAAGTTCAACGACGCCATCCTTGCCGATGACCGAATTGCCTTCGACCTTATGAGCGATCGTTCTGAGATGAACGGTACTTCGCGAATGCCGGATGCGATTGATCAGCGGGTCGATGAATGCTCCGGCGGACTTTATGGAGGTGTGATTGGGCTCGCGATGGGACTCTGGGGCGCTCTGACCTCAATTTACTTTGTCGCCAGAGAATTGCTGGAGCGGAGTAAGTCAGTACCGTTCCTCGACCGCTGGGGAGAGAACGCAAACCAGTTCTTGGAAGCTGCTCTCGGACCGGGTGTCACTTCGCACGTCAATTTGGTTCCAGGAACCTTTGGAACCGCGATTCTGGCGCTCGGCCTCGTGCTAATTTACGTCCCTTTGATGACCTATGTGGCTTGGATCCTAGGCCGGATCCTGGAGCGCCTCAATCTTATGCGGCAGCGACGCGATGGCGCCTGGCGTGGTGAGTTGGGTATCATGCTGAACCGCGTTGGCCAACTGGCCGCCTCTCGTGGCGAACGCGCGCAACACCGCATCAACAAACAGCTTTATGATGGTGTCGACGAAATCTGGCATCGCCAGAACTGGCTCAGCGCTAGTATGATGCTGTTTGAAAAGATGTACCACTTCCTTTCGACGCGGCTTCTGGCCTACCTTCCGGCCTTGCCCTCATACATTGCCGGCAATTTCAACTTCCGGGAATTCGCGGCTAGTAGTGAATTGACCGCCGAACTGATTGGCGATGTGTCATGGTTTATCAACGTCATGCCTGCAATCGCTATGCTCAGAGCTAACGCGGCTCGCTTAACCGAGGTCGCGTGCGCGATAGAGAAGGTGCGAGCACGGCAGGCGTTTTATGCCGAAACCGGTGTAAACCGATTTGAGTGGACTCGTTCCGAGAACGGGCAGCTTCTGTCCATGAGCAACCTTAACCTGTGCCATCGCGGACATGACGCAACACCATTCCTGACAGTTCCAAAGTTGGAACTCTATCCCAGCGACCGCATCTTTCTTCGCGGTCAAAATGGTTGCGGTAAGAGCAGCCTGCTTAAGGCAGCGGTCGGCCTCTGGCCTTACGGTGCAGGAAGCATTGCGGTTGGTGAGGGCGCAGACGTGTTCTTTGCCGGTCAGGAGCCGGACGTCCCAGACCGGCTGAACCTAAAGGCGCTTGTGACTTATCCCGATCATCCTGAGCAACATTCCGACATTGTTGTGGCACATGCGTTGTCGCGGGTCGGCCTTGGTGACTTTATCCAACATCTAGAGGACGTCCTGTATCACGGCAGGAATTGGCGCGACGTATTTTCAGGCGGGCAAAAACAGCGGCTTGTGCTTGCACGGATACTTTTGGCAAAACCGAGAATTCTACTTCTCGATGAGGCGACTTCGGCGCTCGACGTCGACGCTGCGATAGACTTCTATCACACCCTGTGCGACTGTTTGCCTGAAACCGCGATTCTTGCAGTCTTGCATGGTGAAGACTTGCCATATGACCCGGATGGGCAGCCGTTTTTCAACTCGGTTCTCGAAATCCGAAACGGTGTCGGCTGGTTGCTTCAAGTCGCGGCATCTAGCTACGCCACAGATAGGCACGCTGCAGAGTAACAATTTGAAAAGCGGGGCGCCCGCATGGAAGAGCAAGAAGCCGTCGGCCGTCTGATGGCGGAAATGACCCTTGCCGAGAAAATTGGGCAACTCAATTTGCTAGCTGCCGGCGAAGGGCTGGTCACCGGAGCAGCACAGCACACACCGCTCGCTAGACGACTTGACGCCGGCCAGGTCGGCGCAATCTTCGGTACCAAGTCACGGGCCTCGGCGCGGGCGATGCAAGAACGTGCGCTAGCCGGCTCGCGGCTCTCGATCCCCGTCTTTTTTGCCGAAGACGTTATCCATGGTCACCGCACGGTTTTCCCCATCAATATTGCACTTGCCTGCAGTTGGGACTTGGACCTTATCGAGGAAACAGCCGCTCATGCCGCTGCCGAGGCCGCTGCGGAAGGGCTTCATCACGTTTTCGCTCCGATGATAGACATCTCGCGGGATCCGCGTTGGGGACGGGTCGCCGAAAGCCCCGGCGAAGACCCGTTGCTTGCCGCTCGAATCGCGGCTGCCATGACTCGTGGGTTCCAAGGTCGGAACATTGCTGACGCGGACCGGGTCGCGGCATGCCTGAAGCATTTTGTTGGATATGGGGCACCCGAGAGCGGGCGCGATTACGACAATGTGAGCCTTTCTTGGGAAGACCTCCTGGCAGTTCACCTTCCTCCATTCCAAGCAGGTGTCGCTGAAGGAGCGGCAAGTGTCATGGTGGCGTTCAACGCGGTCAACAAATTGCCTATGCATGCCAACAAGCCCCTCATCGAGGGATGGTTAAGGAAAGGGGAGGGTTTCGACGGGCTTGTCATTTCTGATTACACTGGTGTCAAAGAGCTTACCGCTCATGGGCTTGGCCCCGCCGCTGTCGCTGTAGCGCGCGCACTTCATGCCGGGATCGATATGGACATGGTCGGAGAAGATTTCCTAGAGAAATTGCCGACGCTGGCTCGCGAAGGAGTCGAAGCCCCGCACGCCGGGTTTTCCTTGTCTGCGGCCGAAATTGTGGACCTTGTCGATAAGGCATGCCATCGGGTGTTGATCTTCAAGTCCCGCCTCGGGCTGCTCAGCAATCCCTTCAAAGGCTTGGCTGAAAATCCCGTTGCTCCTTCCCGACAGGAAGGGCGCAAGTTGGCGCGTAAGGCCGCTGCGCGATCGACCATACTGATAAAAAACGACCACTCGTTGCTGCCTTTACCGTTAGATCAGAAAGTTGCCCTAATTGGTCCGTTCGCCGCCGACAGGGCCAACATGCTTGGCACGTGGGCGGTTTCTGGAAAGGTTGAAGACGTCATTCCCCTGAACGAGGCAGTGAAAGCACTGACCGGAACCGAACCGGCCGTTGCGTGGGGTGCAAATATCGTCGATGAACTTTGGCTGGAACAACGCCTCAACGTGCATGGGGTGACTGTTGAAAGAGACTCCCGCAGCGAGGACGCTATCCTAAAAGAAACGATGGCTGCAGCGCACGCGGCCGACGTGGTGATTGCGACGATCGGCGAAGCCAAGGAACACGCAGGGGAATCCTCTTCACGCTTGGCACCTGACCTCCCAGCCCCACAACGCCGCCTGATATCGCGTCTCGCCAACACCGGCAAACCACTGGTGGTTGTTGTCTTTGCAGGACGACCTCTTGCACTCGGGGAGGTGGCGGAAAAGGCGGATGCTCTCCTTTTTGCCTGGCACGGCGGAATTGCTGGTCCGCAAGGTGTAGCTGATGTTTTGTTCGGTGCTGCGTCTCCGGCCGGGCGTCTCGCGGTTTCTCTTCCGACGCATCCCGGCGAAGTACCGCTTTACCATGCCGCTGAACCTACGGGACGGCCTTCTCTTGGTAACTTTCAGAAATTCCGGTCCAATTGGCTTGACTTGCCGGACGATGCGATACGCTTTCCGTTTGGTTTTGGGCTTGGATACGGAACCGTTCGCTATGGCTCGCCAGCATTATCGTCTGATACTGCGATGGCGACCGAAACAGTCTTGCTGAGCCTTAAGATCGAAAATACCGGTCCCGGCGAAGTTGTCGAAA
This sequence comes from Ruegeria atlantica, assembly GCA_013032095.1. Taxonomy (GTDB): domain Bacteria; phylum Pseudomonadota; class Alphaproteobacteria; order Rhodobacterales; family Rhodobacteraceae; genus Ruegeria; species Ruegeria atlantica_E. The sequence continues at coordinate 6,326 of WQBJ01000053.1, read as the reverse complement.
CCGTTCAACTCTATGCCAGCGATCCCGTGGCGCGGGTTACCCGGCCCGCACGCATGCTGATAGACTTCAAGCAGGTGACCCTCAGTGCGGGTGAAGCGAGGGAGTTGGTTTTTGAGATCACGGCTCAGCAATTCCGCTATCCGATCGCGTTGTCGCTTCTGTCCGCCGAATGGGTGCGGGATCCGGGTACCATTCAGTTGCACGTCGGTGCAAATAGCCGGGACACACAATCCGTTGAATTGAAATGGCTGACATAATTCGGGGGCTCAGCGATCGCGCGTTGCAGGATCGTGTTGCCCAAGCCACATCGCTTTATTTCCTCGACTGGAGCCATCCGGTAAGCGGCATGGCGCGCGAACGAAGCGCTGGCGACTTTGGCTACAGCATAGAGGACACGGTTTGCACCGGTGGTACGGGTTTTGGATTGCTTGCGCAGATTGTGGCTGCCGAGCGTGGCTGGCGACGGCGGCAAGAAATTCTGGACCGGGTGGAACGGCTGACGACCTTCCTTGAGCGGGCAGACAGTTTTGATGGGGTATTCCCGCATTTCCTTGACGGCACAAGCGGTCGCACATTGCCATTTATGCCGGGTGATGATGGAGGAGACTTGGTCGAGACGTCGTTCCTGATGTTGGGACTGCTGGGGGCGGCCGCGTATTTTTCGCAGGATTCAGATCTCGTCGCACGTATTCACAATCTATTTGACAATGTGAATTGGGCGGCACACGTGCGCCAAGACGGAGCGGTGATGTGGCATCGACAAATTGGCCGCCCGTGGGCACCCGACGCGTTGCCGATTCAAGGTTGGAACGAAGGGATGCTGGTGTTCGTTCTCGGGGCTGGTTCTCGGACGTATCCGATCCCACCAGAGTCCTATCACCGCAGTTGGGCTGCGACGCCGTCATTCCTGAATGGGAGGCGCTACGGTGGAACTGTGTTACCTCTTGGACCGGACTGGGGCGGTCCGCTATTTCTTTCCCAATATCCATTTCTTGGAATTGATCCGCGAGGTCTACGCGACAAATACGCCGATTACGGTGTCCAAGCCAGAGCACACGCCTTGGTCAACCGACACCATTGCCTGATTAATCCGATGAACTGGCCCGGGTACGGATCAAATTGCTGGGGATTGACCGCAAGTGACGACCCGAAGGGTTACGTGGCCCATTCTCCCACTGAGGACACCGGGGTAATCACACCAACGGCTGCCCTCGGTTCTTTTCCTTTCGCCCCGCAAGAGGCAATGCCGGTTCTTCGCTACCTTTACGAAGGGATCGGTGATCAGATTTGGGGCGAAGCCGGTTTCGCCGACGCCTTTTGTGAGGCGCAGGGCTGGGTGGCCGAGAGTCGCCTCGCCATCGATCAAGCACCCATCGTAATCGCGCTGGAAAACCATCGATCAGGTTTGCTGTGGGGGCTAGTTTCCGAACTGGGGGTCGTGCAACGGGGACTCCGAATTTTAGGCTTCTCCGCACCCTACCTCGCACCGGCAAACGCCTGACGGGCTGCGTCTCGTGCGGCGGCAGCCTCGAGAAACGCAGCCGCTGACCAAGTTAGCGAGCGGCATGAAACCGGTGCGCCAGAAATTCGATCAAATTGTTCGGGCAGAGGCCCGACTGGTTTGGGAGCCACGTTCTGGATAAGCCCCATCCAAGCCTCTGCTTTCGTGAATGTAGCCTTCTCGGCCGTGTCTATTGCAATCCAGTAGTGAAGTTCTGCAAATCCGAGCGTGGTAGGAAACCAAGGATTTCCACCAAAATAGACATCATTCGCAAATCGACCAATCGCGGGGACAGACCAGTCCCGGCTTACTTCGTAAAGTTCACTAAATACACGTTCTAGACCGGCAACCGTCGCGCGAGTTCGCCTTGCGGACCTCGCGAAGGGACCATTTTGACGCCCAGCGTGCAGAATGGCTAAAACCGTGGCGCTGTCTAGCTGACCCGCAGGCGCCTCGACACTCTCGCGCCAGCCGTCGGTCTGATCGTCGTGCGCCTCCTCCATCAGCACTCGGACCTTGTGTGCGGCGTCTCGTAGACTGTGGTCCCTTTTGCCAAGGCGTCGAGAGCCGCGGTCAAGGGCATCCCATTGCGCTATCAGAGTAAAGCTCGAACGTCGCGCCGGTGTTTCCTCCCACGGTCCAATGGAAGGTCGTCCGGCAATATGCTTGAGATGATCCAGATCACGTTCGATGAGCGCATCGGTTTTAGGGTTGCCAATTTCTGGTATGGTATCCGTCAGATACATCAACGCCGAAGCCCTCAACGATGGTCCGTCATCCTGCGGTCGGTTCCAGCGTTCGAGATCCACCGAACCGTCGGCGGCAAACCGAGGTTCTTCTAACCACGCGCGTCCGCTTAGTGCGGCAAGTTCCGTGTCCGGGCGCAGGAACTTAAGGTGATCAGCCTTGGTACCACCTCGGAGAGGGTTGTTTCTAGGCCCGCTACGATGGGGATCTGTGATGGCCAAGGAAAAGTCCACGTGTTCCGCAATGGCGCGCTGCCAGAATTCCCTGTCGTGCGGCGCAGCTTCCATGGCCAGTGGAACGGCTCGAAGCGCAATCGCCGCGTCGCGGACCCAGTGATGGAAGTAGTCGGGTTCCGGGTTCCAGTTTGCCTGTCGGGTCGACGCAAGGATCGACCCTGGTGCCGGGCGAACTGTCCACCCTAAATTGTCGCGACGATGAGATAGATGTGTGGCGGAGACCGCATCACGCAGAACCTGCGCGGATGCGCGCCGCTGCGCCACTATCCATGCTTCGTCAGGTGTTTCCTTGGTCAAGCTTCTAGCGCCGTGAGAGCTGCCGCCAGCACCGCGGCACAAGCATCACCTGATGGACAGTGATGCTCACCTGGCAAAGCAGCAAAGAAACGTCCGTTTTTGGCAGACGTGAAATACGTGCGAGCATGTTCCAGCGGGACAATACCGTCTTCGGCCCCTGTCACGACAGCGAGTGGCGCCTCAGCAAGGGCCAGCGCTGGCGCGGCATCAGCCGTCTCCATCTCGAGGCGGTAGAGCGGCGCTTCGCGCTCTAACTCGGCAAAAGCTTCAGGCCCCAGTGCAGCGCGGGCTGCCATTAGGGTTCGCCCTGACAAGGCCGGACTTACAGCAAGAACATGGTGTGTCTTTTGCTCTTTCGCAGCCAGATGCCCTGCTGCAAAAGCTCCGAGACTGTGCCCGGCAAGAGCCCACGCTTCGCCGGGCCAACAACTTGCGACCCAGTTCCACACGGCGCCCGCGACGAGACAGTGTTGTGAAAAGGTTACTCTGTCTGGTGGCCCCGATGCCGGTAGGGCGGCGGAGTTCGGCAACTCAGGTGCGACCACTCGCCAACCCCTCGCTAGGTACGCCGCAGCGATTTCTGTGATCTGTACTTGGTCCGGAGCCCCGTTTCGCCCGTGCACCAGTAGAACAGTACCTTTAGTTTCAGAATCCGGTTCGGACACGACCACTGGAATCGCTCCGCAATGCAGGTCGACAACTTCGCGGCGGGATTGGTTTAACCAAGTGTCTGAAGGATTCGACATACTACAAACCATAACCCACGCAAATTTCTGGCGATAGCAAGCGTTTCATTGGGCTTGAGTTTTTTGAAGCAATAGCACTTGGATTTTATCTTTGAGGGCGCAACTTCGGAATAGTTAGCGTGAAAGCGCCAGCAATCCGTTCGAGAACCGGTGGTTGCGTTGTTCCCAAGTCGCAAAAGAAGGCACGATTGGATTGTTAAAGCAGTATTGTATAAGTTGCGTATAGTCGCGGCAGGTGAACTACTGTGCATGGAGCGACAATTCGCCGAGCCATTTAATGGGGTTATTTCTTCTCATATGGCACCAAGTAAACTGATTTTATTGCGCTAGAATTGTTTCTTTCGAGGGGGCAGCTATTGGAAAGATCCTGCGATGAATTTAGTGCTGCTATAACGCCAGAGCTTTGGGGTAGGCGGAAGTTTATAATGTCCACGGCCGCTTCCCTGAGCGCACCGGTCACGCTACCGGCAACGCGGCTGAGTGCCGAAAGTGTTAAGAACGTTTTTTCCTTCGACTGGCTTACCGAACGTGCCGAAAAGTCAGCCGAAACCGAATATGTTGCCCCTCAACAAGTGCACGGAACGCTGGCCGAACTAAACTACGACGACTACCAGAAGATCCGCTTTCGGCCGTCCCGCGAACGATGGCGAGACAGCGGTTCGAACTTTCGTCTCCAGGCTTTTCACCCCGGTTGGCTTTTCAAAGAGCCGGTCATTGTCAATGAGATCGTCGGGGATACTGTCAGACAGATGAGCTTTACCGCTGCTGATTTCGAGTATGACGGGATAAATAGTGAAACGACCCTTACCGATTACGAAATCCTGCCTGGCGTAGCCGGTTTCCGTCTGCACACACCGATTAACCGGGCCGATATTTTCGACGAACTCATTGCCTTTCGAGGCGCAAGCTATTTTCGGGCACTTGGTCGTGGAAATTCCTACGGGTTAAGCGCGCGCGGGCTTGTCGTAAACACCGGTTTGCCTGAAGGTGAGGAGTTCCCGCGATTCTCCGAAGTGTGGTTGCAGCGCCCTGAACCGGACGAGCATTCACTGACGCTTTATGCGGCGCTGGACGGCCCGTCAGTCGCGGGTGCCTACCGCTTCGTCATAACTGCGGGAGAAACTACGACAGTCGACGTGACCGCACGTCTGTTCCTGCGCGAGGATATCAGTCAGATCGGCATAGCTCCGCTAACCTCAATGTTCCTGTTTAACGGTGCCGACCGAGGGGCATTCGACGACTATCGAGCCGCCGTACACGACAGCGAGGCTCTGGTGGTAAACACAGCGACTGCAGATGCGCTATTCAGGCCCTTGAACAACCCTCCGCAGCTGGCCAATTCCTATATTGGAGTCAGCAATCTTCGTTCATTCGGTCTTATTCAGCGGAACCGGTCATTCGAACATTTCTTGGACGCCCAAGCAAATTTTGGCAGCCGTCCGTCGCTAATAGTCGAACCCATTGGTGACTGGGGGCCAGGGGCGGTTTGGCTGGTCGAGATTCCTTCAGATTTAGAAATCTACGACAACATCGTTACGGCATGGTTGCCAGACAAGCCGACCCGGGCCGGCGATGCTATGGAGTTCACTTACCGCCTTAACTGGGGAATGGCCCCACCTAAAACCATGCCCAGTAGTCTGGCGCGCGTTCTGCGCACACGGGCCGGTCATGGCAGTATGACTGCTGTGGAAGGCAAGCCCGGCACCCGAAAGTTCGTGATTGATTTCGTGGGCGGACTGCTCGAGCGGCTCCCTGGCAACGCCACGTTGGAGCCGGTTGTCTCAGTGACCAATGGCGAACTTTATAAAGTGGATTTGAGCCTCGTGGATGGTAAGGATCAATGGCGGCTGGTTCTTGAGGTGCAGGGCGAAGACGGCAGAATTGTTGAACTAAAAGCGGGGATTTCAGGTTACGGCCGTAACCTGACTGAAACATGGATGTACCAATGGATAAACACCTAGTACCGGTCTTGTCAGAAAAGCTCTGATCGAGGTCTCGTCGGAGGGATTTGGCTTGTGGTGGGCTGGTAAGCGTCCCGGCATGACCGAACCCAGCCCCTTTAAGTACTTTACGACGAGTTCCGAAATCATCCGCCTGGCGGTGATGCTTTATGTTCAGTTCCCACTATCGCTTCGAAACGTGGAAAATCTGCTGCATGAGCGCGGCATTGAAGTGAGCCACGAAACTTTACGCTATTGGTGGAACCGTTTTGGTCCGATGTCCGCATCGGAGATCCGGAGAAAACGGGTCCAGCAGCTGCGGGCATACTCAAAATCGAAATGGCATGTCGACGAAGTCTTCGGAAAGGTAAACGGTCGACGGCACTACCTGTGGCGCGCTGTTGATCACGAAGGCGGGGTGCTGAAGCCATTGTCACCAAACGTCGAAACAAGCAGGCAGCGCTGAAATTTCTCAAGAAATTGATGCGGCGACACGGTGCTGCGGATGAAGTTGTCGCCGATCGCTGCGCGTCATACCGAGCCACGCTCTGAGATCTCGGTGCGACGGAAAAGCAGAAGACGGGCAGGTGGCTTAACAACCGGGTTGAGAACTCACACCTTGCGTTTCGACGAAGAGAACGCGCGATGCAGCGATTCAGGCGTATGCAAAGTTTACAGAAATTCGCCGCCGTCCACTCCTCCGTCTACAACCACTTCAACCAGGAGCGATCTCTCACCCGCCGAGGCACCTTCAAGCTGACACGCGCCGCTGCTCTCGCCGAGTGGCGCGAACTTGGCGCGGCTTGAAGGACAGCTCTATCGGCCTGGTTGAGACCAGTTCGAATTTGTCTGACAGCAC
>WQBJ01000052.1 GCA_013032095.1 Ruegeria atlantica | reverse complement strand
TTTGTTCGCATGAGAACAAGACAAGAACAAATGTTGCGTTCGTTGCGGAAAATCAGGGCAGCAATCTCCGACCACAACAGCACCGGAGGTTCGGATGCTCGCTGAGATCGCAGGACACGTGTATTCCGTAAAACGCTGGCGTTGATCGCTCCGAAAGTTCGCGACACATCTCCCAGAAGTGATTTCTGCAATTCGAGGCTGATCAGGCTTCAACGGTTTTGTTTGGTTTCGCACTGCAAATCTCTCAGCAGGGCAGATTTCTCGTCAACCCATTCTTGCGGAGAGCAGTCCTGGATGTCGTTGAGCTTGGACAAAAGGCTGTTTTGTCCGAGTATCGCAGCTGAACCACAAAGCTTATGCGCTGTTTGCTTGTGTGCCTTGGTAAGCGTGTCCGAAACCCTGAGCCCATCAATGAGCTCAACGATTTCGCTGTTTAGCTCTTCGCAGGCATTGCGAAATCTGTCCTCGCCAAATCGGGCTCTAAAGTCATTCTCCGGCTGTTCTGAGTCCGCCATCTCGGCATTCAAAACCCTTGCCAATTCTGATTGCAGTTCAGCCAAACGAACCGGTTTGACCAACAGACCCTGAAACTCTGCCACCCGTATGGCTTCGTGATCTTTGGGGGCTGCATGTGCCGTGACCGCTATAGCCGGCAAATTGCGCCACTCGACATGCAGTTCGCGAACTTTGGCGAGTGTTTCGATGCCATCGATACCGGGCATGCTGATATCCAGGAAAACCACATCAAATTGTTCGGTTCCGAGTCGTTCTATGGCGGCGTACCCACTTTCGGCTGCCGCAACAGATAGGCCAAAATCCTCAAGCATATCCGTCAAGATCATTCGATTGATTTCGTTGTCGTCCACAACCAGTGCTTTCAAACCCTGGCGAAGCTTTACCTTTGGCGCTTCGGAGGAATCCAATTCGTTCGCGGCATCAGTTAGGGACGCAGGCAGAGGCAGGCGCATTGAGAACAGGCTGCCTTCGCCGAACACACTGTCCGCCGAAATGTCTCCACCCATCGCCTCAACCAGTCTTTTGGTAATAGCCAGCCCCAATCCTGTCCCGCTCGTCTCGCGCGCAAAGGCGGTATCGATCGTGACAAATTCATCGAAGATAACATCCAGATAGTCAGGTGATATCCCGACCCCGGTATCTGCGACGCGAAACTCAACCAGATCATCACGCTGAAGTCTTTCAACTTCGATCGTAACGGAGCCGTCGCGTGTAAATTCGATTGCGTTGCCAACGAGGTTCACGAGGCATTGCTGCAGCGCAGTTCTGTATCCGAGAACTTCGAGAGGTTCGTCGGAAAGGACATCGACATTCAGCTTGTTGCCACGCACGTCGGCATTTGCCGAGAGGCTGTTTGCGACCTCGTGCACAACTTCCTTTACGCCAAAACTGGACTTGTCACGCAAGGCATTGCCGGAGCCCAGCCTGGAAAAATCCAGAACGTCCGTCACATGCGAAAGCAAGAGCTTGCCGGACACTTCGATAGAATGAAGATGCCGCTTTTGCCGGTCCGTCAGATTGCTCTGATCAATCAATTCAACCGAGCCGAGTATTCCGTTCAGCGGAGTACGCATCTCATGGCTCATCACGGTCAGCAGATCGGATTTGGCCTGTTCGCTTTCCTGAGCCTTGTCCCGCGCTTTGCGCAAGTCTTCCTCGGCCCTGAGTTCCTCTGTTATGTCCCGAAGAAATGAAACAAAAACCTGCTCTCCTTCCGTTTGGGCAAGGGATATCGAAAGTTCTACCGGGAAAGTCTCTTGCGATTTACGCAAACCCTCTAACCTTACGCGCCCGGCGCCGATGACCTTTTGTTCGCCGGTCTCCAGAAATCGCGCCATGCCTTTTCGGTGCAGGGCGCGCAGGTGCTCTGGAACGATGAGGTCAGCCATATCGGCACCAATGGCTTCGGCCTGGCTATAGCCAAAGACATCTTCGGCAGCACCATTGAATTCAAGGATTCTGCCCGCCGTATCGACCACCAACACTGCATCCAATGAAGAAGTAATGGCCGCTTCAAACCGGTTGCGCGCCGACTGGCTTTGTCGGGCAAACAACTGCCCTTGCCGGAACAATTTGACAAGAATGGCAAATGCCAAGAAAAGCGCCACGAAAAATACGATCAGCAATGACGCCAAGCGGGTCAGGGTTCCGGCCAATTCAGCACGTCGAGTTGCGTTTTCCTGAGCAAATCCCTGAACTCCGCCAAGCGCAAGTTCGCGAAGCTCTGGGCGCAGTGCTTGGATTTGGGTACGAAGCTCGGAAAGCGCTGCGCGTAATTGATCATCCGGCCCGTCGATCAAAGGTGTCAGTCGGGACAAAAAATCTTCCGTGGCTTGCAAGGCGGGCCGCGCAGCGGCGTCCCCTCGCAGAAATGAAAACAGCACGCTGTCGGACAGGGTATCGGCACGGCTGAAAAAGATGTCGAAACGATTTCTTACGGTGGTCAAGTCAGCGTCTGAACGGGATGCAGCATCAATCACCGAGACTTCAAACCTAAGAAGCTCGACTTCCAGCTGGGACATAAGCCAGCTCACGTCGTCTGTTTTAGCGGTTGAGAGTGCGTCGAGGTCTGATTTCACCTCACGCCCGAGAGCAAAAACAATACCCAGGCTAAAAACCAGCAAACCTACAAATGCAAATACCGGCCATCTCTTCATGCTGATGAAAGGCGCTTTAGTGTCGATGGCCTTCTCCTTGATTATTACTGCGCAACAACTTCCAATTGATTGAGTTGCCAAATGCTGCGGGCATAAATTTCTTCGGACTGATACGCCTCGTTAGCATCGTAAGGGTAAATGATCCACAAAGGTCCTTTGTCGCGAACAGACATTGCCTTGCCATCGCGCAAGTAGGCAACAATCGGACCACCGGCTATTGCGTCACTGGTCGGGATGGTGACGGCGTAGTCATTCAATGCCACCGCACGCATGATCCCCTCTTCTGCCTGGACGTGGCTCAAAAGCACATCAAGGGGAACTCCTACAAAACTCTGCACACCCTCTGTCCAGATCGTTGTTGTCTCGATTGACTGACTGGGCAATGCCTCAAGGGCGTTTCTGTCGAATGTCCAGGTATTCTGATTTCCGTTGGGACCGACATCGCCAGAGACTGTCAGAAGTGTTTCGTCCGCAAGTGCTGGCGCTGTAAATGAAATAGCAAGTACGGCGCAAGATGATTTTAGTATTTTGAACATGCGAGATTGTGTCCGTGAGCAATTCAACCTTTGTCAAAACGCTTTTGACACGGCCCTGCGAAACATGCTCCGGCGCAATGGGATAGATCGCTATACTTTAGGATAGGTCAGCGCACCAAAGGTCAGGCGATCAACCTAATTTGTGCGCATTCGCTTTTCTCATCCGTGCCATCAAGGTCGTCGCGGAGTGGAACAACCCACCACGACGTCCAGTGTCAAAGAGTAAAATTTTAGGAAACACCATGAATTTAAAAAGTTTGACCGATAGTAACCCTTTGTATGGCTCAACCTTTCCGGGTGCGGTACAACCGGATCAAAGCATTTGTTCAAGGTCACCAATTTCGATGCGGATTCTATTGGCTGATGATCACGGGCTGGTCCGTGACACGATCTCTTCCTACCTCGAAACCGAGGGGCGCGCGGCAGTTGTTGCAGCCCCCGACTACATGGCCGCGATGAAGCTGCTGTCATCCGAGGATCCATTCGACCTTGTCCTGTTGGATTTTGAAATGCCGGGTATGAACGGGATCGAAGGACTGTCGGATGCAATACGACGGTTCCCGGAACAGGCTTTTGCAATCCTGAGCGGGACAGCACCAAACAAGATTGCGCAGGAAGCGGTCGAAATGGGTGCCGTTGGCTTCTTGCCTAAGACCATGGGCGCCAAATCCCTGGTCAACGCAGTGCGTTTTATGATTGCCGGCGAAACCTTCGTGCCAGCCAGCGTTCTGAGTATGGATGGTGACATCAAAGAAAGCGATTTTTCCCGACAGCTCAGCCAGAGGGAAAAACAGGTTCTGCGCGGATTGTGCCGCGGGCAATCCAACAAAGAAATCGCGCGAGAGCTGGATCTACAGGAAGTCACGATCAAGCTGCACGTACGGACCCTTTGCAAGAAACTGAATGCAAAAAACCGGACCCAGGCCGCTCTCATCGCTCGGGATGCAGGATTCGAGTGACCCGGGCCCGCAGGGGGGACTTTAGAATAGAAAGTAGTCGTAGAGCTGGTCGTAATCCGCAACTGCACCTTCCAGGATCAATGTCGTATCCGGTGACAAGGCGACGTAGACATCGGTTCCATCCACGATTTCCACGTTGGCACTGAACCAATCCGACGTGTCCGCCCCGCCGCTATCGAGGTTGAGACCACGCAGGTCGAGTACATCCCCATCACTTAGCGAAAAATCGGTGATTATATCGGTCGACCCATCCAGATCCTCGTTGCGGAACACGAACCTGTCCGCGCCAGCCCCACCGGTGGCCTGATCATCGCCTGCGCCCAGGTAAAGCCGGTCTTTCCCTGAACCTCCGTCAAGGATGTCGTTGCCGCTGGAGCCATTGAGGTAATCATTGCCCGCACCTCCGCTCAGTTCATCATTGCCGGAACCACCGTTAAGCGAATCCGGGTCTTCCCCTCCTGACAAAACGTCATCGCCAGATCCACCGTTTAAGGTGTCCACGCCAAATCCGCCTGTCACCGTGTCATCACCCGATCCGCCGTTGAGGATGTCGCCGCCAGTGCCGCCGTCGAGCGTATCATTGCCAGACCCGCCGGACAGCGTGTCATATCCCGCGCCACCAGACAGAGCATCGTCGCCTGAGCCGCCCGACAGACTGTCATTCCCCTCGCCACCATTCAGGAGGTCCGCCCCCGATCCGCCATCGAGTTGATCGTCACCTGCGTCTCCGAACATCTCGTCATTGCCCGAGCCACCGTCCATGACATCCTGGCCATCTTCGCCACGAAGCGTATCGGCCTCGGAGCCACCGTAGAGTGTATCATCACCCAAACCTCCGATGAGGATATCAAAGCCTGAACCTCCGTCCAGAATGTCATCGCCGATCCCGCCATCCAACATGTCGTGCCCTGCCGAGCCCATCAGGTGATCGTCACCCTGCCCGCCGAACAACGAGTCATCATCTTCGGAAAGAACATTGCCGAACTGGTCGTATCGCACGCCGTCATCGTCATATTGCGAGACGATACTGCTGGCGGCACCGATGCCAGCTCCGCCATGCAGCAGATCATTGCCATCCTCGCCTTCGAGAACATCGCCGGAACTGCCGCCCGTAAGGGTATCTGTCCCGATCCCACCGGACAGGATATCGCTCCCTGCATTACCGGAAAGGTCATCATCATAGCTCAACGCACCCTCGGTGGTCGCAACGAGCGAGAGATCCTTCACCAGAACGCTTGCCTCCAAATCAACAGGCGCAAACGGGCTGGTTGCCGTTGGGTCGGCGGCACCGTCGTTTGAATACGACTTTGGAGCTTCTTCGATAAGGTGCAAGCTGGCTTCGCCGGTCACATCATCCACGATCACCTGGAAAATGGCCCCTGTCGCAGGTGTCGAGTCATCCATGTCATGGTCGCCCGAGTTACCACCAACAAACAGGTTTCCATCTGCGTCAATGATAGCTGCTCCGAATGTCATCAACGGGGCTCCGTCCAGGACTTCATCGTTGATCACCGTCGATGTAACTGAAACCGTTCGAAACTCCGGTTCGCCCGAAGAGATATCAACGATCAGCATGACGGTGTTGCCACCTTCGGTACTTGGGCGAGAGACACCGTAAAACGACTGCGAAGCAGCGTCGAACGCGACATCGTAGGCTTTGAAACCCACAAGATCCTTGGGCAGTTTGTAGACGGTGGTCACCGGGTTCCCGTCTGCATCAAACTGGTCGACGTCAATGACGGCGATGCGGTCCATGCTGGATTGAAACGACCAAAGGTTGCCCTGGTCATCAAAGTCCCCGGTCCACGACCGATATGGTGTGCTGCCGACGCGATAACTGTTCCCTTCGGCGTCCAGCATTACCAGATCCGAGCGACCAACCTCCTGTCCCAATGCGTCAACACCGTCGCCCACTGCGATCGCGTAGAGAAGGTCGTCTTCGGTGTTGTAACCCATTGAGTTGACGTTGACCGTGCCCTCGACACCCGCCATTTCGTAAGCTTGGGTGTCGACATCAAACACATGCAGCGTGCCGTTCAGGACCTGGTAGAGATTGGATTGACCATCGGCAAAAGCGGCAACCGTCACGGTTTGTCCACCAATCTCGATATCTTTGTCATAGTGAAATGCGGGGCCGGATGTATCAATTGTTGGTCCGTCGCCAGCCACATCAATCGATCGGATGGTTATGGTCGAACTGGAAGCGCCAGCAGTGAACTGAACGGAATGAGATCCGAAGGCACCGCTTTGCGACAAAAACTCTGCAATAACCTCGCCATCGACCAGCACTTCGATGGCGGCCCCGGACCGACCCGCAGCAAAGTTTGCCGCAAGGTCCAGATTCAGTTCATAGACACCACCCTCTTCGGTCGTGATCTGCTGCTCCATCTGCTGGTGACCGTCTGCAAGGTCGACCAGATCCCATTCGCCATTCTCGGCATAGTCGGAAAAACTGACCGCTCCTTCCGTACCGTCCAGCAAATTTTCCTCGGCGTAATCGCCGTGCAAGACATCGTCACCGGCTTGCCCCTGAAGCTCATCATTTCCGGCAAGCCCGACCAGGGTCTCCTGCCCGCTTCCGCCAACAAGTTGATCGGACAAACCCGTTCCTAAAATTACATTCGCAGATACTTCCGGCATCGTTTAACCTCTTATGTTCAGTGACTTGAGAAAAATTCAGTTACCAGCCAATGCCGTCGATCCGACGGTTCATCGGGTTGTCGGGAAACAGGCGCACCACATCAACGACCGGCATCTCCGGTTTGCTGGAAACGGCGTTCTGGTAGGCAGGGGTACGATGACAGACGATGACAGCCTCGGCCTGCTCCATCACGTCTTCGATGCTGTCGCAAAGCATCGATTTGATCGATCCCGCCAGGTTTCGAATACCCGAGCCTGCGTGATGCATATAGGCTTGCAGCCCACCCAGCGGGGTCTCTTTTGTCACCGCCGGATCGTGGAGAACCAATTCCACCCCATCGGCATGGAGATCCGCCATGACTTCCAGAATAGGGCTTTCGCGCAAATCGTCGGTGCCGGGTTTGAAAGCCAGCCCCAGTACCCCTACTCTCTTGGCCCCTGTCTTGCGCAGCATCTCGGTCGCCTGTTCGATCTGTTCTCGATTAGAGCGGTCAAGGTTGCCGATCATGGGCAATTCAACGCCCAACTTGTCAGCAATGTGGGTAACCGCGCGCACCTCCTTCGGCAGGCATGAGCCGCCATAAGCAAAGCCTGGCTTCAGGTAGTAAGGGGAAAGGTTCAGCTTTGTATCTTGGGTGAAGACATCCATGACCGCATGGCTGTCCACACCCAGCGGCTTGCACAACCGGCCAACTTCATTGGCAAAGCAAACCTTGGTCGCGTGCCATACGTTGTCGACATATTTGATCGTCTCGGCCACTTCGACCGTCGTCAAAATGGGATTTGGATCAACCGGCGCGAAAATGCGCTTCATGATTTCCGCCGTGCGAAAATCATTGGTCCCAAGTACCGTTTTGGGTGGATTGTGAAAGTCATCAATGGCGACGCCTTCCCGCAGAAACTCGGGATTGAAACAAACCCCGAAGTCCTGACCCATCGTCTTCTCAGAAAGCCGTTCAAGGATCGGGACCATCACGTTCATCGTGGTCCCGGGCGGGATCGAACACCGCATGGCAAAGATGTGGAAGTCATCCTTTTGGCGAAGGCCGACTGCCATCGAGCGCGCGGCCTGCTCGATATAACGGTAGTCGCACCCCCCGTCAGGGGCGGTTGGCGTTCCGACCGATACAAAAGTAACGTCGGATTCCCGCACAGCTGCGCTCAGATCGTCCGTCGCAGAAATCAGCCCCTGTTGCACGCCCTGTTCAAGAGTCGAGCCAAGGTTTGCTTCGTGGATCGGGCTCTCACCTCGCGCAATCTGGCTCACTTTGTCGGGGTCGATATCAACGCCTATGACCTGGTGCCCAAGTGACGCCAGACATGCGGTTGAGACGGCGCCAACATACCCCAGTCCAACAATACTGATCCGCGATTTTTGTGAAGAAGCCGGGATTACAATTTCGGCGTCCTGCTGAGCAATCTTTCTGAGTTCCATAGAAATACCTCCGATTTGAATCCAAGGTAACGCACTGAAAAAATTCAAAAATAATTCAACAGACTAGGCGCGGCGCTCAAATGATGTCGAACCTATACGAATGGTCACCAAACCCATACGAGAGAAAAAACCCGCGTGGAGTTCCACGCGGGCCAGTTTCGAGGAGGGGTGGTAATTGGCGCTCAGGCTACGGCGACACGATCGTAGACATCCTCGTATCTGACGATGTCGTCCTCACCCAGATAACAACCTGATTGAACCTCAATCAGGTGCAAAGGCAGCTTTCCCGGATTCTCCAACCGGTGCACAGCACCCAGCGGAATGAAGGTCGATTCATTCTCAGAAAGCAGGTTGATTTTGTTACCGACAGTCACGCGTGCAGAACCGCTGACAACAACCCAGTGTTCGGCACGGTGCACATGGCTTTGCAATGACAGCTTGGCGCCAGGCAAAACCATGATCCTTTTGACCTGAAACCGAGGACCCAGCGAGAGGGTTTCGTAGTAACCCCAAGGGCGATGACACCTGCGGAACATCTCGGCCTGGTCGGACCCTTCGCTGCGCAATTCGGCGACAACCTTGCCAACTTCAGCGCTGTGCGACATGTCCGCGACCAGAATTCCGTCGTCGGTCGCGACCGCAACTATGTCCTTCAAACCGAGCCCGACCAGTTTGATATCCGGGTTTTCCGACCTTAGCAGGCTGTTGCGGCAATCAATCGCTGTCGAATTTCCAGACGTGACATTCGCACTGGCATCCACCTGCCCCTGATCCTTCACCGATTTCCAACTGCCCAAATCGGACCACCCGCAGTCCAATTCAAAAGCCACGACACCGTTTTCGACATGCTCCATCACCGCATGATCAAACGAGAGGCTCGGACACCGGGAAAAGGCGTTTTGATCCATTCGGTAAAACCCCAGATCCTTTTGACCAAGGGCCAACGCCGCCTCAACCGGGGCAGACATCTCGGGCGCGTGCGCTTCGAAAGCCTTTAGCACCGTATCGACCCGGAACATGAAGATTCCGGCATTCCAAAGCCAGTCGCCGCTTTCCAACATCCCCTTCGCGGCTTCAACATCGGGCTTTTCCGCAAACTTGGAAATCAGCAGTGCCCCTTGGTATCCGCCCGCAACGTGCAGGTAGCCAAAACCCGTCGCGGCATGATCGGGTTTGATACCGAAAGTGACAATCTTACCGCGCCTGGCTGTTTTCTCCGCCCGCACGATAGTTCGGCGGAACGCTGATACATCTTCAATCGCGTGATCACTGGGCAGGACAAGCAGGACCGTTTTCGGCTCTTCCTTGTATCGCAATGCCGCGGCCAAAACTGCAGCGGCGGTATTGCGACCAACCGGTTCAACGACCAGTTCAGATTTTTCGGCATCAATATCTGCCAACTGCTGCTGGGCAATGAACCTGTACTCTTCGCCCGTCACGATCAGTGGTGCGGAAAATCCAGGCTCGGCCACTCGTTCGACGGTTTTCTGAAACAGGCTTTTCTCGCCATCCAGCCCCACGAACTGCTTGGGATAACTCTTGCGAGAGACAGGCCAGAGATGGGTGCCGGAACCACCGGCAAGGATAATGGGCTGAATCATGTGAAACCTCTTCATTACAAGTCCGGTTTCAGGTTACTGATCCTCGTGTTTTATTCTGTGTTTCATAGGCTTAAGTCAGCTATCGAAAGGATAGGTCGACTAGCCGAACGGCATCTCGATCAAGCCGACATAGATCAGGATCGCGGTTAGAAATGCCAGGATTGCGGTGGCCATCTGGAACTTTGCAAAACCGCTTTTCAGTGTTTCACCAAAGCCCGAGCCGCCGCCCGAGCTTTGATTGCCTCTGTTCGACCATTTCTGTTTGGACAGGTGAAAGATCATGTAGATCTTCACCGTCGCGTTGATCACCTGGTTGAGGTACAGGATGAACGGCCAGCTCATATCCGCGCGCCTGCTGTAGCCGAACAGGAACAGACACAGCACGATCCGTGAAAACAGCACCCAGATGATGCAGTTCCAGAAGTAACCCGGCGCAATCAGGCTGCCGACGATGGCCATGACCGGGCTGACCATCATCGTCCACATGGCGATCCGTTGATCGACGACACACCACCAGATGAAAAAGGGCATTGCTGTTGGCCCAAGAGCGATCGCCCGGCTGCCGTTCCTCAGCATGTTGCCCGACCAACGGCGGAAATTCTGAACCATCCGCATCAGGCCGTTCTCTTTGATGACCTCGATCGTGTAGACCGTTGCATCCGGCACGTAGGTCATTTTTGCACCTACGCTGAGCAGACGATACCAGGTGGATTTGTCATCCCCGGACAGAAACCGAAAATTGCCCCAAAGCCAGTGATGCAGGTGATCCGCCTCGATCGTGCGAATGAATTTCTCGTCGAGGATATGCCGGGCTCGAAAAACGCTCATTCGGCCCGTGAGCGTCAGAACGCGGCCTGACAAAGCATGGCTTTGCATCGCAAGACGGCGTTGGGCAAACCGCATGTCCAGCCACTTGGCGATCCAGGCCGGACCGTAGCAGATAACCTCTTCATCCGTTGTCAGCGCCTGCAGCTCCGGGTCACTTGCAAACATGGGCAGGGTTTTGCGTAGAACATCCCCGCCAAACAGGGCGTCTCCATCCATGAAGATCACCAGATCGTCGGGGTGCGCGCCAGAGCGGCAGATCGCCCTAAGGATCAGGCCAATCGCCATCCTTTTGCCCGGCTGGTTTTGACGGACAAAAACCAGCGTAGCCAGGTCGTCCGGGATATCCTGCGCGTAGGTTTCAACGAAGTCGCGGATGATCTGCTCGTCATATGCGCTGCCGGTGCCAATATAGATCGTCGTTGGAATACGCTCGCGCCGGATTTGCCCAAGAATAGACCCCACGACACGTTTGGTAATCGAGGGTTCCTCAAAGTAAGTTGTCATCTGGATATGGAGGCGCTTGGGGCGCCATCCTGCATCCCAAAGCGCGTCTGCCCGACGCCGCATTCCCGGCCATTTGGCTTTAGCGTAGATTTGGGCCCTTAACGCATGCGTGAACCACCAGCCAAATCGCCAGAGCCCAAGCGTTCCAAGGACCATTGTCACATGCAAGACACTGGGATTGAAAAACCGGTTCGGCACGTTTGCCAATAGCCAAAGCAGCCCCATAAACAACAACAGGAACAGCGTGAATTGTGGTAGAGACCACCTGCAAAAATAGTTGGGAACGTCTGTTTGCAGTTGCCGCAATCGCCGCGCCAGATCCTTGTCGAACTCGTATTCAGTCATCGGATTGGCCGCTCCGAAGGGCGAAAGACTTTATCCAAGTGCGAAACCGTGTGCCCAACTGTCGTTTCGCCTCAAGATTGACCGGGGCTCCGAGCCGCAACCGGGTCTTGGTCTGCCCCGCAGACAGGCCGGTCGGACGAACTGTGACAATAATCCCAAACTCACCGGGCCGTTCGGGGTTGTCCCCGGCGCGCACGTCCCAGACTTCTCCGGGAATGCTGATCCTTTCACCCTTTTCATTAAATCCGATCGTTGCGGGCATGCCGATATAGATCGTTTCGGCAAACCGTTCAGACACCCATCCGATGGTCATGCGAGGCTCAGCAGTTTCAAAAACCAGCTCTCCCGGCGTACCGCGAAATGGCTGGCCTTGCCTTACGGTGAAATCCTGAACGACCCCGTCCGTGGTCGCACGAACGTGGTTGTTGTCTATTATCTGTTGATGAGCTTCTTTGGTTGCCTGCAACGCCTCTACTGCAGACGAGCGATTGCGCTCTTCGGCTTTCAACAGGTTCGTCACGATCAGAACGGGGTCAACAGACTGCGCCAGATCCGGGTTGCGTTCGCGAAGGCTGAGCCATTGGCGCCGCATATCATCAAACCCACCGTCCTGCACAAACTCTGCATAAAACCGCATGGCTGCCGCGACCCGTTCGGCCAATACATCCGAGCCGGATTGCGACTGAAGGTCCGTCAAGGCCTCGATGATATCGGCGTGCTCGGCGCGTGCCAACGCCAACTCCGCTTCTGTGCGTTTGAGGGCAGCCTCCGCTTCCGCTTCGTCCATCAAGAACAGAAGATCACCCTCCACCACCTCCTGGCCGGGCGTCACCCCAATTTGTGCGATGTAACCTTTGGCCGGAGGCAAAGAAGGGATCATGGGCGCCAATACCCGACCGTGTTGAATGTCGATCCGATCCAGGTTGGTGAAGATGTTGTTTCCGATGACGCCAATGACCGCCGCCGCAATTAGGAGATAGGTCGCCACATTGAATGCAACGCGCAGGGAACGTGGCAAAAGCCTCACAGGTTTTCGGGCTTGTTCGCCCTCCGTCTCCTCCATCGGCACCAAATCAACCGGAGTGTCGAGGCTGGTTATCACGTCACCGCTGCTGGCCATTCGTCCAGACAGAAGTGAGCGATAAAATAAGGCCAGCGTCTCGCGTTGCCGACCGCTCAGGCCTTCCAATTGTACTGTCGAGTTTGCGTTCTTCGTCGATAACCGAACCGGGAAACGGATATCAACCCCCTGAAAAGGAACGCTGAGTGTAGCGGCCTTCGGGCATTCGGGCGCGTCGTCGGGCCATTCCAATCCCGCGAGGGACCAGCGTTCGATCGAGACCGCCGCCCCAGAGGGTGTCTCCACGATCAGCGGTGCTTTAACCTTCCAATCCAGGTCCGATCCTGGTGTTTCGTGTAATACGCGCACTGTCGCCTCAGACTGCTATTGATAGCTCTGGGGTACCAACAAATCACTGCGTCCTACGGACACTCGGACGCATATTCCTGCGCAAAAAAGATCACGTCCCATACTAAAGTATATTGAAAAAAGAGGCGTCAGATATGGCGGCCAGTGCCACAAATTGCTCATCCTCAAGCGAGATATGTTGCGACCAAGTAGACGTATCACCGATTGCACAAGGTAGTATCCGTGTTGATCAGGTGTAATTCTCGGACCATTTCCACCGATCTCTGAGAAGTGCGTTTGCAACAACGATAAGCTTGCGCATCACAGCGACAGGCGTCCACATCTGGACCTTTGATGCTCGGTATTGTCAGGGTTTTCTGATCGGCTGCTATATTGCGCGCACTCCAAGCGATTGATGCCGCAGGACGTGGATATTGCGAAATTGGCCGGCCCTCTTAAACATCCGTTTTCGCTTGAGAGCGGGCTGCGCTTTCCTCTCTTTGATTAATCGATGTTTGATGCCATGAGCCGAAGAATGGACTTGCCCTCTATCGACTGGCAGTACCTACCGCGATTTCAAGTGCCTGATCGAGACTGTGTGCCACTTGGTCGACATCATCCAATGACAAGCAAAGTGGTGGCACCATCCGCAGGCACTGCTGGAAAGGACCGGATTTCGACAGGATGATCCCTTGCGCGCGACAGGCTTCAAAGACTTCCGTCGTCATTTCTTTGTCCGGCGTTTGGCTATCGCGATCTTTTACGAATTCTATAGCCAGCATCAGACCTTTCCCGCGCACATCACCAATCGCCAGGTACCGGTCCTTTAGGTCGTGCAGCCTTCCCAGCAGCGCAGCGCCCACAACACGGGCATTGTCCTGCAGCCCCTCGTCTCGCATCACGGCAAGAACCGCACGTGCTGCCGCAGCCGAGGTCGGGTTGGCACCGTAGGTGTGGAACATGAACTTCTCGGCCATTGGCTCGGCGATGTGTTTCCTGGCCACAACCGCCCCGATGGGGAACCCGTTCCCCAGACCTTTAGCCATAACGACGATGTCAGGGACTACTCCGTCCGCCTCGAACCCCCAGAAGTGCTCACCGGTGCGGCCAAAGCCTGATTGGACTTCATCAGCGATATAGAGCCCACCCGCTGCGCGCACGCGCTCGGCGGCGCCGGACATATAGCCGGGGGGCATTTCGATGATGCCGCCATAGCCTTGCACGCTTTCGACGAATATGCCCGCAACCTGACCATATGTTGCCGTGGCAATGGTGCGGTCGATCTCTTCCAGATAGGGCTGGCTACCCGGTCCGAATATACCGCGGTATTGGTTGGGTTCTGGAACAAAGGCCACATTGCCGGGCATACCCGGGTGACGCCAGCCCGAGATACCGGTGATCGACTGTGCCGCAGCTGTCGGCCCGTGATAAGCTGTACGCAGCGCCAAAAGGTCGAGGTTACCTGTATAGGTACGCGCCATCGTCATCGCCAGATCGATCGCTTCGGATCCGGAGTTGGTCAGGTGAACAACCCAATCGTAACCTTTGGGCATCGTTGCGGCCAATTCCTCGGCGAGATGTGCCGGGGTCGGATGGTAGAACATCGTGGTGCAGTGGGTGAGTTCCTGCGCCTGGGCAGTTGCTGCAGCCACCACACGCGGATGGGAGTGTCCGACCGAGATACAGACGTTCATGCCCAACAGGTCAGTGTATTTCCTTCCATCGGTGTCCCAAAGGTATTGACCCTGACCCTTCTTGAAGACGATCGGCTCGCGAAACGGGGTAAACCGCGTTAGCGACGCGGCATAGTACCGGTCCCTCCGCGCGGCAGTGTTCGAGAAGTCCCAGTCGGTGTGAAGGGGATGGTCGGTCATTTGGAACCTCCGGTTTTCAGTCGTGAGTTGCTTGGATCAAAGGGAGCCTCGGGCAGGATCGTCGCAGCGCGATGGTGACCCAGGATCGAGATCGTCAGCCCGTCGCACGCGGTTGGGTCGCGCAGGTAGGCCAGGGCGAGAACTTTGCCGATGCGGTGGCCATAGGCCCCTGAAGTGGCGACGCCCACCGGCGCGCCGTCTTTCCAGATTGTGTGCGCGTAGAACGGGTCCACCTCGCCTGCCTCGACCTCGAGCAGCACCATGTCCCATGCGTTTTCCCGGGCCAGTTCATCCCGCAGCCCCTTACGGACAAACGGGGTCAGCCCAGCCTCAAGCGGACTGCGTTCGGTCGTCAGGTCGCTACCCCAACCGCGATAGCCTTTTTCCAGACGCATTGAGTTTGCGGCGTAGGCCCCGTAGAACCCTGGCCCATAAGGTTTTGTAGCCTCCTCGAGTATGCTGAAAAGCTGTACGGCATGTTCTTTGGCCACATGCAACTCCCAGCCGCACTCGCCAATGTAGGACACCCGCAAGGCGCGTAGAGGGACGCCTGCAACCAGGGTCTCTTGCGCGGTCAACCAAGGCATATGACCCAACTCCGGCAGTACGCCGGGCGACTTTTGCCCCATGACCCCGATAACCGCAAAGTCATCGGTCACGTTCCGAACAGTGACACCAAAATCTACAGCTACCTTCGTCAGCAGATCATAGCCGATCTGTTCAGCCGCAGCGGCACTGGTGAGATAGGCGTGATCCTCGGACAAGCGGGTCACCGTGAATTCAGACAGCACACCGCCCGCGGGTGTCAGCGCGTGGGTCAGGCCTATGCGGCCCGGCGGGATCGCACGGTTTGCGCCCAGTGCTTCGAGGAACGGGCCGACATCCGGGCCCGTGATGTCGAATTTCGAGAACACCGACAGATCGGCCATTGCAACGCGGTTATGCGCGGCCTCGACCTCCTGCGCCACGGGTTCGAACCAGTTGGCGCGGCGGAAGGTTTCATCAGCCACAGCACCGGGTGTGTCAGAAAACCAGTTCGGGCGCTCCCACCCGTAGGCCGCACCCATGACCGCGCCGCGTTCGACCATCAGGTCATGCAGCGGAGACAGGCGCAGGCCGCGCCCGGCGGGGCGTTCCTCGTGCGGGTAATGCACCCCGAATTGCAGGCCGAAACATTCGATGGCTTTAGCCACGCGATAGTCGCGATCCGCCCACAACCCGAAGCGGCGGCTGTCCACCGCCAGCGCATCCATCGGCGGTGCACCGTGGGTCATCCAATGTGCAAGGAACCAGCCCGCGCCACCACCCTCCATCACACCCATCGACGAACCCGTCAGCAGCCACGCGTTTTCCAGCCCATGCGCGGGTCCGATCAGAGGGTTGGCGTCGGGCGTAAAGGTAATGGGCCCGTTGATCACCGATTTCACACCGCCGGTTTCCAGCGCCGGAATCCGCTTCATCGCGGCCATGATGATATGTTCGACGCTGTCCAGATCAGGCGGCATCAGGTCTGCGCCAAAATCGGGCGGCACGCCGTCAACGGACCAGACCTTGGCGTCTTTCTCGTATGGCCCAAGGATCAGCCCATCGCGCTCCTGCCGTACATACCAGCTTTCCTCGGGGTCACGAATGATCGGCAATTCGGACAGTCCCTGCTCGATCCGATCCGAGACCGCCCCCACCGTGTCAGTGACCAGATACTGGTGCAACACCGGAACTGACGGGATGTTGAGCCCCATCATGTGGCCAATCTCCCAACCCCAGGTGCCTGCGGCGTTGACGACATGGACGGTCTCGATGGTCTCTTTCTCGGTCTCGATCCGCCAGTGATCCTGCATGCGTTCCATCGCGGTGACCGCGCAATTGCGCAGGATCCGCGCACCGCCGCGCCGTGCAACCTCGGCCATCGCGTGGGTCGCCAGCGTGGGGTCCACGTGACCGTCATCGGGCTCATAGATGCCGCCAATCAACCCGTCCAACTTCGCCAACGGGAAAAGTTCTGCGATCCGCTCTGGTGTCAGTACCTCAAGAGGGTAGCCTGTGAATTCAGATAGCCCAGCAACGTGCCGGAATTCGTCCATCCGGTCGGGGTTGCGCGTGATGCGCATCGCGCCGGATCGGTGAAAGCCGCAATCGCGTCCGGTCTCCTGAGGCAGGATATCGCGATAGAGCCGCACCGAGGTGGCGCGCAGCTCTTGAATGGTCGGGTTATGGGCGAAATGGGTGCACAGCCCCGCCGCATGCCAGGTCGAGCCGTGGGTCAGGTCGTTTTTCTCGACCAGCAGCACATCGGACCAGCCGGCCTTGACCAAATGATACATCAGCGAAACACCCATGGCTCCGCCGCCAATAATTGCAACCTGCGCTTCGGTCATGCGCGCATCCTTCCGCCTGAGGGATCAAAGGGCGGGCGGCGCAAAGGTTGCGCAGGGTAGTCCTGCCCGGCGACCCGAACTGTGAAGCTTCGATCGCATGTCGCGGCCAATGTCTCGCCCGGCCGCACCGAGACCATGGCAAAGCAAAGGTTCAATCCCGTCCGTGGCCCGCGCCCGCCCGAGGTCGTCAGGCCCACATAGCTGCCATCCTCAAATACCGGTTCGTCATGCAGCATCAGTGCCTCCCCCTGAACTTGCAGCAGGATCAGACGTTGATGCAGCCCCTGGTGCTTTTGTCGTTCCAATACTGCCTTGCCCGTAAACTCCTTGGACCAATCGATGGTGAACCCCAGACCGGCCTCAAGCGGAGTGACCTCGGGGCCAAGCTCATGCCCCCAATGTTTAAAGCCCTTTTCCAACCGGCAGGCATCCACGGCGGAGTGACCCAGGGGACACGCGCCCGCGTTTCGCAATGCATCGAATAGCTTGGGTGCCAGAGCATTGGGCACGGTCAACTCCCAGCCCAATTCTCCGACAAAACTAACGCGGGTCGCGCGGCATGAGATGCCCGCCAATTCGGCGGTGGCGGCGTAGCCAAAAGCCATCCGGGGAAGGTCTCCGAGACTTTGCAGCACAGCCCGACTGCCTGCGCCCATCACGCCGATTGTGCTGAATGTCTCGGTCATGTCCTGAATAGTTACCTCGCCCTTCAGGTGGCGACGCAGGAACGCCAGGTCGCGGGTGCGCGTGGCAGCGCCCGAGGTCAGGTGAAAAGCACCCTCACCCAGCCGCGTGATCGTCACATCCATCTCGATCCCGCCGCGCGGGTTGAGCAATTGGGTATAGACAGCTCGACCCTTGGATACATCCATCTGCGCGGTGGTCAGGTGGCTCAAAGCCGCCAAAGCGTCAGGGCCGCTGATGTCCAGCTTGGTAAAAGGGCTCAGCTCGATCAGAGCGGTGCCACGATCCATGACCGCCGCTTCCGCCTCCGCCAACGGCCACCAGCCCTGATCCGTCACCGAATAGCCCTGACCCGGGCCATAGTAGAGTCCGCGCTCCCAACCTGCCGTCAGCCCAAAATGCGCTCCGGATTGAGCCCAGCAGTCGTGCAGCGCCGTTGTGCGAAGACCTCGCCCCGCCTTGGGCTGCTTATACGGCCAGTGCAGAGCGAAGAGATCTGCGACTGCTTCCGCCATGCGATTGGCCATGTGTTCAGGAGTGGCAGTGGCAGGATCGACCCGGGCCACATCAACCTCCCACATATCCATAGGAGGGTGGCCGTCGATCATCCAATCTGCCAGCGCCCGTCCAATCCCGGCTGAAGACATCACCCCGACCGAGTTCATACCTGCCGCCACAAAAAGGCCATCCACCGATGTTTCACCCACAAGTGGCCGTGTATCGGCGGTAAAGCTCTCTGGACCATTCATGAAATGCTGGATGCCGACGGTTCCGAGACGGGGGCACAGCTCCAAAGCCGCCTCCATGAACGGGGCAAACTGATCCCAATCCTCGGCCATCTCAAGGAAAGGACGGTCACCTTCGAGGCCGTAAGCGTCCCAGCATTTGGCGTTGGGCTCAAAGCCGCCAATCACCAGCTTGCCCGTGTCGCCCTTAAGGTAGATACCCCGGTCCAGATCCCTGATCACTGGAAACGGGTTGGGCAGATCGGGCATGGGTTCGGTCACCACATACATATGCTCGACCGCTTGCAACGGGAGGGCGACGCCAACACCGGCAGCCAGTTCGCGAGACCATGCTCCGGTGGCAATGACCACCTGATCAGCCTCTAAATCGGTGCCATCGGACAGAGTAACGCCGGTGATGTGCCCGCCTGTCTTACGCAGGGTCAGAACACCGGTGTTTTCGCGTATGGCCACCCCGCGATCCCGCGCGCCCCTGGCGTAGGCCATACACAGATCGACCGGATTCACGTTTGCGTCTTCGGGCACACAGAGCGCGCCCACATGGTTGTTCAGGCTGAGCAGCGGCAACGGCACATCCGAGGCCTGGATCATGCGTGGCGTCAATCCCAGCGTCTGCCCCAGATCCGCTATCCGGTGCAACTCATCCAAACGGGCGGGGTCGCGGGCAAGCCAATAGCCCGCGGTCTGGCGGTATCCGGTCGACATGCCGGTCTCGGCTTCGAGTGCCGGAAAAACCTCAAGCGCAGCCATCGCCAACCGGGTCATGTTTGGCGTCGCACGCAGGGGCCCCACGATCCCGGCCGCGTGCCATGACGTGCCTGAGGTCAACTGGTTGCGCTCCAGCACCGTGACATCTTCCGCTCCGCGCTTGGCAAGATGATACGCCAGGCTCAGGCCGATTGCGCCTCCCCCGATGATCAGGACGCGGCTCATCCATCCCTCCATTGACGCATGCCAAAGGTCGGAATTAGGGTCGGCGCATGAAGATACATGCTTTGTGGTGCCACCCCCGCTCGGTCTCGACGGCCTTTGAACGCATCATGCGCGAACGTGGTGATTTGACGGTTTTGCACGAGCCGTTCATGTATCATCACTATCTGACGACCAACGACCGGCTGTTTCCAGGCTTCACGCCCGAACCCGGGCACCCTGCCACGTATGAAGACATTCGGGCAATGATCCGAGCAAAGGCCGCGACAGGCCCGGTCTTTTTCAAGGACATGGCCTACTACGTGGCCGAAGCCCTGCCCGATGATCCGGAGTTTGCCCATCAGATGAGCCACGCATTCCTGCTGCGTGAACCGGCCGAAGCAGCGCTGTCTTATGCCAAGCGCGACCCCGAGTTCACCCGATTGGAGCTTGGACACGAAGCGCAATACAGACTTTATTCTGCGCTTGTTGAGATGGGGCATAACCCGGTTGTCATCACCGCCGATCAGCTGCGTCGCGATCCGCAAGCAACCCTGCGCCGCTATTGGGCTCATGCGGGACTGCGCTATCTGGAGCACGCCTTTACCTGGGACAACCGCGTGCCCGACGGTTGGCAATCGGTTCAAAGCTGGCACGCTGACGTGCTGCGAAGCGGTGCCATCAAAGCACCCGAAGTTTCGGACTGGCAAGCGCAGTTGGAGGCGTTGGGCGCGCCCTATACAGACCACGCAGCGCATCATCTGCCCTACTATGCGCGGATGCGCGATATCGCGGAAACTCAGGCCCATCAGAAGTAGTCCTGATCTGGCTTCTCAGCTTTGCGCTGCGCGATATAGCCCTGCAAAGCCGCGTCGATATCCGGGTCCAGACCGGGGTCTTCATAGGCCTCCAACCTCTCTTTCCAGATCGCGTTGGCGCGCGCAGCGGCATCCAACTCACCCGCTGCGTGCCATTGCTCGAACGAGTTGTCATCCGGGGTCCAGGGCCGGAACAATGCGGACATGAAATTGGCCTGCGTATGCTCGGAACCCAGGAAATGCTGCCCGGGGCCGGTCGAAGCTATAACTTCCATCGCCTGAGCATTCTCGCTCATGTCAATGCCATCAAAGAACCGCCCGATTTTACCGCATATGTCATGATCGAGAATGGTTTTTTCAAACGACGTCACCAATCCCCCTTCGAGCCACCCGGTGGCGTGGTTGATCAGATTGGCGCCTGCGAACATCGACATGATCAGACCCCATGTGGCCTCTTGCTGGCATTGGGCGTCTGGCACTTTAGACGCGCTGAGCGTACCAACTGTGTGCAGCGGCACCCCTAACCTGCGGGCAAGCTGACCAGCAGCGAGCACCATCAAACCGGCCTCAGGCGTGCCGAAGGTTGGCGCTCCGGATTTCATCGACATGGTCGACGCGAAACTGCCCATCAAGCAGGGCGCACCGGGGTTTACCAGTTGCGTCAACGTCATTGCTGCCATGGTTTCGGCCAGCACCTGCGCCAGTGTTCCTGCGACCGTCGAAGGTGACATTGCCCCCGTTAGAACCCAAGGGGTGCAGGCAACCGGCTGTCCCGCCCGCGCGTAGGTTTTCAATGCACCGGACATATGGCTGTCCATCATCAAAGGTGCGTTCGTATTCGACACGCAATAGAGGACGGCGTTTTCTGCGACAAAGTCCTCGCCAAAGACAATCCGCGCCATGTCGATCGCGTGGCCCGCCCGCTCGGCCCCGATAAAGGCCCCCATAAAGGCGCGGTCGGAATAGCGAATGTGGCCATAGAGCATATCGAGATGGCGTTTGTTGGCGGGCAAATTCACCGGCTCGCAGACCACTCCGCCCGAATGGTGCAGCCACGGCAGGCTATGATGCAACTTGACCAGATCAATGAAATCGTCATGCGAGGCATAGCGACGTCCCCAGTCCAGATCATGCACAAAGGGCGGTCCCCAAGCGGGGCAAAGAACGCTGGCGTCTCCGCCAAGCTGAACGCTGTTGGCAGGGTTGCGAGCATGTTGGATGAACTGCGCAGGCGCGGTTGCGGTGATCGTCTTTCGACAAAAGCCAGGTTCAAACCGCACACGTGTTCCGTCCAGGTCACAGCCCGCATCGGCAAAGATCTGCAGGATCTCGGGGTCATCCTGAAACTCCATCCCGGTCTCGGCCAGAATGGTATCCGCATTGGCCTCGATCTGCTCCAGCCCGGCTTCGCTGAGCACATTGAAGGTCGAAAGTTTGCGCAGAATGAACGGCGCATGCACTTCAGCTGGCGTGCGGTTTTCCGTGGCCCTGCGGCGGCGAGATGAGCGCGAACGTGTCATGCCGAGAGTGTTGACTCAGCGCTTGACGGAAACCAAGAAAATCCCAACAGTATAAACATCATTTATACTAAGGATGAGCTGTGCCGGATCGCCGCAAACTGTCGCCTAGCCTGATGCGCTCGCTTGAAGTCTTCGTCGCCGTTGCGGAAACGGGTCAAATGCGGGCGGGCGCAAAACTGCTCAACCTTGCGGATTTCAGAAATACCGGACAGCGATTTCAGTAATTACGGGACAGTTAAGTC
>WQBJ01000051.1 GCA_013032095.1 Ruegeria atlantica | reverse complement strand
GTCCAGTTGATCGCGTATTTGCCTTCCTTGATATGTCGTTCGGCGGTGCCGCGCTGATTGTAGAAGTGGCTGATCCATTCTGGCTCCATCGGCAGATTGCCCCAGCGTATTTTTTGACAGCCCGGACGTTTAGGCTCGGCGGGATTGGCAAGACCCCAAGAGCCCTGCTCTTCTCAGCAATTGGTAAGCGCAACGGATCTTCGCGTCAGGCAGGAACATCCGCTAATCGCGGGCAGGCAGCGCCTGCCAACGGCATTCTTCGAGCGCGGGACGCGCACAAGGACGGGGGTTCCCGTCATGCGGGGGTGTCCGCAGTCCTTGCCTGTCACCTGGTCTCTCAGTGCTGAAATAGGTCCGGCCTATCAGCCCTGAGCACAATGGACGGCCGCAGGCATGAGCGCTAGACTTCCGACCATCCGCAGCTGAAATTATCAAAATTTCAGCGTAGGCACGTCTATACATGAAACAAGTTTCATGTAGACGGTGATCCAGTTCCCCCTTCGGTTACGCGTTGCAGAGTCGGTTGCTTTTGCCGTCGATCTGCGCGCCGGTCACGTCCATGCGGCTCTAGAAATCTGGGGAAGTCTGGCGGGTCGGTCGGTCGGTGCCAAACAGCCGCCATTCAGCTGGGTTTCGACATCCTCCGTTGCTTTGCTCGCGCAGTAAATCCCGAACGGCGCATTTCGGACGTTCGGTGCCAGGTAACGAATGGTGGGTGAGCGGGACTTTGCTGCCGTTGCCATCAACTCAGTGAATGACTGCTTTACGAACGCTGACCAGAAACAGTCGAACTTGCGGAGTCAAAAACGTATAAGTTTGGATCGGTATGCGTAGTGCGGCTTCGTCTGCTTCGTATGAGAGAGCGCCACCTGAAATCGCCGGGCGTTTATTAGCCAGAGGCACCCGAAATTTCTAATTGTAGAAATCACCTTCGATCTCGTTCAGCACCTCCAATGTGGCACCGCCTAACGCTCCATCGGCAGCGTTATAAGTCGCCATGATCTCAAATTCTACTGTCGCCTCTGCTTCGACGTTTACTACGTGGTCATTCCAATCGGCTCCCGACATCGTTTCAGAATGCTCTGAAAAATATTCCCATTTTTCCATGTATCCGTCGAACAGACATTCCGAATTTCCTCTAATGCGAACCATATATTGATCTTCGATGAGAGCATAGTGCACGACCAGTCCTTCTGGTTTCCCATACATCGTAATGATGACTTCGTTACTGAAAGGCAGTCCCTCTAGTCCATACATTGTCTTGTAAGATAGCTCTTTGCCGATAATCCCCTCCGCGAAACTCTCGATGTCGAGATCAACGTTTGACTCACTCCAAGGTTTCCATCCATCGAGGAGAGGTAGGACATGCTTTTCAAGAAGCGACTGCCGTCCCGTGAACCCCAGAACCGATACCCCATCAGATAAATCTGACAGAAGTTCATCGTGGAGTACGAACGTCTCTTTCGTTTTCTCTTGCGCGAAATCAGACGTATTGCTGGTTACAAAAACGTGAGGCCCATCGGCTGGGTCTATGCCTTCGACAATCGATTTCCATATCAGAAAATCCTTGTGGCCTTCGCCACTCTCCTTAAAGGGCTTCCTGTCGGAATAGCCAGCGAGGACTAGGTCTCTCGTCGTTGTGGCTGGATAAGGCAGGACGACCACCCCTACATCTTGCAATAATTCTTCGAGGTTCTCGTTAAATCGTTCGGTTTCGTCATCAAGCGAAATCTCATCACTTTCGTGCGTCACGAATCGAGCAACCTGTCGCCCTGCCTTGGTCAACGAAACCAATGACGAGGCCAAACCCTTCTCGAAATTTCCTCGAACTTCATCAAGTACGACTTCGGGCACTGCCAGATCGAAACCGGCAAATTTACACGTTCGCAAGAACGCTTGGGCACCAGCCGCCCTGAAATATCCAGCATCTATGAAAACATTCGTGTCGAGAAATATTGTGGGCACGTCTTGCTCCCGAATAAGTAGAATAATTGATCATGCACTCAGGTCACATGACGAAGAAGAAGTCTACCGATAATGGAGAGTTCTAAGAAATCACTACCAATGCTCTGAAACCCGCAATTCGGGCCATTTATGATTAGTGTTTTTCGTCGTAGTGGAGTTTGGGCGCGAGTTTGGTGAAAACTACAAGGCGCCTGACCTGCCCCTCGACTTTTCGCAGCTATGACTTCTCGTTCGGGTTGTACAAGCACTCAAAAAGGTATTCTCTGGCTGCAACCTTTGAACAACTCTGCAATGTAAATGAACGGTCGGCATACTGAATTTCTTTCCAAGTGTCTGTCCATCGATCTCGAGGTGGACCCCAAGACAGCCAAGGTATTTGCCTTCGCAGCCGTGCACAACGACGACCAGCCCGCTTTGAAGTCGGGAACCGGCTCGCTGGAGAAAAATCTCGACCACCTGGAAGAAGCCATCGCCGGCATTTCGCATCCGATTGGCCACAATTTCCTGCACCACGATATGGAGCACCTGATCGCCGCCAGACCAAAACTGACCCAGATCATGCAGGCACCAATTGATACTTTGTGGTTGAACCCGCTTGCCTTCCCGCGCAACCCCTATCACCACCTGGTCAAGCACTATCAGGACGGGCGCCTGGCAGCGGGGCATATCAATGATCCGGAACTTGACGCCCGGCTTGTTCTTGAGGTGCTGGCCAACCAGCTCGACGCCTTTCAAGACCTCGCCGAAAGCGAACCGGACGCCCTTACAGCATATCACTATCTGACAACCCGATTGGATCAATCCGGCGGATTTGATGCCGTTTTCAAATATCTGCGGAAAGCAAATTGCCCGTCACAGGAAAAGGCCGTTAACGCCATCTGTCGGATGCTGAGCACACGAGCCTGCGGCAAACGGATCGAACAAACCATTGGTCGTCTCAGCAATCCCCGAAATGGTTGGCCCATGGCCTATGCCCTCTCGTGGATCACCGTGGCAGGTGGGGACTCGGTCATGCCTCCATGGGTCAGGGCGCAGTTTCGTGAGGCGTCCCTTATTGTGCGGCATCTCAGGGATACGTCCTGTAAGGATCCGTCCTGCGACTGGTGCGCGGAACAGAACGACCCGGTTCGCGCGCTCAACAGGTGGTTCGGGTTTGACGGTTTCCGTCCACAGCCGGTCGACCCGGATGGCAGACCGTTGCAGGAACGCATTGTCGATGAGGCGATGTCCGGGAACAGCCTGTTGGGGATCCTGCCAACCGGCACCGGAAAATCTGTATGCTACCAGGTGCCTGCGCTGTCACGGTTCGACAAGATCGGGGCATTGACCGTGGTCATTTCGCCTCTGGTCGCGCTGATGGCGGATCAGGTGCAGGGGATGGAGCGGGCAGGCATTTCCTGTTCCGTGACCGTCAACGGGCAGATGTCCATGCCGGAACGGCAGGATGCATTGGATAAGGTCCGCATGGGCGATGCGGGCATTCTGATCATCTCACCTGAGCAGTTGCGCAGCACATCTA
The DNA here is from genome assembly GCA_013032095.1 of Ruegeria atlantica. Taxonomy (GTDB): domain Bacteria; phylum Pseudomonadota; class Alphaproteobacteria; order Rhodobacterales; family Rhodobacteraceae; genus Ruegeria; species Ruegeria atlantica_E. The sequence continues at coordinate 18,945 of WQBJ01000051.1, read as the reverse complement.
TCCGGTCGGTTCTGGCACAACGAGAAGTGGGCCTCTGGGCTATTGATGAGGCCCACTGCGTCTCGAAATGGGGGCACGATTTCAGACCGGATTACAGGTATCTGGGGCGGTTCATCAAAGAGTTCTCGGGCGACCAGCCCCCTGCCCCGATCCTGTGTTTGACGGCCACGGCCAAGCCCGAGGTGGTTGCGGACATCATGGAACATTTCCAATCTCGTGCAGGCGTAGAATTGCTGTCCCTCGATGGCGGGGCATCGCGGAAAAACCTGACGTTTGATGTCAGGCCTACGACCAAGAACAGCAAGCTGACCGATGTCCTGACCGTGATCGAAGAGCTGCTGCCATCTGAAGGCCGATCCGGCGCCGTGGTCTATTGCGCGACACGCAAAGAGACCGAGCGCGTTGCCAAGTTTCTGAAATCGCAAGGTATAGATGCGGCGCATTTCCACGCCGGGCTTGGGTCAGACGATAAGCAGGATGTTCAGGAACGGTTCCGGGTCGGAGACCTGCGGGTGATCGCGGCCACCAACGCCTTTGGTATGGGGATCGACAAGCCCGATATCCGGCTGGTAGTTCATGCCGATATCCCCGGATCACTGGAGAACTACCTGCAGGAAGCAGGGCGCGCCGGGCGCGACCGGGAAGATGCCGACTGCGTGTTGCTGTTCGCCGGCGATGACGTGGAACGCCAGTTCCGGCTGTCGGCCAGCTCCCGCCTTGCCCGGCACGAAATCGGAGCCATTCTGAAGGCGTTACGCCGTATCGACGAACGCACGCGCAAGACCGGCAAGGTTGTCGCCACCGCAGGTGAAATTGTCCGGTCCGAAAAAGACCGGGAGTTCGAGCGGGACAGCGCAACAGATGACACACGGATCAAAACGGCTGTGTCCTGGCTTGAGGAGGCAACGCTTGTTTCGCGCGAAGAAAACCGTGTTCGGATTTTCCCCTCTTCCCTCAGGGTTCACACGATGGATGAGGCGAAACAACGGCTGGCCGATGCAGACATCACAAACGTCCATCGCAAACAGTTGCTGGCCATCGTCCAACATCTGATCTCGGCCCCGGCGGATGAAGGGGTTTCCACGGATCAGCTCTGTGGCGTCAGCGGCTTGACACCGGGTGCCCTGACCAAGGCAATGGCCAATCTCGAAAGCTTTGGCATTGCCCGCAATGACGTCGCGATGACGGTATTCATCCATGTCGGCGTGGCGCAATCTTCCACCGTGCGCCTGACACAGGCCGCAAACCTTGAACGGGACATGATTGCGCTGCTGCGCGAACTGGCACCCGATGCCGACAAAGAAACCCCAACGCCTCTGAACCTGTCGGAAACCTGCCAGCGTCTGCGCGATCAGGACCACGCCGACGCCCGCCCTGACGTGATCGACAAACTGGTCCGGAGCATAGCGCGGGATGGCAAGGGACAGGATGGCGGCAAAGGGAATATCCGAATACGCAAGATCAGCCGAAACACCCTGAACATTACGCTTGAGCGATCGTGGAACACGATTTCACAGACCGCTGAACTGAGGTGGCAGGCCGCCGAGATCTTGCTGAAGTTTCTGGCGGGTCGGCTCGACAAAGGTGCGCGCGGAAAAGATCTGCAGGTGGAAACCACCGTTGGTGACCTTCTGGCACAGCTCTCACAAGACGTCATTTTGAAATCCAGTGGCCTCCGCGACATGACCAAGCTGCTCGAACGGTCCCTGCTTTGGATGCATGAACAGGGTGTACTGACATTGGGCAAAGGATTGACCGTGTTCCGCCCCGCCATGACCGTGTTCCTTAACCCAAAGGGCGGCCAGTTCACCCAATCCGACTTCCTGCCATTGGAGGAACATTACGCCGAGCAGACGCTGCAGACCCATGTCATGGCAGCTTACGCGGAAACCGGCCTGGACAAGATGGCGGACGCTGAACGCCTGTCGGAGGATTACTTCCTGCTCAACAAAGACCAGTTTATGAAACGCTGGATGCCAGGCATGGCCCGTGAGGTGAGACGTCAGACCACCAGCAAATCCTGGACTGCCATTGTTGAAAATTTGGGCAACAAGGTTCAACAGGACATCGTCGTAGATGACCGGGAACAGACCAACGTTCTGGTTCTGGCGGGACCCGGATCGGGGAAAACCCGCGTTCTGGTGCATCGGATCGCCTATCTGCTGCGGATAAAGCGCGAAGACCCCCGCGGTATTCTGGTATTGGCCTATAACCGCCACGCCGCAGCTGAAATCCGCGTCCGGCTGCGGACGCTGGTCGGGGACGATGCGGCGGGGGTTTCGATATCGACCTGCCATTCGCTTGCCATGAAACTGGTCGGTGCCAGTTTTGCAGGAGTTAAGGCCGCGACAGAAGACTTTGACAATGTCATCATGGAGGCGGTGCGCCAGCTCAGCCCCGAAGGACTGACCAAAGCCGAGGCCGAGGCGCAGCGCGACAGCCTCATACAGGGGTTTCGCTGGATTCTGGTGGATGAATACCAGGACATCGGCCCGGAGGAATACGCGCTCATTTCCGCCGTAGCGGGCCGTTCGCTGGAAGACGCCGATCTGAAACTCAGCCTGTTTGCGGTTGGCGATGACGACCAGAATATCTACGCCTTCAACGGGGCCTCGGTTGATTTCATCCGCAGGTTCGAAGAGGACTACAAGGCCAGACCGTCTTTTCTGATCGAGAATTACCGGTCGACGGCACATATTATCGAAGCGGCCAATCAGGTCATTTCGAAAGCGCCTGACCGGATGAAGATCGATCACGAGATCAGGATCAACCAGGCGCGGGCGTCCCAACCCAAGGGTGGGCACCTGGAGGGCGCAGATTCTGTTGCCCACGGCCGGGTACAACTGCTTGATGCCCCACCAGGTGACATGCCGCAGGCCGCAGCAGCCGTCGATGAGCTGATCCGCCTATCCCGTCTTGATCCCAATTGGAGCTGGTCGCGAACCGCCGTGATTTCCCGCGACTGGAAAGCTTTGGATGCGGTTCGAACCTATGCCGAAGCGCAGGGGCTCAGCGTCGATATGGCCAATGAAGACCTTCCAAATGTCTGGCGGCTCAGGGAAACGCAACGCCTGGTGTCCGGGCTGCGCGAGAAACAGGGCGCGGTATTGGGTATTCAGGATATCCTCACGGTTCTGAATGAACAGTCTCGCAACAAATGGGTGGATCTGCTCGCGGAAGGCGTGGCCGAACTGGCCCGCGAATTGGGCACCAAGTCAATGCCGGTACCCGACATCGTCGAATGGATTGCAGAATGGTCCCGGGATACACGCGGTGAACAGCGTGGGCTGCTGTTGCTGACAGCGCACAGAGCCAAAGGGCTTGAATTCGACCATGTCGCCATTCTGAACGGCGGCTGGATAAGGGTCTCGCAGGAAGAGGATACCGAAGCTCCCCGACGACTGTTCTACGTGGCCATGACCCGTGCACAGCAAAGCCTGACAGTGCTGACGTCCGGAGCGCACCCCCTTCTGAAAAATGGTTCAGATTCGGTTCTGGTCAGGCGCGTGTTTCCCGATCTCGGCAAGACTTCCCTACCCGCAGTCAAATACCAGATGCCTGCGCTCGATATCGTCGACCTTTCTTTCGCCGGCCGCCAGGGAAATGCGCACGAAGTACATCAGGCCGTACGCTCTGGCAAAGTCGGGGACGGCCTGTCCCTGGTCTTTCAACAGCCCCATTGGGTTTTGCTGGACGCCAAAACCCGTGTCGTTGGACGCATGGCCAAGTCGTGGAAACCGCCCCGGGGGCATGTGTTCGCCTCCGGTCAGATCGGGGCGATCATCAACTGGCGCAAGATCGACAGCAGCGAAGACTACGCCCACTATCACAGGCGCGACAGTTGGGAAACAATACTGCCTGAGTTGATCTTCCAGCCCGAGAATGCAACTCCCTCACATGCTCCGCAGGCTTGCCAGACCCACGAGGCTGGCCAGACGAACAACGTGCAACGCTGACTTGTTCTGACGCAATAGGAATTGGTGGGAGACACCAGCTCAGGTGCCTCCCAGACCATCGCACCAAGAGAGGCTGACTATGACGGCTTGGATTTACTCCGGCCGCCCAGAACACATTTGTGCCGAAGGTACGCTGACAGAAGTCGTACTCTGCTTAAAATTGCATCCTAAGGTTCCCTGTGAGGAACGCCGCGCATCTTTGACTCAATGGAGCGGATCAATTGAATCCTATTAACGCAGCGTGTCGTGCGAGATTGGCCCAAACTTCAGGCAATTCTGACTTTGGGCCTCACGATTAACGCTCTTGCATCGCCAGTCGTACGCCTAGTGCGCAATAGATGCTGCCGACAACTTTGCCTTGCCATTTAAGAACAGTCGGGTTGCGGCGCAGAAAGTTGCCAAGTCCACCAGCCGCGACCGAATAAACAATGGTGCTGAAAAACCCGATCAGAGCAAACACGACACCCAAAACGGTGAGTTGAAGTATTACGTTGCCTTTTTCCGGTGCGACGAACTGAGGTAAAAACGCCAAGAAGAACAAAGCCGTCTTGGGATTCAAAACCTCCGCCAAAATAGCTTGCTGAAATGCTTGTGTGGCGGTGATCTTCACACGGCCCTGCCCCAGATCAACAGACGCTTTCTCAAGGATCGCTTTCAAGCCGAGGTACACGAGATAACCCGCGCCGATATACTTGACGATTGTAAACAGTGTAGCAGATGCTGCGATTATCGCGGAAATGCCGACCACGGCCATAATCGTATGCAGGAAGTCACCGGCAGTAATACCGGCCCCGGTCGCAATGCCAACTCTGGTGCCAGACGTTGTTGCTCGCGCGACGGTCAAAAGGGTCGCAGGTCCGGGTATGAAAACAAAGCCCAGAACAATCAATGAATAAGTCATTAAAACCGTGGGGTCGATCATGCTGCATTCTCCATAGTAGCTTTGCCAATAACCCAAGAGGCTCAGCGCTTCTCCAATAGGGCGAGTTAACTCAAGATATGCTCAAATGTCGATTTTCGGCGTGAAATTGGACATATCGCCCAGCACGTTTTGGAATCAGCAGAAATTGAATACTCAAGTGGAGGGCATCATTCGATTTCCCGCAAAATGATCTCCGACTATTTGCTCATTGAAAGACCACGGGAATTGTTTCCCCTACAACGGGGCTCATCTTTTCGCAGCTTCGAATATGCAGGAGCAGTATAGTTTCTACATCACTTTGAAAGGCGGCGAAAAACAGAAATAAAGCGCATCGGCAGCCAACTCCGGCACGATCCTTAAATGACTTTCCGGTTTCAGGCGCCTTGCAAAGCACCTTACAAACTAACTTGTCTCGCCTCAGTCCGCAAACTAAGTGACACTAGCGCAATAATTCCAACCGATAACTCCAATAGCGTGACAACGAGCAATCCGGCAACCGGCGCACCATCGATTAGTAAACTCCAAACTCGCCCTACGCCAAAGGACGTGTAGATTAACGCCGTTAACGCCGTTGCGTAGTTACGCCAACGAGAAATTTTCAGCGTTGCCAGCACAAATAAGCCAGAGAATAGCAAAAATGCCCCAGGAGCTCGGATTTCACTTAGCAGGTTTGGGTTAGTCCCAATGTCAACGCCATTCTTTGCATGTAGAACGTCAGGTGCGAATAACATTGTTCCTCCTGCACCGACTATCATAGCGCCAGCGACCAACAAAAAGGCGGATTCGGCAATAGGTTTCTTTTTCATATCAAACTCCGTTCAATTCAGCAGGTGATGAGTCCGTCAGTGACGTCATAGCTGCTCCACCAATCTTTGCTGAAAATACGTAGAAGTTTGAAATATCGGCGAAAAGAAGTAAAAGCGCGCATAGGGTGCGCATTTTTTAAACGCCAGAAGAATGCGACTTAGCCAACTGAATAAACGCTTGGACTTTCGCCGTACGATGCATGTCCACGTGCGTCACCAGCCAAGTCGCCTCATGCCAATCTTCCTTCGGCTCAACAAGTTGCTTGAGGGAAGCTTCCTCGGCGCGGAGAGATGGAAGAAAACCAGCACCTAGCCCACTTCGTACAGCAGCCCAGAGCACCGGCAATCTGTTGCTTCTGAAACCAACTGCCCGACTTGGAACGCTGGCAGCTAGCCATTCAAAGTAAGGAGACTCAGGCGCATGAATTGTTGGCCCCACCAAGCAGTTGTCTGGCAGCTGATTTAAATCTTCCGGCCAGTCTGTTTCTTGCTGCGCAAAAAGGCCCATCCTGATTTTCACAAATGGTATCACCACGTTGTCTGGGTGTTGGGGCTTTGGGCCGATGCGCAGAGCAATGTCTGCCTCGCCATATTCCAAGCGCAGTTTTTGGTCGGATCCAACAACTTCAATTTTCATTCCTGGATTGGCAGCCTGGAATGACTTTATCACCGGGAGTATTAGCGGTGCTAGATCATCCACCAACGTGATTTTTAGCGTCCCTTCCAGCCTTTTCCCCTGAGCATTGGCCCGCAATGCAAGCTCGTTGAAGTGAGCTTCGGTAGCATCCGCCATATTCAGGAGTTCTTCTGCCAATGGCGTTGCGGTGAATCCGTTGGGGTGCCTAAGAAACAGTTTTGCACCCAGTTGCTTTTCTAGTGCATCAATGTGCCTGACCACGGTAGCTCTATGCAAACCGAGCGCTTCTGCAGCAGCACTTACTGTGCCTAATCGAGCCACAAAAGCGGCGGTTCGAATGTCGTTCCAGTTTTTCATCAAATTTCTCTTGCCTTAGCAGACAATTGCAGGGTTGTTGTTTTGTTTCCACTTTGCGGTTCCGGCACTTCAGAAGAGGCGCAAGCGGTCCTTTGGCACCCGAAGTTTGGTTCGAGCAAAAGAGGTAAATTATGCAGCCTGAGTTTTGGAAATTGCAATGCACTATGTGGCATCGTTCAGGCGTATCGTTTTCCCACTCTTGACTTGATAGCATGCGATGCCCGCTTTTTAACAAAAGTGGTGTCCTGAAGCGACTTTGGACTATGCCACTGGGCTCTGGTTCATAGACTCGGCGTCCACCCTCATAGGCCAACAATTTGGCGATGATCAATTTCCGCGCAGGCGCTGCGCATCACAGAGCCTCGTTTGCAGCTTTTTTGCTGCCATATCTCCGGAGCACTCGGGTGCACAACTTGGATGGCTTTGAGGGAAACGGGGCGCGGATCATTGATCCAATAGTGCAACTCGGATCAATCAAAGCAACCATCAGCCTAATAAGGAAAACCAAATGTCAAGACGATCGAAAACTGCTGCTCTGTCAACGGTTGCTTGCCTACTAGCGCCGGTAATGGCAACGGCAGGAGAACTGAAATTCTATGATCTTACACAACCTATTCCTACCTTCGAACCTCTTGCCAGCGACCCGTTGAAGCCTGATCTGTCGAAACCGGTAGGAGATAGCAAACCTATTGCAGGCTTCTATCACCAGGCAATTTTGTACCCTGCTGATATTTGGCCCACCAATGAAGGTGAGTTCCTTTCGGCAGCCATACTTATTCAAGAACACAATGGAACGAGCTTTAACAGTCCAAACCACTATTTGAACAACAGTGACAGCCTGTCAAAAGGCAGTATTGCAAATGATCAGAGACGCGCCACAGAGGAGTTAACAGCTGAAGACCTAACCGGCAAAGTGGTCATGATAGATGTCTCTGATCGCGTGGCAGCGGAACTGCAGAAAAACGATGGGCTCCCGCACCTTGACAAGTCGATCACTGATTTCTCTGACACTTCGCAAGCGACCGTGCGTGCAACGGACATCGACAATGTTGCCGATCAAATTGTAGACGGCGCATGGGTCGTGGCAAATCTTGGCTGGGGACAATTCTACGGAATGGGCGGCGAAGATTGGGAAGCGGCTGGGTACGTCAACGGTCTCAACCATCCTGGCTTCACAGAAGAAGCGCTCGATCGACTCATTGAGATTATGGATGAAAAGGGTGTCCGCATATCAGGCATCGCAACTGACAGTCTGAGTGGAGACTCCGGCGATGGAGTCCGCGGGTCGTCCGACGACTGGTCAGACTCTTGGCCCGCGCATGTCAAGCTATACCAACGTGATATCTTACTGGTTGAGAACCTTGCAAATGTGGACGAGCTTTCAGCAGCCTCTATGAAAGGTGACTGTTCGCTCATCGTCGGCGCCTTGAACCATGTTGGCGGGACAGGCGGCCCCGCTCGAGTTTTTGGCGTCTGCGACGGTGACAAAAACGGTTAACCCCTACTCCATAATGGATTGCCCGATCAGCAAAATAGTCGTGCGGCCCTCAGCCTAGCGATCAACGACACTCATGTGTCACTAAATCCGAACCACTATAAAATTCGCTTCTCAAGCGTAAGTTAGGAGAATGTATGCCTCAGAAAGCGGTAGAGCTCGCGGAAATAAAGCTCAAAGATGGCATTGGGATCGAAGACCTAATGGCGGCATCTCAGAGACTACAGGTAGAGTTTCTGGATATGATGAAAGGCTTTATCAAGCGTGAACTTTTGCAACTAAATGAAAGGGAATACGCCGACCTTGTATATTGGGAAAGCCAAGAAGATGCTCAAGCGGCCTTCAATTTGTTCACTGGATCTCCTGCCTGCCTGGAGTTTTTGGCCTTGATGGAATTTGATGAAAGTGACCCAGCTGCCGGTGTTTCACTTTATAGGTCTATAGAGTCTTACGGCACCGTTTGATCCGCTGTGCCAAGTCACTCCACATAAAAGCTGAGATATCCGCCGCTCGTTTCGAGCGGCGGTTTTCTATGCCAGAGAGCTTCACCAATGCTCTGGTTTTATTTGTTTTGGACAGTACTTACTCATTAAATTTGAACGACTTTTGACAAGCGCAGAAAGCAATCCGTTCGAAACAGCTTACAGTTACTGCGGGTGCTTTGGCTGAGAGTAGCACAGGAACTTAACTTTCACTTTGACTGCCTTTTCATCTCATTCTTTAGGTAATCTACAAAGACTCGGACTTTTGGCGGTAAAAATTTTGAACTGCTGTAGAGCACTGAAATATCCAGCGTACTATTGATTGCGTCGGGCAAAATTTGCACCAGATCACCACTCTCAATGTCATCCTCCACAGAATAGAGAGGGCATTTTGCGATGCCCCCACTAGCAAGCGCATACTTTCTCGCTGCCTCCGCGCTATTCACGGATATCTGCTCAGGTAAACGTAGATGAATGGTGTCACCCCCTACATTAAAAGTCCAAGTTCCGTTGTCGCGAAAATTAGTATCTATAACGCACTTGTGCTCTTTGAGATCTGATGGATGATTGAGTTTCGGAGCACCAGATAGATAACCAGGAGAGGCGCAAAGCACTACTGCAGTCGAAGCTATCTTGCTAGCAATCAAGCCTGAGTCTGCTAGGCGCCCAATTCTGATCGCCAGATCAAAGCCCTCTTCTACTATCCCTTCATAATGATCACTGAGGCTCAAATTTATCAAAATGTGGGGATATCGTCTCTGAAACTCAACAAAAAGCGGCATCAAGCACTTTTCGGTGAAGGTCGTAGGTGCGCTAATACGTAATCGGCCCGAAGGAGACTTACTGTCTGGATGCACCAAAGCCTCAAGTTCATCAACGCTTGCCACTAAGGAGACGCACCCTTCGTAGTAAGTAGTACCCGCCTCAGTTAAACTCACTGCTCGTGTTGTTCGATGCAGCAAGCGAACACCTAAATGCTCCTCCAACTTGGCAACTTGCTTTGACACAAGTTTGCTCGACAGGTTCAAACGTGCTGCGGCCTCCTTGAATGAACCAGTAGCCACTACGTTCACGAAGCACCGCATGGCCTGCAGTGTGTCCACGATTACCTCCAAAAAACCGGTACTGAAACGCCCAAAGTAGCCATTATCTCAGTCGGTGACGAGTGCTAGTTCGTCAGTTGCACGAGCAAGGAGACAGGCATGATAGACAAGGACTTGGCACCGTATGCTGCATTACTTCTCCGGGTCACATTGGGGTTCCTATTTCTAGCACACGCGGCAACTAAAATATTAGTTATTACTCCAGAAGGTACGGCTCTATTTTTTATTAGCATCGGACTACCGGGCCCCCTAGCATACGTTGTAATAACTGCCGAGATAATCGGTGGCATAGCTCTGGTGCTTGGCTACCATTCCCGGATCGCAGCGATGGCATTGCTTCCCATACTCTTTGGTGCAATCTTGTTCGCTCACGGTGCAAATGGATGGCTCTTTTCAAATCCTCACGGAGGTTGGGAATATCCTGCTTTTTGGGCAACTGCGCTGGTTGTGCACGCAATGACCGGAGAGGGGGTTTTTTCGATCCGGTCTTGTAAGTTGAAGTTCTCTCTGAACCGAGCGAGCTAGTTACCCGACTTTGCTTAGCCGACTTCTCTTAAAATTCAGGGTAGAGCCTATGAACAGTGCATCCGCCATAAGTCACTGGAACGAAATTCGAACCGCTGCAAGTGTAGCCAAACTTGGCACGGTCAGTGCTGCATCTTCACAGTTAAATGTTCATAGAGCCACGATAACTCGCCACATTGATAGTTTGGAGACGTCATTGGGGGTTCGGTTATTTTTGCGGCACCGTAGCGGGTACACAGCGACCAAGATAGGACAAGAATTACTTCGCATCGCCGAAACCACAAGCATGCAAGTTGAGCGCGTCAAGAGAATGGTTGAAAGTGAAATAGCTGGGCATTTGGGTACCATTACTATTTCCACTGTCGAAACACTAAGTCCGCTTTTGCTGCAGCTAATCGGTGATTTAAAAGCAAATCACTCCGGTTTGAGTATTTCAATCATCTTGACTGACGAAATTTTAAAGTTGGAAAAAGGCGAAGCGGATGCAGTTCTAAGGATAGGTCCCAAGCCAACTGATCCGGACAATGTTGTGATTTTCGTAAGAAAACTAGAAGTCGGTTTCTTTGCACCTTTATCTATGGGATCTGACTGGGGAATAGAAGATTTGCCTGATGGTTGTGTTGCGGGTGCCTCAGATAATGCACCGTCTGTTCCCTACTTGAACTGGCTCGAAAAAAATATTCCCTCAAAGTCAATCGGGATGCGTAGCAGCAGTATTCCAGTCCTCTGGGACTTAGTGCGAACTGGAAAGGCCGTTGGTTTTTTACCACGTGAATTGGCAGATCCGGCTCTCTTGACTGAAGTTTGTGCAACACAAGATTCCTGGCAGGAGGACATTTGGTTTGTCACGCATGTGGATATGCACCGATCCACACAAATTCAAGAAGTCGTCAGACTGCTAAAGTCGAGATTGCGCGAAAACGGGTTCACCCTCGGCTCAGGACTTCGGTAACGGGGTCGTTTGCGTCAAGGGATTTTACGCAGTCGAATTGATCCGCCAAAGCAGTTCTTTTAGTGTTTTTTGCCCATCGTGCCTTCTGCCGCGGCCTTTCTGCTAAGATCCTTCGGGTACATGCTTCGGTTCGTGGTCAGCGCGGCGGCTGCCAACATGATGCTGGTTCGATGTAATTCCGACGTGCCCATCTCATAGGCGTGCTTGTCAAAGTCAGCGCCAGTCCAGACCTGGCATCATCGGAACCACGTCCCTGCGGGACCTCGAAAGCCTGCGATCAAACAGGCAGTAGGTGGAGGCTTATGCGGTTAGGTAATTCTTGGTGCTGCATCTATCTGGAAGGTTGTACCATCGACCCAAATCCGATGCAGGATGACAGCGATGCGGCGCGCGCTATTGCTGAGAGGAAGACTTTGGGGCACCTGTCGTACCGCGTCGCCACACGGCGCCAGTCCTTCAATCTGCCAAACATGATCTCGATCCGATTGCGGCGTTTGTAGCGGCGCTTGTCGTATTTCACCCTCGTCTTGCGTTGTTTTCGACCGGGGATGCACGCACGTATCCTTTTGTCTTTCAACGCTTCTCTGAGCCGATCGGCGTCGTAGCCCCTATCACCAAGGAGCCATTCCACCTTGGCAAGATGTTCAGCAAAGCACGCGCGCTGATATAGCCGCTGACCTGACCGGCGGTAACAAACATGTTGAGTGGCGACCCTGGCTGTCGCAGATGGCGTGCAGCTTGATGTTCAAGCCACCTTTGGTTCGGCCAATCAGGCGGCCACGCCCCTCTTTTTCGCGGCCATGCTGGTCGCTGTTCGAAAGGCCTTGAGATAGGTCGCGTCAATCATCACGGTCTTCTGTTCGCCGTGCTCGGCAGCCAGACCAGCCATCATCCAGGCAAAGACAACCTTGTCGTTCCATCGCTTCCAACGGTTGCAACGCGTCTAGTGGGCCATATTCCTTGGGCGCACCCAGCCAGCGTAAGCCATTGCGATGGATGAAGATAATTCCACTCAACACTCGCCGATCATCGGCGCGCGGCTTGCCTTGGGATTTCGGGAAGTAAGGCTGCAGACGCGCCATCTGCGTGTCGGTCAACCAGAAGAGATCAGACATGTTCACCGCTCGCTTTGCGAACCGTGAAGCACGCAGCTAGGCGGAAATCAATGGATCCTGACCCTAGTTGCTCCAGTCTGATTAGCGTGAACACGCATGTCGAATTTACGCGCAGCAGATGCGCAAGTGTGCGCCTTTTCCTCACTTTGCTGCATACAAATATGGTCAGTCATCAAGCCGCCTAAAACGAGCTTGCAATGCCTATCATGCTATTGCGTAGATCGAGAGAATGACCATGACAACCGTAGACCTGGAGCTTTATTTCAACAGAATCGGCTTTACTGGGGACCCTTTGCCAAACATTGAGGTGTTAGAAGCGCTGCAGCTAATGCACCTCCAAAGCATTCCGTTCGAAAATATAGATCCGTTTCTAGGTATACCCGTTTATTTGTCTCCCATGGCGCTGCAGCGAAAGCTCATTGAGAATAAGAGAGGAGGTTACTGCTTTGAACACAACTTACTTCTTAAGAACGTTTTAGAACAGATTGGTTTTTCTGTCTCCGGGCTTGCCGCGAGAGTACGGTGGCAAGTCGAAGCAGGCACAGTCACTCCCGCTTCGCATATGATGCTCAAAGTGGAAGTAAACGAAATAGATTACCTCGTAGATGCCGGCTTTGGGGGCCAGGTTCCAACAGTGCCCCTAAAAATTGTCCCCAACCTCATTCAAGCTACACCTCATGGAGATTTTCGTATTGTCGTCGAAAACAATTACTTTGTGCTCCAGGCAAAAGTCATTGATTCGTGGCTGCCGGTATATTCATTTGACTACTCCGAACGCTACCAATCTGACTATGAGGTGATTAACTATTACCTGTGTAATTCTTACGACTCCCATTTTGTACGCAACTTAATGATTGCTTTGCCTGCAGAGGGTCATCGAAAATCGCTTAGAACCAACTTGGTGGGCCCGCTAGGCCGAAGTCGGTCAGAAAACTCGATCGTCGGTACTTTCAGAAAGTCTAGCGCGAACGAACCCTCAATTTCACGCGATCTTGATAGCGCCTTTGACGTCATTCAGGCGTTGGAAACTGAGTTTAGTTTGCCAAACTTGAGCTCAAGGAGACTTGCCACCAAATTGGGTGCTTCGTGATTTTCCAGAACTCACTGGGCGCAAAAGACTCGATATATTTTGGGGCTTTGTCGGGACGACATGCGTGAGCTGTTGGAAGGTGAAACACTGACCCGTTTTAGATCGTTTCAGACACGTGTAAGGATTCAAGAATTGGTCAACAGACGCCGTGCTATTAAGTTGATTGGAGTTGCTACTGGAGGTTTGCTAGCGGCTCCTGCGCTATCAACCCCAAAAAAGATAAAGGTAGGGGCACTTCGTCTGACTACTCACTCGGGGAGCTTTGTGGCTTTGGAGCGTGGCCATTTCGCTGAATTGGGCTTGGACGTAGAACTGGTTTTTTTTCAATCTGCGTCCTCAGTTGCCTGTGCCGTCGCGAAGGGGACTATAGACTTTGCTGTCTCTGCAATAACAGGGGCAATGTTGTCGCAAGCGGCCGTTGGGAAAATAAAACTAATAGGAGGTGTACTCTCGGAAGAACCTGGGATTGAGGGGCAAAAGGTACTCGTGTCAAACGCCACCTATAATTCAGGCGTAAAATCTTTAGATGCACTACACAAGAGAACATTTGCAGTTACACACATCGGCTCATCCTTTCACTTTGTAGGATCAAGACTGGCAGAACTCAAAAGCCTTAAGCTTAGTTTTCTGCCCCTTCGGGAGCTACGAATAATCGAAGGAGCAATGAGGGGCGGAAGTATCGAAGCGTGGAGCATGATACCCAGTGTTGCTCAAGCACTTTTAGCATCCGGCGTCGCTCGATCCATTGGTAGTGTCGCGGATATTCTGCCAGATTATCAAGTTACAGTGCTTTTTACCTCTCCCAGGGAAATTGAGAACGACGTTGGCAGAACTAAGGCTTTCATAAGAGCGTTCTCTGTGGGAATTCGCGATTATACAAATGCACTGATTGAGCATCGAGAAGAGAAGGAGGAAATCGTTGATATTATTCGACAATACGTCTACCCAGGCCAGCCTAAAGAACGTGCATCAAAGAATATTGAAACGAGCGCAATGCGTTTGAACCTGAATGCAACGCTTAATTTGAAATCAGTCGAGGAACAGCTGAGCTGGCTGCGCCGTGAACGGTTGGTTAGCCCGGACCTTACGATGGATGAACTAATTGCCTCGTCTGTAGTAAACTCTAGTTCTGAACCAGTGCACAAGCTTGAACCGATTAAGCACGAGAATGCCTCACAGCTTCGCAAAACGTATGAAGTTCCCTCAGAATTGAGGCGCGAACTGCCAAAAATTACATAGATGATCCGATCTCAAATCATCGAGAACACTAAAAAGACCCCTGTACAGATCGTCTATTCAGAAGTGTCACTATCACGATTGCCTGTGCGTGCCTGCTCAATCGAAACCACGTCCATCTGAGAATGATCTCTAACCATGTCATACAATTGAGCGACTGGGCGATCTAAGGGCCAAGTGTCCGGTTGCCATAACCCGCTCCGAAGAGGAGCCTTACCGCAATGTAAAAAGATTTCTTCAGCAAATATACGCATCACAGTTTTAGGCATTCGCCCGTTAAAAGCGAACTTGCCACATAAACTTGTAGCGTCACTTATTTCGGCGGTACCATTGACGCGGAGCGTTTCCATAACCGATGGGATCATGAAAAGGATAGCAACTTTCGGGTGGTCCAATATATTTAATAAGCCGTCAATTCGTCTGTTTCCTGGGCGATCTGGAATCAGGAGTGTAGTTTCGGATTCGACTTCCACGAAGCCAGCAGGATCCCCCTTAGGTGAGATATCGAGGTTCGTCCCGTCGGAAGTCGCCAAGACAAGGAAGGGCGCATGATTGATAAACTTCAGACAATGGCCATCAAAACGCGAGATCACCTTTGCTTTGGCATGTAGAGATGCTTCACCATATATTTCTCTGAGTTTCTGTGGCGTCATTTTTGCCTCCCTTAGACTCCGAGGTAACTGAAAGTATTCTTCCACCTTAGTTTAGGTCGATAAGGCTTCTGACTATCCAATCTTACCAAGCACAAAATCACTTAACTTTTTGGACACTGAGGCCATTCAACTGCAGGTAGGCCATGTGCCCTACGCAGGTTAGATAGGCACCGGTTATTAGAAAAATAACTGCCGTAAAATGAAGTGCCCCGTTGTTCAATTTCGGAGCACTTGTAGTTTGGCCGGGAAACACTATTAGTGCAGCTCCTTTTATTACTGCTGCGAGCGCGACTAACGACACAACAGTTTCCTCCAAAGTCGTCCACTCAAAGTGACAAGCAAGGCCAATACCACCGACGATGAAGTGTGAGGCACCTGACAAGTTAACCAAGATAGGATCTGCGGTTGTCTGCCCTAAAAGCATTTTTCGGTAGAAGTCTTGGGATAAATAGAATCCAGTTCCAGTCAGCAACAAATAAGGCCCAACAACAGATGCTATGAATTCAGTCATTCTTGAGTTCACCGATTGCCTGGCTTCCAAATCTAGGCTTAACACCAGCAACTTGCTGCGTCCGAACTGGTGTATTCCGCGGTAAGTTCCGAGTAAGATCTTTACGAAACAACGAGCTCAGGCAAGAAATTGTCATTTCTGCAATCGCCTCGCGAAATCGAAACCGATAGCTCAAATTTCCATCCCAGCTAGCACTGCTGGTCGCGAAAAAACACTATCGTACCAAAGACTAAGGTTTTCATAGTCTCGCAATGTAAGATCAATGCTCGGGTCCTCAAACCGAGCCACCCAAGGGAACATTGAAATATCAGCTATAGAGTATCTTGGGCCCGCGAAGTAGGCGGTCACAGACAATCTGTTGTCCATTACCGCGTACAAACGTTCAACTTCCTCGCGGTACCTGCCCAATGCATAAGGAACTTTTTCGCGAGCGTGGCTAAAGAAATGGTGATACTGCCCAAACATTGGCCCGACATTCGCAAGTTGAAACATTAGCCATTGCATGACTTGAGACTTTTCTTCCGAGTTAATTGGAAGCAATGGGCTTTCCGTTTTTTCGGCGAGGTACAATAATATTGCGCCAGATTCGAAGACTACGTGCTTTCTGCCTTCTGGGCCATTTTTATCAACCAGAACAGGAATCTTTGAGTTTGGGTTTAAAGCCACAAATTTTTCATCGAATTGATTGCCGTTAATTATATCAACAACGATAGTTCGGTAATCTAGCCCGATTTCTTCAAGCATTATAGCGACCTTACGGCCGTTTGGAGTACCGTGAGTGTATAATTCAATCATTTTCAGATTCCCAAAACCCCTTGCACTGCTTCTCGATACCAAACCGCTATTTTCCCAACGTGCTATACCCCAAAATTTGACACGTTAGGCTGAACATACTTTTGGCAGCGTGGTTTCAACATTCGAACAGGTACAAATATAGTCAGTACTTTCTTCCGCAGCCAACTATGAGAATCTGCGCATATGCTGCTGAAATTTGCGACACTGGATCAGCAGCTAAGGTTTAGTTCGGAACAACTTATGTTGGCTTTAATTTGCAGCCTCAAAACCCTTCTCTTCACTTATTCGGTCAATTTCAACGTCAATACTTCTAGTCAAGAATTCAGGGTTATCAGTCGAATTTGAACGGGGGGAGAAAGCTAGTAGCTCAACTTCAATAATTCTGAAAAGCAATACTATGAAACTGTCAGCATATTTTCAGCTAGTCTAAAAAATGAGTGAACTGAGAAAAGCAACCATACCAAAACGCATCCTGCGCTTGGGCGGGAGTACCCCACTGATCAAATCGGAAAATCACCACAAGTATGCCTCTTCGAGTTCAACTCAATGGATATCAAGCGAGCATGGGATGAGCATCCGCGCCCCTTTCGAAATCTAGGTCTGCCGCAGACATTGCTCCTGCATCCGTGTGGTTTGAAGACCCACCATTCGAAAGGAATATTTGGTGCATGAGATGCGCCAGGACAGCTTCAATGTTGGGTCGTGTCAAACGATTTCAGGAGCAAAAATGAAGTTACCAAGTGAGGCAGCATGCTTACAGAAGCGGCAACAAACAAATTTACTGGATCAATAGGGAACAAGGTTTTTCTTATCTTAGCCAACATCTCGTACCCGTACTCCCTTTATTTCTTCTTTGGTCACCTGTCAGATTTCAAAGACGGCTCCTGGGTTGCTGCTCTGGCGGCATTGTGTGCCTTCCTAGCGGCAATATTAGTCCCTGCCTTAGGATTGTTGGTCGTGTGGGCAGCTGGAAAGAATATTGAGCGCAGCCGAGGTGCTCTGTCTCTGCGCAGGTTTGCCTACTTCTCGGTTGCAACCCCTCCCTTGTATACGGCGACCGGTGTAGTCTTGTTCACGATTGAAGTCCCTGGCCGTGACATAGTTGTATGGTCAGTTGGATGGCTCATTGTACTAATATTTCTTCTCGTTACGCGATCTGGATCAACTCAGAAAAAAAACGACGAGAAAGGTCTTCCTCCTGAATGGCTTAGGTGGGGGCATGGTATTGCCGCAGCGCTTTTACTGATCGGCTTTGTTTTTCTCCACTTGGCAAACCATTCAGTTTCTCTGGTCGGCACTGAAACACACGCAAATCTTCAAAGCTATCTAAGGCTGTGGTATCGATCCAGACTAGTGGAACCTGTACTTGTTCTTCTTGTCCTATGGTTGGTTTTTTCCGGGATCTGGTTGGCCCGATTTCGGACGATTAGCTTTGTTGACTGGTGGGGCACGGTCCAAACAGCAAGCGGCGCTTACCTTGGAGCTTTTTTGTTTAGCCACCTGACCGCAGCGCTAATTATGGCGCGAATGAAATTTGGCATCGACACCAATTGGGTATGGGCATCTGGATCGCCAGTTGGCCTTTTAGGCGATCCCTGGAACGTCCGGCTTATACCACACTATCTATTGGCTGTGGCAGCTGTGATCACACACGCTGCGTGTGGACTACGTATAGTTCTCCTAAGTCATGGAATTTCGGCCGAGAAAACTAAGTTGGTGACGCTTGTTGTCGTAGCCTGCGGACTTACGCTTTCGGGCATTTTGACTTCCGCACTGTTAGGACTGCGACTTATCTGACGCATTAACAGGTTGCCGTTCGGATTTTTTCCCAAAGGCAACCACCTACCCCATACTGGTAAGCTCGGGTCAGGACTCGTGGCCAATAGATGACGTTTGCAGCAAGGGCGATTGCGGAGAGGAAAACCTTCGGGCACCTGTCGTACCGCGTCGCCACACGGCGCCAGTCCTTCAATCTGCCAAACATGATCTCGATCCGATTGCGGCGTTTGTAGCGGCGCTTGTCGTATTTCACCCTCGTCTTGCGTTGTTTTCGACCGGGGATGCATGCACGTATCCCTTTGTCTTTCAACGCTTCTCTGAGCCAATCGGCGTCGTAGCCCCGATCACCAAGGAGACATTCCACCTTGGACAAGATGTTCAGCAAGGCACACGCGCCGATGTAGCCGCTGACCTGACCGGCGGTAACAAACATGTTGAGTGGCAGCCCTGGCTGTCGCAGAAGGCGGGCAGCTTGGTGTTCAAGCCACCTTTGGTTCGGCCAATCAGGCGGCCACGCCCCTCTTTTTCGCG
>WQBJ01000050.1 GCA_013032095.1 Ruegeria atlantica | reverse complement strand
GTTGGAATAGCCGGACATTCAATCATCATGCGGCATCACGCAAATTGGGCCCTTCGCCGTCATTCTCTGCGGCGATCCTGAACAGGTCATTTGAGCCCTTACCGGGCATTCAACATCGTCCACGGTCTCGCTCGTGCAGCAAGTCGCGAAACGCGCAATCCGGACATTCAAATGCAGCCTTGTTGACAGCGATGGCGACAAAGTTGATTTGCACGAGGCTGTTTTCAAATCATTGTAATTTATTGAACAATCGTGCTCTGGTGCCAACTATCTGTAGTTGAACGTGTTGAGATTTGGGAACGACATGAAGGCGGAAAAAATAAAAAAACATCTCAAAGCCTCGAAGATTATGGCCAGAAAAAGTACATTCTCAGGCGCATTCGCATCTGCGATTGCATCATTCGACCAATACTCTAGTGAAGCGGTTGATGTAGCCCTTCGCGATCTTGGGCAAGATCCCAAAGCTGATCTTGAATGCACATATTGTGGAGCCGACGCTGCCACATGGGACCATGTGTTCAATTTAGTATTGGACGGAGAGTACTCAGGTTATGGCCACCAAATTAGAAATTTGGTGCCGTGCTGCCGCTCGTGCAACGAGCGCAAAGGTAAGAAGCATTGGCGTGTGTTTTTAGACCAGCAAGATCCACGCGACAAAGGAGAACGTATCGCGCGTATGGAAAAGTTCCTTGATAGTGAAGCTGCTGCACCGATTACAATGCAAGACATTCAATTGTCGGCACCGGCTGAGTTAGATCGATTTCACGCAGTACGGAAAGAGGTATTCCGACTGCTAACAGAGGCGGATAGTATCGCGGCAGAAATACGCCGTAAGACTGCTAGAAAATCGACGTAACCGAGAAGAGAATAGCTTGGCAAAATCCAGAGAATTAACAGGTTTTACTTTTTTGGCTTTGAGGTGGCTTAAGGCATCTCTGCTTCGAGCCCTAACGGGACATTGCTGCGTGATTTGGCCGCTGCAGGTGCATTAGGCCGCTTGCAACCCAAAGCGGCCGTGAAAGATTATTTGAATGCGGTCCGATTTATGACAATCCATGATTGTCATAAAAGCTGAGGCTCAAAGTGCATGGTTATAATACCAGACTTTATTTCAAAGTACCTTGAGGGAAGTATGTGGCACACCACGTCCGTACCTCGGTTTGAGAAAATTCTAGATACTGGTTTTATTTTTACGGTTGAGCCTCTCCTAGAGGTCAAGTTGGACTGAGTGAATACGGTGTGCTAAGTTCCTCCTATGGTAGGCCATACGGGTCTCAGACATTTTTTCTATTTTTTTAGATGTGTGTTCGCACACATAACCCGGTTGACCTCACCAGTATTTTAGAACGAAAAATTGCTTGGAGGTTAGTATGAAAGTGAGTCTTGTTTTTGTCTTGCCGCTGTTGTTGCTTATGTCCCTATCGGCAAGCGCGAATGAAAACCTTACTAAAATTCCACAGGTGGACGCAGTCAACTACGCAATCAATAAGTCGAACCCGCCAACAATAACGATTTTTGCCCAAGGAACCGTAAATACATCAGGTTGGAGAAACGGCCAACTGCTACCTTACTATTATGTAAGTCCGCCCGAAGATGGCGTCCTTGACTTTGACTTTTTCGCCCGAGCTCCCGACGGAGATGTTCTACAAGTCGAAACCTCAATTAACGCGGAAATTACGGGCCCGATTCCTCCTTGGTTAAAGGGTGTCAGGATACATGCATCAACGAACGCCGTGGAGATAGCGATCCCCGAAAACGTAGGCGAAAGCGAAGGAGCGGAAGGCCAAGTTGAAATTATGGGCGGTGATGGCGACTCCACACCATGGCCTTGGAGCAAACGGTTGCAGACGTTAGCCGTTGGGGGTCCGCAAGCTGGAGCTGTCTGTGGCGGCTTGGGGGGTGTAGTATGCAGGGCCAACGAGTTCTGCGATTTTCCGTGTGGAGCGGCTGATCAGACCGGCGTGTGCCGTCCTCGACCAGAGGTTTGCACTATGGAGTACCGCCCAGTATGTGGCTGCGACGGAAAAACATACTCTAATGCCTGCCACGCAAACGCCGCTGGTGTAAGTGTTCACAGCACTGGAGAGTGCAGTTAACTGATTGCGCTGTTTGGTTGTCGATTTACTTGGAGCCTGGCCAACAGGCCTAAGCTGGTTAAGTCAGTAGATTGACGAAGCTAGGGTTTCACCTCGTCCGGCCTTTAGGGCAGGGCGAGGTTTTTAGTTAGTGTAAGACGTATGCTTGGTTGCCTGCGCGCAAATCTCCCGCTTCTCTTCGTCCGCCCAAAAACGCTTCTTACGCCTGCTCATAGGGTGCCTCACAGTGTCCACTATCGATGGTGGACACTTAGCCGCCTCAATCGGCTCGCGTTAGGTCGGGTTCAACGGACGCTTACGATAGTGATCGGTATGGAGGCATGCCTTTTGTGCGGGCTCAAGGAGGGGTTAGCCTCTTTGATTTCCCTAAAGGCTTTGACTTGGAAGAATACGAAGCCGAACTCCTCACAAGTTCTATTGGTGAGGCTCTTCCTTTCAAGAGACAATGGGGGCGATCTGTTTGGCTGCGAATAAACACCGATATAGTGGCAGGAAACATCAAATCCGGGAGGGAAATCAGAGCCTGCTGGAAATCACAAAAATCGACAAAAAGAATTATGGCTGAGATCGAAGGCGCTCACCTGGGCGATATTCCAGTTTCCGCCATTTCTGATGCATTCGAGATCGGTGAAGGAGACGCCTGTTGGAGCAGGCGCTCTCTGCGCCCGGAATTGCCAGAAACGTGCGCAAAATAGCCCAGTCCAAGAGGGGCGCCCCAGAGCTACTCCGGAATAGATTGTACTGATACTCCAAACGCAACCTCAGACATGTAAACTTGTGCCATTGCACAAATGGCAAGGCAAAGCGGCAAGGCAAAGTACCAAACATTCAGAAGAAACCAGGCAGTAGCCCCCAAGTGAGAAAGGTCCCTCTTCCGCCAGGTCAAAGCCTCCTCAATTGCTGAAAGGCGACTCTCTAGGGATTGGAAGCCTTCAATGTTGGGTTGAACTTTCTCCATTTCCTGCTCCAGCCTCTCCAATCGCGAAACTAGATAAGAACTCTGAGTCCCTCCTCTAGGTGATGACCCCATGAGCGTAACTTGAACCTTACTGTCTTTATACCACTTGGTTAGCGCGAGCTTGTCAGACGACCAGTTCAGAAAAAGTGAGACCGACAAGAAAAGCGTCATTGCAACCGCAACGACAGAAAAAAGTTCGCTAGGAAACCCCTTAACGCCCATGAGTTCGAGATTAGTAATAGGCAATTCGAACCATCCGATTGCCAGAATTGTTGAAGCCGTAATCGTCAAACTCCGAGCAGCAATCTGAGTAGATCGCGAAACGACCTCATTTCCTTCAATCAGCACACAACTTTCCTCTGCTGGACAATCAACATTCTCTCATTGTCCCAATTCTGCCCCAATTGGGTTTGCTTCAATTAGTCTGACAGCTTGCACAATATTGGGGCAGATGACGATTCCAGTATTAACCCGGGTAACCAACTCAGTTGAGTGGCCGTCAAGTGTCACATTAGCGTCCTCTGTACGATAGCGGTGTTTTCCTACATGCCTTTCGTGAAGCCCGAATGCGAAAATAGTTCCACGCCTTTATGTGACGCCCATGTGCTCAATCATTCATCAGAATGCCAGCAACGCTCTTTGTAACCATGTCGATTTGGTCAGTGTTCAATCCACTTTGTAGAGCGCCATTAGCAAAAGACTCTTTTAGATCGTCATGCACTCCTCGGGAAAAAAACCAGTCGACGGTGCCAGGTTGAAGGCAGTTCATATCATGGCTTTTTGTCTGGTTATTCATAACGGATTTCCAAATATCCCCTTGGACTAGAGGCTTTGGCTCGAATTTCTCGTCATCTAAAATGTGCTGATATAGCGATGCCGCCTGTTGAGCAGGGAGTAGAAACTCTGCAGGAAAGAACGCTGACCCAGCCTTCAGCTCCCATTTTTCTAGAAACTGCTCATATTCCTCGCTCAGAGGCAAAACCCAAGACCAGGCTTGCTGAGTTATCTCTATTGGCTCATTGCCGTTACTTTCGCCACAAATTTCCTTTGATGCCGTGCGTCCAGCTTTGTCATTATCGAACAAAAAGAGTGTATTGGCATTTGCGTTTAGCCCGCCTTGAGCCATCACCGCGCTAATTAGTGCTCGCGGGTTGTTCGGTGTTCCACCTAATGGCAAGACATTTATTTCGCCACCACATCCCAACTTGTCCAGCGCCGCCGAGAAGAGCACAACGTCATGCTTTCCCTCAACATACAGGGTTGGAGTAGTCAAGTTTTCCAAGCTATGGCGCAACAAACTTGCCTCATCTTCCAATGCTGCAATTTGGGCACGTTTCTCATAAATCTCTCTCTCATGCTCGGCCATCTGCCTTATGATAAAAGGCAACTGCAGGAGCCCTGCTTCACCCATGGCGCGCTCGGTTTCTTCTAAAGTGCTGATCGGGACAACGGCGTTTTGTGGAGAAACCTCTATTGGGCGGGCACCCTGTTGTTTTCTGATAAAGAAACGACTGATCTGATGCTCGCCTTCGAAACTGGCATCCGCCAGATAAAACGCCGGTGAATGGCTCGTTATGAATACTTGGGTGTCATTTCGCATGGCAAAATCAAAAAAACGGTGTGCTTCCGTGGATGCAGCACCTAAGTCCAATGAGTTTTCTGGTTCTTCAAAACCCCAGAGAAACAGTTTTTTACGTTGCTCAGCCCCGTTGATGAAACGTAGCAACTCTGGGATATGGCGAGCCTTTATCCCGTCTCCCTTTTGTTTGAGAAGTGAATGTCTATTTTGACCTAGGGAGAAATCCAGGTTCCGAAACAATTTCTCCATTTGGGTCGGGGGCGCCAAGGACGCAGTACCGTCAAAAAGGTCTTCGAGTTGCTTCGTCAGTTGCTTTGCCTGTCCGCCAATCGCCGCGATAAAATCGTTTGTTTCCTTCTTCAGTTGCTCACTCTGTGCAACGGCCCCGTACATTCTTTCAACAAGGTCGGCAAACGAACCCAGATCTTTGACCGCGGGAATATAAGTGAAGTCAATGTCATTCAACAACCGCGTCAATTGGGCTTTTTGTCCTTGTGTCATATCGGAGTGCTTGATTTGCTGGTTGGATTTCACAAGCCAGACCTCTGGCGGAATTTGACCAAGCGTATTCCACTGTTTCTTGACGATCGCCTTCTGCCCAAGTGTGCCTTGGTATTTTGGGGGCACATTGAAGGTGACTTTGATCCAGACAAACTTCTTATCAGCTTTTTTCCGAGCGTCTGAGAGGTTGATTCTGAAATCAAAATGTTCTCGAAACTCGGGGTCACTGTTCTCTATCTTGTTGTTAAAAAACAGGTTTAGAGCCCTCAGAAAGTTGGATTTTCCACTGTCGTTTCGACCGAAAAGTACGTTAAGATCGCCGATATTCCCCATCTCAGCAGCATACAGTGACCTAAAGTAGTTAATTTCCACTTTTTCAAGAAGTTGCACTTGCTACCCTACGTTGATCAATCGCATCACTATTCGTCTTATCACAGCATTTTCCAGAGAAAACCCCCATTGTCCAATAATGCAAACGACCTTTGAGGAAGCCTCATCACCGTTCCTGATAAGTAGCTATGACGACACCGCTGCGCAGTTTGTGGCACCAAGTAGCAATGGAAAGCTGCCGTTAGGTGTGAACAGTCTCGCACATGCAGCGAAAGTCAGCTCTGTGGCGCTTTTTACGTTTTTGCATCGGCGCGCGCGCCATCCCGTGCGGTGTTTCGACCGGGTGGCCGATCAGAATACCCCAAAGGGATTTCAGCCAGCCGAAAGCCGAATTGCCACCAGGTGGCGCGCACGGGTATAGTCAGGATCTACGGCAATTTTGACAACCATGCCCGCGAGCGCATAGCAGAGTATCTAAAGGTGCCACCAGAGGAAATCTGGCCTGATTTGCACCTTAAACTTGAGCCAAAAGTGCCGTTGGAAGAGCTGATCTCCAAAAACCCGGATCTCAAGACGCTCCACGGGTTTGGTGACTTTACAAAACCTTTCGACGCGGACCCTACCCGATCCGAGGATTAAGCGTCGTCTTGCCCAACGACGTAGATTTACAGGCATTGTCAAAGATTGTATCATGGCGGTAAGCGAAAGGTTTGCTATGCACATATCTTTGACTGACAGGCTGGATGAGTATGTCCGCGGGAAAGTTTCTTCTGGGCTTTATAACAATGCCTCCGAAGTGATCCGGGAAGCACTGCGCCAGAAGATAGCAACCGAAGAAACGGAAGAAGCGCAGCTGCAACGATTGCGTGATGCCATTGAACCGTCGTGGCAAGAGGCAAACGAAGGAAAGTTTGCGGACTATTCGCTTGAGAAATCACTTGCCAGGCTAGGGACCGCTTCTTGACGGGGCGGTTTCGCCTCACTTTGCAGGCCGAGAGGGATTTCGAGGCGATCGGGGAGTACACGGTAGAGACCTGGGGATATGATCAAGCAGTTCAATATCTCTCAAAGCTTGACCAAACCTTTGGCGCATTGGCCCAAACGCCTGGGCTTGGGAAAGATAGAAGTGATCTGCGCGGCGGCCTGCTATCCTGCCCGTGCAACAAGCATGTGGTGTTTTTTCGTCGCGACGTATCAGGCAATGTCGAAATCCTTCGCATCCTGCATGAGCGCATGGACTTTCAAAGGCACTTTTGACCAAAAGCCCGCCACACATCTCCTTCACCCCGCGTGCTTGGTGGGCGAGGTTCTTTTTGATCCGAAGCCCACAGCGTCAAAGGCGCGCTTTTCCGACTCTCCAGGGCCGTAAAAGTTGCACCAACCCACCTTGTTCAACTAAACTGTCGGTTGATTGAAGCGGACCAGGACAAGGAGGCGAACGATGCTTGAGCTGTTTTATAGTTTGGCTGCCGCAATGGTCGGCCTCTGCATCTATCTGTATGTGACGTGGGACTCCGTGACGATCGAGGATCTGATGGAAGCGGATGCACGTCCATCGCTCCTGGAGCGTTTGCTGGAGAAGCTGGATCTGCGCTTTGAGCCTGTCACGGATGATGATGGTTTCAATATGTTCCAGAGGGATCAGTTTCTACCAAAGGCACCAGACTACACAGACCCCAAAGATGCGATGACATACGGTGATCCGCTCGGCTTTTTTACTCAAGATTGGCGTAAATGAAATAAAACACAGGGCAGGAGGTGGTCACCCCCTGCCCTTTTGCTTTTACGACCGCCCGGCCCTTGGCGCGTTGTGAATCTGTTCCAGCATGAATTCTACGTCCGCGACCGTGGCTTGCGACTTGTTGCCCTGGACACCCTCGTAATAGCTTTCGTCCGGGCTCTCGCCCTCCGGCCCCGGCTTCATCCTGGGCAGAGCTGCCCATTCTCGTGACAAATTATGTCCAAACTCCGTGTTCTCGCGATCGGTGCCAGGTCCCGACATGAAGTTGCTGAAGCCATGATGCTCCAATAGATTCAACCCCATGATGTCCTGGTTTCTTTCCGAGAACATATCTTTATCGGTCAGTCCGGTGCCTTCCATGGCTTTGTCCCAGGCTTGCGCGGTGATCTGGTATCGGCCCGCTGCCCTGGTTTCCTCACCGAGAACACGGTCGGCTTGCCAGGCCTTCACTTGGCCGATCGTCATCGACGTCAACGCGCGGGGCGGGGGTGTCGCGCCGTTTTCAAAGTCTCTGTACCCGCCCGGTCCTTCCAGCGAACCGACATAGGTCAGCGCGAGATCTTCGGCCGATCTCTCCGGGAACGTTGATCCGCCGCCATCCATGTCACCGTTGGCCGTGGCGTCCGGAGTGGAAGACCAGCTGATCTCGTGGCCGTCAGCCCTCAACTCGTGCCCGCTGACGCCCTCAAGGGCAGCCTGGAACTCGCCGAAACCGTATTCGGCCTTAGCATTGACATAGGCCTCTTTCATGGCCTCCGGGCTGGCACCGGTCATGGCAAAGGCCTCGATGCGCCGGGCCACGTCCTCATTCTGCAGAACGGGGTCCTGATCGATCAGATCCTGCCTCATCTTGGCAAACAGCTGCGCATCAACAGAGTCTTCCCCTTCGCGTTCCACGGCCCCGGCTTCGAGCTGGGTCAGAGCCATATAGCGCGCAAGGTCACTGTCGTCAGTGGCGACACCGGCCTCTTTGAAGGCTTCCATCCGGTGACTGAGCATCACTCCGGCGTTGTCTTCATTTGCCGCCAGGCTGTTGTCAAACCCTGTCTGCGCTTTCGCATCATCATAGGCACCGATCACCGCATCACGCCGTACGTCGGCAGAACTCTTCCACAAGGCTTCCTGAAGCGCCCCACGCAGACCAACGGCGCGGTAGATCTCCATGAAGCTTTCTGCGATTCCGCTTAGTTTTTCCCGGTTCGCATCGAGCCGTTCTCGGTAACTGGACAGCATCCCGTTCATCTGTCCCTGGTTCAGCTTGTCGAGATCCATGCCCAATTCGTTTGTGAAAGACTCGAACAGTTCCTTACCGTCCACCCTGAGCGGCACCCTGCTGGCGACATCCTGCATCGTCTCCTTGTCGAGTTCGTATCTCAGGAAGTGTTCGGAGGCCTCTGCCTTGATTGCAGCGGGATCGGCCGGGTCCAGGTTGTTCAAACCGTCCACATTGACTCCTCCGCGTTGCGGAATACCCCCAAATCCAGTCCGCGCCATGATTTCATCGGACAGGATGTTCAGGGCTTCCATACGCTCCATGCCGTTCTCCACGTCCTTGGGGAACAGGTTGGGATTTTGCAGCCCTTGCAGGACATACATCGCGGCAAAGGCGTGTTTCGCTTTATCTTCGTTCTCCCCGGTGAAGGTGTTGTCCAGCTTTTCTGCATCGTATTCGAGCATTTCTTCAAAGGCTTCCCGGGATTGCGGGGTGCTGTACACAAGTTTCATCAGGTCGTCATAGCTGGGGTCATCTCCCGCGATCCCGTTTGAGACAGCAATGGCGTCATAGACCCGACTGGCCTGTTTTGTCCGCATGTCAGCTGCCGTTTGTGTCTCGCTCTCGGTATCTGTACGTGCAAGATCGCTGCCCTCTGTGGCTCCTTTCGAATGGCTTCCCCCTTCAGAGAACCCATCCTGCTCTGTATGCGTATTGGCGTTGGTGGTGGTGACACCCTCGCTCTTCTCGGCGGAGACGACATTTTTAACCTGTCCCGACGCACCCACGCCCTGCTGAGCATTGATACTCTGATCGGTTTGCTGTGTTTCCTGGTGGCTATCCGTTTTCGTGAGATTTACCCCCGCGCCGACGCTAACGGGGCTGGCCCCTCCGGTGCCCACCTGTCCGCCCAGATTCGCGCCCACACTGTTATTTGCAACGTAAGCATCTGAATCCCTCGACTGATCCGCCACGGTCTGGCCTGCTTCGATCTTGTTTTCGACCCCGAGCATCTTTTGACTTTCGTGGCCAACAGTCTCGATGTCGGCCACGGTATCCTGCGTTCCGGAGACTTTCTTGTTTTCGAACGCTTCGGTCTCTGCAACGGCTTTCGATGTCCCGATCGTATGTCCGGCCGCCACGCTGGCAATATTTGCAAGCGACACGCCTTCAGCATGTGATCCTTCAAAAGTGAATGACGCCCCGGCGTAACTGTCTTTGGATTCAACACCGACATAGCCCTTGGCTTGCGAATGGGTGAACCCACTCAGGAAGGAATAATGCGGCTGGCGGGCCAGCGTGTCGGGGGCGTTTTTCTTCTCATCATAATGATCCCGGCCCGCCATATCCCGTTGCATGGCAGCGCCCAGGGCGTTGGATGTGCCAAAGACCAGGAACATCGACAGGGCCGTGGCCATGGACAGGTACAGGTAGCCCACATCCTGCAGACGGGTCATGTCGGCCATGAAGGCGTTGAAATTGGCGACCGAGGAAAAGGCCGCAACCGAATTGGCGGTTGTCGAAGCGTCCAGGAAGCTGATGGTGATCAGAATCGTGGGATACCAGAGCTGAACCCAGACCAGCATCCACATGTATTTTACGGCCATCTTGATGCCCGCACCGCCCAGCAGGAGCAGCAGAAGCATCAGGGGGATAATGCTGAAACACCAGACTTCCACGAAGGCGATCGTCTGACTGATCGTCTCGAATATGACGGCTGCACTGCCGAAGTTCTTTTCACGGCGCTGGTTCAGCGCGTCCTGAAGCGCCGCTTCATGCGAGCCGCCACCGGCCGCTTTGGTCACGTAATTGGGCGCCAGTTGCAGCGCGTTGGAAAACGCCGCCAGGGCGTAGAAAGCACCCAGGTCCGTGGTGATGGTCTCAAGCGCGGCCTGGTACCGTCCGCCCGTTGTCGTGTCGGCCCCGAACTTGCTGAAGAACTCATTGACGGAATCGTTCAGCCGGTCCTGAAAATCGGCCGATTCAAACCCGGTGATCAGGGCATCGTAGAGGGTATCACATTCGTAAGTGATGCCATTCGACGCGCCTACCGCCATGGCCTGAGCGCCCACGCGCAGATCCGCAAGCGACGTGTTCTGGATCTGGTGCAGCTTTCCCGTGCCCGGGTTGGATTTTGCGTCCCATTTCAGACATGTGCTGACATATTTGAGCGTGTCCTTGACGGGAGAAAGCCCGCTGGAGAATTGCGCGGCCAGGCCATGGAAGGTCGGGTCGGTGATGATCTGCTGATAGACAAAAGGTGCACGCAGCGTCAGCAGATGGCCATTGTCCATTGTGATGGCGTTGTCATCGAGGCCGAGATTTTCCGTCAGCATTTCGCTGATGCCATAGCCGAGCGAGGTGATGAAGGAGACCGGGGCGGCAAAGCCGATCGGCAGGTCGTCGACCCGGGACAGGCTTCCGCTCTTGTCCTCGATCACCAGGTTCACGCGCGGTGTGATGATCATGACGGTGACCAGCAGCGGCCAGAAGAAGGTGGATGCGCTCATTTCCCCACCGCGGGCAATGCCGGACCAGAGGGCGATCACGATCCCGATCAGGGCGGCCAGCTTGGCGGCAACGATAAAGGCATTGCCTTCGAAGATCATGGCGATCTGGCTCAGGATACGGGTGACGACAACAACATCACCGTAGACAAAGGCATTCAGGTCCATCCGGAGCTTTCCTCTATCTCAGGGGCGTGTAAGTGCGAACCAGGTGGTCCAGAAGCTGGATGTAGGTTTGCAACGTCTCGGCGGGCATCGAGACCTGCTCTGACACACGTTCCAGGTCACCGCTGATCCGGTCTATGGCCCGCTGGAAATCACCCTTGCGCCAGTCCTCCGCATAGGCGGTGTCGAATTGGTTGGATGCAACGGCCTGGTCCACGGCGGAAATCACATCGGTCATGAACAGCACGGCCAGTTCGTAGGCGAGATACCCCCGGATTTCCTTGTAGAGCTCGTACGGGGCGGTGCTACCTTCCGGTGAGTTTTCCGCAACGGAGAGCAGCATCGAGCCATAGGTTCCCAGCTGTCCGATGACGGCCCCGGAATCAGTGTCACTCCCTCCCCCGTTGATCAGCTTGTACAGAACCGAGTTGGTATCCGTGGGCCCGGACCCCACCAGCGTATCGGCCAGCATGTCATCCAGTCCGGTCAGGCTGATGGTGGTGACTGACATGGTCAGGCAAGTGTCGGCATCGGTGCATTTCAGGACCCGGGCACTGTCGTTGCCGTAAATCAGGTCCCGGATGGTCAGGCCGCCGCCGGCCACCACCGGTGTGACCTCGCGGCTGGGCTCCCCATTGCTGTCATTGACCGGGCCGGACAGGACGATCGTTCCGGTCAAAGTCATGAGGGCTTCCATCAGCTGCTGGTCACCGGAAGAAAACCAGCCTGACACGCCATTGGTTTTCATACCTTCCCAGACCACGTTGGTCTCGAACCTGTCATAGTCTCGCGTGCCGTCGGCATTGGTGGCGTCAAGGGAGCCTATGGTCGTTGTCAGGGATCCCCAGAAGGCATCGAAGGCGTCATTGAAGCCGGTGTTGATGGAGGTCTCCTGCATCCCTTTCACATCGGAGAGTTCAAGAGCCTCCATCCCGCTGTTCACGATGCCTTTTGCCAGTTGGCAGGAGTTGCTGGTCAACTGGTTCATGTCCTGGATGACGCGCTGCAGGTTGGCGATGATGGTCGAGCATTGCTCGCAGATATTCTTCAGCGCCAGGTGGAAGGCATAGCCCGCCGCGTTCTGCGCAACGGATCTCAACAGGGCGACAAACTGATCCTTGTTGATCATCGAGAACGAGCCGCCGAAGATGTCGATCCCGCCGCAGCCGGAGGAAAAGCTCGGGGGCGTGAAATTGATCACGCTCACATCCATCACCTTGCCACGCACATAGACGGAGCCGCCATAAAAGCCGCCGCGCCGTGCGCTGGTGACAGCCCCGCCACTGTTGACCTGCACATTGGACCCCAGCATGTCTTCGAGCGTTTTTTCCAGATCGGCACGGGCGGGCTGGGTTGAAAGTGAAAAGGCCAGCGCGATCGATGCGCCCAGGGCAAGTTTGCGAAGGGACATCATTCCTGGTCCCCTGGAAGTGTGTAGCCGTTGGGCGCGCTGAGATAGCGATCGGCCTGTTGCAGAATCTCGGGCAATGGGCCCGTGACCGGCCTTGTGACCGAGACACGCGGATTGATGGCCTGGGTGGCGCGGAACTGGTCATTGGTGATGAGACCGGCCCGGCGCGCGACCAGCAGGATCCTGTCCGCGATTTCGGCCCCGCCTGTCGGGTTCCACGTGACGGGAATGAACCGGTTGGGTGGAACGGCGATGAAAACGGCCCCTCCCCGGGAAACACCGAGTTGCTCGGACAAGCCGGCATCGAAGGATTGCGTGTCGGATATTTCCGGTGGCAGGAGTGTTCCATCCATTGAAACGCTCTGCCAGACCAGCCCGTGTGTCTGCTGCATCCGGTAGAAGTTTTCGGCCATGAGCGTGCAGGAGCTGCACTGCCTGTCCATGAACATGATGAGCGCATGCGTGCGGAAGAAATCGGCCAGAACCGCGCGTTTCCGCTCCGCTGCCTCTTTTTCCAGGGCTTTGGCAAAACTGTCCTGTCGCGGACGGCGGCGGCCTTCATCGAGATCCGGATGCCCTGTTGTCACCATTTGGGCAATCTCGGCAAAGACTTCGGATTTGTCGATCGCCTGCTTTTGGAGCAGGAAGTAGCGCTCCACGTTTTCCGGTGAGGGATCATCTGTGGCGACATCGAGCGCGATCGGCAGTGCTTCACGCAGAAAAGCGACGCTGCCAGGCACAGGATATGCAGGCATGGGTGACGGTGCGGGCGTTGGGACGGAAATAGGCACGATCTCCGGCGTCTCCGGGGCCGGTGGTGGAGCAACAGGTCTTTCTTCGCGCTCTTCATCTTCTGACGGATCTTCGTACCAGTACCAGCCCTCGGCGTTGCGGTCGAAAAAGGTTAGTGTCTCGGAGCAGGCGGGATGCGCGCAGGCCAGACAGGAAGAAAGCAATGCAAATTTATTTATCATCGGCTTTTCTCAAAAAAAGAAGCTGAGTAATAACTAGATAAAACGGCCATAAAAGAAAAGAGCCCCGAGGGGCTCTTTCCAGTTTCAAAGACTGACGGTCCGATGCGAGGTGCCGGAATAAGCTCCTGCTATGGCATGGGCGCCGACAGCGAGAAGAACATCGTTCCAGTCCTCGTCGGAACCGGTCAGGTGGTTGGGCAGCAGGACGCGGCACGCCAGGCCCGCGCAGTCCATGCGCTCCTTGAGCTTGATGGCATGGTTGATGCCTGCCTTGTTTGCATCCCGGTCGCACCAGATGGTCACGCACCTCGTTCCGTGAGGTGGTTTCCAATGGGCAAGCAGTGTCGCATAGGCGGCCGCATAGACGGAATGGCCGGTCGCGCTTGCGATGGCCATGCCGGTCTCGATGCCTTCGCACACATTTGCATGGTGCGTGAACGGCGCGCGGCCTTCGATACGCACCGCACCGTTCAGCTTGTGTTCCAGGCGCCGCAGGATCTTCTTCGGGTCTTCAACCGGGGCTTTCGCCGGTTCGGTCGGGTGAAGGAAAATCCTGTGCAGCCCCACGGCCTTGCCGGAAGCACCATGCATCATCGAAACGATACCTGGAAACTTCAGGGGTGGCTGACCTTCAACCTCGCTGCGCGCGAAGAAAAGGTCTGGATGGAACCGCATATGTGTTTGCCCTTTGATGAACGCCAGATCCGCAACGCCGCGTGTTTGCGTGAAATAGCGGATTGCCTGGTGATCATCGGCAAGCCTGGAGAACGGCGCGCTTTCCGACCAGATGGTGGTCAGAAGTTTCAAACGCCGCTCAATGGCTTTGGGGTCTTCCGATGCATTGGGAACATGGACCGGAGGGGGCAGCTTGCGCGGGGCCGCCTTTTTTTCGCGGGAGAAACCAAAATAGTCTTCGAGGATGTCGAGGGCCACTTTTGGTTTGCCTGTCGCACCTTCCAGGAAGCAGATCAGGTCGATCCCGGTCGGAAATTCTCCGCAGGTGTTGCACACGCCTCCGCCGGTTTCATGGAAGTCATCAAAACACCGAAAGCCATCCGCTTTGCGGCCTTTGTCTGACCCGTGGATCGGGCAGGCGCACCGGTTCCTGCCGGGGTTGCGCAGCGCGGCTGTCAATTGTCCAGGATAGAGATCCTCGATGATTGAAGCCCAGCGGCCTTTTGCGTGTTCTTTTACCCGGTCGAAGCCGTTTTGTACGACTGTGTTATTCATAACGGCCTCCTTTGGGTGGGGTTGCGTGGAAGTGGTTTTGCATCCGGGCATTGAACTGCACGAATGTGACGGGTTTTCCGTCGATCAGCGTCAAGAAGCCCTCCGCGTGAGGATCGCAAGGGTCGGCGATGCTCTCTGATGGAGGTTGCCTAGCCTGGCTGCCCGCCACGATACGAAGGCCTCTGAAAACGTTGAGCAGGATAGAGAGTGGTTTCATTCCGGGGTGCTCCTGAAAAAAAGGGAAGCACCCCCAACAGGGAAACTTCCCCGTGGGATGAATTGAAGCGATCGCAATCGCAGTGATCAGTTCGACCGGCGCATGCCGGTCGAGTTTATTGTCATCGACGTCGGTCAACCGGTTTCGAAAGCACAAGAGCCGTCCGCTCGATCCAGGGCAATCGCCACATGCAGACGTTCAAGTTCGTCTGCGTCGTAGTGTTCCCTCATCCAGCCTTCGGCTTCTCGATAGCTTTCTGCGGAGTGGACGTCGCATTCTCGTCCCCTGCGTTCTCGACGACTGTAAATGTGTCAGCCATGACCTGTGCCTTCCTGCACGTCAGAAGAACAGGTAGACGAGGATGACGGTCAGTCCGATCGCGGCAAACACACCTTCAAGGAACCGGCGGGCCAGTCTCTTGAAGCCGACGATTCCGGTATCGGCCGCAAACTTGAGCATCTCTTTGGTATGCTCCAGTTCGTCATATACGTCCGTCAATTCGCCTTCGAGATTTTCGTATCGGCGTTCGGACGCTTCCAGAGCCTGCTCCAGCTTGGTGCAGCGCTCTTCGAGCTTCACCTTTCTGGCAGCAATCATGTGGATGCCGGAATTCAGGCTCCGGACCCGTGCCAGCGCCTCGGCGATCCGGGAGGGATCGGACAGATCGATCTCAACCTGGTCGGAAGACCCGGAATGTACCGGTTTTTTCCCCGAGCGTTTCCGCTTTTTGGGGCTCTGAACTTTTTCCGGATCGTCGCCGGATACAGGCTGAGCTGCCAGGTTGATCTCATTCCAGCTTGCGATCTTGGTCGGTTCAGCATCCTGCCAGTTGGTGCCGGCCGGACCTAAGGTCGTGCCGGCGGCGATTGGCTCCGCGGCGTCTCCTTTGGAGAAACGTGCAGGTTCGATGACGTTGCCATCAAAATCGCTGGTGCCGAATATGACATCGTATTTGTCGAATTCGGCGGCTTGTTTGTCGAGGAATGCTTTCATTTTTCCCATGGGACTCTCCTTAATTGAAAAATGGAGACAAAGCCCCGGGAATGGGGGTCGCCCCCATTCGGGTGATGCAGCATGCGCTGCGGGTTCTGCCTGACAAAAAGCGCGCCGAATGCCCCGCTGAGACGGGGTATCGGATGCTGTTTTCCAGGCACAGTTTTTCAGCCCGCGTGGATATCCGGTCCACGCAACATGCCCTGTGAGCGCTTCGCTCTGGCATGGCCAGGGTCCGTATTTCCCTGGGCTGGTGTGCGATTTAGGGCTCTTTCGCGTCCCGTTCAGTCATTACAACCACCGCATAGGCTTCATGAGCCATCCGCCTGACCGGCCCCGAGAGCCGATTGAGACGCACCCGTCACCGGGCCGATGCGCAGCTGGTCCATACCTGCCAGCCATCAGGTGTCTTCGACATAAGCCCCAGACGACGATCTGGTCTCTGCAAGGCAGAAAGTAAAACGACCCTAGCGCGTGCGTTTTCGACGGGCAAGAGAGATTTTCATGGCTTTACCTGTCTTGGTATTTTGGCTATTTGGTAACTATTATGCCAGTTGTAATTACCCAAACAAGCCAAGTAATGGAGATGGCACTATGGCGAAGGATGAAGGGGAGGCAATCAAAGTAGAAAAGGCCACGCCCGTACCGGAATCTGCCGGATCGGAAGAAGATACCCCAAAAACTGCGATCGCCAAAGATGCAGAACCGCCAGGCAAGGACAAGCGCAAGCGCCCTACCCGCCCGTTGCGCCGCAGGACGAAAGACAAGGCCCGCAGGCCACGCACCGTCCCAGCCATCAAGGATCTGCCGCCCGACCGGCAAGCGGAGATCGCGTCCAGCCGTGCACATCAGAGCGCCAGACGCAAACATGTCAACCGCCCGCAGCTTCCGGCCGTAAGCGAAGATATCGAGTTACACAGTACCGAAATCAACCTCCTCTACATCCGTCATTTCGAGCCCTGCAACCAATATGCCATCGCAATTGACACGGTGGCTCGGGAGCGTCTGACGAACCGGGTGGAATTCAATCGCTATCTCCAGGATTTTGACGCCGCAATCGAACAACTGGCTGAGAAGATCCGCGCGCTCTATGCAGAATATGAAGAACTCTCTGCAGGCAGTATGACTACGAACAAGATGGCCTCGACCTTCGAGGCTGACTTGCACACCCGGCGCAGCCTTCAGATCCTGCGCCTGTTCAAGAATGCGGATGATGTCATCCGCATGGTACAGTATCTCAACATCTACAATGATCTGGACGATCAGACTGCATCAAGGGTTCTCGATAGGATCGCCAACGCCATCAACAGGTGCGTCCGTGCGCTCCGGAAGGTGAAATTGGAGTGTTTCCGCCGGATCGTTGAAAGCGAAAGTCTCGCCATTCCTGTCTCCGACGACACGACGATTGAAGATCTGACCGCGGCTCGTCGCATTGCGAAGATCGGGCAGAAGAACCAAGCGAAGAAAAAAACGAAAGTCACGCGGTCACGCAAAAAGAAAACTGAGCCTTTGATCGATCCGTCGGCATCTGCGTCGGTGCCGGTAGGTACAGAACCTGCCGAAGAAGCGCCCGATGCTGCTGGCACGGAGAAACCAGACCATGAAGATGAAGACCCTGAACACGGGTGACCACGCTACCCAGGTTGCCAATCCGCGCACCCGGGAAGGCCGGCGGCGGTATTGAGTTGGGCGCCCGGTCTGGTCCTTTTCTCTTTAGAATTAAACGGGTTCGGCCACGGTCACATTATCCGTGGTTCAGCCCTACGATCCCTTTTGCAGTTGCAGGTCTCGTGCCACGGGGCTTTCTGGTCGCCGCTACAGTGTTTGGGTGTGTGGGCAGACGGCCTCTCTGCCGAACGGACCGGATTCGAGCGGAAAACAGGCAGTGCCTGGCCTCGGACCGGAAACAAGACCCAAGCGCCGAGTCACTTATATTGCCCTTTTGCGGCGTTACCCCGTTAAGCTGTGGTGGTTTCAGATGGGTTTACTTGAACTCTGATGGAACAAATATTGTCATCTTTGCGTCCGGCCGTTCTAATCTCCAGATCACATTTTGACTCAACAATATGAGGCAGTTTAATCGGCAATTAAGATTTGCCGGGTTTGACCGCTCGGTGGGTCTTGGTTTGGCTTATGCTGAGTTAGGCTGAATCAGGTGGTGCCAAGGGGCCTAAAACTGGGGTTTTGAATTTGTGACACTTTCATTCCCGGTTTCTTGGCACCGCCTATTCCAATGACACTCTATTTTGAGAAGATGCCTGGATTGTAAATCTTCGACTGCGCAATTGCCAGAGAAACAAGGTTTAAACCCGGCTCGAGATTTGCCCTGTCCGTCTTGCCTGAGCAGTCCGGGATGGTAGCCATGCAAATTAGAACGTCTTTTGCGTCGCACCCTTTGTCAAACCGTGCTTCTTTCAGCCAGGGGTAATACGCAGCAAAGGCTCTGCTTCTGTCTCTAGAAGCCCTGCAGTCAATCGGGATATTTTGAGAGCAGAATTAAATCTGCCGAAAGCCACTGAAACTACGACAACTTCCGTGAAACAGGTGAAAAGCTCACCTGAAGTTCCCGTCGTCCAACCAGAAAAAATTTACCAGACAGTTGATGTCCGACATTGAAACGTCACGAAAGTGGCGAGGTCCCGGTTTCAAGGCTTTATAGCGACATATCCGGCATCGCGGCTGCGCCGCGCGCGCATTGTACTGTCGGAACCTTCCGTAACCGGATCAAATAGCCGGCTCCAGCATTTTTTCAGGACAAGGCAGCGTGCTCCAAACTCATCCAGGCTCTCCTGCAGATAAAGGGCAATGGGCGATGAACAAACGCGGCATGGCATATGCACCCGGGCGCTTGTCAACAAGGCCGGTGTCCTGGTCGCCCCCCGCCGTTGGGGCCGAAACCCCGCTCGGGTTGTGTGCCGGATTTTAGAATGCGCTCAAGTGATTAGTTTTCTGCCGCAAATGACGCTGCCTTGAGTGCAACATTGCCTGTAAGCTCGCTGCGCTCAGTGGCTTCGGAGGGTGCGTTCGAGCCAAAGAACATTATGTTGTAAAGGACTTCATCTCCGAATTTGGTTTTCAGCGCAACGAACTGAGATTTTTCCGCGCCTTCGATACAAAAGCCGGACACCTCTCTCTGTTCCATGCCGCTGGTCGTTATGGCTTTTGCCTGAGACGCAAAGTCCCCATTGCACAAGCCACTCAAGAACGCGATATCGCTGGCGTCAGATTTCTGCAAATTTGGTTCGGTCAGCGGCAAAACCAAAGTTCCGCCCAGCAAATCATACGCTTCTGACTTCCAGAAAACTCCGTTTGAAAACCCCAAGCCTTCAATTTCAGCTTCGGAAAGGTACTGAAAATCATCGGCCCCAACGATAGTAATCATTTGCGTTGCAAGTTGGTAGAAAGTCGCCTGTTCGATATTGGACCGGTAGTTTCCTTGAGGTTTGGAGTTTGCCTCAGTGTATTCAAGGTTATCGATCGCGCATTGCAGTGCTTTGTCCAGCGCGCCGCTGGTGCCTTTCAGGCCGTATTCTCCGGTAAATTTGTCGCTGACGAAGCGCATGACATTTCCGCGTTGAATTGCAGTCATCCCACGCTCGAATTCCGTAATTTCCAAGGTCGCAAAGTCGTGCCGAAACGCACTCGCCCTGGCATGGAAAGGAGGTCTTCCATCAACAAAAATTGTGGCTGGAAAACTCTCTCCCTGCGAAAACCTAAAGGCAGGATTGCCGACGCCAATTACGACAGTCGCGCCCTTGGTGACAGACAGGTACAATGTGTCTCCCGAGCGATAGTCTGCGGATACAACACAATGGGAAAACGCACCTGTCGTTTCACTTGTATATGCTTCGCCTGACCAGTTTCCATGCTTGAAGCCCGTGCCTTGGATGACATCAGAATTCGCGGCCAAGGCTGAAGTCACCAAAGCCACAAAAGACAGCACTGAACGTCGAATAGTTCTCACTTCGCACCTGTTTTTTAAACCAACACACCTGGATTTTTGCCAGACCCGCAGAGCCGCAGACGAAATTCTGCCGAGGCTAAAGCAACAGACCGAACATTTCCCAAGTAGAGCTTCATTGGAATGATGATGTGCATGATTTTCATGCCCGTTCCATCCTGTGGAACCCAGTGTTTCGTATTTGGGACTATGAAGCCTATTCCACGCAAAGCTGCTTGCCCCTGGGGCGGGATCGATTGCCCTTAAAACTACACACAGTCCGGCAACCTGCGCATCCAATTCACTACGCAAGGGTGGCGCGTGAAATCCGAAGAAATCTCAGTGAAGTTGGCACATTTGGAGGGCGAACAGGTCATTCGCATTGCTGCCGTTTTTTTCGACGGACAGGATCATGACACCCGTATCCTGCTCAATCTGCTGTCCTGACGTCGCCTCCGGTCTCAAGGATATGCCTAAGCTCTGAATGCGGCTTTTGGGAGAGAACCACCCAGCTTGCGCAGAATGCGATCCCGCTCCAAGGTCGGCATCAGGAAAGGGTCCAGTCCTTTTGGTTTCGGCCCATTTTGGCCGATTTCCAGCCTTGGCCTCAACGCGGCCGGAGAATTCTTGGGGACCCTGGCAGGCCAGCGGCCTTGCCACTGCTCATCTCCGGTCCACATAAGCGGGTCGCTACTGGTGGCCTCAAGCTCCTGATCCGCCAGAATGTAGCAAGCCTTGTGGGTGAACAATCGGAGCGCATTGATGGCCCAGCGTGTTTCTACGGTAAATTCCCGAACCGGCAAATCGGTCTCGATCAGGATGCCATTCTGATCTACCTTTTCCTTTCGGGCTGTTGCCACGAGAACGTCTTTGTTCCCGTAGGGTTGACCCGTCCGCAGTTCCCTGCCCTCCCGCAGCGTCAAGCCCAGTTCCGGAATTTTGACATCTGTCAGCTGAATGGCGACTCTGACCCGACAATGGCACATCGGGAGAATGTGAAGGAGCATGCCTGATAAGCCCTGCATTGTGGCGAGAAGCGAGACAGACTGATGAATAAGAAAAACGCCGGAACCTGTCCATCAGGCCGAAGCGGTCTGAGATGGCAGCTGCGCTATTCTGAGCGTCTTTTGCGTCACCATCCTTGTCAGTTGCCTCAACAAACCCTTCTGGCAAACTGATCAGTGACGAACATGAGCCTGGTGATCAGATCTTCATGCCGGGAAAGTTGCCAATCACTTACGGACCTCGGAGGACCGAGCCAGGCTGATTGCTGGTTTCACCTGTTCTTTGTGGTTTTCAAGGATCTTGGTGAGAGATTATAAATGCGCCTTACTTTCCTTTTGACTTCCCTGCTGGTTTTGACAGCCTGCTCCCGTCCGGCAGCAATCCCTGCAAGGACATGAGGCGCCGCAAGACGGGCTTCACCGCCACCTTGGGACGCCCCTGCTTGATCATCGTGATCATGTTCGGGTTCACAAATCCAGCCTGCGTGGCGATCGTGGTCTGGCTCTTGGTTGGCTCCGGTCCTGGCGCCGGGCGCTCTGCATAATTTGCCAGGCGGGTTTCGTCGTGCGGTGTCTTATTCAACGCTCTCCTCGCAGAAGTGACGCAACTCGTGCCGCATGTCTTCTCTATGGCGATTTTCAGATTGAGAATGTGTGGCGGGGCGCATGATGATGTTCAACATCTTTAATTTTTGTAGAACATAGCGTATGTTCAACAAAACTCACTATTGTAGAACACGGGCGCCTCTGAAATGTTCGACAGACACTCATCCGTTGCACACGCGGCCTATCATGACCTGATGCGCTCACTTCAGGACGATGCCGTCTCGGACATCCGCGGCACCCCCACGCGGGTAGAACGAAATGGAAAAGTCTATTGGTATGACACCTACCGTGTCGGATCCGATGTGAGAAAACGCTACATCGCCGAAGATAGCGAAGATCTGCGGGCACGCCTGAAGAAGCACGAAACATTGAAAGAACAGGAGGAGGAACGCAGGAAGAATCGCACCCGCCTGGTGCGCCTCCTCCGGGCCGAGGGGTTTCTGAATCTGGATGCGGCGACGGGCAGCCTCCTTTCCGCCATGGCCGCATCCGGTGTGTTCCGGTTGGGTGGAACCATCGTGGGCACCCATGCCTTCCGCCTGTATGAAGGCGAGCTTGGCGTCCGCTTCAGCGTGGACATGATGGCACATACCGACGACATCGACATTGCCAGTTTCTCGCGTCTGTCATTGGCGCTGGAAGACGCAGCCTCCCCGCCGCTGAAGGATGTGTTTCGCGATTTCTCCTTCGCCCCCCAACCCAGTCTGCAGACAGATCGAATCTGGCGCTGGAAGCAGACCAGGGGCAACACGCTAGTCGAGTTCCTGACCCCGTCCTTCGAGGCGGACGAGGGATTGTGCGAACTTCCCGCCCTTGGTGTCGATGCCCAGGCGTTGCACCACTTGAACTACCTGATCGCCGCCCCGATCAAGGCGGCGGTGACCTACCGGAGCGGCGTGCTGGTCCAGATTCCGCAGCCCGAGCGTTTTGCCGTCCACAAGTTGATTGTGGCAAACCGCAGGCACGGGACCGACAACGCCGTGAAGTCAGAGAAGGACCGGCGCCAGGCGGCCTTCCTGATCGAGGTCCTGGCCGAGGACCGTCCGGACGAATTGCGCGATGCCTATGAGGATGCTCTATCCAGAGGTCCGAAATGGCGATCGAGGATCGAGGCTAGCTTGAGCGGCATGCCAAAAACGCGACGCATACTGAAATTAGCTTGTTCTGGTTGAGGCTAAGCGCATCCGAAATGAAACCGCAACGTTATTAGGGTCAGGATGCATTGATTTTCGCTGCGCTGCGTGATTCACAACTCCGAAAACGGAGCGATGAAATGAGCGACCTTTATTGGCTTACAGATGAGCAGATGGCCAAGCTTTCCCCTTTCTTCCCGAAGTCGCATGGCAAGCCGCGGGTCGATGATAGACGGGTATTGAGCGGGATTAGGCGGATTCAAGCGGTCGTCGCAACGGTTCCAAAATGGAGGTTGTGATGACAAGC
>WQBJ01000005.1 GCA_013032095.1 Ruegeria atlantica | reverse complement strand
TCAGCTTGACCATAAGCGCGTTGGCGATGGTGGATTTGCCCGAGCCGGAGAAACCAGTGAAAAAGACGGTAAAGCCTTGCTGGCTACGCGGCGGCTTGGTCTTACGCAGTTCGGCCACAACTTCTGGGAAGCTAAACCAATCGGGGATTTCCAGACCTTCGGCTAGACGGCGGCGCAGTTCGGTGCCCGAAATGTTCAGGATCGTGACGTTTTCCTTGTCTTCGATCTCGTCATTCGGCTCGTACTGGGCGCGTTCCTGCACATAGACCATGTGCTTAAAGTCGACCATCTCGACGCCGATTTCATCCTGGAACTGGCGGAACAGGTCCTGCGCGTCATAGGGGCCGTAGAAATCCTCGCCCTGGCTGTTCTTGCCGGGGCCGGCGTGGTCGCGGCCAACGATGAAGTGGGTGCAGCCATGGTTGGCGCGGATCAGGCCGTGCCAGACTGCCTCGCGCGGGCCAGCCATACGCATGGCCAGGTTCAGCAGGCTCATCGAGGTGGTCGAGGCCGGGTATTTGTCCAGCACCGCCTCGTAGCAACGCACACGGGTGAAGTGATCTACGTCGCCTGGCTTGGTCATTCCGACAACCGGATGGATCAGCAGGTTGGCCTGTGCCTCCTTCGCGGCGCGGAAGGTCAGTTCCTGGTGCGCGCGGTGCAGCGGGTTGCGGGTTTGGAAGGCGACGATGCGGCGCCAGCCCAGTTTGCGGAAATAGGCGCGCAGTTCGTTTGGCGTGTCGCGACGACCGCGGAAGTCATAATGGACGGGCTGTTGGATCCCAGTCACTGGACCGCCCAAATATACTTTGCCCGCAACGTTATGCAGGTAGTTTACAGCGGGGTGCGCGTCATCGTCGGCACCGAACACCTTCTCGGCCTCGCGCGCCTTGTTCGGAGTCCAGCGATCGGTCACGGTCATGGTGCCCAGAATGACACCTTCCTGGTCGCGCAGCGCGATGTCTTGACCCAGCTCGATCTGGTCGGCGAACTCTTCATTGACATCCAGCGTGATCGGCATCGGCCACAAGGTGCCATCGGCCAGACGCATGTTTTCGACGACGTTGTTGTAGTCCGCTTCGCTCAGGAAGCCTTTCAGCGGATTGAAACCGCCGTTCATCAGCAGTTCTAGATCGCAAATCTGCCGCGGGCTCAGGTCCCAGCTGGTCAGATCGGCGGCTTCCACTTTCAATTTTTGCGCCGACTCGTACGAAACGTACAGCTCGGTGATCGGTGCCAGATTGCTTAACATCGTCATGGGAATACTCTTATCGAAGTGCGGTTTTACCGGTGATTCAGGGGTGTTCGAGGGCGCATTTGCCCCGGCTGCTTGCCGAAGTCCATATACATTCACAAAACAAAGGACGATATGCGCGGTTTTTGCTCGGATTGGAAGGATTTTCCGATACGCGGGCCGTTTCGCGATCATGTTCCCGCTGATGCGCGACAATCGGCTGGATTTTGCGCGTGTGTTCTTAAGCCGCCCTGTGAATGGCAAGTTCAGCGGCATCCGCTAACGGAAGGGCCAAGATGGGCTGGTTCACGCCGCGCAGAGTAAAGGAACGCATTTCGCTCAGGTCACTGTCGTGGCCTGCGGCGCGCAGCAGTTCCGCCGAAACCAAAAGTTCGACACCCAGCGCCTTGGTCTCACCTTCCAAACGGCTTG
The DNA here is from genome assembly GCA_013032095.1 of Ruegeria atlantica. Taxonomy (GTDB): domain Bacteria; phylum Pseudomonadota; class Alphaproteobacteria; order Rhodobacterales; family Rhodobacteraceae; genus Ruegeria; species Ruegeria atlantica_E. The sequence continues at coordinate 231,683 of WQBJ01000005.1, read as the reverse complement.
CCACGTTGACGGCGTCGCCGATAATCGTGCGAGCGGCATTGCCTGCGGCGCCAATTTCGCCCAGAACCAGATCACCCAAGTGAAGACCCATCCCGATACGAATCCGTGGACTGCCTTCGGCCTCAAGCTGCTGGTTAAAACGGTCTAATGCGCGGCTAACATCGGCGGCGGCCCGCAAAGCGGCCCGGGCGGAGCTTTCGGCATTGGAAGTTTCGAACACGGCCAAGAGACCGTCGCCCATGTATTTGTCGACGACACCGCCATCCGCCGTGATCGCCGGGACAATCGCATCAAAGAATCGGTTCAAAAGGAACACAATGTCATATGGCAATTGGCCAGTGGTTCGTGATGTGAAGCCGCGCATGTCTAGAAACAGAACCGCCAGTTTGCGCTCTTGCCCCTGACTGGCATGCGCCCGGCTGCGCCCGCCATCCGGACGGAACATGCGAAACGCGGTCAACGGTTCGGTTGGGCGAATCTGACAGGCCAGCCGTGCGCCTTCGGGTGCGCTGACCGCGGCGAGGCTGCGGGCTTCGACCTCGCTGGGGGCGGGCAGGTTGTCGCCGCCGTTCTCGACGATCACGCGGCAAGTGGTGCAGCGCCCCTTGCCTCCGCAAAGGGAGGTATGTGGAATGCCATTGGCTTGTGAAATCTCGAGCAGAGTCATGCCTTTTTCAGCTACAACTTCGGGGCCATCGACATACTTCACTCTGACCGAATGCCGGCGTCGCCATAGCTTGCGGATAAAATAGACAGTCAGAGAAACTCCCAAAGCCACCCCAAAGGCCGCCAGAGCATTGTTTTTGACGCTGAACATGGTCTGAAACGCTTCGGGTGACGGCCAGTTATAGTGTTCGATGTATTGGTCGCGCAAAAAAGGATCAGCGAAATCTGCCCAGATGCGCCGCCCCTCGGTCAGCAACCCGGCCAGGGCAAACGAGGGTACAAACACTGCCGCACCGATCAGATAGGGCACCAATCTGGGCCACCAGCGGGTCAGCCGCAGCCACATGTGCAGACCGATGCAACTGTGAACCCAGACCACCAGCAACAGGAGGCTCTGCGTCCAGATTGCCGAACTGGGCCACATCAGGGCGATGATATAGCCCATCTCGTCATTAACGTCATAGATCTCGTGAGCATAGCGCGTGTGCACGATGTGAGAGATCAGTTGCAATGGGATCAGCAGGCCCAGACCCACCTGCAATGCCGTGCTGAACGGCATGCGCATGGTCCGACGCTGGCTGATGGAATAGAGGGCCAAACCGGCGTGAACGAACAGCGCCGTATACAGAATTACACTGCCAAGATCATGCCGAGTGACAAAATGGCGGCCATCCTGCATGGTATGCAAGTAGTCGGTATGGAACAGGCCCAGTCCGATATTGATGAAGTGAAAGAAGGCAAATGTGAACAGGACCAGGCCGCTGCTGATCCTCAGCCGGGTTGCCCACCCGCCTTGCCATAACACGCTTTTCAATCAAGCCACCTGCATTCGCTTTACTTGTTCCCTGAGTCTGGTACGGCAGCGCGAACGGGTCAAGCTATGGCTATACGTAGGGTGGTGTCCACGGGATGGCCAGAGTGTCCACGCGGATCAGGGCGGGAGTGAATTCGAAAAGAACAATGTGGCTGAGTTCTGGGCGCGTCCGTGAACTGTACATTAGACCGTCAGCCCCGATATCTCGAGCGCCGTCGGAAAAGTTCCAGGTCGGTGAAACGCCCTGTTTTTCGCGAACATCCTGCCAGACAATCGATGCGTCAGGTTGACCGCGCAGGTCGATCAGCCTCGCGTTTGAAATCTGAGCCTGTTGCAACACACGCGAAGGATCATTCGCAGAGACATAACGCCTGATGGCGACCCCAGCACCCTCGGCGCTGAGCGAGCAGTAAAGCGCAGCCTGTCCCGAATGATGAAAACGCCCCTCAGGCGCCCTTGCGGGGGCCAGAGGGGCGTCGATTTGCGAAAGGTAAAGAATTCTCCAGACCGGGCCGGAGAAATTCAGCATCGGTTACTCGTTCTCCGCTAAAAATCGTTCAGCGTCCAGCGCGGCCATGCATCCCATGCCGGCGCTGGTTACCGCCTGGCGATAGATGTGGTCGGTCAGGTCGCCTGCGGCGAACACACCGGGCACCGAGGTCTCGGTCGAGCCTGGTTTAGTCACAACGTAACCGCCCATATGGGTCTCCAGCGAATCCTTGACCAACTCGTTGGCTGGCGCATGTCCGATTGCCACGAAAACGCCCTTACAAGGGATTTCGGTGATCTCGCCGGTTTTAACATTCTTTACGCGCACGCCTTCGACGCCCAGAGGCGCATCTGTGCCGACAACTTCTTCCAGCTCATGGAACCACATCGGTTCGATCTTTTCGTGCTTCAGCAGACGGTCCTGCAGGATCTTTTCAGCCCGCAGTTCATCACGGCGGTGGATCAGAGTGACTTTGCTGGCGAAGTTTGTCAGGAACAGCGCTTCTTCGACGGCGGTGTTGCCGCCGCCAATCACGACGATCTCCTGCCCGCGATAGAAGAAGCCGTCACAGGTGGCGCAAGCAGACACACCAAAGCCCTTGAACTTCTCTTCCGACGGCAGTCCCAGCCATTTTGCGCGGGCACCGGTGGCCAAGATGACCGCATCGGCGGTGTAGGTTGTGCCATTGTCACCCTTAGCGGTGAAGGGGCGTTTGCTGACGTCCAGATCACTTATGATGTCGCCGATGACCTCGCACCCCATCGCTTGCGCATGGTCCTGCATCTTGACCATCAAATCAGGGCCCTGAACTTCGGTAAAGCCAGGGTAGTTCTCGACATCTGTGGTGGTGGTCAGCTGACCGCCGGGTTCGATGCCCTGAACCAGGATCGGTTCCAGCATCGCGCGGCTTGCGTAGACGCCCGCAGTATAACCGGCTGGTCCCGACCCGATGATCAGAACCTTAGTGTGACGTGTTTCGGCCATGGTACCCCCAACTCGATCTGCCTGATATGGGCGTGCAGCCCTTGGCGAATGGATATAGCGACCCCTGTGCCGCGCTTAAAGCCCCTTCCTGTTTGGCACCCGTTATGCGCCCGAGGAATGGCGATCAAAAAAAGAACATTGAAAACAAACAATATTGCGCATGCGCGAAAGATTATTGCGCATCCTTTGGGTGCTGATATAACAACCGAAAAATCAGGAGTATTTGATGGTCGCGATACGGCTGGACGAAATCGACCGCAAGATTCTGGCGGAATTGCAGGCAGACGGTCGCATGACCAACGTCGAGTTGGCAAAACGTGTAGGTATTTCGGCCCCGCCTTGCCTGCGGCGTGTGCGAACGCTTGAAGAATCGGGCCTGATCCGTGGCTATCACGCCGACGTAAACTCGCGCGAGCTGGGGTTTGAAGTTCAGGTCTTTGCCATGGTCGGTCTGGAAAGCCAGGCCGAATCCGAACTCAGCGCTTTCGAGGAACGCTGCCGCGAATGGCCTCTGGTCCGGGAATGCCATATGCTGAATGGCGAGGTAGACTTTATCCTGAAATGCGTGGCTCCGGATCTGAGCAGCTTTCAGCAGTTCCTGACAGGAGAGCTGCTAACCACGCCGAACGTGGCCAGTGTCAAAACCTCGCTTGTTATCCGCGGCGCAAAAGACGAGCCCGGCGTTCCTTTCGATGTTCTGGAAGAACGAATGAGCCGGACGGCGTGAACATCATTCTTTTAGCTTGAGGTTTTGCCGGTGGCAGAAGCGCTGCCACCGTAAGTGATAGAATCCAACTTAGAATCAACTGCATAATGCCCCCACATTGCAGAACTGGTTACGTATTAAGCGGTTATTGCATCCACCTCTCCGTCTCCGGCGCGCGGCATGGCCAGCGGCCCGAAATCGTTGAGTGTTTCAACATGCGCAAACAAGTTCAAATAGATTGATCTCAGCGATTGGCTGACTGCGCGTATTGCGTTGATACCGGGATGATAGGTTTCAAACTGCAAGCCATCCACTTTGATCACCGAATGCTGTCTCAGGCAAATATGAAACAACTCGATCGGCGTGGGTGGCAGAGTTTCGATGACGCTTGTGCCATCCTGAAATTCGTGAACTGGGGTCAGGACAGGCCCGCCTCCGTGCAGGTGCCTGAGATGTCCAGGTGTACCCAGCAGTCTCGCGGCGGGGCCGGCGATAACGCCCGACATCGGTTTTTGCATCCCGAATGTATCCGCCATGATCCTGGTCAGCGGCCTGGTCCGGCCTCGCGAATCTTCACGACCGGGAACTAGGGTGACAGACCCTTTCCACAGCACTGTTTCCGAGGCACCGTTATGTGTTTGAACGGTGTCGCCGGGTAGCAAGTCTTCTATCGCCGTTGGTCCGAATTCCGTTTCAACCAAAGATCCACGGGTGAATGCGCAGAACGCGTCCTCGAACATTGGCAGCGCGGGCGCAATGTGGCGCGTCTGCGCGACGTCTCCGTTTTTCATCAGCGTACTGACTTCATACCGTCGCAACTGTGCCTTCGGCGCTGTTGTAGGCCTTGGCGCGTCCCTCAACATCGCCGAGGTTTCAATGGCATTCCTAGCAGCGCGCGAAAAAGAATGTGGAATGGTCATGACTATTCCGTCTCCTCTAAAGTCCGCTCAGGCAAGCTGAACCCCCGTGCAGGCCCGCCTGATCGGATTTATTATTGCCCGGAATGGAAATAGTGACCGCAAGACGACAAACGTGCGATGCGCTTGTCCTATTTGTTTTCTTTACGTTTTTGGTCAGCACCTTGACCCCCCAGACAAACTCATACAAACGCAGGCGAAATTGCCGGCGATACACGCTCCGAACCTAGTCCGCGCACAAATCTGGCGGCAGGTCGCGCAGCGGACCGGAGCACCCCTCCGTTGCGCGTCTTGTCCCCTGGATCCGGCAGCTTGGTTCCAAGGGTGTTGTGGATCAGCGTTGTGTCGCCAGACGGCGCACGACTCTGACAGATTGGCTAGAGACCCGTTTCCACGGCATTTCCAGCTGTTGCTTTCCAGTGGCCGCGATCACGGCGCTAAGAAAGCGTGATTTCATCTTCATGTTTTTTCCTGCTCGCTGAGGAGACTTTCGTCCCCTTTTTCTCTCGGATCCCAACGTGCCGTACCATTGCGGCGGCGATAAGGCTGATCCGGGATGAATTCGGGACACATGAAGGTTTGCGAATCCTCTCGGGTTGTGTTGTCGCGCCCTAGTGGAGAATCGGACGATAAACACCTGAGAGCGGACAATAATTGCTAAATTGTCAGGATTCAGAAGACACCAAAATTGTGGCGAAAAAGCGGCGAAACTGCCATATTTCAGGCTTTACCTTAAAGTTTTATGGCGGAAATCAGGCGGCCATAATCAGCTTCTTTGGCGTGGGTCGACCGTCGATAAGAGTAGAATCTTTCGGGGTCGGAGTAGGTACAATGACGAGTCCATTCGGCTTGGCCAACACCTGCTTGGCGCAACCTGTGAAGGCCGAAACCCGGCAGGTCGAACTGCAGCCTGTCACCCTGCCCATTTGCAAAGAATTGAAGGTTTTCCGGGGAATCCGCAATGAATTCATCTAGAAAATCCGGCCCCACTTCATAGGCTGACTGCGAGATCGAAGGGCCGATCACAGCCATGGTGTTTTCCCGTTTTGCGCCCAAGTTTTCCATCGCATCCAGCGTAGCCTCAAGTACACCGTCCAAAGCGCCACGCCAACCGGCATGAGCGGCCCCGATCACATTCGCGTTAGTATCTGCGAACAGGACCGGCTGGCAGTCGGCTGTTAGGATCGTCAGGGCGAGTCCAGGAGTTGCCGTAACCACGGCATCAGCTTTGGGTTTGTCGCCATTAATAGGGGCATCCACAATAAGAACAGTAGGCGAGTGGATCTGATGGATGCCGATCATCGCTTCGGGTTCGACCTCCATCGCGTCAGCCACACGTTTGCGATTGATCGCGACAACTTCGGTCTGATCGGAGGAACCGTAGCCGCAATTGAGGCCAGCAAAGATGCCCGAAGAAGCACCACCTCGGCGGCTGAAGAAACCGTGGCGCAGTGGATCCAGCAAATCTGAGGTCAGAATTTCCAAGGTCATGGCTCCAGTCCCGGTGGGGGTGAGGAAGGGGAAGGGTAGAGGCCCAGCACTTTGAACAGGTTTCCCATTTCCTCAGGGTGCGTCAACCGGCGATGCGCTGCAATCAGGTCATCCCGTTTTGATCCGTCAAGTTGTGCTGACAGAGTCTGCGCGCGGGTGGTGATCCCCAGCCGCTCAAGGAACACGCCTTGTGGCGTGAGGCGCGAATGGGCGCATCCGGCGGCGCGGGTCGCCAACGCCAGCGGTTCGAAGTCCACATGCGCTGTCAGGTCGGCCTGACCGGGCACGGCCAGTGGGTCTGCGCGTTCATGCGCACGCAGCGCCTGAAATGTATCACCCTGCGAATGCCAATCGCCATAATCCACAATCACACCGGCACCACCATGCGTGGCGATTCGTCCCGCGATCACGGTGATGACAGGAATCGCCGCTGCACAAAGCTCGACAACGTCGCCGTCCTTAGTGTCGTACAGCCGATCCTTCAGCGCCACCTGTTCGGCCAGAGGGCCCAGCCCCCAAATCAACGCGTTGCCTTCTGCGCCGATCAGCCGCTCTCGCCATCCGTTGCCGGTACGCTGGAACTGACGGATAGGCAGGGCGTCGAAGAATTCGTTTGCGATCAGAAACAGCGGAGCTTCGGGTAGGTCTGCAACCGAGTCGATCCAGCGCGGATCATATCCCTTCAATGTCTGCGCCTGTATGCTTCGAAGAGTGGGTGAAACTTCGAGCAGCACAATCTCGGCGGCGTCGTGAAATCCCGGTACACGGGACGTGGCGCGCAGTAAATCCGCCATCAATGTTCCACGGCCGGGCCCAAGTTCGGCCAGTACGAAGTTGGGGGGATGCCTTTGATCCAACCAGCTTTGCGCCAGAGACAGACCGATCAACTCTCCGAACATCTGGCTGATCTCCGGGGCGGTGATGAAATCCCCCTGCGTGCCCAGCGGGTCGCGGGTGGTGTAGTATCCATCCGTTGGATGCAGCAGGCAATCTGTCATGAAGTCGGCCACGCTCATCGGGCCGTCCTGCGCGATCCGCGCCAACAGATGATCCTGCAGACTCATACTGACGATCTTGCACGCAATGCGAACCACAAGCCAAGAGCGATCATTGGCAGCGACAGCAATTGGCCCATGGTTAGACCATAACCACCCATTTGCCAGGCCAGCCCCAGCGGGTTGTCAGGGGAGATGAATTGCGCATCCGGTTGCCGGAAGAATTCGACAATAAAGCGCGAAGCCCCGTAGCCAGCCAGAAAGACGCCCATGATCAGGCCGGGCTTGTGAAACGCGCCGCGCCGATAAGCGAGCCACAGCAGTAGGGCACCCAGGAAAAGACCTTCCAGAGCCGCTTCGTATAGTTGCGAAGGGTGCCGTGCGCACATTCCGGCCACGACGCCAGGGCAATTCTGAGCGGCCGCGCCCGGAAAGATCACTGCCCAGGGCAGCTCACTCGGTCGTCCCCAAAGCTCGGCATTGATGAAATTTGCCAGACGTCCCAATAGAAGCCCCGGAGGCACGGTTTGGGCGATCAGGTCTGCAAGGGACAAAACCGGGACCTGATGACGTCGCGCATATAGATAGGACGCGATCACAACTCCCAACAGCCCGCCATGGAACGCCATGCCGCCCTGCCAGACCTTCAGGATTTCCATCGGGTTCGAGAGGTAGTAGGCGGGCTGATAAAACAGCACGAAGCCAAGTCTTCCACCCAGAATCACGCCGAGGATGATCCAGGTGATTAGGTCTTCAAGCTGTTCAGGCTTCATTGGCGGTGTCGTGTTGGGCCACAAAGCAGGACGCCGCAGCGCCATCACCCCCATCCGCCATGCAATCAAGATACCGGCGATATAAGCCAGTGCGTACCACCGCAGCGCAAGTTCCATCCCAAACAATGAGATCGAGAACAATTCGGGCGATAGATCGGGAAAATTCAGAACAGCCTGCATGTGCGTCTCATTGCCCGGGGTTTGCGGGGCAAGTCAACCTTGAGCCCACGCTATTCTTTCCCCATATAGGGACCAACCGCGATATCGGAGTAAAGCCATGCAAACCCGCAACAAGATCCTCGACGACGTATCCCAGTTGATGACCAACGCCATGGGCGTGGCACAGGGCGCGCGGGAAGAAGCGGAGAACGCAATGAAGTCGATGATCGACCGCTGGCTGGCCGACCGCGATTTCGTGACACGCGAAGAATTCGACGCCGTCCGCGCGATGGCTCAAAAGGCGCGCGAGGAAAACGCCGCGCTCGAAGCGCGCATCGCCGCGCTTGAGGCAAAGCTGGACAAGTAAAGCCAACGCGCTTTTTCGCATTTGGTTTTGGCGTCAAAATTTGGAAACAAACACTTATGCCGCGCAATCCAGCCTTGGGTTGTGCGGTGTTGTGCATTTTGACGCCTCGCAGAGATTAATCAAGACAAAGCTGCCCACGGTGCCAATATTTTGATCGCCGTTGCCTTCTGTCCACAACTTATTGCTGTTATCCCCAATAAATAGGGTTGCCAGAACCCATCTCGCATCGCACCATATTTAGTACAGGCCTAAGGGGGAAGCCCGGCTTGTAGAGCAGGCAACTAGCGCTGGGGCGCTGCCAGCCCCGAAATGCTAGAGATTAGTGAGGTGGCATTATGGCCCTTTCCGAGCAGTTTCTCGAAGAAGACCTTCATCCGATCGATATTGTTGAACATCTTGCCGAACATCACGATTGGGACTTTGACCGGATCGGCGATGATCAGATTGCTATGGCTGTCGAAGGGCAGTGGCGCACATACTCGATCACTTTAGCCTGGTCAAACTATGACGAAACACTCCGAATGGTGTGCTCGTTCGAGATGGAACCTCCATCGGACCGTGAGACCGAACTGTATGAGTTGCTGAACAAGATGAACGATCAGTGCTGGGCCGGTGCGTTTACCTATTGGGCCAACCAAAAACTGATGGTGTATCGTTATGGTCTGGTCCTAGCCGGTGGCCAGATGGCCAGCCCGGAACAGATCGACACGATGATCACCGCTGCCGTTCTGAGCGCGGAGCGCTACTACCCGGCGATCCAACTGGTCACATGGGGCAACCGCACTCCGGAAGAAGCAATGCAAGTCGCCATTGCAGAGGCCTACGGCCGCGCGTAAAGCTTTGCCCCAAGCCGACCAAGGGGAGGGGCAATCATGGACATGTCACGCGTCGCCGAGCAGGGGCTGGTGCTTCTGGGATGCGGTAAGATGGGATCGGCCATGCTCGCCGGATGGTTGGAGCATGGCCTTCCTGCTTCCTCCGTCTGGGTGATTGATCCGCACCCTTCGGACTGGTTGAAGGCGCAGGGCGTCAATATCAACACACCATTGCCCGAAGCACCCGCAGTTGTGCTGGTGGCCATTAAGCCTCAGATGATGGGTGATGCGCTGCCCGCAATCAAAGCGCTTGGCGGTGGCGGAAGCCTGTTTGTCTCGGTTGCAGCGGGCACCTCGATTGCTACATTTGAATCTGTATTGGGAGAGGGTACTCCCATTGTGCGGGCCATGCCGAACACACCAGCCGCGATCCGGCAGGGGATAACGGCACTGATCGGCAACGCAAATGCCTCGGATGCAGATGTTGCGCTGGCAGAAAACCTGTTGTCCGCAATTGGCGAGACCGTCCGCCTAGAGGATGAGGCGCAGATGGACGCCGTCACCGGACTAAGCGGCTCTGGTCCTGCTTACGTGTTCCATCTGATCGAGACGCTGGCTGCTGCCGGACAGGCGCAGGGCCTATCGTACGAGCTGGCGATGAAGCTCGCCAAATCCACGGTGGCCGGGGCGGGGGCTTTGGCGATGGCCGCCGAGGAAGACCCGTCGCAGCTACGTATCAACGTGACCTCGCCCAATGGCACCACCCAGGCCGCGCTTGAGGTGCTGATGCACGAGGAGGAAGGCTTCCCCGACCTGTTGCACCGCGCGGTCAAAGCCGCAACCGACCGATCCAAGGAGCTGTCTCGTGAGTGAGATTACATTCGACGACTTTCTCAAGGTCGACATTCGCGTGGGCGAAGTGATCCGCGCCGAAGCCTTCCCCGAGGCCCGAAAACCGGCGATCAAAATGTGGATCGACTTTGGCGACGAGATTGGCGAGCGGAAAACCTCGGCCCAAGTTACCGCGCACTACGATCCGGCAAAGCTGGTGGGGAAGCAGGTGATGGCCGTGGTAAACTTCCCTCCACGTCAGATCGGCCGGTTCATGTCCGAGGTTCTGGTTCTGGGCTTGCCAGATGAGAATGGCGAGGTTGTCTTGATTGGACCCGATGGTGAAGTTCCCATCGGTGGTCGGATGCACTGAAGAAACTGCTGATCGCCCGCCCGCAGCCGATCTGATCTAGCCGTCAATCGCCTGGCGCCAGTGCTTGCGGCAGAGTGAGACGTACGTTTCATTCCCGCCGATCTGCACCTGCGCGCCTTCGGTGATCGTGTTGCCGTTCTCGTCCTGTCGAATCACCATTGTCGCTTTGCGCCCGCATTTGCAGATCGTGCGCACTTCGCGCATTTCATCGGCCAGCGCCAACAGGGCTGCCGATCCCGGAAACAGCCGCCCCTGAAAGTCTACACGCAGGCCATAAGCCAATACAGGTACCCTCAGGTCATCCACGGCACGGGCCAGTTGCCAGACCTGTTCTTCGGTCAAGAACTGCGCCTCATCCACGAATACACAGGCGATTTTGCCCTGCCTCAACCGTGCTTCGATCATCGCGAATACATCGTCTTCGGTCGCAAAGGTATCTGCATCGGCGGAAATGCCGATACGTGAGGCGATCTTTCCCACACCGGCACGCCCGTCCAACGCGGCGGTCATCAGATAGGTGTCCATGCCCCGCTCGCGATAGTTGTGCGAGGCTTGAAGCAACACGGTCGATTTGCCCGCGTTCATGGTGGAATAATTGAAGTAAAGCTTGGCCATGCGTCTGGGTCTAAATTGCCAGGCTAGTGTGAGCAAGGCACCAAAAGTCGTAAAGGAAGCGACGTCGCCATTGTCGTTGCAGAGGCAGAGCGTGCGCTCAAAGGGGATGGATCCCCCACGCCAACAACAGCGACGCCGTCGGCCAACATGCGGCCTATACAGAACGAGGTTAAATTGCACCCCGAGAACACTCGTTACCGGCCAGAATGGCCGCCACTCACTCACAAAACCCCTGCATTTCTGAGGGATAGCTAATATATGACATTTGAACTATGACTCGAGTATGGGAAAATTCCTGTCCCTTTCCCCCACAGTGGCAGATGTTGTGGGTGAGGCAGGCAGAAAAGGTGAAAATATGGCAGATATCGGGGCCTATCTGAAAAAGCACACAGAAGCGTTGGTCAAAGACGTCGGCATTGAATCTGCCTGCGAGATCACCGGTAAGTCCAAAGCGACCCTAGGCCGGTATTATTCGGACAATGCCGAGCACACCGATCGGTTCATGCCTGTGGACGCCGTGGCCCGTCTTGAAGCGGTGTCGACCTTCCCGCATGTCACTTCGGCGCTGGCGGACCTCAAGAATATCACCCTCTCCTACGACGGTCGCAACACCGATACCCCTCGCACCGGCGGCGTCAATTCGGACGTTATCGCGCTAAGCCAGCGGTTCGCGATGCTGATGACCGAGTATCAAGCCGCGATCGAAGACGGCATCATCACCGTTAACGAGGCCAAGCGCCTGCTGAAAGAAACCAGCCTGCTGCAACAGGTGCTGATCGAGATGAAGCTGCATCTGGAAGAGGAAAGCGTGAGCTGAGGCTAACCACTCCGCATGGTCGAGGCACTTTTCGTTGCGCCGACAGGAGTAATTTATGACAAGTGACCGTTCTGGCGGATGGCTAAGCCCAACCAAGTTGCTTCAATGAGTGAGCGTCATTCCAGATTTTGGTCATATGATTGATTTTGTCGCCGTCGAATTCCATCGCATAGACATAGTCGGCCGCCAGTTTTTCACCTGTCGCCGGCACTGGTCCGTCGACGGAATGCGTCCCGTGGAAAACGGCAAAGACGTTTACAATCCCTCGTTCATTGTCAGTTGCAAATGACTTGAGTTCGTAGTGCCCATCCGGGATCGGCGTTAGAAGACCTTGCATCCAGTCTGCGTAGCCTTCCAGCGTGTTCAGTTCAGACAGGGTGTCAGCCTGCGCCGAGAATGTCGCGTCTTCATGGCAGTATTCTTTGCATGCATCCCAGCCTTTTCCTGTGTCGCAAGCTTCAAAAAACTGCCGCGCTGTTGCTTCTATGGACATTGTTTCCCCCCCAAACATGTTCCTTAGTAACATTCCAACCAATCAAACTGGTTGTATGGGCAGGATATGTGCGGTGGTCGTTTTTTCAAAACGATTTCTATTTTTCTACTGCACGAGTGAACCGACAGGGCAGTGTCATTGCTACCGAAAACACTGGTTCGAATGAATTACTTCAACCTCAACAACCGATTACGAAACGCCATCTTGTGGGCGGTTTGGCCCAGTGACCGTAAGGTTTCTGCGTAAAGTGCTTTCAGGATCAGTAGAATTGTCGAGCCTATTCAAAGACAACAAAACTATCCGTGCCGCTTTACGATCACGGACCCGACCGAATACCCGGCGCCGAAAGAGCAGATCAGGCCAAGATCTCCGTCCGTGAGGTCATCGGAATATTTGGAAAACGCGATGATTGATCCGGCCGAGGACGTGTTGGCATAATCTTGCAGAATGTTGGGTTGCTCACCGGCCTCGGGTTCGCGGCCCAGAACTTTTTTACCGATGAAATCGTTCATCGTCTTGTTGGCTTGATGAAGCCACAGGCGTTTCAGGTCTCCATTGGTCACACCCTCGGACTCCATATGATCCGAGATGTGTTTGCTGACCATAGGCAGCACTTCCTTGAATACCTTTCGACCGTTCTGCATAAACTGCATATCACGTCGGTCAACCACTCCGTTTGGGCGTGAGCGTCGCAAGAATCCGTTATTGTTGCGGATATTGTTTGAGAAGGACGTGGCACAGCGGGTCGAGAGAATCTCGAAATGCGGGCCTTGGGCGTCTTCGATCCGTTCGATCAGAGTGGCGGTTGCCACGTCGCCGAAGATGAAGTGACAATCGCGGTCGCGCCATTCCAGATGGCCCGAGCAGATTTCGGGGTTCACTACCAGCGCCGAACGCACCGAGCCTGAGCGGATCATATCCGCTGCCGCTTGAATGCCGAATGTGGCCGAAGAGCAGGCGACGTTCATGTCAAACCCAAAACCTTTGATCCCCAGCGCCTGCTGAATCTCGATCGCAATCGCGGGATAGGCGCGTTCGTGGTTGGACGCGGCGCAAATCACCAGATCGACGTCTTCGGCACTGCGCCTCGCCTGTGCCAGCGCTTTCTTGCAGGCGTCCACGGCCATCTCGGTCATAATGCCCGGTTCCTCGTCGCTGCGCTGGCGCAGCAGGGGGTGCATCACGTCCGGGTCCAGAACACCGGATTTGTTCATCACATAACGGTTCTGGATACCCGATGCCTTTAGAATGAAATCTTCGGATGAATGCTGCATTGGCTCCATCTCACCGGCCGCTATTGCGTCTGCATTTTCAGCGTTCTGCTTGTCAGCATAGGCGTTGAAGGCGGCGACAAGCTCGGCGTTGGTGATGACATTCTCGGGCGTGAAAACACCTGTGCCGGTAATAGCGGGCGTATACATGGCTGGTCCTGAAGGTTTCGAATTCGCTTAAAATGCAGTCCCAACAAGATTTGATCAAGGGAAGGTGACCCAAGGGAATGTGCTGAGATCGATCAAATTCAACTTCACATCTTGAATAGTTCAAAAATTGAAGTATATGGCGGCTCACACGTGTACGGAGCCCCGTAATGTCAGAAGATATCAGCGCCAGACTTGGCCGCCTCAGCCCGGAAATTCAGTCCATCATGGGTGTGTATGCCCTGTACTGGAAGCTGGAAGAGACGTTCGATTGCATCGAAACGGATCTGAGCCATCCGGAATGTCATATGTTGATCAAACTCGATCAGCCAAAGCGTATGGGCGTTCTGGCAGCAGACATGTTGAGCGTTCCGTCGACCATAACTGCCACGGCGGATAGCCTTGAAAAGGCCGGGTACCTGACCCGCGAACGTGACCCCGAAGACCGCCGGGCTTGGCTGTTAGTTCTGACCAAACAAGGCGAAGAAGCGCGTAATATGCTGGTGTCCGAAGCCGGAGAGTTGTTCCACCGTGCCTCGGGTCTGAATGCAGAAGAAACTGCCGAATTCGCGCGGCTGGCCCGCAAAATCCGAGACAACGTCCTGAAAACTGGAATTCCCGAGGGATTGACGAAATGAAACTCCTCTCTTTTCTAAGTGCGGCTCTGATCGCGCTGACAACTTCTGCTGTGGCGCAGGACACGGCGAAACCTGTCAAACTGATGCAGGTGCAGGAAACTACACCGGGATTTTCGCGTCAGTTTTTTGGTCGCGTGGCGGCCCGGCAGACCGTTGATCTGGCCTTTCAGGTCTCGGGCCAAATTGTCGAGATGCCGGTAACTGAAGGCTTCGTGATCCCCAAGGGTGAGTTGATCGCCCAACTGGATCAGGCGCCGTTCCAGCGTCGGTATGACCGCGCGGTCCTGCAAAAGGATCAGGCCGACCGTACTGTGGCCCGGTTGTCGCGTCTGCGGGGGACGACCGCCAGCCAGGTGGCGGTGGACGACGCCGAGACCGAGGCGCAGCTGGCCGATATCGCTGTTCGGGATGCCGAATACGATCTGGAACATGCCACTTTGACAGCACCGTTCGATGCGCTGGTGTCAAGCCGGGCGGTCGAAGCCTTCACAACAGTGTCCGCTGGGGCGCCGATCGTGCGTATCCACGACATGTCAGAACTGCGGATCGAGGTCGATGTACCCGAGATTCTGTTCCAGCGTTCAGGTCAGGAAGAAGACATCAAAATTACCGCGAAATTCCCGGTCAGTGATGAAGTCTTTCCGTTGCAAATCCGCGAGTTCGATGCCGAAAGCTCGACCGTCGGGCAGACCTTCCGCATCCAGTTTGGCCTGACCCCGCCCGAGGCGCTGCAAATCCTGCCTGGTTCTTCCGTGACCGTGAATGTTCAGGTTCAGGATGATCAAACCGGCATCGTCATTCCCGCCTCAGCAATTGTTGCGAACGCCGATGGTGCGCTGGGCGTCATGGTGTTTTCGCCAGTTGGAGCTGATGAAGGCACTATCCGACTCGTCCCTGTGACCATTGAACCCACTCAGACCGGCGATGTCCGGGTACTGACCGGGCTGTCAGATGGCGACGAAATCGTGGTCGCTGGTGGCAGTGCCTTGACCGACGGTCAAGCTGTGCGCCGCTTTACCGGCTTTGCAAACTGAGGGCAGTCAGATGAACATCGCGCGCGCCTCAATCGATCGGCCGATTTACACATGGCTGATCATCCTGATTGCCTTGTTTGGAGGCATTTGGGGATTTCTGTCTCTGGGCCGACTCGAAGATCCGGCCTTCACCATCAAGAACGCCGTCATTGCGACTCAATACCCCGGTGCCACGGCGGAAGAAGTGGCATTGGAGGTCTCTGAGCCGCTTGAATCCGCCATCCAGCAGATGGGTGAGGTCGACACGATCACTTCGGTCAACCAACCAGGTTTCTCGCTGATCGAGGTCGAGATTAAATCTACCTATGACGGCACCGAGTTGCCTGAAATCTGGACAAAGCTGCGTGCCAAGGTACGCGATGCTGCGCGAGCGTTACCCTCGGGGGTGGGCCAGCCTTTGGTCAATGACGGGTTCGGCGACGTGTTCGGTTTGTTCTATGCGGTCACCGCCGAAGGCTTTTCGGACGCCGAGAAACACGAACTCGCCACCTTCCTTCGGCGGGAGTTGCTTACCGTACCCGGTGTGGCGGATGTCGAGGTCACGGGTCTGCCGGAAGAGGCGATCTTTGTCGAGCCGGACCTCGCCATTTCCGTAAATCAGAACGTGCCAATCACAGTCATAAATGAGGCCATCGCAAACGCGGACTCTGTGAATGCATCAGGTTCGGTTCGGTCGGAAAATGACCGCACCACGATCCTGACCGCCGAAGGATCGGACACAGTGTCGGCCATTGCTGGGTTGTCACTGGGGTCTCAAGGACAGGTGATCAACCTGTTCGACACGTCAGAAGTATACCGGGGCCGTCAGACAGACCCCGAAGTTATGATCCGGTTCAACGGCACCGAAGCGTTCACGCTGGGCATCGCAGGCCTGTCGACCGAGAACATCGTCGAGGTTGGCCACCGCGCCGATGCCAAGTTCGCTGATCTGGATTCACAGATTCCTTTCGGCGTTGAAATCCTGCCCATTTACCAGCAGCACGTGGTGGTCGAACAGGCGTCGAACGACTTTCTTGTAAACCTGGCGATGTCGGTCTCAATCGTGGTTGCGGTGCTGGCAATCTTCATGGGCTGGCGCGCGGCTATTGTTGTGGGCACGACCCTGTTGCTGACGGTGGTTGGCACGCTGCTGTTCATGTCGATCTTCTCGATCGAAATGGAGCGGATTTCGCTGGGAGCCCTGATCATTGCGATGGGGATGCTCGTAGACAACGCCATTGTGGTCGCCGAAGGCATGCAGATAGCCATGCTGCGCGGAAAGAATTCGCGTGATGCAGCGGACGAGGCAGCCTCGAAGACGCAAATCCCGCTGCTGGGGGCTACGGTCATCGGCATCATGGCGTTTGCAGGGATTGGTCTGAGCCCGGACGCGACGGGGGAGTTCCTGTTTTCGCTATTTGCGGTGATCGGTATTTCGTTGTTGCTCAGCTGGGTGCTGGCGCTGACGGTGACGCCGTTGCTGGGACACTACTTCTTTAAGCAAGGCAAAGAGGGAGCAGCCGATGCCTATGGCGGCATCATGTTCCGCGTCTATGGCGCTATTTTGCGCTGGGCGCTTCGCTTCCGTTGGCTTGTGATCGCCGCGCTTTTGGGGGTGACAGTCGCATGTTTTGCAGGGTTCGGTCTGGTCAAGCAGCAGTTCTTCCCTGACTCGAACACGCCGCTGTTCTTTGTTCATTACAAGTTGCCGCAAGGGACAACTATCGCGCGTACAGCTCAGGACATGGAGGTTTTTGAAGATTGGTTGGCTGATCGAGACGATGTTGTTTCGGTGACTACGTTTGCGGGGCAGGGCGCGACCCGGTTTCTGCTTACTTACTCGGCCGAAGATCCGAACCCGAGCTATGGGCACATGATTATCCGAACGGAATCGCTGGATGACATTCCGCCTCTTCGAGCAGAACTGGAAGCCTTCGGGAAAGCTCAATTCCCGGAGGGAGAATTCCGCACCCGGCGCCTGATCTTCGGTCCCGGCGGCGGTGACCCGATACAAGCGCGGTTCTCGGGTAGCGATCCGGCGGTGTTGCGTGAGCTGGCCGATGAGGCAGTTTTGAAAATGCGCGAAGCTTCCCCCAATGCGCTGAACGTCTATCACGACTGGCGAGAGCAGGAGTTGGCCGTCCAACCGATCTACGCGACCGAGCGTGCCCAGACCGCGGGCGTATCCCGCGAAGACATTGCGGCCACGCTTCAGTTCTCGACAGATGGGATTACGGCTGGGGAATTCCGCGAGCGAGATCGCCTGATCCCAATCATCCTGCGCCGCCCCGTGGACGGGGATTACTCGATCGTCGATCAGGTCGTGTACTCGGATGAGTCTCAAAGATTTGTTCCGATCGAGCAAATGGTCGATGGGTTCGAATACAAGCCGCTCAACACACTGGTGCATCGCCGCAACCGGGTGCTGACGATCACGGTGGGAGCCGATATCCCTGCCGATATGACGGCAGCGCAGGTGCATTCCGAAGTGCGCGAGACCATCGAAGACATGGAACTGCCGCCAGGTTACCGGATGGAATGGGGTGGTGAGTTCGAAAACGCGGGCGATGCAAACGAAAGTCTCGGGCGCCAATTACCGCTCAGCCTGCTGATCATGGTATTGATCTCGGTGCTTATCTTCAACGCGATCCGTCAGCCGATTATCATTTGGCTGCTGGTGCCGATGTCAGTGAACGGCGTCGTGATCGGACTGCTGGGCACCGGACTGCCGTTCACCTTTACGGCACTTCTGGGGCTGCTCAGCCTGTCGGGGATGTTGATCAAGAACGGCATCGTGCTGGTCGAGGAAATCGACTTGGTCCGCGAAACCGGCAAACCCTTGCGTGAGGCGATCGTCGAGGCCTCGGTCTCGCGTCTGCGCCCTGTGATGCTGGCGGCGATCACCACCATTCTGGGCATGGCACCGCTGCTGACGGATGCGTTCTTCCGCTCGATGGCGGTGACGATCATGGGCGGTCTGGCCTTTGCCACGATCCTGACAATGGTTGCAGCGCCGGTCTTTTACCTCGTGTTCTTTGCACGGGATGAAAAACGCGAGGCCGCTGAAACCTGACATGCGCCGGGCGGCTGTTTCAGTCGCCCGGATCTTCTGCCGGGTCGTATTGGTAGTAGAAACAGGACAGCTTGTTGCCGTCGGGATCGCGCAGATAGGCGACGTAAAAATCGGGTGCATAGTAACTGCGAATGCCCGGGGCACCATCGTCGGTGCCGCCATGTTCTAGACCTGTGGCGTGAAACCGCCTGACCTGTGCGGCGTTGTGGGCAGGGAAGGCGATCATTGTTCCATTGCCAGCGCCAGCAGCTAGGCCGTCAAAGGGTGTGCATACCCAAAACCCGGTTCCGGCGTCAGGGTCTCTTCCCCAACCAGCGCGCTCCTCGGTCCATCCCGGCAGGCGCGGTTGCTCCAAAACGAAAAAGATCGCGTCATAGAACCGGATGGCCCTCGGCAGATCGTTGGTTCCGTATGTGGTGTAAAGGCGCACGGTTCCCTCGCTTAGCTCAAGCCAGCATGATGGGGCCTGCGAACACACAGGCAAAGCGAAAAGAATACCGAAATCCGTGCTAAATTAACGGGATCAGCGGTACGTCACATGCAGCCAGCGTCATCAAGGCGGCGAGAACCATATACCTGCGCATTTCTTTTTCCTTCTGCCCGATTGCAGAAACGATGCGCGCCCGAAGACACAAGGTCAACGGGCGCGCGAAATGTGTAGCTTTGCAAGCGGGTTCAGGCCGGTCAGCCTTGCAGCGACTTCACCTCGACATCCCCTTCGGCCTGCGCCTTGATCGCTAGCGCTGCGGCATGACTTGCGGCGGCGGTGGTGAAGTAGGGGATCTTGTCGTACAGAGCGATCGAACGAATGGACTTGCTGTCCTCGACCGCCTGCGCGCCCTCGGTGGTGTTCATCAGCAGTTGGACCTGACCGTCTTTCAGCATGTCGACGACGTCCGGACGGCCTTCGTAGACCTTGTTCACCACGTCGCAAGGCACGCCTTGATCCGCCAGCCAGATTTGTGTGCCACGCGTCGCGACCAGAGTGAAACCCTGTTCGACCAGCACCTGAGCGGCTTCCAGCATCGCAGGGGTCTTGTCGGCATCCTTGATCGAAATAAAGGCGCGACCCGAAGACGGCAGCACCATACCGGCCCCCATCTGCGCTTTGAGGAAGGCGCGCGGGAAGTCACGGTCCCAGCCCATGACCTCGCCGGTCGAGCGCATTTCCGGACCCAGAATGGTGTCGACGCCGGGGAAGCGGGCGAAGGGCAGCACGGCCTCCTTCACTGAGAACCACGGCATGTCCGGATCGGCCAGCGTCATCTGGTCAGCAATCTTGGTGTCCTTGCCTTCCTGATACGGTGGGCGCATCGGGAAGCTCGACAGTTTCTCACCCGCCATGACGCGCGCAGCAATCGAGGCAATCGCGCTGTCGGTTGCCTTGGCGACAAACGGCACGGTGCGCGAGGCGCGGGGGTTTACTTCGATCAGGTAGATTTCGTCATCCTTGATCGCGAACTGAACGTTCATCAGGCCGACCACGTTCAACGCCTTGGCCAGCTTGAACGCCTGATCCTTGATCTGCTTGATGATCTCTTTCGACAGCGAATAGGGCGGCAGCGAACAGGCCGAATCGCCCGAGTGCACGCCGGCCTCTTCGATATGCTGCATGATGCCTGCAACATGCACGTCGGTCCCGTCACACAGAGCATCTACGTCCAGTTCAACCGCGCCCGCCAGATAGCTGTCCAGCAGAACGGGGCTGTCGCCCGAGACCACCACGGCCTCGTTGATGTAGCGTTTCAGCTGATCCATATCGCGCACGATCTCCATCGCGCGGCCACCCAAAACGTAAGAGGGGCGGATGACCAACGGGAAGCCGATGTCTTCTGCGATCTCAAGCGCCTGTTCGTCGGTCGCAGCGATGCCGTTTTTGGGCTGTTTCAGTCCCAGTTCGTTAACCAGTGCCTGGAAGCGTTCGCGGTCTTCGGCCAGGTCGATGGCGTCCGGAGTGGTGCCGAGGATCGGAATGCCTTCGGCCTCTAGCGCGTTGGCCAGTTTCAGCGGTGTCTGGCCGCCGAACTGAACGATGACACCATGCAGAGTGCCGTTTTCCTGTTCCTTCGTCAGGATTTCCATCACGTGTTCAAAGGTCAGCGGTTCGAAATACAGACGGTCCGAGGTGTCATAGTCGGTCGAAACCGTCTCGGGGTTGCAGTTGACCATGATGGTTTCATATCCCGCTTTGGTCAGCGCGAAACAGGCGTGGCAACAGCAATAGTCGAACTCGATGCCCTGACCGATCCGGTTGGGACCACCGCCGAGGATGACGACCTTTTTGCGGTCGGACGGGCGCGCCTCGCATTCTACCTCGCCCATCATCGGGGCTTCGTAGGTTGAATACATATAGGGCGTCTGCGCCTCGAACTCGGCGGCGCAGGTGTCGATGCGTTTGAACACGGCATTGACGCCCAGATTGCGACGGGCGCGGCGGACGTTGTCTTCGTCACGACCGGTGAGGTTGCCCAGACGTGCATCGGTGAAGCCCAGCATCTTGAGCTTGCGGATGCCTTCTTCGGTGACGGGCAGTCCGTCTTTGCGAACCTGACGTTCGGCCTCGATGATCTCGCGGATGCGGGCCAGGAACCACGGGTCGAACTTTGTAACACCGAAGATTTCATCGTCACTCAGACCGTGACGCATCGCTTGCGCAATGGTGCGCAGACGATCGGGCGTCTGCTGGCTGATCGCTTTGATCACAGCAGCCTTGTCGTCGGCTTCGTCCCAGGGGCCGACGTTCAGGCCGGGGATTTCGATCTCATCAAAACCGGCCAGGCCCGATTCCATTGAGGCCAGCGCCTTTTGCATCGATTCGTGGATGGTGCGACCGATAGACATGGCCTCACCTACCGATTTCATGGCGGTGGTCAGGTAGGGCTCGGATCCCGGGAATTTCTCGAATGCGAATTTCGGAATTTTGGTGACGACATAGTCGATAGTCGGTTCAAACGACGCCGGAGTGACCTTGGTGATGTCGTTGTCCAGCTCGTCCAGCGTGTAGCCAACAGCCAGCTTCGCAGCGATCTTGGCAATCGGGAAACCGGTCGCCTTGGACGCCAGCGCAGATGAGCGTGACACACGCGGGTTCATCTCGATCACAACCATACGGCCGTCATCGGGGTTGATCGCCCATTGCACATTCGAGCCACCGGTTTCGACCCCGATCTCGCGCAGAACGGCAATCGAGCCGTTGCGCATGATCTGGTATTCCTTGTCGGTCAGCGTGAGCGCGGGGGCCACAGTGATCGAGTCACCCGTGTGCACGCCCATCGGGTCGACGTTTTCGATGGAGCAGACGATAATCGCGTTGTCAGCGGTGTCGCGCACCACCTCCATCTCGTATTCTTTCCAGCCCAGCAGGCTTTCATCGACGAGGATCTGGTTGACCGGCGAGGCATCCATGCCCGATCGGCAAAAATGGATATAATCCTCGCGGTTATAGGCCACGCCGCCGCCGGTGCCGCCCAGAGTAAAGGCGGGGCGGATGATGGCGGGCAGACCGATTTCCTCAAGCTCATCAAGTGCCATCTGCACGCCTGCATCCAGATCGGTGGACCCGTCTTCACGCTTGGGTGCGGTCACGATGGTCGCCTTGGGGTTTTCCAGACCCAGCCGGTCCATCGCCTCGCGGAACAGGGCGCGGTCTTCGGCCATCTCGATGGCGTCGCGCTTGGCGCCGATCATCTCAACGCCGAACTTGTCCAGTACGCCCATCTCTTCCAACGCCAACGAAGTGTTCAGGCCAGTCTGTCCGCCCATGGTGGGCAGCAGGGCGTCGGGGCGTTCCTTCTCGATGATCTTGGCGACAACCTCGGGGGTGATCGGCTCGATATATGTCGCAT
The DNA here is from genome assembly GCA_013032095.1 of Ruegeria atlantica. Taxonomy (GTDB): domain Bacteria; phylum Pseudomonadota; class Alphaproteobacteria; order Rhodobacterales; family Rhodobacteraceae; genus Ruegeria; species Ruegeria atlantica_E. The sequence goes on along the minus strand of WQBJ01000005.1, from coordinate 209,390 downwards.
CCGCCAGCCCGGGATCGGTCATGATCGTGGCAGGGTTTGAGTTCACCAGAATGACCCGGTATCCTTCTTCGCGCAGCGCCTTGCAGGCCTGAGCGCCGGAATAGTCGAACTCGCAAGCCTGACCGATAACAATGGGGCCCGCCCCGATGATCATGATCGACTGGATGTCGGTTCTTCTGGGCATGGCCTGGTTCCTTCGATTGTTCGCGAGTCAGGGCACCCCCGAGCGCCCAAATTGTCCTGCGTTATAGGGACCGCGCGAAAAGGTTCAAGAGGTATCGGAAACGGGAATGAAATTGCCGCTTTCCCCTCTTTCCCTTGTCGCCGTAATCTCTATACCGCGCAGCACGGCAAATGAGGATGCAATTGCGTATTCGTTTTGATCAGGGGCCGGCCGGACCCGGAACAAGTTTCGACCGGCCAGTGGAGGTGATCCGCGCCGACACAGCGGAAGAGGTGCCCCAAGCGATGGAGGCGCTGGATGAGGTGCGCGCCGAGGGTGCGTGGCTGGCGGGTTATGCCAGTTATGAGTTGGGTTACGCGCTTGAGCCTCGGTTGTCGGATCTTATGCCAAGTGGGCGGCGTCTGCCCCTGCTGTGTTTCGGGGTCTATGACGAACCCACGCAGCGCGATCTTCCCCCTGCGTCTGGTGGTGTGAAGAGTTTCGAGCCCCGCTGGGATGAAGCGCGATACACGCGCGCCTTCCGTCAGGTGCATGATGCAATCGGTGCAGGAGATATCTATCAGGCCAACCTTACCTTTCCGATTGACCTGAGCGTCGACGGGGACAGTGCGGCGCTCTATGCCGCGCTGGCCGCAGGTCAACCAGTTGGCCACGGAGCACTGGTAGAGCAGGACGGTCTACCCGATCTGCTTAGCCGTTCGCCCGAGTTGTTCTTTCGTACCGATGCGGACCGGAGGATCGAAACCCGCCCGATGAAAGGCACGCAGCCACGTAGCGATGATATGGCCGAGGACGCACGACGCCGGGCTTTCTTGTCGACCGATGAAAAGAACCGGGCCGAGAACCTGATGATCGTCGATCTTCTGCGCAACGATATCAGCCGCGTCGCGCTGCCCGGGTCGGTGAAAGTGCCCGAGTTGTTCAAAGTCGAGACCTATGCGACCGTGCATCAGATGATCTCGTTGGTGCAAGCGCAACTGCACTTGGGGGCCGAGTTGTCCGATATTCTGTCGGCGTTGTTCCCATGTGGTTCGATCACCGGTGCGCCCAAGATTCGCGCTATGGAGATTTTGGCTGACCTCGAACCCTGGTCCCGAGACATCTATTGTGGCGCCATCGGCTGGGCAGCACCCGACGGACGTTCCGAATTCAACGTGGCAATCCGAACGCTCACTGTCGAGGATGGCAAGGCCACCCTGAACGTGGGTGGCGGCTTGGTTTGGGACAGCACGGCCCCATCGGAATATGAGGAAGCGCTATGGAAAGCTCGCTTTGCCCACCAACTGACCCTGACTTCCGCATAATCGAAACGCTGGCGTTCCGGCCTGATCAGGGATTTGTGCGTCGCGATCGTCATCTAGCCCGCATGGCGCGCTCGGCGGAAGCGTTCGGTATTCCTTTCGACGCTGGTCTTGCTGCTGAGCGCCTGAACAGTGTTGGGGACGAGATGCCTTTGCGGTGCCGGTTGACGCTGGCGACCGACGGTCAGCAGGGCGTGACGACCGGGGTACTGGCTGAGAACCCTCCGGTGTGGCGGGTGGCTCTTGCGGAGACGCGTCTAATCGCGTCGGACATCTGGCTGCAGCACAAGACGACACAGCGCGCGATTTACGACGCTGCCCGAGCGGGACTGCCAAATGGGGTCGACGAGCTATTCTTTCTGAACGAACGCGATGAGTTGTGCGAAGGCACGATCACCAACTTGTTTCTACACATGCACGACGGTCGTCGCCTGACGCCCTCTCTAACTAGCGGCGTCCTGCCGGGTATCCTGCGCGAAGAACTACTGGATAATAAGCAAGTTACCGAAGCCACCCTGACCTTGACCGACCTAAAAAACGCATCAAAGATCTATATGGGAAATTCGTTGCGTGGTCTGATCCGGGCGGAGTTGGCGAAACAGTGAGCAAACAAACCGATTGGGTGGACGGCGCAGTCCCGCATCTGCGATTGCGACTGGAATTCGGGCTGTTCTTCATGGCTGTGCCAGTGCTGATCGCGGTGTTTTTCCCTCCCAACTGGATGTTCCCTTCGCTGTTTGCCTTCACGACCGTCGGAATCGTACTTCTGCACTCCACGCCGGGCTTCGCCTGGGCCGAGCTGCGGTACAATTGGCGCAACTGGTCCTGGCGCGAAGTTGCGTTGTTCGCGGTTGCGATGACCACTTTCTGCGCCGCGCTTGTGATGGCCACACGACCCGAGGCGGCGTTTTTTCTGCTGCGCAATAGGCCTGAGTTCCTGCTGGTCATCTGGCTTGGTTACCCTCTGCTGTCGGCCCTGCCGCAAGAACTACTGTTCCGATCTCTTTTCTTTCGTCGCTATCACGCGATCCTGCCGAACGGACGGGCGGCCTATCTGCTAAACGCGGCGCTGTTTTCTTTGGCTCACCTGATGTACTGGAGCTGGATCGTCGCCGTGATGACTTTCGCCGGAGGGCTGTTGTTCACCTGGGCCTACCGCAAGCGCGGATCGTTTTTTTACGCGGTCTTGTTGCACGCGATAGCTGGTAACATCATCTTCGCCGCCGGTCTCGGCGTCTATTTCTATTCTGGCAACGTGCAAAGGCCGTTTTGAGCGGTATACCCGCCTTGACTTTCGCTGCCTGACGGGGTGTATCGGCGCGACGAATTCTGCGCCCGAAGGGATATGATCCATGCACGCCTATCGCAGCCACACCTGCGCCGCTCTGACCGCCGCCAATGTCGGTGAAACCGTCCGCCTGTCCGGTTGGGTGCATCGTGTCCGAGATCACGGTGGCGTTCTCTTCATCGACCTGCGTGACCATTTCGGTGTGACACAGGTTCTGTGTGACGGCGACAGCGCAGCTTTTGCCGAGCTGGAAAAGGTCCGGTCTGAGTGGTGTATTCGCATCGACGGTAGCGTTAAGGCGCGTGCCCCTGAGCTCGTGAACCCGAAACTGCCCACTGGTGAGATCGAAGTATACGTGCGCGAGCTTGAGGTTCTGGGCGCCGCCGATGAACTGCCCCTGATGGTATTCGGCGATCAGGAATATCCAGAAGAGACCCGTCTGCGCTATCGCTACCTGGACCTGCGCCGCGAGGCGATGCAGCAGAACATGACCCTGCGCTCGGACGTTGTCGCCTCAATGCGCCGCCGGATGTGGGATAAGGGCTTCCGCGAGTACCAGACGCCGATCATCACCGCTTCGTCGCCCGAAGGCGCGCGCGATTTTCTGGTGCCCTCACGTCTGCACCCAGGCAAGTTCTACGCGCTGCCGCAAGCGCCGCAGCTGTTCAAGCAGTTAATCATGGTGTCGGGTTTCGACAAGTATTTCCAGATCGCGCCGTGCTTCCGTGACGAAGACCCGCGCGCCGACCGGTCGCCCACGGACTTCTACCAGCTCGACCTCGAAATGTCGTTTGTCGAGCAGCAGGACGTGTTCGACACGATTCAGCCTGTTCTGACCGGTGTGTTCGAGGAATTCGGCGGTGGCCGCAAGGTGGATCAGGAATGGCCGCAGATTTCCTATAAGGACTCGGCGCTGTGGTACGGCACCGACAAGCCGGACCTTCGCAACCCGATCAAGATGCAGGTGGTGTCCGAACATTTCCGCGGTTCCGGTTTTGCGATCTTCGCCAAACTGCTGGAGCAGGAAGGCACCGAAATTCGCGCGATCCCTGCACCTACTGGCGGTAGCCGCAAATTCTGTGACCGCATGAATGCCTTTGCCCAGAAAGAAGGCCTGCCCGGCATGGGTTACATCTTCTGGCGCGATCAGGGCGAGGGGATGGAAGCTGCAGGTCCGCTGGCCAAGAACATCGGCCCTGAGCGCACCGAAGCGATCCGCCAGCAGTTGGGACTGGGCGTCGGCGATGCCGCATTCTTCCTGGGCGGCAAACCGAAAGCCTTTGAAAAGGTCGCCGGTAAGGCGCGTGATGTGATCGGTGAGGAGCTGAACCTGACCGAGAAAGACCGGTTCGCCTTTGCCTGGATCGTAGACTTCCCGATCTACGAGCAGGACGAAGAAACCGGCGCGATCGACTTTGAGCACAACCCGTTCTCGATGCCGCAAGGCGGAATGGACGCGCTGAATGGCGATCCGCTTGCGGTCAAAGGCTACCAGTATGACCTCGCCTGTAACGGCTATGAACTGGTTTCGGGCGCGATCCGAAACCACAAGCCCGAGATCATGCTGAAAGCGTTCGAACTGGCCGGATATGGTGAGGATGAGGTCAAGAGCCGCTTTGGCGCGCTCTTCAATGCCTTCCACTACGGCGCGCCGCCGCACGGTGGTTGTGCTGCAGGCATCGACCGGATCGTGATGCTGCTGGCCGATGAGGCCAACATCCGCGAGGTCATGATGTTCCCGATGAACCAGCGTGCCGAGGATCTGATGATGGACGCACCGTCCGATCCGACTTCGGATCAGCTAATGGAGTTGGGTCTACGGGTCATCCCGCAGGAGTAAACAAACGCCCGTCGCAGACTATGCGACGGGTTTTTTCTTTGGGGGCGGACTGCCCACACCGCCGGCGGTATTTCGCCTGAGCGCTAGCGGACAGGGTAGGGTTCCACGCGCGATCCGAATGTTTCGGGCTGTGGCACGGGCTTGGGAGTAAGCCCACACGCTCACGATTGCAGCCGTCAGAAAATACGCTGTCGCCATCTCAGATCGCCTCGCGCTGCTCCAGCCGTGCTTGCACGATCCCCGCGACCTGTGCGGCCAGTGCCGTGACCGGAGTGCCGCCTGCGCGCGACACAGCCAGTTGCTGTGCCGCTTCGGCCAAAACCGTATCCTCGGCATCCCGAGCAACACCACGCAGGAACTGGGCCGCATAGTCCAGCGTTCGGTGATCGTTCGGCCCGGCCAATACATCGGCGATATGGGCCATGTCATCCTGATAGGCCATCGGATCGGGGCGAATAATCTCATCCCGAATGGCGTGCAGGCTGTTGGGACGACGATCCTCGGGCAGGCTTTCCAGTATGAACTGTTGAAAGTGGGACAGGGATTTCAGCGGTTTGGCCAGAAACCCGTCGGCCCCCGCCTGCAATGCCGCATCCTGCCCGTGATAATCGCCGGACATGCCCAGAATGGCGCCGATACGGGGTGTAGCCTCGCTCAGTTCTGCAATCAATTCCGCGCCCGATCCGTCCGGCAGGCCGATATCCACCAAAATGACGGAGGGACGATAAATCTGCAGGTGACGCCGGGCCGACGTCAGGCAATCGGCGCGCCGTATGCGCGCGCCGCTGTGCAGGCACATCAGCCGGATTGCGTCGCAGGCATAACGGCTGTCTTCAACAACCAGAATGGTTTGACCCAGCAGAGGCCGCGTAGCCGTCGGCTGCGCGGGAGAGGCGAAGGGGCTCGAATCGTCCATGGCAGAACTCCTAGTCAGCAGATGCCTCACGCTAGGAAGTTCTGGCTAACACGACGTTAACGGCAATTTGGCGCACTTGTTCTTTGACCGAACACCCCCCATAACCGCTGCAACGCAGAACGTAAGGAGAGTTCCATGATTGGTCGCCTGAACCACGTCGCCATTGCTGTGCCTGATCTAGAGGCCGCGTCCGAACAGTACCGCAGCGCACTGGGAGCCAAGGTCGGCGCACCTCAGGACGAACCCGATCACGGCGTGACCGTAGTGTTCATCGAATTGCCCAACACCAAAATCGAACTGCTTTACCCGCTGGGTGACGACAGCCCGATCAACGGTTTTTTGGAGAAGAACCCAGCCGGTGGCATTCACCATGTCTGCTATGAGGTCGAGGACATCATCGCCGCCCGCGACCACCTGAAAGAAACCGGTGCCCGCGTTCTGGGGTCGGGAGAGCCCAAGATCGGTGCACATGGCAAGCCGGTGCTGTTTCTGCACCCCAAAGACTTTAACGGCTGCCTGGTCGAGCTAGAACAGGTCTAACCCTTACGAGGCTGTCATGACGATTACTGCTGCACTGGTTCTGTTTGCCGTCATCTGGTTCATGACGTTGTTGATCGTGCTGCCGATCCGCATCAAGACGCAGGGTGATCTGGGCGACATTGTTCCCGGCACCCATGCGGGCGCGCCGGAAGTGCATCATATGAAGAAAAAGATATGGATCACCACCGGGATTTCGGTGGTGCTCTGGGCGATTATTGCAGGGATCATCATCTCGGGTGTGATCTCGGTGCGCGATTTCGACTGGCTGAACCAACTGGAACCGCGCGAGTAAGCGTCAGGGCGTAGGCCCTGACAGCTTATGGTAAATATGGGTGAACGTGGCGGCACCGAGGATCGGGATCACCAGATTCACCAAAGGCACCGCCAGCGGGATGGCCATTAAGGTGCCCGCCAGCCAGATCGTCGCGGAATGCTTGGCGCGCAACTTGCGCGCGCCCTCTCGGCCAACGCGACGCATCGCGGCCAGCGTGAAGTATTCCCTGCCCAGCAAAAACCCGTTCATCGCCCAAAAAATAAAGGGGGCTAGTGGCGTAAAGATCGCATACAGGATCAGTGCCAGAAGGTTGGCCACGATCAGCACCCCCATGAAACCCAGCGCATCACGCAATCCTTCGCTGAACGGGATGCCGGGTACAGCGGGTAGGGTTGGGTAGTGTTTGTCTTCGACCGCTTGAGCGACCTCTTCCAGAAACATTGAAGTGATTGCCGACGCTACCGGCACCATCAGGAATACTGGTAGGATCAGCACCACAAAGATACCTGAGTAGTTCAATACGTCGTTCAGCCACGGCACGGCACCGATCCACGGCAAGGAAATCTCATCCCCGGACGCCCGGTTGATCAGCCAGATGGCCGCCGCGCAGGCCGCGATCAGCAAGATGATTGTCAGACCGACGCCGCGCAGCAGGACGGCGCGGAATTTGGGGTCTCCGACCTGGCCAAGCGCTGCGAAGAACGCGTTGAAGATCATCATTCCGAAACCCACTCGGTTATGGCCGCCACATCTGGGCGGGGGCGTTCTGGCGGGGCTTTGCTTTCGGTCGCGATATGGATCAATCCAGCGACGCGTTCATTATCTTGAAGATCAAAGGCTTGACGGCAGAACTCGGGATCATGCACCTGCCAGCCCGACAGCCAGTTCGCGCCCCAACCCGCCGCAAGAGCAGCGTTCAGCAGAGATAGACAGACAGCACCGGCGGAATAGGTCTGCTCGATTGCGGGGACTTTCTCGGACGGTTTCTGAACCTCTATCACCGCTACGGCCAGCTGGCCCATGTCAAACTGGTTGCTGGCCTTGGTGATTTCTTCGGGCGTCTTGCCCAAGGCGACGCCGCGGTCCTGCGTCAGGGCGGACAAGCGCGGCATTGCGCCTTTTTCCAGAACGATAAACCGCCACGGCTCCAGCTTGCCGTGATCGGGGCTGCGGGCGGCGGCTGTCAAAAGGGGGAGCAATTCCTCTCGAGTCGGCGCCGGAGCAACCAGAGTCTTTGCCGGACGTGATCGGCGCGATTGCAGAAATTCCAAGGCAGCCGGGTTCTTCAAGGACATATGTTAACTTCCTTCACATAAACAGTCAGTATCTGGTTGAACATCTGGCGCGTTTCAAGTGCAAACAGTTGGACTTGGGGGATCAATTTCATTCCCGGCTCGCCCGTGCAAGAGTGTATGCGGGCAGGAGGTATCAGATGGCCAAACCCAAACTGCGCGATGTACCTGATCTGAGCAATCTGGCCACGCCTGGCAGGGCGATTCCTGTCAGGGTGACGCCGAAAGCTGCGAAGGATAGCATTCAGGTCGACAGAGGTGGCATTCGCATTTCGGTTACCGCGCCGCCTGAAAACGGTAAGGCGAATGAGGCTGTGCGCCAGATTCTAGCCACGGCTATAGGTGTGGCCCCGTCGGCGCTTACCCTGAAACAGGGGCAAACCGTTCGGGACAAGCTGTTCGTCTATGCGTCTTGATCTGGCTTCTCGTGAATCTGATACACACCTTCCGGCAGGTCCAGTGCAGCAGCTAGATCGCGGACCTGTTCAGGAGACAGGGTTATCCTTTGAATCTGGTCTGTGCGTGGGTCCAATTGCTCAAGCGTCACACATTCGGCGAAGCTGTTGATGACGACATCCTCTTGTAAAGGCTTCTCACCTTCATCCACCAGAGTAATGACAGTCGAGTCGAATTCATGCTCAATCGAAAACATGTAGCCAGAGTGCAGGGCAGGCGACAGCAATGCAACCCGTTCCGGTGCAATCCGGCTGTGGCAGTTCTATTGAGACCGCGATATGGTTTTACAGACGGGTTTACCGTTTCAAAGGAAAGTAAATGCGCCGCCTAACCTTTTTGCTTTTTCCTGTGATGCTGGCGGCCTGCAGCGCTGGTGTCCTGCGTGTGCAACCAGCAGCGGAATGGTCACAGGATTCAGAAGAGTTTCAGGTAGAGGCTGCTGCATTTCAGGAAATCAGCCGCGCTGTCGGCAAAGAGGCCCGCGCCGAATGCTTGCGTCAAGCCGTGGTCAGGAATTGTGACTTCACGATTCTGGTCGACCTCAATCCTCGTGCGCCAGCCAACGCCTTTCAGACGTTAGATGACAAGGATCAACCGGTGATCATCTTCACCCGTTCAATGATCCAATCCGCGCAGAACGCCGATGAACTGGCCTTCGTGATGGGACATGAGGCGGCACATCACGTGTTGGGTCATATCGGCAGACAGACGAAGAGCGCGCAGGAAGGTGCTGCGATATTCAACGATCTGGGCAAACTGCATGGGGAAGACGGGGCTGAACTGGAACGGTCACAGAAACTGGGCGCTGAGGTAAGTATGCAGGTCAACGTCAAGCAGTTCGAATTGGAAGCCGATCAGCTTGGGACGATCATCACGCATAACGCGGGATATAACCCTCTGATTGGGGCCAAATATTTCGACCGTCTGCCCGATCCGGGGGATCAGTTTCTGGGGACTCATCCACCCAATGCCGCGCGGGTTCAGATCGTGCAGGAAACAGCAAGGCAACTGGGTCTGACACAATGACTTCTCTGACACGACTGGGCGTGATCCTGACGGATCGCGGCTCGAAATACGCGGTGTCGGGCGCGACCGTCAGTACCCGGGCCGAGGTTGACGCGGTGCTGCAGGACCTCAAATCAGACAAAGCTTACGCCAAGGCGACACACAACACCTGGGCGGCCGTGTTGCCGACGGGTGCGCTCAAGGCTGATGATGGCGAAAGCGGCGCGGGCATAGTGATCCTGCGCATGCTGGAACGTGCTGAATTGCAAAACCATGTGGTGGTCGTCACCCGCTGGTACGGCGGCAAGAAACTGGGCGGCGACCGATTTCGCCGGGTTCAGGATGCCACTCGGGCCTATCTGGATCATATCGGCGCCGGGCCTTGACCTGAGTCAAAGGCCCAATCGCCGGGTTCGTCTATCCTGTTTCAACGTGCGACAGGGAGAGGATCTTTCGATGACGAGCCGAGAGACGCTGAAACACCACGCCGGTCTGGTCGATCGGATGGCAACCAAACTGGGTGTAGACCTGCAACAATCGGCGATTGACGGCGATGTTTTGTTAGATGAACTGACCGACGCGGTTTTGAAGTGCACCGATTGTCCGAATCCTAAGCACTGCCAGAATTTTCTGGTTCAATCCGCCCAAGTGGACCGAGCACCTGAATACTGCCGCAATCAGGAGTTGCTCGGCAAGCTTATCCCTTAAGAAACGGAATATCCCATGCCACATCTCGGAGAGATCATGACCCATCTGCGCCTCGTTCTGCGTATGGGGCGGGTGACCGGAACAGACATGGTTGCGGCGCATCGGCAAGGCCACCTAACGCAACAGGACTGGGCCGAGATGATCCAATACTGCCGGGGCTGCGGCTGGGCCAACCGGTGCCCAAATTGGCTGGATCAGCATGAGGATGCGAACGGTGCCCCGCAGACCTGTAGAAATCAGCAACGTTTCGCGGAACTGAAAGCGATGCAAAGGCGGGTAAGCTGATGGCAAAGGATATCTTGGGCGATGTCGAAAAACACTTTTGGCTTACCCGATCCGTAGCGCGCTGCATGAATGTTTCGCTGTCCGAAGCCATGGCCGAGGGACGGCTGACACCGGATCGTTATGCTGAATTGGTGACACGCTGCCGGACGGCGCAATGCAGCGGCCAGTGCGCGCTCTGGTTGGCCGAACAACAAACCGAGGCCCATGCGGCGCCGGAATTCTGCGCCAATGCGGATCTGCTGAACACGTTGAAAGCCTGATTACAGTTTTGAGTGAGACCCGTCACAGAGCGGCGCCTTAGCGCTGTGCTTGCAGCCACAGAAAAAGACCTTCTTGCTGCTTTCGGCGGTGTATTTGATCGGTTCAAACCCTGTGTCTTTGTGAGAGCCGTCACAAAACGGTTGACGTTTGGACCGGCCGCATGCGCACCAGAAATAGCTTTTCCCTTCGGTCACCTCGACCGGGTAGGGTTCTTTTTGCGCAATAGTGGGGCTGTCTGACATGTGGCTCCTCCGTCTTTGGCTGATGTCGCACTAACAGTGTAGGACAATGCATAAAAAACGGTAGCTTTTGCTCAAAAAACCGCTGTTTGAAAAGAGGTTACCAGCGTGGTTTCGCCTTGAATCACATTCACGTGATTCAATTTGTTGCAATAATACAATCGAAGTCCTATTCTGACCGCGGCCCCGAATTCTTGGGCAATATCAGAAATTTAATAGAGGAAAGACGGACATGAAACTCAAATTTGCTGCCGTTGGTGCATTTGCTCTTATTCTAGCTGCTTGCTCGCAGCAGGAGGAACCGGCGCCGGTTTACATTACTCCTGAGTACGACAAATTCGGCACACCGAGTTGCCCAGCAGGTACAGAACTAGCCACAACCGAAGCTGGTCAGACCGTCTGTAACCCGGTCGCTCAATAAGAATTCCGCGGGCGGCTCTATTTGAAGCCGCCCGCACATTTATCCAAACATGGCCGCCCTTGGGGCGGTTTTTTCTTGCTTACACAGACAGATAAGGCTTCAGTTTCGTTTACCGAAAAAAGCAGAGAGCAGATGAAATACTTCTTTACCCGTCTCAAGGATCGTACGCGCTGGAGTTGGCAAGGGCTGGCCGCAACATGGCGAGACGAATACTCGTTTCGCGTATGGGTTTGGGCCAATCTTGTTTCGGCGATCCTGGCGCTTTGGCTACCGTTGGGGGATGGGTTGCGTGTGTTAATATTGGTGCTGGGACTTTTGGTACTGGTGGCTGAGCTGTTTAATACAGCGATCGAGCGGGCCGTCGATCACACATCGACAGACCACAGTGAACTGGCCGGCCAAGCCAAGGATGCGGCAAGCGCGGCGGTTGCATTGACCGCAATCGCAGCCGGTGTGGTTTGGATTGTCGGGCTTTCGAGCCTGCTCTGAAACAGCTCCACAGCCTCAATACCTGCTTCGAGAAACTCCATAGCCGAACGTCCGGCGCTGAATGCCATAGTTCTGCGGAATATAGTACGGCGACGAACGTGTTCTGGGAACCTTGCGGACAGAGCGGTTGTACCGTTTGACTGGTTTTACATAGTGCTGCCGGTGCTTGGCGTGGCCGTAAGTCTTTGGTTTGCGCCTGTCGTGATAAACCTTGGGTTTAGTCTTGTGACGATACACTTCGGGCGCCCCGTAATACCGGTGTACTTTGTGTTTGCTGCGGTGGTGCAAGCTCAGCGGCGATGAGCCGATAATAATGAAGCCGCCTGCACTGATGTTGTTGGCCGAAGCAGGCACCGCGTAAAGCTGAGCAGCAAGCAATAGCGTGGCGCATTTTAGTGAAAAGAGGCGTAGGCAAGACATTAAACCCTCCTTCATACGAGGCTGGATGTCCTGCCATAATCCACGAGGTGGGCGCAGATTGCCAATAAACTCGCTTCACGCTTCGCCGATCCGGGGTGATTGGGTCAGATCAGTTTGCCCCAGAGGTCGTATTCTCCGGCCTCGTCGACTTCGACCGAGACGATGTCACCGGGTTTCAAAGCCTCGAACCCTTCGTCGATGAACAGGTTCCCGTCGATCTCGGGCGCGTCCGATTTGGTGCGGCAGGTGGCGGCCTCGTCGTCGACTTCGTCCACGATTACGTCGAGGGTCTGACCAACCTTGGCCGCCAGTTTGGCTTCGGAAATCCCCTGTGCCTTTTCCATGAACCGTTCCCAGCGCTCTTGCTTAACCTCGGCGGGGACATGATCGGGCAGGTCGTTCGAGCGCGCACCGTCCACGTTTTCGTATTGGAAGCAGCCAACACGATCCAATTGGGCTTCGTCCATCCAGTCCAGCAGGGTTTGGAATTCGGCCTCGGTCTCGCCTGGGTACCCCACGATGAAGGTTGATCGCAGAGTGATGTCCGGGCAGGTCGCACGCCACGCGGCAATCTCGTCCAGAGTTTTGGCGGCAGCGGCGGGGCGCGCCATACGTTTCAGAACATCAGGGTGAGCGTGCTGGAACGGGATATCCAGGTAGGGCAACACGTTGCAGCCTGCATCCGCCATCAGCGGAATCAACTCGCGCACATGCGGATAGGGATAGACGTAGTGCAGGCGTATCCAGGCATCGAACTGCCCTAATTCACGCGCCAGATCGGTGATGTGGCTGCGCACCTCGCGGTCTTTCCACGGGTTCACGTCGTATTTTCGGTCCAGTCCGTAGGCCGAAGTGTCTTGCGAGATCACCAGCAACTCGTGCACGCCATTGTCGACCAGCTTTTCCGCCTCACGCAGGACCGCATGGGCCGGACGGCTGGCTAGTTTGCCGCGCATGTCGGGGATGATGCAGAATTTACACTTGTGGTTACAGCCCTCGGAGATCTTTAGGTAGCTGTAATGGCGTGGGGTCAGCTGCACATTGGCGGCAGGCAGCAGATCCACGAACGGGTCGGGATCAGGTGGGACGGCCGTATGCACCGCATCCAACACCTGTTCGTACTGGTGCGGACCGGTTACGGCCATGATGCGGGGATGGTGCTCGCGAATATAGTCTGGTTCGGCCCCCAAACATCCGGTCACGATGACCTTGCCGTTTTCCACCAGTGCCTCGCCAATCGCGTCCAGAGACTCGGCCTTGGCGCTGTCGAGGAACCCGCAAGTGTTCACGATGACGGCATCAGCCCCGGAATAGTCCGGCGAGATGCCGTATCCTTCGGCCCGCAAGCGGGTCAGAATCCGCTCACTGTCAACCAACGCCTTAGGGCAGCCCAGCGACACCATACCGATGGTCGGCTGGTTCGGGCGAGGCGTGTCGGTGATCTTGGCGGCAGGCGCCAGGTCGGGGCGGAGGTTTGGCGGGTTCGTGGTCATGGCGCGGCATATAGTGGGGAAAGCTTCCCCTTGCAAATGTGCGCTAGGCTTTGAATGATCTTTTTAACGCATGCCCAAAAAAGCGGAGAGCAGAAAAATGAAGTGGCTGTTGCGCATACTCTTTCTTTTCGTGGCCGCATTCGGGTTGGTCATCGGCGCGTTGTTGCTGATGCCGGGGGACAAGCTGGCAGCGATCCTGGCCGAGCAGGTCAAAAGTGAGACAGGGCGCGAACTGACGTTGTCGGGTGATGTGCACCTGTCCTTCTGGCCGGTTTTGGGAATGGAGACCGGTCCGGTCACCTTCGAAAACGCGCCCTGGGCCGAGTCTGAGCCGATGCTCAGCGCGGAAAGCCTCGCCATTGGGGTGGATGCTTCGGCCTTGCTGAACGGAGACTTGCGGATTAGGCGGATCATTGCGGACAACCCGGTGCTGCGGCTTGAACTGTCCGAGGGGCGTGGGAATTGGGAGCTGAGCTCTGCGGCGACGCAGACGACCACCTCAGAGGACACCGCTGCACCATCCGGATCTCCGCAGGGCGAGGTGACTCTGGACCATTTGGAACTGACAAACGCGCGGTTGATCTATATCGAAAATGGCGCCACGAAGTTCGGTTTCTCGAATGTCGATTTGTCGGCCAGTTGGCCGGGTCCGACCTCTCCCATGATTATGCAGGCGCAGATGGGGGTGCCGGGCGGCAAGGTGAACGTCGACCTCAAAATTCCTGACCTGCCCGCATATGCCTCAGGGGTTGCAACACCGCTGCAACTGGCTCTGACCGCGCCGGGAGGTGAGGTTGGTTTCGACGGTCGTGTAAATCTTGCGGGTGAAATGGACGGCAGTCTGGAAGTCAAAACGCAAAATACACAAAAGATGCTGGCCGCTTTTGGTCAGGCCGGGGTCGGGGTGCCACTGGGGCTGGGGCGCGTGGCCGATGTGTCGGCGCAGATGACCTATACGCAGGAGGGGCGTATCTCTCTCCGTAACATGGTGGCGCAACTGGATCACAACCATTTTGCGGGAGAGGCGGATATCGAGATCGCGGCCACGCCGAAAATCACGGCGCGGCTGAAGGGCGGGGATATTGATTTGTCCCGATACAACGAGGGGCTTGAAACAACGGGGGGCGGCTCTGGCGCGGGTTCGTCTCCGGCCGACGGTTGGTCAAAGACCCCAATTGACGCGTCAGCCTTATCGCTCGCCAACGGGGAAATTCGTCTGACGGCCTCTTCGATAGCGGTGCCCGAAGTGAAGCTGGGCCCCAGCGACCTGACGCTGAGCCTGGATAGATCCCGGGCTGTACTACGGATGAACCCGGCCACTCTGTTCTCGGGGCAAGTGAACGGGCAGGTGGTTGCAAACAAGCGAAATGGCCTGTCTGTAGGCGGCAAGCTGAGCGCGCAAGATGTGGACATCCAGGATGCTCTTTCTACGCTTGCCGGAATCGACCGATTGTCGGGCGCAGGGTCAGGAGAGTTCGAATTTCTGGGCGTCGGTCAGACCGAAGACGAGATCATGCGCTCGCTCAGCGGCAAGGGCAGTTTGAACGTAGGACAGGGCGTGATCTCGGGCTTTGATCTGGACCGCCTGATGGGGCGGGGCAAAGGCACAGGTGGAACAACGGTGTTCAACAGCCTGACGGCCAGTTTCACCATTGATCAAGGCGTCCTGACCAATCGAGATTTGCTGATGTCACTGGAAAATTTCCGGGCCGATGGGACAGGGCAAGTCAATCTTGGGGCACGTACCATCGACTATCTGTTCACGCCCACCGCGCTGCGCGCAAATTCCGGGCAAGGCCTGTCCGTGCCGGTGCGGATTGTCGGGCCGTGGAGTAACCCGTCGATCAAACCAGATCTAACCAAAGTGATTGAGGCCGCCGCCGAAGGCCAGCTTAAGGACCTGGAGAGTGACGCCAAGCAGAAGGTTCTGGATAAGGTCGGGGATGAGCTCGACACCGTGGTGACCGACACAGAAGATGTGGAGGATGCGCTGAAAAACAAGCTGGAAGAAGAGGCAAAAAAAGGTCTGCTCAAATTGCTTGGAAGGGATTAAAAGACGGGGCGCCAATGGCGCCCCAAATCCGGGTCAGATGGTCTGATCGTAGTCACCTACTCCAGGTTCAGTCCGGATAACGGCGTCAATGTCTGCGAAGATAGCACGCATCTCGTCCTCGCTTTCGCTGCTTTCACAGACCACAACCAGATTCGGTGTGTTCGACGAGGCGCGCACCAGACCCCAGCTGCCATTATCCAGAATGACCCGGGCGCCGTTGACCGTGACAACCTCTTTGATCGCGCGGCCTGCGAAGGTTTCGCTGGCATCGGCTTTGGCGACCAGCTTGTCCACCAGCCGCTTGAGGATGTCGTATTTCTCAGTGTCGGCGGCGTAAGGTGACATGGTCGGCGTTGACCATGTTTTCGGTAGCGCCTTGCGCAGGTCGGACATGCTTTTGTCCGGGTTGCGATCCATCAGTTTGCAGATTTCCACGGCCACCCGCATACCGCAGTCATAGCCGCGGCCGATTGGTTCGGCCAGGAAGTAGTGACCCGACTTTTCGAATCCGGCCAGAGCGTTGATCTCTTTCACCCGGCGCTTCATGTGGCTGTGACCTGTTTTCCAGTAGTCGGCTGTGACGCCGCGCGCCTGCAACTCGGGATCACTGGCAAACAGTCCGGTCGATTTCACATCAGCGACAAAGGTCGAGTTTGGATACAGCTTGGCTAGGTCGCGGGCCATGATCACACCGACTTTGTCGGCGAAAATCTCCTCGCCCTCATCATCCACAACACCGCACCGGTCACCGTCACCGTCAAACCCCAGCGCCAGATCGGCACCGCTGGACTTCACGGTGTTGGCCATGTCGTGGAGCATCTCCATGGCCTCTGGGTTGGGGTTGTAGTTGGGGAATGTGTAATCAAGTCGATTGTGGCTGGGCACCACTTCGACCCCCATGCGTTCGAAAATCTCGGGCGCAAAGGCCGAGGCTGTTCCGTTGCCTGTCGCACAGACAACTTTAAGCGGGCGGGACATTTTGAAGTCGCCGACCAGATCGTCGATATAGGCCTCTTTCACGCCCTCAATGAATTCGTACGAGCCACCTTCGTGGGAGACGCCTTCGCCGTTTAGAACGATGTCGCGCAGTTCCGACATTTCATCCGGGCCGTGGGTCAGTGGACGGTCAAAGCCCATCTTTACACCAGTCCAGCCGTTCGGATTGTGACTGGCGGTGACCATCGCGACCGCAGGTACGTTCAGGTGAAACTGTGCGAAATAAGCCATCGGGCTGAGCGCCGGGCCAATATCCTTGACCTGAATGCCCGCCTGCATCAGGCCCAGGATCAAGGCATTTTTGATTGCCAGAGAATAGTCGCGATAGTCGTTGCCGACCGCAATCACCGGCTCGATCCCGCGTTTGCGCATCTGCGTGCCCAAACCCAACCCAAGTGCTGTCATGCCAGGAAGGTTGATCTCTTCCGGGTATTTCCAGCGGGCGTCATATTCGCGAAAGCCCGTGGGCTTGATCATTGGATCGCGCAAAAAGCTCCAGGTGTTTGGAGTCACCTCGGGGATGGGTTTGGTCATACTGTCGCTCTTGTCTAGATCTGAATTGGATTGGCTTTGGCCAAAGCATCAAAGCGCATCAATGTGTCAATGAGTTGAGGCATTTGATCGAGAGGGATCATATTTGGCCCGTCAGAGGGCGCCGAATCGGGGTCCTGATGCGTTTCGATAAATACCGCCCCGACGCCCAAAGAGACTGCGGCACGGGCCATGACAGGGGCGAACTCGCGCTGACCACCAGAGGAACCACCTTTGCCACCGGGCTGCTGAACCGAGTGCGTCGCGTCCATAACAACCGGATAGCCCGTTTTTGCCATTTGCGGCAGGCCGCGCATGTCCGCCACCAGCGTGTTGTAACCGAAGGAAGTTCCACGCTCGGTCAGAAGGATGTTCTGGTTTCCTGTGCTTTCAATCTTATCGACGATATTGCCCATTTCCCATGGGGCCAGAAACTGTCCCTTTTTAACATTCACAGCTTTTCCGGTATTGCCAGCCGCCAACAGCATATCGGTCTGGCGGCACAGGAAGGCCGGAATTTGTAGTACATCCACCGCGTCGGCAGCCACAGCGCACTGCGCCTCAGTATGAACATCGGTCAGCACTGGAATGCCCATTGTCTTACGGATGTCGTCCAACACTTTCAGCCCGGCATCAATCCCCATGCCCCGCTTGCCGGACAGTGACGTTCGGTTCGCCTTGTCATATGAGGCTTTGAACACATACTGAGCGCCGGCGGCGTCGCAGGCCTCTTTCATTTTTCCCGCGATCATCTGGGCGTGATCGGCGGTTTCAAGCTGGCAGGGGCCTGCAATGATCGTCAGGGGCAGATCATTGCCGACCGTGAGATCGGAGATTTTTACATGTTTCATGTGTCTTACGAGGATACCTGTTCACGAAGGACCGACGCGGTAAGCGAGATCATCAGGTAAATACCAGCAAACAACAGGAAAGCCAAAATCGTATTTTCGAACTTGCGCGGATAAGTGGGTTCCTCGCTTGCGACCGGCCTCACAGACACCGTCAGATATCGCACTTTGCGATTGGCCTCGGTCCGCGTGGTTTCCATTTGCTGCAAGGCGGTCTGCAGCATCATATCCCGGGCGGCGAGGTCGGCCTGAGCCATCTGAATGCGTACGCTTAGCTGCGCCAGCGAGTTTTCACCCGCCGAAGCGTCCAGCATTTCCGCGTTCAGTCCCGCCAGCACAACTTCGAGCCTTTGGATATCCGCACGAACTCCGTCGACCTTGGCCTGGTTTGGGCGCAGGTTGTCCAGCAGGGCCGCCAGTTGCAGTTCTTTCTCTTGCAACTCGATTTCGATCGCATTGATACGCGTCCGCAGGCCGGCGAGAACGTTTTCCGGGTCCAGTACCGCCCCTTGCAATTGAAGTTCGATCAACTGCTCTTGCGCTTTCCGGCGTTCTTCTTGCGCCAATTCGAAACCAGCAACGGCTTCGCGCATCTGATCATCTCGCTTCAATTCGGTCAGACCGTTTATCGTTTCTTCCGCGTAGGACAAAAGCAGACTGGAGAGTTCAACCGAAATCTCAGGCGCTGGTGCCGCAACTTCCATTCGGATGATGCCGTCGCTTGGATCGTAGCCGATGGTGACCATGCGCCTGAACAGCTTGTAAGTGTCTTCCAGCGTTGCATCTTGCGGCAGGCGCTGGATAGGGTCGATCCAGTCCTGCTTGAAGATTTCCGAGAAATTCGTGTCCCGCTCCAGCCGCAACAGAGCGTCCTTTGACTCCATGAATTCCTGAGTAGCAACCGAGTCCTGCGCAGTGGCGTATTGCGTGCCTGCTAGAAATCCACCAAACGAAGCTCCTGCACCGTCTGCCTGCAGAATCGAAAAGGCAGAGTCGCTCGCGTACATCGGGGTGGCGTATCGGTAGAAATACACGCCTACGATCAGGGTTGGCAGCAGGACAAATGCCGCCAGACGCGCAAACAGAGCCAACAGCTTGCGCTTGCGACGGCGGGCGATCTCTTTTTGAATATCGCCGATTTCAAGATTGCGGCGCTCTGCTGGACTCAACTCGGGGCCTGGCAGGTTCTTTGGGGATTGCTTGATCGTTTGCGGTAGCTGGATCGTGATCTTGTCTTTTGCCTGATCCGTCGCGTCCTTTTTCTCGGCCGCCAGATCCAGCAGATTGGCCCGTTCAAACGGGTCTACTCCGCTTTGACGCAGCAGGCGTACCGCGTCGTAATCTGAGGTTGCCGTAAGACCGTTTTTTTGCGCCAGACGACGCGCGATGCGCAGTTGCCGCCCTGTCAGCCCCTCTCGCTTGATCGCGTCGATGTCGGTCGAGGGCTGCGCATCGTTCGCCGCATCGGACGTTTGCATCGCTTTTCTGATGCGCGACATTGCATCGGTTCGGGCATCTGGCGAACTCGTTTCCTGACGTTTGCCACGCCAGCGGTATTTCTTAGCCTTGGGTTTGGTAGTCATATAGCTGCTTTGCCTCTTCCAAGGTGTCGAACATATACAGTTGACCGTCCACCAAAACGGCGGCCTGCTGTGCAAATTTTTCTAGGACGTCGGGTTTGTGAGACACGATTACCAGTGTGGTTGTGCGCAAGCGCTCCCTTAAAATGTCACCAGCTTTTCTGTTGAACTCAACATCGGTTGTCGCGGGCATGCCCTCATCAATCAGGTACATGTCGAAGTCCAGCGCCAGCATCAGGGCAAATGTGAACCGTGCCCGCATACCGGATGAATATGTCCCAAGCGGTTGATTGAAGTACTCGCCCAGACCGCACAGCCAACTGCAGTAGGCTTCGACATAGTCGGGATCCATCCCGTAGATCTTGGCGATGTAGCGTGCGTTTTCCAAAGCTGACAGTTTATTTGCCACACCGCCGGAAAACCCCATCGGGAATGAGATTCGGCAGTCTTTTCGGATTACGCCCTCGTCCGGTTTTTCCAGCCCAGCCATCATGTTAATCAGCGTGGTTTTGCCCGTGCCGTTTGGGGCGAGAATGCCAATGGATCGGCCCAGTTCAATCCGGAACGAAACC
Source organism: Ruegeria atlantica (assembly GCA_013032095.1). Classification (GTDB taxonomy): domain Bacteria; phylum Pseudomonadota; class Alphaproteobacteria; order Rhodobacterales; family Rhodobacteraceae; genus Ruegeria; species Ruegeria atlantica_E. Next base: position 189,398 of record WQBJ01000005.1, on the reverse strand, counting down.
CGATCCAGGATCACCTTGCGGCGTGTTCCGGTCCAAAAGGACTTACTGACATTCTCAAACTCAAGCATTCACGGCCTGCTGCTCTGGCGTTTGTTTGGTGTATCGCTCGGGTTGGTGAGCGGTTAATTTATGGGTCCATGTTGGCTACATTATGTCGAATTGTGAAACAAATGATCAATGTGCGCTCAAGCTCACTTTTGAGATTGTGACTTTTGCAACGGTTGGACCCTGTGCGCGCGTTGACTATCTTTCACCTTGTTCGTCAACCAGTTTGATGCAGGAAATCTTGCGATCTGATGAATTCGCTACAAACAGAGATAGAGTCCTGCCGGATTTGCGCAGACAAGTTTAAGGGTACGTATACCGCTCATGAACCGCGTCCTGTGGTATGGTTCAGGTCCGGTGCGCGACTGTTGGTTGCGGGGCAGGCACCGGGGGCGCGGGTTCATGCCTCGGGCCGTCCTTTCACTGACCCCTCGGGGGACCGGTTGCGCGACTGGCTCGGGATTGATGAGACGGTGTTCTATGACCGCGCCCATGTGGCGATTGTCCCGATGGCGTTTTGTTTTCCGGGGTACAACGAACGTAAGGCCGACTTGCCACCGCCCACCGTTTGCGGGCGGACATGGCATGGCAGGGTGATGGAGGAACTGGGAGAGGTGCCGTTGACGGTTCTGATCGGGGGGCATGCGCATAGGTACCACTTGGGATCGCGCACCGCCGTCACTGACACCGTTTCTAATTGGCGAGACCATGCGCCGCGTGTCTTCCCCTTGCCTCATCCGTCCTGGCGAAATACGGCATGGTTGAAGAAAAATCCGTGGTTCGAAGCCGAACTTCTGCCGGTTCTGCGTGCGCGGGTACAAGAGGTTCTGAATGACTGACACAACGGCCCTCGATGCCGCTCATGCCGCCATGGAAGCCAACCCGCAGGATGACGCAGCACGCCTACGGTTCTTTGAACGACTCGCGGATAGCGAGCTATTCCTGCTGTTGGCTGAAGAGGCGCAAGGCGAAAACGTCACGCCCGAGCTGTTCGATGTGGCGGATGGCCGTTTTGTACTGGTCTTTGATCGAGAAGACCGGCTTGCCCGTTTTGCGGAACGGCCCGTACCTTATTTAGCTTTGTCGGGGCGGGTGTTGTCCTCGATGCTGGCCGATCAGGAGATCGGTCTGGGATTGAACCTTGAGGTCGCGCCATCGTCAATGCTGATCCCAACTGAGGCTCTGGGCTGGCTCGCCACAACGTTGGAACATGCCCCTGAAGAGGTGCATCAACGTCTGGCCGAGTTCCTGCCGCCGGTCGGGTTGCCGGACAACTTGTTGCAGGCTTTGGATGCGAAACTTGCTACGGCAGTCGGCTTGGCCGAAGCTGCATTTCTGGTCGGGACCAAGACGGAAGAGGGTGGATCGGGCCACCTTCTGGGCTTTGTGGGTGCGGTTGACGGGGCTGAACCCGCTCTGGCCAAAGCCGCATCCGAGGCGCTGACCTTTTCTGGGATCGAAGCGGGAGCAATGGATGTTGGATTCTTCGGGGCGCATGACCCGGCGGCCACCGCATTGGCTCGGGTTGGCCTGAAATTCGACCTGCCTCAGCCAGAAGAACGGGTTGTAGAGCGTGTCACACCGGGGAGTGATCCGGACAAGCCGCCGATCCTGAAGTAAACAAGCCCCGCGATCCGGTGAACCGCGGGGCCGTTTGATTATTCCGCGGCCGGTTCCAGCTTGTCCTGTGTGCGGGTTTCAAAATCACTGGCGTCATGGCGTTCGTGCAGCTGAGTGTGCGGCTCGCCGAACGCACGGTTGACCATGCGGCCACGCTGCACAGCAGGGCGTTCGTCAATCGCCTTGGCCCAACGCATTACATTTTTATAAGTATCAACATCCAGAAACTCGGCTGCGTCATAAAGGCGGCCCAGAACCAACTGGCCGTACCAGGGCCAGATCGCCATGTCGGCGATGGTATAGTCTTTGCCGGTGATGAATGTCTTGCCTTCCAATTGACGGTCCAGCACATCCAGTTGTCGTTTGGTTTCCATGGTAAAGCGGTTGATCGGGTATTCCCATTTCTCGGGTGCGTAGGCGTAGAAATGACCAAACCCCCCGCCCAGATACGGCGCGCTGCCCATTTGCCAGAACACCCAGTTCATGACCTCAGTCCGTTCAGGCCCCGATTTCGGCAAGAAGGCATCGAATTTCTCGGCCAGATGGAACAGGATCGAGGCGCTTTCGAATACGCGTACTGGCTCGTCGCCCGAGCGATCCCACAGAGCAGGGATTTTTGAGTTCGGGTTGGCCCCGACAAAACCCGAACTGAACTGGTCGCCGTCACCAATATTGATTAGCCAGGCGTTGTATTCGGCTCCTTCGTGACCCAGCGCCAGCAACTCTTCAAGCATAACCGTTACTTTGACGCCGTTGGGGGTTGCCAGTGAATAGAGTTGCAGCGGGTGTTTCCCGACCGGCAAATCCTTGTCATGGGTTGCCCCGGCGATAGGGCGGTTAATGTTGGCAAATCTGCCGCCGCTTTCGCTATCCCAGGTCCAAACGGTGGGCGGTGTGTATGGGGATTGCTCGGTCATTTAGCGTCTTTCTCCGCAGAGTTCGGGTGAATTGTCCGTTCGCCACAAGAGCTAATGTTGCAAAGCTCCGGTTCCAACCCCGAACGTCAGGGCAGTTTTGTAACATTTGGGTTCGAACCTCTCACGTTTCTTCATTCGCGGTCACAGCGGCGCGAGCGGGACTGCCCAAAACAACCGAAATACCTATTCTTTCAGCGAGCGCCAAACCCGAGGACAAAAGGATTGACCACATGAAACGCTTTGCCCTGACTTTCGCGACAGCCCTGACCCTTGCCCTGCCAGCTTTCGCTGGAGATCAGTATGTTGACGGTACCGGTTATGCCGTGTCGGGATATGACGTTGTTGCGTATCGCAGTCTGGATCAAGTACCGGTTGGGCAGTCCCAACCCGAAGCTGTGCGCGGTCGTGCGGACATCACCGCAGAATACAACGGCGCGACCTGGGCGTTTTCGACTGAAGAGAACCGCGACAAATTCCTGGAAAACCCGGCCTACTACGCTCCGGCCTATGACGGGCACTGCGCTTATGGCGTGTCGCGCGGCGGTAAGGTCCCGGCGAACCCGAACCTGTGGCGGATTGTTGATGATACTTTGTACCTGAACATCACCGACGTGGTTGTGGGCTTTTGGGAAGAAGACGTCCCCGGCAACATCAACCTAGCCGAAGGTAACTGGCCCGGAATCGAATCCGACGGTGCATCGACCAGCGTTATTCCGAAGTTCACTTCTGAGGGCCCGGTCGCAAACTAAGCCACCACTGACAAAGAATTAACCCGGCCATCACGAGGCCGGGTTTTGCTAGACTGCTAGCCAGAATTCATCCCGCATCTGCTGATCCGCTTCGAACTTGATGCGAACGCTTTTGGCACCGGGAAACTTGCGTGCCGTGATCATTTCCGGAACAACGACCTCACCACCGCCGGTCTCTTGGGATTGGAAACTCAACACTTCCGTTTCCAATCGCCGGGCCGAGGCCAGAAACGAAGTCGGAAGCGCCACGCGGTTGGCTCCTTCTTGAACAGACGTTGAAACGAAAAAAGTCAGATTGCGGCCGTAGAAGCCAACGGCTTCGGGTATGTGGTCCGCGTCAGCCGTGCTTTGTGTCTCAGACTGCGAGCTGCTCTCATCCGGGTTATGCGCCAGCGCTGTGTTCAAAAGTACCCGACAGGCCTCGATATCCGCGGTGTCCAGTTCAATCACGCGTTTGCGCAGCTTCGGGCGCCGTGGTTGGCCGCTGGCTTTGCCTTTTGTCGTTAGTCCTTCACGGCGCAGAAAATCATAGGCTTCTTTGGCTCGGGCAAACATGGTGCAATCGCCGTTGGTGTGGTCTGGATGTGCGTGAAAGGCGATATGTCGCCACGCGTCGCGGATTTCATCAGACCCGGCACTTTGGTCCAATCCCAGTGCCCCCAACGCGTCGGCACGCGCATTGATTTTTTCGACAGGCTCCATACCCACAACAACTCGTTAAACAAAAACAACAACGTTAGTGTGGTGCAGTTCACGAGTTTGTCAAACTTTAGCGAAATTCTATTGCCTCTTTAGGGACAGTTTCCGGAGGATTTGAAGTATTGTTCACGGTCTGCCTTTGCCCGCCAACGGTTGGTAAAAGCAAAAAAAGGCCCCAACCCTGTGCAGGGTCGGAGCCTTTTGGAACGCTAAGGGACAGATCAGGCGACGTTCTGCAGTGTGGTTCTTGGCGTAATGCCCAAAGCAAAACACACATCACGCGTCAGTTCTGGCCGGTTCAGGGTGTAGAAATGTAGCTTGTCCACACCGCCTTCGATCAGATCCGAGCACAGTTCGGTGCACAATGCGGTGGCCAGCAAATCTTCACGGTCATCGCGAATCGCTTTTTCAAAGGCCTGTTCGATCCAGTCCGGAATATGCGTGCCGCAGCGACGGGCAAAGTTGCGCGCGCCTTTCCAATTCTCGATCGGCAAGATGCCCGGAACGATTGGCTTGTCGATCCCGGCCTTTTCACAGGCGTCGCGGAAGCGGAAAAAGGTCTCGGCCTCGAAGAAGAACTGGGTCAGAGCTTCGTCCGCACCGGCATCCAACTTGGCCTTCAGCCAGTCGATGTCTTTTGAAAAGTCCTGCGCCTCAGGGTGCTTGTCGGGATAGGCGCCGACGCGAATGCTGAACATTTCGGTCTCGGCCAGCGCTTCGATCAGTTCGACCGAATTGTTGAAACCGTCGGGGTGCGGCACAAAGCGATCCTGACCTTTCGGCGGGTCGCCACGTAGGGCGACAATGTTTTGGACGCCAGCGCGGGCAAAAGTATCTGCGATCTCAAGCGTTTCCTGACGTGAGGCATCAACGCAGGTCAGATGAGCCGCCACCGGCAGGCCGGATGATTTATGTAGGGTGGACACGGCATCGCGGGTCAACTCGCGTGTGGTGCCACCGGCGCCATAGGTGACCGAAACGAAACGTGGCTCCAGCGGGGCCAGTGTCTGAACCGTATCCCACAGCCGGAATGAGGCCTCGAGCGTTTGCGGCGGGAAAAACTCGAATGAAATTTCTGGTGTCGTCATGTCAGCCTCACAGGTCCAATCTGTGGCCCTTGTGCCAGTTTGCGCATTGTGAGACAAACTCATATTACTCAAGAACAACATGAGTCACGCTACAATGCACATCGAATTCCGGCATCTGCGTACAATCAAGGCTATCCATGAATGTGGAGGTCTGGCCCGTGCGGCGGATCAATTGAACATAACCCAATCGGCGCTGAGCCATCAGATCAAGGGGCTGGAGGACCAGGCCGGGGTTGAGCTGTTCCTGCGCCGCTCCAAGCCAATGAAGCTGTCAGCGGCGGGTCTGCGCCTATTGCGACTGGCCGAACAGATTTTACCGCAAGTCGAAGCGACGCAGCAAGAATTCTCATCTCTGCGTGACGGGCGCACCGGTCGGATGCACATCGCTATTGAATGCCACGCCTGTTTCGAATGGTTGTTTCCAGTGCTGGAGTCTTTCCGCAAGTCCTGGGCCGATGTGGACGTAGACATTCGTCCGGGTCTTGCGTTTGACGCGCTGCCTGCGTTGCAAAAAGAAGAGGTTGATCTGGTGGTGTCTTCCGACCCCGAGGATCTGCCGGGCGTCGAGTTTATCGAATTGTTCGACTATGATGCGGTTTTCGTTGCGGCCTCGTCGCACCCGCTGGCGCAGAAAGAGTTCATCGAGGCCGAGGATTTCCGGGGCCAGACCCTGATTACCTATCCGGTCGAACGTACGCGGCTGGATATCTTCAGTCAGTTGCTGATTCCGGCGCGGGTCGAACCCGCCACAATCCGACAAGTCGAACTGACCGCCGTGATCCTGCTGCTGGTGGCCTCGAACCGTGGCGTCGCTGCGCTGCCTGACTGGGTGGTGCGCGAGGTAAAGTACAACTCGGACTATGTCACCCGCCCGCTGACCAAGGACGGGATCACCCGCACGCTTTACGCGGCGGTGCGGACCGAGGACCTTGAAAAACCCTATGTGCAAGAGCTGATCCAACTGGCCGGAGCCGAGGCGCGCAAGCTGCAAGAGCGATAAGCGCAAATCGCGGGTCCGCTATGCACATCATCCCTCTTGGCAAGGGCGCATTGCCCCAGTATACGCGCGGTTTGACCGAACAGGAGCCTTTGGACAATGGTTGGCAGTGCAAACCTCAACATCATGATCAAAGCCGCGCGCAAAGCGGGGCGTTCTTTGGTCAAGGATTTTCGTGAAGTCGAGAACCTTCAGGTGTCGATGAAAGGCGCGGGTGATTTTGTCTCCAAGGCCGATATTGCCGCCGAGGCCATCCTGAAAGAGGAACTGCTGGGCGCGCGTCCGACCTATGGCTGGCTGGCCGAAGAGGGTGGCGCTGTGGACGGCGAAGACCCGACCCGCCGCTGGATTGTTGACCCGCTGGACGGTACTACGAACTTCCTGCACGGCCTGCCGCACTGGGCTGTGTCGATTGCTTTGGAACACAAGGGCAAGATCGTGGCCGGTGTGATCTATGACGCCGCCAAGGATGAGATGTTCTTCGCCGAAAAAGGCGAGGGCGCTTGGATGAACGACACCCGGATCCGTGTCTCGGGCCGTCACCGTATGATCGAGTCGATCTTCTCGACCGGCCTGCCGTTTGGTGGCCGTTCGGACCTGCCCGCAACTCTGCAGGACCTCGCGCGTCTGATGCCCGTTTGTGCCGGAGTGCGCCGCTGGGGCGCCGCGGCGCTGGACATGGCCTACGTGGCTGCTGGCCGTTACGAAGGGTTCTGGGAACGTCGCTTGAATGCTTGGGACCTGGCTGCGGGTATTATCATCGTGAAAGAGGCTGGTGGCTTCGTTCAAGCGTTGAACCCCGAAGGCAGCGTACTGGAAGATGGTGAGGTGATCTGTTCGAACGAGCCGATCTTTGATCAGTTCGCCAAGGTGATCCGAGGTTGAGAAACCGGTATACCCATTGAGCAAGCGCGCGCCGATTGAGGCGCGCTTTTTTGTTCAGAGAGCTGCGTGGTCTGCGAGACGGGCTTCACCCACCAGACGTTGCACAAGAGAGCATGCGCCTTAGCGGGGGGCGTTTCCCGGACAGGTCGGAAGATTAAAACCTACCGGCGCGGAACTCGGGGAATGCGAGATTGTGACAGCTTGTATTTGTGTTCCGGATGGGGAGGGTGGCCGTGAGTGCGGTTCCAATACCCAGGCCCGCCGCGTTTTAGCCAAAGCGGGATGCACAGGATAAGGCCGACGATGAAGCCGCCGGTATGTGCCCAATAGGCCACGCCACCCTCATCCGGGTTACTGGCGAGGCTGCCGATGAATTGAAGACCCAGCCAGAGCCCCAGCATGATGAAAGCCGGTATGGTGAAGATCCGGAAATATACGATCAGGATCAGCAGGACGTCCACGCGGGCTTTGGGGAACAACAGCAGATAGCCACCCATTACTCCGGCGATTGCACCAGAGGCACCAATGGTTGGCACCACAGACTCCGGCGCGGTGGCAACGTGGATCAGGCCCGCGCCGATGCCGGCGAGAAGATAGAACAGCAGGAAGGGCAGATGGCCCATTTCATCTTCAAGGTTATCTCCGAAGATCCACAGAAACAGCATGTTTCCCGCCAGATGCATCCATCCGCCATGCAGAAACATTGAAGTCACAAGGGTTTCGAACGCAAACCCATCGGTGATCCGGGCAGGAATGACGGCGTAGTCGAAGTACAACTGGCTGATCAGCCGGTCGTTGCTCATGACCCCTACATAGCTGAGGAAAATCAGGATATTGGCCGTCATCAGCAGATAGACGACATAAGGGGTACGCCCCGAGGGGTTGTGGTCACGGATCGGAAACATGTGGCGACGCTGGGCTTTTCCCAGCCCAGCGTCAAGGTCCGCTTACGCCGCACCTCCCAACAGGGCGGCATTGCCGCCTGCGGCGGTCGTGTCGACGCAGACGTGACGCTCGCCCAGAACACGTGCGCGGTCAGGGCGACCGGGGATAAGCGGCAGGATCGGTCCATCACGGCGTGCCAGATGACGTTCGATTTCGCGCGCGGTGTTGTCGTCCCCCCACCACAACACGCCCGAGATTTCGGTGACGTTGTCCAGCCGGTGCAAGTCCATCATGCCGGTCGCCTGGATCGCGGTGCCGCCGAGGGCTTCGACTGCCTCAACCTGCGCTTTGGCTGTCTCTGCTCCCGGTCCCATGCACAGCAGCGGCAAGCGTGGAATTTCGCTTAGCCGGTTGGACTCGCCGGTCGGACCGGGCAGGGATTGGGTCTGGACAGCGGCGGGCTTACCCTGCGGGGCGGGTAGATCGCCCATGGCGTTATTCCATTGTTCGCGACTGGTTTGCCGGTCCGGCGTGCAGAAGCGGGTCATATAGTTGGGGCCACCCGCCTTGGGGCCGGTGCCCGACAGACCTTCACCACCAAATGGCTGAGAGCCAACGATTGCCCCGATCTGGTTGCGGTTCACATAGATGTTGCCTGCGTGGACAGCCTCGGTGATGTGCTGAACACGGTCGTCGATGCGAGTGTGCAGGCCAAAGGTCAGCCCGTATCCGGTCGAATTGATATCTGCAATGACCTGATCAATCTCGGAAGCCTTGAAACGGGCTACATGCAGAACAGGGCCGAATACCTCGCGCTCAAGTGCTGCGATGCCCGTTATTTCGATCAGGGTTGGGGCGATAAAGGTTCCCTCGGGCGGTGTGGCCAGTTCCTTAAGAACCCGCCCGTCGGCGCGGGCCTGAGCTATGTGATCTGCTATGCCCTGCCGCGCATCCTCGTCAATCACGGGGCCGCAATCGGTTGCCAAGTGCCACGGGTCGTCGACACGCAGCGCCTCCATCGCACCGGTCAGCATGGTCAGCAGATCGTCGGCGATATCTTCCTGGACATACAGGCAGCGCAGGGCCGAGCATCGCTGCCCTGCCGACTGAAATGCGCTTTCGATGATCGACTGTACGGCCTGTTCAGGCAGGGCCGTGCTATCCACAACCATCGCGTTCAGACCACCGGTTTCTGCGATCAAAGGCGTGCCCGGCTGCAGGCTTTCCGCCATCGCCGAACGGATTTTCAGCGCTGTTGCGGTGGAGCCGGTAAACGCAACCCCCGACACACGAGGGTCCGACGTCAGTGCGGCTCCAACGGACGGCCCGCCCGGCAGAAGTTGCAGTACTTCGCGTGGGACACCTGCTTCGTGGAGCAGTTGCACAGCGCGGTGCGCGATCAGTGGTGTTTGTGGCGCAGGTTTGGCCAGAACGGCGTTGCCGGTGGCCAAAGCGGCCGAAATCTGGCCGGTGAAAATCGCCAAGGGAAAGTTCCATGGGCTGATGCAGGTGAAAGTGCCAGCCGGTTCAGCCTGAGGGATGTTCGCCGCGTAGTAGCGTAGGAAATCGACTGCCTCGCGCAGTTCGGCCACCGCGTCGGGGATGGACTTCCCGGCCTCGCGGGCTAGCAAGGCGAACAACTCACCGAAATGCTCTTCGTAGAGATCAGCCGCTTTGTTCAGAATCTGAGCCCGATCTGCTGCTGGGGCTTGCCACGGGCTGGCAGAGGCGAGGGCCAGTTCAACATCGCGCGCGCTGGCCGCAGCAACCGCTCCGGGTCGGTCCTGCGGGTGCGCTGGGTTGATGACAGGCCGATCCTCCTCAGGGTGTGCGTCCTCCGACAGCAGCGGCTGAGCATACCAGTGATGCGCGCGGAACGCGTCGCGGGCGGCGTCGATCCGATCGAGCGTCGGCGTGTGGTGCAAGTCGAAGCCCTTCGAATTGGGTCGTTCCGGCTGAAATAGTTCGGGGCCGGTGGGCATTGGGGGCTTGCGCTCTTGACTGCTGTTAAACGGGTCCGAGGCAACCTCTTCCGGCGGTACATTCTCATCCACGATCTGGTTCACGAATGAGGAGTTCGCACCATTCTCCAACAGTCGCCGCACCAGATAGGCGAGCAGATCGCGATGTGCGCCGACTGGGGCGTAGATTCGGCAGCGCGTGTTGCTTTGGTCTTTGACGATCTGATGTAGCGTCTCACCCATCCCGTGCAGGCGCTGGAACTCGAAAGGCTGCGTGTCGGCCATGTGCAGGATCGCACTGACCGTATGGGCGTTGTGGGTGGCGAACTGAGGGTAGATTCGATCGGTCATGCCCAGCAGTTTGCGCGCATTGGCGATGTAGGAAATGTCGGTCGCCGCCTTGCGGGTGAACACCGGGAAACCATCCACACCTTCGACCTGAGCGCGCTTGATCTCGGTATCCCAATAGGCACCTTTAACCAGCCGGACCATCAGCTTGCGATCATGACGCTCGGCCATCTCATAGAGCGTACCCAGAACCATGCCGGCGCGTGGGCCATAGGCCTGAACCACGATTCCGAAGCCGTCCCATCCGGCCAGAGCAGGCTCGGCCATCACGGCCTCAATCACCTGCAGAGACAGAGACAGGCGGTCAGCTTCCTCTGCGTCCACGTTCAGGCCCATCCCGGCGGCCTTGGCCAGCAAGCACAGCGCGCGCAGACGGGGGACAAGCTCATCCATCACCCGCTGTTCCTGGGCCAGTTCGTAGCGCGGATGCAGGGCCGAGAGCTTCACGGATATCCCCGGATTGGCGCGGATATCGTCATGGGTGCAGGCGTCGGCAATCGCCGCAATGGCGCGGGAGTAGGACAGGTGATAGCGGGCGGCATCAGCTTCGGTGCGGGCAGCCTCTCCCAGCATGTCGTAGGAATAGGTGTATCCCTTTGCCTCCATCCCGCTGGCGCGATCCATGGCGGATTGGATGGTTTCGCCCAAAACGAACTGACGACCCATTTCCTTCATTGCGCGACCGACGGCGGTTCTGATCACCGGCTCTCCCAACCGTTTGATCGCCCCGCGCAGGGCGCTAACCGGAGAAGTTTTGCCCTCGTCCAAAACCTTGCCGGTCAGCATAAGTGCCCAGGTCGATGCGTTGACCAGAGAGGACGAGGACTGGCCCAGATGTTTGCCCCAATCCGATGGTGCGATCTTGTCCTCGATCAGCGCATCGATTGTTTCGGCGTCGGGTACGCGCAGCAGTGCCTCGGCTAGGCACATCAGGGCGACACCCTCGTCGGTTGAGAGGCCATATACGGCCAGAAACACTTCCATCATGCCGGGTGAGGTACTGGACCTGATGTCGCGCACCAATTGGGCCGCCGCGGCGCAGATCGCAGAGCGGTCGGATTCTGAAAGCTCCGCCTGTGCGGTCAGCTGATCCAGGATTTCGGACTGATCGGCATAGGTCTGGCCGTCGATATGGGTGCGCAGGCTGTGTGTCATGTATCCTCCGGGCTTTTGAGGAGTATACAGTCGATTTTTCAGGACAATCGCCTTAATTTGTGCTTATCGAAGGTAAATGATCTGAATTTTCGGGGTTTCGCGATGCATACGAGCCGCACTGATTTGGATCGGTTTGACCGATCTATCCTGTCGATTCTGGCCGAGGACGGGCGTATCTCGGTGGCCGATCTTGCGAGGCGCATCGGCCTGTCGAAATCGCCGACTCAAGCACGTGTGAAGAGGCTTGAGGCCGAGGGGATCATCACCGGCTATCGGGCCCTGCTGGACCCTATCCGCCTTGGTCTGGACCATGTCGCCTTTGTCGAGGTGCGCCTGACAGATACCCGCGAGAAGGCGTTGGCTGAGTTCAACGCAGCCGTGCGCAAAGTGCCCGAGATCGAACAAGCCCATATGATTGCGTCGAATTTTGACTATCTGTTGAAAATTCGCACCGGCTCGATGTCGGAATACCGCGCGGTTTTGGCCGAGAAGATTTCATCGCTGCCCCATGTGGGTAGTACGTCGACCTTCGTTGCTATGGAGGCGGTGAAAGAAACGGGAGTTTCCGGTGCGATCGACGGGATGGGTTGACGAAAATCCTCTGCGCGTCACCATTGATGCATGAAACAGATTGCCTTTGCCTCTATCCTGCTTGTCGCGTCCACGGCGGCGTATGCCGAGGATTGCCCGGTTGCCCCAGATCACAGCGCTGATGTCAGCGGCGTCATCGCTCAAATCCAACAGGCGGAAAACGAACAGGCCGCCCGCGCCTTGTCGAACAAACTGTGGGAGTTTTGGACGGACGCACCCGATGAAAGCGCGCAAGCGGTTTTGGACCGGGGTATGACGCGCCGCAACGCATGGGATCTGCTGGGTGCCATTGAGGATTTTGACAAGCTAATCGAATACTGCCCATCATACGCCGAAGGGTACAATCAGCGTGCTTTCGCGTATTACCTGCGGCAGGACTTCGAGGCCGCGCTGCCCGATCTGGACAAAGCCATCGAACTGTCGCCAAACCACGTCGCCGCCATAAGCGGACGCGCATTGACCCTATTGGGTTTGGAAAGGCTTGAAGAAGCGCGGGAAGCTTTGAACGAGGCCTTGGAATTGAACCCGTGGCTGTCTGAGCGTTATCTGCTAGAGCCGGGTGGGCCACTGGCACTGCCGGGTCAGGATATTTAAGTAAGCCCCCGAAACCGCAAGGCTCGGGGGCTTTTTTGTCTGTAAGGCTTACCCGACCAGACCGTTGTCTGCGCGCTTGATCGCAATCACCGACGACCGCGGCGTGCCCCCATCGGGCCAGTTGCTGCCCGGGTGCTGAATGCCAACAAACATCGTACGCAAGTCGGAGGACCAAGCCAGACCAGTAACCTCACAACCGTTAGGACCAGTCATGAAGCGCGCGATCTCACCGGTGACCGGATCACCAACCAGCATCTGGTTGTTGCCGTTGCCAGCAAAGTCTTCCTCGTTGTCGTCATTGCCGTCTGTCTGGATCCAGACCAGCCCGGTCGAGTCGATCGCCATGCCATCGGGCGAGTTGAACAGGTTGCCCTCGTTCACATTTGCCGAACCGGCGCGCTCGTCCGAGTGCACAGTGGGGTTGCCAGCCATGACATAAAGATCCCAAGCGAAAGTCTCGGCCGCATGATCGTCACCCGACGGACGCCAGCGCACGATCTGGCCGTACTTGTTGGCCTCACGCGGGTTGGGGCCATTGACCGACGTATCATCACCACCGGCATTCGGCTTGACGCCACGGTTCTTGTTGTTGGTCAGGCAGCAATAGGCCTCGACCGCGACGGGGCTCGAAGCCACCCATTCGGGACGGTCCATCGTCGTGCCACCCGCAGCCGACGCAGCCATACGGGAGAAGATCAAGATCTCGGCCGCGTCCATGCCGGTGGTTTCCGGCGTCAGGGGCAGCCATTCACCGGTGGCGTCGTCGTTGAACTTGGCAACATAGAGGGTGCCGTCGTTCAGCAGGCTCTCAGTTTCACCGCCGGGCTGGTATGTGCCGTTCGAGACAAATTTGTACAGATATTCGCCACGCTCATCGTCGCCCATATAGACAATCACGCGGCCATCAGCGGCCAGAGTCACCTCGGCATTTTCATGTTTGAAGCGACCCAAGCCGGTGTGCTTGAGCGGCGTGCTGTCCGGCTTGGTCGGGTCGATTTCGACAATCCAGCCCGCACGGTGCGCCTCATTCGGGTTCTTCGATGTATCGAAACGCGGGTCAAACAGTTCGTAATGGTTCCAGCTTTCGGCCTTGATTCCATAACGCTTCATGCCGTCGGCGACCTTTTGGTCGTAGCTAGCATTTTCGTCAGACGAACCGAAGTAGCCGTTGAAGTTCTCTTCGCAGGTCAGGTAGGTGCCCCACGGCGTTTTGCCCGAACCACAGTTGTTCATAGTGCCCAGAGACGCAGTGCCGGTTGGGTCGGCTTCGGTCTTCAGCAGGTCATGACCGGCCGCAGGGCCAACGATCTTCATTGGAGTGTTGTGATGGATACGACGGTTGAACGGGCTGTCTTTGACTACTGACCAGCCATCTGGACCTTCAGTGATCTCCATCACTGTCACGCCCTGAATGTTCTGGAATTTCAGAACTTCGTCAGCATTGGCTGGAACGCCTTCCTGCGCGGCGGGCAGGTTGATCTTGCGGTTCGGATACTCGTGGTTGATTGCGATCAACTCGCGCCCCTGAAACGAGAAGGTTTCCATCCCGTCAGTGTTTTCGCCGAAAACTTTGTCCGAGTTCTTGACGGGGCCTCCGTCGGTAACGTCATAGCCGTCCGCGTCCGAGAACAGCGGGTCGCCCCAACGCATCAGCATCTTCCACTCATACCCTTCTGGTACGTGAACGGTGCCGTCAGTCTGCGCAGCAATCGGAGTAAAGGCAAAGCGCGAAGCCGTCACAGCGTGCGCTGCGGTCGAACCCATCAGGCCCGCACCCATGGCCGCAGCGCCCGAGCCAAAGGCCAGAACGCCACCCAAGAAACCACGGCGCGAGATGGCGCGCTCTACAACGCGGTCAAAGTCGTTTTCTTCGGGGCGGGGGAAGTGCAGTTCGTCCCAATCGTCGGCAGAAAGGGTGGTGGGGTCGACGTCTTTCATGGATGGCTCCTGGCTGTCATGTCAGAATTGATGAACGGCATTTAGGGAGTCTTTGTGACAGGTGGGTAACAGCCTCATGAAGGTTGTTCTACGGTTCGAATTTAAGAGGATATTTGCCTATGAGAGCCTTTCCCTCAACAACATTCTATTTCTACTGCAGCGCGAGTTGCTTAGATAATAGGCAAGATGTGTAAGCACGCTGTGGCGCATCTGGTTTTGGTCACGCAGGTGTGAACGTCAAAAGAGTATCGACGGTTCAACGCAGGCGCTGACCGTCCGTGTCAAAGCGGTAGGCCTTGTCCTCGGCATAGGCGAATCTTAGTTCCTGACCTTCGGAGATAGAGTGCTGTCCAAACAGCCGGGCGGTGACGGCGTGGCCGTGGATTTTGGCGATCACGTTGGTATCTCCTCCCAGTTTTTCCACATGACTAACATGGGCAGACAGAGGGCCGTCGTCTGACAGGAACAGGTCCTCGGGGCGTATACCTATTGTGTACTGGCCCTCGCCCAGTAAACCTTCGGGCAGGAAATTCATCGACGGAGATCCAAGAAAACCCGCGACGAACTGGTTGGCCGGGTTGTTATAAAGCTCCATCGGGCTGCCGATTTGTTCCACCCGCCCATCGCGCAAAACAACGATCTTGTCGGCCAAAGTCATTGCCTCGGTCTGGTCGTGGGTGACGTAGATCATTGAGGCATCCAGCGCCCGGTGCAAGTTGGCGATCTCGATCCTCGTGTTCATACGTAGCGCGGCGTCGAGGTTTGAAAGCGGCTCATCAAACAGGAATAGTTTGGGTTCGCGCACGATGGCCCGCCCGATGGCGACGCGCTGTCGCTGACCGCCCGACAGTTCGGACGGGTAGCGGTCCAGATAGTCCTCAAGGTTCAGCATCCGGCTGGCATTGGCGACGCGCTCCTCGATCACCGCCTTGGGCTGCTTTTCCTGTTTCAGCGCCAGTGTCATATTCCCGCGCACGCTGAGGTGTGGATAGAGTGCATAGCTTTGAAACACCATCGCGATCCCGCGCTTGGACGGGGGTACCAGATTGACTTGCTGGCCGCCGATATTGATCTCACCCGAGGACGCATCCTCCAGTCCCGCGATCACGCGCAGCAGAGTGGACTTACCGCAGCCCGAGGGGCCGACGAAGACGACGAATTCACCTTCATCGACCTCAAGCGAGATGTCTTTCAGGACATGCACATTTCCAAAGGACTTGTTCACATTGGTCAGGGTAAGGGCGGTCATTTCGCAGGCTCCTTCAGCGAAACGGGCTGGCCGGTGCGGATGCTTTCATCGGCGGCCAGACAGATGGCGAGGGATTGAACGGCGTCGTTCATGTGGCGCGTCAGGTCGATGTCTTCGGCGATCGCGCGCAACATGTAGGCCTGTTCGGCGTCGCAGAGTTCCTGATGGCCGGGCTCATCGGGCATTTCGACGATGCGATCGCGGTCCGGCGTATGCACCAGCAGTCCGCCCACCTTGGTATGACCGTCGATATCGGCCGATGCACCCTTGTTCCCGTCGGTGATTGAGACCGAGCCGTTAGGCGACACGATATCCTTCACGAAAAACGCGGTCTCGGACATCATCGGACCCCATCCGGCCTCGTACCAGCCGACCGATCCGTCCTCGAAGATCACCTGAAACTGGCCGTAATTATACATGTCTTTTGCGATCTCATCCGACAGGCGCAGGCCCATGCCATTCACGCGGACAGGCTGCGCGTCGGTAATCTGGCACATCACATCCACGTAATGCACGCCGCAATCCACGATGGGAGAGGTGGTCTGCATCAATGCCTTGTGCGTCTCCCATTCTTCGCCCGAGGATTGCTGGTTCAGGTTCAGGCGGAACACATAGGGTCCGCCCAGATTGCGCGCCTCGGCTATCAGGCGCATCCATGAGGGGTGATGGCGCAGGATATAACCCACGACCAGCTTGCGGTTCAGTCGCGTAGCGGTTTCGACCACCTGCCGCGCGTCGGCCACGTTGGTCGCAAGCGGCTTTTCGACGAAGACGTGCGCACCAGCTTCCATCGCAGAACAGGCGTAGCCCGCGTGACTGTCTGAATAGGTGGCGATCACGACAAGTTCGGGCCGTGTCTCGGCCAGAGCAGTCTCGAAATCGGCATAAGCTGGATAGCCAGCAAGCTCAGGATGTTCCACGCGACCGGATCGGTTCACCAGCCCGACGATCTGTGCATCTGGGTGAGTGTGATGGGCCAGCGCATGGCTTAACCCCATATTGCCAAGGCCTGCAATCAGAACACGGGTCATTTGACAGCTCCTGAAGTGATGCCGCGGATTAGCTGGCGCGAGAAGATGACATAGAGGATCAACACCGGCAGGATCGCCATCGACAAGGCCGACAGAACGGCGTTCCAGTCCGTGACGAATTGGCCGATGAAGACCTGACTGCCCAGCGTGAGCGTCTTGGTTTCCTCAGCCGGTGCCAGAATCAGCGGGAACCAGAGATCATTCCAGATCGGGATCATGTTGAACACGGCCACGGTCGCCATTGCAGGCCGAACCAGCGGCAGCACCAGCCGGAAGAAGATCGTGTATTCTGACAGTCCGTCGATCCGCCCCGCGTTCTTCAAGTCGTCACTGACCTGACGCATGAACTCGGACAGGATGAACACCGCCAAAGGTAAGCCCTGCGCCGTATAGACGAGGATCAGTGCCCAGAGCGTGTTCACCAGACCTGTCGCCACCATCATCTCAAGGATTGCCACGGTGCCAATACGGATCGGGATCATGATCCCCAGCGCCAGATACAGGCCCATCAGCAGGTTGCCTTTAAACTGGTATTCAGACAGCGCATAGGCCGCCATGGCTCCGAACAGCAGGATGAAGAATAACGACGCCACGGTGACAATCATCGAGTTCTGGAAATAGAGGAAGAAATCCCCCTGGTTCATCACCGTCTCATAGCCAATCAGCGAGAAGCTATCCGTATTCGGAAAGGCCAGAGGTTCACGGAAAATCGCGCGGCGGGTCTTGAAGCTATTAATCAGGATCACGAATACCGGGAACAGGGCGATCAGCGTATAGAGGATCAACGCGCCGTGCATCGCCGCCGTGTTAAAAGGGTTCTGACGTGCTTTGTTCATCGCTGAGCCCTCACAGTTGATACCGGCGCATCCGGGTCTGGATGCCGAACAGGTAGATGCAGACACCTAAGAGGATGATTGCGAACATGGCCCCCGCAATTGCGGACCCCATATGCGGGTCGCCCAGTTGCAACTGGAACCCAAAGAAGGTGCGATACATGAAGGTGCCCAGAATATCGGTTGAGAAATCTGGCCCCGCTAGCGCGCCCTGAGCCGCGTAAATCAGGTCGAACGCATTGAAATTTCCTACGAAAGTCAGGATTGAGATAATCCCGATCGAGGGCAGGATCAGCGGCAGCTTGATCTTCCAGAAGGCCGAGGTCCCGGTGATGCCGTCGATCTCTCCGGCTTCAAGAATTTCTTCGGGTATGGTCAGAAGGGCGGCATAGATCAGCATCATCGGGATGCCGACGAATTGCCAGACCGAGATCAGTGCCAGCGTGGTCAGGGCGTATTCCTCTTTTCCCAGCCACGGGGCGAACAGGAATTTCAAACCGACGGCGTCCAGCATGGATGGCGCAATGCCCCAGATCGGAGACAGGATCAGTTTCCAGGCGAAGCCAACGATGACGAAGCTGAGGATTGTGGGTATGAATATTGCCGACCGATAGAGCGCTGCAAACCGCAGGCGCGGATGGCTGAGCAGCGCGGCCAGCGCGATGCCGATGGGATTCTGAACCAGCATGTGGATCAGGAAGAACCAGAAATTGTTGCCCAATGCGTTCCAGAATTGCTCGGACCAGATCGGATCAAAAAACAGTGTCTGGAAGTTCTGCAGCCCGACGAAGACGCGGTTCTGATCGATCTCGGTGTAAAGCGCCAAACGCAGCGTGTTGAACAGCGGAAAGATCATCACTGCGCTGTAGACAAGCACGGCGGGTGCCAGAAACACGACGATATGCCAGCGGAAGCGGGGGCGGGTCATGAGGTTGCTTTCAATGGGGTGTCGGATGTACCCGGGCAACCAATGCTGCCCGGGTAAGTGTCACAGCTTACTGGTGCGGCGCGTACCAGCTGGACAGACCTTCCTGAAGTTCGGCCCCCAGATCTTCGGGTGACTTTGCGCCTTTGATCGCGGCGACCGACGCTCCCCAAGTCTCATTCTCAAGGTTGGGTGTGCCGCGCGACAGGATTTGGTAGGTCGAGCGGATGGTCGACTCGCATTCCTCACGCCAGCCGACGATTTCCTTGGCCAACGGGTCCTGTAATTCGACCGGAGTGCTGGACAATGGGAAGAAACCGGGCAGCGCATTGCCGAAGATTTCAGCGAACTCGGGACTTGCCACCCAGGCCAGGAAGGTCTCGGCGGCCTCTGGGTGGTCGGTCGCGGCGTTCATGCCGATACCGATATCCGTGTGGTCAGAGATATAGCAGGTGTCACCCGCGTTTCGAACTGGTGGCTTGAAGGCTCCCATCTCAAAGTCTGCCTGCGCATTGAAACCCGAAATCTCCCACGATCCCGCAGGGTAGATCGCTGCGCGACCAAGAGTGAAGATGTTCTGGCTGTCCGGATAGGTTTGTGCCTCGTACCCGTCGCCCAGATATTCAGCCCAGCGGGCAAGCGTTGCGTAAGGCGCGGTCCACGCTTCGTCGGTCAGCTTCTGCTCACCTGCGATCAAGGCCTGACGGCCTTCCTCGCCTTTCCAGTAGTTGGGGCCAATATTGTTGTAGCCCATCGTCGCGGCTTCCCACTGGTCATTGGTGCCCATCGCCATTGGGATGTAGGTGCCGTCTTCCTGAATCTTGTCTAATGCGGCAAAGAATTCTTCCTCGGTGATGGGAACTTCGATGCCCAGTTCTGAAAATGCGTCCTTGTTGTAGATAAAGCCGTGAATCACTGAAGCCATCGGGACGCAGAACGAGGCCGAACCGTCATCCGTTTGCCAGGCTGACTTCGCAACGTCTGAAAAATTGCTCATCGCCTCGACGCCGGACAAGTCGGTCAGGTGACCTGCTTCGTACAGCGCCAAAGACGCATCAAACGGGCGGCACGTTATCAGATCACCGGCCGAACCCGCGTCCAATTTGGAGTTCAATACCGCGTTGTACTCCGCTGGCGCGGACGGCGTAAATTCAACCTTAATACCGGGGTGCTTGGCCTCGAATGCCGGGATGATCTGGTCCTGCCACAGTGTCAGGTCGTCATTGCGCCAGCTTTCGATGGTCAGGGTCACGTCCTGGGCATAGGCGGATGTGGCCATAAGGGTCGTGCCGAGTAAGACCAGTTTCAGGCTTCTACTTTTCATTTCTCTCTCCCGTTTGGTTTGTCGTGGTCAATCTTGTCCAAGTGCGGCGTTCAAAATCCCATCGGTTGCCTTCAGGCGGGTGCCTGCTTCCTCCAGCGAAAGGCCCCGCGCAGCGATCAGGATGGCGGGTTTTACGTCTCCATTCGCGGTGTCCAGCGCGTGCTTTGCTGTATTCGCGTCAACGTCGGCGATCCGAGCGACGATGGCGGTCGCGCGGCTTCGTAGCTTGTCATTGTCGGCGCGCAGGTTCACCATCATGCCGCCATGCACATGGCCCAGCTCTGTCGCCATCAGTGACGACAGCATGTTCAATGCAATCTTCTGTGCTGTACCCGCACCCATGCGGGTCGAACCCGAGATCAACTCGGGCGGGGTTGCCAGCAGGATAGGAATGTCTGCTTCCTCTAACAGAGGACTGCCCGCGTTGTTCGCGATACCGACAACGGTCGCACCGCGGGCTTTGGCGATTTTCATTGCCGTTAGTGTGTAGGGCGTTGAGCCGCTGGCTGACACAGCGATGACCGTGTCCGAAGCCTTAACCTCGTCCAAGGCATTCTGTAGTCCATCAGTGGTATCTTCAGCAGCTCCCGGCATCTCGACTCCGGTTGGCAGGCCACCAGCCATATGAATGCGCAGGCGGGTAGGGGGGATTGAAAAAGTGCCACCCAGCTCCTGCGCGTCAGCCGCCGCCATCAATCCCGAGGAGCCGGCCGCCACGTAGTGCAAAACCCCGTTCTCGCGGATCGTGGTGGCCATGGCCATGGCACCCTGAGCTATGTTTTCAAGCGCGCCGCGGACAGTTTCTGCAGCGGCTATTTGGCCTTCTGCAAGGGCGCGCGCCGAGGAGATCAAATCGCCTCGGGTCAACAGCGCTGCATCGGGGTGCAGTTGTTCGGTTGGTGGCAGCGTCAAGAGAATCCTCCCATGTGACTCTCATACAATACCTATCTAATACCACTTGTCCATAATTTATTTCCAATTGATACTTTGGTTCAATTTTAACGTAGTTTGCTGCCTGTTTTTCTCATATCAGGCTTTTCTAATGGTGAAAGGTATTATAATGGTATTGTCATGATCGAATCTCGGGATAGCACTGTATTGGCCGTGGATGGCGGCGGGACGCGATGCCGCGTCGCTTGCGAGATCGGTGGCGCCGTCCGGTGTGTTGAGACTGGGGCGGCCAATGTTTCTACCGATTTTGATGGTGCGTTGATCCAGATACAGGCTGGTTTAGATGCCTTGTCGCGGCAGGTTTCAATTCGGGTCGAGGATATGCTTGGCTGGCCAGCATTTGTCGGCCTTGCGGGCGTTACTGATTCTGAGACCGCGGAGCATTTGCGCGATGCGCTGGGTCTGACGCGCGCACGAGTTGAAGATGATCGGCCCGCTGCTGTGCGCGGGGCGCTGGGTGCGCAGGATGGTCTGATCGCACATTGTGGGACCGGCTCTTTTCTTGCGATGCAGTCAAATAGAGCGATGCGGTTTGCCGGAGGCTGGGGTTCGGTTCTGGGGGATGAGGCTTCGGCCCAATGGGTCGGTCGCCGCGCCCTATCCGAGACCCTTTGCGCCTATGATGGTACTCAGGTCGAGACCGGGCTGACGCAAAAGCTGTTGACTGATCTGGACGGTTCGGCAGGTATTGTGCGTTTTGCCCAAAGCGCGTCCCCCGCGCAATTCGGTGCGCTCGCGCCAGCTGTGACGTCTGCTGCCAAGCAAGGTGACCGCGTTGCTGTGCAAATTATGCAGGCTGGGGCGAGTTACATCGCTGGTGCCGCTAACCGGCTTGGTTGGCAACCAGGGCGTACGATCTGCCTGACTGGGGGGATTGCCGGGCAGTATGCGGCCTATCTGCCTGATGATATGCGATCCGCCGTCCGTCCGCCGCTGGGTGAGCCACTAACCGGGGCATTAGCATTGGCGAAGGAAGTCAGTCATGAGCATCACTGACTTCTTGCGCTCGGATTTGTGGCTCAGCCCGGACAAGGGGCCGCGCTATGTTCAATTGAGGCGTCGGCTTCAGGAGGGGATCGACACAGGTGTTTTAGCTCCAAATACATCGCTGCCATCAGAACGAGAACTGGTCGAAATTACGGACCTGTCCCGCGTCACTGTGCGCAAGGCGATACAGGAGTTGGTTCAGGAAGGCGTGATTGAACAGCGTCAGGGGTCGGGTTCGTTCATTCGCGAACGCGTACCGCGGGTCGAACAATCGTTGACGCACCTGACGTCCTTTACCGAGGATATGTCCAGCCGGGGCATGAAGACCACGTCGAAATGGTTGGAACGTGGCGTGTTCATGCCAACCCAGGAAGAGATCGAGGCGCTGAGCCTAAAAAACGGAGAACAGATTTCCCGTATCTACCGCTTGCGCGAGGCCGAAGGCCGCCCGCTGGCGCTGGAACGGGCGGCGCTACCGCTGGATATCCTGCCCAATCCAATCGAAGTAACGACCTCTTTGTATGAGGTGCTGGAGGCGTTCGGGCGACGACCGGTACGCGCAGTGCAAAAGATATCAGCGCTCAACCTTGCTGCGCCCGAGGCTGAACTACTGGAAGTGCCCGAGGGCGCTGCCGGGCTAAACATCGAACGTATTTCGTTCTTGAAAAACGGGCGGGTCGCTGAATTGACCCGATCCCTATATCGCGGCGATGCCTATGACTTTGTCGCCGAATTGCGGTTATAACCGGAAAGGCCAGAGATTGATGTCAGAGCACAGTTCGAAGATGCGACAGGAGATCCTGGAAATCCCCGCCGCCGTTGAGAGGCTGCTCATCGAGGGCGCGACCAACATTCAGGACGCGGCAAAGCGGATGAAAGCGGCAGATCCCCGGTTTTTGATTACGGTGGCTCGGGGGTCATCCGATCATGCTTGCACCTATTTGAAGTACGCCAGCGAGCTGCTGCTGAGTCTGCCCGTCGCTTCGGTCGGACCCTCGGTCAGTTCGATCTATGGCACGGAACTGCGGGCCGAAGGAGCGCTGTGTTTGTCCGTGTCGCAGTCAGGCCAAAGCCCAGACATCGTTGGCATGACCCGATCACTAAAAGCGTCAGGCGGGGTGACTGTTGCGATCACCAACAACCCGGAGTCGCGACTGGCCGAGGTGACGGATGCGGTTTTACCTCTGCATGCGGGGCCGGAACTGAGCGTGGCCGCAACCAAGACGTTTGTGACCTCATTAGTAGCCGGTTTGTGGCTGCTGGCAGAGGTAAAAGGAGATGACGCGCTGATCGGTGCAATCCGCTCTTTGCCTCGCCATCTTGAGGAGGCTGCACAGTGTGACTGGTCGGCGGCAGCCGGGATGATCACGGGGCGGTCTTTGTTTACTCTGGGCCGTGGGCCGTCTTACGCGATGTCCAATGAGGCAGCGTTGAAGATCAAAGAAACCTGCCAGATCCATGCCGAAAGCTATTCTGCGGCTGAGGTGCTGCATGGCCCGGTCTCGATCGTAGATGAAGGGTTCCCGACTATTGTTTTCGCAGCAAAGGATGCAGCGGAGCAAGCCACAGCCGAGGCTGCTGACGCACTGGCAGGTAAGGGAGCGACGGTGTTCGCCACGACCGACAAGGTAAGCCGTGCGCACTGCCTGCCCGTCACGCGTACGGATCATTGGCTGACCGACCCTGTTGCCACCATCACCTCCTTTTACAGTATGGTCGAAGCTGTGGCGCGTGCCCGTGGGATCGACCCGGATGCGCCGCGGCATCTAAGAAAGGTGACAGAGACAGTATGACCTTAGGTTCAGTGACTTTTCGCAATGGCGCCCTGTTTGACGGTGGGCGCTTGCATTTCGGTGAGGCCATAACCTTTCGCGATGGATCGCTGGCGGCGCTTTTGCCCGAAGAGACGGCGAAAAAGGAAGGAGAGGTCATCGACCTGAACGGAGATATCCTGTGCCCTGGCTACGTTGACCTGCAAGTGAATGGCGGCGACGGGATCATGTTCAACGACGACCCCTCGGTGAGCACAATCCGCCGAATGGCGGAAGCGCATCGCCGGTTAGGCGTCGCGTCTCTGCTCCCGACACTGATCACCGACACGCCTGAGAAAACTCAAGCTGCCATTGATGCCGCAATACAGGCATTACGAGAGGGTATTCCGGGCGTGGTGGGGTTGCATCTGGAGGGGCCGCATCTGTCGATATCGCGCAAAGGGGCGCATGATGGCGCACTTATCCGACCGATGGAAGACGGTGATTTGAAGGCGCTGATCTCAGCGGCCGATGAATTGCCATGTCTCATGGTGACTCTTGCGCCCGAATCCGTCTCTGTGCAGCAGGTGCAGGCATTGTTTAATGCGGGCATCCTAGTGTCACTGGGTCATAGTGATGCGGATTTCACCACGTGTCAGAGCTATACTGCGGCAGGTGCGCGCTGTGTCACGCATCTGTTCAATGCCATGAGCCAGATGGGAAGTCGCGAGCCCGGTTTGGTCGGGGCCGCGCTAGCAAATGGCGGCCTGTCCGCCGGCCTGATTGCCGATGGCATCCATGTCCACCCCGAGGTGATGCGCGCGGCATGGGCTGCGAAAACTGCGCCGGGACAGATTTTTCTGGTCAGCGACGCCATGGCTGTTGCAGGCACAGATCAGACCGTGTTCGAGCTAGAGGGCCGCCGTATCACGCGGACGGAAAGGCGTTTAACGCTGGATGATGGAACGTTAGCCGGTGCCGATCTGGATCTAACCACTGCGATTCACACTCTGGTTACTCAGGTGGGTGTGCCGCTACAGGATGCTTTGGCTGCCGCGACAACCTATCCAGCGTCTCTGATTGGGCAAACGAGTGCACAGCCTCTGCAGATTTCTTCGATGATCCGGATTTCAGCAGCGCTGGATTCATGCGCGTGGCTTTCCGAATCAAACTGAGAGGTTAAGCGTTTGCCACGCCCACCAGTGAGTTTGCACAGAAATTGATTTCCTCTGCCGAAGGGCGCTTGACGGCACCAGACGCATCGCTTAAACCGACCTGCGCTGAGCGGGCGTCGTATACTGGCTATTACCTCAGCCTTCCAAGCTGATGAAGCGGGTTCGATTCCCGCCGCCCGCTCCAAGTCAGCCCCGAAATTCTGCGTCAAAAGGCCCTGTCTAGGTGGCAATTTGTGCAGCACAGCTTGACCATGCCGTTCACTGTCGCCAAGAAGCGGTCATCCGAATACGAACATGAACTAAGGGCCAAGCATGGCAAGAACCGCCTCAGCCAGTCCAGCACCTGGTGCTAGCGAAGAACGCGCCAAGTCCAAGAAAATTGGAGTTCTGAAGTCGCTGTGGCCCTTTATGCGCCCCTATCGGACGCTGATGGCGGGCGCGACAGTGGCGTTGGTGCTGACCGCCAGTATGACCCTTGCGCTACCGTTGGCAGTGCGCCGTGTGGTCGATAATTTCCGTATCGAAGACGGTGATCTGCTGGAGTGGTACTTTCTGGCCGCCCTCGGTATTGCTGCGGTTCTGGCCGTCGGAACAGGGTTGCGCTACGCGCTGGTGACCCGGCTAGGTGAGCGCGTCGTGGCCGATATCCGAAAGGCCGTGTTTGACCGTGTCATCGGCATGAGCCCCGAGTTCTACGAACGCATCATGACCGGGGAGGTGCTGAGCCGGATTACTACCGACACAACGTTGATTCAGTCGGTACTGGGCTCGTCGGTCTCCATCGCGCTGCGAAATATGCTTTTGTTTATTGGTGGTTTGGCGCTGATGCTTCTGACTTCGGCCAAGCTGACCGGCATGGTGTTGTTGCTGATCCCATTGGTGGTGGTGCCAATTCTG
This sequence comes from Ruegeria atlantica, assembly GCA_013032095.1. Lineage (GTDB taxonomy): Bacteria > Pseudomonadota > Alphaproteobacteria > Rhodobacterales > Rhodobacteraceae > Ruegeria > Ruegeria atlantica_E. The sequence goes on along the minus strand of WQBJ01000005.1, from coordinate 163,803 downwards.
GTGCTTGGACGCCGGCTGCGGGTGATCAGTCGCGAAAATCAAGACTGGATCGCGGCCTCTTCTGGAAACGCGGGTGAGGCGTTGGGCGCGGTTCAAACCGTTCAGGCCTTTACCCATGAACAGGCCAGCCGCAAGCAGTTCGGCGACATGACAGAGACCTCTTACGCGGTTTCGCTACGCCGTATTCGGACCCGAGCGGTGCTGACGGTAATTGTGATCTTCTTAGTGTTCACGGGAATTGTCGGCGTGCTGTGGATGGGAGCAAACGATGTCCGCAACGGCGTGATGACCGAGGGTGTGCTGATCCAGTTCGTGATCTACTCGATCATCATGGCGGGATCGGTTGCGGCCTTGTCAGAAATCTGGAGCGAATTGCAGCGCGCTGCTGGTGCGACAGAACGTCTGGTCGAGCTGTTGAACGCCCGGGACACGGTGACCGATCCGGCCAGATCAAAGGCACTGCCACCTCCGGTACGCGGTGACATCCGCTTTGACGACGTGACGTTCCGTTATCCTTCGCGCCCCGATACTGTGGCGTTGGAGCATCTGACGTTAAAGGTGAACCCCGGTGAGACCGTGGCTTTTGTTGGCCCCTCGGGTGCGGGTAAAACAACCGTCATTCAGATGATCCAGCGGTTCTATGATCCGGCTTCGGGGAAGGTCAGCCTCGACGGCGTTGACCTGCGTGACATCGACCGGGCCGAGTTCCGCCGCCACATGGCGCTGGTGCCGCAGGACCCGGTGATCTTTGCTGCCTCGGCACGCGAAAACATTCGATTTGGTCGCCTTGATGCAACGGACGCCGAAGTTGAGGCCGCGGCCCAAGCCGCCGCCGCGCATGAGTTCATTTCGGCGCTGCCCGAAGGCTATGACAGCTATGTAGGTGAGCGCGGCGTGATGCTGTCAGGCGGTCAGAAGCAACGTATCGCCATTGCCCGCGCCATCCTGCGCGACGCGCCGGTTCTGCTGCTGGACGAGGCGACCTCGGCGCTGGACGCAGAAAGCGAGCGGGCGGTGCAGGGCGCAGTCGACCAGATGCGCGCAGGCCGCACCACTCTGATTGTGGCGCACCGCTTGGCGACCGTTAAAAAGGCCGATCGGATTGTGGTGATGGAGGCCGGGCGTATCGTGGCGCAGGGTACCCATGACGATCTGGTGGCGCAGGACGGGCTTTATGCTCGATTGGCACGCCTTCAGTTCACCGACGGTATGGCTGCAGAGTGACGTGACGCGGGGACAAGTTCCTTCGCTCCGCAGCGTAATTCTACCCCTTTGCCGCCTTCACAGCTAAGGCCTTTCTTGAACCTGCGCGGTTTTGCTTCCATCTTGGCGGTGGAGATAAAACCTGTGCCGGACACGGGAGAGATAAGGGAGGAACCACATGGCCTTTGTGGGTTTGGAAGACAAGGCAAGGATGGAGCAGGAAATGCCGTGGGAGGATCGGGACGTTCCAGTCACCTTCCACCAGCTGCTTTCACGCACGGCAGAAAAATTCCCGAACAGCAATGCGATAAGCTTTCAGCTTTTGTCCGGCCCCACCGACAAGGCCGAAACGCTGACATGGTCTGAACTGCTGGGAAAGGTCAATCAGGCCGCAAATCTGTTCCGCTCACTCGGTATCGGCGAAAAAGATGTCGTGGCCTATGTGCTGCCCAACAGCAACGAGACATTGATCACTATGATGGGCGGCGCAGTTGCCGGGATCGTGAACCCGATCAACCCGCTGCTGGAGCCCGAACAGATCGCCGCGATCCTGCGTGAGACCGGCGCCAAGGTGGTGGTGACGCTGAAATCCTTCCCCAAGGCAGATGTGGCGCAAAAGGTGGAAGAGGCGGTGCGTCACGCACCCAACGTCAAAACCATTCTCGAGATCGACCTCAACCGCTATTTGACGCCGCCCAAATCATGGCTGGTGCCGTTCCTGCGCCCCAAGATGGGCGACAAAGAGCACTTGGCTCATGCTGATTACAAGAACTTCAACAAAGAGCTGGCCAAACAGCCAACCACACTGAATTTCGAGGACAGTAAGGAAGATCGAGTTGCCTGCTATTTTCATACTGGCGGAACGACCGGCATGCCCAAAGTGGCGCAGCATAAATATTCAGGGCTGATTTACAATGGTTGGCTGGGCAATACGCTGCTGTTCTCTGACGAAGACGTTATCATGTGCCCGCTGCCCATGTTCCACGTCTTTGCCGTGCATGTGATTGTGATGGCTGCGGTGTCCTCGGGTGCACATGTGATTTTCCCAACCCCTGCAGGATATCGGGGCGATGGCGTGTTCGACAATTTCTGGAAGCTGATAGAACGCTGGAAGGTGACCTTTATCATCACCGTGCCGACCGCTATCGCCGCCAAGATGCAACGCCCGGTGGATGCGGATATCTCGACCGTGAAAACTGCCTTCTCGGGTTCGGCCCCACTGCCCGTCGAATTGTTCCGCCGGTTCGAGGAAGCAACTGGTGTGACCATCGTCGAAGGCTATGGTCTGACCGAAGCGACCTGCTTGGTCTCCTGCAATCCGGTGGATGGTGAGAAGAAGATCGGTTCGATCGGTATTCCGTTCCCGTACACGGACGTGAAAATCCTACAGGACGGTCCGGACGGGCCGAAAGAATGTGGTGCGGATGAGATCGGTGAAATCTGCATCTCGAACCCCGGTGTCTACGCTGGCAACACCTATACTGAAACCGATAAGAACGTGGATCTATATCACTTCGACAAGTATCTGCGCACAGGCGATCTGGGCCGCTTCGACGAGGATGGCTATCTGTGGATTACCGGACGCGCCAAGGACCTGATCATTCGCGGCGGTCACAATATCGACCCGGCCGAGATCGAAGAGGTTCTACTGGGACATGACGCAGTCGCCTTTGCCGGTGCCATCGGTCAGCCCGACGCCTATTCGGGCGAGGTTCCCTGCGCCTTTGTCGAGCTGGTCGACGGTGCCAGCGTGACCGAGAAGGAATTGATGGAGTATTGCGGTGTGCATGTCCACGAACGCGCGGCGCAACCCAAGCACATGACCATTTTGGACGAACTGCCGAAAACAGCGGTGGGCAAGGTTTTCAAACCCGAGTTACGTAAACAGGCGATCACGCGCATCTACAACGGTGCGCTGGAAGAGGCTGGCATTGACGCGCGCGTCGCGTCCGTGATCGACGACAAAAAGCGCGGGCTTGTCGCGCAGCTTGACGCGAACGGCTCATCCGAGGACGATGTCAGTAAAGTGCTGGGATCGTTCACCCGGCCATGGGAATGGGCTGCCTGACTGCGGAGGGACTATGGATTATGAACGTCTGATTGATGAAGAAACATGGGCGTTCATAAGGCGAACGGCTGAAAGCTACCCTGATGATGCGGTCGACCTCTCGGTAGAGGATCAGCGCCGTGTCTACAACAAGATGTGTCAGGACTTTCGCCAACCCCTTCCCTCTGGTTTGGATGTACAGGACAGGTCCGCCGATGGCGTGCCTGTCCGCATCTACACGGCTGGAGACCCAACACGAACCGTCGTCTATTTCCATGGCGGCGGTTTCGTCGTCGGGGGACTGGACAGCCACGATGACGTGTGTGCCGAGATTTGCGCGCAGACCGGGTATCGGGTTGTTGCAGTGGATTATCGCCTGTGCCCCGAACACATCCACCCAGCGCAGTTTCAGGACAGTTGGGCCGCCACGAACTGGGTGGCAGAGGAATTTGGTGATCCTCTGGTGCTGGCTGGCGACAGCGCGGGTGGCAATCTTGCGGCTGCCGTTGCACAGTATGGTCGCGGGAAGTTGGTGAACGTGCTGGGGCAGGTTCTAATTTATCCTGGCCTTGGCGGCGATCCCACAGCAGGGTCGTATATCGAACACGCCCAAGCACCGCTTTTGACGTTGGATGAAATCCATTTCTACGAAAAAGTGCGCTGTGGTGGCTCCGTCCCGAAGAATGATCCGACATTTGCGCCTTTACAGGATAGTGATTTCTCGGGCCTGCCGCCCACCGTGGTGGTGACCGCCGACTGCGACCCACTGCGCGACGATGGTGCGGCTTATTGTGACAAGATCACTGCCGCAGGAGACCGGGCGCACTGGATCAATGAACCGGGGCTCGTGCACGGCTATCTGCGGGCGCGTACATCGGTGAAACGCGCCGCAGACAGTTTTGAGCGAATCTCAATTGCCGTTGAGGCATTGGGGCAGGGAATTTGGTCCTACGACTGATTAAATCAGGAACGGTTTGGCTTTCATCGTCTCTGCAATCGGCGCACCCATGCGATCCAGGATCGTGGGTGCCAATTGTAGCTGGTCAATCACTGCATCGGCCTCGGGCCCTTTGGCGTCGCCGAAGTAATACAAGGCCGTTTCCTGCTGCAACGGTCCGCGCCCGCCATGGTGGCCGCGCTCATCCTGACCGTGGTCGGCGGTGACAATGACCTCATAGCCCAACTGCCGCCAGCGGGGGATGAAGGGGGCCAGCATTTCGTCTGCGACGAAACAGGCGTGGTCCATTTCCTCGCAATCGTGGAAGAAACGGTGGCCCATGCTGTCCAGTGTGCAGGTGTGTAGGATGCCATAGTCCAACCCAAACCGCAGGCACAGGTTGGTCAGAGTCCCAAAAAGATCAACATCGGAAGGCGTCATTTGATTGGCCTTGCCATAACCGGTCATGCTGTGGAAACGGCCGTGGTTGATCGTCTTGCTCTCTGGTTCGTCATATTCGATGTCACGGACGTAATCGAAGGGGTGACGGTTGAAGAATTGCGACCAATAGCTGTGAGTAACGGCACCGGTGACGCCTCCTGCCTCACGTACTTGGCTGAACACGTCCTTATGGCTCAATCTGAAGACATTGCCGTTACCGGTGCAACCATGTTCCTGCGGTGTGACGCCGGTGTGGATCGAGGCATAACAGCTTGCCGAGGTCGAAGGCAAAACCGCGCGCAGTTTCCAGACCTGCGCCTCGCCGCTGTCGACCCAGCCTTCAAGGTTGCCGAACAGGCGGCGGAAGTTGCGCCATGGAACACCGTCCAGAATGATGAGGAGGAGTTTGCGGTCCATTCCCTGACCCTTTCTTTAATTCCTGCTGGCGACCGTAGGGGATTTACTGCGATGGGGTCGCCTGTTCGCGCCCCCAATAGCAAAATCCCGACACCTGTCATCAGACAAATGCCGGGATTTTCCTTTTCAAAGGACTGTCTCAGGCGCGATCAGTTCCCCGCGCTTTCCATTTTGCGATGGGCGACAACCTCTTCCAACCATCCCAGATGCATCTCAGGCACTGAGCTGAGCAGAAGGTCGGTATAGTCGTCAAACGGTGGGCTCAGTACCTGTGATTTCGGGCCGTAGCGCACGACCCGACCCTGATACATAACCGCAATGCTGTCGCTGATCGCGCGGACCGTTGCCAGATCGTGAGTGATGAACAGATAGGCCACATCCTCGATCTTCTGCAGATCGAGCAGCAGTTTCAGGATGCCATCCGCCACCAGAGGATCAAGAGCCGACGTGACCTCATCGCAGATAATCATCTTGGGCTTTGCCGCCAGAGAGCGCGCGATACAGACACGCTGTTTCTGGCCACCTGAGAGTTCGGCCGGATAGCGGTCGATGAACTTCTCGCCCAGTTCGATCTCATCCAGCAGTTCGACGATCCGCTTGCGTTTCTCGGCGCCGCGCATATTGAAGTAGAACTCCAGCGGGCGCCCAATGATCGTGCCGACAGTCTGACGCGGGTTCATTGCCACGTCGGCCATCTGGTAGATCATCTGCAACTCGCGCAGGTCTTCGCGGGTGCGGCCCTTGAGGTCTGGTGAAAGCATTCGACCTGCAAAGGTTATCTCACCGTCACGCGGAGGCAGCAGACCGGTGATTACCCGCGCCAGCGTGGATTTGCCCGAGCCGGACTCACCTACAACCGCCAGCGTCTGCCCCGGATGAAGCTCGACGTTGACGTTGTGCAACACGTCGAAATTCAGCCCTTTGTAGCGCGCGGTGATGCCGTCTACGCTCAGCACCGGTTCGGGTGTGGGCTGTTTTTCTTCATGTTCGATTGAGCGGACCGAGACCAGAGCCTTGGTATACTCTTCCTGAGGGTTGTTGATGATCTGGTCGGTGTGGCCGTACTCGACTGTGTTGCCCATGCGCAGAACCATGATGTCGTCACTCACCTGAGCCACAACAGCAAGGTCGTGCGTGATGTAAAGCGCAGCGACACCGGTATCGGCAATGGCCTCTTTGATCGCCATCAGAACGTCGATCTGAGTGGTCACGTCCAGTGCCGTTGTTGGTTCGTCGAACACCACCAGATCGGGTTCGGGGCACAGCGCCAGCGCGGTCATGCAGCGTTGCAGCTGACCACCCGAAACCTGGTGCGGGTAGCGATCACCGATATTGTCGGGGTCGGGCAGACCCAGCTTGGCGAACAGTTCCCGCGCGCGGCCCTCGGCCACTTTGCGGGTGAACTTTTTCTGTTCGACCGCAGCCTCGACAACCTGATCCATGATCTTCTTGGCCGGGTTGAAGGACGCCGCCGCGGATTGCGAGACGTAAGTTACCTCGCCACCGCGCAGCTTTCGGATATCCCCATGTGATGTCGTAAGGATGTCGCGTCCGTTGACCCAAACCTCGCCGCCGGTGATCTTAACTCCACCTCGGCCATAGGCCATCGAGGCCAGACCGATGGTGGATTTCCCGGCGCCAGATTCTCCGATCAGCCCCAGAACCTTGCCGCGTTCGAGGTCAAAACTGACCCCGTGCACGATTTCGATGTCATGGGGTTTCTCACCCGGTGGATAGACGGTCGCGCCGATTTTGAGGTCGCGGACCTTGAGAAGGGTATCACTCATCCCCGACCTCCTTTCAGCGATGTGGTGCGGTTCAGGACCCAGTCAGCCACAAGGTTGACCGAGATTGCCAGCGTCGCGATGGCGACAGCGGGGTACAGTGCCGCGCCGATACCGTAAACGATGCCGTCCTTGTTTTCCTTCACGATGCCGCCCCAGTCCGCCAGCGGCGGCTGCACACCCAGACCCAGGAAGGACAGGGTCGAGATGAAAAGGACCATGAAGATGAACCGCAGACCGAACTCGGCCACCAGTGGAGACAGAGCATTTGGCAGGATTTCCCGGAAGATGATCCAGACCCGCCCCTCGCCGCGCAACTTGGCGGCCTCGACGTAGTCCATTACGTTGATGTCGACGGCGACAGAACGCGACAGGCGATACGGGCGTGTGGCATCAAGCAGACCCATCACCAGTATCAGGATCGGGATGGTCACTGGAACAATCGCCAGAATGACCAGCGCCAAAATCAGGGTTGGGATCGACATGATCAGGTCAACCGCTCGGCTAAGCACCTGATCAGCCCATCCGCCCAGCACTGCTGCCAGCAGACCCAAGGACGTGCCGGTGACAAAACTGAGAATCGTGGCTGCCGCCGCAATGAAGATGGTTGTGCGCCCGCCATAGATCATACGGGTCAGCAGGTCGCGCCCGATGTTGTCGGTGCCCAGCAGGTGTTCAGCACTCGAAGGCTCCCAAACGTCACCGACGACCTCGGCCATACCGTAGGGCGCAATCAATGGGGCGGTGAAAGCCACGATGAAGTAGAGGCCAGTAAAAAACAGACCGATCAATGCCGAAATAGGGATATTCTTGATCATTTCGGATGCCTCAGTCTTGGATTGGCGAGGATCGACACGATATCGGCAACCATGTTCAGGCCGATATAGACGGCGGCGAACACGACACCACAGGCGAGAACAACCGGTACGTCACGTTTGGTCACCGAATCCACTAGGTATTGACCCATTCCGGGATAGACGAACACCACCTCGACGACGACCACGCCGACCACTAGATAGGCCAGGTTCAGCATGACAACGTTGACGATGGGTGAAATCGCATTGGGAAAGGCGTGCCGCGCGATGACCTGAAAGGTGGTCAGCCCTTTCAATTCTGCCGTCTCGATATAGGCCGATTGCATCAGGTTCAAAATCGCTGCGCGGGTCATCCGCATCATCTGAGCCAGCACCACCAGCGTCAGAACGAAAGCAGGCAGGGCGATCGCATAGAGCTTTTGACCAAAGGACATGGAGTCATTGATCATTGCCAGCGAAGAAAACCACCCCAATTTTACCGAGATGAAATAGACCACCACATAGCCGATCAGAAATTCCGGGATCGACACTGTCGTAAGCGTGACGGCAGAGATCAGTTTATCCGGCCAGCGGTTGCGGAACCGGACGGCCAGAAGGCCCAGAAAAATAGCAAGCGGAACTGACACGATCGCCGCGGCGCAGGCCAGGAACAGAGTGTTGCCCAAGCGTTTGCCGATACTGTCGGCGATGTCGAGCTTGTTTGTCAGGGATTGCCCAAGATCGCCCTGCACAATGCCACCCAGCCATTCGAAATAGCGGGTCAGGGCGGGGCGGTTGAGGCCCATTTCCTCGCGCAGGTTGGCAAGGGATTCGGGGGTTGCAGCTTGGCCAAGGACCGCCTGCGCAGCGTCCCCCGGCAGGGCTTCGGTGAGGCCGAAAATCAGAGCCGATGCACCAAAGAGAAGCAGGACTCCCAGCGCAAGGCGCTGGGAAACCAGTTTGATGATGGGATGCATTATCCGTAGCCCGATTTACGCGAACCACATCTTGCGCGTGGCCTGGCCACCCATCAGTTCGTCGTATGGGTCAGGTTCCCAACCGGCAAGCTGATCGCTGACACCATCGATGAACTGATTGAACATCGGGCAGATCAGGCCTCCCTCTTCGTTCAGCAAACGGCCCATCTGGGAATAGAGTTCTTTCCGTTTGGCAGTGTCGAGCTCGCCCTTGGCCTTGTTCAGCATGTCGTCGAACTCCGAACGCTTCCAGCGCGTGTCGTTCCAGTCGGCGGTCGAAAGGTACGCGGTGGAGTACATCTGGTCCTGCACCGGACGGCCGGTCCAGTAGGATGCGCAGAATGGTTGGACGTTCCAGACTTCGGACCAGTAACCATCGCCCGGTTCGCGCTCGATCACGAGCGGAATACCGGCCGCGGCGGCACTTTGCTGGAAGAGCTGAGCCGCATCCACAGCGCCCGGGAAGGCAACCTCGGAAGTACGCAGCACGATCGGCGACCCATCATGGCCGGACTTTTTATAGTGCTCGGCTGCTTTTTCGAGGTCGAACGTACGCTGCGGGATTGTATCGTCAAAGAGAGGGTAGGCGGCGTTGATCGGGATGTCGTTGCCGACGCTGCCATAACCTTGAAGGATCTTTTCGACCAGTTCCTCGCGGTTGATCGCATGTTTGAGAGCAAGCCGGAGTTCGAGATTGTCGAACGGCGCCGTGTCAACATGCATGATGAAGACATAGTGCCCGCGACCCGTTGTCGGCTGTACGGACAGGCCCGGTGCGCGGCCCAAAAGCCCTGCAACCTTGGGTTCAACCCGATTGATCAGGTGCACCTGACCGGATTGAAGTGCAGCCGTACGTGCCGTGGAGTCATTGATGGCGATAATTTCGACGCTGTCGAAATGGCCATCGTCGGCCCAGTAGTTCTCGAATTTTGTAAAGGCGTGGCGCACGCCCGGCTCGTCCACCTCAAGCTTGTAGGGGCCAGTGCCGATGCCCGCAGCCGGGTTGTCCATGCCACCGTCCGGCTGGATGATCAGATGATAGTCCGCCATGAGGTATGGCAAGTCGGCGTTTGGGTTGTTCAACGTGACAGAGAACACGTCGCCATCGGCCTTCATCGACTCAATTTCTTTCATGATGCCCAAGGCACCAGATTTTGAGTTTTCGTCCGAATGGCGCTGCATTGTTTTCAAGACGTCTTCGCTCGTCAGAGTCTTGCCGTTGTGAAATTCGACACCTGGGCGGATCTTGAAGTTCCATGTCTTGGCGTCTGCGCTGGCTTCAACACTTTCGGCCAGGCGCGACTCGATCGAACCGTCCGGCGATACCACGACCAGGGTGTCACCGAACTGACGTCCGTTGAGCGCAGGCACTTGGCTCGCATAAGACGCCGGATCGAGAGAGTTCGTCGATTCGCCACCAATGGAGCCAATCTTCAAATCGCCGCCCTTTTTCGGGTCCGCCGCACGTGCAGCGTCGGCGAACATGGTGCTTGCCATTGCCGCAGACACACCCAAAGCAGCCGCTTTCCCCATGAAATCACGGCGGGTCAGCTTGCCAGCTGTGACCTGTTTGGTCATGTGAGTGAGTTGTTCATTCATTCAAAGATCTCCCAGTTGAGTGTATTGTCAGCCCTTGGTGGGCTTTTTATTGACGCGTGAGTCAAGTTAGGCGGAATTCTGTCGGACGGGCAAGGGCAAATGTCTCGCCACCGCGTACCCGAAAACCACATTTGATCCCGTGGCGCGGATTCCTCAAGTTCGCTCGATGATATCAAGCTTTTATCTTCAAAGGCATTCATTTTTGCCCTCGGGATTTAGGTGGCTTTGTCTGGCCACATTTCGCAAGATTCTTCAGTGCGAAGGGTGATGCCATCCTGTCTGATCTCTTGTGTCCACATACAATATCTCCACGCGGACTAAGGATCATCGGGGGTGTGGTTTTTCTTTCGGATGCTGTGCCTGCGTCGGGTAAGCGTTGGTCGTTGTCTGCGGCCAAAGCGTAATAACCTTGGGCTATCAGGCGTGCTTCGCTTGAATACACATCCGTTTCCAATCGCAGCGGATTGTCGGGTTCACGTGTCGTAGTTTGGTCCAGCAGTGACACGGCTGACGTGAGAGGGAAGGCGTATTTGTTCTCTATCCGCTTTTCGCTGTCGCGCCCGCGATAGGACGGAAACTCCGGAATAGCAGGGATTGGGTCCTCTGCCGCATTCTCGGGACGCCCGATCCGAGCAAAAAGGCGGTAGCCATTGGGCAATTCGATGCCAATGTCGGTAGGATATTCGATTTTACGTAGCTCGATTTCAGGCGGCGTCATTGCGATACTGTCCGGGGGTTTTGTAACCCGAGCGCCCCCGAAATCGTCAAATCATGCGCGGATTGCGACAAGCAGGTCCATTACGTTTGTTCCGGTCGGCCCTGTCACCAGCAACGCCCCTGTGCGCTCCAGATAGCTACCGCTATCCGCATTTTGCAAAGCCAAGTCAGCGCCGTCACCCCATGTGGTGCCGTCCACAACCGCCCCGGCGGCCTGAGTGGGCCCATCCGTGCCGTCCGTTCCACCAACGACCACTGTTATACTTGGTTTTCCGGCAATCTCTTGAGCGAGTGCCAAAGCAAGAGCTTGGTTGCGACCTCCACGCCCAGGTTTTTCCGGCAAAACCACTGTCGGTTCTCCACCAAAAACCATGACGCCGGGGGGCATGTTGCGAATGCGCTCCCCTAGGGTTTTGGCAATTTTCAAGAAATTGTCGTGTAGACACTCTTCGTTGGCATGCACGGTGAAACCTTCGTCTCGGGCCTGTTCCGTTGCGGCTTCTCGGGCATGGGCGTTCGAAGCGACAATCTGCGTGTATGCCTGAAAACCGACCGAGGCAGGCAGCGCACCGATTCCCGAACCAACCACCTTCAAGTCATCACCGGGTACATCGGAAATTGCCAGAATGGTCGCTTTATCGCCTTTGAAATGGGACAATAATCCGCCGCCCTTGATGCGCGACAGCTTGCGTCGTTCTGCGTTCATCGCGGTGATGTCCAATCCTTCTGACAGGAGCTTTTTGTTCAGCTGCTCCAGATCGCCCAACGTTTTACCCGGCAGTAGATCTTCTGCCAAAGAGGACGCACCTCCGGACACTAACAACAGCAGATGTGAGCCCGGTTCCATGGCCTCGACCGCTTCCCGAAAAGCTTTGCCGCCTTGCAAACTCCGCGCATCCGGAACCGGGTGTGAAGCTTCAATAACCGTCACATGCTCAGGTAGGTCACGCCCGTGGTCATCCTTGGTCACGACCAGCGTCGGCCGCGGCCCGAAATGTTCCAGTGCGGCGCGGGCCATGGCTGCAGCGGGTTTGCCGACGGCCAAAATCTGGTCGGGTGCGGAGATAGCGCTCAGCACCTTGCTCGTTGCCGCGTGACCGCCGACGGCGTCTACACCGGCTTGCCAGATGCGAATTGCCTGTTCTTTTCTGTCCATCAGCTTTCCATCCAAATCGTGACCGGCCCATCATTGACCAGCTCAACCGCCATATCCGCGCCGAATTGCCCGGTTTCAACGGGCACTCCGTAATCTCGAAGTCGCTGGGCGAAGACCTTGTACAGGTGTTCGCCCCTATCCGGTGGAGCCGCGTCGGAAAAACCTGGTCTGTTGCCGCGAGATGTTTCCGCCGCCAGCGTGAACTGGCTGATCACCAGCGCCGAGCCTTCAATATCCTTCACCGAGCGGTTCATTTTACCGGCATCATCTTTAAAGATACGCAGTTTGGAAACCTTGGCGGCCAGTTGATCGGCCTTGGCCTCATCATCGCCCTGCATCGCACAGACAAGGATCATCAGCCCCGGTCCGGTCTGGCCGATTACCTCACCGTCGACCGAGACACTGGCCCGGGAAACTCTTTGCAGAACTGCGCGCAATCTCTTTCTCCGCGTTTTGTGTTATCCGACCCAGTCGACGATCTCGTCCAGATCGGCGCGGTCGGTGCGAAAGCTGTTGGCAGGGTGATTGTTCTCGGCATATCCAAACGAGATGGCGCACAAAACTATTCGGTCCTCGGGGATATCGAAATAGCGGCGTAGAAACGGGCTGTAGGACGCCAATGCTGCCTGCGGGATCGTGGCTATGCCGAGCGCCTGCGCGGCCAGCGAAAAGGCGGTGACGAAGCCGCCACAATCCATCGCGCCATAGGCCCCAAGCTCTGCGGGGCTGGTGAGGATGGCGCAATGCGGCGCGCCGAACAGAGAGAAGTTCTCCATCATCTGTCGAGCCGAGCCCGCACGGTCGCCGCGTTCGACACCCACGGCTTCGTACAAAGCCCAGCCGCAAGCCCGGCGGCGATCCTGATACACACCGGTATATGAGGTGGGAAAAGGCAGGTCCGGGGCAGGGGTTCCGGTTGTGGCTTCGGCCTGCATTGCAGCGCGAAATTGATTGGTCTCTTCGCCACTGGTGATGACGACATGCCAAGGTTGGGCGTTGCACCAACTGGGCGCACGCGCGGCACTTGTCAGGATTTGTTCAATCTGTTCCTTCGGTACCAAGTCGGGAAGAAACGCCCGACAGGAATGTCGTGCGGTCAGCAATTGGTTCAAATCGGCTAGCGTCACTCTGGCCTCCCGCCCCGGCTTTGACGCGGCGCACAATGGCGTCTGATAGATGGAAGTTCAAGCGCTACCAGCGCCTGTTTTGTGTGTATTCGGTCTATCTCATCCTTGCTGGCCGGTCGCCATCAGATACCCGATGCCAGCGGCCACTAGCAGACCGAAAATAACGGCAATCGTGACTTTGATGGCCGACCAAGGGCGCTCCCCCTGAACGCGGCCGGTGCGTCCATTCACCACAAAACGATAAGTCTGGCCGCGATATTTGTAGGCCGCCATCCAGACCGGCAGCAGGATATGCTTGAACGTCACATCCCGCACATCCGTATCAATTGCGTGGATGCGCTGACGATCGCCGCCGATATCGAAACGCACATCCCGTTCGATTACCCGCGCCATGTACCCTCGGGCCTCGGTGTAGCCGTCCTGCAATTCGACCGTATAGGCCTCGGCCCGGAACCCGGCCAGATACTCCGGTTGATAGGGTTCCAACGCTGGCAAATCCCAGGGTTCCAGCGCGTCAGTGTAGCTTTTGGGCAGAGATTGCGACGCCAGCACCAGCACATCGTCAAAAAACCGCTTCACGCGCCCGGATTTCGGAGACCACCGCACCTTGGGCACCTGCTGCTGAACGCGTTTACCATCCCGCATAACGGTACGGGTTTCGTAGTAAACGGTGCCGCGCTCACCGCGATAGCTGGACTGGGTGTCCGCATCAAACGTCCAGTAGGGCACATAGATGCCCTGCATTTTGCGACCCTTACGGGCGTAGTCCTTCAGGCCGTTCGGTGCGAACCACAACCGGCCCAGCCAATCCCCCATCGCCTTGTGCGCCGCGCGTTCGTCCTGGGCAAAAGGCAGCACACCCCGTGGTTTGATATGACGGTTGACCCCGGTGTCCGTCACTACAGGAGTAGCGCAGAACGGGCATTCTGCGGCGTGGGTGTCGGGATCGAATTCGACCTGAGCCGCGCAGTTGGGGCAGGACAGAACGCGGGTCTCCTCGATCTCGCTGTCGGGCAGACGGTTGGCTAGGGCCGCGTCGAAATCCAATTCTTTCAGGCTGGCACCGCCCCAAGGACCGGTGCCAATAGATTCGGAATGCCCGCAATGGTCGCAGGTCAGACTACCATCACTGGGGTTGAACCTGTAATCCGCGCCACATTGTTCGCAGGGGAATCTATGTTCTTCGGTCATCAGGCAGCCTTACTTATGCACCGGCGTTTGAAGCTCACGCTCCGGGTGGTGGCGGTGGCAGAATGGTGAACAGCTGGGCCAGTTCCTGTACCTCTCCGGCCTTTTTCCAACCATCCTGACCGGCGGTCCAGACGTGTGTGTCTCGAGTGATCTCTCCGTCTGTCGCCATGCGTCCCATTTTGGCCTTCGAGAATGGACCGCTGGTCTGACCATCCACCGCGATATGCCAAACATGCTCAACCGGCGGAGGAGGTGGCGGCGCCGCATGCGATGACGGCTGCGGGGCAGCGGGAGCGGAGCTGCCCCAAGGGCCGCTCGATTGACCCGCTGCCATGTTCGCCATCTGGTTAGCCATTGCCATACCCATCCCCATGCCAAGACCTGCACCCATGCCACCGCCTTGACCGGGATTGTTGGCGGCTGCCGTCATCGCCTCGGCTGCGGAATATTGGGTGAACTTACCCAGATCGCCGGCCAACCCCATCGAGGTCCGTTTGTCCAGCGCTGCCTCGACCGCTGGGGGCAGCGAGATGTTCTCGATGTAGAACTCGGGCATCTCCAGGCCGTAACCATCCAGCACGGGCGAGACCTCAGCTGCGATCAGCTTGCCCAGATCGGCGGTGTTGGCGGCCATGTCCAGAACCGGGATGCCAGAGCCTGCGATCACACGGCTGAACTCCTGCACGATGATGTTGCGGATCTGAAAGCTGATCTCGTCCATGGTGAATTCACCATCGGTGCCCACGATCTCGATCAGGAACTTCGCCGCATCCTTCACGCGCACCGTATATGTGCCGAAGGCCCGAATGCGGGTTGGACCAAATTCCGGGTCACGCAGCATGATCGGGTTCTTGGTGCCCCATTTTAGATCATTGAACCGTGTCGTGTTGACGAAATAGATCTCGGACTTGAACGGAGACTGAAAGCCGTGATCCCAATGCTGCAGGGTCGTCATGATCGGCATATTGTTGGTCTCAAGCATATAGAGACCCGGTGTGAACACATCGGCCAGTTGCCCTTCATGAACAAACACGGCCGCCTGACCTTCGCGCACGGTCAGCTTGGCGCCGTATTTGATCTCATGGCCTTCGCGTTCGAACCGCCAGACCATGGTGTCCCGGGTGTCGTCGACCCAGTGAATGACGTCAATAAATTCTCCGGTCAGAAAATCGAAAATACCCATTGGGGTCTCCTTTCCTTGGGCTCAGAGTTGCTGGCCCATCAATTCGCGAGCAATGATCCGCACCACGGGGCGGGCGTCTTCTACTGTCACGCCGGGTTCCAGACGTGGATCGTACAGCATTGTCAGCAATTTCTCGTCATGGCTGGTCAGCAGCGCAAACTCATCATCGTCGTTGAAAATCGAGGGCCTTGCAGCGGGGCTGTCATTGGACAGGCCGAGGCCCTGAGCGATCTCTTCGTGAATGCAGCTACGCCGCAGCAGGTCGGGCAATTCAGTCCGGATCAGCGTTACAGCACGCACATAGCGGTTCGGTGCATTGCTGGTGGCCGAGGCAAAAACGAAACAGTCAATATTGGAGCGTGGGTTGGCGGCCAGATCCAGCGATGCCTGGCTGATATTCGGGATCAGTTGTTTGAGGCGTGTTACCACATAGCTGCTGTCGTCCTTGCCCGCAAAGAAGACATGAAAATTGGCCTTGCGGTTGACGACCGATATCGGGTGATCCGTCAATTTCGCGAGCCGGGCGGTATAGGCCTCAACTTGCGCTGTATCCTTTTCGCGCGCAGCCGGAGCAACCGATGGGGCAAATTCTGTCTGCACGCGCACCGGGCTGGACCATCGGCTGAGCTGCCCGTCCGTTCGGCGGGATGAGGCGGTAACTGCGTGGTCGGGGTATTCGCTGTAAAATGCGATGGCCTCGAAGTTGCGGGCCAAATCGTCGGCATCGTAAGGCGTGTCCGGGCCGCCACCGTCCACCCGCAACAAACCGCGGGTCAGCAGGTCTCGTTCAACCCGCTGATAGAACCGGGCCAGATCCTGACTAGCTGCAGACGGAGGAACATAGGCATTTGGCGCAGGCGCGAGTGCTGCTGGGCGAGGTTGCGGAACAACTGAAGACGTCAGCGTTTCATCGCAATTGGCCAAAACCAAAAGCGAGAATAAGCCCAAAACGGGTTTCAGATATCCCTTAAGCCGCACGCCCAGCCCGCCGTCAGCTTGGTACCGCTGTCCCGGAATTGTCGCCGATCCCGTCCTTACGCGCCTTGGCAGCAGCAAGGGTGTCGCGCAATTCGGCCTCCATCTTCTGCAATTCCTGTTCTGCGGCAGCTCGTTTGGCCTTGCCTTCATCCGCAATGGCCAGGCTTTCGTTGATGGTGCCAATCAGGTCGGCATTGGCCTGTTTCACGGCTTCGATATCGAAAACCCCGCGCTCCATTTCCTGGCGAATCATTTTGTTGGACTCACGCAGGTTAGCTGCGTTCGAGGTCAGCAACTCATTGGTCAGATCGTTGGCGTCACGCACGGCTGTAGCCGCTTCGGCACTGCGCTGGATCGTGACGGCCTGCGCCAACTGGGTTTCCCACAGCGGTACAGTGTTGACCAAAGTCGAATTTATCTTGGTTACCAGAGACTTGTCGTTCTCCTGCACCAAGCGGATCGAGGGTAGCGACTGCATCGTGACTTGCCGGGTCAGTTTCAGGTCATGCACCCGGCGTTCCAAATCATCCCGAGCGGCGCGCATGTCGCGCAGTTCCTGCGCTTTCATCACTTGTTCGTCTTCGGCTGCCGCCTCAACCTCGGCTTCCTTTTCGGGAATGTCATGGCTGTCCAACTCGGTCAGCTTTTCTTCACCCGCCGCGATATAGAGCGCCAGTTCGTCGTAGAAGCCCAGTGTCTTTTCGTAGAGCAAGTCCAGCGATTTGATGTCTTTCAGCAACGTGTGCTCGTGGCCAAGCAGGTCGTCAGTGATGCTGTCGATCTGGCCCTGAACCTCTTCATATTGAGCTGTGAACTTGGCAAAAGGCGCGGCTTTGCCCAATAGCTTCTCCCACCAGCTGCGTTCGCGGCGCACATCCAGCTCGCTGACAGAAAAGCCGCGGATCGTGGTGACGATGTTGCGCAAGCTGTCTCCGGCGGGGCCCACATCCTTGTTGCGCACATCCGCCAGCATGGCCTGGCTGATTTCCTGCAATTCCGCCTGCGCGGTCGAACCGAAAGACACGATTGAATTGGTGTTGCCCATGTCCAGCTCATCCATGCGTTTGCGGATTTCAGCGCCGACTGGGTCGTCTGCTTCTTCCAGCGAGATGATCTGGGCCGTGGGTTCAGGCAACGCAACGGCCGTCACTTCTTGTACAAGCGTTTCTGCTTCGACCGCCTTGTTCTTGATCTCATCGGACATTGGGTAATCCTTTCTCAAAAAAATGGCCGGTCAATCCAACCGGACGCCTTCGCGTTGCAGCCGTTCGCGCAACACGTCAATTTCAACCGTCAGATCACTGCGGTCATCCAATAGCATCTTGCGGGTGCGAGCCGCGAAATTCTGTTCCAGATCGTCCAGCAGGGCTGAATAGTCAGCCAAGGCCTGCGCATCCTGGGTGCGCGCATAGACATCGGCAAACTTCACCGTCGCGTCACGAGCGCCCTGCAAATAGACGGTCAGGTATTTGCGTGCACCGGCCAGATCGCGCGGGTCTTCTTCGACTGTGCGGAAAAGATCGCGGGCAGTGTCCTGAAACCGTTCAACCCGCGCTTCGATCCGGCGGTCACCCGCGCGTTTTATGGCGTCGGTCATTTCGGAGAGGTGGGTTTCGGCGTCCTCAACCACACGGGCCACACGGTCTTGCTGAAAGGTGTCGATCCCCTCCATGCCCTTGTCTTTCATCGGGTCCAGACCGAAGGACACGGAATGCAGAGCCGATGCCACCACCCCGAATAGGATCGGGGCCAGCACGCTGGCCTGTGCGGCGGTCTCGGCATCCAGGTATTCTGTCCGATACGCGGCCAAAGCGACGCCAACCCCGGTCAGCGCGCTTGCAAAAATCTTGCGTGGAAAGACCGGGCGCCGCGCCGTGCGGCGCGCGTTAAAAGCCGCCTCGGCGCGCAATCCTTCGCGCAGCAGGAATGCAGCGGCGGTCAACAGACCAGCAGCGAGCAGCCCGATCGTCATCCCGATCGCACCGTCGTTCAGCGACAAAAACACCAAAGGTATGGCAGGCAGAAACAGGATATTGGCCCGTGCACCTGCCGGTTCGACCCGCGCGCCATGGAACTGGCCTCGCGGTTGTTGATCGTCACCGGACCCGCCGCCTTCGGGGCTGAATTTTCCGCCATACCGTTTAGCCATGCGCTACAGGCCCCCAAGCACGCCGGTGCAAACACCGAGCATCAGCACAAGAAGGGCCGCATAGGCCAGTTTTTGCACTCCGGTCCCTGACATGGCGTTCCCCCGTGGAATAACTTAGGGAAAATTTAGGCGATGCGAGGGCTTGGCGCTAGGGGGAAGGTTGCTAAACCCACGTCACTTGCGAGTTTTCTTGCCGATCGGTGCCCATTTTCGTTGCGGTCGCGCCGGGCGTTTGGGTTTGTCATCGGGTTCCGCGTCCAGCCCCAACTGATCCCGCATCACGCGGCGGCGGATCTCTTCAACCTCGCCGGATTTTAGACTGCCCAATTGGAAGGGGCCGTAGGACACCCGTAGCAGACGGTTCACGGCAAAGCCGATATCCTCCATTGCGCGGCGAATCTCGCGGTTCTTGCCTTCGCGCAGGCCGATGGTCAGCCACGCGTTTGCGCCTTGTTGGCGGTCCAGCGACACGTCCATCGGCAAAAATCGCTCACCGCCGATCACCAGCCCCTTGCGCAGCGGGGCAAAATCTTCGTCTTTTGGTCGCCCGTTCACCCGAACGCGGTATTTGCGGAGCCAGCCGGTCGAGGGCAGTTCCAGTTTGCGTTTGATGCCGCCATCATTGGTCAGCAACAGCAACCCTTCCGAGTTCAGGTCCAGCCGTCCGACACTCATGACTCGCGGCATGTCTTCGGGCAGGTTGTCGAAGATGGTTGCGCGGCCCTTTTCGTCCCGCGTCGTTGTCACCAGACCGGGCGGCTTGTGATACAGCCACAGGCGAGAGGGTTCCGGTTCGGACACCGGCTTGCCGTCAACGGTGATACTGTCCTTGCCAGTGACGTTCAGCGCAGGACTTTCGATGACCTTTCCATTCACGCGCACACGACCGGCTTCGATCATGCGTTCAGCTTCACGGCGCGAGGCGACGCCCGCACGGGCAAGGACTTTGGCGATCCGGTCGCCGGGAGGAGGGGTTTTGCTCATCCGCAGCCCATAGCGCATCCCGCCCGCTTGCGAAAGACGGGTTTCTGATGCAGTCAGAGGCATGGAGTTCAGATCGCATATGGACAAAGCGCTGATTGAGGCGCGGGCCGCAGCAGATCGCGGAGAGGTTCCCGTGGGCGCCGTCATCGTCGCGCCTGACGGTCGCATTGTGGCCTCGGCGGGCAACCGAACGCGTGAGCTGAACGACCCGACCGCTCATGCCGAGATACTTGCCCTGCGCGCCGCCTGCGCCGAGGCAGGTTCTGAACGCCTGCCGGACCATGATCTCTATGTTACGCTGGAACCCTGCGCGATGTGCGCGGCGGCATTGGCAGCGGCGCGTATCCGGCGCATCTATTATGGTGCTGCCGACCCGAAATCCGGTGGTGTGGCGCATGGTGCGCGGGTCTTTACCCACAAACAGGCGCACCATGTCCCCGAGGTTTACGACGGTATCGCAGGGCAAGAGGCCGCAGACCTGCTAAAAGCTTTCTTCGCCGCGCGGCGCGATCCTAGAGAGTGATGGGTTTCATCAGTTCTGGCTCGATCACGTCAACCCCCGGCAACCCGTCGATTAGCGCCTGAGCGGACTGTTCCAGAATCGGGAAGGTTTGGTAGTGGCACGGAATCACAGTCTTGAAGTTGAAATACCGTTTGGCCGCATAGGCCGTCGCTTTCATATCCATGGTGAAATGCCCACCCGCCGACAGGATGCCGATATCGGGATTGTAATAATCGCCCATCCACTCCATATCGGCCATGATGTCGGTATCGCCGGAAACGTAGAGCATGTGGCCCTCTGATGCGATCATGAAACCAACCTCACTGCCTCCGGTCCGCAGGCCGTCCGGCGTTGAAAAGGTCGAGCTGTGCGAGGCCGGCACCATTGATACCATGACCCCGTTTAGATCCACTGTACCGCCCTTGTTGAAACCGACGGTTTCCAGCCCTTCGGTCTCGCTCCAAAATCCCATCAGGTCGTATTGGCCGACCACGGGAACCTTCAGATGTTTGGCCAGAGACACTACGTCGGCCACGTGATCGAAATGGGTGTGGGTCAGAAGGATATGCGTCGCACCATCCAGAGCATTGTCATGGTGGTCTTCGGACAGCACCGGGTTGCCGGTCAGCCACGGGTCGATCAGCAGAACTTGCCCCCCGGTTTCGATGCGGAAACTGCCGTGCCCCAGCCAAATGATATTCATGAATCGTCCTCCCAAAACAAACTGTTGGCACCAACTTAGCATCGGCTATGTAAAAGTTCATGGACTGGTTTCAGGAAATTGACGGCTATTGCGAGCGACTGACGCCCGCCTATTGGGCCGAGCCGATCAACGCCGTGACAAACGCGGCGTTTTTGGTAGCAGCGTTCATTATGTGGCGGCGGGTGCGGGGAAAGGGGATGCCACTGGCGATGGCGTTGGTGGTGATTCTGGCTGCAATCGGGGTTGGCAGCTTTTTGTTTCACACCCACGCACAGGTTTGGTCCGCGATGGCGGATGTCGTGCCGATTCTGCTTTTTATTCTGGTCTATATCTTCGCGATCAATCGCGATGTCTGGCATATGAAACCTTTGCCTGCTGTGTTCCTGACCGTGCTGTTCATTCCTTACGCAGCCGCAACAGTGCCTCTGTTTCAATTCGTTCCGGGCTTGGGTGGATCAGCAGCTTATGCCCCAGTGCCGCTGCTGATTCTGATCTACGCGTTTCTACTGCGCCACCGAGAACCGGATACCACCCGTGGTCTGGCCATCGGGGCGGTGATCCTGATTGCCTCGATTACCTTTCGCGCGTTGGATGAACCCTTGTGCATGCAAGTGCCGTTGGGGACGCATTTCATCATGTGGCACATCCTAAACGCCACCATGCTGGGTTGGATGATTGAGGTCTATCGCGGGCACATGGCCTGCGCACCTCAGTCCTGAAACGCGGCGGCCAGATGGTCCGGCAGGTCAAACTCTGACAATACCCGCGCCCGGCCGTCGGTTGACATTTTGCGTGCGGTTTTCTCAACGATGCTCTGGATTTTCTCGGCGGAGTGCTTTTTGGCGAAAGGCGCGAAGTACCACTTAAGGAACACGAAGCAGATAACGTCCTCTAGCGCCTGAACCTCGTCATCGCGTTTTATACCCTGCTTGCGCAACATGCGCCCGGCCGTGTCAATGTCATCCGCATCGTAGCCCGCGTTTGTCATCATTCCCATGACGACCTCGGCGTGATGCACACCCTGAGCCTTGCGCCAGGCCAGATATCCCGCGCGGCCCTCGGGGTATTCGTTGCGCGCCAACTTCCAGCGTTCAACATGCTGACCGCGCGCGGCAATCTGCAAGATGTCCGAGGCGTCAGGAAATAGTCGATCCAACTCGGCGCTCATCCGCTGGCCATAAAGCAGCTCTACCGGCTGGCCGTCTTCGAGGTTGGGGTCTTGCCTGTTGGCCGCATCAATTGCGTCCAGAACCGCTTGCTTGCGTGCGCTCATCTTCCGCTCCGTTGGCTTGCCGGATTTGCAATGTAGTCCGGCGGGTTATTTTGCGCCATCGTAGCGGGTGGTCGCCAGAGATGCAGTAGCCTTTTGCATCCCGGCCGGGCCGGAGGGGGTATTCGGCCCGGCGACATCTTTCATGTTATTTGCCCGGCTTGGTTTGGCTCTGTGTTGCCGGTTCCTGAACTGGCTCGAGGAATGACAGGTTGGGGATCAGGTTGTTTGTGGGGACGCTGAAGGCCATGGCCGGGGCGCTCAGAACGGTTGCGGTCAAAAGAGCTGCGGTGATGAAGGTTCTCATTTTCTTTCTCCGGTTTGAGGCTGTGCCGTGAGTATGAAATGAACGGTACAGTTTAGTTTTTCAAGGCAAGAAATGAACTAATCGGTTTACTTTTGTGCATATGGCATATTCAGATTTGAATGGGTGCTGCACTTGCGGGGCAGCACGGGCTCATATCCATCCCTTGGTGGTCTTGCGACCCGGGCATCAGACAGGTAAATGCCCCCTAACGCATATGAGGTTTTCCGATGTCGATAGACCAAAGCACCGCCGCCAAGGTGGCCAAACTGGCCCGGATCAAGGTCGAGGATGACGCGCTGCCCGCGCTGGCGTCCGAGTTCAACACCATCCTTGGGTTCATCGAGCAACTGAACGAAGTGGATGTCGAAGGCGTCGAACCGATGGTCTCGGTCGAGCCGATGCGCCTGAAACGTCGTGAGGATGTGGTCACCGACGGAAACCAGCAGGACAAGGTTCTGGCCAATGCCCCCGACGCGCGCGAAGGCTTTTTCGCAGTCCCCAAAGTGGTGGAGTAAGACATGAGCGATCTGAACAAACTGGGCCTGGCCGAGGCCCGCGACGCGCTGCGCAAGGGTGACGTGACCTCGGTCGAGCTGACCGAATCCTGCCTGAAGGCCATTGATGAAGCTGACGCTCTGAACGCTTTTGTCCACAAGACGCCCGAAATCGCGCTAGACCGCGCCAAGGCGGCGGATGAGCGGATCAAGGGTGGCGACGCACCATCGATGTGTGGCCTGCCGATCGGTATCAAGGACCTGTTCTGCACCAAGGGCGTGCCCTCGCAGGCAGCATCAAAAATTCTGGAAGGCTTCAAGCCTGAATACGAATCCACTGTTTCTCAGCAACTGGCCGATGCCGGTGCGGTGATGCTGGGTAAGCTGAACATGGACGAATTCGCCATGGGCTCGTCCAACGAAACTTCGGTCTACGGCAATGCAGTCAGCCCGTGGCGTCGCGGCAATGACGACGCGCAACTGACACCGGGCGGCTCGTCGGGCGGTTCGGCCTCGGCTGTGGCCGCTGACCTCTGTCTGGCCGCAACCGGCACTGACACCGGCGGCTCGATCCGTCAGCCTGCCGCGTTCACCGGCATCACCGGCATCAAGCCCACCTATGGCCGTTGCTCGCGCTGGGGCATCGTGGCCTTTGCCTCCTCACTAGACCAGGCCGGTCCCATGACCAAGAACGTGCGCGACGCAGCGATCATGCTCGAAGCGATGTGCGGTCACGACCCTAAAGATTCCACCAGCGCCGAACTGGCCGTCCCGAATTTCGAGGCGATGCTGACCGGTGACATCAAGGGCAAGAAGATCGGTATCCCGAAAGAATACCGCATGGACGGAATGCCTGCCGAGATCGAAAAGCTCTGGGCGGATGGGGCCGAGATGCTGAAAGACGCAGGCGCAGAGATCGTCGATATCTCGCTGCCTCATACCAAATACGCGCTGCCTGCGTATTACGTGATTGCGCCTGCTGAGGCGTCCTCAAACCTCGCGCGTTATGACGGTGTTCGCTATGGCCGCCGTGCGCAACTGGCGCAGGGCGATGGCATTACCGAAATGTACGAAAAAACCCGCGCCGAAGGTTTCGGTCACGAGGTACAACGTCGTGTCATGGTCGGTACATACGTTCTGTCGGCTGGTTTTTACGACGCCTATTACAACCGTGCCCGCCGCGTGCGTACGCTGATTAAGAAAGACTTCGAAGATGTCTTTGCCGCAGGCGTTGACGCGATCCTGACCCCGGCAACACCATCGGCCTCGTTTGGTCTGGGCGAGATGACCGAAGCCGACCCGGTTCAGATGTACCTGAACGATGTCTTTACCGTGACGGTGAACCTTGCCGGTCTGCCGGGCGTTTCGGTGCCCGCCGGTCTGGACAAGCAAGGGTTGCCGCTTGGTCTGCAACTGATCGGACGCCCGTGGGAAGAGGGCGATCTGCTCAACACTGCCTACGCTTTGGAAAACGCCGCTGGGTTTGTAGCCAAACCCGGGAAATGGTGGTAATCCTCAAGTCAGGCAAGATAACGACAGACGGAGCAGTTAGATGCGCTTTACGCTTCTGATCCCCGCAATCGGCTTGGTGGCCGCCTGCAATACGGTGGCGCCGATAGGTGGCACGGAATTCAACACGCCGAGCTATCAGGCACAGCGTGAGGCGCAGCTCGCAGGGCAGGGATACACTGGAAACCCCTTGCTTGGCCCAACTGAAGTGACCGAGCAACAACTTGGCGCACCGGGTGAGGTCGCCCCTGTGCCGACCGGTGACAATGCGGACCTCGCTTCGGCGACAGCGGCAGCGCTGGCCAGCACGTCGGGGCAACCCACATACGTACCGGCGCCATCACCCGTCGAGGACCCCGTAAACACAGCGATTTCCGACGAACAGGATTTCGAAGCTGTCTCTGGCCGCCGTAGTATCGAAGATGATGCCGCGTTGGTCGAGCAGAATAGCCAAACCTACGAGGTGGTCACGCCGACAATAGTTCCGCAGCGTGGAACGAACGGTCAGCCCAATATCGTGCAATACGCGCTGGACACATCAAATCCGGTCGGAACCCAGCTGTACAGTCGGGCCGGTTTCAATCTGCAGGCCAAGGCACAGCGTAATTGCGCCCGGTTCCCTTCGCCCGATCAAGCCCAGATCGAGTTTCTTGCGAATGGTGGCCCTCAACGCGACCGCAAAGGGCTTGACCCGGACGGCGATGGGTACGCTTGCGGCTGGGACCCAAGCGCATTCCGCAGTGTCGTCAACAACTGAACCGCTGACGCCGATCTGGCATCCGTCTCCCAATTTTGGCGCGCGCAGAGATGGGCTGACTCCGTCTCTGATCGTCTTGCACTATACTGCGATGACCAGCGCCCATGCGGCGCTGGAGCGGCTTTGCGATCCAGCCTGCGAAGTCTCCGCCCACTACCTGATTGGCTCTGACGGTACACTTTGGCAAATGGTCAGCGAAGAAAACCGCGCATGGCACGCCGGGGCAGGGGAGTGGTATGGTCAAGCCGACATAAATTCGCGCTCGATCGGGATCGAGCTGGACAACACTGGCTTTCATCCCTTTTCCGAGCCACAATTAACTGTGCTGGAAGCGTTGCTGCGCCAGATATCAGAGCGGTGGTCGATCCGCCCAAAGCACGTGATCGGTCACTCCGATATGGCGCCGGGTCGCAAATCCGATCCAGGCCCCCGATTCCCTTGGCAACGGTTGGAGCACCTGAACCTTGCAGGTCAGCGCAGTCAAAGCACCCCGCAGAGCGTGCGCATGGATAGCTTTCGAGCCCTGGCACAGTCCGCAGGCTACACGGCCGACGCCAATGACGACACGCTTCTTGCAGCCGTTCGCCTCAGATACCGCCCTTGGGGTAAAGGTCCTCTGGAACCCGCCGATCTCGCGCCATTGGCTGAATAAACCCGATCCGCGTTTCATCTGCCCAAAATATCTCGGAGTTGAATTGGCCGCAGGCCAATAAAGGGCTGGCCCATTCTCCATCCCATCCACCCTTGACGCCGTAAGGCTCAAAGCATACCCACCCGAATGCGCGGAGGGCCGGATGGCCGCTGGGGCGTAAGCCCGAGAGGAAAGTCCGGACTCCACAAGACAACGGTGCCGGGTAACGCCCGGGCGGGGCAACCCGACGGAAAGCGCCACAGAAATCAGACCGCCACACCTTGTCGAAGGTTCACCTCCGGCAAAACGTGGTAAGGGTGAAACGGTGGGGTAAGAGCCCACCGCGCCGCTGGCAACAGCGGCGGCACGGCAAGCCCCACCGGGAGCAATGCCAAATAGGGTCCCCGCGCGGGCCGGTCGGCGTAAGCCGATACCGCCGCTAAGCGCGTCTTGGCCGAGAGGGACCGGGTTGGCAGCTTGAGCCGCGCAGCAATGCGCGGCCTAGAGGAATGGTCATCGAAGGGGGCAACCCTGGAACAAGATCCGGCTTACAGGCCCTCCGCGCGTTTTCCATTAGCTACCTGGTGGTGCATAAGCCCCGGTCAGTTTGGCGGCCTTTTTGGAGACGGCAACAAAGTCTTTGGCCTTCCAGGCGCGCACCGTTTCGACCTTGGACACTGCGCCCGAGGCGGCGACGGCCATGCCGATTGCAACGGCATCCGTTCCGTCCGGCAGTTCGCTAATGACAACCACATCATTTTCACCTGTGGTCATGTAAAACGCCAACAGCTTGCCGCCGACCTTTTTCAGCAGTGCCCTGACGGCGCCTGAACGGTCTGCAGGTTTCTTCAGCATACCCTTGACGCCAGCCTGCGAATAGGACGCATAGGTAATGAAAATAGGCATGAGTACCTCCTGATAACGAAGTTGATGCAGGACCCGTAATTCGGCCGGTCCTTTGGCCTTCCTGTGCGTATCAGCCCTGTGCAACCAGAGGAGCTGCGACCAGCCAAACGCCTATGAAAATCAGTGCAATGCCGGTGAGGGGGACAAGCCACTTTGCCCTGGGCAACAGCTTTTCCAGCGCGACATAGATGGCGATGCCGACTATCCAATAAAGGTTCATCACTCCGCCGACGAACAGCAACAGCATCAGGGCCCAGCAGCAGCCTAAACAAAACGCACCGTGAATTGCACCGACGCGAAATGCGCCATAGGTGCCGGGGCGGATATGCTCGGCCAGGAACTGCGCGGGACTTCGGCAGTGGCGCAGGCAGGCGGATTTCAGGCTGGAGAATTGATAAAGCCCTGCCGCAATCAAAACACTTCCCGCTAACGCTTTGGACCTAATCGTCATCATAGGCCCATCCGACAATCCGATCAGTTCAAGCCCCCATTGCGCTCCTGTTGCAATGGCGCTGAACACAGCCCATGCAACCAGATAGCCGACTAGGAAATATAGGCTGAACCTGGACGCATGTTCCTTATCTGGCCCTATCCTTTTGATGGCGGTGAAGAGCAAAACGGTGGGCGCGGCGCTGGGAGTCATCATCGCTATCATCATGACCCACCACATCATGAAAATCAGCGCGGCGTAAGTTGGGGTCCAGCGAGTTTCGCCCGCCATACGCATCGGCTCGCCGATTGGCCCGGCCATTCGGGTCATGTCGATAGCGGACATATTCATGCCAATGCCGGCAACCGTATACCAGGATGCAGCAAGTACGATCAGCAGAACGCAAAACAGAACGATACTGCTGTCGCGTCGTAGCACCCGATCCAAGATGCCCGGGCGGTGTGGGGTTGTAGCCACTATAACCCCCGGCTACGCGCCTAGGACACCGTGGCCCGAGATGTTGAGATGCGCCAGATGGGCGTGAGTCGCATCAAAGTTCAGACTGATCGCGCCACCGGTGGTCTTGGCGGTCCCCGAGGCTGCTTCTGCGTGACGATATTCAAACCCGTTCGGCAGTTGGATTGAGGCCCTATGGGGCGCACCTGAAACGATGTGCGGAATCGGACTGACCTCTACATCGAAAACACCGGGGACCTTGGCGTACCCCGTGCGCTCATCGCGGTCCCAATTCAGCTCGATCGGGACGTACAGGGTTTCATGCTTCGTTGGCGCCATAGCGCTGTAGACGTACCACATGGTCGCCATCTCATCGGTGTCTTCCCCCGTCATGATCGCCTGAATGGCAGCTCTTTGATCGTCGCTTGCGCTGTCGTCGATGATCAATTGCATCTGGCCGTTGCCTTCGTGAATTGGCCCTGGCCAATGATAAACGCCAGCTGCGCGTACGCCGGCAAGATCCGTGTCGCCATAGTGACCGGACTCGATATCAAACACGACAACGGCCTCGCAATTACCATGGCTAGGAAGAACGCTGAACTGGCACGGGCATCCGAAGTTGCAGTTGCAATTGGCCAACTCTTCGCCCTGAAGTTTCCATTCTGTCATGATAGCCCCCCAAAAAACATGCAGTAAAACCCTGCTGACAGAGGGTTTCGCCTGTTCCTGAGCCTCGGAGTGCGAGCCTGACACCGGCTTCTTTTCTGGATGCAATGGCGCGACCTTATCACAGAACCGTGAGCACTCCAAACTGAGGGCAGGTGTCGAGGGCAGGTTTTGTGCGCTTTGCGACAGGAATCTGGTTGACTCGGCTGCGCGACCGGGTAAAAGCGCACGCTCATAGGAATTCAACCGAAAGGCCCCTGCCTTTCCGGACGCAGGAGATAACCATGGCGAAGCCGACGACAATCAAGATCCGTCTGAACTCGACCGCGGGCACGGGCCACTTCTACGTGACCAAGAAAAACGCTCGCACCATGACCGAGAAAATGACCATTCGTAAATACGACCCGGTCGTTCGGAAACATGTCGAGTACAAGGAAGGCAAGATTAAGTAATCTGCCATCCTACTTGGACAAGTTCAAAGGGTTCTGCCGCGGCAGGGCCCTTTTTCGTTTCGGGCCTGTCTACAAGGTGGCGGCCACGGGATGGTGCAAGGCCGTTGCAACGAAGCATCAGCGGGCAAGGCAATCGGTTCTGTAACGGGTTGCTTTTTGGATTAGCTTGCCTCTACGCTTGAACAAACTGTTCCAAAATGTTGGCCGCCATGAAAAAAATCTTGTTTTCCACAATGACCGTTCTGGCCCTTGCAGCCTGTGAAGACCCGTATGATCGCGAAGGCGTTGGGTTCACCGGGATCGATGGTGAGCCCCGCACCATCTCTGATGTTCAGGGTGCGGCGGCTTTCCTTCCACCTGCGACGAACGTTCCGGCCGAATTGGCTGTACTGCCGCCAGTGGTAGTAACGACCGATCAGACCGAGGCTGAGAAAGTCGCCCGAGTCGCCATCGACAATGGAGGTAGCAGCGACACTAACGCCGTGCCTGTGACCGGAGCCGAAACCAATATGTACCTGAGTACCGTCAATGTGAACGGCACTTTGTTTGGTGTGCTGCGGACGGCAAGCAACGGCGGTAAAGTCGATAATTCGATCGGTGCCAGCTTTGGCCGTAACGCCGAGCAGTTCACTGGTTGTCTGCCAGCGGGTGACGTGTATCGCAAGGGTTCTTCCAGCAAAAGCTCGGGGTTTGCTGTAGCGCTTGATTGCAGATAAGGTTTCTCCCTTCAATTTTCTCAGGCCCCGCCATATGGACGGGGCCTTTCTATTTTCGGACCTCCCTTTGCGGTGTTGCGCGTGCGGAGGGGGGCGACGCAAGACGGACCGCAAAAGAAAAGGGCGGGTCCATTCAGGCCCGCCCTGTTCGTCGGTATTCTGGTGGCGCGTTATTCTTGCTGCCCCATGAACATCAGCAGGAACTGGAACATGTTCAGGAACGAAATGTATAGGCTCAGTGCGCCGTCAATCGCCGCTTTGTCCAGCCATTCCTGATCACCATGGGTCGCGTGAGCAACATACGTGTTTTTGATGTCCTGCGTGTAGAACGCGGTCAGGCCAGCAAAGATCAGCAGGCCAATGGCCGAGATCGCCAGCATCATCGGTCCCGATTGCAGGAACAGATTGATGACCATAGCGACCAGCAGGCCGATCACACCCATGATCAGGAAAGTGCCCATGCCGCTCAGGTCACGCTTGGTGGTGTAGCCGAACAGGCTCAGGCCCGCAAACGCGATAGCCGTCACCAGGAAGGTCTGCGTGATCGAGTAGGGGGTGAAGATCATGAAGATCGAGCTCATCGACACGCCCATCACTGCGGCGAAGATGAAAAAGCCCAATTGGACCGCGGCTGCGGAGCCGCGCCGCATCAATGCACCCCAGCCAAACAGCAGGAAGCCAAGCGGTGCAAACATTACAACCCATTTCAGCGGCGACATGAACAGTGCGCCACCCAGGCTGGTCAGGTAACGATCAGCACCGATCTGAGCCACGGCGTTGGTCGGGTCAGACGTCACCGCAAGACCGGCAATCGCCCAAGCCGCAAGCGCCGTGATCAGCATACCTACGGACATTGTGCCGTAGACTTTATTCATATGGGCGCGCAGGCCCTCATGGATCTGGGCAGCGCGCGCGCCGGCCGCCGTCCGGATCGTGTCAAATTGTGCCATTAAGGGTCTCCCTTCACATAATTCTAGTCGTGGTCCGAAAATCGGACCCCGTTCCCCGCAAATATCGGCAACTACGAGCCGTGTTTCAAGGTTTTAGCGTTGGAAACCGGTTAAAACTCGCAACAAAAATGGCGACCTGCGGCAGCGGGTCGCCATTCGGTGAGCAAAGGTTCATCTGAAAGTCACTTTTGCCAGAATTCCGGTGCATCCCACAGGGGGCGTGCGGCCTCGGCTTCGGCCTGTTCGCGGGTGATTCCGATATCCTCCAGTGCTCGGGCGTCCAGACGAGCGAGGGTTCGGCGCTGGCGGCACAGAGACAACGCGTCCCAAAACATCGTCAGGCCAAAGCGGCGGCGTGGCGGGCAGGGTCTATGAATGGCTAATTGGGTCATAATTTTTGTCCTTTCTTCGATCCTCGATGAGTTTCGCGTCTCTCATCAACTTCCTTGATTTATATGGCGCACTATGACACATTTTAAAAATGAATGTTTTTGAAGTGATCCATAAGGAATCGTGAAGATGCGCAATTTGGACATTACGACCTTGCGGTCGTTTGTGGCGGTGGCGGATCAGGGTGGTGTCACGCGTGCCGCCGGTTTTCTGCACCTGACCCAATCCGCCGTTTCGATGCAGCTAAAACGCCTTGAGGAGTTGCTGGGGCTGGAACTGCTGGACCGCAGCGGCCGAACCATAGCGCTGACCGCGTCCGGCGAGCAGTTGTTAGCCTACGCTCGTCGCATGATCGCGCTGAATGACGAGGTGATTTCGAAACTCACCGATCAGGCTTTCGAAGGCGAGGTCGTTCTGGGCGTTCCGCATGACATCGTCTATCCGGCTATTCCGCGTGTCCTGCAGCGGTTCAACGTGGATTTCCCTCGGGTCCGGGTGCAACTGGTGTCCTCGTACACGATGCAGCTTAAGGAAATGTTCAAGCGCGGCGAGTGTGATTTGATCCTCACGACCGAGGCAAACGCAGACGGGGGGGCCGAAACCATCGCCGAATTGCCGTTACGCTGGATCGGGGCACCGGGCGGGTCCGCGTGGCGCAAGCGGCCGATTCCCATTGCCCTTGGCCGTCGCTGCATGTTTCGCCCGCAGGTCATAGCGGCGTTGGACGAGGCAGGTATTCCCTGGGAGCTGTCGGTCGAAACCGAAAACGATCGCACCATCGAAGCGACCGTTGCCGCCGACTTGGCCGTCCACGCCATGCTTGACGGAACCGAGGCCGCGCATTTGGTGCAAATCGACGATGGCGGCATATTGCCCGAGTTGCCCGCGCATATGATCAACCTGTATGGCGGTGACTCCGGACGTGGTCCACTTATCGAAGCGTTGGCTGCCTTGGTGCGTCAGAACTTCCGCATGCTCGGCAGTGCGCCCTTGAAGGCAGTGGTTGGTTAAGGTGTAATGACAACCTTGCCGGTCGCCGTTCGGTCTCGCAGCAGTTGCAGACCTTTCTCGGCGTCCGACAGGGGCAACACGTGGCTGATATGTGGCTTGATCCGCCCCTCGGCGCACCAGCGAAACAGCGTGTCAAAACTGTCCTGAACGATCTGAGGGCGAAAGCTCAGGTAGCCACCGATATAAAAGCCGATCACGGTCAGGTTTTTGACCAGTAGATGATTGGCGGGAATCTGTGGTACGTCTCCGCCTGCAAAACCGATGGGCAACAGGCGCCCCTCGGGGTTGGTCGCGCGGAAGGCGGCTTTGAACACATCACCGCCAATTGCGTCATATACGACGTCGGCTCCACCCAACTCCTTGACGCGTGTCCGCAAATCTTCGGACGCGTCTATCAGGTGATCTGCACCTGCGGCTTGGGCAACGGCCAATTTGTCCGCGCCCCGGGCCTGCGCAATCACAGTCGCGCCCATCAATTTTCCGATCTCGACCGCCGTTAGCCCGACGCCGCCCGCAGCGCCGGTGACCAGCAGGGTTTCTCCGGGCTGCAGGCGGGCGCGGTGATCCAGCGCAATGTGGCTGGTGCCATAGGCTATCTGTATAGCGGCGGCAGTCTCGAAGCTGACGGTATCCGGCAGAGGAATTGCACGCTCGGCATCAAAGACACCATATTCGGCCAAACCACCCTGACCCGAATATACAGCGATCCGGTCACCCCGTTTCAGGTGCGATACACCGGGGCCGATGTCATCGACTGTGCCGGCAATTTCCATGCCTTGCGTGAACGGGGCAGGGGGCGTGTCCTGATACGTCCCTTTTTGCATCAGCAGATCGGCAAAATTCAAACCGCAGGCTTTTATGGCAACTCGCACCTGTCCCTCGCGGGGTTGTGGCGAGTCGATATCGCAAATCCGAGCGGTGGCGCCTTGGGTTTGAATTCTGTAGGCCAGCATGGGCGCTCTCCGGTGGTTTTGTCGTATAGGTTCGCGCTGAGTGGGGATTGTCAATCTCTTACCTGATGGTGCAGCAATAACGTAGTGGCATTCGTTTTAGGCTTCCCTTACGGCAGGCACGTGTGCTGGATCGAAGGGGCACAACCTTAATCGTAAATTCAGTAAAACAGATTCAACCTTCTTGAAAAAAAGCCAAAAAAAGCGCAATATTGTCCGAGGTGCTGATTTGGGGGTTTCGTCCTAATTAGGGAGTGGTTAAGGGCGTCTCGCTAGTGTTGCGGTAGAAATTATGCGTCGCACACCCGAATTGGTTGTGTGTGTAGTAGAGGAGAATACC
Organism: Ruegeria atlantica; assembly: GCA_013032095.1. Taxonomy (GTDB): domain Bacteria; phylum Pseudomonadota; class Alphaproteobacteria; order Rhodobacterales; family Rhodobacteraceae; genus Ruegeria; species Ruegeria atlantica_E. Next base: position 130,679 of record WQBJ01000005.1, on the reverse strand, counting down.
AATGACCCATCACGTCGATGTCCATGTGGGCAAGCGCGTCAGGCATCGCCGCTGGCTGATTGGCATGACCCAACAGCAGTTGGCGCAACAGGTTGGTATTAAGTTTCAGCAGATTCAGAAGTACGAGACGGGGGCCAACCGGATTAGCGCGTCGCGCCTTTGGGACATCGCCGAGGCATTGGACGTGCCCGTCAGCTTTTTCTTCGAAGGTCTGGAAGAGGCCGAGAAGGAAACGACCGGTAAAAAATCGGTGCCTGCTGATTTGATGGGGGACAAGGAAGCATTGGATCTGGTGCGGTCTTATTACGCAATTCCTGAGAACCAACGCCGCCGCCTGTTTGAACTCGCCCGCGTTCTGAGTGACGTCGCCTGAGCGAACAGGGTTGACTCTGGCACGCGCGAACCGCACGGGTAGCGCATGCAAGAGACTTCTTTAAGCGATCTGGAAGTAGCAGAAGAAATGGCCGACGCGGCGCGGGCGGCTATTCTTCCTTTTTTCAGACAATCGAACATTGAAACGTCCAACAAGCTGGCCGAAGGTTTCGATCCGGTTACGGTTGCCGACCGGAATGCCGAAAAAGCCATGCGAGAAGTTTTGGCCAGACAACGGCCCGATGATGGTATCTTCGGCGAGGAATTCGGTCAGGTTCAGGGTGTCAGTGGCCGGACATGGGTACTGGACCCGATTGACGGAACGCGTGGGTTCATAAGCGGCACGCCCACCTGGGGTGTTTTGATCGCCCTAAGTGATCAGGATGGCCCGATTATGGGCGTTATCGATCAGCCCTATATAGGTGAGCGTTTTGTAGGATCGGCGGAAATTTCTAGGTCAACCGGCCCAACCGGCTCGATGCCACTGAAGACACGTTCCACCTCCAGTCTGGCTCAGGCGGTTTTGTTCACCACTTTCCCCGAGGTTGGTACGCCCGAGGAAAGGGCGGGGTTTGAAGCCGTGGCCAAGCACGTGCAACTGACCCGCTATGGTATGGACTGCTACGCCTATGCTCTACTGGCGGCAGGGCAGGTTGATCTGGTGATCGAAGCGGGCTTGAACGCCTATGATATACAGGCGCCGATTGCTGTGATCGAAGCTGCCGGGGGTATCGTTACCAATTGGCAGGGCCACCCGGCCCATGAGGGCGGACGGGTTCTGGCAGCTGCGAACGCGGATCTGCACACGGCGGCTCTGGAGATTCTGCGCAATCACTAAAATCGGTTGTCGGAGTACGGCTGGTCAGGTACGCTTGCCCGGCTGGTTCTTATGCCCGTTTTCCGCCAGCCTATACCTTCTTGCACGAAACGGGCGCATGCAAGGGGGCGGAATGACCGAAATCCTGATCAAAAACGCAGACACCATCCTGACGATGGATGATACGCGCAGTGAGCTATCCAGTGCAGATATTCTGATCCGTTCGGGACGGATCGAACAGATAGGCCAAGGCTTGCAAACTACCGGAGAGGTCCACGATGCCTCTGGTTGTGTTGTAACACCGGGTTTGGTGAACACCCATCACCACCTTTTTCAAACTCTGACCCGTGCGGTGCCTGGCGGGCAGGATGCGCTGTTGTTCGGCTGGCTCAAGACGCTCTATCCCATCTGGTCGCGCTTTGGGCCAGAGGAGATGTTTGTCTCGGCCCAAATTGGGCTAGCCGAATTGGCCTTGTCCGGGTGCACGCTCAGTTCTGATCATTTGTATCTGTACCCCAATGGCGCGCGTCTAGATGATACGGTTGCCGCAGCAACCGAGATTGGCCTGCGCTTCCATCCCACGCGCGGCGCGATGAGTATCGGGGAGAGCGACGGAGGCCTGCCGCCGGATGCTTTGGTCGAAGAGGAACATGCGATTCTCGACGATATGATCCGTGTTGTGGACGCGTTCCACGATTCAAGCGAAGGCGCGATGTGCCGCGTTGGTTTGGCACCGTGTTCACCTTTTTCGGTCAGCCGAGACCTGATGCGCGATGCGGCTCTTCTGGCGCGAGACAAAAGTGTGATGTTGCACACCCATCTGGCTGAAAATGACGAGGATATCGCCTATTCTCAGGCACAGTTCGGGTGTCGTCCGGGGCAGTATGCCGAGGAACTGGGATGGACAGGCTCTGACGTCTGGCATGCCCATTGCGTCAAGCTGGACGGGGCCGAGATTGATTTGTTCGCCAGAACCCAAACCGGCGTCGCGCATTGCCCCTGTTCGAATTGCCGTTTGGGATCTGGCATTGCGCCGGTACGTGCCATGCGGGATCAGGGCGTGCCAGTTGGGCTGGGGGCGGATGGGTCTGCAAGCAATGACATTGGCAACCTGATCCTTGAGGCGCGTCAGGCCATGTTGCTGCAACGGGTCGCCAACGGTGCAGACGCCATGTCGTCGCGTGAGGCGTTAGAAATTGCGACCCGTGGCGGCGCGGATGTGCTGAACCGTCCGGACTGTGGGCGACTTGAACGCGGCAAACGCGCGGATGTTGCCATCTGGGACACACGTTGCGTCGAAAGCGCGGGCAGTTGGGACCCGGCGGCGTTGCTGCTGGCCGGGCCGATGAAGGTCAAACATCTATTCGTTGAAGGCCGCCAGATCGTGCGCGACGGACATGTCACCACTTTGGACATGCCCCGCGTGATCGAGCGGCAGCACCAGTTGGCAAGTGCTTTGCAGACCTAGGAGGTAACGCGCCGACCGGCGATCCATACCTCGGTGATCGCCCGGTCGTCGCCCATCATGATGGTGGGAAAAATAGCTTCCCACAAATCCTCGGCGCAAGCCTCGCGCTGGGCGATGGCCGGGGTTGAAGCAAGGTCGAATACGATCAGATCGGCTTCCATCCCCGGCGCGACGTTGCCAATGCAATCGTCCAGCCGTAGGGATCGCGCAGACCCGACAGTGCCCAGCCACAAGAGTTGCACGGCGTGCAGCGGTGTACCGCGCAGTTGCCCAATCTCGTAGGCCGAGGCCATCGTGTGCAGCATCGAGAAACTGGACCCGCCACCTGTGTCGGTGGCCAACCCGATCCGATGACCATCACGCATCAACCCGTCCATGTCGAACAGGCCAGACCCGATGAAAGTGTTCGAGGTCGGGCAGTGGATAAGCGACGCGTCGACCTCTCGCAATCGATCGCGCTCGCGCGATTCCAAGTGAATGACGTGGCCGTAGACGCCATGTGACCCCAACAGACCGAACTTTTCGTAGGTGTCCAAGTAATCGCGTGCGTCGGGGAACAGTTCTCGGACCCAGGCGATCTCATCGGTTTGCTCGCTCAGGTGAGTTTGCATCAGGCAATGCGGATGCTCGGCCCAGAGGGCACCCATCGCCTCAAGCTGTTCGGGTGTGGAGGTAGGGGAAAAGCGCGGGGTGATGGCATAAGACAGCCGATCGACGCCATGCCATTTTTCCAGCAAGGCTTGGGACTGGTCATATGCCGTCTGCGCCGTGTCGCGCAGCCCTTCGGGGGCGTTGCGGTCCATGCAAGTTTTTCCCGCAACTACGCGCTGATTGCGCTGTTGCGCGGCAGAAAAGAACGCATCGACGCTTTCGGGATGGATGGTACAAAAACTGCACATTGTCGTCGTGCCATGCGCCGCCGTAAGGTCCAGATAGCGATTTGCAATCTCAGAGGCATAGGCGATGTCCCCGAACTTCATCTCCTCGGGGAAGGTATAAGTATTCAGCCAGTCGATCAGGCGCTTGCCCCAACTGGCGATCATTGCAGTCTGAGGATAGTGCACATGCGCATCTATGAACCCGGCCATGATGACATGCTGACCGTGATCCACAACGCTGGCATCTGGGTGAGCGGAGCGCAGACTGTCGGCATCCGCCACGGCGGAAATGCGACCGTCTTCGATTAGAACAGCCTCGCTGATTGTGACGGCTTCGGTCGGCTCACCCTCGAACGGAGAGCCGTTAAAACTCAGGACGCGTCCTTTCAGCAGCGTTTTTTGCGCCATTTCACTTCATCTCCGCCTGTATGGGACTGTGAAACAGCATAGGCGCGTGAAACTTGTGGGTAAATCGGTGCATTGTCATTGTTTTCCGGTAGCTGCTTCTTCTAATTAGGGGTCAATGACCGAGCAAACGGGGGCAGATATGACAACAGGCTTTGATGAACCCGTAACCGAGGCGACCAGTGATGAGGACGTCTATGCGCTGGATCGCAGAACCGTGGCGGCCATCCTCTATGCGGTCGATGTAGACGACCGCGACAAACTGGTCGAGTTGATGGAGCCGCTGCACCCGGCCGACATCGCCGACCTTCTGGAGCAAATCAATCCCTACGACCGCGCCCGTCTGATCCGTCTGTACGACAAAGAATTCGACGGCGATATCCTGTCGGAGCTTGATGAGGCTGTCCGCGAAGAGATCATCGGCATCCTGAAGCCCGACATTCTGGCTGATGCCGTGCGCGAGATGGAAAGCGACGATGTCGTTGACCTGCTGGAAGACCTTGAGGAGCCTCAGCAAGAGGCCATCCTTGATGCTCTGGAGGATTCCGAGCGGATCGCAGCAGAACAGGCGCTGTCCTATCCCGAGAACTCGGCCGGTCGTCTCATGCAGCGCGAAGTGGTCATGGCGCCGGAACATTGGTCGGTGGGGCAGGCCATCGACTTCATGCGCGCGAATGACGATCTGCCGGAACAATTCTATCACGTCGTGCTGGTTGATCCGCGGCTAAAGCCGGTGGCGCAGGTCACATTGGGTAAGCTGATGGCCACGCGCCGCGAGGTGCCGCTGCACGATATCGCCGATGAAGAATTCCACACCATCCCCGTCGATCAGGACGAGGAGGACGTGGCCTATGCCTTCAACCAGTATCACTTGATTTCGTCCCCCGTCGTTGACGCAGATGGGCGGCTGGTCGGTGTGATCACCATCGACGACGCGATGGTCGTTCTGGACGAAGAGCATGAAGAGGACATCCTGCGCCTTGCTGGTGTGAGTGACGAAAGCTCGATCTCAGACAGTGTGGCAGCGACCAGCCGCAGACGTCTGCCGTGGCTGGCCGTGAACCTGTGTACGGCAATCTGTGCCTCGCTGGTGATTTCGCAATTCGAGGCGGCGATTGATCAACTGGTGGCGCTGGCGATTCTGATGCCGATCGTGGCGTCGATGGGCGGCAATGCGGGGACACAGTCGCTGACGGTTGCCGTGCGGGCGCTGGCGACGCGCGACCTGACCGGGTCGAACGTTATGCGAGTCATCCGGCGGGAACTTCTGGTCGGGCTGCTAAACGGTCTGTGTTTTGCCATCGTTTTGGGGACGGTGGGGATGATGTGGTTCGACTCTCCGTTGCTGGGTGTCGTGATTGGCTGCGCCTTGGTCGTGAACATGATCATCGCGGGGTTTGTCGGTACGGTAGTACCTGTGGTGTTGGACCGACTGGGCGCTGACCCTGCGCTTGCGTCCGGCACCTTTGTGACAACCACAACGGACGTCATGGGGTTTTTCCTGTTCCTTGGGCTTGCCAGCGTGGTGCTACTGTGACCGATCTGACCGAAATCAAAGCAGCGGCGCGCAAGGCTGCCTTTGCGCGTCGCAAGGCTGCGTTTGATGCACGTCTGCCGGGGGCTGCCGGGCGTCTGTCCGAAGTGCTGGCCGGCCACCGTGGTGTTCCCTTGTCCGGCTACATGCCGATACGGACCGAGATTGACCCGCTGGCAGCGATGGCCGAAGCGTCGGCCTATGGCCCGGTCGGCGTTCCGGTGATTCAGGCCGCAGGGAAGCCCTTGAAGTTTTCCCGCTGGACACCCGATGGCGCGCTGAAAGACGGACCGTTCGGAGCCAAGGTGCCCGAGGTTGACGACCATTTCGATCCCGAAATCCTGATCGTGCCGCTGGTTGCCTTCGACGCTCAGGGCGGGAGGCTGGGCTATGGCGGCGGCTTCTATGATCGCACGCTGGAAGGCTTGCGCGCCAAGCGTCCGACACTGGCCATTGGCTTTGCCTTTGACGCGCAAGAGGCCGAAGGGCTGCCGCTGGAGCCCACCGATCAGCAGCTGGACATGGTGATCACCGAGAGCCGAGTGCTGACGTTTTAATTCCAAATGCCCTAAGTTGGGCTGTTCTCACGGAAGTACTTCCACGCGTCGATTTCGCGCCCATCTGGCAGTGTGCAAATGCCGGTCTGTCCGTTGTCGCCGTCCCGGATCTCGTATTGCCCGCCACTTTCTATGCAGAACGTTGCCGCCGGGTTTGCCAGTTGCGTGCTGGGGTCGGTGCTCGGAGCCTCGTCACAAGCGGCGAGTGCGGTCAGGCCAACGGCGGCGATAAGGGTGCGAGACATCAAGATTCTCCTGTTTAAAAGGCTTTAGAAGTTTATGCAGGCAGCTTAACCGCTTGTGCTTGGGCATTACCACACTTAGGACGGTTCAAATGAGGATACTTTTTCTGGGTGACGTCATGGGCCGCGCGGGACGCACGGCCATTCAAAAACATTTGCCGCGTCTGCGCGACGAATGGCGGCTGGATTTCGTTGTGGTCAATGGCGAGAACGCGTCGAACGGGATGGGCCTGACCGGCGATCACGCTAAGCTATTGCTGGATGCGGGTGCGGATTGCCTGACATTGGGCGATCACGCGTTCGACCAGAAAGACATGTTGCAGTTCATCGAGAAAGAGCCGCGCATCGTGCGGCCGGTTAATTTCGCCAAGGGTGCGCCGGGGCGGGGGCATCGCTTGTTCAACGCACCCGGAGGCCGAAAGGTGCTGGTGACGCAGGTGCTGGGGCAGGTGTTTATGAAACGGCCCTTTGATGATCCGTTCTCGGCCATTGAACCGATCCTGAAATCTCATCCAAGGGGCGGGCAGGCAAACGCCGTTATCGTTGATATGCACTGCGAGGCGACGTCCGAGAAGATGGCAATGGGGCACTATTGCAACAAACGCGCCAGCCTTGTGGTCGGGACGCATACCCATGTGCCAACCGCAGATGCTCAGATCCTGCCGGGCGGCACGGCCTACCTGACAGATGCGGGTATGTGCGGGGATTATGACTCGGTGATCGGCATGGACAAGGTCGAACCGATGCGCCGCTTTATCACCGGTATGCCCAAAACGCGATTCACCCCGGCGAATGGTGAGGCGACGCTCAGCGGTGTGTTCGTCGAGACAGATGACCGCGACGGTCAGGCAAAATCTGTGCAAATGGTGCGCGTTGGTGGGCGTCTGCAGCAAGCCGGGCCGCAATAAGGCCATGACAGGCTTGCTCTGTCGCGCGCAATGCGTGAAACTGCCCGATGGGCGCGTAAGCCAGGCCAGGGTTCGGACAGAATACCAAGAATGCATTTCCTTCAGTTGACAGAAACGGGCAGCGCGATACTGGCGCTTTTGGTTGTCGCGGGCATGTTCGTCATGTTCCTGCGCGAGGCCTATCCAACTGAGGTAGTCGCCATTGGCGGCGTCGCCATCATGCTGGTGACAGGCATTTTACCCTATCAAAGCGCGCTGGCAGTCCTGTCCAACCCCGCGCCGTGGACGATTGCAGCGATGTTCATCATCATGGGCGCTTTGGTCCGCACCGGGGCGCTGGACGCGTTTACCTCGACCGCGCAGAAACAGGCGCAGGTGAATCCGCGTTTCGCTATCGGGTTGCTGATGGCCTTTGTGGTTATTGCCTCTGCGGTGGTGTCGAATACACCGGTGGTGGTCGTGATGATTCCAGTCTTCGTGCAGATTGCGCGCACATTGAATGTACCGGCTTCGAAACTGCTGATCCCGCTCAGCTACGCGGCGATTTTGGGCGGGACGCTGACCCTGATCGGGACGTCGACCAACCTGCTGGTGGATGGTGTGGCCCGGTCGCAGGGCATGACGGCCTTTACGATTTTTGAGGTTACGCCGCTGGGCATCGCGCTGGTGATCTATGGCATGGTTTACCTGCGGTTTATCGCGCCGCGCCTGTTGCCGGACCGGGATAGCATGGCGTCGATGCTCAGTGACCGCTCAAAGATGAAATTCTTCACCGAGGCCGTTATCCCTCCCGACAGTAACTTGATCGGGCGAGAGGTGACCGGGGTTCAGTTGTTCAAACGCCCCGGCGTGCGTCTGATCGACGTGATCCGAGGTGATGAATCCCTGCGGCGGAACCTGAAAGGTGTTGAACTGAAGGTCGGCGACCGTGTGGTATTGCGGACCGAGATGACCGAGTTGCTGAGCCTGCAAAGCAACAAGGAATTGAAGCGTGTCGATCAGGTTTCGGCTGTTGAGACCAAGACGGTCGAGGTGCTGATAACTCCGGGTTGTCGTATGGTTGGGCGGACACTAGGCAATATGCGCCTGCGGCGTCGGTATGGTGTTTACGTATTGGCGGTACATCGGCGTAACCAGAATATCGGGCGCCAGTTGGATGACCTAGTAGTGCGGGTCGGGGATACGCTGCTGTTGGAGGGCGCTCCGGCGGATATTCAGAAATTGGCGGCCGATATGGATATGGTTGACGTTACGCAGCCTTCGGCGCGTGCGTTCCGGCGTAGCCATGCACCGATTGCAATTGGCTCACTTGTGGGCATCGTCGCTTTGGCCGCGTTGGGTGTGGCACCGATCCTGCTGCTGTCAGTTCTGGCGGTCGCCGTAGTGCTGCTCACCCGATGTATAGACGCGGATGAGGCGTTTTCCTTTGTCGAAGGCCGTCTGCTGGCCCTGATCTTTTCCATGCTGGCCATCGGTGCGGCGCTGGATAAATCCGGAGCCGTTTCGCTGATAGTCGAGGCGATTGCGCCCGGTCTAAGCGCCTTACCGCCTTTCCTGATCATATGGGCCGTTTACCTGCTGACTTCGGTACTGACCGAACTGGTGTCAAACAACGCGGTGGCTGTGGTGGTAACGCCGATTGCTATCGGACTGGCGCAGGCGGTGGGGATAGACCCGCGCCCTCTGGTCGTGGCGGTAATGGTGGCGGCGTCTGCCTCGTTTGCCACACCAATCGGGTATCAGACCAACATGATGGTTTACGGTCCGGGCGGCTATCGCTTTGTCGATTTCATGAAGGTCGGGATACCGCTGAACCTGACCGTTGGTCTGCTGGCGTCGCTGCTGATCCCGCTGATCTGGCCGCTGTAAGTCAGGCGCGGAATCGCCGATTTGAGGCTGTGGGTCTTGTAAATACTGATCTGGTCACGATCTTTTCACCAACGCGGAAGTGAAAGGATTGGATCATGCCATTTCCAAAACTCGGTCAGGCCATCGTCGCCTGCGCAATTGTGCTGACTGTTCTGGGCACTCAAAGCCATGCCGGAATGGTGACCGGAACCGCTACTTATCGCGAACGGATCGCCGTGCCGCCAGACGCAACGCTGTACGTCGAGCTTCAGGACGTGTCACTCGCTGACGCGCCAGCTGTACCGCTGGCCGCGAAACGCTATGCCGTGACGAGCGTGCCAACGCAGTTTGAGTTAACTTTCGACGATGCTCTGATCAAGGAAGGTCATCGCTATGTGGTGCGCGCTACCATCAATCAAGGGCAGGACCTGCTGTTTACGACTGACACCGCCTATCCGGTTTTGACCGACGGAGCGGGGAATTCCGCTGACCTGATGTTGGTGCAGGCGCAAGGGGGTGCCATGCTGGAAAACACGCAATGGACGGCCGCAGTTCTGAATGGCGCGCCAATTGACACGGAACGCCGCCCGGAGATTTCGTTTGCTCAAGGTGGCGCTTTCTCCGGTAGCGGGGGCTGCAACCGGTTCAACGGTCAGGCAGAGATTACGGGTGCATCTATTTCATTCCCTGACAACATGGCCGCCACTCTGATGGCTTGCCCTCCGGAATTGGAAGAGGTTGAGCGGCAGTTCTTTGCAGCGCTGCAGAACGTTACCACCTATGCGATGGAAGGTGATGCACTCGCCTTTTTGGACGCCGCTGGTGAGCCAGTCATCAAATTCGCGCGTACTCAGTAACGTAGGGCCGTCAGGCGACGGCCCTGGATCGTCCAGCATTGCGGCCTGAGAAAATGCAGCCGCCGAGGAATGAGCCTTCGAGCGCGTTGTAGCCGTGATAGCCACCGCCGCCGAACCCGGCGACTTCCCCGGCCGCGAACAGGCCGGGGACGACTTGACCATCCGCGCCGATCATCTGGCTGTCCAAATTGGTTTGCAATCCACCTAGTGTCTTGCGTGTCAGCACATGCAGCTTGACCGCGATCAGTGGACCATTGGTTGGGTCGAGGAACTTGTGCGGTTTGGCGGTGCGGATCAGTTTGTCGCCGCGATAGTTGCGTGCCGCAAGTATGGCCGCCATCTGCGCGTCTTTGGTGAACGGATTGTCCACCTGAGAATCTCGCGCTTCGATCTGGGCGCGCAGATGGGATTCGTCGATCAGACCTCCGCCCAGTTGGTTCATCCCGCTGACCAGCTCTGTCAGGGTGTTGGCGACGATGAAATCCTCGCCGTGCTCCTTGAACGCTTCGACAGGTGCGGTGGCTTTTGATCCGGTCAGGACGCGTTGGAATAATACTTCGCGCCAGCCGCCATCAGTCATGTCCGGGTTCTGTTCCGATCCGGACAGAGCAAATTCCTTTTTGATCACCTTTTGGGTCAATACGAACCAGCTGTATTCATACCCGGTTTTCAGAATTTCCTGCAGTGTGCCCAGCGTGTCGAACCCCGGCATGCAGGGTGGCTTCAACCGGTTGCCCCGCGCGTCGAACCACATTGAGCTGGGGCCGGGTAAGATGCGGATGCCGTGCGATGGCCAGATTGGATCCCAGTTGCGTACGCCTTCGGTGTAATGCCACATCCGGTCGCTGTTGATCACATGTCCTCCGGCTTTTTCGCTGATGCCAATCATTCGGCCATCAACGTGGAACGGGACGCCCGCAACCATATCCTTGGGCGGTTCGCCAAGCCGGTCGCGCGGCCAGTTCTTGCGCACCATCTCGAAGTTACCACCGATCCCGCCTGAGGTGACGATGACTGAGGGGGCATAGACTTCGAACTCGCCCACCTCATCGCGGTTGGTCTTGGCGCCATGAGGGGCAGTGTCATCGGCCAGAACCTCGCCCGAGACCCCCTTGGCGCAGCCGTTCTGCATGATGATATGGCTGACCTGATGCCGGAACTTTAACTCGATAAGCCCGGCGCTGACGTGTTCGCGCACCCGGCGGATGAAGTTCGTCAATACCCCCGGACCGGTGCCCCAAGTAATGTGAAACCGCGGTACCGAGTTGCCATGACCATCCGCATACGACCCGCCGCGTTCGGCCCATCCGACGATAGGGAACCAGCGCAAGCCCATTTCGTACAGCCAAGGGCGCATCTCACCAGCGGCGAATTCTACATACGCTTCGGCCCATTTCCGAGGCCAAACGTCCTCGTCACGATCGAACTGCGCGCTCCCCATCCAGTCGCGCAAGGCGAGTTCGTGGCTGTCTTTGATGCCCATCCGGCGCTGCTCCGGAGTATCGACCATGAACAGCCCGCCGAGGCTCCAGAACGCTTGCCCGCCCAGAAAACGCTCGGGCTCCTGATCCAGAACGATCACCTTCTTGCCGCGATCCCCAAGCTCGGCCGCAGCTGTTAGACCGGCCAGACCCGCGCCCACGACGATGGCGTCAGCAGTGTTTTTGGTCATCTCTTGTCCTTTCAGCGACTGCGGAGCCAGGCGATATAGGGCAATGCCACGACATACATCATGATCCCGTAAACAGCCGAGGGCAGGGCCAACGGGCTGAATCCGCTTTCCGTTCCAGTAATCAGCGCCGCCAGCGTGATCCCCAGTGTCGAGTTCTGGATGCCGGTTTCGATTGAGATCGTCTTACTCTCACTCCACGACAGTTTCGCGGCACGGGCGATCCCTAGTCCGATTACCAGCAGCGCGATGTTTAGGGATACCAGCCCCGCACCCATAATCCCGAGGTTGTCGACAAACAGTTGCCAGTTCCCGGCCAGCGCCGCGATAACGATCAGGACGAATAGGCCGGTCGCCAGTTTGGACAAAGGTGCGTCAATCCGTTCCGCAAAATTGGTTGCGAAATGGCGCAGGCTGACACCGATGGCTACGGGCAATGTCGTGATCAAGAACATGGCGATAGCCAGCCCGGTAATTGACACTTCGGGCGCGTCTTCGCCCATGAAATGATTGATAGACCATGCAGCCAGAACGGGAACCGTCAACATCGACAACAGGCTGATGACCGCGGTCAGGCTGACCGACAGGGCAACATCCGCTTTGGCCAGTTTGGACAGGATATTGCTGGTAACCCCACCGGGGCAAAAGCTGAGCAGCATGAATCCGACCGCGATCTCGGGCGGGAAGGCGAACAGTGTGACGGTGATGAAGGCTGCGATGGGCAGCAGGACCATCTGACTCAGTGCACCGATGGCAAACGGGTAGCCGCGGCTGAGCACACGCTTGAAATCAGCAAGGTGCAGCCCGACGCCCAGAGACAGCATGATAATGGCCAGCGACAGGGGCAAGCCGACATTAATAAGCAGATCCAAGAACAACTCCTCCCAAAGCCGTTCGGATCAGCCTATGCGAGGGTGGAAGATTCAGGCAACCGCTCCGTTGGGTCACTTGTAACGTTCGACAAAGCGACGCAGGATTTCGCCCGGTTGGGTGACATCTGCCGCGTGGCAGATATCAATCAGGCGCTGCGCGTCTTCGGGTGGGAAATAGCCAAAGTCTTTGTAGATATTGATACGCTGCTCAAAGTCTTGCGCGTTGGCCTCGGGATGGAACTGCGTGGCATAGACGTTCTGACCCCAGCGGATCATCTGGAACGGGCAGGGGTCCGAGGCCAGCAGGTGAACACATCCATCGGGCAGGGCTTGTACGGCTTCTTTGTGGCCGACAAATGCGTCGAACCTCTCGCCCAGTCCTGAAGTAAGCGGGTCGCGTGCGCCCTCTTCAGTCATATGGCAGGTCGAAGGACCGACGGGTTCTCCGAACTGGTCCTTGCTGACGTCCCCACCCAGATGCGCGGCCAGAATGCCAAGCCCATAACAGCAGCCCATGAAGGGGTGATCCTGCGTAGTGATCTGCGGCATCAGGCCCATGATGGCGGCTTCGACGCGCGCATCGATCTCGGATTTCGTCGCCGGATCGTCACTGACACAGCCGGGGCCGCCGCCGACGATTACGCCAGCGTAATCTGTCACATCCAGGGCATTTGGCAGGTCCTCGCAATCCAGCCGGATGCGGTGGGTCTGGTCCGGCGACAGGCCGGTTTTGTCCAGGATTGAGGCGTACTCGGCGTCCGACGCTTCGGTCTCGGGGCGCAATTGCAGGATCAGAAATCGTTTCATGCGGTGCCCTTACCCGTCAAAGCGGCCAGAAGACAAGGATGGCCGGGACGGAAACCGCAACGATGAGGATTTCCAGCGGCAGTCCCATTCGCCAGTAGTCGCCAAAGCGATAGCCGCCCGGTCCCAGCACCAGCGTGTTGTTCTTATGCCCGATGGGGGTCAGAAACGCGGCCGAGGCTGCAACGGCGACCGTCATCAGGAACGGATCGGGCGAGACTTCAAGCGTCCGGGCCATCTGGATGCCGACCGGCGCGGCGACGATGGCTGTGGCCGTGTTGTTCAGCACATCCGACAGGGTCATCGTGACGACCATCAGAACTGTCAGAATGGCCCAGGCCGGCAGGCCATCGGTCAGTTGCACCAGAGCGTTCGCGATCAGTTCGGTGCCGCCAGAGGTCTCCAAGGCGCTGCCCAGGGGAATCATCGATCCCAACAGAACCACGACTGGCCATTCGATATGACTGTAGATATCGGCGATCGGCATGATCTTGGTCAGAACATAGGCTACCACGACCAGTCCCAGCGCGATTGGCAGGTAGATCAGCCCGACACTCGCCGCCAGTACAGCAGCGGCGAACAGGCCTATGGCCAGCCATGCCTTGTCGTTGGCGGTGACGTTCAGGCCGCGTTCAGCCAGTGGCAAGCACCCCAGCCATTCGGTGACATCGGCGCTGCGGTCACGGGGACAAAGCAGCAACAGGATGTCACCCGCCTCGACCTCGGTTTTGCGGACCTGTTCGGTGATGCGGCGACCTTGGCGTGAGATGCCCATCAGCACGGTGCTCTGACGCCAGGCCAAGCCCAACCCTTGCGCGGTGCGCCCGGTTATACGGGCGCTTTCGGGGGCGACGACCTCGATCACTTCAAGCCCGTCGCCTTCGGCGGTCAGTAACTCCTGCCGCCGTGTGTCCGAAAAATCGAGATTGAGCGCGGCACGGAACTCATCCAGAGCCTCGGGCCGAGCTTCCAGGACTAGCGCATCGCCTTCCTTAATCGTGGCATGGGCGGATCGGCCATAACGCCGCTTGCCGTCGCGGATCAGGCCGATAATGGCGACGTCTGACTTCTCGGCTGCTTCATAGAGTTCACTGACCCGCTTGCCGATATGCGCAGAGTCCGGCGGGATGGTCAGTTCCGCGATGTATTCGGCCAGCGCTTCGGACGTTTCCTCCTGCGGGCCTCGGTTCGGAATCAACCGCCAGCCGATCAGCGATACGAAGGCCAGCCCGGCAATCGCAGCCAATCCACCCACGGGGGCGAAGTCGAACATCTTGAAAGGTTCGCCCAGCGTTTCCTGCCTGATTGAAGCGATAATGATGTTTGGCGGCGTCCCAATCAGAGTCGCCATGCCGCCCAGAATGGTGGCAAAGCTCAGTGGCATCAGAGTCAGGCCCACCGATCGACCCGCTTTGCGTGCGGTCTGGATGTCCACGGGCATCAGCAGGGCCAGTGCGGCGACGTTATTCATGAACGCCGAAAGCACTGCTCCAATCCCACCCATCAGCGCGATATGTGCGCCAAGGCTCCGCGAAGCATCGACCAGAGTGCGGGTGATCAGAAAAACAGCGCCGGATCGGACCAGCCCTGCTGAGACCACAAGGACCAAGGCAACGATTATGGTTGCTGGATGGCCAAAACCGGCGAAGGCGTTTTCTACCGGCACGACCCCAAGTACCACCCCGATGAGCAGCGCGGAAAAAGCCACGAGATCATAGCGAAAGCGCCCCCACAGCAGCATTCCAAATACGGTGGCAAAAAGGGCAAAAAGAATAATCTGATCTGTCGTCATGCCGCCACCATACCCGCGAGGGGGCGTCTCGCAAGCCGCTCTCTTGATCCTTGGCCCTGCAAACGTCTATATGAGCGCCGAATACGCAATCACTATCACGAGGACGCACCATGGCAGGCCATTCCAAATGGGCCAACATCCAGCACCGCAAGGGACGTCAGGACGCCGCGCGGTCCAAGCTGTTTTCCAAACTTTCGAAAGAGATCACCGTCGCCGCCAAGATGGGCGACCCCGATCCCGACAAGAACCCGCGCCTGCGTCTGGCCGTTAAGGAAGCCAAGTCAAACTCGGTACCCAAGGACGTGATCGACCGCGCCATCAAGAAGTCGGTAGCGGGCGAAGGCGACGATTACGAAGAAATCCGGTACGAGGGTTATGGCCCTAACGGTGTGGCCGTGATCGTCGAAACGATGACCGACAACCGCAACCGCACAGCCTCGACTGTGCGGTCTACCTTCTCGAAGAACGGTGGCAATCTGGGTGAGACCGGCTCGGTCGGATTCATGTTCGACCGTAAGGGTGAGGTAATCTATCCAGCGACCGCAGGCGATGCCGATGCGATCTTTGAGGCCGCCATTGAGGCCGGTGCCGAAGACGTCGAAAGCTCCGACGAGGGCCACATCATCTGGTGTGCGGATACCGATCTGAACGACGTGTCGAACGCTCTGGAAAGCGCGCTGGGCGAGTCTGAATCGACCAAGCTGGTCTGGAAACCGACTACAACGACCGAGTTGGGTCTGGAAGATATGCAAAAGCTGATGAAGCTAGTTGATGCGCTGGAAGATGACGATGACGTGCAGCGCGTCACGACCAATTTCGAAGCGACGGATGAGGTTATGGCCCAGCTCTGATCTGCGCCATAATTCAATCGTAGAAAACCCGGCCTCTGGTCGGGTTTTTCTTTTGTGGCCCAAGAGTTCTTGGCCGGTTGGCCAGAACCCGGTAGGCTTGAAATAGAAACACTTTACCTATCGGGCCTAAATATCACTTGAGCAGATGACGGATAGCCCAGCCAGTGCGCCAAAAAGAAACTTTCCGGTTCTAACCGGTCAGAGCATCCTGTCGCAGGTCGCGTGGACGCTTGGCAGCCCGTCGATCGTGTTGCCATTTCTGGCGGTTTCACTGGAACTGCCCATGTTCATCGCCGGTGCGTTGGTGTCCATACGGATGCTGGGCAGCATGATCTCGGATGTTTTTCTTGCGCAGCCTATTTCGGCACGGCAGCAGAAGAAGCGCGGAATTGCCCTGACCGAGGTTGGGGTCGGTGCCTGCCTCGTCTTAGCGGTGATTGTGGCTGCAACCGGAGTTGTGCCTGCGATTGCCGTCGCCTTTGTTGCGGCCTTCTTTATGATCGGTCTGATCGAAGAGATTCAGTCGCTTATGTATACCGACCTTCTGGGCGATCATGTGCAATCCAAATCCCGGATGATTATGCATTACCTCCAGCTTGGGGTCGGTGGGCTGGGTGCCATCGGGTTGGCGCTGTTGGTGCATGAAATCACCAAGGAGAACCCGCCTTTTTCCCGCCACACCGCCGTGATCGCGGTTTCTGTGACCTTCTTCGTTCTGTCAGGCCTATCCATTCTGGCGCTTTCGGAAATTGCGCGTGACACTGAGGCCAAAGACGCGCCGCACCCAATAGGGAATCGGAAGTTTTCAGAGAATTTCACCGATATTGTCGCGATGTTCGACGAGGCTTGGTTTCGCCGATACATGGTCATGCGGCTGCCGTTGGTCGTGGTGTCTCTGTCGGTTCCGTTCTTCGCCTTGATCGCGGCCGAGGCACATCACGCGTCGGCCAAGGGCCTGACGGCCATGATCATCTCTTCAGCGTCGGGCTATCTGGTATCGGCACCTCTATGGCAAATGGTGAACATGAAATCGCACCGTGCTGTGATGGTGATCGGCAACTTGATGGTTGCCGCGACCGGTGCCGTGCTCGTGACGGTGCATTTTCTTGGGGTTGATCATGCGGTGCATTTGCACGCAATTGCCCTGTTCATCGTAACCGTCGCCGTGACCGGCATCAGTGGCGCGCGGCAGTTATATTTTCTGGACGTTGCGCCAAAAGATCAAAGGGTCAAAGGGGCAGCAGCGGTTAAAAGTATCTGTCGGATCACGGCGGTGATCCTGTCAGCCGTTTTGGCGGGCGTTGCCCACATGCATGAGGTCGCCTGGGCCATTATCTTCATTGTTTTGGTCAGCCTGTTCGCCGCTGTCACCTGCTATCGCGTGGTTTTGCCAAAGTCGCAGAAGGCCGCGGCATCCTGATCCTGCGGGCTAAGCGGGAAGCCGTGCCTTTGTAGCCGTCTTTTTGACCGCGCTGGTCAGTGGTGCGAGCGCTGTGCCCAAAACGCGACCCACCTGCCATGTGAGGGGCACGTCCAAGGGTGCATCAGGCAGCAGCGGACAAAGCCGACCATCGTCCAAAGCGCTCCGCGCCAACCCGATCGGATTCATGCCCCAACCCATTCCAGCGATGGCGGCCTCTACAAAACCTTGGGGGGACGGCAGAAAATGTGAGGGCGGAGATATCCGCCGGCGGGTTTGTTCGAACATCCATGATTTTTGAAGGCCATCCTTGCGATTGAACGTCAGGCTAGGGGCACGGGCTAGACTGTGTTCGTTCACGCCCTCGGAAAACCACTTGTCAATGAAAGCCGGACTGGCGGTCGCGATATAGCGCAAAGAGCCTAGTGCCGTGGAATCGCACCCCGCGACCAACTGCCCGCCGACAGTGATGGCAGCGCTGACCTCTCCGCGCCGCAGCCATTCTGCCGAATGATCCTGATCGTCGACCACCAAATCGAACAGCAGACCATCGACCTGCGCCATGGCGTCGATGAACCATGTTGCCAGTACATCTGCGGGCACCGCCACACGCACGCGCGCGGGACCGCTTGCCTGATCCAGCGTCAGCTCGCTTGCCAGCTTGGCTTCTAGCAGCCCGATATCCTCGGCGTGCTGGGCAATACGCAGCCCAGCCGGGGTTCCTGTACAGGGCGTGCCGCGATTGATCAGGGCTGCTCCTACACGGTCCTCCAATGCTTTAATCCGTTGCGAAATGGCCGAAGGGGTCACTGCAAGCTCTGCAGCAGCAGCTTCAAAGCTGCCGTGCCGCAGAATCGAAGACAACGCCGACAGGTGATTGGGATCAAGGATCATTAGCTAGGCTTAACTGAAGTCAGTATCTTTAATTTGATAGAGCTTCTCAATGCCCTTAGTCAACGTCTCAGAACACAGGAGGTTACATGTCCGCACCCCTTATCGCCGGTTTCGCATTGGGCTTCAGCCTGATCCTCGCCATTGGGGCGCAGAACGCATTTGTTTTGCGTCAGGGGTTGCGGCGCGAGCATGTGTTTCCCCTGTGTCTGACCTGCGCGGTTTCGGACGCCATTTTGATTGCAGCGGGTGTCGCGGGGTTTGGCGCTCTGGCCGAAGCGGCACCGTGGTTTGAAACGGTCATGCGGTATGGCGGAGCGATCTTTCTGACGTGGTACGGGTTGCGCAGCCTAAACTCAGCCTGGCGCGGAGGGGCTGTGATGGACGTTGAAAAAGGCCAGCGCGCTAGTCTGAGGTCGGTTCTGTTGACCGTGCTGGCCTTCACCTGGCTGAACCCGCATGTCTATCTAGATACGGTTGTGCTCATCGGGTCGATCTCGGCCCAATATGATGACCGAATGGCCTTTGCCGTGGGCGCAATGATGTCCAGTTTCGTGTTTTTCTTTTCGCTGGGTTATGGAGCAGGGGTGCTGTCCCCAATTTTTGCCCGACCGCGTGCCTGGCAGGTTTTGGACGTGGTGATCGGAGTGGTCATGCTGGGGATTGCTCTCAAACTTGTTGCGATGTGACGGGTTGCCCCAGACGGGGTTTCGGTGTTCAACAGTTAACATGACAACTCTTGCCGTCACTTACCGCCCATTGGTGGGCATGTTCTGGATGTTCGCCGCCGGGGTGTCTTTTGTTGTCATGACCGCGCTGGTCAAGTCGCTGGGCTCAACTATGGACCCGATTCAAGCGGCTTTCATTAGATTTGTCTTTGGTTTGGTTTTTCTGCTGCCGGCATTGAAACTTGTCCTGAAAACGCATCTGACACGGCGACACCTGACATTGTTCGGAGTGCGCGGGATTGTGCATGCCGTGGCCGTGATGCTGTGGTTTTTCTCGATGACGCAGATCCCCTTGGCCGAGGTCACGGCGATGAACTACATGACGCCTGTTTATGTGACCTTGGGCGCGGCCTTGTTTCTGGGAGAGAAGCTAGCTTTTCGCCGAATTGCAGCGATCTTTGTAGCGGTGATCGGTGTCATCATCATTCTGCGGCCCGGATTCCGTGAAGTCTCGGCAGGCCATTTGACGATGCTGGGGACGTCGTTGGCACTGGGCGCATCTTACCTGATTGCCAAGGCGCTTGTGCGGGATCTACCGCCGTCGGTTGTCGTGGCACATATGTCAATCTGGGTGACTATTGCCCTGATCCCCTTTGCGGTGGCCGTTTGGACTCCGCCCAGCCTCCGCGACTTAGGTGTTCTGTTCCTAGTCGCCAGCTTTGCCACTGCCGGTCACTATTTCATGACAATCGCGCTGAAAGCAGCACCCGTGGCAGTCACGCAACCGGTGACCTTTCTGCAATTGATCTGGGCGACGCTGCTAGGGGCGTTGGTCTTCCACGAAAGTGTTGACATGTGGGTCGTTGCAGGAGGTACGCTGATCTTGACCGCTGTTAGTTTTATCGCCTGGCGGGAGGCAGTATTGAATCGTGGCAACCTGACCACCCCCAGTATCGGACCCAAGCTCTAGTAACATTCATCGCGTCAAAATGGTTATTGATTGACGGGTCAATAAAAACCTCGTAGCGTTTTTCCACTCATTGTTGGGAGGGGACAGCTATGCCGAAACTCGGAATGGAGCCAATCCGTCGCGACGCGATCGTTCGCGCGACGATTGCCGAGCTTGGGTCGAAGAAGTCCCTCGATGTGACCGTCAGTCAGATTGCCAAGCGGGCAGGTATGTCCAGTGCGTTGGCGCATCACTATTTTGGCGGCAAAGATCAAATCTTTCTGGCTGCTATGCGGCGTATCCTGTCCGATTTCGGAGCCGAGGCGCGGGGCGAGCTGAAAGCCGCTGCTCCGCCGGAACGGGCGCAGGCCATCATCCGGGCCTGCTTTGCGCCGTCCTGCTTTACACCCGATGTCATCGCGGCGTGGATGACGTTCTATGTTCTGGCCCAGACCAATGAGGACGCCCTGCGTCTGTGGCAGATTTATCAGGCGCGTATCCGCTCGAACTTGATCGACGCCCTGCGCCCGATGATCAGCGATCCGGTCGAGGCGGCCGAGAACATGACTGCTCTGATCGACGGTCTTTATATCCGTGCGGCGCTCAGCGCTCCGGAAGAACCGCAACTGGCGGTAAACCACGCAATGCGTGTCCTCAACACTCTGCTCGAGGCTGAAAAATGACAAAACCGAACATTCTGATCCTGATGGTGGATCAGCTCAACGGAACCCTCTTTCCCGACGGTCCCGCAGACTGGCTGCATGCGCCGAACTTGAAGAAACTGGCCGAGCGGTCGACCCGGTTTGCCAATGCGTACACGGCATCGCCGCTTTGCGCGCCGGGCCGGGCCAGCTTTATGTCAGGTCAACTGCCCTCACGCACTGGGGTCTATGACAATGCCGCTGAATTCAGCAGCGACATTCCCACATACGCGCACCACTTGCGCCGTGCTGGCTACTACACCTGTCTGTCGGGCAAGATGCACTTTGTCGGCCCCGACCAGTTGCATGGGTTCGAGGACCGTTTGACCACCGATATCTACCCTGCCGATTTCGGCTGGACGCCGGATTATCGAAAGCCGGGCGAGCGGATCGAGTGGTGGTACCACAACATGGGTTCGGTGACGGGAGCGGGCGTGGCCGAGATTTCCAATCAGATGGAATATGATGACGAGGTTGCCTACAACGCCAAGGCCAAGCTCTATGATCTGGCGCGTGGCAAGGATGACCGCCCTTGGTGCGTGACCGTAAGCTTCACCCACCCGCATGATCCCTATGTGGCGCGTCGTAAGTACTGGGATCTCTACGAAGATTGCGAGCATCTACTGCCCGAGGTCTCCGACCTGGGCTACGAGAATCAAGATCCGCATTCCAAGCGCATTTTCGATGCGAACGACTGGCGTAGCTTTGACATCACCGAGGAGGATGTCCGCAAATCCCGTCGGGCATACTTCGCCAATATCTCGTATTTGGATGACAAGATCGGCGAGATTCTGGAAGTACTGGAAAGCACCCGGCAAGAGGCGATCATCATGTTCGTTTCCGATCACGGCGACATGCTGGGAGAACGTGGCCTGTGGTTCAAAATGAACTTCTACGAAGGCTCGGCGCGTGTACCGCTGATGATCTCTGCGCCGGGGATGCCTGCGGGACGGATTGATACACCGGTGTCGACCATTGACGTTACTCCGACACTTGGGGCGCTAGCCGGCGTGGATATGGCCGAGATCGCCCCATGGACAGATGGCGAAGACCTTGTGCCCTTGGCGAATGGGACGGAACGCACCGCTCCGGTCGCCATGGAATACGCTGCCGAGGCGTCTTATGCACCGCTGGTCTCGCTCCGCTATGGCAAGTGGAAATACAACCGCTGTGCGCTGGATCCCGATCAGTTGTTCGACCTTGAGGCCGACCCTCATGAACAGGTTAACTTGGCCGACGACCCCGCCCATGCCGGAACGCTGGAAACGCTGCGAGCGAAATCCGAGGCCCGTTGGGACTTGGATCAATTCGACGCTGATGTGCGCGCCAGCCAAGCACGCCGCTGGGTGGTTTACGAGGCGTTGCGGCAAGGCGGCTACTATCCGTGGGACTACCAGCCTCTGCAAAAAGCGTCCGAGCGGTACATGCGTAATCACATGGATCTGAATGTCGTAGAGGAAAACGCCCGTTTCCCACGCGGCGAATAACCTCTTCACTCAACGAAAGTACTCCGCCGTAGACTTCTGAAATTGGCGCGGCGGATCAAGGAGTCGTAAAAAATGGAAGCAGATTTCGTCATTGTGGGTGCCGGATCCGCCGGTTGCGCGATGGCTTACCGGCTGAGCGAGGCTGGGGCCTCGGTTCTGGTAATCGAACATGGCGGCACCGATGCCGGCCCGTTCATCCAGATGCCGGCGGCGCTAAGCTATCCGATGAACATGCCGATGTACGATTGGGGTTACAAATCTGAGCCAGAGCCGCATCTGAACAACCGCCGTCTGGCCTGCCCGCGTGGCAAGGTGATCGGCGGGTCGTCTTCGATCAACGGGATGGTGTACGTGCGTGGTCATGCGCGCGATTTCGATACATGGGCTGAGATGGGGGCCGATGGTTGGTCATACGCGGATGTGTTGCCCTACTACAAACGGATGGAAACTTGGCACGATGGTGGCCATGGCGGCGATCCCGAATGGCGCGGTAAGGATGGCCCTCTGCACGTTTCGCGCGGGCCGCGTGAGAACCCGCTGTTCCAGGCATTTGTCGATGCGGGGCAGCAGGCAGGCTACGAAGTCACCGGCGACTACAATGGTGAAAAGCAGGAAGGCTTCGGCCCGATGGAGCAGACCGTCTGGAAAGGGCGGCGCTGGTCGGCGGCGAACGCGTATCTGAAACCTGCGATGAAGCGAGAGAACTGCGATATCGTACGCGGGCTGGCATCGCGCGTGGTTATGGAAAACGGTCGCGCGACCGGAGTTGAACTTGTGCGCGGTGGGAAGAAGGAAATCATCCGAGCCCGGCGCGAGGTGGTGCTGGCCGCGTCTTCGATCAACTCGCCCAAGCTGCTGATGTTGTCGGGAGTCGGTCCCGCGGCGCATCTGGCCGAGCACGGGATTGAGGTCGTGGCCGACCGTCCCGGCGTGGGCGCGAACCTGCAGGACCATCTAGAGCTATATATCCAGCAGGCCTCGTTGCAGCCGATCACGCTCTATAAGCACTGGAACGTGTTCAGCAAAGGCTTGATCGGGGCACAGTGGCTGTTCACCAAAACCGGTTTGGGGGCGTCAAACCAGTTCGAAAGTGCGGCCTTCATCCGCTCGAACCCGGGTGTCGAATATCCTGACATCCAATATCACTTCCTGCCTATCGCAGTTCGGTACGATGGTCAGGCGGCAGCCGAGGGACATGGATTCCAGGCGCATGTGGGGCCGATGCGGTCTCCGTCCCGCGGGGCGGTGACGCTGCGCTCGGACAAACCCGAGGACGCACCGGTTATCCGGTTCAACTACATGAGCCACGAAAAGGATTGGGAGGATTTCCGCAAATGTATTCGTCTGACCCGCGAGATTTTCGGGCAGGACGCGTTCAAACCCTATTCGGGGAAGGAAATCCAGCCGGGCGCGGATGTGCAGACCGATAAGGAACTCAATGATTTTATCGCCGAACATGCCGAAAGCGCCTATCACCCCTGCGGCACCTGCCGGATGGGTCGGGCTGATGACAAAAACGCGGTTGTGGACCCGGAAGGCCGTGTGATCGGTGTGGACGGGCTACGCGTGGCCGACAGCTCGATTTTCCCGCAGATTACCAACGGCAACCTGAATGCGCCATCGATCATGGTGGGTGAGAAGATGTCGGATCATCTTTTGGGGAAGGACGCCTTGCCAAAGGCAAATGATCATCCATGGATTCACCCGGCATGGGCAACGGCTCAGCGATGATTTGATCCGCGTCAAAGCGGGGTGTGTGCATAGCGTATAGACCTGACTCGCAACGACATATTTCAGGAGCGAACAGGAATGTCCCACACCCCGCATGAACTGGCCGAAGAGTTTCCGGACAAAGTCGAACTGATGAGCCAGCTCAAGCAGACGGATGCGCATTTTGCCCGGCTGGCGGATGAGTATCACGAGATCAACCGCGTCGTGCATCGTGCGGAAACCAACATCGAGCCGATGGAAGATCTTGCCGAGGGCGAGATGCGCAAGAAACGCGCTGCGCTCAAGGATGAGATCTGGGCGATTTTGTCGAAAGCATAAACTCCTAGGCGGGGGCGCTGCCCCCGTCACAACAGGCCGCGACGGCTCCGGGGTCTTTTCAGGCCAAATGAAAGTTAGGTGACTTCATAGGGAAGGGTGCCGCGGGTATGGGCGTCGATTGAGAGGCGTCGTTCCAGTGGCGGAACCGAACGTTGGTGGCAGTTTGGGCGCTCGCAAATACGGCAGGAAATGCCGATCGGTTCATAGGCGCTCGCGTTGTTGATATCTAGGTTGTCGGCGTAGACCAGTGCCTCGGCATGACGGATTTCACATCCAAGGGCGATGGCATAGCGACGCACGGGCGCGCCGTAGGAGCCCCCCGATTTCGACACATCTCGTGCAAGTGAGATATAGCGGACGCCGTCAGGCGTTTCTGCCAACTGACGCAGGAAATGACCGGGGGTTTCAAAGGCGCGGTGGACATTCCACAGGGGGCAGGCGCCGCCGAACCGCGCGAATTGCAGGCGGGTGGCTGAGTGGCGCTTGGTGATGGTGCCGGCCTGATCGACGCGGACAAAAAAGAACGGGATGCCTTTGGCACCGGGGCGCTGCAGCGTCGAGAGGCGGTGCGCGATCTGCTCAATCGATGCACCGAACCGATTGCTGAGCAGTTCAAGATCATGGCGATATTCTTGCGCCGCTGTCAGGAATGTATCGTAGGGCATCAGGGATGCCCCCGCGAAGTAGTTTGCCAGACCGATCTTGGCGATGGCGCGGGCCTCGTCACTTTGAAATTTGGCGAAATCCAGAGTGGCCTCAAGCAGCTTGTCCTGGCTGATCAAGGCAACCTGCAACAGCAATTGGAACACTTGAGTTTGCGGTGCAATGCGCGATGAAAGCTGCAAAGTTTTGCTGTCGGCATCGTATTTTCGCGTTTCGGGGATGTCGACGAATTGAACGCGAATTCCGCGTTCACCAAGGCTGTTGATGGCTGCGGCTCGGATGCCGCCAGAATCTTCGGCGCGAGTCGAGAAACGCTCTGCTGCGCGGTCGACCGCGTCGATGTAGTTGTCACAATAGTGGAAGAAATCGCGCACCTCTTCCCACGGGCTAGCCTGAATTTGCGCGTCCTCACGGCCCAGGGCTTCGTCCAGCGATGCTAGCCGTTCGTGCGTTTGCCGGTAGGTTCGGTGCAGTGCAATGAAAGCGCGGGCCAGCGCGGGCGCATTTGAGGCTGTCAGGCGCAGGTCGGCCAATGGCGGCATGGCGTCGTCAAAGACCGGATCAGCCAATGCTTCGCGCATATCCGAAACCAGACGCTCACTGTCGCCCGTGCTCAACTCGGTCACATCCATGCCGAATTCCTGCGCCAGCGCCAGAACAACCGTGGTTGAGATCGGCCGGTTATTGTTCTCCATCTGGTTCAGATAGGGCAGCGAGACGCCCAGCTTGGTAGCGAATTCCTTTTGTGTCAGGGTCAGGCGCGTGCGCATTTCGCGCAGTTTTGCACCGGCATAAAGCTTTTGGGTGGCCATGGCGTGCCTTTGCAACTTTTCCGTTGCTGCAAGCTAACTTTGCAAACCCGCCGACGCAAGCCGTGTCAGAGCCCCAGTTTCCTTTCGCGTCGGATGACCGACACAATAGCGCAGATCGCCAGAACGGACGTCGCCAGCATCAGCCACAGCAGCGGCATAGCACCGGTTTCGTGAGTCAGTAGAGCCCCAGCCAGGGCGCTTAGCACGGCGCCGCCGCCCAACATGATCGCACCGCTCAGGCCCGATGCGGTGGCGGCCAGACGAGGACGTACTGACAGGGCGCCCGAGGTGGCGTTGGGAATTGTCATGCCGTTGCCTATGCCGACAAAGGTCATGAATCCAAAGAAACTGAGTGCGGTTCCGAAGCCTGCAAGAAAGAGTATGGCTGACAGGGCGACGCCAATCGCGTTCAACCAGCATCCCCAGAACACCATCCGATTAACGCCAAACTCCACTGAAAACCGGCCGCTGAGGAAGTTGCCGACAAAATACCCGACAGCTGGTGCGCCGAAATAAATGCCGACCTGCGCGGCACTGAGGCCGAACAGTTCCGTGCCGATGAAGGGAGCGCCGCCCAGATATGCAAAGAACGCGCCCGAAGACAGGGCTGAGGACAGCGAATACCCCCAAAACCGCGGCGAGCGAAGCAGTTCCGGGTATTCGCGGAACTGCTGCACCAGTGTTTTGCCGCTTTTGGCGGAGGTTTCGCCAAAGTCGAGGAAGGTCAGTGCTAGTGTCATTGTGCCCAGTACGAAGGGTAGCCAGAAATTGGCCTTCCAGCCAAAGCTCTCTTCAAGTAGGCCGCCGATGGCCGGACCAATCATGGGGACAACGGCCATGCCCATCGTGACGTAGCCAATCATTGAGGCGGCCTGATCCTGATCATAAAGATCACGTACGGCTGCCCGGCTCAGCACCATGCCTACGACAACGACTGCCTGACACATGCGAAAGGCGAGAAATATTTCGGCGGTGGGAGCATAGATGCACCCCAGTGTGGCGAGCAGAAACAGGGTTAAGCCCCACAGTAGAACCGGCCGACGCCCAGCCTTATCCGCAATCGGGCCAATAAGAATCTGTAGTACGGCGTTGACCAGCAGATACAGCGCGATCGACAACTGCATGACCTTGTAGTCAGTCTGAAAATACACGGCCATGTTGGGTAGGCTGGGCAGGAACAGGTTCATGCTGAGGGCTGCAAGCCCGGACAGCAATACCAACGTAGAAATTGTAGGGGGCGATCGGCGCGCCGGGGATGAACTGAACTGCATAGTTCGCAGGTATAATGGTCGTTTCAGGGAATGCTATCCAAGAACGTATCTCAAAATGAAACTTAGCAAATTTACAGTTTTCCATAAGTTTGTTGCCAATAGTTTGCAAATTAGCCGAAAGATGCTTTGGTCTGGGCGCCTGTGCGTATAGTGTCGCGTGAAATTTGACAGGGGATTAGCGCCATGAAAGACATCCTGACCGAGCTTGAAGACCGCCGCAATGACGCCCGGCTAGGGGGTGGCCAAAAGCGTATCGACGCGCAGCACGGCCGTGGCAAGTTGACCGCGCGAGAGCGGATCGAGTTGCTGGTAGACGAAGGTAGCTTCGAAGAGTTCGACATGTTCGTCACCCATCGCTGTACCGATTTCGGGATGGAAAAACAAAAGACTGCAGGTGATGGCGTGGTTACCGGATGGGGCACGATCAATGGCCGGATGGTCTATGTGTTTAGTCAGGATTTCACTGTATTCGGTGGCTCGCTGTCAGAAACCCACGCGCAGAAGATCTGCAAGATTATGGATATGGCGATCCAGAACGGTGCGCCAGTGATTGGAATCAACGACTCGGGCGGCGCGCGAATCCAGGAGGGTGTAGCCTCGCTGGCGGGCTATGCCGAGGTGTTCCAGCGCAACATCATGGCCTCGGGCGTGGTGCCGCAGATCAGCGTGATCATGGGTCCCTGTGCCGGTGGCGCGGTATATAGCCCGGCGATGACTGACTTTATCTTTATGGTTAAGGACACGTCCTACATGTTCGTGACCGGTCCTGATGTTGTGAAAACCGTCACCAACGAGGTTGTTACGGCCGAGGAATTGGGCGGAGCCTCGACCCACACCAAGAAGTCTTCGGTTGCTGATGGTGCGTTTGAGAACGATGTCGAGGCGATGGCCGAAGTGCGCCGTCTGGTCGACTTCCTGCCGCTCAACAACCGCGAGAAACCTCCGGTGCGTCCGTTCTTTGACAGCCCGGAGCGGATCGAGACCTCGCTAGACACGCTGATTCCCGACAACCCGAACACGCCTTATGATATGAAGGAACTCATTACCAAAGTGGCGGATGAGGGCGATTTCTACGAAATTCAAGAAGATTTCGCCAAGAACATCATCACCGGGTTCATTCGACTGGAGGGACAGACCGTTGGAGTCGTGGCAAACCAGCCGATGGTTTTGGCCGGATGTCTGGATATCGACAGCTCCCGCAAGGCGGCGCGTTTCGTGCGGTTCTGTGATTGTTTTGAAATTCCGATCCTGACACTAGTCGACGTGCCGGGCTTCTTGCCGGGAACGTCTCAAGAATATGGTGGTGTAATCAAGCATGGCGCCAAACTGCTGTTTGCGTATGGCGAAGCCACGGTACCAAAAGTCACGGTGATCACCCGTAAGGCCTATGGTGGTGCGTATGACGTGATGGCGTCGAAACACCTGCGTGGGGACTTCAACTATGCCTGGCCGTCCGCCGAAATCGCGGTGATGGGGGCCAAGGGCGCGACAGAGATTATTCACCGTGCCGACCTGGGAGATTCCGAGAAGATTGCGCAGCACACCAAAGATTACGAAGACCGTTTCGCAAATCCGTTTGTTGCCGCGGAACGTGGCTTCATCGACGAGGTGATCATGCCGCAATCCACCCGCCGTCGTGTCTCACGCGCTTTTGCTAGCCTGCGTAACAAGCAACTGAAGAATCCGTGGAAGAAGCACGACAACATCCCGCTGTAAGCGTGATTGGAGAGCTTCTTTCTTCTTGGGAAGCGCGCCGAGGGCGGGAGATCGCCGGGTAACTTTCAGTGTGTTTGACTTTGAGGCCAAAACTGTTAGATGACATGCCTTACGAGATATAGACACGCGCGGGCCGAAAGCCATGCGCGCGCGACTCCGGAGAGAGGAGCCTGCGTCTCGCAGGTCTGGGGTCGCGCCTTTATCTTGGGCTTGTTGGCTTGGTCTTTCCCCGTATTTGCTCAATCCGAAAACCTGTTGCCTGTCCCCTCGGGTCAGCCCGTGCATCTGAGCGACGTGCTATTGGACAACAACCCGGGTGAGCTGTGGGTACGCTTCCGCTTTATCGCGCCCAAGATCGGATATACCGCCGGACGGATCGGCTATGATGTGGCCTCGGCGGATATGGAGCATCTGTGTCAGACACTCGCTGTGGCCTATGTCGCGAAACACGAATTGGAGCCGGCGCGAGTGGTGATTTCCCTCTCCGACCGGCCCATCGAATTCGGGCGATCATCGCCCGACGCAACACAGTTCTTTGAAGCCTACCGATTGGAGCAATCCCAATGTATCTGGGAGGGGCTCTGACCATGAAATACTTTCACGACCTCAGAGCATTTCTGGACACCAATACGGCTTTGGAGGTGCGCGATATGATCCCATTTGCTTCTGGGTGGGAGTTTTCCTCTCGGAACTCAACAATGAATGAGGTGCTGGCATGCTGAAGCACCGCGGATTTCCCGGGCGTTTGCCTGGAACCGATTTTCAATTCACTATCCGCCGGGCCAACCCCAAGGGCGTCACGCCGATTACGCGGCGCGAGCGGTTCCGTGATCGCAAGCCAGCAGATCGGCGTGCGGATGCGGCCTTTATGGAAGCGCTGTGGCAACACTTTGGGGATCAGCCCTTTGAGCGTGGAAACTTGGATGCAGGCCGCCTGAGTTGGCTGTTCGAGCGTGAGGTGCTTCCGGCCGAAGACCCGTTTGACCCAGCCAGTTATGACGCGTTGCTGGTGATTGATCCGGATGCGGCGCGGATGTCGTTCCCCGATATCTTCGACGGGGGGCGCTGACCTGTGATGGCCACTGTCGCACATTTCCATCCAGAGGGAACTTCGGAAAAAACCCTGCCCGAGGTCGGGCAGGGCAGGGATGTGCTGTCAGAAATTCAGCTGGGCAGCAAACTGAACGCGGTTGCCGTCGAACGTGTCGCCGGTGGTCGCGTCGTTTCGTTCGCCATAGATGTATTCGGCGCTCAGCGTCAGGGTTTCAGTCGCCTGATAGAAGGCGTTGACGTGGATCGTCTCGAGTTCGGTGAAGGCCAACGTTCCAGTCGAGGTCGGCAAGTCGTAATCTTCCTTGCCGTAGGAAATGCCGACATTCCACTTCTCACCCAAGTCCTGGCGGAACTCGATTGTGTACCCGTCCACGTCATTGGCCTCACCCCCTACGACCGGGGCACCGAGACCGATCAGGTAGGGGCCAAGCGCTTCGCCAGTTGTGTAGTTGACCTGGAACAGACCACCCGCCCAAGGACGGGCCGAGCCAGAGAGAGTAAGGCCGGTCTGGTCGACCTCGACACCGCCGTCCTCGGCCGTGCCGTACAAAAGGGCGCCGCGGGCGATATAGGTGCCGTCATTGTATTCGGCCGAAGCCGTCACCACCGGATCGCGCGAGTTCGAATCTCCGACGTTCTCCTCGATAGAGACAGCGAAGGACGTATTGGTGCCAAAGCTGTTCGTGTACCGTACCTGCGGAACACGGGCGAAGGCGATACCAACCGGGCCGTTGAACTCGACCGAGGTGGGGTAAGTGTCCAGTGGCTGGAAGTTGGTCCAGTACTGACCGATCAGCCAATTGTCTCCGATGCGGATGTTCGCGTGTCGCAGACGAAGTTCCGCGGTTCCGCCCGAGCCGAACAGGTCCAGTTCCAGCTGGCCTCCGATGTCGCCAAGTGCACTGGGAGTGGTTGTCAACAACCCGATCCGCGATTGGCGGGCCGTGGCGCCGAATGTTCCACTGGTGGCAGTCGAAGGTTCACCAATCACGTTCACGAAAGCTGTGTCGCCCTGGTCGAATTCGAAGTCATAAAAGAAGTCGGCTTTGACGTAGCCATAGACGTCCAGAGTGGTGTTGCCGATCCTGAAATCGCCGGGCGTCGAACCGGGATCCACGGATTCAAGTGCTTCGATCCGGGCGCGCAACGCGTCCAGCTCGGCCTGGGTCTGGGCATCTTGGGCAAATGCAAGCGTGCTGGTCGCACTCAGCGTCGAGGCAGCAAGCAGAAATGCCTTTTTTCTCTTTATAATCATATGGGTGTTTCCTTGTGTGCGAGTGTGCACGGGCAGGTTTTCACTCAAATGTCAGCGGGGGAAATCACGAGAACGGCAGATGAACGGCCGATTTTCTCAAGCAAATGTGCGCAAAAGTCCTGCGTTTCTCACGGCTGGGTGAACAGATCGGTTAACCATAGATTTGGGAAGAAAAATTTACTGACAGTCACAATGTCGGACCGTGATGTTGCACACGCAGAAACCTGTGTCGGCCTAGGAAATTGTAACAACAACGTGACGGGCATGTGCGCTGAATCTACCCTGGTGGTTGAGCAACGTTTCGGCACGATCCTGCGCGGGAATTTGCCGGATGGGCGGTTTCCAGCCGGAATATTGGTTGGAAACAATACTGTGTTTGCGACGTCGATTGCACCGTGCAATCTGAACGGGCCGTGCGGCTCTACTTTGCCTGCGCCGCACAAGCACCTACTATTCCGTACCCCTTCCTTCCGCGGGCAGGTTTGTGAAACCCACAAAATCCTGCCCGCGTTTTTCTTTTCGCATAAACAATGCTTGATACGGCATAATTCTGCGCAAAACGTTGGTTTGCAGCGTCTGTTATTGAATAACAGTCACTTATTCCTACATCTGCCTGCCGACGCAATAAGAATCAAATTGGGGCAGAAAACATGCGAATCTTTAAACTCTTCCTGGTCGCGGCGACTTGCGCAGGCCTTACCGCTTGCGGCGATACCTTGGGTGAGCAAGCGCTGCTTGGCGGCGGCGCGGGGGCATTGGGCGCGGCGGTCCTCAGCGCTGATCCGTTTGTCGGGGCAGCGGTCGGGGCTGCGGGCAACGTGCTGTTCTGCAAGACGCAGAGAAACTGCTACTAACGTAAATTCCGGGGCGTTCGCCGTCCCAACCGTCATCACGCGAAACGCCGTCACTGGGCTTAGGCCCCGTGGCGGCGTTTTGCGTTCCCAGAACATCAAGACAAAGGACGTTCCATGTTCAATAAGATCCTGATCGCTAACCGGGGCGAGATCGCCTGCCGGGTCATCAAGACTGCGCGCAAGATGGGTATCGGCACGGTCGCCATCTACTCGGACGCCGACAGACAGGCGTTGCATGTGTCAATGGCGGATGAAGCCGTGCATATCGGCCCACCGCCCGCGAACCAGTCCTATATTGTTATCGACAAAGTGATGGACGCGATCCGCCAGAGCGGCGCGCAGGCGGTTCACCCCGGCTATGGCTTCTTGTCCGAAAACGCGAAATTCGCAGAAGCACTTGATGCAGCTGGCGTCGCGTTTGTCGGCCCTCCGGTCGGTGCGATTGAAAGTATGGGTGACAAGATCACCTCTAAGAAAATCGCTCAGGAAGCAGGTGTTTCAACCGTTCCCGGTTACATGGGTCTGATTGAGGATGCCGACGAAGCAGTAAAGATTAGCCAGGAGATCGGCTATCCCGTCATGATCAAGGCCAGTGCCGGTGGCGGTGGCAAGGGGATGCGGATCGCTTGGAATGACGAAGAAGCGCGCGAAGGCTTCCAGTCGTCCAAGAACGAGGCCGCGAATTCGTTCGGGGACGACCGGATTTTCATCGAGAAATTCGTGACGCAGCCGCGTCACATCGAAATTCAGGTCCTGTGCGACAGCCACGGCAACGGCATCTATCTGGGTGAGCGCGAATGCTCGATCCAGCGTCGGAACCAGAAAGTTGTGGAAGAGGCACCGTCGCCGTTCCTCGACCCCGAAACGCGCAAGGCGATGGGCGAGCAGGCCGTAGCTCTGGCCAAGGCCGTGGGTTATTCAAGCGCGGGTACTGTGGAATTCATCGTCGACGGCGAAAAGAACTTCTACTTCCTTGAGATGAACACTCGCCTTCAGGTGGAGCACCCGGTCACAGAACTGATCACCGGTGTCGATCTGGTGGAACAGATGATCCGCGTCGCAGCGGGTGAGCAACTGACCATCACACAAGATGATGTGACGCTCACCGGCTGGGCCATCGAGAACCGTCTTTATGCTGAAGACCCGTATCGAGGCTTTCTGCCCTCGATTGGCCGTCTGACCCGCTATCGCCCACCGCAGGAAACAGCGGCAGGCCCAATGCTGATCAACGGTAAATGGCAGGGCGACGCGCCCAATGGTGACGCCGCCGTGCGCAACGATACCGGCGTTTATGAGGGCGGCGAGATCAGCATGTATTACGACCCGATGATCGCCAAGCTCTGCACTTGGGCTCCGACCCGCGAGGCGGCGATTGAGGCGATGCGTGTGGCGCTAGACAGCTTTGAGGTCGAAGGCATCGGTCACAATCTGCCGTTCCTGTCGGCGGTGATGGATCATCCGAAATTCGTCAGCGGCGACATGACCACGGCCTTTATCGCCGAGGAATACCCCGATGGGTTCGAAGGGGTTGAACTTCCCGAGACCGACTTGCGTCGCATCGCGGCGTCCTGTGCTGCTATGTATCGCGTTGCCGAAATCCGTCGCACACGTGTTTCTGGCCGGATGGACAACCATGAGCGCAAAGTCGGCAAACGTTGGAACGTCGCGCTGCAAGGGCAGGAGTTCGACGTAACGATTGAGGCTGACAAAGAGGGCGCAACCGTACAGTTCGCGGATGGCGAAACCCTGCGTGTTTCTTCTGAATGGACGCCGGGTGACCAATTGGCGGTTTTGGATGTGAATGGCCGCCCGCTGGTTCTGAAGGTCGACAAAATTTCAGGCGGGTTCCGCATTCGTAATCGGGGTGCCGACCTGAAAGTGCATGTACGTCGCCCTCATCAGGCCAAACTGGCTCGTCTGATGCCCGAAAAGCTGCCGCCTGATACCTCGAAAATGCTGCTTTGCCCGATGCCCGGCCTGATCGTGAAGATCGATGTTGAAGTGGGGCAGGAGGTACAGGAAGGTCAGGCGCTGTGCACGATCGAGGCGATGAAGATGGAAAACATCCTGCGCGCCGAGAAGAAGGGCACCGTTGCCAAGATCAACGCAGGCCCCGGCGACAGTCTCGCCGTGGACGATGTGATCATCGAGTTCGAGTGATCATGACCGCGCTTTTGTCATATCACACAGGGTTTCCGGCGTTCCGCGCCGGGGCCTTTGTGCGTGGCGAAAGCGCTCAGCCGCCCTCGCGCCGTTCACGAATCTCGCGTTCGCGCAAGGGCGTCTTGTCGATCGAGCGGCCGATTTCTCGCACGCTCCACGGGGACGGTTTGCGCAGTTTGACCACGCCGTCCTTGTCAACGAACACCATCTGGAAGCCGCGTGGTCGTAGCTGCGAGCGGATTGGGGACCGGGCGGAAGGATCGGTGTCAGTCAGTACGATGACATCACGGTCGCGCATCGCCGCTTCGCCCTCGACCAGCATGTCGATCTGTTGCTGGAACCGAGGGTCGGCGGGTGTGTCGGCAAAGACGACTATCGGCCGGTTGACCCACAAAAACTCGTTGAGGTCGCTGTCACCGACAGGCCGGACAAATTCGTCTTCCACTGGTGCAGTCCCGTCAGCGGCTAGGGCAGCCAGCGGGAATAGTGCCGAGAAAACAAAGGCAAGCGTTCGTGTCATAGGGCCTCCTGTTGAATCGAATATAGCCTCTGTGTCGGGTAATGCGACCATTGGAATGCAGCTGACATTCAAAAAATTGTTCAAATTGGCTGCGCACGGTCGTTCGCACGTCTGTATGGTGGGCTAGACGCATGGACATCACCATTCATTTCGGGGCTCATCGTTGCGCAACCACCAGTTTTCAGGAGTATTTGCGCCACAATGCAGCGGTACTGGCGCGACAAGGCATAGCGGTTTGGGGGCGTGAAGAAATACGGGAAACGGGTTTGAGCGCGCTCAGGTCCGTGACGCCAGATATCTGTACCGCGCTGCAGTGGGATTTGGACCGACACCAAGACCAGGGCGTCAACCACTTGCTTGTCACCGAAGAGAATTTTTTGGGCATGATGCCCGAGAATTTTAGCAAGGGTGAGCTTTATCCCAATGCCGGAGCACGCGCCCGGTTGGTGTCAGAGGCCTTTGGCGAGCGTGTGACCAAGCTTGTCCTGAATATCCGAGCGCTGAACACCTATTGGACCTCAGTCGCTAGCTATGCGGTTCGCAACAAGAAAAGATTTGGCGGAAACATGCGCTGGCCAAAGGTCGCGCAGCACCCTCGTAGCTGGCGGGACGTGATCACCGATCTAAACGCGGCCTTCCCGCAAGTGCCACTTTTGGTGCTTCCGTTCGAGGAATTCGCCGGTCGGCCTGATTGGCAACTGGCCACTGTACTTGATGTCCCGGTGCCGTCCGATGCGGTGCAGTTGTGGATCAACAAGGACGGAAACGAAGATATTCAAGGGCCTAACAGTGCTCAGGAAATGAGCCTGATGATGAAGTTTGCAGATGATTTGTCGTGGCTGGAATCGGGGGCCGATGGGCTGGCCCGGCTGTGCCTTCGACAGGAAACAGAGCGTGGTGTCGACACACCCGCTGTAAAGATGGACGAGAGGAATACGCTATGACCGATAAGAAGGAATGGCAGGCGCTGGCTGAAAAAGAGCTTCGCGGTCGACCACTGGAAGATCTGACCAAGGAAACGCTGGAAGGTATCGACGTCAAACCGCTCTATACGCAGGAAGATACCGCTGACTTGCCGCATATGGGGTCTCTGCCCGGGATTGGCCCTTTCACGCGCGGGGTGAAGGCAACCATGTATGCCGGGCGTCCGTGGACGATCCGTCAATATGCTGGGTTTTCCACGGCGGAGGAATCGAACGCGTTCTACCGTCGCAATCTGGCCGCCGGTCAGCAGGGTGTCTCGGTTGCTTTCGATCTGGCGACACACCGCGGCTATGACAGTGATCACCCGCGCGTGGTTGGTGACGTCGGCAAGGCCGGTGTGGCCATCGACAGCGTTGAGGATATGAAGATACTGTTCGACGGTATCCCGCTGGACAAAGTCTCGGTCTCGATGACCATGAACGGCGCGGTAATCCCGATTTTGGCGAGCTTCATCGTTGCGGGGGAAGAGCAGGGCCACGACAAATCTTTGCTGGCGGGAACTATTCAGAACGACATTCTGAAAGAGTTCATGGTGCGAAACACCTATATCTACCCGCCTGAACCGTCGATGAAGATCATCTCGGACATCATCGAATACACCTCGAACGAGATGCCGAAATTCAACTCGATTTCGATCTCGGGCTATCACATGCAAGAGGCCGGGGCGAACTTGGTGCAGGAGCTGGCCTACACGCTGGCTGACGGGCGTGAGTATGTCCGAGCAGCGACACAGGCCGGGATGGACGTCGACAAGTTCGCGGGCCGTCTGTCGTTCTTCTTTGCCATCGGCATGAACTTCTTCATGGAGATCGCCAAACTGCGCGCCGCCCGTACGCTGTGGCACCGGGTGATGACTGACTTTGGTGCAAAATCCGAGCGTTCCAAAATGCTGCGGACCCACTGCCAAACGTCGGGCGTTTCGTTGCAGGAACAGGACCCCTACAACAACGTGATCCGTACTGCCTATGAGGCGATGAGTGCGGTTCTGGGCGGGACCCAGTCGCTACACACCAACGCTCTGGACGAGGCGATCGCGCTGCCCACCGATTTCTCGGCCCGCATCGCGCGGAACACGCAGCTGGTGTTGCAGGAAGAGACCGGCGTGACCGATGTGGTCGATCCGCTGGCCGGTTCCTATTATGTCGAAAGCCTGACTAACGAGTTGGTTGAAAAGGCTTGGGCGCTGATGGAAGAGGTCGAGGAGATGGGCGGTATGACCAAGGCCGTCGCCTCGGGCATGCCCAAACTCCGGATCGAGGAAAGCGCCGCTCGTCGTCAGGCGATGATCGATCGGGGCGACGAAGTGATCGTCGGCGTCAACAAGTACCGCAAGGAACAGGAAGACCCGATCGACATTCTTGACGTCGACAACGTCGCCGTGCGTGAAGCTCAGGTCGCGCGTCTGGAACGTATCCGAGCAACCCGTGACGAGGCCGCCTGTCGGGCTGCGCTGGACGCCCTGACCACCACCGCCCGTGAGGGTGGCAACCTGCTGGCTGCCGCGGTCGAGGCCGCCCGCGCCCGCGCATCCGTAGGAGAGATCAGCATGGCAATGGAGAAAGAGTTCGGTCGCCACCGCGCCGAGGTGAAAACGCTGGCCGGCGTCTATGGTGCGGCATACGAAGGCGACGAAGGGTTCGCTGCGATCCAGAAATCCATTGAAGAATTCGCCGAGGCCGAGGGCCGCCGCCCCCGCCTGCTGGTCGTCAAGATGGGGCAGGATGGTCACGACCGGGGCGCCAAGGTGATTGCCACCGCCTTTGCGGATATCGGATTCGATGTAGACGTTGGCCCGCTGTTCCAGACACCCGCCGAGGCCGCGCAGGATGCAGTGGACAATGACGTGCATGTGGTCGGTATCTCGTCACAGGCCGCAGGGCACAAGACGCTGGCTCCGCAACTGGTGGAGGAACTGAAGAAAGCTGGTGCCGAGGATATCATCGTTATCTGCGGTGGTGTGATCCCTCAGCAGGATTATCAGTTCCTTTATGATCATGGCGTCAAAGCGATCTTTGGTCCGGGCACTAATATCCCGGACGCGGCGCAGGATATTTTGCGTCTGATCCGTGAAGCCAAAAGCTGAGGTCTGCCAAGATTTTTCGACAAAAATCTTGTGATCCCGTACCATTGGCGAAAACATGCGACCAGATCCGTAAGGGTCTGGTCGAATAGTTTGGAGGGCGCACGTGTTACTGGATCATTTGGCCGTTGCTGGCGAAACATTGGAGGAAGCCTCTGCCCACATTGAACAGGCCTTGGGGATGCCGCTGCAAGACGGCGGCAAACACGACGCCTTTGGCACGCACAACCGGCTATTGGGGTTGCGGGATGGGTTGTATCTTGAGGCTATCGCAATCGACCCGCAGGCGCAGAATGTGGAGCGCACGCGGTGGTTCGACCTCGATCGGTTCTCAGGTCAACCTCGTCTGACCAACTGGATTTGCCGAGTTTCAGACATCGAGGCTGCGCTGTCCGTTTTCCCCGATGGCGTGGGACAGCCGATTGAACTGAGCCGGGGCGCGCTGAGGTGGCAAATGGCGGTTCCTCCCAATGGAAGGCTACCTTTTGACAACCTGTTCCCGGCGCTCATCCAATGGCATGGTGATTTGCACCCGGCACGGATGTTGCAGGACAGTGGTTGCCGCTTGCAACGCCTCGTAGTTTTTCACCCTGAAGCTTTAGAGTTGGCGCGGCTGCTGGGCAATCTGGAAATCGTGGTGTTTGATACCGGGCCCGCCGCGCTTCGGGCTGAGTTCGAAACGCCGCATGGACCACGCGTGCTGGAATGATCGTCCGGCGGGCTGAGTTGGGGGACGCCCCCGCAATCGCGGCAATTACCAACGCGATCATTCGCGATACGCTTGTCACCTTCACAACTGACGAACGCAGCATAGAGAGCATCTCCGCGGATATCGAAACCCGTGGCCCTGGTTTTCTCGTGGCGGAAGGTGACGGACAAGTGCAGGGGTTCGCAACCTACGGCGCGTTTCGCGCTGGCCCGGGCTATGCCCACTGCCGCGAACACACAATCCAGCTGGCGTTCGAAGCACGCGGGCAGGGTACGGGGCGGGCTCTGATGGCAGCGCTCGAAGGTGCCGCACGCGCTGATGGTGTTCACGTGTTGGTGGCCGGGATATCCTCTGCCAATCCAGATGCGATAGCCTTTCATGCCGCGCTTGGGTTTGTGCAAGTCGGGCACTTGCCAGAGGTCGGTTTCAAACGGGGCAAACGGCTGGATCTTGTGCTGATGCAGAAAATTCTTTCTGCGGAGTGATCTGTCGCACCTGACAGTTGCGATTTGGGGCGTTAGGGTGCCCACATGTCGATCTGGACCCGTATATCCGATGCGCTCAGCGCACTTGCCCAAGGCGAAAGTCTGACGGCTGTATTTGAGAAACTGCGCACACCGCCGGAACGCTCGGTTGCGTTTGCGATTGCCGTGATCGCGCTGGGCGCGAAGATGGCCAAGGCCGACGGGCAAGTGACACGGGATGAGGTCACGGCCTTCCGCGACGTATTCCAAATCGCTCGTGAGGACGAGGCCGGGGCGGCCCGCGTGTTCGACATGGCCCGGACGGATGTGGCCGGCTATCAGGACTATGCCCGCAAGATCGCCCGAATGTTTGCCGACGACAGCACTACCCTCTGCGATTTGATGGAGGGGCTGTTTCACATTGCAATGGCTGACGGGTTCTATCATCCCAACGAAAACGAGTTTCTGGAAGAAGTCAGTCGGATTTTCGGCCAGTCCGAAGCGCAGTTTATGGCCCTACGCGAACGCTTTGTTCCGGATGCGCCCAAAGATCCGTACACGGTGCTGGGCGTGCCGCATGACATGCCTCTGCCCGATATCCGCAAGGTCTGGCGGCGGCTGGTGCGTGAAACGCACCCCGATGCAATGATGGCGCGCGGCGTGCCCGAGGAAGCCATTCGTCTGGCCGAGAAAAAGATGATCGACATCAACCGCGCATGGGATGAGATCAACGGCGCGCGAGCCTGATGGGATGCGGTTGGCGACTTACAACATTGAATGGTTCGCCAATCTTTTCAACCGCAACGACAATTTGGTCGTCGACGACAGCTGGTCGGGTCGCCACAACGTCACCAAAGCGCAGCAGGTTGAGGCCATCGCCAAAGTGCTGACAGCGGTCGATGCCGATGCAATCCTGATCGTCGAGGCCCCTAATACCGGAAAATCCCAAGACACGATCCGGGCGTTGCAGAACTTTGCCGAGGCGTTCGATCTGCGCACAACGCATGCAGTGATGGGATTTCCTAACGACACCCATCAGGAACTGGCCCTGCTCTACGATCCCGATGCGCTGACAGCACGGCACGATCCGGTCGCGGGTGACAGATCGGCCCCGCGGTTCGACGATGCGTTTCACATCGATCTCGATATCGATGCCACCGAAGATCATGTGCGCTTTTCCAAGCCTCCGATGGAACTGGCCGTGCAGACCCGAACCGGAGCGCAGTTCCGTCTGATCGGTGCGCATTTGAAGTCCAAGGCGCCACACGGAGCTGGCTCTCGGGACGAAGCGATCCGCATCTCAATTGCGAACCGCCGTAAGCAGCTGGCGCAGGCGGTGTGGTTGTCTCGGCGGGCCGCCGAGCATATGGCTGCCGGAGAACAAGTCATCCTCTTGGGCGATCTAAATGACGGGCCGGGGCTGGATGAGTTCGAAAATCTGTTTGGTCGGTCCTCGGTTGAGATTCTGCTGCAGGCCGGATTGTACGATCCGCATGGTGCCGGCTCTGACACGAACCCGTCAACGGCCCGATTTGCCCGCGAGGGTGGGCAATATCTTGAGGCCTTGCTGGACTACATCATGATCAGCGAAAACCTGTGCGCCCGGCGTCCTGTCTGGCGCATCTGGCACCCGTTCAAAGATGCTGGGTGCCGGGATTCGGCGGACCTGCATCAGGCCTTGTTGACCGCATCTGACCATTTTCCCGTCACGCTGGATATAGATCTGTGACCTTTCATCAACGCGCAGCTCGGCCTATATTTCCTGTTATGAAACATTTCATTCCGATCTGTGCGATATCGGTTGCGTTGGCGCTGCCGGCCTATGCCGAAGAAGACACTGGTAAATCTCTGATGGAGCAGGGGGCCGAGCTGTTCTTTGAGGGGCTGCGGCAGGAAATGGAACCCGCGCTAGAAGACCTGCAGGGATTGGTCAGCCAGTTTGGCCCTGCAATGCAGTCCTTCTTTGAGGAGATGGGGCCAGCCCTTGCCGAACTGGCGGGTGAGATCGAGGATTGGAGCGCCTATGAAGCGCCCGAGATGCTGCCCAATGGTGACATCATCATCCGCAAGAAACCACCGCAGGATCAGCCTGAGACACCTGAACAAACGGATGACGACGACGGCGCGACGGAAATCTGACGGTTAACCCTTTACGATCACGCGGATTTCAGAATTCAGCGCGTTTGCCAGAGAATTCAGACGGGCCTCCGCAACTTCGTTAAACAATGGACGACCAGCTTCTGGCAGCAGCAGCTCAAGCTGGCGCTTTTTAGGGAAGAACCGCAGGGTTCCCATAGTCGCATCGTTTTGCATCCAGAGCATGGCGCCGAACCGCATGGCCTTTCCCAGGATTTCAGCTTGTTGCTGATCTTTTTCGTCCAGTAGCTCATACAAGGGCGCAAACCGGTTGCCTTCGCGTTTGTTGCGGTACCGGTGCTGCAGGGCGAGGCCGATGAAGACTCGCTCGGAGTGTTTCAAACCGCCTAAATTGGCGCGGGTGACATAGTCGAAACAGACTTCGGCGCGGTAATCAGGATGAGCGCGCCAACTGACGTCGTGTAGCAGGCAGGCTGCTTTGACGAGGCGCACACGTGTCTCCGGGGCCGATTTGAACAGCGGCATGACAAAGTCGTACAAATGCTTGCCAAAGCCTGGCAGACGGGCATCTTTCGCCTCGGAAAACCGGCTGGCCTCGATCAGAGGATCGCAGTCGCGCAGGTTTTGCGGCATTTGTTCGTAGAGCAACCCCTCGCGGATGCCATAGCTTGAGATGGCGATATCCTTGGGTTTGAAGGTCCGGATCAGCCGCGCCAGAACGTCCATGGCATAGGGGATCAGCGACATGCGAGAGCTGGAAACACCAGCCAGGCTGCGCAGTTTGTCCGGGTCACCCTTTTCGATAAACTTGATGGTTTGGTGAACCTGTTTTCTGGTCATGCGGTATTCATGCAGCACGTTCAGGGGGTAGCCCCGGCGCAGCATGTCCAAACGGGCAAAGGCCCGCCAACTACCGCCCACTAGGAACAGACGGTCGCGCTGCGGTCCCATCTGGGCGCGCAGGTCTTCCATCGTAGCTTTGATATGATTCTTGCGGGCACGCCGCCCGCCTTTGATATCGCGCAGTTTCAACGGACCCAGCGGGGAGGTCAGGCAGCGCCCGACCTCTCCGTCGCCGATCTCGGCGAGTTCCATGGACGAGCCGCCGATGTCGCAGATCAGACCATATGCTCCGGGCCAGCCCAGCAAAACGCCCTGCGCGGACAGGCGAGCCTCTTCCCCACCGTCGATGACCTGGACTGTCAGTCCAGTTTGTGAATGAACGTCGTCACAGAAATCCGGCCCATCCTCGGCCTCGCGCACGGCCGCGGTGGCAACAACATGCAATCCCGGCAGGCCAAGGTCGTCAGACAAGCGCTGGAAACGGCGCAGCGCAGCCAGCGCGCGTTCGCGCCCGCGCGGGTTGAGGCGTCCGGTTTCCGAAAGCCCGGCACCCAACTCGCACATGACCTTTTCATTGTAAAAATAGGCGGGGGACCGCGCCGCACCATCAAAGATCACCATTCGGACCGAGTTTGATCCGACGTCGACCACACCCACCCGCGAGAGGGCGCGGGCCTCTGGGTTGTCGAACAACGGTTTTCCGAAAGGCCCCCAGTCCGGGATGTTGGGTTCGGCAGTCTGATCCATATCTCTTCCTGGTATTCCGGTGCCAGAATGCGAAATCGCCGGGTGTCGGTCAATTGTCGGATTCATCATCCGCTGTATCCGTGTTCAGCACCCGAATGGCCAGCGCGCGGGTGATTTCGCGCTTTTCCGATAAGGCGAGATGGTCCAGCCGCGCCACCACCTCGGCCGCGGTTTCAAAACGCCGGTCCATATGTTTGACCAGATAGGCAATCACGTCCGGGCCGGGGTTTAGTTGGCGGTCAACGAAAAGCTTGGCCAGAACGGCCCCCAACAACGCATCA
This sequence comes from Ruegeria atlantica, assembly GCA_013032095.1. Lineage (GTDB taxonomy): Bacteria > Pseudomonadota > Alphaproteobacteria > Rhodobacterales > Rhodobacteraceae > Ruegeria > Ruegeria atlantica_E. The sequence goes on along the minus strand of WQBJ01000005.1, from coordinate 88,128 downwards.
TCGGGTGGGTCAAGGGCCACGTGGTGTGCCCCTTCGATACGGCTTTGCAGATCGGGCAGCGGCAATTCCCACAGCTTCGGCGCCAACCTCCCGGTCATCAACAGCGCATGGCCTTCTGCCAACACGAGATTGTGCAGATGGAACAAGGTTTTCTGCTGCTCGAGGTCTCCCGCGACCATGGGGACGTCTTCGATCGCAATCGGTGTGCGGGCCAGATTGGGTACGTCTTCATACTGGACGTCTCTGGCTTGGATGATCCGGCCGCCGGTTTCGGCTGCCCAAACATGAGCCAAGTGCGTTTTTCCCGCCCCAGCAGGGCCGCTGAGCACCAGTTTGTTACCGGGCCAAGAATTGGCCGAGATCATCGCAACGGCCAACGCATTGGCTGGGGAGACAAAAAAATCCTCGCGACCCAACGCAGTTTTGGCCGGGAGATCAAAGCTCAGCTGTTGGGCCATTTACTCGTCTTCCTGTTTCAGCCCGTCTAAGCCGGTGTACAAACGGCTGTCCAGATAAATCGAGGTGAGGAACCGAGCCACCACTCCCAGCGCGGCGGCAACAGGCACTGCGACCAGCATCCCCACAAAGCCGAACAATGCGCCAAAGACCGACAGGGCCAGCAATAGCCAGACAGGGTGCAGCCCGACTGAGTGGCCGACCAGTTTGGGGGTCAGAAAGTTACCTTCGGTGACCTGACCCAGCGCAAAGATGCCCGCAACCAGCGCGATATGAACCCAATCTCCCCAGAACTGAAAAAGGGCGAGGCCAATGGCCAGCGTGCCTCCGATCAGTGCGCCGAGATAGGGAATGAAAGTGACCAGCCCGGCGATGAAGCCTACGATCAGGCCGAATTGCAGGCCAACAATCATCAGCGCCACGGCATAGTAGGTGCCGAGGATCAGACACACGGTCCCCATGCCGCGAACGAACGAGGCAAGAACGTCATCAATCTCGCTCGCAAGACGTTTGATCGTGGGAGCGTGATCGCGTGGTAACAGCTCTCCGATGCGGGCGATCATGCGGTCCCAATCCAGCAGCAGGTAAACAGCCACAACGGGAACGATCACCATCAGCACCACGACGTTGATGGCTGAGCCCAGAGAAGCGGCAACCGATTGCAGCACGTCTCCGGTCTTGGATTGAAGTGTTTCACCGAGCGAAACGAGGAACTGGTGCGAGTTGGATTCACGGTCCAATAGGGACGGGAACTGTTGTTCGATGAAGCCGCGCAGTTGCTTGACAAGGCTCGGCATGAACTCAACCAGATCAATCAACTGAGTGATCAGCGCTGGTACGACCATCAGGATCGCCAGTACAAAACCCAGCACACCGACTACGGTGATGATCGCCGTTGCTGCCATTCGCGACAGCCCCATATTTTCCAACCGGTCCGCAATTGGGTCAAGGAAATAGGCGATTGCTCCACCGATCACGAAGGGTAGTAGAACATCGCCAAGGGCCCATAGAAGCAGCACAAAGACCGCAGCAGCAATCCCCCAGTACCTGAGCTGATCCTTCACCGGCAAAGCCATGGCTGTCCTCTTGTTTTCGGCTCTTGCTGATGTTCTTGGCGTATGCGGCCCCGCGATGCAAGCGCTTCATGCCTCGGACGAATTCCCGCCGCTAGTCGCTGAGCGTGCCCAGTTCAGGGGTGCTGTCATCGGCCGCCTCGTCTGGCCAGTTTGTGCGCCAGATCTCAGCCGACCAGTGTCCGCAATGGACAGAAGGGCGGTCAAAGCCGGGTAGAGGCGGCAAGAGGGGTTCGACCACCACATCGTGGCGTGGGACTGCAAAATAAGGAAAGGAATAACGTTCCTTGCCCGAGCGGTTGACAACCCGATGTGGCGTGGATTTCAACCTTCCGCCGGACCAAAGCTCCAGCATGTCGCCAATATTGACGATAAAGCCGCCCGCCGGGCAATCGGGGGTGATCCAGCCTCCATCGCGGGTTTGCACCTCGAGCCCGCCGACAGGGTCTGGTGAGATGATGGTCAACGCGTCGGTGTCCTTGTGCGGGTGGATGCCGTAGCCGCCCTCATCCGGCGCCTGAGGGGGATAGTGCAACAGGGTCATATTGGTCATCGGGTCGCGGAAGGCGTCGCGCAACTGGCGGGTCGCTAATCCGAGGCCGATTTCAAGTGCGCCCAAAAGCATGTCGGCGACGCGATCCAATTGGGACCAATAGTGAAGAATGGCATCGCGTGCGTCCGGCATCTGTAGTGGCCAGACATTCGGGCCGTAAAGTGCGCAATCGCTGCGGATAGAAGCGTCTTCAGCTACATCGTAATGCAGCTTGTAGCCTTCGTATTTGTCCGCGTTGCCTGATCCGTCATTAGGCGTGAAAAACCCCATGGGAATGAACCCGCGATAGTTCTCGCGGGTTATCGCCTGTTGCCACTTGGCGTCTTCCTCAATGCTGAAGATCGCCTGAACGCAAGATCGCATCTCCTGAACGGTTTCGGTCGAAATGCCCGTTCCAGTGATCGACAGAAACCCGATCTCGGTACAGGCATTCATCACCTTCTGAACGGTCTGACCATAATCCACATGTGCTGTATCGTGCAGAGGAGTGATGTCGATGGTGGGTATACGTTGCATCAGTGAATCCTAACGCCCTGACGGTCGAGCTCGACATGAACTGCGGCCAGGTTCAACTCATCCAACTCCTGATTGCTTTTCAGAGACAGCGCCGCCGCTATTCCGGCACCCTGACCCATGACCGCGCAGCAGGCCATGTTGCGCGTCGCAGCATGGGCCACCTTGTCCGCTCCATGTGAGCGACCTGCGACCAGCAGTCCCTTAATCCCCTTTGGCAGCATCGAGCGATAGGGCACCTGCATATACCGCCCGGTGGTCGGCAGGATCAGGATGCCATAGCCGTCGATGAACTCGGGGTAGATGCCGATTGTATCCTCGAAGCGGCCCTGATGGCGGGCGTCGTTTTCGGTCATGTTATACACCGCCTCAATCTTGCGGGTGTCGCGGATGCCGATGGTCATGCCAAAATTCCGCAGCCGGGCGTTTTCGCAACCGGGCATGAACCGACGCAGAGCTTCGATCGCCAGCATGGTCTGGCGTCGGCCCTCGATCTCGCCCTGTGTCAGGCTGTCGGGATCGGTGCCGTCGATCTCGGCCAAGTGGATGAGGTTCATATAGGTCAGCTCACCAGTATCGTGCATAGCGCCCCAAGTGCCTGCGATGGTGTTCAGATGCGGCGGGATCAGACCCTCTTCGATGGCTTGCGCGAAGGGCTTCTTGACGAAGGGCGAGAACATGTCGTCCTCTTTCCCCGAGGTTTCGATGTTCCACTCACCGCCGCCGCCCCAGTCCTTGTAGGTCTGCGGGTCGGCCTGCACGCCTTTCATAAAGGCGCGCTTGTCGACGCCTGCGAGATGGAACATGACTGAGGCCGCCATCATTTCTTCCCGCGGAGTTTTGTGCGTTGGAGCCCCCGCTCGATGGGCCACGTCGGCGTCGCCAGTTGCGTCGATCACCACCTTGGCCAGGATCGCTTCGCGCCCGGCCTTGGATTCGGTGATGATGCCAGTGATCCGGTCGCCTTCGAGGATCGGGGCAACGAACTGCCGGTGCAGCATTGGGTGAACGCCCGCCTCTTCGACCAGCTTGTCGGCCACCAGTTTGAAACCTTCGCTGTCCAACTCATAGCTGAGCGATTGGCTCTCGGGGACTGCCGCTCCCATCTCTTTGGCGCGGGTCTCGAACTCCATGCCGATGCCGCCGGCCTCAACTGTCTGTTCGTGGCGATACCAGGCGAAGCCCTCGACGCCCACAGCGGTGATGTTGCCGCCCATGCATCCGAAGCGGTCGACCAGTGACACCTCGGCCCCGGCGCGCGCTGCCGCCAGAGCTGCGGCCAACCCGGCGGGACCGGAGCCAACGACCAGAACGTCGGTTTGGTGAACAACAGGGATCTGACGGGCGGGTTCCTGAATGGTCTGCATCGGCGCCTCTTGGAATTTACATTCCTGTCACTCTTGAAAACCCTGACTGGCGGGTCAATCAAAAAACCGACTGACCTGAGGTCGCAAAATCGCCAATGGCCGATTGCCCCCGGCGGGGCTTTGGAATAATGACCTTTGAAGTCGAATTCACACCTTTGAAGGTTCACCAATGCGCCTCAGCCGTTACTTTCTGCCCGTTCTCAAGGAAAACCCCTCCGAGGCTCAGATTGTCAGCCACCGGCTGATGCTGCGCGCGGGGATGATCAAGCAGGCGTCTGCCGGGATTTATTCATGGTTGCCGCTGGGCTTCAAAGTCCTGCGCAAGCTGGAAAACATCGTGCACGAGGAGCAGGCCAAGGCAGGTCATATCGCGATCCAGATGCCGATCCTGCAATCGGCCGACCTGTGGCGTGAATCCGGTCGTTACGACGACTACGGTCAGGAAATGCTGCGGATGCAGGACCGCCACGGGCGTGACATGCTGTATACGCCGACTGCCGAGGAACTGGTGACGGATATCTTCCGTGGCCATGTCAGCAGCTACAAGGACCTGCCGCTGACGCTCTACCAAATCCAGTGGAAATTCCGTGACGAAATCCGCCCGCGTTTTGGTGTGATGCGGGGGCGCGAGTTCTACATGAAGGACGGCTACAACTTCGACCTGACTAAAGAGGACGCGCTGCACGCGTACAATCGCCATCTGGTCAGCTATCTGCGCACCTACGAGCGCATGGGCCTGCAAGCCATCCCGATGCGCGCCGATTCCGGCCCCATCGGTGGTGATGACACACACGAATTCCTGGTGTTGGCAGATACCGGTGAGTCAGAGGTGTTTTACGACAGCGCCGTCACTGACCTGACCTTCGGTGACCGTCAGATTGATTATGACAATCGCGAACAGTGTCAGGCCATCCTGGAAGAGTTTACGTCGAAATACGCCCGCACGGATGAAACTCATGACGAGGCGCTGTTCAACCAGGTCCCCGAAGAGCGTCGCCGCGTGGCGCGCGGGATCGAGGTCGGCCAGATCTTTTATTTCGGCACCAAGTATTCCGAGGCTATGGGCGCAACTGTTCAAGGCCCCGATGGCAAACCAACGCCGGTCCATATGGGCAGCCACGGCATCGGTGTCAGCCGCCTGATCGGCGCGATCATCGAGGCCAGCCATGACGACAAGGGTATCATCTGGCCCGAAGGCGTCACACCGTTCCACTGTGGCATCGTCAACCTTAAGCAAGGCGATGACGAGGCGGATGCTGCCTGTGACAAGATCTACGGCGCGCTGACCGCGCTGGGGCTGGAGCCGCTGTACGATGACCGCAACGAACGGGCAGGGGGCAAGTTCGCTACCATGGACCTGATCGGTTTGCCGTGGCGCATCACCGTTGGTCCGCGCGGTTTGAAGAATGGCGTGGTTGAACTGACCTGCCGCCGCACTGGCAAAAGCGAAGAGCTGAGCCCCGAGGCCGCAGTCACGAAAGTCGCCGAAATCTATGAGCGCACCGTCTGAGCAAGGCGGATTTCCGCTGACCTCGGTCGTCACGGTAACCGGAAACTGATTGAAGTAGGGGCGTGGAGAGCAAGTTCTCGCGGACCTCGACAGAGATCGGGTTCAGAGGTTTCGTGACGTCGAGCATGTTGTCTGCGCCGGCCAGTATTTTCTGTTTCTCAAACTGGACGTCCTCGTTGCAGACCCCGATAGCCTGCTGAACGTCAAAAAGATTACCAAGCCTAATAAGTTCGACTTTGTATTAGGCGAGACTGTCTTTTTTGATGATGAAGGTAACCGCGGTCACCTCCACCGACAGACAAAGACTTTGCAACGCAAGGTCCATTTCAGGGAGAGCTATCAGGTCCTTTGCGCTTCCGGTCGTTCTGCAAGAATGTCGCCATCCGCACTGTTGCCTCGTGCCACTACGATCGGACGTCCTAGACGTCTGACCAGATCTCTGAGTTCGAAGCCCAGAAAACGTATCCCACAGACCCTTTCGTCGGTTGCGCGATCCGTGATGCACAACCGCCCCTGACGGAAAACCAGTCGGTATCCTTTGTCTTTTAAGATGTCGGTCAAACTGGCCCAACTTGCTGCTTTGTCGAAGACGGGGCGAATTGTTGCACGCAAAAGCGCTGCGGTCTCACAATCCAAATCTGTTGATGCGTTTCGGACCAAAATCGGGTCCAGTATTTCTGTATTACTCTTTACAAACATGAGCGTCTCCCGCTCTAAAAATTGTATCCCCCTTAATGCTAGGGTGACAATGTTACCAAAAATATGCAAAGGGCGAAATATAATTACTTATATATTGTTGCATTTCGAGTTCAGTCACTCACGCAATAACCCTATTGGCAACATATCTGAAACAATCTGGATTTGTCTGTGAAGGGCGTCACAACCAATAGTGTATCCCGAATTTTCTCCATCTCCCTTTGCCAGAGCATTCGTCCGACTTGGTGGGTGATTCGAGTGTTACTCACAGCGTTGCTCGCCGGAACGAGGGGCTCGCATAACCTGCTTGACCATCCGGCGAAATGCCGAAAGGGTCGCCTCAAACCAAAAAGCCCGGAGCAGATATGGCCAAGACGCCCCCGCCCTTTGCCCCCTTCGAATGGAAGATCGCCTGGCGATACCTGCGCGCACGCCGGGCTGAGGGCGGCGTCAGCGTTATGACCTGGATTTCACTGATCGGTATCACACTGGCCGTGTTTGCTTTGATCGCGACGCTGGCGGTGCGGTCGGGTTTTCGGTCAGAATTCGTGGGTACCATTCTGGGGGCCAACGCGCATGTTACCGTCTATTCGGCCGGCAATTTCGATGCGCAGGGGCAATTGGATCGCACTATCGAGGATTACGACAGCGTCGCCGACCGCATTGCGCAGGTACCGGGCGTGCAGCGCGCTGCGCCCCTGGTCAAAGGGCAAGTGCTGATCACCAATCGCGAGCGCAGCAGCGGGGTCGAGGTATTCGGTATCCAGCCCAAGGATCTGATGGACTTGCCGGGGGTTGCCGAAAGCGAGCAAGCGGTCGGCGATCTGGCGCTGTTCCAAAATGGAGAGGACGTGATCGCCATAGGCTCGGGTGTGGCGCGCAGTATCGGGGCGACAGTTGGGGACACGGTTAAGCTGACCTCGCCTAACGGGGTGAAGACGGCCTTTGGCACCTCACCGCGCGTAAATGCGTATCGGGTGGTCTATGTGTTCTCGGCCGGGCGCTATGATATCGACCGCACGCGCGTCTACATGCCGTTCGAACAGGCGCAGAGCTTTTTCAACCGAGAGGGCGTGGCCGATGAGATCGAAGTGATGGTTGATCGCCCCGAAGAACTTACACCGATCCTGATCCCCATCCTTGAGGCTGCGGGCGAGCGCAGCCAGATCTGGACGTGGCAGGACGCCTCGGGCGGATTCTTGCGTGCGTTGGAAGTCGAGGACAACGTAATGTTCATCATCCTTTCGATCCTCGTGCTGATTGCCGCGATGAATATCGTTTCGGGTCTGATTATGCTGGTGAAGAACAAGGGTCGCGATATTGGTATCCTGCGGACCATCGGCCTCAGTGAAGGCTCGGTCCTGCGCGTGTTCTTCATTTGTGGCGCGTTCACAGGGATCATCGGCACCGTGATGGGTGTGGTTCTGGGCTGCCTGTTCGCGATCTATATCGACCCGATCTTCTCGTTCGTGAATTACGTCATGGGTGGCGGCGTCTGGGACCCGTCCATTCGCGGCATCTATGCGCTGCCCGCTGAGTTGCACCTGTCGGACGTGCTCAAGGCGATTGGGCTGTCGTTGGGTCTATCCTTCTTTGTCACCTATTTCCCCGCCCGCCGCGCGGCGCGGCTGAACCCGGTTGAGGCGCTGCGCTATGAATGATGTGACGATGCGGTTGAACGGTCTTACCAAGACCTATCTGAAGGGCTCGCCGGGCGAGGTACAGGTGCTGCGCGGTGCCGATCTGGAATTGCGCGCGGGCGAGGCGGTCGCGCTGGTTGCGCCCTCCGGCGCGGGAAAGTCGACCCTTTTGCATATTGCTGGTCTGCTAGACACACCCGATGATGGTTCGGTCGAGATTGCCGGGCAAAACGCGACCGGTAAGGGGGATCGTACCCGTACCGCTCTGCGGCGGCGAGATGTGGGGTTTGTGTATCAGTTTCACCATTTGCTGCCCGAATTCACGGCGCTGGAAAACATCACCCTGCCGCAACTGGCCAATGGCGTTTCCGAGAAGGCAGCGCAAGACAGAGCCATGTCATTGCTAGACCGCGTCGGCGTTGCGCCGCGCGCGGATCACCGCCCCGCCGCTCTGTCGGGAGGTGAGCAGCAGCGTGTCGCCTTCTGCCGGGCACTGGCTAACAAACCGCGCGTGTTGCTGGCAGATGAGCCGACAGGCAATCTTGACCCCGAAACTTCGGATCAGGTGTTTGACGCACTGATGGCGCTGGTTCGGGACGAGGGGCTCTCGGCGCTGATCGCCACGCACAACATGGATCTGGCGGCACGGATGGATCGAAAGCTGCGGTTGGAGGGCGGTGCGCTCAAGCCAGTTGAGTGATGGCTACGCCTGCGGCCATCACGGCGATTCCTCCAGCGCGCACCCATGTCAACGGCGTGACCTGCGCGCCGAACAGGCCGAAATGGTCAATGGCTGCCGTACTGATCAACTGACCCAGCAGCACAAAGAACACCGCATTGCCGACGCCGAAATGAGGCGCGACATGGGTGATCGACAGCACGTAAAAGGCAATCAGGACACCCGTAAGTAACAGGTGTTTGGGGGCCTGCGCGACTTTGGACAGAGCGCTCATTCCAGGAAACAGGATCATCACCAGCGCGGAAGCTCCGAACGCGATGGCGAACAGCACGACGGCGGCGGCGGTCGGTGAACCGATCAGTCTTCCGAGGGCGGCGTTTAGTGCGGCAAGGATCGGCACACCTATCCCGGCTGCCAGCATGATGGCTGCATATTGTGTCATTGCCCGTATCCTCCCGCTTCGTTGATCTGGATCATTGCGTCAAGCCGACCGTCGGGCAAGCTGCAAATGTCAATCGTGACAGGAGGATGCGATGATCAAACCACTACTTGGCGTAGTTTCAATCGGGGTGCTCGTGGCGACCTCACAAGCCGCAGCGCAAGACGTGGATACCGGGGCCGAGTTGTATCAGCACTACTGTGCCACCTGTCACGGGCTCGAGGCGACCGGGCATGGTCCGATGGCGGGTGTGCTGGTCATTCAACCGGTTGACCTGACCAAGCTAGCCGATGAGAACGGCGTTTTCCCCGTTGCCCGCGTTGTGGCGCGGATAGACGGGCGCGACCCGCTGGTGAGCCACGGCAGCCCGATGCCGGTCTATGGGCCGTATTTTGATGGGCAGGATACCTCAATGAAAACACCCGAGGGGCAGCCGATCCTGACTAGCCAGCCGATAGTGGATCTGGTTGCTTATCTGGAGACCCTTCAGGGACAGTAGGTCCTAGCGGCAAATGCCTTCGATCTCGGCGCCGCCCCACGGGATCACGATATCGCGCTCGCGCGGCTGGTCCGGCAGTGGCGACAGATCGAAATGCGCACCCAGCATGTCGTGCAGGCGCTGGGTGCGGGGGGCTTGCGGGTCCAAAGCCCGGCAACAGATATATTCCTCGACTATCGCGCCTTGCTGTTCAAAGCCGTAGGATAGGAAGTCGGGTGATGTTTCCAGATCGAACAGGTAGGGGTCTTTGTTGCCGCTATGCTCGGCTGCGGCCCGCAACGGGTGATAGCCGGTGATTTTTCGATTCTGCCATTGCCAGACATGGGTTAGCTCATGCGCCAGCAACATGGCCCCGATTAGGTTCATCTGTTCGGGGAAGTCGGACATATAGTCCTCAAGGTACCACTCTTGCGTAAAATAGACCTTGTTGAACAGCGCCACAGCGGCAGGCTTTCCCGTCACAATGCCCTCTTTCGGAGGCGGCAGGATACGTTCGCGGCATGCAAGGCGTGGACGAGACTTGCGGTAATAGGTAATCGGCGCGACCGGTGCGCCCTCGACAAGGCGTACTCGGTCCAAATTCAGTGTGTCGCCCTGAACGGTGCTCGCAAATGCGCGCTCCTGATCCGTCAGCGGGCGACCGCAGGAGGCTAACAGCAAAAAAAACGTCATCAAAATGCGCCAAGCCATACATGAAGCCTAATCTGATGCATCCGCTCTGCAACTGGTTTTCATAGGCTCATTGCCAAAACGCGGCTTATTTCCGTTAGTGACCGCCCGGACTGGTTCATCCATGTGTTGAAGGCGTCTTGCACGGCTGCCATCGCTTTTTTCGAACTCGGAGACTTATCGACTACGCCTTCGGCAATCAGGCGTGCGGTTACATCCTGCGAAAGGATGAAACTGTCGCGCCCTGCGAACCGCATTGCGTACTGGGCAGAAGCCCCGCCAAGACGTGACCCACGTTTGGCCAACATCGCGAGCAGACCAATGTAATCGGTCGAAGGCCAGCCTCCCAGAACATGACCCACACCACCTTCCTGACGCAGCTCTAGCAGAAAGGCCGCGTTGTCCCGAACAGTGGCGATCTTGGTGCCGTTGCGCACAATGCGTTTGTCCTGAAGCAGGGCGTCAAACTTCTCATCATCCATGAACGCGCAACGCCCAACATCGAACCCGTCAAAGGCGGTTTCGAATCCGTCCCACTTGTTTTCAATGACCTTCCAATTGAACCCGGCCTGGAAGATACACTTGGTGATGATCGAAAGCCAACGATCCTCGGGCAGGGCGGCAAGCTCTGCAACGCTTCTGGGTTTGGTCAGCTTTGCTTCCAGAGCGTCTGGCCCGCCGTGCCGGTTGGCGGCCATAGCGTATATCTCATCGAAATGGTGCATCGGGGTCCTCCACCCGCACAGTTGCGTTTTCCTTGTCGGGTTGCAAGAAACCCTCGGCTTGTTGGGAACAATCCAACGTCGTGTCCCACTTGATTTTGGACAAAGACCATCCTGAATGTCGGGCTTAAATCGGGATCAACGCTAATGGAGACTACAATGCTGGGTTGGGCCCTATTTCTTGCTGCACTGATCACCTTTCTGCTAACCCACGCCATCCCGGCGCGGCCCGCCATGCGTGGGCGTCTGATCGAGATGATGGGCCGTAAGAGGTATTTTGCAGCCTATTCCGCTTTGTCCTTATTGGTGCTGGGCTGGCTGATCGTGGCCGCGGCACAAGCGCCTTATGTCGAGGTGATTCCGCCGTTCGCCGTCCTGCGCTGGGTGCCGCTGCTGGTTATGCCGGTAGTATGTTGGCTGGCCGTGGCAGGGTTGACGATCCAAAACCCGTTCTCCTTCGGCGGGCTGGGACATCAACGATTCGACCCTGAAAAGCCGGGCATTCTGCGGACCACACGCCACCCGCTACTTGCGGCCTTGATGCTGTGGGCGCTGGCGCATCTTTTGGCCAATGGCAGTCTGTCTCACGTCATTCTGTTTGGCCTGTTTGCGGGATTTGCAGCCTGGGGTATGGCTTTGATCGACCGGCGTAAGGCGCGCGACATGGGGATCGAATGGACGCGCCTGTCCCGGAACACTTCGCGATTTTCCCTGCGCGCTCCGACCCCTTGGCCCAGCCTTTGGATCGGCATATTAGCGCTTTCTGTCTTTGTCGTTCTGCTTCACCTGCACGCACCTGTGATCGGCCTTTCGCCCCTGCCGTAACGCAAGGAGTGGTCGGACTGGGCCATGCGTGCTATCTGGAATGTCACACTTTAGACTATGAGGGTCTTTCAATGTATCTGGCCTATGTCACCACCACCGACCGCGGTGCGACTGATCGCTTGCTGAGCACGGTTGCCGAACACTTGCTGGCCAAAGGTGCCAGGCTGGCCGGTGTCGTGCAGACCAACACCGAATGCGCCGACAGCAGCAAGTGCGACATGGATGTTCGCGTTTTGCCGGACGGAGAGACCATCCGCATATCCCAATCGCTGGGTGAGCATGCGCGGGGGTGCCGTCTCGACCCGGCAGCTCTGGAGCAAGCCGTGGGGCTGGTTTCCAATTCGCTGGAAGATTCGCCGGATCTATTGATCATCAACAAGTTCGGGAAGCATGAATCCGATGGTCGCGGTTTCCGCCCGGTGATAGGCGAGGCACTGGGTCTGGACATTCCCGTGCTTGTTGGTGTGAACGGGCTGAACGAAGAAAAGTTTCAGGACTTCACAGGCGGTGCCGCAGAGATGCTGGAGCCCGATCTAGACGCAATCATAGCGTGGTTTGAGCGGATAAACGCGCAGCGTTCAGCGGCGGCCTGACAGGCCGGTTCAATTAATGTGCATACGGCTAGCGCACTGGTGTCGTGCGCCGTTCAGCCGTAGGTGTTCAGATTGACCCAAAGTACAAGACCGACCACGCCCTGATCTCCGGCATTTACAGCGGCATCGATTCGGAATTCCCCTTCAGCGATTCTCTCGACCATTTCGCCGGGCGTTATGGCGCAAAAGGCTCGTCTCTAATGTTCAACGACCAGGCCGAACCGCTAGTGTCTCAACTCTACCTGAGTCTTCCTGACCTCTCGGCCCTCATAGTCGAGTTCATGGAAAAATTCGGCCAGGATGAGCAGGTGACAATTCAGGCATTGGGCGGCCGAAAGCGCATTTTGAGTTCCTGTCCGAAGAAGAAGGCTGCGGCTGCCGGCCTCGCAGTTACCGGCAAACCTTTGGCAAAGAGAGCATCTGGGACTGGATCGGCGTTGCACGGCTAGGCTTTTGGTTGCACCCATCTGGTTTGACGACATTACGATCAACTTTCCGAATGGGCACTCCGGGTTAACAAAAACAGCTGTCAGAGACGCCGCGGACTATATGCTGCATTTCTCCACTGCTCTGGGAATGCTGCGGCCATTTCGTCTGTTGTGCGCACGCTTCAATGCGCTGGCATCAGTACTTGATCGTCTGAAAATCGGAATCGGGCTGCTTACAAATAAAGGCGAACTGGTTCTGCAGAAAAACCGGCTGGATACGATGTTACAGCAGGGCGATGGTCTGGCGCTGTCCGGTTCAAAAAACTGGTGACGCCGTCCATTCTGACCGAGGATCAGGCCCGCTATTCCGCCGGACTGCAGGCCATCACATCTGGCGTGCTCGCCAACGGTGGTGAGTTTTGCTATTCCATAATCCGGCCATCAGGCGAAACCGGATACGTGGCCAGCCTATGCGCCCTGGCGCCGATTTGCCGGTCGAAGACGCAAAGCCGCGGTCGAAGGAATAGGAATCAACAGTGCGGTAGAGGCGGGATGAGCCTGCGGACCTGGAATGGGAGACTGCAGGTTTCAATTCTGAGAAAAAGGATATGGTGGGCGACCCTGGAATCGAACCAGGCGTGCGTCTCCGCGAGGGAGTTACAGTCCCCTGCCACACCTTGCGGCCTGTCGCCCACTGTCAGGCGTTGCACCTGACGTGGAGGCGTGATTACTAGCGCCTTAAAGGAGCGTCAACAGGAAAATTCCGCTTTGGCGCAGGAAACCGAATTCCCGGCCCGGAGGCCCAAGAAAATGAAGAAACCCAAGTGGGTCGTTGAGAAGGAGCAGGCGCGCAAAGCGGCCGCCGCGGAAACCGTCTGGCTGTTCGGCCTACACGCTGTGCGGGACGCATTGATGAACCCGAAGCGGCAAAAACTGCGCCTGATCGTAACGCGGAACGCGCGCGATAAACTGGCCGAAGCGATTGAATTTGCAGGGATTGAGGCCGAAATGGTTGACCCGCGCAAGTTCACGGCGCCAATTGACCCGGGGTCGGTTCATCAGGGGGCGGCGCTTGAGGTGAAGCCTCTGGACTGGGGTGGGCTGGCCGAGAACTGTATCGGTCGCGAACATCCCCGCGTGATTCTGCTGGACCGCGTGACTGACCCGCACAATGTTGGGGCGATTCTGCGTTCGGCAGAAGTTCTTGGGGCAAGCGCAGTAATCGGCACACGGCACCACTCGGCGCCCGAAACCGGTGCCCTGGCAAAAACGGCCAGCGGTGCGCTGGAACGTCAGCCTTATCTGCGGGTACGCAATTTGGCTGATGCCATTGTCGAGTTGCAGAATATGGGTTTCTTGGTTCTTGGCTTGGATGGTGAGGCTGATGAGACGATCGAAATGGCTCTGGGGGCCAAGCTGGATCGGCCGGTTGCGCTGGTGCTTGGAGCCGAAGGACCCGGATTGCGACAGAAAACGAAAGAAACCGTTGATCAGTTGGTGAAAATCGACGCAGCTGGCGGGTTCGGGTCGCTCAACGTCTCAAATGCGGCTGCAATAGCCCTATATGCCTCAAGGCACAGATAGACAGGAGGCACCCATTCCCAGCCCGTCCAAAATCGCCACCTGCTGCTATTGCGGGACCCGCGCCGCGTTGGTTCTGAAAGGGCAGCAACGTCATGAGTTGAGCTGTTCGAGTTGCGGAGCGCCGCTGCATGACCTCAAGATGGTGCCCAAGCGCAAACTGACCGAGAGCAAGGTCAGGCACGACAGCGGAAAATCTGCTGGCTCGTACAAGAAGAAGAAACAGAAAAAGAAAAAAACTATGTTCTCGCGCGTTCTGGACGAAGCGTGGGACGCAATCGAAGACATCTTTGATTGACATGGTGTCCGGGCGACACAGGTGATCACAACCCCGTTAATTGGGGTTCAACTTGGGCCGAAATATTGCATCTTGAGACCCTGATGTTTTTGATCCGAAGTCCGAGATGCTGACTCGACGTTTTCTGCTGGGCGCAATGGTCGCCTCCTTCATCACTCCTGCTGTGAAAGCGCAGGAAATGCCTGTGTATTTCGCGACCGACGGCGCCGCGATGGCAGGGTACGATGTGGTTTCTTATTTCGACGGTGAATCACCTGTGCGTGGTCAACCAGAATACGCGGTTGTCTGGAAAGGGGCTGAGTGGCATTTCGCCTCGGCTGAAAACCGTGACGCGTTCGAACGTGACCCGCGGTCCTTTGCGCCTCAGTTCGGTGGGTATTGCGCCTATGCCATGGCGCAAGGCGTTCTGATCAGCACGGATCCCTTGGCATGGCAGGTGGTGGATGGCCGCCTGTACCTGACCCATTCGTTGGAAATCGAAGAAATGTGGCGCGAAGTCAGTGCCGCATATATCCGCATGGCAGAGGCGCATTGGCCGGTAATCCTCTACGAACAATAGGCGGCTTTCCGCTTTTTGTGATCTGTCATCACAAAAATGCGCACCCCCTCTTTTTTTCTCTCAACTTATGCCTAAATGTCACAGTGACCGCGGAACGGAACTGCCGCGGGTCATTTCACTGTCCCTCGTTCCAACAACTGGCGCTCAGGTTCGACCTGAGCGCTTTTTTCTTTGGGGCATCCAGAATAGGGTGCGGCTATGACTGACTACTCTGACGCATTTCTGAAAAAGGTCCTGCAACGTACCAAAGTGATTGCAGTGGTGGGTGTTTCGATGAACCCGGTGCGGCCCAGCTATTACGTGGCGCGGTATCTTTCGCTGAAAGGGTACACGGTGATCCCGGTCAACCCGGGCCACGCGGGCAAAGAGTTGTTCGGGCAGTCAGTACGGGCTTCGTTGTCTGAGATTTCCGAGCCGGTGGATATGGTCGATATCTTCCGCCGATCCGAATCCGTGCCGCCGATTGTGGACGAGGCCCTGGCCGCATTCCCGAACCTACGTACGATCTGGATGCAGATCGGCGTCGAACACACTGATGCCGCTGCCGCTGCTCAGGCGCGCAAGGTTGATGTGGTAATGAACCGCTGCCCCAAGATCGAGTTTCAGCGCTTGTTCGGTGAGCTGCGCATGGGCGGGTTTGCGACCGGAGTGATCTCGTCGAAGCTCTGAACTCTAGCCGCTGACATAGGGTAATAGTTCGCCATATTGTTCCACGCGGCGTTTTTCCAAAACAACTTCGCGCGGCACCCACTCGTACTTAGTGTCGTCGATCAGGGGCGACCAGAAAAGCACTCCACCGTACCGCCACGGGTCCAGCACCACGCCGTCATACATTGTTTCACCCTTGCGGCTGATGATGGCGGTGCTGTGGTCAATTCGAAACGGGTTGTCCGCATTGGCGATGGCGCGGTGCAGATCAAGCGTCTGGAAGTTCTCCTGCTTCAGACGGCGCTCGATATCCTCGGCCCAGTGCCAGCACAGCCCGCGCGGGCGCAGGCCCTTGTTGACCTTGGCGTTGTGGATCAGCGGGGGATCGGTAATCTCATATTCCTGCACCAGCTGCGCGGTATAGGAATAGGCGATACGGGCGGCGCGGTCGGCCTCTTCGGGGTCGATATCGGGGCCTAGGCTGCGGATTTCCGTTGCAAGCCGTTGTACCTCGTCTCCGGTCGACGCTGGCGGCGTAGCGCAAGCCGACAGTGTCACAAGGGCCAGCACGCAGGCCAAAGCTCTGATCATCCTAATGCCCTTCGATCTGTGGACCATGAAGGCCGATCATAAATGGCAGAGCGCTGCGAAGAAACCCTGCGCTTACCCCTTGGGGCGCGCGGCTTTTTCAGAGATCCCACTGATGCCCTGACGCCGGGCCAATTCGGCCAGAACATCCTCAAGCGCCACGTCGCGCGCAGCCAGCATGACCAGCAGGTGATAGAGCACATCTGCAGCCTCGGTTGTCAGCCCAGCCTTGTCGTCCTTGACCGCTTCGATGATGGCCTCTACGGCTTCTTCCCCGAATTTCTCGGCACATTTCTCGGGGCCTTTGGCCAACAGCTTGGCAGTCCAGCTGCTTTCAGGATCAGCACCTTTACGGGCCTCGATGGTGGCGGCCAGTTCGTTGAGAATGCTCATGTCAGCCTCATCGGAATGCCTGCGGCGGCCATGTGCTCTTTGGCCTCGCGTATGGTGTATTCACCGAAATGGAAGATCGAGGCAGCAAGCACGGCGCTGGCCCCGCCCTCGGTCACGCCCTCGATCAGATGGTCGAGATTGCCGACACCGCCCGAGGCGATCACGGGAACGTCAACCGCGTTGGAGATCTCGCGGGTCAATGGCAAATTGAACCCCGCTTTGGTGCCGTCGCGGTCCATCGAGGTTAGCAGGATTTCCCCTGCGCCCTTGGCAACCACGGTCTTGGCGAATTCCACCGCATCGATGCCGGTGGGTTTGCGGCCACCGTGAGTAAAGATTTCCCATTTGCCGGGGCTCACGGTTTTGGCGTCAATCGCGCAGACGATGCATTGGCTGCCGAATTGATCCGCCGATTCCGCGATCACATCGGGATTCGCCACAGCGGCCGAATTGAAGCTGACCTTGTCGGCACCTGCCAGCAACAGCGCGCGCACGTCGTCCTTGGTGCGGACACCTCCGCCGACGGTCAGTGGGACAAAGCACTGTTCTGCCGTGCGCTGGACCACGTCGAACATGGTGCCGCGGTTTTCATGAGTGGCGTGAATGTCTAGGAAGCAGATCTCATCCGCACCGGCGGCGTCATAGGCCTTGGCCGATTCCACCGGGTCGCCCGCATCGCGCAGGCCAACGAAATTCACGCCCTTGACCACACGGCCATCGGCGACATCCAAACAGGGAATGATGCGGGTTTTCAGCATGGGCTTTCCTTTGTTGATCGCACCTGTACCGGCAAAGCCTCGCCGATGCCAGACTTGTGATTGTCACTGCTCTCAAACCTGTGAAATCTGTTCCCAAATTCATCAGGAGATCAATGAGATGCGAAACCTCTTTTTGACAACCACCTTCATTTTTGCAGGAGCAGTTGCCGCAATGGCTGACGATATCATCAAGGTGAACACTGACAAATCAGTGTCCGAGGCACTGGACGCGCTGGAAGCGGCCGTTGGGAACGCGGGCGCAACCGTTTTTGCTCGCATAGATCACGCGGCGGGAGCCGAAAAAGTTGGTCTGACCATCCCGGCCAATCAGGTGCTGATCTTCGGGAACCCGGCGCTGGGCACGCCCGCCATGCAGATCGATCCGCGCGCAGGGCTATTTCTGCCGCTTAAAGTGCAGGCGTATGAGGATGAGAACGGTCAGGTCTGGCTGGCTTATGAGGACCCGAAAGAGACCATGGATGAGCTCGATGATGTCGAGAACTCTCCGGTCATCGAGAAAATGCGCGGCGCGCTGGCCAAATTGACCTCGGTCGCCGCGCAGTAAGCTTGTTACGAAAGGGCGCGAATGGCCTCATTCAGGTCAATTGCGCCATCATAGAGCGCGCGGCCCGAAATGGCGCCGTTCAGTTCTACACCGCAATCGCGCAAGGCGATCAGGTCGTCTAGCGAACTTACGCCACCCGAGGCGATCACGGGGATCGACACGGCGCGCGCCAGATCTGCGGTCGCTTCGATATTCGGGCCTTGCATCGCGCCATCTCGGTTGATGTCGGTGTAGATGATTGCAGCCACGCCTGCGTCTTCGAAACTGCGGGCGAGGTCCGTCACCTGTACGTCGGTTTCTTCGGCCCAGCCTTTGGTTGCGACCATGCCGTTGCGAGCGTCGATGCCCACGGCGACCTTGCCTGGGAAGGCCTTCGCCGCTTCGCGAACTAGATCAGGGTTCTCAACCGCCACGGTGCCCAGAATGACTCGGGCCAGCCCTTTGTTGATCCAGGTTTCGATCGTTGCCATGTCACGAATGCCGCCGCCCAATTGGGCGGGTACGTTGCAGGCTTTGAGGATCGCCTCGACAGGCGCGGCGTTAACCGGCTCACCCGCAAAAGCTCCGTTCAGGTCCACCAAATGCAACCACTCGCACCCGGCTTCGACAAAGGCACGGGCTTGCGCGGCAGGGTCCTTGTTGAACACGGTGGCCTTGTCCATTTCACCACGCAGCAGGCGCACGGCGTTGCCGTCTTTGAGGTCGATGGCGGGGTAGAGGATCATGTCAGGCGGCCCTATATCTTGGTCAGTCGCGCGGGATATCGCACAGTCAGGGCAGGGGATGCAACGCGACGCAAAGTCATTCTTGCCCGAAGCCCATCAGCGGGCCAGAGTGAGGGCAAAACAGGGAGAGCATTATGAAGAAATTTCTACTCGCAGCAGGATTTGCCGGCATGGCAACGACGGCGTTTGCCGCCGATCCGGTGGACGGGCTATGGAAGACCCAGCCAGGCGATACCGGGGGTTATTTGCACGTTTCCATTGCGGAATGCGGCAGCGCAATTTGTGGCACGATCGACAGCGCCTTCGACGGCGATGGCAATCAGCAACTGGAATATGAAAACCTCGGCAAACAGATCATCTGGGACATGGTGCCCGAGGGTGATGGTCAGTACGACAGCGGTAAAATCTGGGCGCCGGACCGGGACAAGACCTACAATTCGAAGATGACCTTGGACAGCCAGAACAAGCTGACTGTCAAAGGGTGCGCGGTTGGCGGTCTGGTCTGCCGTGGGCAGACCTGGACACGGGTTCAGTAGCCGTTAAGGGGCCCAGGTCAGGAAGTTCCCGATCATGCGCAGACCCACATCCTGGCTTTTCTCGGGGTGGAACTGCATGCCAAGCATCGTGTCGCGGCCAATCACGGCCGTGACCTCTTGCCCATAATCGACATAGGCCAGTCGTTGCGCTGGGTCTTTGACACGGAAATGGTAGGAATGAACGAAATAGGTGTGATCGCCTGAATTAACACCTTCGAACACCGGGTGATCGCTTTCCAGCACCAGATCGTTCCAGCCCATATGCGGCACTTTCAGCGATGTGTCGGACGGCTCGATCCGAACCACATCGCCGGCCACCCAGTCCAGCCCGTCCGTTTCGCTGTACTCATGGCCTTTCGAGGCCATCAACTGCATCCCAACGCAGATTCCTAGAAAGGGGCGGCCTTTTTGTTCGACCGCCTCAACCATCGCGTCATAGATGCCCTTGTGCCCGCGCAGTTCAGCTGCACAGGCGGGAAACGCGCCATCGCCGGGCAGCACGAGCCGGTCGGCGCGCGCTACAACTTCCGCGTCCGAGGTCACAACGACCGTACCCGCATCCATTTCGCGCGCCATGCGCTGGAACGCTTTTTCGGCCGAGTGGAGGTTGCCGCTCTCGTAGTCAATGATGGCAGTCAGCATTTACAGCGCACCCTTGGTGGAGGGTATCGCATCAGCTTTGCGCGGGTCGGTTTCAACCGCCAGACGCAACGCACGGGCGACCGCTTTGAAGGCGGCTTCGGCGATGTGGTGGCTGTTGAAACCGTGCAACTGGTCGATATGCAACGTGATGCCACCGTGGGTGCTGAGCGCCTGAAAGAATTCGCGCACCAACTCGGTGTCGAAATTGCCGATCTTGGGGGTCGGAAGGTCCACGTTCCAGATCAGGAAGGGACGGCCTGACAGGTCCAGCGCGCAGCGCACCTGCGCGTCATCCATAGGCAGGTGACATTCGCCATAGCGTCGAATGCCCTTTTTGTCGCCCAGGGCCTGTGTCATCGCTTGACCCAGCGCGATACCGGTGTCTTCGACCGTGTGGTGGTCGTCGATGTGATAATCGCCCTTGGTGCGGATCGTCATGTCTATCAGCGAGTGCCGCGCCAACTGGTCCAGCATGTGGTCAAAGAAGCCAACGCCGGTCTGGTTGTCGTAGGTGCCAGTGCCGTCCAGATTGACCTCGACCGAGATCTCGGTCTCGGCGGTCTGACGGCTGATCTTTGCGCTGCGCATGGGCGAATTCCTTTTGCTACAGGCGCGCTTATAGACGGGGTTGGGGCGGCTTATCCAGTCCACACGTGGCATTCAATGCAAACTGTTGCGGGGGATTGCACCCGGGCGCAGCCCATGCCAGCCTGCGGACAACTCAACCAACAAGGTCCGGCCCATGTCCACCTGCGTTTTCATCCAGATCCGTTGTAAACCCGGCACCACCTACAAGGTGGCCGAGGAAATCGCCCTGCGCGAAATCCATTCCGAACTGTATTCGACCAGCGGAGAATATGACCTGCTGCTGAAACTCTACATCCCCGAAACCGAGGACGTAGGACATTTCATTAATGAAAACCTGCTGGTGATTCCCAATATCGAACGGTCGCTGACCACAATGACGTTCAAGGCGTTTTAACCAAGCTCGAACGTCGTCACGCCAAAGATACGGTTTAGGTCGATGTCCGGTTGATGGCTGGAATACATCCGAGCCGTTTCGAAAACCTTTTCCAACCCAAGCTTTGCTGCCAAATCAAAGGCGGCCTGATTGGGTTGGGGCATGTCAATGAAGACCTCTTGCGCGCTTTGATCTTCTGGTAACGTTTCCAGCAAGCTGGCCAGCAAGGTTTCGGCAATGTCGGCGCGGTCCGCGAATAGGGGCCCGATCTTGTAGCCGTTTTTGCATGGGCGCAACGTGGCATAGCCTTTGATCTGTCCGTCCTCGGAATACACACGGGAGACATGACTTGGTGCGCTGATCCAGCCTTGCAGGAACGTGTCACGCGGGGTCGGGAAAAGTTGGCGGTCATACGCGTGTAGTTCATCAGAAACCGTAGTCAAAGCTTCGGTGCCGGCTGACGGTGGCAACGCCCGCTGAATATCCGCTACTGTCCCGGTGAATCGATAGTTGTTGTACGCGAAGGCAAAGCCCGATTTGCAGTAATTGTGCTGCTGATCGACGACCCCATCCAGCCCGACGTTGCGGGCAGTGCAGTTGGCTAATGCACCCTGCCAAAGCTTCAGCCCGTGTCCCGCGCCACGATGCTCGGGGTGCACGATGTAGAACCCGAGGAAAGCAAACCCATCGTCGTAATGGACCACCGAGATTGAGGCGATCATCTCACCATCCTTGAATCCGCCCAGAAACCCGTCAGTATCAGTACTGTGGAAACACGCGGCATCATGATGGCCCGGATTCCACCCTTCGTGTGCGGCCCAATCCACGGCCTGCTGCAACTCGTCAGCGGTGAGAGGGCGGATAACGTATTCAGACATGAGTGAACCCTGTGTTGCGCAGCGCAACCAGAATGACGCAATGTGTATCGAAGAACCAGCATGTTCGGAGAGTTTGGTATCTGGAGCGGGCGAGGCGATTCGAACGCCCGACCCTAACCTTGGCAAGGTTATGCTCTACCCCTGAGCTACGCCCGCATCAGATACATATGTTGGTCCGAAGACCTCTCAATGGAGCGGGCGAGGCGATTCGAACGCCCGACCCTAACCTTGGCAAGGTTATGCTCTACCCCTGAGCTACGCCCGCGCCGTTGAGTGAGGAGGGATGTATAAATTCCCACGCAGGGCTGCAAGCGGAAAAACACAAAAAAGATGAAAAATCTTTCGACGGAAATCCAGAGGCGGCGCGTTCAAGAAACAGAGCGCTACAAAATAATAAGGTTCGAGGTGACGAAATGGCACGTATTGCAGACATTAAAATGGCACTTTTGGCGGTGCTGATCGTATTGACCACGGTTATCTGCGCACGTGATGAGGGCAGGGTTGTCGAAGTTGAGCCTGTTCTAATGCATGCTCCGACGATTCAGACGCAGATTTTGGCGGGATAAGCCCGCCAACCAGATCAGAGCGCCAGCACCAGAATCCCAACCGCAGCCACCAGAATGGCTGTGAAAGTAAGCAGCATTCCGATCTGGCGCAGAATCACAATCTGAGGACTGCGCCCAAAGCCATAGGCGTGCAGCAGCCGTCCACCCAGCAAAGTCAGTCCCAGCAGGTTCAGCAGCAGACCACCCGCGCCCTGCAGCTCAACTATCATGATCAGCAGCAGGGCAAACGGCGTGTATTCAACAAAGTTGGAATGCGTCCGCATAACTTTGAGCATGTCCTGATTGCCGCCATCGCCATAAGAAATCTTGTCGGCGCGACGTTGGCTGATGACCTTGAAGCTGAGACCGACATACAGGATCGCCAGCAAAGCGGCATAGATGGGGGTGATGGTCAGCATAAAGGCCTCACTTTGATCAAATAAAACGCCGTGCAATAGCCAGCACATTGCCTGAGACACTAACCAGTTTCTCACGTTGTTCCAGTTGGGTGCGTATGATTTCGGGTGCTCGGGGGTATAGGCGAAATCTGGCGCGGGTTGTTTTTTGCCGCAGTTTTGCCAAAGTTCAGTTTAAAACTATTCAAATACTATGTTTTGCACATGCATTTCCTTGGCTGGTGCTGCCAATGGCGAAAGGAAAAGGTGAATTAAATGAAACGTGTACTATTGATATCGCGCGTGTTTGCGACCTCTTTGATGCTGGTTGGGGCGGCCAGTTTTGTTGCGGTTGTCGCTGCGCCGGACATGGCGATTGCCAAGAATGGCAATGGCAATGGCGGTGGAAACGGTGGCGGCAATGGCGGTGGTAACGGCGGAGGCAAAGGTAATAGCGGCGACAAAGGCAATAGCGGCGACAAAGGCAATAGCGGCGACAAAGGCAATAGCAGCCAAGCCAGCAACAAATCCGGCGAAAACAATGCCAAGGGTAAGAGTGGCTCGGGCAATAAATCGGCCGGTAAAGGCAAGGGGCTGCTGGGCAAATTGGGCATCAATAAAACCGACCGGCAAAAATCTACGAAATCCCGTTCGACAAATAAGAACAAGCCAGCTTTTGTGACCAAGCTGGAAAACATGGTTAAAGGCAATAAAAATAAGACCAAAGCCGTGACGCGTGCGACTCCCAAAGCGCTGGTCACGCTTGATGAAGAAGCCGTTCCTCCTAACAAGCACGGAAAGATCGCATCTGAGTTGAAGGAGCTCAACGCAGCGCATGCCAGCCAAACGGCGCTAAGGAATGCTGCACCGAATAGTATGCCGGGTAAGCTTTATTCGTATCAGCAAAGCGTTCTAGGCTACTCGGGCGCGACAGCGGATCTGGAAGAGAAACAAACAGAACTATCGGACCTGCAAGGTTTGACTGACGAGCAAATCCAAGAGCAATACGCGCCCACAGAGGAAGAGGCGGAGCAGGGCATCACTGCGGAAGATAAGTACAGTGATGCCGTGGCCGATGCTGAGCAGGCTGTTCAGGATGCCGAAACCACGTTGGCCGACGCGGACGATCCGCAAGAGGCCTTGGATACGCTGACTGGTGGCCGCGAGTTGTCGCCGGATGCGATGGATGAGTTGCATGATCTTCTGGGCCTGCCTGAGCCGGAAGAGCTAGACGAAGTCACGGTGGAAGCCGAGACAGACGAGGTGGAAGTCGATGAGGTCGTTGACGGCTAAAACGTTCACCCGCCGAAAAGAAAAAAGGCGCGCAATCTGCGCGCCTTTTTTTGTTATTCCAGTTCGACCAGTAGATCTTTTGCGTCGATCTGGCCGCCAGGTTGCACGTGGACGGCTTTGACTGTGGCGTCCCGCTCGGCGTGGATGCCGGTCTCCATCTTCATCGCTTCGATGGTCAGCAGCATGTCACCTTCCTTGACTTCTTGGCCAGCCGTAACCGCTACGGTGGCCACCACACCCGGCATCGGCGCGCCGACATGATCGTGGTTGCCTGGCTCGGCTTTGGGTCGCGCCTGCGTGGTCGAGGTGACCATACGGTTCGGCACACGGATCACGCGGGGCTGGCCGTTGAGTTCAAAGAACACTTTGACCTCACCCTTGTCATCGGTTTCACCGATGGCCTGACAACGGATTTCCAGCGTCTTGCCCGGGTCGATCTCAGCGGTGATCTCCTCACCCGGCTCCATGCCGTAGAAAAAGGTGCGCGTGGGCAGGGTCCGGACTGGACCGTAAACCCGGTGGCGGCCCATGTAGTCCAGGAAGACCTTGGGATACATCAGGTAGCCATTCAGGTCCTCGTCATCGACCTCTTTGCCCTCCAACTGCTTGGACAACTCGGCACGGGTGGCTTCCAGATCGACAGCGGGCACATCCTTGCCGGGGCGCTCGGTGTTGGGGGCCTCGTCCTTCAGTACTTTCTTGATGATGGTGTCAGGGAACCCGCCCGGAGGCTGACCCAGATTGCCGCGCATCATGTCCACGACCGAGTCTGGGAAGGCCACATCGGTCGAGGGGCTTTCCACGTCATCACGGGTCAGGCCTTGGCTGACCATCATCAGCGCCATGTCACCGACCACCTTGGACGACGGCGTCACCTTCACGATGTCACCGAACATCTGGTTCACGTCGGCATACATCTGTGCAACCTCGTGCCAGCGTTCTTCCAGACCCAAGGAGCGCGCCTGCGCCTTGAGGTTGGTGAACTGACCGCCCGGCATTTCGTGCAGGTACACCTCGGACGCCGGAGCCTGCAGGCTGGATTCGAAGGCTGCGTATTGGCCGCGGACCGCTTCGAAATAATCGCTGATCTCGCGGATCGCTTTGATGTCCAGACCGGTGTCGCGTTCGGTATGGCGCAGCGCCTCGACTACAGTGCCTAGCGTTGCCTGGCTGGTGTTGCCCGAGAAGCTATCCATCGCGCAGTCTACCGCGTCCACGCCAGCCTCGGAGGCCGCAAGGATGGTCGCGCTGGCGATACCGGCGGTGTCATGCGTGTGGAAGTGGATCGGCAGACCGACTTCTTCCTTCAGGGCACGGATCAGGATCTTGGCCGAGGCCGGTTTCAGCAGGCCCGCCATGTCCTTCAGTCCCAGAACATGCGCGCCTGCGTCGCGCAGTTCTTTCGCCATGCCGACATAATATTTCAGGTCGTACTTCGACCGATCCGGGTCAAGGATGTCGCCGGTGTAGCAGACGGTGCCTTCACAGATCTTGCCGTTCTCGACGACCGCATCCATCGCCACGCGCATATTCTCGACCCAGTTCAGCGAGTCGAAGACGCGGAACACATCGATGTTCTTCGAGGCCTGACGGACGAACTCCTGCACCACGTTGTCCGGGTAGTTGGTGTAGCCAACCCCGTTCGCACCGCGCAGCAGCATCTGTGTCATGAGGTTCGGCATCGCCTCGCGCAGGTCGCGCAGACGCTGCCACGGGCATTCCTGCAGGAAGCGGTAGGCGACGTCGAAGGTCGCACCGCCCCAGCATTCAACCGAGAACAGCTGCGGCAGGTTGGCCGCATAGGTCGGTGCCACCTTGATCATGTCGATCGAGCGCATACGGGTCGCCAGCAGAGATTGGTGGCCATCGCGCATGGTTGTGTCGGTGATCAACAGCTGCCGTTGGGCCTTCATCCAGTCGGCGACGGCCTGCGGACCTTTTTGTTCCAGCAGATTGCGGGTGCCCATTTTGGGTTCACCCTTCAGCGCGGGCGGCCTGGCCTCTTTCAGGTCAGCGCGCGGCTCGGGGCGGTCTGCGGTCTCAGGGTGACCGTTAACAGTGATGTCCGCGATATAGGTCAGAACCTTGGTGCCCCGGTCACGGCGGCGCTTGAAGGTGAACAGGTCCGGCGTCGTGTCGATGAACTTGGTGGTGTATTCGTTCGACAGGAAGGTCGGGTGTTTCAGCAGGTTGATGACAAAGTCGATATTGGTGCTGACGCCGCGAATACGGAACTCGCGCAGGGCGCGGTCCATGCGGGCGATCGCAGCCTCGGGCGTTGGAGCCTTTGCAGTGACCTTGGTCAGCAGCGAGTCGTAATACCGAGTGATCACCCCTCCTGCGTAGGCCGTGCCGCCGTCCAGACGAATGCCCATGCCAGTGGCAGAGCGATAGGCGGTGATGCGACCGTAATCCGGAATGAAGTTGTTCTGAGGGTCTTCGGTGGTGATCCGGGTCTGGAGCGCATGGCCGGTCAGATGCACGTCGGCCTGGCTGGCCGCACCGGTGGCCTCGGCCAGAGTTTTACCTTCAGCGATCAGAATCTGAGCCTGAACGATGTCGATGCCGGTAACCTCTTCGGTGACGGTGTGTTCGACCTGCACGCGGGGGTTCACTTCGATGAAGTAGAACTTGCCGGTTTCCATATCCATCAGGAACTCGACCGTGCCCGCGCATTCATAGTTCACATGGGCGCAGATCTTGCGGCCAAGCTCACAAATCTCGGCCCGCTGTTCTTCCGATAGATACGGGGCAGGGGCGCGTTCCACGACCTTCTGGTTCCGGCGCTGGACCGAGCAGTCGCGTTCGTAGAGGTGGTAAATCTCACCATGCTTGTCGCCCAGAATTTGGACTTCGACGTGGCGGGCGCGGGTGATCATCTTTTCCAGATAACCCTCGCCGTTGCCGAATGCGGCTTCGGCCTCACGACGGCCTTCCAGTACCTTTTCTTCCAGCTCATCTTCTGAGTTGATCGGGCGCATACCGCGACCGCCGCCGCCCCAGCTGGCCTTGAGCATCAGCGGATAGCCGATCTCTTTTGCTTCGGCCCGGATGGCGTCCATGTCATCGCCCAGCACCTCGGTCGCGGGGATCACTGGAACGCCAGCCGCGATAGCGACTCGCCGTGCGCTGGCCTTGTCGCCCAAGGCGCGCATGGTCTCGGCCTTGGGGCCAATGAAGGTGATGCCGTTCTGAACACATGCGTCCACGAAATCAGGATTCTCGGACAGCAGGCCATAGCCGGGATGGATCGCATCCGCGCCACATTCCTTGGCAACGCGGATAATCTCGTCAATCGACAGATACGCGGCAACCGGCCCCATCCCTTCCCCGATGCGATAGGCCTCATCCGCCTTGAAGCGGTGCAGCCCCAGCTTATCTTCCTCAGCGAATACCGCGACGGTGCGTTTGCCCATCTCGTTTGCTGCGCGCATCACGCGAATGGCAATCTCGCCGCGATTGGCGATCAGGATCTTGTTGAAGTCGGTCATGTCAGGTCCCGGTCTTATTTGTGTGGCCGTGTTAATAGGCGGACAATACGCGCACGTATATCAGTCGTTCTGGGTAGAACCGGCATGTTATCGCTCGCAAACGCCGCCTTTTGGCATGATTGTCTTACACACGCTGCACTGCAGCATCAACGTTTGTAATCGCGGATGGGATTTTTTGCAGATTCGAGAGCCCCATTTGTCCCATATTGGCGATCATGTCCTGGCGTAGGATGTCTATGACATGAGCTGGCCCTCGCGCACCCAAGGCGCTGAGACCATACAAGAATCCGCGTCCCAGCATGACAAAATCCGCACCCAGCGCCCTGGCACGCAGAATATCCAGGCCGCTTTCAATCCCGCTGTCGAAGATCAGCGGCAAGGTTGTAGACGCCCGAATGGCGCGAAGAACCTCAATACTGGCCGGAGCACCATCAAACTGTCGACCGCCGTGATTCGAAACCCAGATTGCATCAACTCCGGTCCGTTGTAGCCGGTCAGCGTCTTCTGCTCGCATTACACCTTTCACGATGAACGGCCCGTCCCATACGTCTCGTAGCCAATTGACGTATTCCATGTCCGGGGATGTGCGCAGTAGATACCCCACATGAGCCGTTGGCGATAGGGCGCTGTTATCGTCGATGTATTTGTCCAACGTTCTCATCCGCGGCATCCCGGTTTGAGCCATACCCAGAGCCCAAATCGGGCGCCGGATGATCTGGGCCAACAGGCGGGGGGTCAGCTTGGGCGGATGTGTCAGGCCGGAACGGACCTGCCGTTCTCGCCGCGAGGCGACCGGGACATCAACGGTTAGCACAAGCGTCGAGAACCCCGCTGATCGGGCGCGGTTCAGCAAGTCGGCGCGAATTTCCGGGTCTTTCGGCGGGTAAAGCTGAAACCAGGCGTTTTGTCCGATATCTGTGGCCAGGTCTTCAGGGCTCTGACTCGCTACGGTCGACAGCGTATAGGGTAGCCCGGCCTCTGCGGCGGCGCGCGCCAGCAGCCTTTCCGCATCGGGCCAGATCAGCCCCGACATGCCAATAGGTGCAATCCCGAACGGCAGGGGATAGTCATGACCCAGAAACTGCGTGCCGGTGTCAAATTCAATCGAGCCATGCAGGATTGAGGGCATAAACGTGACCCTGTCCAGAGCGGTGCGGTTCCGGCGCAACGTAACTTCGGATCCTGTCCCGCTGTCCAGATACTCCCAGACGAAATGCGGCACCCTGCGCCGTCCGCGGCGTTTCAGATCGGCAAGGCCGGGAAAGGTGCTGTGCAGGTCCATATGAATTGATCCGACCTGTCGGGCGATTCTGCAAGGTTTTCAGGTTGCTGGGCCGACCCTTGTCATTGGACCTGTGCAATGCGTCATCCGAGGCGTGCACGGGCCAATGCGTCGGACGGGGAGCACCAACGTATTTGAGATAAGACACAGTTTGCGGACAATTGCGTCGCCGCGTAGGGCGGTCGGACACAAGTATCCTGACGGCCACAGGAGCAGGAATCGCGGGGAGTTTCTGCCATACGGGGCCGCCAGTGTCCCTCTTTGTTCGAACGAAAACCGTAAATCTCAGGCGGAGCGTCATATACGCCCCGCCCCGCAGGCTATATCCTTCGAATGGACCAAATTGGATGTGACGCCTTTGAAAATTTTACGCGAACAAGCCGTGAACAAACCCTTTCCCTTGCGGCGTATCCGGCGTAGTTTGTGAGGATGAGCAGTTTCGACGAAATGGACGCCTTTGAGGGCGCATCGCTGTCCGCACGGGCCATGGCCGCGCGCCCCGCACCATATCTGGACGAGTTGAACCCCGCCCAGCGTGAGGCGGTCGAGCGGCTGGACGGTCCGGTTCTGATGCTGGCAGGGGCGGGAACAGGGAAGACCAAGGCGTTGACCGCCCGGATTGCGCATCTTCTCAGTACCGGGCGTGCGCGACCGAATGAAATCCTGTCGGTGACATTCACCAACAAGGCCGCCCGAGAGATGAAAGAGCGTGTGGGGCGGCTGCTGGGGCAACCGGCCGAGGGGATGCCATGGCTGGGTACATTCCATTCGATTTGCGTAAAGCTGCTGCGTCGTCATGCTGAACTGGTCGATCTGAAATCGAACTTCACCATTCTGGACACGGATGATCAATTGCGCCTGCTCAAGCAATTGGTTCGGGCGGCGAATATCGACGACAAACGCTGGCCTGCGCGTATGCTGGCCGGAATCATCGACGATTGGAAGAACCGCGCGCTGACGCCGGACAAGGTGCCTGCTGCGGATGCGGGTGCCTATAACAACAAAGGCATTGAGCTTTTCGCCCAATACCAGACCCGCCTGCGCGAACTGAACGCGGTGGATTTTGGTGACCTGCTCCTGCACATAGTCACGATCTTTCAGACACATCAGGACGTGCTGGAGCAATACCAGCGCTGGTTCCGCTACATCTTGGTGGACGAGTATCAGGATACCAACGTCGCACAATACCTCTGGCTGCGTCTGCTGGCCGGGGCGCATAAGAACATCTGCTGTGTGGGGGATGATGATCAGTCCATCTATGGCTGGCGCGGGGCCGAAGTGGGCAACATCCTGCGGTTCGAGAAAGACTTCCCTGGAGCTTTCGTGGTGCGACTGGAGCAGAACTATCGCTCAACACCGCATATTCTGGCCGCTGCTTCGAACGTCATTCGCGGTAACGAAAGCCGCCTAGGCAAAGAGCTTTGGACCGATGCAGAAGACGGGCACAAAGTTCATTTGATCGGCCATTGGGATGGTGAAGAAGAGGCTCGCTGGATTGGCGAGGAGATAGATGCGCTCCAAGGCGGGACGCGCGGGATTCGCCTGATGAATCTCAATGAAATCGCCATTCTCGTTCGCGCATCTCATCAAATGCGCGCGTTCGAAGATCGGTTTTTGACCATTGGCTTGCCGTATAAGGTGATCGGTGGCCCTCGGTTCTATGAGCGGATGGAGATCCGCGATGCCATGGCCTATTTCCGGCTGGTGGTCAGCCCCGGCGACGATCTGGCGTTCGAGCGGATCGTAAATACACCGAAACGCGGGTTAGGCGACAAAGCCCAACAGACGATCCAGATGACAGCGCGGGAAAATGGCGTGTCGTTGGTCGATGGGGCGCGGATCGCGGTTGATAACGGGCTGATCAAGGGCAAAGGCGGAAAGGCGCTGCGCGAGTTGATCGACGGGCTGGCGCGGTGGAATGCGATGACGCGTGGGCCTCGGATCGAGGTCGACGACGAGTCGGTGATTGATGACGGCGCCCCGATGCGGTTCGGCGAACCCGAAGTGTCACATATAGAACTGGCTCAGATCATACTGGACGAGTCTGGCTATACCGCCCATTGGCAGAACGAAAAGACGCCCGAGGCTCCGGGGCGGTTGGAGAACCTCAAGGAACTGGTCAGCCAACTGGACAATTTCGAAAACCTGCAGGGTTTTCTGGAGCATGTCAGCCTCGTCATGGACAACGAGCAGGAGGGCGACGGGGCCAAGGTCTCGATCATGACTCTGCACGCGGCGAAAGGGTTAGAGTTTCCTGCCGTGTTCCTGCCGGGGTGGGAGGACGGTCTGTTCCCCTCGCAGCGGTCGATGGATGAAGCAGGAATCAAGGGCCTCGAGGAAGAGCGGCGGCTGGCATATGTGGGCATCACGCGTGCCGAAGAGGTCTGTACCATTTCCTTTGCAGCCAACCGGCGGGTATTCGGGCAGTGGCAGAATGCGATGCCGTCGCGATTCATCGACGAGTTGCCCGAGGACCATGTCGAGGTGCTGACTCCTCCGGGCCTTTATGGCGGCGGGCAACCAAAGGCCAGCATCGAAACCCGCGCGGCCGAGGCAAATGTCTATAACTCTCCGGGCTGGAAACGGATGCAGGCACGGCAGGGGCAATACGGAATGTCGCAACCACGCGAAAGCCGCAACACGGTGATCGACGCAACTGCTGTGGCCAGTTTCACCTTGGGTGAACGCGTGTTTCACCAAAAGTTCGGCTATGGCGCAGTCATTGGTATCGAAGGGGACAAGGTCGAAGTGGATTTCGACAAGGCGGGGACCAAGAAGGTCGTCTCGCGGTTTCTGTCCGCCAAGGATGACGTCCCGTTTTAATCAAATGGAATCTGCCTGACGGCACATACTCGATTCTTTATCGGCGTCCGGCCACGGCTGCGGCGCCTTTTTTCATGCTGGGGAAATGAAAAACGGCGGTTCCCAGGGAGGAGGAGAGGGAGCCGCCGTTCTTTTCAACATCAGGGCAGGGAGGAGGAGAGCCCCGATGTATCCGAACCCGGGTCTGATCCCGGTATTTGCAAGTCGCGGCGACGTCAGGGAGGAGGAAGACGTCGCCGCGCGCTTTCAACACCAGGAAAGGGAGGAGGAGTACCCGGTGTGTCTGTATCCGGCACTCAGAGCCGGTATAGGTCGCGGCGATATCAGGGAGGAGGAGAGATATCGCCGCTGAAATACAGGTCCTAAGGGAGGAGGAAGAACCTGATCTCGGTATGTCGTCTCGCGCTTTTTTACGCGGTGTGCTCTTCGGCCGCTTGCATTGCCAGGCGGCGGATCATCGAACGGTGCAAGCCCAGATCAGCCAGTTCGCGGTTCGACAGTTCGGACAGTTCGGTTACTGTCTGGCGGTAAACTCGGTAGCGAACGAACCGAGTCTTTGCAGCTTCGATCAGCGAAGCCAGGCCGGTTGCCGGTGCGCTCTTCAGTGCGGTCTGATGTGTTGCTGCAGCCATCTGCGATACTCGATAGTTTTCGTTGTTGCCGAAGTGTTTCGGCGTTTGCTTGAGGATGAAGATAAGGAAATGCTGCGCTTGCACAATAGCCTGCGTCGTCAATGCCGCTATGCAGCAATTGCATAGATATCAACGTGTTGGGTATCTAGTAGCCTTAAGGCCTTAAAAACATGGGCTTTGGCGGCCTTCTTTCCATTTCGGCGCCAGTCTCGAAGTAGCAACATGCTTGGAGCTGCTACTTCTTTACGCCCATTGATTTGAATTTGTGCGCTTCGAGATAGGAGGGGAATGCATGATGCCTCTGATTGGGGCTTTCGGCGTATGGGAATTCATGGGCTCGGGGTGGGAACGGGATCTGCGAAGCCTCCTCAAGCCATCTGGCTTTGGGTGATTCGGTGCTGAAGGCCGCATTTTTTCGTCCGTTGAGAGAGGATATTGTGATTCCGCGAAAAATACTGGGAAAACATGGGACATGCTGGGCGGCACACTGAAGGCACAATATATGGTGTATAGAAAATTCACTTAGTCTAATTGATGTGTGGATAGGGTGGTTTTCTTTTAATTTGTGTTTGGATATGTTGCGACTCTGTAGATCACCTTGTGAAATTTTCTGTTGATTTCCATGATTTCCCATGTCATCCCTTATTCATCCGATGAGGACGAGGCACGTGGGGCGCCAAACGACCCCGAACCAACAAAAACAGGTTTCATACAGGCATCTCGCTTTCATCACTCTAGAGATCCGGCGCGCGGGCGAGCAGACATCCCCCCAGGTGGCGCGCGCAGCTGGACATCCCGCTCAGCGGGTCAATGCGGCGGGTTGATCGGTGGCAGCAGATCAACCCGCCGTTTTTCATCCGGGGGGAACGGAATTTCTTGGTGGGGCGCAAGCGAAAGGGACAATCGTCTTGGCGCGCAGGTTTAGAGGTGAAAGCCACCACAAGGTGGATACGAAGGGCAGGGTGTCGATCCCGGCCTCGTTTCGCCGTGTGCTTGAGGCTTCTGATCCTAACTGGCAGCCCGGAGATGCTCCTGAACTGGTAATCGTCTATGGCGATCACCGCCGCAAATTCCTAGAATGCTATACCATGCAAGCGATCGACGAGGTCGATGACAAGATTGATGCGCTGCCGCGCGGCTCGATGCAGCGGAAGATGCTGCAGCGCATGTTCCACGGTCAGTCCTTCCCAACCACGGTGGATGAGACCGGGCGGCTGGTGCTGCCGGCCAAGCTGCGCAAAAAGATCGGGCTTGAAAATGAGGCGTTCTTTATCGCCGCCGGTGACACGTTCCAGATCTGGAAGCCCGAGACTTACGAATCCGAAGAGTTGGCCGTAGCTGAGGAATGGCTGGACGAACAGCCCGAGGACTTCGATCCTCTGGAGTTCCTAGATGGCGTCGGGGACGCGTAACGGCATGGCCGGCGCTGAAACCCCCTCCGACAAACCTCATATTCCCGTTTTACTGCGCCCACTACTAGCAGCCGTGGCTCCGGTGTCGGGCGTTTGGCTGGATGGCACCTTTGGGGCAGGTGGATACACGCGCGGTTTGCTGGATGCTGGAGCCGACAAGGTCATCGGTGTCGATCGCGATCCTCTGGCCTTTGAGATGGCGGCAGACTGGGCAGGTAACTACGGCGACCGGCTGGTGATGCAGCCCGGTGTGTTCTCGCGCATGGATGAATATGCGCGGGACTTGGATGGCGTCGTGTTGGACCTCGGTGTGTCTTCGATGCAGCTGGATCAGGCCGAGCGCGGTTTTTCCTTCATGAAGGACGGCCCGCTGGACATGCGCATGAGCCAGGAGGGTGAAAGCGCCGCCGATCTGGTCAACACCGCGACCGAGGCACAACTGGCGGACATCCTGTTTCACTACGGTGAGGAGCGTGCCAGCCGCCGCATCGCCAAGGCCATTGTGAAAGCGCGGGCCGAGGAACCGATCACCACGACGCTTCGGCTGGTTGCGATCATTGAGTCCTGCCTGCCGCGCCCAAAGCCCGGCCAATCGCATCCAGCGACGCGTAGCTTTCAGGGTCTGCGGATTGCCGTAAATGCGGAATACGAAGAGTTGTTTGAAGGGCTTATGGCCGCTGAGCGTGCACTGAAACCGGGCGGCCAACTGGCAGTTGTAACCTTTCATTCTATTGAGGACCGGATGGTCAAACGGTTCTTTCAGTCCCGGGCGGGCAAGACCGGTCGTGCCAACCGATACGCGCCTGAGTTGGAGCAAGAGCAGCCGCAATTCACGCTAAAGACCCGCAAGGCCGTGGGTCCGGACGATCAGGAATTGCAGGAAAACCCACGCGCGCGCTCGGCCAAGCTGCGCGTTGCGGTGCGGACTGATGCTCCAGCGGGGGAAATTGATGCCCGCGCTATTGGGATGCCGCAACTTGGGGGTAGAGCGAAATGAAGAGTATTTTGTATGTTTTGACCGCTCTGGCCGTATTCGGACTGGCGCTTTGGGCGTATCAGGAGAATTACCGCACCCAACAGGTAGTGAAAGAGACACAGAAGCTTCAGCGCGAGATCGGTATGGCGCAGGTTCGGCTGGCCGTTCTGAACGCGGAATGGGCGTATCTGAACCGGCCCGACCGTTTGCGCGAACTGGCGGATCTGAATTTTGAACGTTTGGGGCTGCTACCCCTGCGCGCGGAACAATTCGGACGCGCCGACCAGATTTCATATGCCGAGGACCCGGATCTGCCCATCGTTGACCCGATTGAGTTGCAGGCCATCACCAGTACTCAGGCGCTGGGCGAGGTGCAGATTCCATGACCCGCACGCCTCTGCGCCCTCTGGCCCGAATCCTCGACGCCCGCGCCCGGGGCGAGAACCCAAAGGCGATTGAACGGGAAAACATCCGGCAACGTCACGAAGACATGAAGGACCGTGCCCGCGCCCGCGCCGAAGGGCGCCTTTTGGTTTTGGGCCTGTTCTTTTTCTGCGCTTTCTCGGTGGTGGGTGTCCGTATGGGCATGTTGGCCACGTCCGAGGCGCAGGAGCCGCTGGCCAGTACTCCCGGTGCCGCCATTGCCATGCAGCGGGCCAATATCGTGGACCGTGAGGGGCGCATTCTGGCGACCAATCTGGATACCTATTCCGTTTACGCCCAGCCACCTTTGATGATCGACCCGATTGCCGCGGCGGATCAACTGGTGGCGATCTTCCCCGATCTGGACAAAGAGCGTCTCGTCAAGGATTTCACCGGCAAGCGCAAGTTCCTGTGGATCAAGAAGCGCATCTCGCCCGAACAGAAACAGGCGGTGCATGATATCGGCGATCCCGGAATTCTGTTTGGCCCGCGTGAGATGCGGCTCTACCCGAATGGTCGCCTCGCCGCGCATATTCTGGGCGGTTCCGGTTTCGGTCGTGAGGGCGTAAGCGCCGCCGAAGTCATCGGTGTGGCCGGTGTTGAGAAACAGTTCGACGACTATCTGCGCGACCCGGCCAATGGCAACAAACCGCTGCAACTGTCGCTGGATCTGACCGTTCAGGCCGCTGTGGAACAAGTGCTGTATGGCGGCATGAAGATCATGAACGCCAAGGGCGCCTCGGCGGTTCTGATGAATGCGCATACGGGTGAGGTGATCTCGGCCGCGTCGCTGCCTTCGTTCGACCCCAATGACCGCCCGCGCCCGCCGACCTCGGGGTTCGACCCGTCGGACAGCCCCTTGTTCAACCGCTATGTGCAGGGTGTGTACGAGCTGGGCTCGGTGTTCAAAATCTTCACCGCAGCGCAGGCCGTGCAGCTGGGGCTGGTGAACTCCGAAACCATCATCGATACCTCCGGCCCGATGAAGATCGGGCGGTTCCCGATCGGTGAGTTCAACGGCAAGAATTACGGCAAGATCAGTGTTGCGGATGTGATCGTCCACAGCTCGAACCGGGGCACCGGGCGGCTGGCGCTGCAGATCGGTGCAAAACGACAACAGGATTTCCTTGAGGCGCTGGGCATGTTCGAAGCCACGCCGTTCGAGATTGTCGAGGCGGCAGGCGGCGCTCCGCTGAAGCCCAAGAAATGGGGCGAGTTGAGCACGGTGACTATTTCCTATGGGCACGGTCTGTCGACCAGCCCGATGCATCTGGCCGCGGGCTATGCGGCGATTGCCAATGGCGGGCACTATGTCAGCCCAACTATTCTACGCAAAAATGGGCCTCAATACGGACCCCGGGTGATGTCGAACAGTGCAGCGACGCAGGCGCAGAGGATGCTGCGCAAGGTGGTGACGGACGGTACGGCCAGCTTCGGCGATGTAGCGGGGTATGATGTGGCCGGTAAAACTGGAACAGCCGATAAGCCCAAACCGCGCGGCGGATACTATGATGACAAGGTTATTGCTACCTTTGCGACGATCTTCCCGGCATATGATCCGAAATATGTGCTGATTGTCACTTTGGATGAGCCTTCCATTGTCGCTTATGGCGAAAAGCGCCGGACGGCGGGGTGGACGGCAGTTCCCGTCGCGTCAGAGCTGATCGCCCGGATCGCGCCGCTGCTAGGGCTGCGTCCCCGGCTTGAGCCTGAGGCGCGCGCTGCTATAACCCTGACCTCGAATTAGGCTGTCCGGAAAGAGGTGGGTCATGGGCGCAAGGACGAAAACACTTAGCCAACTGGCCCTTACCGCGCGAGGCGGTGCGAATCCCGACATCACTGGTTTGGCGGTTGATAGTCGCGAGGTGAAGGACGGCTACCTCTTTGCAGCGCTTCCCGGCACACGCGTTCACGGCGGAGAGTTTATTCAATTCGCTTTGCGCATGGGCGCAACGGCTATCCTGACAGATGCCGAAGGTGCTGAAATTGCCTCTGAGGAACTGGCGTCATCGGACGCTGCGCTGATCGTGGTCGAGGACCCGCGTCAGGCGCTGGCTGGCGCCGCCGCGTTGTGGTTCGGCACGCAGCCCCAAACCATCGTTGCCGTCACCGGCACCAATGGCAAAACCTCGGTCGCGACGTTCGTGCGTCAGATCTGGATGGAACTCGGCCACGCTGCAGTGAACCTTGGCACCACGGGCGTTGAAGGTGCCTGGACCGCGCCGTTGGCCCACACCACACCGGAACCGATCACCTTGCATCGTTGTCTGGCCGAGGCCGCCGAGAACGGCGTGACCCACGCGGCGATGGAAGCGTCCTCACACGGCCTCGAACAACGTCGCCTGGATGGGGTACATCTGACAGCCGCTGGGTTCTCAAACTTCACGCAGGACCATCTGGACTATCACGAAACGTTCGAGGCTTACTTCGCAGCCAAGGCCGGATTGTTCGACCGGGTTCTGCCTCAGGACGGCTCGGTCGTGATCAACATGAGCGACCCAAAGGGAGCTGAAGTTCTTAAAATCGCCGAAGCCAGGGGGCAGTCGGTGTTGACGGTTGGGCGGGGTGAGACTGACCTTTGCCTATTGAACCAGCGCTTCGACGCAACCGGGCAGGACTTGCGTTTTTCATGGAAGGGAAAAGTGTTCCAAACCCGCCTAAATCTGATCGGAGGGTTTCAGGCCGAGAATATCCTGCTCGCTTGTGGTCTGGTCATCGCAGCTGGGGAAGAGCCCGAGCGCGTTTTCGAAACTTTGCCGCATCTGACAACCGTTCGCGGCCGCATGCAGTTGGCCGCCACGCGGGAAAACGGCGCTGCCGTGTTTGTCGACTACGCTCATACACCGGACGCAGTGGCCACCGCGCTCAAGGCGATGCGCCCGCATGTAATGGGGCGATTGATCGCTATCGTCGGTGCAGGGGGGGATCGGGACGCCACCAAGCGACCTTTGATGGGCAAAGCTGCAGCAGATAATGCGGACGTGGTCTTTGTTACCGACGACAACCCGCGCAGCGAGGACCCAGCTACAATCCGCGCTGCCGTCCTGCTGGGTGCACCGGAGGCCACTGAAGTGGGCGACAGGGCCGAAGCCATCTTGCGCGGAATTGATGCGCTGCAACCCGGCGACGCGCTTTTGATCGCAGGCAAGGGGCATGAAACGGGGCAGATCGTCGGCGATCAGGTCTTGCCGTTTGATGACGTGGAGCAAGCCAGTATCAGCGTGGCCGCGCTGGATGGGAGAGTGGCATGACGCTCTGGACCGCAGCCGAGGCTGCCGAAGCTACCGGTGGACGCGCCACGACCGATTGGGTGGTGAATGGGGTGTCGATCGACACAAGAACCCTCCAGCCCGGAGATCTGTTCGTTGCCCTCAAGGCCGCACGGGACGGGCATGATTTCGTGGCACAAGCCTTGGAAAAGGGCGCAGGTGCCGCGTTGGTGTCGCGTGTCCCAGAAGGTATCTCCGAAGATGCTCCGTTGTTGATTGTAGACGACGTTCAAGCCGGGCTGGAGGCTTTGGGCCAGGCAGGCCGCGCGCGCACGGACGCGCGCGTGATCGGCGTAACGGGCAGCGTCGGTAAGACTTCGACCAAGGAAATGTTGGCGACCATCCTAGAAAGACAAGGCAAAACCCACGCAAGTGTGGCCAGCTACAATAATCATTGGGGAGTGCCTCTGACACTGGCCCGGATGCCGCGCGACACAGAATTTGCGGTGATCGAGATTGGCATGAATCACCCCGGTGAGATCGCTCCGCTGGCCCGGCAGGCCCGCCCGCACGTGGCGCTGGTGACAACCGTGGCGGCTGTGCACCTTGAGGCGTTTGAATCTGTAGCGGGCATCGCCCATGAAAAGGCCGCGATTTTCGAGGGATTAGAGGCCGGCGGCGCAGCCATTGTTAATGCCGACATCGAACACGCGGACATCCTGCGCCAAACAGCGTTGGACCACGGAGCCGGGATCGTCGATTTCGGGCGTGAAGCGGTGGATTACAGTCTGAGTGAGGTGACGCAAGGGGGCGACTCGGTCCACGCGAGGGCCACAGCGGGTGATGCATCCATCACTTATGACGTGCAGTCGGCCGGTACTCATTTCGCTATGAATGCGTTGGGTGCTCTGGCGGCCTGTGTTGAGATGGGCGTCGATCTGGATGAAGCCATCGCCGGGCTGCGTCAATGGTCTCCGGTCAAAGGTCGAGGCGTGCGTGAGGTGCTACCGCTCGCCTTAGGTGGGCAGATCGAGTTGTTGGACGACAGCTATAATGCCAATCCCACTTCGATGGAGGCCGCGCTTGACGTGCTGGCCGCCGCCCAAGGTACTCGCCGCGTCGCGTTTCTCGGCGATATGAAAGAGTTGGGTGCGCAGGAAGTTCCGATGCACGCCGGTATGGCAGATGTGCCCGCGATGGCGCAGGTGGATCAGGTTCACTGCATCGGACCGCTGATGAAAGCTATGCACGAGGCGCTGCCCGACGAAAAACGCGGGCTATGGAGTGAGACAAGCGCTGAGATGGTCGAACACCTGCCGGAATTGATCCGAGCGGGGGATACGGTGTTGGCCAAGGGTTCGCTCAGCATGGCATTGGCGCAGATTGTTGACGGTTTGCGGAAAATGGGGCAAGGGAGCGCGCTTGACCCATGATCGCCGCACGAGAAAGGTTTTGAAATGCTCTATTGGTTGACCGCCCTGTCGGATGGAGGGGATTTCTTCAACCTCTTCCGCTACATCACTTTCCGTGCGGGCGGAGCCTTTCTGACGGCACTGATTTTTGGTTTCATCTTTGGTAAACCTCTGATCAACGTGCTGCGTCGCAAGCAGGGCAAGGGGCAGCCGATTCGGGATGACGGACCAGAGGGGCATTTCTCGAAGGCGGGAACCCCGACCATGGGCGGTTTGCTGATCGTTGGTGCGCTGGTGACGTCGACACTGGTTTGGGCGCGGTGGGACAACCCCTATGTCTGGATGGTGCTGTTCGTGACGCTGGCCTATGCGGCGATTGGCTTTGCGGATGATTTTGCCAAGGTCTCGAAACAGAATACCAAGGGCGTGTCCAGCAAGATGAGGTTGGCGCTGGGTGTGATTATTGCGGTGCTGGCTTCGCTGTGGGCAACGCTGCACCATCCCGAGGCTTTGCAGAACCAACTTGCGGTTCCGGTGTTCAAGGACACGCTGGTCAATCTGGGGATTTTCTACATTCCGTTTGCGATTGTGGTGATCGTAGGCGCCGCGAATGCGGTGAACCTGACCGACGGTCTGGACGGGCTGGCGATCATGCCAGCGATGATTGCGGCCTCAACACTGGGCGTGATTGCCTATGCGGTTGGACGAGTCGACTTCACCGAATATCTGGACGTGCATTACGTGCCAGGGACTGGGGAAATTTTCATCTTCACCTCAGCGCTGTTTGGCGCAGGGCTTGGGTTCCTTTGGTACAACGCGCCGCCTGCGGCGGTGTTCATGGGCGACACCGGATCTCTGGCTCTGGGCGGTGCGCTGGGCGCGATTGCTGTGGCAACCAAGCACGAACTGGTTCTGGCAGTGGTTGGCGGATTGTTCGTGGTTGAGGCACTGAGCGTGATCATTCAGGTTCTGTACTTCAAACGTACCGGACGCCGCGTGTTCCTTATGGCGCCGATCCATCACCACTATGAGAAAAAAGGCTGGGCAGAGCCGACGATTGTCATCCGTTTCTGGATCATCTCACTGATCCTGGCGATGATCGGTCTGGCGACGTTGAAGGTCAGGTAGCGCTCCCGCCAGGTTCGGCGGACCTGCGGTCCACCTGCCACCTGTTGGGCAAGGCTCGCGCTTAAGTGCGAGCCTTTTGTCACCCTTGCCATCAATGGGTTCTTCTGCGCAGTGTGGCGGCCAATTGGGCGTCAGAAGAAGGTAGGCGACATGATCCCGGTCAAAGGGTTTTCAGGGCAGAAAGTTGCGGTTCTGGGGCTTGGCCGGTCGGGCCTGGCAACGGCGCGCGCGCTGCGGGCGGGCAAGGCTGAGCCGATATGC
Source organism: Ruegeria atlantica (assembly GCA_013032095.1). Lineage (GTDB taxonomy): Bacteria > Pseudomonadota > Alphaproteobacteria > Rhodobacterales > Rhodobacteraceae > Ruegeria > Ruegeria atlantica_E. Next base: position 47,052 of record WQBJ01000005.1, on the reverse strand, counting down.
TGGGATGACAACCCTGCCGCACGGGAAAAGGCCGAGGCTGAGGGTTTCAACTGTACCGATCTGCGCCGCCAGGGGGCGTTTGATGCAATTGCCTCGCTGATCGTGTCGCCCGGTATCCCGCACCTCTATCCGGAACCAAATCCGGTTGTGGCCGCGGCGCTAGAGGCGGGCGTGCCGGTCGACAATGATATTGGGCTATTCTTTCGGTCGTTTGCAGGACCTGAGTGGAGCCACTACGACACCCCCCCGCGCGTGATAGCAGTGACCGGATCGAACGGGAAGTCGACCACGGCGGCCCTTATTCATCACATCCTGACCGAGGCCGGGCGCGAGGTGCAATTGGCTGGGAATATTGGGCGCGGTGTGTTGGATATTGATCCCGGCGGAGACGGCTCGGTGGTGGTTCTGGAACTGTCCAGCTATCAGACCGAACTCGCGCGGGCTTTGACCCCTGATGTGGCGGTGTTTACGAATCTGTCTCCAGATCATTTGGATCGGCATGGCGGCATGGGAGGGTACTTTGCAGCCAAGCGCCGGTTGTTCGCCGAGGGCGGACCGGATCGCGCAGTGATTGGCGTGGACGAGAATGAAGGTGCGTTTTTGGCCGGACAACTGTCCGAAGGGCCTGCGGATGACCGGGTGATCCGTGTCTCTGTGGCGCGAAAGTTGACCGGACCAGGCTGGCAGGTATTCGCGCGTAAGGGTTTCTTGGCAGAGTACCGCAAGGGGCGTCAGGCTGGCTCCATTGACCTGCGCGAGATCAAGGGGCTCCCCGGTGCGCATAACCATCAAAACGCGTGCGCCGCATATGCGGCCTGCCGTGCACTGGGGCTGGCACCACGCGTGATCGAAGACGCGTTGCACAGTTATCCCGGCCTTCCGCACCGCAGCCAGATTATAGCCGAGGCGGGCGGCGTGACATATGTGAACGATTCCAAGGCCACCAATGTGGACAGCGCGCTGAAGGCGCTGACGGCTTTCAAAAAAATTCGATGGATTTGTGGGGGGCTTGAGAAAGAGGGCGGTTTGGCGGCGTTGAACGGTGCAGCGGATCGGGTGCTCAAAGCATACGTAATCGGGCGCGAAGCGGCTGGTTTTGCAATGCAGCTTGAGGCTGAGGCGCAGGTCTGCACCACCATGGATGCCGCTGTCGCGCAGGCCATGGAAGATGCCCAGCCGGGAGAAACTGTGCTATTAGCCCCAGCTGCCGCCAGTTTTGACCAATACGACAATTTCGAGCAGCGCGGGGACGACTTCGTGGCAGAAGTGGAAAAACGGCTAGCTGACAGTGGTGTTTGCGAATAACTGCCGCTTGGACGGCAGTCCGGAGTTATCGGCTTGACGTGCCCTAAGAAATTGTTTTGGTGTCCGGAAATTCAACGTGAGGTCACGGATATGCTTAACCGTAAATGTTTTCTGATCGTTCCTGCAATTGCATTGGTTGGTGCCTGTGCAAATACCGGTGCAAACTATCAGCCTGTGGTCGATGGTCCGGTCGGTCCGAACTACAACTTCGATCTGCAGCAGTGCCAACAACTTGCGGCATCTCAACCTGCTGTGGACGGAAGTACTGCTGGTAATGCGGCACTCGCGGCTGCGGGTACTGCTGCGACGACTGCGATCATTCAGGACAGCAGCGACAACCTGGGTCGCGCGGCCGCTGCTGGTGCGCTGCTGGGCGCCGGTGCGGATGTCGTAGCCAAGAACCAGAACAAGGAAGTGATTGTTCGTAATTGCATGCGCAATCGCGGCTACAACGTCGTCGGTTAACGGCCTGCGATTGCACTTCCTGCGGCGTGGCCCGAGGACCACGCCCATTGGAAGTTGTAGCCGCCTAGCCAGCCGGTGACATCCATCGCTTCACCAATTGCATAGAGGCCGGGGACGTCCCTGGCCTCCATTGTTTTCGACGACAGATCATCGGTGTCTATCCCGCCCAGGGTAACCTCGGCGGTGCGATAACCTTCGGTGCCCGAAGGGGTCAGGTGCCAGTTGGATAGCGCTGCGGTCAGGTCGCTCAGCGCGGCGTCAGACTGGTCGGCCAGATTGCCGATCATGGGGATCCGCTGGCTGAGGTAGTCCACCAGTCGTGCGGGCAGGTGCCGAGCCAGTTCCGTGGTCAGCGCTTTCCGTCCACCGTTGTGCCTCTGATCACGCAACAGATCGAATAGGGGTATGTCAGGGATCAGGTTGACCCGGATCGCCTCGCCCTCGCGCCAGTATGACGACAGTTGCAGCACCGACGGCCCGCTGAGGCCGCGATGGGTGAACAGCAGCGCTTCATCAAAGTGGGTACGGTCGTTTGATAGGCGCGCGGGCAGAGAAACGCCGGACAAGTCCTTGAATTTCCCGTCCGAGAAGGTGAATGGCACAAGAGCGGCGCGGGTTTCGGTCAAACTCAGCCCGAACTGACGGGCGATATCGTAGGCCAAGCCGGTCGCGCCCATCTTGGGGATCGACTTGCCACCCGTGGCCAGAACCAGATTGGCGCAAGTGAGGCTGACCCGCTGCCCTTCGCGGTCGACCTCCAGCGTGAACCTGGTCTCAGTTTTGCGAAGGGCTTTCACCTCGGTGCGTACCCACAGCTCGGCGCCGACGCGCTCCATCTCGGTCAGGAGCATCTGGATGATCTGTTTCGACGACCCGTCGCAGAACAGCTGCCCCAGCGTTTTCTCATGCCAGGCGATGCCGTGGCGCCCGACGAGATCGACGAAATCCCACTGCGTGTAACGTGCCAGTGCGGATTTACAGAAATGCGGGTTCTGTGACAGGAAGTTACCCGGACCCGCATACATATTGGTGAAATTGCAGCGCCCACCGCCCGAGATACGGATTTTCTCGCCCGGAGCTTTCGCGTGATCGATCACCAGAACCCGCCCGCCGCAATGGGCAGCGCACATCAAACCGGCTGCACCGGCACCAAGGATAATCGTGTCAAAAGTCATTTGCTGCGCATGGCGTGAATTGGCAGAGATGGCAAGGGGGAGTGACATGCCGATCCGGGAGGTGGGGCAACGGACTCATGAGCCTTGTGGTAAACTACTGCCGTTAAGGAACCTCATTTTTCATTGCAAAGGAGGGCGCCCCAATGATTATGCGGATTTTCCAAGTGACAGTGCGGCCCGGCAAAGAGGCAGAGTTTTCGAAATTCTTCCATGAGACTGCAATCCCTTTGATGCAGAATACAGAGGGCATCGTACAGGTCCTGCCGGGCGCGCCGCGTTCTGATACACCGCGAGAATTTAGCTTCGTGATGATTTGGGAAAGCCTCGACGCGCTGAAAGCTTTTGTCGGTGAAGACTACAATAGCCCGCACATTGATCCGGCCGAGGCTGAGCTGGTCGAAGCGCGACTGATCAAGCACTATGATCTGGTTGCTTAGGTGGACCGAAAGTTCAAAGACTGCGCTTTAAGTCAGAGGAACTGCTCCATCGCGCCGATACCGCCAGTGGACCCGTCATTCTGCTAGCCCAAACGCCAAAATCCCTGTAGAGTCTCAATCAGACCCCGAAAACGGGGCGTGAACGAGGCAGAGAGTGGCGGTATCTCATGACTGAGATGGTGTATGGCGCGGTCCAGGACCAGCGCGGAGAACCGATTCTACCGAAGTGGTGGCGCACAATTGATCGCTGGACCATGTCCTGCGTGCTGATCCTGTTTGTCATCGGGCTGTTGCTGGGGCTGGCCTCATCGCCGCCGCTGGCCGGGCGCAACGGGTTCGATCCGTTTCATTATGTCGAGCGGCAGGCCCTGTTCGGCGGATTGGCGCTTATTGCGATGCTGCTGACTTCGATGATGTCGCCGACCCTAGTGCGCCGCCTCGCGGTGCTGGGGTTTTTGGGCGCGTTTGTAGCGCTGGCCTTTTTACCTGTCTTTGGCACCGATTTCGGCAAGGGGGCGGTGCGCTGGTATTCACTTGGGTTCGCTTCGCTGCAACCGTCAGAATTTCTGAAGCCAGGCTTTATCGTCGTAGCGGCATGGTTGCTGGCCGCGTCGCAGGAGATCAACGGCCCGCCGGGGCGGTTGTGGTCGTTCGCGCTGTGTATGGCCATCGTTGGCATGTTGGTGTTGCAACCTGACTTTGGTCAGGCTTGTCTGATCCTGTTCGGTTGGGGTGTGATGTATTTCGTCGCCGGAGCCCCGATGTTGCTGCTGGTCGGTATGGCAGGGGCCGTTGTTTTGGGCGGCATGTTTGCCTACTCCAACTCGGAACACTTCGCCCGTCGCATCGACGGTTTTCTCAATCAAGAGGTCGATCCCACCACCCAGCTTGGCTATGCTACCAACGCGATCCGCGAAGGCGGGTTGTTTGGCGTCGGCGTGGGAGAGGGGCAGGTGAAATGGTCTTTGCCTGACGCCCATACCGATTTCATTATCGCTGTGGCAGCCGAGGAATACGGGCTGATCCTCGTGCTGATTATCATTGCGCTGTATTCGCTGATTGTGGTGCGGTCGCTGCTGCGCCTGATGCGTGAGCGGGACATGTTCATTCGTCTGGCCGGAACCGGGTTGGCCTGCATGTTCGGCGTTCAGGCGATGATTAACATGGGCGTCGCAGTGCGCCTACTGCCCGCCAAGGGCATGACATTGCCTTTTGTCAGCTATGGCGGGTCGTCGCTGATCGCGGGCGGGATTGCGGTCGGTATGTTGTTGGCCTTTACCCGAACGCGCCCACAAGGCGAGCTTGGTGATATTCTTCGTGGACGAGGTTAATGAAGAAACCCTACCTTCTGATTGCGGCTGGCGGCACCGGGGGCCACATGTTCCCGGCGCAGGCGCTGGCCGAGGCGATGCTGCACAAAGGCTGGCGCGTGCGCCTGTCCACGGATCCACGTGGCGCGCGTTATACCAGTGGCTTCCCGCACTCGATTGAGATTGTCGAGGCGTCTTCGGCCACGTTCGCCCGCGGTGGTCTGGCTGCCAAGGCGATGGTCGGGCCTAAGATCGCAGGCGGTGTCACCAGCATGGTGATGCAGATGATGCGCGATCGACCGGATGTGGTTGTAGGCTTTGGCGGTTATCCGTCGATCCCGGCGCTGGGTGCGGCGACAATGCTGAAAATCCCACGCATGATCCATGAACAGAACGGTATTTTGGGCCGGGTGAACCAACTGTTCGCAACCCGAGTGTCTAAGGTGGCCTGTGGTATCTGGCCTACGGACTTGCCCGAAGGGGCAAAAGGCATTCACACGGGTAATCCGGTTCGCGCCGCCGTGTTAGAACGCGCCGCTGCTGGCTATATCCCCCCCGGTAACTATCCGATGTCGATCCTTGTAATGGGTGGCAGCCAGGGTGCGCGCATTCTCAGTGACATGGTGCCTGGCGCGATTGCGGCTTTGCCTGACAATCTGCGCACTCATATCCGCGTGGCCCATCAGGCACGCGATGAGGATGGCGAGCGTGTCACGGCGTTCTATGCCGATCACGGCATTCGGGCCGAGGTAAAGCCATTCTTTCAGGACGTCCCCCGCCGCATGTCCGACGCCCAGTTAGTCATCTCGCGCTCGGGGGCGTCCAGTGTTGCCGATATCTCGGTGATCGGACGGCCCTCGATCCTGATCCCCTTCGCCGCCGCCGCTGGCGATCACCAAACCGCCAATGCTCGCGGATTGGTGCAGGCGGGCGGGGCAATCATGATCCCAGAAAACGCCCTTGACGTTTCCTCGCTGACCGAGCAAATCACCACGGTTCTGACAAACCCCGAAGCCGCGCAAAAGATGGCCCATGCCGCCCTTTCGACCGGCGCCCCTGACGCGACCGAGCGTCTGGTGCATCTCGTCGAACAACTGGCGCAGAAGGAGACCACATGAATCCAGCAACCAAACTGCCGCAAGACGTTGGGCCGATTCACTTTGTGGGGATCGGCGGGATCGGGATGTCGGGCATTGCCGAGGTGCTTCTGAACCTAGGGTACCGGGTGCAGGGATCTGACCTGAAGGCGTCCAAGATCACCGAACGCTTGGCTGGTTTAGGGGCTGAGATTTTTGTTGGCCAGCGCGCTGAAAATTTGGAAAACGCAACTGTTGTGGTGGTTTCGACCGCGATCAAACCGGGCAATCCCGAGCTGGACGGTGCCCGCGCACGAGGCCTGCCGGTGGTACGCCGCGCGGACATGCTGGCTGAACTGATGCGGTTGCGCTCGAACATCGCCATCGCCGGGACGCACGGTAAGACCACAACCACCACAATGATGGCAGAGCTGATGGTGGCCGGCGATTTCGACCCCACCGTGATCAATGGTGGCATCATCCACGCCTATGGTTCAAACGCTCGGATGGGGCAGGGCGAATGGATGGTGGTTGAGGCTGACGAATCCGACGGTTCGTTCAACCGTTTGCCTGCGACCATCGCAATTGTCACCAATATCGACCCCGAGCATATGGAGCATTGGGGCGACTTCGATAAACTGCGCGACGGATTCTACGAGTTCGTGTCAAACCTGCCGTTCTATGGTCTCGCTGTGTGCTGTACCGACCACGCCGAGGTGCAGACACTGGTGGGCCGCATCACCGACCGTCGTGTACGTACCTATGGGTTCAACGCACAGGCCGACGTACGGGCGGTGAACCTGAGCTACAAAGGTGGCATCGCGCATTTCGATATTCACCTGCAATACGAGGACTCGGTGATCGAAGGGTGTACTCTGCCGATGCCGGGAGATCACAACGTTTCGAACGCGCTGTCTGCTGCTGCTGTGGCGCGCCATCTTGGAATGAAAGCTTCGGAAATCCGCGATGCGCTGGCGAACTTCGGAGGGGTCAACCGCCGCTTCACCAAGGTCGGAGAAGTCGGTGGTGTTACAATCATCGACGACTATGGCCACCACCCCGTAGAAATCGCTGCCGTTCTGAAAGCCGCTCGTCAGGCGACCGAGGGGCGCGTCATCGCCGTGCATCAGCCGCACCGTTACTCTCGCCTGTCCAACTTGTTTGACGATTTCTGCACCTGTTTCAACGACGCCGATGTGGTCGCGATCGCTGAAATCTTCGCTGCTGGGGAAGACCCGATCGAGGGAGCCTCGCGCGATGATCTGGTGCAGGGCTTGATCCGCCACGGCCACCGCCATGCCCGCGCTCTGCTGGATGAGAACGATTTGGAACGGCTGGTCCGCGAGCAGGCCCGCCCGGGGGATATGGTTGTCTGTCTTGGGGCCGGTACGATCAGCGCTTGGGCCAACGGGCTGCCTGCGCGGCTGCAACAAAAACAGGCGGTTTGAGGCAATAGACATTCGTGCGCTGCAACTATAAAGTGTGACGCTGCACGTGCAGAATTGCGTCCTCGGAGGGGAAATTGGAAGATTCGGTGCTGTTCGCAGTCTTGTGGGTAGTGGCCGCGACTATCGTGGCCATGCTGCCGATGCGCCTGCAGTTCCCGCCGGGTATAATTCTGTTCGTGTCAGCGCCTGCATTGATCGTTTGGCTGGGTCATGATTTTGGCTGGTTCGTCTCTCTGCTGGCATCCGCGGCGTTTGCGTCCATGTTCCGTAATCCGATCCGTCATTACTGGCGCCGCTGGACGGGCCGGGAGGTTGGGGAATGAACTGGTCTATCGCCCTTGCCGCCCTTTGGGGAATTGCAGCAAATGTGCTGGCAATGATCCCGAGCAAAGACAGCCACTGGACGCGTGCCTATTTCCTGATCGCAGCCGGCATCCCGATTTTGGGCTATGTCACTTTGCAGAATGGTCCTTGGGTCGGCTTAATCGTATTGGTGGCTGGCATGTCTGTGCTGCGCTGGCCGGTGATTTACCTCACCCGTTGGACAAAGTCGAAAATGCAGGGCATGAAGGCGACCAACAAGTAATGGCCATATTCAGGAGGCCCCTATGGTCGACATCGCTACCTTCGCCTATCTGCCGCTGATATCCCTTATCTTTGGCGCCTTTGCCGGCTTTGTTGCCGGGCGCTGGATCGGCACCAGGGGTCTGCTGTGGTTAATCGGTTTGACCTCAGTCCTTGCACTGGTGCTGATTGTAATGCTGACAGGTGTCGGGACCGGCGAAGAAGAGCAGGCCTTTGGCCCGTTTGTCTGGCTCACCGGAGCGGTTTTGCCTTTCCTGTTCGCAGTTATCATGGGCGGCGTCGGCGGACGTAGTCTGGCCGGAAGGGCAAACATATGATTGATCTGCCCACGATCAGGGGGCGTCTTACGCAGGCCCGCCCCTTGAACGATCTCACCTGGCTGCGCGTCGGAGGACCTGCAGATTATTTGTTTCAGCCCGCTGATATCGAGGATTTGCAAGGTTTCCTCAAAGGATTACCCGGCGATGTCTTGGTTTTCCCAATGGGTGTCGGGTCGAATCTGATTGTTCGTGATGGCGGTCTACGCGCCGTAGTGATCCGGTTGGGTCGCGGATTCAATGGTATTGAGGTCGAGGGCACCACTGTCATCGCGGGCGCGGCGGCGCTGGACGCACAAGTGGCCCGGAAGGCTGCAGATGCAGGCGTGGACCTGACTTTTCTGCGCACAATCCCTGGTTCTGTCGGTGGTGCGGTGCGGATGAACGCGGGCTGTTACGGCAGCTATACGGCGGATGTACTGCGCAAGGCCACTATAGTTACCCGGCAGGGAGAGGTTGTGGACCTCAGCCCTGAAGAGTTGAATTTCCGCTATCGCCAATCTGACCTACCCGAAGGCGCGGTGTTGATCTCGGCCACGTTCGAAGGCCCTGCTGGTGACCCCGAGGAACTACATGCACGCATGGCGGCGCAGTTGCAAAAACGCGACGAAACCCAGCCCACCAAGGACCGCAGTGCAGGCTCAACCTTCCGCAATCCGGCGGGGTTTTCTTCGACCGGGCGTGCAGACGATGTGCACGACCTCAAGGCATGGAAAGTGATCGATAACGCGGGGATGCGCGGCGCGACGCTTGGCGGGGCGCAGATGAGCCCAAAACACTCGAATTTCCTGATCAATACGGGCACCGCCACGGCTGCTGACCTCGAAGGTCTGGGCGAGGAGGTGCGAAAAAAGGTTTACGAAACAAGCGGCATCACGCTAGAGTGGGAAATCATGCGGGTCGGTGACCCGCTGAAAGAATAAAGCCCCAACCGTCAGACCATAACAAACAATTTCAGGCGGCGGATCAAAGGCATAACGCAGTACGGACCACCAGATAAGGTCCGAAGACATTGAGGCGCACGAAGTGGGTAAGTCGAGCAGGACAAACCCCAAAGTGGCGGTATTGATGGGTGGCCCCTCGGCGGAACGCGAGGTGTCTCTCAGCTCTGGGCGCGAATGCGCAGCCGCCCTCAGGGGAGAAGGCTTTGAAGTGGTTGAACTGGACGCAGGTCCCGACCTTTACGCGCGCCTTTTGGACATCAAGCCAGATGTGGTTTTCAACGCCCTGCATGGCCGCTTGGGCGAGGATGGATGCGTGCAAGGCTTGCTTGAATGGATGCGTATTCCCTACACGCATTCAGGTGTGCTGGCCTCGGCCTTGGCAATGGACAAGCAGCGCAGCAAAGAAGTGTATCAGGCCGAGGGCCTGCCGGTTGTACCAAGCGTGATCGTAGCCAAGGTCGAAGTAATTGAAGCCCACGTAATGGAGCCCCCATACGTGGCCAAGCCCAACAACGAGGGCTCCAGCGTCGGAATCTATATCGTGCACGAAGGCTCCAACGGTCCTCCGCAGTTGTCGGATGAGATGCCCGAGTTCGTCATGGTCGAGAAATACGTGGCGGGCCGCGAACTGACCGTGACCGTGATGGGTGACCGTGCCCTGACGGTAACCGAGATCATGACTGATGGCGGCTGGTACGACTATGACGCTAAGTACAAGCCCGGTGGGTCGTGGCATGTTTTGCCAGCCGATATCCCGCAGGATATCTTTGATCGCTGCATGGACTACGCCTTGCGTGCGCATGCTGCGTTGGGGTGCAAAGGAGTGACCCGTACGGATTTCCGCTGGGACGACAGTAAAGGCGCGGACGGGTTGTTCCTACTGGAGACCAATACTCAGCCTGGTATGACGCCGACTTCTCTAGTCCCTGAACAGGCCGAGCATTTCGGTATGACATTCGGCCAACTCTGCGCGTGGATGGTGGAGGACGCCTCGTGCAACCGCTAAGAGCCACCCGCGCACCGGTGATCTACCGTTCCAAACCGCTGGCCGGTCCGGATGCGGACTTTGCCTCGGGCACGCCGCACGAGGCCGAACCCAAACTGCGTCTGAGCGGAGTGAAGCTGTTCGGTCGTAAGGCGCGGCACTTCGATCCGGCGCCGTCACGGCTGAATTACCGTCTGCAACGCTGGATGCTTACGCCAGGTGTGCGGCGGGGTTTGAAGTTCGGATTGCCGGTTCTGGCGGTGTGTGCCGCCGCCGGCATCTATTTCGGCTCGCAAGAACGACGCGAAGCGGTGGTGGCTTACGCTGCGGGCATCAAGACTTCGATCCAGCAGCGGCCGGAATTTATGGTCAACCTGATGGCCATTGATGGCGCTGGAACGAACCTGTCTGAAGACATCCGCGAAGTTGTACCACTGGATTTTCCGATCAGTTCCTGGGATCTGGATGTTGAGCAGATCCGTGACACAATCACCGGGCTAAATCCGGTCAAATCTGCCACCGTACGCGTACGCCCGGGCGGTATCCTTCAAGTGGACGTGGTGGAGCGTCAGCCGGTTATCGTCTGGCGTACACGGCGCGGGATCGAGTTGCTGGACGAAACCGGTGCGCATGTTGAGCGGATTGCGTCTCGTAAAGATCATCCGAACCTACCTCTGATCGCGGGCAGGGGGGCGGATGAGCACGTGACCGAGGCATTGGCTTTGTTGACCACCGCCCGCAGTTTGGGTGCTCGGGTGCGAGGCTTGGTGCGGATTGGTGAGAGGCGCTGGGATCTGGTTCTGGATCGAGGCCAGCGCATCATGCTGCCGACCGAACGCCCGGTGCGCGCGTTAGAGCGCGTTTTGGCCGTGAACGAAGTGCAGGACCTGTTGGAACGTGATGTGGCCGTGGTGGACATGCGCCTCGGTCAGCGACCGACCATCAGAATGACCAAAGCCGCCAGCGAAGACTGGTGGAATACAAAAGTGACAGTGGGTAACGGGCAATAACGACCATGATGACCGATCTTTATCAGTCCCAACGGGCCATGCGGCAGATGCGCAGACAGGCGATGCAACGCGGTGTCGTCGCCATTCTGGATGTGGGAAGTTCCAAGATTGCCTGCCTAGTGCTGCGGTTCGATGGTACAGATCGGCTGAGCGAGGATAACAGTATCGGATCGCTGGCTGGTCAGACCGGGTTTCGGGTCATCGGTGCGGCCACCACGCGGTCTCGCGGCGTGCAGTTTGGTGAAGTTACTGCCATGCAGGAAACCGAACGAGCCATTCGCACCGCTCTGCAAGCTGCCCAAAAGATGGCAGATATTCGGGTCGATCACGTAATTGCCTGCTTTTCGGGGGCGAACCCACGGTCATATGGGTTGGATGCGCAGGTTGATCTTGATGGGCAAGAGGTCACCGAGGCCGAAGTCGGCCGTGTCCTGAACGCTTGCGATGTGCCCGATTACGGAGTGGGTCGCGAAGTTCTGCACGCCCAGCCGGTGAACTTTGCTTTGGATAACCGCTCGGGCCTTATCGATCCGCGCGGGCAGATGGGGCAGAGCCTCGCCGTGGATATGCATATGCTGACTGTCGATGCGGTGGCGATCCAGAACATCGTGCGCTGCATCAAGCGCTGCGATCTTGAACTGGCAGGGATTGCGAACTCGGCATACGTGTCGGGGATTTCCGCACTGGTCGAGGATGAGCAGGAACTGGGTGCGGCCTGCATCGATATGGGGGGCGGTACCACCAGCGTCTCGATCTTCATGAAGAAACACATGATCTACGCCGACTGTGTGCGAATGGGCGGCGATCACGTGACCGCCGATATCTCGATGGGGCTGGGCGTTCCGGCCTCGGTGGCTGAACGGATCAAGACCTTCAACGGTGGGGTTCACGCAACCGGTGCGGATGATCGCGATCTGATTGATATAGGGGGCGATACCGGCGATTGGGAACACGACCGCCGCACTGTGAGCCGCGCCGAATTGATCGGCATCATGCGCCCCCGCGTCGAAGAGATTCTGGAAGAAGTGCGCGTCCGCCTGGATGCTGCGGGGTTTGAGCATATGCCCAGCCAGCAGATCGTGCTGACCGGAGGCGGTAGTCAGATCATGGGGCTGGATGGCCTTGCTACCCGCATTCTAGGTCAACGCGTCCGTCTGGGTCGCCCGCTGCGCGTGCATGGCCTGCCGCAATCTGCGACAGGGCCTGGCTTCTCGTCCGCGGTCGGTCTCAGCTTGTTCGCGGCGCATCCGCAGGACGAATGGTGGGATTTCGAAATCCCGGTCGACACCTACGCCGCGCGGCCTTTCAAGCGTGCGATGCGCTGGTTCCGTGACAATTGGTAAGGCGATTGGGCTTGGGGCGATTGCCGCCTTAGCCCCACTTGCCGTTGATGCCCAAACCCGGATTACACCCGAAGCTTTTCTCGACGCCGTTCAGGGCAAGACGGTCATGTTCCATGACTATCCCAGCGGGATTCTCGTGGGCACTGAGGAATTTCTTAGCCCCACGCTCTCGGTCTGGCGGATGGAAGGACGGGGCTGTGTATACGGACAGATCACAACTCCGGACGGTCAAATCTGCTTTTTGTACGACGATGATCCGGATGGCGTACCAGTATGCTGGTGGACCTTCGAGCACGAAGGTCGACTGATGGTGCGATTAGCCAGTTTCAATCGGCGTGAAATTCAGGAAGTTCGAAGTATCACCGAAGACGGCTTAAACTGCCCAAGTGCCCCAATTAGCTAAAGAAATGGGTTGCAGCCGGCTGCGGTTTCCATCAAGATATCCACAAGGCCCGTCAGAGGCCTCGCGGCAGGACCTGAGCAGTTTTCCGCATTTTGAAATGGTGGAATCCTCAAGTGACAAGCATGTCAGCTGCGGCGCATGCGTCGCGCCAATTGTGGTGGATTGAGTTCTTTCCGCAACATGTCGCTATCAATGCAAAATACTGTCAGCGACTGCCTTAATTCCTCCATATTTTGTGGAATCCGACCATTTTTGGCGTGACCTTTTAGGTTTCGAGCGGTAGGATTGTAAGCGGATAGGTAAGAAAAACACCGCTTTGGCGGGTCAATAAAACAGGCGGACAGAGCATGACATTGAATCTTTCGATGCCCGGGCACGACGAACTGAAGCCTCGGATTACAGTATTTGGCGTTGGCGGTGCAGGCGGCAACGCTGTCAACAACATGATTGAGAAACAGCTGGATGGCGTCGATTTTGTGGTCGCCAACACCGACGCGCAGGCACTACAGCAAAGCCAATCTTCGGCGCGGGTACAGCTGGGCGTGAAAGTCACCGAAGGTCTGGGGGCAGGGGCCCGTCCGACCGTTGGTGCCGCAGCTGCCGAAGAAAGCATCGAACAGATTGTCGATCACCTGGCTGGCGCGCATATGTGCTTCATCACCGCCGGTATGGGCGGTGGCACCGGCACGGGCGCTGCTCCGATCATCGCGCAAGCCGCTCGTGAGCTGGGTGTGCTGACCGTCGGTGTCGTGACCAAGCCCTTCCAGTTTGAAGGTGCCAAGCGGATGCGTCAGGCCGAAGATGGTGTTGATGCGCTTCAAAAAGTTGTCGACACGCTGATCATCATTCCGAACCAGAACCTGTTCCGTCTAGCCAATGAAAAAACCACCTTCACCGAGGCGTTCTCGATGGCGGATGACGTTCTGTATCAGGGTGTTAAGGGTGTGACTGACTTGATGGTTCGTCCTGGCCTGATCAATCTCGACTTTGCTGACGTTCGCGCCGTAATGGACGAGATGGGCAAGGCGATGATGGGCACAGGCGAGGCCACTGGCGAAGACCGTGCAGTTCAGGCGGCCGAGAAGGCCATTGCCAACCCGCTGCTGGACGAAATCAGCCTCAAGGGTGCAAAGGGCGTGCTGATCAACATCACTGGCTCGCACGATCTGACCTTGTTCGAACTGGACGAGGCCGCCAATCGCATCCGCGAGGAAGTGGACCCCGAAGCCAACATCATCGTTGGTTCGACCCTGGACACCGCGATGGAAGGTGGTATGCGCGTTTCGGTTGTTGCCACAGGAATCGATGCCAGCGAAAAGAGCGAAGATGTCCCTGTTGCGCGCCGCACCATGTCGGCTCCACTGACACGCACCGTTTCCGCAGAAGAGCCGCAGCTGGATGAGACCCCCGCTGTCGCGGCTGAAGAGGTTTCACCGACCCCCCAGATCGAGGAAAATCGTGAGCCTTCGCTGTTCGAAACGGCAGAAGAACCGGCGCAGTTCCAACGACGAGTTGAACAGGATGACGATGGCCTGCCACCGCCAGCCTATCAGCCGCGCGTCGCCGAGTTTGAGCCTACACCCGAGCCTGTCGAGCCCTCTCCGGAAAGCTTTGTTGCGCCGCAACCTCAGCCTGCTGCGGGTACACCTTCACCGGAGGCGCTTCAGCGGCTGCAAGCAGCTGTACAGAACGTTCCTGCGTCCGAACGCGGCCATGCCGCGCCCCGTCCGCAGGCTCCGCAACCGGCTCCTGCTCCGCATGCTGATGCGCAGGATCGCCCACGTTTCGGTTTTAACCGCCTGATTGATCGCATGACCGGTCATGCCGCCGATACTCCGGCTCAGCCGGTTCGTCAGCAGCCTCCAATGCGCCAAGCTGACGCTACGGCACCTGCGCATGATGAGGCTGACCCTGAGCAGGATCGGATCGAAATTCCCGCCTTTCTGCGTCGTCAGGCTAACTGATCGCGGTAACAAATTAGCGATTTAGGGTCGCCATCTGGCGGCCCTTTTCTTTTTAATTACTTGGCTTTAACTGATTGTAAGCAGGCTTTTGCCGATCTGTTACATTCATGTTTCATTCAGTTGCAAAGAGTGAGTTGAGCCTTGACGCTTGCTTCCTTAACTGAGTGTCCAACACGGACCGTATAGGCCGGACACCACTCACCGAGGTTCACCTTGCAACATACGCTCAAATCTCCGATCACGTTTAAAGGCGTCGGGCTGCACAGCGGTAAGCCTGCGACAATGATCCTGAAACCGGCGGCTGCGGGTCACGGCATCTGGTTCAAACGGACGGATATCGAGCTAGGCAATGCGTTGATTCCCGCGATCTATGATGTTGTGGAGCGCACCCCGCTTTGCACCCGTCTGGTTAATGATGCAAACGTATCGGTGTCGACGGTCGAGCATATCATGGCCGCCCTTGCAGGATGCGGCGTGCACAACGCGCTGATCGAGATCGACGGCCCAGAAGTTCCGATCATGGACGGTTCGTCGATTGACTTCGTGCGTGGCATTATGGCGAGAGGCGTTCGCCGCCAGGCAAGCCCGGTTCTGGCGTTTGAAGTGCTTAAGCGCGTGACCGCCTCGCGCGAAGGGGCCAGCGCGTCAATCGCACCGGCGGATGGGCTGATCATCGACTTCCACATCGACTTTGAAGACAGCGCCATCGGGACGCAGACCAAGACTCTTGATATGCGCAATGGCTCGTTTGCGCGTGAACTCAGCGATTGCCGCACGTTCTGCCGTCGCACCGATGTTGAAGCGATGCGCGAAAACGGTTTGGCCTTGGGTGGCACGTTGGAAAACGCGGTCGTTGTTCAAGGCGACGAAGTTCTGACTCCGGGCGGGTTCCGCCATGCGGATGAAGCTGTTCGTCACAAGATGTTGGATGCCTTGGGTGACCTGTATTTGGCAGGTGGTCCAATTCTTGGTCACTTCACCGGTGACAAATCGGGCCACGCGATGACCAACACGCTGCTGCGTAAGCTGTTTGAAACACCTGGCGCCGTGCGTCCGGTTCTGTGCACCCCCGAAATGGCCGCGCGGTTGCCGGGGCAGGGTCTTGTCTGGAACGAAATCCCCGAAGTTGCTTAAGTAGATCAACTCGGTCGACAATTCCGCTAGTGGGCTTACTAAGGCGTTTTGCCCCGGAATTATATATGCTAGACCAAGGGCCAATCCGGGGGTTTGCCCCGCTAAGCAAGACGACAAGGATAGGCGGAATGGTTGGCACCAAAGCGGCAGTCAGATTCGCAGGCGCGATTCTTCTGGCAGCAGTTTTGACGGCATGCGGCGACAAAGGCGCAGACCGCAATCAGAACCTGGAAGGGTTTACCCCGGAACAGATTTACACGCGCGGTGAATACGAACTGTCGCAAAATCGTTCGGATGATGCGGCGTGGTATTTCTCGGAAGTTGAGCGTCTATACCCCTATTCCGACTGGGCAAAACGTGCGCTGATCATGCAGGCGTTCTCGTTCCACACCGACAAGAATTACGAAGAAAGCCGGGCCGCCGCGCAACGCTATATCGACTTCTACCCAACTGACGAAGACGCGGCCTATGCGCAATACCTTCTGGCACTCAGCTATTATGACCAGATTGATGAGGTCGGACGCGACCAGGGTCTAACCTTTCAGGCGCTACAATCGCTGCGCACGGTGATTGAGGTCTATCCCGACAGTGAATACGCGACCTCGGCTGTGCTGAAGTTCGATCTGGCGTTTGACCATCTGGCTGGTAAAGAAATGGAGATCGGACGCTATTACTTGCGTCAGGACCATTACACTGCGGCCATCAACCGCTTCCGCGTGGTGGTTGAGGATTTCCAGACCACCTCGCACACGGCTGAGGCGCTCTATCGTCTGATCGAGGCCTATCTGTCTCTGGGGTTGGTGGATGAAGCGCAGTCGGCTGGCGCCATTCTCGGCTATAATTACCAATCGTCCGAGTGGTACGATGCGGGTTATAAGCTGCTGACCTCACGTGGGTTGGAGCTTAAGAGCCGGGGCAATAACTGGCTCAGCCAGATCTACCGCCAGACGGTCAAAGGTGAATGGTTGTAATCGCCATGACTAAAGGCGTGGGACGCTAAGACCCGATGCTGCGTGCCCTTGATATCCGCGACATGCTGATCATTGATCGGCTGGAATTGACATTTCAGCCGGGCCTGAATGCGTTGACCGGCGAAACCGGCGCGGGCAAGTCGATCCTGCTGGATTCACTGGGTTTTGTACTGGGCTGGCGTGGGCGGGCTGAACTGGTCCGCCAGGGGGCAGCGCAGGGTGAGGTAGTCGCCGAGTTTGAACTGGATCCCGATCACCCCGCCCACGCAGTTCTGGCGGAGGCCGGTCTGCCGGGTGGCGAGGAACTGATCCTGCGCCGGATAAATACGGCTGAAGGGCGCAAAACGGCTTGGGTGAATGACCGCCGCTGTTCCGGTGAGGTGCTGCGAGCTCTGTCCGAGACGCTAATCGAATTACACGGCCAGCACGATGATCGCGGATTGCTAAATCCGCGCGGCCACCGTGCCATGCTTGATGACTACGCTGGGGCGGGGGAGCACCTTTCCACCGTGCGTGCTGCATGGGCCGAAATGTCCCGCGTGCGCAAGGCTCTGGCCGAGACGGAGGCGACTCTTGCGGCGATGCGGGCCGAGGAGGAATTCCTGCGTCATGCCGTAGCCGAACTTGACAAGCTGGACCCACAGCCGGGTGAGGACGCGGAACTCGACGCCCGCCGCAGGATGATGCAAGGGGCAGAACGCATCCGGGACGATGTGGCACGTGCCTTTGAGTTGCTAGGCGGCGAGGGGGCCGAAGGCGCAATGTCCGACGCCGTGCGTTGGTTGGAAGGTGTCTCTCACAATGCAGGTGGAAAACTTGAGAATCCGATCGCCGCGCTCGGTCGTGCTTTGATCGAATTAGGTGAGGCGCAGGACGGTGTAAATGAATGCCTTCAGGCGCTGGATTTTAACCCGGCGGAGCTTGAGGCCGCTGAGGAGCGCCTATTCGCCATTCGTGCCCTAGCGCGCAAGCATGATGTGGCCCCGGACGATCTTGGGGCTTTTGCCGACACGCTGCGCGACCGTTTGAACCGGTTGGACGCGGGGGACGCCGACCTGGCTGACCAACGTGCAGCGGTCGACGCCGCTCAGGTTGCCTATGATAAGGCCGCCGCTGCACTCAGCGCCGCGCGCCAGCAGGCGGCCGGACAACTGGACGCGGCCGTAATGGCCGAACTCGCACCGCTGAAAATGGAACGTGCGGTGTTTCACACTGAAATCACTGCCGCAGATGCTGGCCCAGAAGGTACGGATGCGGTTGCTTTCACCGTTGCTACCAACCCCGGCGCACCGTCCGGGCCGCTGAACAAGATCGCCTCGGGCGGCGAGCTAAGCCGCTTCCTGCTGGCGCTCAAGGTCTGTCTGACCGGTGATGATAGCGCTCGTACCATGATTTTCGACGAGATCGACCGGGGCGTCGGTGGAGCCACTGCCGATGCGGTGGGTCGCCGTCTCGCGTCGCTGGCGCAGGGCGGACAGGTTCTGGTGGTCACGCATTCACCGCAGGTCGCTGCTCGTGCAGCGCACCACTGGAGGGTGCAAAAACAGGTGAATGACGGGCAGACGCTGTCGACGGTGATTCCGCTGGCCGATCCCGACCGGGTAGACGAAATCGCCCGCATGGTCGCAGGCGATACAATCACCGACGAAGCCCGCGCCGCTGCACGTGCCCTGTTAGATGCCTGACGCCATTCTGCCGCTTTCCAGTTCGTAATCCGTCGCGATCCCACTTTTATAAGGGCGCTCCGTGGCTTACTAAGGGTTATGTATTGATCCCCGAGGGCCAATGACCCAATCGACCCGCACTGTTTTGCGCAACCAACTCAATCAGGCTCTGGCCGCGATGAAGGATGCGTGGCGGGTGATGTTACGGCGTGGACCCAGCCAGATTCAATTCTGGTTCATCGCGCTGGCCATCGGAATCGCGGCGGGCTTCATGGCGTTGGGGTTTCGCAAGGCGATCAGCGGGCTGCAAGCTTATGTCTACGATACTGATGACATCCTGCTGCTGCACAGCCACGCTGAAAAACTACCATGGTTCCTGATCCTGATAAC
This sequence comes from Ruegeria atlantica, assembly GCA_013032095.1. GTDB lineage: Bacteria > Pseudomonadota > Alphaproteobacteria > Rhodobacterales > Rhodobacteraceae > Ruegeria > Ruegeria atlantica_E. The sequence continues at coordinate 28,126 of WQBJ01000005.1, read as the reverse complement.
ACCGATCATTGGTGGTCTCGTCGTTGGTATTATCTTGCACAAATTTACCGATGACGGGCGTGTACGCTCAGTTGCGGACGTTATCGAAGGTGCCGCTTTGACGAATGGCCGGGTCGAGGGGAAGGCAGGGATTGCCTCGTTCTTCGCTTCGCTGATCACACTCAGCACTGGTGGATCGAGTGGGCGAGAGGGCCCGGTGGTGCATATGGCCGGTGTAATCTCGACCTGGGTCAGCGACCGCATCCATGCGGATGGTATTACGGGGCGCGATCTATTGGGGTGTGCCGTGGCGGCAGCTGTGTCCGCCAGCTTCAACTCACCCATCGCGGGCGCACTGTTCGCGCTTGAGGTCGTTTTGCGCCACTTTGCCGTGCACGCCTTTGCCCCCATCGTTATCGCTTCGGTCGCGGGGACGGTGATCAACCGGCTGGAATATGGCGATGTGACGGAGTTTGTTCTGGAAACCCCTGGGTCACTCCAATTCTATGTCGAACTTCCCGCGTTTCTGATCCTCGGCCTGATATGCGGACTAGTCTCTCTGCTGCTGATGCGTTCGATTTTCTTTGCCGAGGATATTGGTTCTCATATCCAAAACCGATTGTCCCTGCCACGCTGGCTGCGCCCGGCGGTGTCCGGGGCGATGCTGGGCCTGATGGCGATCTGGTTCCCGCATATTATCGGCGTTGGATATGAAACGACCATCCGTGCCTTGGCCGGCGACCTTACGCTAACCGTTGCAATTCTGTTTGCGGTGATCAAGACAGTGGCCCTTGCTATTACCATGGGGGGGCGCATGGGTGGCGGGGTGTTTTCACCCTCGCTTATGATAGGAGCGTTGACCGGGCTGGCTTTCGGCCTCATCGCAACTGGACTGCTGCCAGATGTGTCGGGCACGCATACGCTCTATGCCTTTGCCGGTATGGGCGCCGTGGCCGCCGCCGTCTTGGGCGCACCGATCTCCACCACCATGATCGTTTTCGAACTGACCGGAGATTGGCAGATCGGTATCGCGGTGATGGTCTCTGTTTCAATGTCCACGGCGCTGTCCTCGCGCCTGGTGGATCGGTCTTTCTTTCTGACTCAGCTGGAACGACGCAATGTGCATCTGGCGGCAGGGCCGCAAGCTTACTTGCTCGCAATGTTGCGCGCCGGGGCAGTGATGCGGCCCATCGGAGATGCGCGGTCGATCACAAGAGAGCAGGCAAATGAACTGATCGAACAAGGTCTCTGCGTGCAGGCCAGCGCCACGCTGGAGGCTGCGATGCCCTATTTCGATCATGATGAGATATCGTGCATCCCGGTCGTGGTGATAGACAGGGAAGGCAATGAAACTCCGGTCGGTGCTTTATTTCACATTGATGCGCTCAAAGCGTATAACCGAGCGCTGGCAGCGACGGCGGCTGAGGAGCATTCATAGCTTTCACGCCGCTGCCCGACAAAACTCATATTTGAAGCCAGCGGCGGCAAATTGTAGACCCTCTTTCACCGCTCGGGTTGCACACCAAATCACCGCCGTGGCTACGAACCTTCGGAACAACGGTTGTCAGAAAATCAATGTCGGTTGAGGCAAGGGCCTAGATTTGCTCAACCTTAACTGACTCCACTGGATAGAACGCCACGTAGCCTTTGATCTCGGCCATAGCGGCGACCGGATTTTCGTAGCTCCACGCAGCGTTTTCAGTCACCGACGACTTATTGACGATCGAGAAGTGCGTAGCGTCCCCTTTATGAGGGCAATGGGTGACCTTGTCGCTTGAGTCTAGAAATGCCATGGCAATGTCTGAACGGGGGAAATAGATCACGGGGGGCAGATCGCCCTCGGCCAACTCCAGCGCGTCATTGCTTTCGCCCAGTACGGCGCCGCCTGAACGGACGCTCCATTTACCCGGAGCCTTGCGGATCGTGATCTCAGTCATTTTTCTTACCTCGTCTTCTTTGAGCCTCTCCTCTGCCCGGTATATGTAACAGATCGGTGTCAGATCGGAGCGGTTGCGGCATCCAACCACAGTTGTGCGTCATCGCCCAGCCTTGGCCTGATTTTTTCCGTAACGTCGCGATGGTAGTTATTCAACCAATCACGTTCTGCCGACGTCAGCATCTCGACCAAGATCAGACGCCGATCAATCGGAACATAGGTCAGCGTGCGCCAGTTCAGCATGGCGCGTTCGTCGTCACCACCGGGAAGGGCCGGGGCATCTTGTACAACCACGAGGTTCTCGATGCGGATGCCAAAGGCACCCTCGCGGTAATATCCCGGTTCGTTGGACAGGATCATGCCGGGCTGTAAGGGCACATGACTGGTTTTGGAAAGGCGCTGGGGGCCTTCGTGAACGCTTAGGTATGCGCCAACACCGTGCCCGACGCCGTGGTTGAAATCCTGCCCTGCGGCCCAAAGCGGTGCCCGCGCTACCCCTTCGATGTCACGCCCAGCCAGCCCGACCGGCCAGCGCAGCATGGACATGTTGATCATGCCTTTCAAAACCCGGGTGAAACAGGCTTTTTCCTCATCCCCCACGTCGCCGATGGCAATGGTACGCGTAATGTCAGTGGTACCGTCCAAGTACTGTCCACCGCTATCCAAGACCAAAATGTGCCCATCTTCCAGGATGCTGTCGGTCTCTTCGGTCACGCGGTAATGCATGATCGCGCCGTTCGGGCCAGTGCCAGCGATGGTGTCGAATGAGATATCCTGCAGCGCGTTATCCTTGCGGCGGTTCTCCTCAAGCCGGGTGACCACCTGCGTCTCGGTCAGAGTGCCAGGGGCTTGTGCATCCAGCCAGCAAAGCGTTTCCACAACGGCTACGGCGTCTCGCAGATGCGCCTCGGCGCTGCCAGCGATTTCTGCTTGGTTCTTACAGGCCTTGGGCAGAGCGCAAGGGTCCCCGCCATCGACCATCCGGTCCGACAGCACATCCGCAACCGCCTGGGGCAGTGTTCCAAGGTCGACCTGAACTTTCCCTTCCACCGCTGCGACGGCGTCTAGAAAAGACCCCGGTTCATAAAGAGAAACCAGATTTCCCAAGTTCACGGTCAGCTTTTCCTTGGCCATGAACAGATCGATTCGGCCGTCGGCGTGTAGAATGGCAAACCCATGCGCCACCGGGTTGTACCCTATGTCCGAACCACGAATGTTCAGCAGCCACATGATCGAATCCGGCAGGGTAATCACGGCTGCTGAACACCCTGCCTCACGTAGACCCTCGGCTAGGCGCGAAATCTTGCTGTCAGCAGTTTCACCTGCAAATTCAATCGGATGCGACTTGATCGGGTTCGTCGGAGGGGCTGGCTGATCCTCCCATACCCGATCAACAAGGTTTTCGCAGCGCACCAACTGAATTCCGCAGTCTGCGAGGTTTTTTTGTGCGCTCGTGATCTGACCTGCAGCGTGCAACCAAGGGTCAAAGCCGATCTTGCCGCCGTTAGGCAGTTGTTCCTTCAGCCAAGTGCCCAGGCTGACTTCGGGCCACGGTACGGGAGTAAATTCGGTCGCGACCTGAGCCTTGACCTGTGTTCGATAGCGTCCATCGACGAACACACCGGCCACATCAGTCAATACCGCACAAAAACCTGCCGAGCCGGTAAATCCCGTCAACCATGCCAACCGCTCATCCCGCGGTGCCACGTATTCGCCCTGATGGGCATCCGCGCGAGGGATCAGGAAGCCATCCAATCCTTCGCTTGCCATGACGCCCCGCAGGGCAGCCAGCCTTGGCGGCCCCTGTTCCGGGCGCGCCGTCACCTCAAAGGACTGAAACATCACATACCTTTCCCAAGTTGGGCTTCGCCCCTTCATCTTTTGGAAAATACTCCCGCTGGAGGCAAGGCCAGCTTTAGCTGGCCTTTTTCATCCCCATCACCCGCGCTCGCGCACGGGGGTCACTGTCGAATAGAGCTGCCAGTTGCTCGGTCATCGCGCCAGCCAACTGTTCGACATCGGTGATCGTCACCGCGCGGTCGTAGTAACGGGTCACATCGTGGCCGATACCAATGGCCAACAGTTCCACCATCTTGCGCTTTTCCACCATCGCAATCACATCGCGAAGGTGTTTTTCCAGATAGTTCGCTGGGTTGACGCTGAGCGTTGAATCGTCGACTGGCGCGCCATCGGAAATCACCATCAGGATCTTGCGCTGCTCGCGCCGTGCCAGCATCCGACGGTGCGCCCACTCCAGTGCCTCACCGTCGATGTTTTCCTTCAGCAGCCCCTCTTTCATCATCAGGCCCAGATTGGCCCGCGCCCGCCGCCATGGCGCATCCGCGCCCTTATAGATGATGTGGCGCAGATCGTTCAGGCGCCCCGGCTGTTGCGGGCGGCCATCATTCAACCAAGCCTCACGCGCCTGACCGCCTTTCCACGCCCGGGTGGTAAAGCCCAGAATCTCAACCTTAACATTGCAGCGTTCGAGCGTCCGCGCCAGAACATCGGCGCAGACCGCTGCAATCGAGATCGGTCGGCCGCGCATCGATCCAGAATTGTCCAGCAGAAGGGTCACCACCGTATCTCGGAACTCGGTGTCTTTCTCGACCTTGAAGCTCAGCGGAGTGGTCGGGTTTGCCACAACACGGGCCAAACGGCCAGCGTCCAGAATCCCTTCCTCACGGTCGAACTCCCAGCTGCGGTTCTGTTGTGCCTGCAATCGGCGTTGAAGTTTGTTGGCGAGGCGGCTGACGGCACCTTTCAACTGGTCCAGCTGTTGATCCAGATAGGCGCGCAGCCGTTCCAGTTCGGCGGCTTCCGCCAAGTCTTCGGCCGCGATCTCTTCGTCGAAACTGTTCAGGTAAACCTTGTAATCCGGGTCGGCTTCAGAGGCCGGCGGCGGGGCAGGCGGTTCCATCGGGGCCTCGCCATCCGGCATCTCGGCCTCATCCGTCAGCTCTTCTTCGGACATATCGTCCATTGAAACCTGAGCCTGAGACTGATCCTGCTGCTCTTCCTGAGTTTGCTCAGGTGTAGCGTCGGCGTCCTGTTCGTCCTGATCGTCCTGACCGGTGCTGTCGGGATCCTGCTGCTCTTCGGCGTTTTCTTCAGCCTGATCTTCCTGCTCGTCGTCAAGCTCATCCGGGTCATCGCCCAGCTGATCGCCATAGCCCAGATCCTTGATCATCTGGCGCGCAAACTTGGCGAATTCTGCCTGATCCGAGAGGATTTCATCGAGGTTTTCCAGCGTTCCGCCAGCCTGTTCTTCGATAAACCCACGCCACAGGTTCATGATGTTCTCTGCCGCAGGCGGCAAATCGCGCCCTGTCGCCAGATGACGGATCAAATAGCCCGCAGCAACCGACAGAGGTGCATCTGCTGGCTGCTTGCACTGGTCATACCCACGTCGCAGCGCCTCGTGCCCGATCTTGACGTCGATATTCGAGGCCGTGCCCGGCATATCCCGCGCACCCATCGCCTCGCAGCGGGCGACCTCCATCGCTTCATACAAATCGCGCGCCATGTCGCCCGGAGGAGCGTAGCGCGCGTGTGTCGCGTCATCATGGTACTTGCGTTGCAAAGCAAGGGCATCAGCCGTTCCCCGCGCCAGCAAAACCTCTTCACGGGTCATCCGCCGCGAAACCTGAGGCAACCTCATGGACTCGCCCGACAAGCCCGACGGATCTACCGTGTAGGAAACGTTCAGTTCGGGATCATCGGCCATCACTTTGGTGGCTTCGGCCAAAGCTTTCTTGAACGGATCAGCGGGGTTGTCGTTTGGTTTAGACAATGAACGTGCTCCAGATCATTGCTGCAATAAAGAGTGTAAGGTACTCCCAGCGCAGCCGTGTCAGGTGGACATATTGAGACGCTGTCATGTCCGCCGGTGATGTCTTCTTCCATCCTACTTTGTCAAAAAGCCAAACTGAATCAAGAGTGACCCAAATGGAAGCTATGACAAAGAGAGTTTTCACCCCAAACTTGCGCTTGCCGCGCTTTCCGGCAGTTCCTCATCAAAGCAACGCTGATAGAACTCGGCCACGGTCTGGCGTTCCAGCTCGTCACATTTGTTCAGGAAGGACAGGCGGAAGGCATAGCCTACATCGCGGAAAATTTCAGCGTTCTGGGCCCAGTTGATCACGGTTCGCGGGCTCATCACGGTGGACAGATCGCCGTTCATGAAGGCGGTTCGGGTCAGATCGGCTACGGTGACCATTTGGCTGACGGTCTTGCGGCCCTTTTCGGTATTATAGTGCGGTGCCTTCGACAGCACGATCATCGTCTCGGCGTCATGGCTGAGGTAGTTCAGCGTCGACACCAGCGACCAGCGGTCCATCTGCGCTTGGTTGATCTGCTGCGTGCCGTGGTAGAGGCCAGTGGTGTCGCCCAAACCGACGGTGTTGGCAGTCGCAAACAGGCGGAAGTTCGGGTTTGGCGTGATGATCTCATTCTGGTCCAGCAGGGTGAGCTTGCCGTCGTGCTCCAGCACGCGCTGAATCACGAACATCACATCTGCGCGGCCCGCGTCGTACTCGTCGAACACGATTGCGACAGGGTTGCGCAGAGCCCAGGGCAGGATGCCTTCGTGGAACTCAGTGACCTGCTTGCCGTCACGCAGTTTGATTGCGTCCTTACCGATCAGGTCGATCCGGCTGATGTGGCTATCCAGGTTCACACGTACAGCGGGCCAGTTCAAACGGGCAGCGACCTGTTCAATATGGGTCGACTTACCAGTGCCGTGATAACCCTGAATCATTACGCGGCGGTTATGGGCAAAGCCTGCCAGAATCGCCAACGTGGTTTCAGGGTCAAACTTGTAGGTGTGGTCGATGGCCGGCACGCGATCACTGGCTTCGGCAAAGCCTTTGACGCTCATGTCGGTATCAATACCGAACACGTCACGGACCGAGATCTCTTCGGTGGGTTTTGCGTTGATATCAATCGATCCGTCAGCCATTCGTCTTGTCCTTATCCTTTGGCCCGTATTGCCGGGTCTGAACCCGTGTGTGGTGCAACATATTGCGGGCAAGGGCAAGGGAAAGCCGCGCGCGCCGTAAAGTCGGCAAGTCTTTCTTTGAAACTGGCCTTATCGGCTCGCGCGCTGATCAGTCAAGAAGCGCATCGCGCACCCGTATCAGGCGTCGTTCATCAAAAAGCATGGGGTGGATTGCATGTAGTCTTGAAGCGCCCGGCCATAGCCTGCAACAGTCAGCGTTCCTCGTCGAGAGCAAACAGGAAGTAAATCACGAACAGGGTCGCAGCGAGGCCCAACGTTACCAACGATCCACTCGCAATGCCCAACCCTACCGTGGCGAGAACCGAGGTTACGCATTGCGGGTTGCGCGAATAGGCGTTCATCCCACTTGTTATCAGCCCATCGCTTTCACAATAGGTGTTGTCGATGCCCGGGAAACGATTATCCCAAAAGAATAAAGCATGACCGGCATGCAGATTGCATACCGCATCCAGTGGCCCCAGCCGTTCATTCAAACCGCGGACAGCGCGAAGACAACCGTGCCCCCGCAAAACAGCCGGAATAGAGCAAAGGCCGTGTGATGCCGTCAGCCGCAGGCGCTGGGCCACAGGCAAAGTTGGGGCAGGCGCAGGTTCAGAGTTAGATAGCTGCTCAGCAACAGGGCTGATAACAAAGCAATCGTGTGTACAGGGTAAAGGACGTGTTACATATCGCGTTCCGCTCGGGGCAGGTTACTATCTGATATGGGGCGATGGTTCGGCCCATGTGACAAGCCGTAACGGGTATTTGTAACAAGTTTAGTGAACAGCCGCAGAACGAGCGCAGGCAAAGTAATCTTAAGCGCGTTACGAGCAAATTTTTTTTGAATTCTTAGATGAGAAAACAAAAATGTTAAATTTGGGTTAATTCGCAATTTTGTAGGGTGCCTGAAACGGATCTGTCTGAGAGTTTTTGTGTGCGAGAGTTAATGAATAGCAGAACCAGCCGTGGGGACATGTTCACTGCATTCTCACGAAATGCTGCACCTTTTTTGGCCGTAGTTCGCTCAGAGGGTGGTCACGATGGCATTTGATGTTCTTCTCCATAACGTGCACACAACCGGTCCGGGCAACTTGGTCGTTCAGAACACAACACAGCCAGCAATCGTTGAAGGAAATACGATCTCATTTGACGGAGGTCTTACGTTTCAGCCCTATGAGTACCTTGGGCAAGGTTTCAGGGATGGGGCGGGCGAATCCGGTGAATTCATTGAGATCAACGGGCAGATTTACGCTTGGGATACCGACAACCCCACAGGCTCGATGTCTACAGGCAACTGGAAAATTACCGAGGGCGATCTCAACCCGGATAATCCACCGTGTTTTGTAGCTGGTACGCTTATCGAAACCGAGACAGGCCCGCGACCCGTTGAAGACCTGAGTGTTGGCGATAGGGTTTGCGTGTCCAACGGCCAAACACTGCCGATAATTTGGATCGGCAAGCGGACACTCGGCGCGCAGACTTTGCACCTCCAGCCAAAGTACCGGCCTGTACTTATCAAACGCGACGCGCTGGGCAAAGGCCTGCCAAATCGTGACCTGTACGTGTCGCCGCAGCATCGGATCGTGATTGAAGGTTGGCGGGCGGAGTTGCTGTTTGGCGAGCCGATGGTTTTCTCTGCCGCGATCCATCTCGTAAATGATGACACAATCCGTCAGGTGCAGATGGATGGCCCTGTGACGTACTTTCATATAGCTTGTGAACGACACACCATTCTGACCTCACATGGATTGCGTAGTGAAAGTCTGTATCTTGGTGACAGGGTCTCAAGTTCTTTTGGTAAGAAAGACGTAGAAGAACTCCACGCGCTTTTCCCGGAATTGACCGAAGGAGTGGCAACACAGAGCACCAGACTGCGCTGCCTGAAACGCCCTGAAGCGCAGGCGCTACGGGGCATGTTCTCAGAGTAGCGCGGAGTTTATTTGAAGTTCCGGCTGTCCTTGATCTGATCCCAAGCCCAGACGACCTCTTGCAACTGCTCTTCCTGCGAGCGGTCGCCGCCGTTCATGTCCGGGTGCAAGACCTTGATCAGCTTCTTGTAGGCCTTGCGCACCTCGGCTTTGGTCCAGCTGTCGTTGGCCTCCAGAATCTCAATCGCGCGGCGTTCGGTAGGGGGCAGGCGACGACCGCCGCCGCCTGAGGTGCGGCCCTTGTTCTGTGTGCTGTTCGCGCCAAGCACCTGATGCGGGTCTTCGATGCCCAGACGAGCCCAGGCGCGCGCCTCGGGGTCGCCCATGGGTTTGGTCTCTCGCTCCCACACTTTGTCCTTGGAGCGCTGCGCGTTCAGCTCGGCTTCGGTGGTGCCGTCGAAGAAGTTCCACTTGTTGTTGTATTCGCGGACGTGCTGCTGGCAGAACCAGAAAAAGTCATCCAGTACATCAGGTGCTTTGGGTGCACGGAACTTGCCGGGTTCGTTGCATCCCTCGTGATCGCAGATACGCGTCGAGGTTTCAGACGCGCCGGACATACCCCGACGCCCGCGCGGGTTCTTTTTCTTGGCGCTGGAAACGGACATATCGAATCCAAAGGGGTCTGATTTCGTCATGCTCTGATCCTTACGAACACATCTTTTCGACTCGGAGGCAGCAGTTTAGTCTAAGCAGCCGAAAGTAGAAGAGGGGAGGCGGTAAAATTTTTACCGCTGAGCGAAAAAATGACTGTTGCCGATGAAATCCGAACCCTCCTGCAGGCAGCGTTTGACCCGCGCGAGCTTGAAGTTGTCGACGACAGCGAAAGTCACCGCGGGCACGCCGGGTATCAGGAGGGTGGTGAAAGCCATTTCAACGTCCGCATCCGCGCCAGCGCGTTTAAAGGAAAGTCCCGCGTCGCCTGTCACCGCGCGGTGCATAAGGCGCTGGGCGATATCGTTCCGCGCATTCACGCCTTGGCGCTGGATATCGGAGTCTGAATTCTGCTCGCCAATGGAATTTCGCTGAGGGCCGAGGATGAAAAAGGACTATTCAGATGGCCGACATCACACTCGAAACCACATTGACATGCCCACTGTGCGGACACGTTGAATCTGAAATGATGCCTACGGACGCGTGTCAGTGGTTTTACGAATGCAAGTCGTGCAATGAGCTTCTAAAGCCTTTGGAGGGCGATTGCTGTGTGTACTGTTCTTTTGGCACAGCGCCATGCCCTCCAAAGCAAGAGGGTAAATCCTGCTGTCAATGACCGTGCGCCATCCTGTGAAGGCTATGCGTTGGTTTCTGAGGGTCAGGTTTTGTCCTGAGCGCCAATTATCAGCGGCTCCGCTTTGACTTCATTGCCTTTCAAAGAAAGCGGTGGATCTTTGACTTCCTCAGAAATCGGTGCAGGTGCGACAACCGTATCCGGACCTGCAATCGGGCGCGCCTGTGCCGCGTCCTCGAACACTTCGTCCGGATCTGGTGTTACGCTGGCCTCAACCGCCCGCCGGAAGACCAGAACATTGCGCCAGTTTACGGTCGAACTGGTCAAACCCGCGCGTTCCTCGCTGGGGAGAAGTTCAGCGCGCTGGTATTCCCAACCGTCCCGGCCCATCTGGTTCAGCACCTGTTCGACCGATGCGGCAAACCGGCCTTCAGCGGTTTTCTCACCCTTGGCCTTGATGCCTTTTTGCGGGGCGGGGACAACTTTGTATTCGTAGCGCTGCATCGGTTTATCCTGGTTGTCGGTTCCCGGCAATCTAACATGCTGGCGATTTTGGGAAAGTCATCATCGCGCGGAAAGAGGCGGAAAAGAAAAACGGCGGGGTTTTGCGCAAACCCCGCCGTCAGCGTGTCAATCTCGGATCGGATTACGATCCCAGCTTTTGGCTGACCAGCTCATTCACCGCCTTCGGGTTGGCCTTGCCGCCGGTGGCCTTCATCACCTGACCGACGAACCAGCCCGCCAGTTTCGGGTTCACCTTGGCCTTTTCAACCTGTGCCGGGTTAGCAGCAATGATCTCATCCAGAGCGGCCTCGATCGCGCCGGTGTCGGTCACCTGCTTCATACCGCGCTCTTCGACGATCTGCGCCGGATCACCGCCCTCGGTATAGACGATTTCAAACAGGTCCTTGGCGATCTTGCCCGAGATGGCGTCCGACGAGATCAGGTCGATAATGCCGCCCAGCTGCGTGGGTGAAACAGGCGACTCGGTGATGTCGTGATCTTCTTTTTTCAGACGGCCGAACAACTCGTTGATAACCCAATTCGCGGCCAGCTTGCCGCTGCGGCCTTTGGCGACTTCTTCAAAATAAGCTGCGGACTCCACCTCGGCCGTCAGCACCGAAGCGTCATAGTCGGTCAGGCCGAATTCGCTGATGAAGCGCGCCTTCTTGTCGTCGGGCAGTTCAGGCAGGTTGGCGGCGATATCGTCAACCCATGCCTGCTCAATTTCCAGCGGCAGCAGGTCGGGGTCGGGGAAATAGCGATAGTCATGCGCTTCCTCCTTTGACCGCATCGAGCGGGTCTCGCCCTTGTCCGGATCATAAAGGCGGGTTTCCTGCTCGACCTTGCCACCACCTTCGACAATGGCAATCTGACGGCGGGCTTCGACCTCGATCGCCTGCTGGATAAACCGCATCGAGTTCATGTTCTTGATCTCGCAGCGCGTGCCCAGATGCGAAAAGTCCTGTGTTTCCTGATACTTCTCATAAGCACCCGGCAAACAGATCGAGACGTTCACGTCCGCCCGCAGGTTGCCGTTCTGCATATTGCCGTCGCAGGTGCCCAGATACCGCATGATCTGGCGCAGCTTGGCGATATAAGCGGCGGCCTCTTCTGGACCACGGATGTCGGGACGCGAAACGATCTCCATCAGGCAAACGCCCGTCCGGTTCAAGTCCACAAAGGACATATGAGGGTCCATGTCGTGGATTGACTTGCCCGCGTCCTGCTCCATGTGGATGCGTTCGATCCGTACCATACGCGCAGTGCCGTCACCCATCTCGACCAATACTTCACCTTCACCCACAATAGGCTGATAAAGCTGGGAAATCTGGTAACCTTGCGGCAAGTCAGGATAGAAATAGTTTTTACGGTCAAAGGCTGATTTCAGGTTGATATCCGCTTTCAGACCCAGCCCGGTGCGCACGGCCTGTTCAACGCAATACTCGTTGATCACCGGCAGCATCCCCGGCATCGCCGCGTCCACGAAGGCTACGTTCGAATTCGGCTCGGCCCCGAATTGGGTCGACGCGCCCGAGAACAGTTTTGCATTGGATGAGACCTGAGCGTGCACCTCCATCCCGATCACCAGTTCCCAATCGTGCTTGGCCCCGGCAATGGTTTTGGGTTTGGGCATTTCGTATGTCAGGTCGAGCATGGCGCGCCTCATTTCCGCAGAAGTCTAAGCCTGCGTATTAGGCCCGGCGCGATCTAGGGGCAAGGGGGAATTCAGTGCTGAGACAGGCGCAGCCCCGACGGGGTGAAGGTCACGTCCATGCCGCTGCGCAATTCCTCGCGGAACAGATCTCTGATGGCGCGCAGCGCATCGCGCTGACCCCGGGCCGCAAACCGCTCGGCCGAGTTGACGCGGGCGCTGTTGTTAAACCCGTTCGCGGCATGAGCCCAGATCAGAGGGTGTAGTTCAGTTAAATGGTCGCGGATCAGCCAATTGGCTGCTTCATGAATCTGCGCGCGCACCAGATCGGCGTTTTCATTCAAGCCCAATCCGTTTTGGATTGTGATCGCGCAATAAGCCGACAGCATGTTTACGGTCGGCTGGTCTGGTCGACGGCGCAGGATGTCTTGCAGACCTTCCAGAAAGTACTCCACATCCAGCCGTGCGCAGGCCTCTTCGTCCAGTGCAATGGCATCAAATTGCACCCACGTATATCCTCCGGCGCCCCAGATATCCTGGGTGCGCGCCGCATTGCGCAGCGCTTGAACCTCGAGTTCATCATAGCTTCCGAAATACCGAGGCAGCAGGTGGGTGCCCATGGCTCGCATGTGGCGTTGATTGTGCGGGTCCAATGTGATCAGCCGTTCATATTTGTCCGCTACACGTAGGTTTGTATTCCGCTGACCAACCAGCAGGGCGCAGCCCGCTGCCGCGATCATGGGGCTGTTCGGAGCGGCGGCACGGCACTTCGGCAAAAGCGCCGCTGCCCTGTCGAAATGTGCCGCGCAGCGCGACCGGTGTAGCGGCGGCAATCTTGCGTCCGTTGCGGTTCCTCGCCATGCCCAAGCCAGATCGATATGTGCTAAGGCGACCACCAAAGCGATCATAGAGTCATCCGGATGCGCGCGCATTTCGTCTTCAAGCTCGGAAATGCCGTTCAGCACGTCGTACTCACACAGGGCGTTCATGTCCGTCAGGGCGTGCTCAACCGCCAGAACAACGTCGGACCGCGCGCCAAAGGCCAGCAATTCTGCGACCGGCGTACCATCTGACGTACAGGTGCGCGCTTCATCAGCCTCGCGCATCTGCCGGGACAGTTCTGACCAGCGATCCTGTCTGGCCAGGCTGCGACCGCGCTCAATGGTTTCATGCGCGCCGAAATCTTCAGCCTGGATATCAGCAAGTGGAATATTCAGCTGCCCTTTGTCAGGCATTGCCGCGTTCACGGGGCAATTCAGCACGCGCATTTCTTGCGTTGATTGACTAGAGGACAATGAAGATCGGGCATGACGTGCCCTGAAAAACCGAAACATGGTAAAACTCGAAACCGTAACAAACAGGTGGCTAATTTAAATTTTTACCCAAAGGCCCCTCAAACTCAAGCTTTTCATGGGAGATTGAGTGTCATTTTAGGGTCAATGAATCATATTTCGCCGGATAGTTTCAAAAAACGTTAAAATGGTGACGTTCAACGCGCAGTGCAGCCTGCTCCAGAACCGTTTCCAAATCCCTGTGGGGCGGCGTGGATTCATCCGGCAACCGAATCCGCTTGCCAGACTGCAGCACCAGCGACGCGCGCACAGAAAAGTCCCAACGCGTGTCTAGCCTAACGTAGTCTATATCGGCCAAAGCGACGTGCCCCTCGCGATTGCCCGAAAACCACCGTATCCCGTCATGGTCTAGGGACATCCCAGCGCGGGTGCCGCGCGCAATGTCCCAAAGCGCGGGTAGAGTGGCCAGCGCCAGCAAGCCAATCAACCACCAAGCTGCATCGAACAGGATGATTAGCGCGATCAGAGCCGCGTAGACGCAAACCAGTATCAGAACCGTGCGCGGCGTCCGATTGTGGCGCGTATAGCTGTACGGGGTCATGCGTCGAGAATGCGTGACACCATTTCCGTGGTATCTCGAGACAGATTTGGCGTTTCAGCGATCCGGGTCAGTTGTGTCCGGATCAGATCCTGCCTGTCCGCGTCATAGCGTTTCCACGTCTGAAAGGCCGAACACATCCGCGCCGTGGTCTGCGGGTTCACAGGATCCAGTTGGATCAGCCAATCGGCCAATAGCGCATAACCGGCCCCGTCCGCGCGATGGAAACCGGCATGGTTCATCGCAAGTGCCCCCATCACTGCACGGAATCTGTTCGGGTTTTTCCAATTGAAATCAGCGTGTTCGGTCAGGGTACGAGCAGTGTCCGCTGTGGCCTCGGGTGAAGACATCGAGACTTGCAGACCAAACCACTTGTCCATCACCAGACGATCATGCCGCCACTGGTCATAGAAGGCGGACAGTTCAGCTTGCCCTTTCCCAGCACGGAGCAGGCATGACAGGGCGGTCAGTTGCAGGGTCATGTTGTCGGCGGAGGCATATTCCTCGGCTGCTTTGGCACCGCCATCCAGCCGCGATGTCAGAGACAACGCTGCGCTGCCAAGTGCGCGTTTGCCCGCCTGCTCAGCGTCCGGTTTGAACGGAGCTTCGATCAGCGCTTCGCTGTGCAATCTGGGCAGCAGATCCTGAACATGCTGCGCCGTGGCTTGCCGCAGAGTCTCGACCGCGGTCCAGATTGCCGTAGGATCGGGGGTGTCGCCGCCGTCAAACAGGGCCGCAGCAAGTTCGGATTGCGTTGGAAGGCCAAGCATCAACGAACGATAAGCCGGATCCAATTCAGCGTCGCGCAGTACGGCCAGAATACCGTCCAGATAGTCGGTGCTGGGCGATTTGTCTTCACGGATCATGCGCAGCAGCGTGTCTTGCGCCAAAGATCGCCCGGCCTGCGAACGGTTGAACGGATCGGTATCGTGGGCCAGCAGGAACGCGCGTTCTGCGTCCGTCTGATCGTGCTCGAGAATGACCGGAGCCGAGAAATCGCGCAGGATTGAAGCCACAGGTTTGGCGGAAAGATCGGAGAACTCGAAGCTCTGTTCTGCTTCAGTCAACTCCAGTACATTGGTCGCACGCACCTCATCCCCGTTTGGTCCCAACAGACCGACGGCCACCGGGATCACCTGCGGAAGTTTTTCAGGTTGGCCGGGGGTTGGTTCGGTACGTTGTGAAAGGGTTAGGGTGTAGGTGCCGTCTTGCCAAACTTCGGAAACCGATACGCGCGGCGTGCCAGACTGGCTGTACCAGCGTTTGAATTGGGTCAGATCGCGGCCTGTCGTATCCTCGAACACCTTGATCCAGTCTTCGATGGTGCAAGCTTGCCCGTCGTGGCGCTCGAAATACAGATCCAGCGCTTTGGAGTAAGCTTCATCTCCGACCAGCCGCTTGAGCATGCCGATTACTTCGGCGCCTTTTTCATAAACTGTGGCGGTGTAGAAGTTGTTGATTTCCTGAAAGCTCTCAGGCCGGACTGGGTGTGACAACGGTCCATTGTCCTCGGGGAACTGCCGCGCACGCAGGTCGATGGCGTCTTGGATACGTTTCACTGAGGCTGAGCGCATGTCAGAGGTGAACTGCGCATCACGGAACACCGTCAGCCCCTCTTTCAGGCACAGCTGAAACCAGTCGCGGCAGGTGATGCGGTTGCCGGTCCAGTTGTGGAAATACTCGTGCGCGATGATTGCCTCGATCCGTTCGAAATTGACGTCAGTCGAGGTCTCGGGGCTGGCTAGAACAGCAGAGGAGTTAAAGATGTTGAGGCCCTTGTTCTCCATTGCGCCCATGTTGAAATCGTCCACCGCCACGATGTTGAACACGTCCAGATCGTATTCACGGCCGTAGACGTCTTCGTCCCATTTCATCGACTTTTTAAGCGCTTCCATTCCGAAAGCACATTTACCCTCGTCACCCGGGCGAACCCAAAGGTTCAGTTCCACATCCCGGCCCGACATGGTGGTGAATTGGCCGGGATGGGCGACCAGATCGCCTGCGACCAGCGCGAACAGATAGGCGGGCTTGGGCCAGGGATCAGTCCATTCCGCCCAGCCTTCGCCTTTGCCCGAAGGGTTGCCGTTGGACAGCAGAACCGGGAGGTCGCCATTGATGCGCACGGTAAACGTGGACATCACGTCGGGACGGTCCGGGTAATAAGTGATCTTGCGGAACCCTTCGGCCTCGCATTGGGTGCAGTACATGCCATTCGACATATAAAGCCCCTCAAGTGCGGTGTTGTTGCCGGGATCGATTTCGACCACGGCTTCCCAGATGAAGGGCGCGCTGGGAACATCTGCGGTCAGGCCCTTGTCGGTGACTTCGGGTGTGATCTCGACCCCGTCGATGACGGCACGGATCAGGGTCAATTCTTCACCGTGCAAGAAAAACGTATGGTCCGTGGCATCGGGGTTCGGACGGAAGGCAATGCGTGAGGTTACACGAGTGGCGTGATCGGCCAGATCAAAGGTCAGGTGCACGCTATCCACGAGATAGCCAAAGGGCGTGTAGTCTTTCAGGTAGATCGTGGTAGGGGCAGCGTCGCGCATCGGGGGCCTCGTAACGGTAGATGTCTGGCGCGACGTTATGGGGTGCAGCGCCGGCCTGCAAGCAGGGGCGCGGCATCGGGTACGTGATGATTTCCGTTGTGGCGTGTGGATTGGCAGTGAAATGAGCCAAGAAGAGTTGCCTATCGGAAACAACCACCCTAATTGGATGCTGCATACAGTGGCGTACAATGCGGGAGATGACGAAAATGAGCAGCAGAGAAACCCGGAACGGCTTGCAGATTGCCGTTGAACTGGCGGATTTCATCGAGAATCAGGCGCTGCCGGGAACGGGCGTTTCGTCCCAAACCTTCTGGTCCGGCCTGTCCCGCATGGTCGAGGAACTGGGACCAAAGAACAAAGCTCTGCTGGCCAAACGCACTGAGATACAGGGCCAGGCTGACGGCTGGCATCTGGCCAACAAGGGTCAGGACCATGACGCTGCCGCTTATCAGGCTTTCCTGCGCGAGATCGGCTACCTTGTCGAAGAAGGCGAGGCGTTCCAGATTGAAACTGCCAATGTCGACCCTGAGATCTCGCAGACTCCCGGCCCACAGTTGGTGGTGCCAATCACAAATGCCCGCTTTGCATTGAACGCCGCCAATGCGCGCTGGGGCAGCCTGTATGATGCGCTCTATGGTACAGACGCGATGGGTGATCTGCCTCCGGCGGGTACGTATAACGTTGAGCGTGGCGCGCGTGTAATCGCTTGGGCCAAAGCGTTTCTGGACGACACCGCACCGTTGGCCGAGGGGTCGTGGGCGGGCGTCACCGGCCTGAGCGTCGAAGGCGATGCACTGGTTCCGGCCTTGGCTGATCCCGCGGGCTTCGTTGGCTTTGGTGGCGCGGCGGAAAAGCCGGAGTTTGTACTGCTGAAGAATAACGGGCTGCACGTGCAGATCATGATCGACCCAAGCAGCAATATTGGGTCCTCCGATCCGGCTGGCATCGCAGATGTCCGGCTGGAGTCGGCGCTGTCCACGATCATGGACTGCGAAGACTCGGTCGCTTGCGTCGACGCAGCCGACAAGGTCGTAGCTTACGGCAACTGGCTGGGTCTGATGAAAGGCGACCTGACGGAAGAGGTTTTCAAAGGCGGCAAGACATTCACCCGCAAGCTGGCAGGCGACGTGGCATACACCACCGCTGGCGGAGAGCAGGCCGCTCTGAAAGGTCGCTCGCTGATGTTGGTGCGGAACGTGGGCCACCTGATGACCAACCCCGCCGTTCTGGACGGCGACGGTAATGAGATCGGCGAGGGCCTTATGGATGCGCTCTGCACCACTCTGATCGCCATGCATGACCTCAAGCGCGAGGGTGGCAACTCGGTCGAAGGTTCGGTCTATGTGGTGAAGCCCAAGATGCACGGACCGGAAGAGGTCGCCTTCGCGGTTGAAATCTTTGACATGGTCGAAGACATCCTCGGTCTGCCACGCAACACCGTGAAGCTGGGCATTATG
This sequence comes from Ruegeria atlantica, assembly GCA_013032095.1. Classification (GTDB taxonomy): domain Bacteria; phylum Pseudomonadota; class Alphaproteobacteria; order Rhodobacterales; family Rhodobacteraceae; genus Ruegeria; species Ruegeria atlantica_E. Next base: position 10,005 of record WQBJ01000005.1, on the reverse strand, counting down.
GATGAGGAGCGCCGCACGTCGGTGAACCTCAAGGAATGTATCCGCGCCGCGAAGTCGCGTGTGGCCTTTATCAACACCGGGTTCCTGGACCGAACGGGGGATGAGATTCATACCTCGATGGAAGCAGGTCCGATGCTGCCGAAGGGGAATATCAAGAATACGCCGTGGATTGCGTCCTACGAGGACCGCAATGTTGATATCGGTCTGGCCTGCGGTCTGAAGGGCAAGGCGCAGATCGGTAAAGGTATGTGGGCGATGCCGGATCGGATGGGCGACATGCTGGAGGCCAAGATCGGCCACCCGCAATCGGGTGCGACCTGTGCCTGGGTGCCGTCGCCGACTGCCGCGACTCTGCACGCTACGCATTATCACAAGGTCAACGTGCTGGACCGGCAGGACGAGATTGCTGCCGGTGGTGCACGTGGCACGCTCGAGGACCTTCTGACTATTCCCCTGCTGGGTGGCTGCAACCTGAGCGAGGACGAGATCACTCGCGAAATTGAAAACAACGCACAGGGCATCCTGGGCTACGTGGTGCGTTGGGTTGATCAGGGTGTCGGCTGTTCGAAAGTGCTGGATATCAACGATATCGGCCTGATGGAGGACCGCGCGACCTGTCGGATTTCCAGCCAGGCGCTGGCGAACTGGCTGCACCATGACGTTGTCTCGGAAGAGCAGGTCATGGCCGCGATGCGCAAAATGGCCGTTGTGGTGGATCACCAGAACGCGCGCGACGTCGCCTACATTCCGATGGCACCGGGTTTCGATGGCATCGCCTTTCAGGCCGCCTGCGATCTGGTGTTTAAGGGGCGGATTCAGCCCTCGGGCTATACCGAGCCGGTCCTGCACGCCCGCCGTCTGGAGCTGAAAGCCAGTCTTTAAACCCAAATACAGAGAGGAAAAAACATGGCAGTTACTCTGCGCAAAGCTCGCACGATCATTCGCAAAACGCTGGAAAAAGGGCGCGAGCTGGAACTGAAGCCATTGTCAGTCGTCGTGCTGGACGCCGGTGGCCACGTCATCGCGTTCGAGCGTGAAGACGGCGCGGCTCCGGGTCGGTTTTCAATCGCGCATGGCAAGGCGTATGGCTCGGTCATGCTTGGTATGGCGGGCACTGCTCAGATGCAGCGTGCGGAAGGCCAGGCCTATTTCATGGCTGCGGTGAACGGTGTCTATGGCGGGCAAGTCGTGCCAGTTCCAGGCGGAATTCTATTACGGGATCGTAAGGGTGCGGTTGTCGGAGCGATCGGCGTGACTGGCGATACTTCGGACAACGATGCGGTCGCAGGTATGGCTGGTATCGAGGCAGCAGGCCTGATTGGCGAGATCTGACATTGCCATTTCATTGAACGGCCGTTCTCGCTGTATTGCGGGAAAATTTCCCGATGATATGAGTTTTTCGGTGATTTTGTTTCGATTCTCTCGGGGTATCCGAAACTTTATGTGCGCAACTGAACACGTCCTTGCGCTGTCATGCAGGGCGTGTTCTGTTGCACGTTTCCTCTGCTGCGGATAGCTTTCTTGTTAATCAAAGAAACAGCAAGGAAAGCGGAATGTCTCGACCTGTCGTCGGTATCATCGGCAACTCTTATCTCATGAACGATGAGTATCCGACCCATGCGGGTGGAACAATGAACTCTGAGGCCGTGGCAAATGTTTCTCATTGTTTGCCTTTGCTTATTCCCGCCGACCCTCGCTATGTAACGGTCGAGGAACTGTTAGAGGTCTGCGACGGCTTCCTGCTGACTGGCGGGCGCCCGAATGTTCACCCCGAGGAATATGGCGAAGACGCCACCGACGCGCATGGCGAGTTCGACCGGGCGCGTGACGCGATCACCCTGCCTCTGGTCCGGGCCTGCGTTGAACGGGGGCAGCCCTTCATGGGCATCTGCCGGGGGTTTCAAGAGGTCAACGTGGCGATGGGCGGAACGCTCTATCCCGAAATCCGCGATTTACCGGGGCGGATGAACCACCGGATGCCGCCGGATGGCACATTGGAAGAGAAATTTGCTCTGCGCCATGTGGTGACGCTGAATGAAGGGGGCGTGTTTCACAAACTGTTCGGAGCACCTGAGGTGATGACCAACACGCTTCACGGTCAGGGCATTAAGACCATCGGGCAACGCGTTGTTATCGAAGGGCACGCGCCAGATGGCACACCCGAGGCGATCTATATCAAGGAGGCCCCCGGATTTACTTTGTCCGTGCAGTGGCACCCGGAATGGGATGCGATCAATGACCCGGTTTCTCGGCCGCTGTTCGAGGCGTTCGGCGCGGCCGTCCGCGCATGGGCAACAGGATCGGATGCCGGATTGATTCAGCAAACGGCGTGAATTTCGCGCCGGCCCGTAAGAGAGAGACCGGACCGGCGCAACGCGATCAGACCAGCAGGTTGAACTGACTAACCAGCGGTAGGGTGCGGGCGCGTTTTCTGGTCAGGTCAAACAGCGCATTGCCAAGTGCGGGCATGGATGGTGGCGTGCCGGGCTCACCCGCGCCACCCATATGACGGTTGGTTTCCAGCACGCGGACTTCGACCTGTGGCGCTGTGTGCATACGCAGCGCGTCATAGTCGGGAAAGTTGAACTGCTCGACCTCGCCCTCGGCAAAGGTGATCTCGCCGTAGCAGGCTGCAGACAGACCGTACATCATGCCGCCGAACATCTGTGCCTTGACGTTTTCGGGGTCTAGCGCCAGCCCCATATCGCAGGCGATCCAAGCCTTGTTGATGCGGATGGTGCCGTCTTCGTCGACCACTTCGATCACCTGCGCAACCGGAGTGCCGAAGCTGTAGGTAAAGGCCACGCCGCGACCGACGCCGTCCGGCGTTTGGCCCGTCCAGCCCGACATCTCTTTGACGGCTTCCAGGCACCCGGCCGAGGGGACGTGTTCGGTCTTCATCAATTCCAACCGGAACTCCAGCGGGTCGCGGCCAGCGGCGTGGGCCATCTCATCCATAAAGGTTTCGTGGAAGAACCCGTTGTGGCTGTTGCCGACCGAGCGCCAGAACCCGACGGGGACGTCGAGCTTGGCGATGTGGCCGCTCATCCGGTAATTCGGCACCGCGTAGGGCTGGTTGAAAAAGCCTTCGACCAACACCTTGTCCGGCCCAGCTCCGGGCATACCAGTGTAACGCGTCACCGCTTGCTGGGTGCAAGACTGGGCGGCAACTCTACCGTCGATCAGAACCGCTTTGCCGTCCTGAACCGCGCCGCGCATCCGGGCTATGGCGCCGGGGCGGAAGTAGTCATGACGCATGTCTTCTTCGCGGCTCCATGTGGTCTGAACCGGAGTGCCAGGCATTGCCAGGGCGACCTTAGTGGCGATCTCGCCGAAGTCCAGTTCTCCCCGACGGCCAAAGCCACCGCCAAGATATGTGGTGTGGATTTGCACCGCCTCAGTATCAAGATTGGCCGTGTTGGCCGCGCGGAAGCGGATCAGCGTCGGGGCCTGGTTGCCGCACCACAGTTCTAGCGCATTGCCGGTATATAGCGCGGTGGCGTTCATCGGCTCCATCGTGGCATGGGCCAGATAGGGCAGGCGGTACTCTGCCGTGATCTCGGTCGCGCCCTCGGGCGTCACGTCGACATCGCCGTCATCGCGCATGGTCGAGTTCGGGGCGTCGTCGAACGCCTCGGCGATCTTAGCGAAGATGCCGTCGGTCTCTGGTGGGTAGGGGGCGTCACCCCAATCCACGTCAATCGCCTCAACCGCCTGATTGGCGAGCCATGTGTTGTTCGCAATCACCGCAACACCGGTGCCCAGATCGACGATCTTCTCGACCCCCGGCATGGATTCCGCGGTGCTGTCGTCGAAACCGTTCATCGCGCCACCCAGCTTGGGGTTCATGCGGACGGCGGCGAATTTCATGCCGGGCAGGCGGACGTCGACGCCGAACTCAGCCGTCCCGGTCACCTTTTCCACCATGTCCAGACGCGGTTGGGTCTGGCCCAGATAGCGCCACTCGGACGGATCACGCAAAGGTGCCTCGATCGGCTCAAGCTTTGCGGCTTCAGCGGCAAGTTCGGTGTAGGCGATCTTGTCGCCATTCGGGGCGATGACATAACCCGACGCGGTTTTCAGTTCACTGCGATCAACGCCCAGTCGGTCTGCTGCGGCCTGTTTCAATGTCTCGCGGGCCGAGGCTCCGGCCTGACGCATCCGCTCGAACCCGTCTTTCATCGAGGTCGATCCGCCAGTGACCTGCAGGCTTAGTGCCTTGCCAAGCACCCCCAATGCCTCGCCCAGATTGTGCTGGAAGTCCGAGATGTCATAGCCCTTGTTGGGCAGGCTTTCCCCCATCAGGGCCGAGTTGTAATAGGCCGCTGCCGCCGGGCCGTGCAGGACGGTGATCTGGTCCAAATCCACGTCCAGTTCCTCAGCAATCAGCGCGGCCCATGTGGTTTTGACACCCTGGCCCATCTCGGCGCGGGGCGCGAAAAGGGTGACGCCGTTCTGGTCGATCAGAACAAACGGGTTCAGAGCGGCCTGACCCTCGCCGGGTTTCAACGGGTTCGATGCAGGACGGCTCACATAGTAGGCACCGAATGCCACACCGCCCGCAATTGCGGCCGAGCCAATCAAGAAAGTGCGGCGCAGGATTTTTCCAACAGAAGCCATCGGTCACGCCTCCTTCAGTTTGCCAGCCGCATCATGGATCGCAGCGCGAATACGGGGGTAGGTACCGCAACGACACAGGTTGCCTTGCATCGCCTCATCAATATCGGCGTCCGAGGGGGTGGGGTTTTCCGCCAGCAGAGCGGCGGCTTGCATGATCTGGCCTGACTGGCAGTAACCACACTGTGCCACCTGATGATCGACCCAGGCTTGTTGAAGCGCATTCATTGCATCCGGCGAGCCGATCCCTTCGATTGTTGTCACGTCTCCCCACACATCGGACAGCGCCACTTGGCAGGAGCGCACGGCTTCACCATCAATATGCACGGTGCAGGCCCCGCAGGCGGCGACACCGCAACCGAATTTGGTTCCGGTCAGGCCAACCTCATCTCGCAAAACCCAAAGCAGGGGAACGTCATCGGGCAGGTCAACCTGATGTTGCTTTCCGTTGATCTTCAGGGCGGTCGCCATGGCGCACCTCTCGTAGCTGTGGCTGGTTTCTGACATAATTATCGCAAAGTGTCAGTATGTCAATTGACAAAATAAACAAAAAATGTCACGAGTTCAGTTATGACGGAAACAGTTGACGATTCACGGCAAAGGGCGATTCTGAATTCAGCTTTTCAGGCCTTTGCTACTTATGGGTTTCGCAAAACCTCGATGGATGACATTGCGCGCGGGGCGGGAATGTCGCGACCTGCTGTCTATCTGCATTTCAGGAACAAGGAAGCCATCGTCAGCAAACTGACCGAAGCTTACTACGTCGAAAAAAGTGCGGTCGTTGCGGAGGCGCTTGCGACGGCCGGTTCAGTGCCAGAGGTTCTGACCCGCGCAATTCGGGCGCAGACGGAGGGAATGGCGAGAATTTTGGCCTCGCCCCACGGGCTTGAGATGTTGGACAACACCAAGTCCTTGTCCTCAGAAATAATCCGGGAAGGTGAGGCGAGGCTGGCAGGGCTCTATGCCGATTGGCTGGCGCAACAGGAACAGGCAGGACGGGTACGACTGGTGGCCGATGCTGCGGAGACGGGGCGGACCATCACTGCCACGCTGAAGGGACTCAAGCTGATTGGCGCAGGGGCTGAAGTCTATGAACAGCAAGTTGCACAGATTGCAGCGTTGATTGGCGCTGGGCTTGAGATCAGGTAACCCTCTGGCGCACCTTGTATTCTGGTGCATCCCAAAGGCGGTTGCCCATAATGTCGGCTAGAATATCGACTGCGCCTTCCACATCCTGTTCGTCGATATACAGCGGAGTAAATCCGAACCGCATGATATCGGGCGCGCGGAAGTCTCCGATCACACCACGGGCGATCAGGGCCTGCATGGCCGCGTAGCCTTCGGCAAAGCGGAACGAAACCTGACTGCCGCGCTGGTTCGGATCACGCGGGCTCGCCAGTTCCAACTCGGGGCAGGAGGCTTCGACGCGAGCAATGAACAACTCGGTCAGCTCAATGGATATTGCGCGCACATCCGCCATTTCGGCCCTATCCCAGATATCCATCGCGGCGGACAATGCGGTCATCTGAAGGATAGGAGGAGTACCGACCCGCATCCTCTCAATCCCGCTGCCGGGGCGGTAATCCAGATCGAAGGCAAAGGGGGCTTCATGTCCCAGCCAGCCCGACAGGGCGGGGCGGGCGCGATCGGCCAGACGCGGGGCGACATAGATGAAGGCCGGCGCTCCGGGCCCGCCATTGAGGTACTTATAGGTGCAGCCTACAGCGAAATCGGCGTTGCAACCCGACAGGTCCACCGGGATCGCGCCTGCCGAATGCGCCAGATCCCAAACGGTGACGGTGCCATTGGCGTGCGCGAGCTCAGTCAGCGCTTTCATATCGTGCAGACGACCGCTGCGATAGTCGACCTCGGTCAGCATCAGTACGGCAACATCCTCGGTTATGTGAGAGGCGACGTCTTCCGGCGCTACCACGCGTAGTTCATATTCCGGCCCCAGCGAACGAAGCAGCCCATCCACCATGTACAGATCGGACGGAAAGTTGCCGCTGTCCGACAGGACAACCTTGCGGTTCGGGCAAAGTTCCAGGGCGGAAGCGACGGCCTGATACACTTTGATTGAAAGGGTGTCGCCGGTCACGACGGTCCCGGGCTCGGCCCCGATCAGACGCCCAATCCGATCCCCCAGCCCGGTCGGAAGCGCCATCCAGCCGGCCTTGTTCCAGCCGGTGATCAGCATTTGACCCCACTCTTTGGCCATCATCTCACCCACCCGGTTGCCCGCAGCCCGTGGCAGGGGGCCCAGAGAATTCCCGTCCAGATAGATAACGCCTTCGGGCAGATCGAACATGGCTTTGGTTGCGGCAAAGTCGGTCATGAGTGGCTCACTACCTTGTGTTGTGTTCCGGTGGTTTCATTCGGCCTACCCGATCCAAATTTCTGTGTCCATTGATGCGACATACTGAACTTTTGCCAATTCGGTTCGAAAGCGGTAGGACATCGATCAGAAACGACATGTCCATGCGTGTCGTCAGTTGCGAGGAAAACGCATGCGCCGGATCGACATACCGCCCGTATGGCTTGTCGGATTTGCACTGCTGGCATGGCTGCAGGCACGACATTTTCCTCTGGGTCTGTCACTGGACAGCGGTTTGACTGACCTGCTGAGCGGAATTCTGATCGGGGGCGGAATTTTGGTTGCGATTCTGGCGATCGTCGAGTTTCGCCGTCACAAAACAACCGTCATCCCGCATGAAACACCTTCGGCGCTGGTGCAGTCGGGTATCTACACGCGCAGCCGCAACCCGATCTATGTGGGCGATGTTCTGATACTGGCAGGATTGATATTGCGGTTCGACGCCGTGCTTTCTCTGGTCCTTGTTCCAATCTTCGTCTGGGTGCTGGAACGCCGCTTCATACTGCCCGAAGAAGACCGGCTGCGCCGTACATTCCGTGCCGATTTCGCCCGTTATGAACGCAAGACGCGCAGGTGGGTTTAAGATGCGCGCACCAATGACACCACGTAATAAATGCTGCACTTGCGAAATAATGTTGCGCAAGATACATGTTTGCTTAACGAACATAACCGACCAGCGCTCTTATTGAGCGAGAAATAGGGGGACTGCCAGTGAAGATAGGCACACCGAGAGAGATATTGGACGGCGAGAACCGGGTTGCGATGACGCCGGACTCTGCTGTGCAGTTGCAGAAACTGGGCTATGACTGCGCCATCGAAAAAGGGGCGGGTGCTGCTGCTGGATTTTCGGATGCGGCCTATGAGGCTGCCGGTGTTGAGGTGGTCAAGACCGCAGCGGCGCTGTGGAAGGCGGCCGATATCGTTGCCAAGGTGCGGCAACCCACCGAGGTCGAGCTGAAGCGTCTGACCAAGGGCAAGACGCTGATTTCTTTCTTCAACCCTGCGGGCAACGAAGAGGGGATGGAGGCTGCCAAGTCCAAGGGCGCGAATGTCATCGCGATGGAAATGGTGCCGCGGATTTCCCGCGCTCAGAAGATGGACGCGTTGAGCTCGATGGCGAACATAGCCGGGTATCGCGCGGTGATCGAGGCGGGTAACAACTTTGGCCGGTTCTTCACCGGGCAGGTGACGGCGGCCGGTAAGGTGCCACCTGCCAAGGTGCTGATTGTGGGTGCCGGTGTGGCCGGTCTGGCGGCCATCGGAACCTCGACCTCGCTGGGTGCGATCACCTATGCCTTCGACGTGCGCCCCGAAGTGGCCGAGCAAGTCGAATCCATGGGCGCCGAGTTTGTTTATCTGGACTTCGAGGAAGACCAGCAGGACGGCGCGGCCACTGGTGGGTATGCCAGCGTGCAGTCGGATGAGTTCCGCGAAGCGCAACTGGCCAAGTTCCGCGAACTGGCTCCGGAAATGGACATCGTCATCACCACAGCGCTGATCCCGAACCGCGAAGCGCCCGAGCTGTGGACCAAGGATATGGTCGAGGCGATGAAGCCGGGCTCGGTCATTGTGGACCTGGCGGCGGAAAAGGGCGGCAACTGCAAGCTGACAGTGGCGGATGAGAAGATCGTGACCGACAATGGTGTGACCATTATCGGCTATACCGACTTCCCCAGCCGGATGGCGGCACAGTCTTCGTCTCTGTACGCCACCAACATCCGTCACATGATGACCGACCTGACACCCGAGAAGGACGGTCAGGTCAATCACGACATGGAAGATGACGTGATCCGCGGCGCGACCGTGACGTTTGAGGGCGAGATCACCTTCCCGCCGCCGCCGCCCAAGGTGCAGGCGATTGCGGCGCAGAAAAAGCCCGAGGTCAAGGAACTGACCCCGGAAGAGAAAAAGGCGCAAGAGATTGCGGCCTTCAAAGCGCAGACCAAACAGCAGTTTACCCTTCTGGGTGTCGGTGGCGCGCTGATGTTGTTGGTGGGGCTGATTGCTCCGGCCAGCTTCATGCAGCACTTCATCGTCTTCGTGCTGGCCATTTTTGTGGGCTTCCAAGTGATCTGGAACGTCTCGCACAGCCTGCACACTCCGCTGATGGCGATCACCAACGCGATCTCGTCGATCATCATCGTTGGGGCCTTGATGCAGATCGGGTCGGGCTCGTTCCTCGTCATTCTGCTGGCGGCGCTGTCCGTCTTCATGGCCGGGATCAACATCTTCGGCGGCTTCCTCGTAACCCGGCGCATGCTCGCCATGTTCCAGAAATCTTAAGGAGGCCGGGCACATGGAATTTGGCTTCACCACTGCCGCCTATGTCGTTGCGGCTGTTCTGTTCATCCTTTCCCTCGGCGGTCTGTCAAACCAGGAAAGCGCCAAGCGCGCGGTCTGGTATGGCATCGTCGGTATGGCGCTGGCGGTCTTTGCCACGCTGGTTGGCCCCGGTTCCGGCCTGTGGCTGCTGTCGCTGCTGCTGATCGCCGGTGGCGGTTTCATTGGCCAGTATGTTGCACAGCGCGTGCAGATGACCGAGATGCCGCAGCTGGTGGCCGCGATGCACTCGCTGGTCGGTCTGGCGGCTGTTTTCGTCGGCTTCAACGCGCATTTCGAAGTTCTAAACGTCGCCGAAGTAAAGGCCGTTGCAGATGCCTCGAAAGAGGTGCTGTACACGGGGCTCGGCGGGTTTGGTCAACTGATCGCCAAGAAAACCCCAGCCGAACTGTCGATCCTGCATGTGGAACTGTTCCTGGGGGTCTTCATCGGCGCGATCACCTTTACAGGGTCGGTCGTGGCCTATGGCAAACTGGCGGGCAAGGTGACGTCTGCCGCAACCAAGCTGCCCGGCGGCCATGCGCTGAACGCGGGTGCTGCAGCTTTGTCGTTCATCTGTCTGATCTGGTACACCAGCTCGGGCGGTTTCTTCCCGCTGTTCTTGATGACGCTGGCGGCACTGTTCATCGGCTATCACCTGATCATGGGTATCGGTGGCGCCGACATGCCGGTGG
>WQBJ01000049.1 GCA_013032095.1 Ruegeria atlantica | reverse complement strand
GAAGAAAATCTCGGCGCCGCGAAGACCATCACTGATGGGGAAATTCGCGTCGATCGGGATGTGAATGGCGCACGAGGCTTCTTGCTTCGCGCGCTCTATGGCGACTTAGGCCAGTCTCAGGCAGCGGCGTGACTTATGTTGCGTTCGTTGCGGGATTAACGAAGTGTCTGGACGACGCCAGGGTTTGGCTCGAAAACGAGGTCTATGAACCAGCCGAAGCAGTCGCTCGCTTTCACCACCGACTTGTCAGCATCCACCCATTCCCGAACAGCAACGGTCGTTGGTCCAAGGTTATGGCAGATGAGCTGCTGCGTCAAATAGACGATGATGTTTTCCTCGATTGGTCAAACGCAGGCAGCCTTCAAAACGAGAACGACCATCGTCGTCGCTACATTGATGCCCTCCGCTCCGCTGATAACTATGAGTTTAATCCCTTGATCGAATTTGTGGCGTCCTCAATGTCATAACCATTGCTGCAAGCTTAGCGTGTGAATATCTCCATCAGAATTAAGATAATCTAACAGGGGAAACATGTGATGGAGCTGATGGCTTTCTGGCGCAGAGTAGACATCCAAGGCCATGACGCTTGTCGCTTGAGTCATAGAAACTCGAAATGGGTACTGAACGGAGCGGCAGTTTATTTGGAGAACCAAACCATAACGAGTGTCAACTACCAGGTTGTCTGCGATCCGGGTTGGACAACAAAATCTGCGGTTATTTCGGGATGGAGTGGGCAGAAAGAGCTAAATATTGAAATTGCCAGAGAAACCAACGGTAGATGGCGCTGCAATGGTGTAGACATAGATCCGGTGTTCGGGAGTCTGGACGTGGATTTGGGTTTCACGCCTGCAACAAATACATGCGCAATTCGCCGCTTGAATTTGGATGTTCACCAGAAAGAAGAAACGACAGCGGCTTGGTTGGATACGTCGGATTGGACGCTTAAACCACTGGAACAGTATTATTGTCGGCGGTCACAAACGACTTACGAATACGGTTCACCTGCTCATGGGTTTCAAGCTCAGCTGACAACTGATCGTTTTGGGCTTGTAAAAGAGTATCCGGGTTATTGGGCATCCGACGAATGATCGAAATGGTTCGCAGCCGGATCTTTTCAAACCGTCCACTAAAACGGGGCAAGACAAAAAAGCTACCATTTCGACATTGGTCGCCGCCTCTCACCGTGACTATGCAGTTTCGTGGGAAAATCAAAGACTGTCCAACTGGTCAGCAGAGAGTCAGAACACGCCCAATTCCAGTATGCAGTCTCGATTCTGCGGCGCCGTAAGTGGCGCCGCTGGGTTTTCCAGGATCAGAATGACCACTGAAGACCGATGCGAGCAAACGGACCTTGGGCGTTGCCTCCGATCTCTTGTTCCACGCTGACTTCCAACAGCATATTCTGGACGACGTCTTTCTCATAACCAACTGCCAGACTTCCACCAGCGAAATCATTTGAGGCAAAGATCAGAGTCTCGGTCGTCGAGAAGACGGTTACATCGGTGTCGGAGTCACCTACATCACGACGTACAACGCCGCTTACCTGTCCGGTCAAAAAACCACCGTTGGCAAGCTCTGCCACGGCTTCGACGCCCAAGCGGGCTTCGATCACCTCAGTAGTGACATCTCCAACGGTCGCATTCGCGCTTGAGCCGGTCTCGGTGTAGCCGTCGTCCTTTTGGTTGGTGTATCTGGCATCTGCAAACCCGAGCAAGATCGTCATCGACAAAAGCGGTGCGAACGCGGCGGGCATTCGAGAAGTGAACAGGATCCTGAGGCGATTTGGATGCCCAGCCAAAATCCAAACAGCCAGGTCCAAGTATTTGACAATATGATCGAACAGGATCACCGGTTCATCAAGCGTCGCATCCGGCATATGTGCGGGTTCAAATCGTTCAGATCCGCCTCGGCTACCCTGGACGGCATCGAGGTCGCCAACATGATCCGAAAACGGCAATTCCTCAGCACTGCGACATCCGGTTTTCGGCTATTTGCCGAGATCGCAGGATAGGTGTGTCCAGTAGATCGCTGACGCTGACCGTTCCAAAAGTTTGCGACACATCCGGCTAGACAAATGACCGCTACGCAAAACGGTCAAAATTACAAAAAATCCCCTGCAAAATCGGAGCTGTCCACAAATGACAATGCCTTGCAAACAATTTGACAATACCGCCGGAATACCACGTACGCCGGAGGGCAAGGACAAATCGCGCCAAACCTCACCACGGAAATCTGAGCACTCGACCGCGTCCTCGGCGGACAACCGTGTTTTATGGCGGGATCTTTACAACCTGCGATTGCCCCGTCAGTTGGCGGATGAAATAGGAAAGCACCAGCCCGAAGGTGATGACCGCGCAGAAGAAGAGCTGACCTAGCACGATCAGTACGAAGGGAGACATGCTGGAGAGCAGGCGCATGTTCAGTTCGACGATGCCGAAAATGACGAGCAAACACGCGACGAGAAACGCACCAAAACGTCCGAGACCGGCGAGCGACACGCGCAGAACCACGAGCCAGATGATGACGATCGAGATCGCGATCAGGGTGCGGACCGCAGTGTTTGCATCGGAAGTTACGAGCCACGCGGTGATCGTGAACGAGCTCGGATTGTAGACGCCGAACGTCAGGAGGGCCACGAGCAGGAAACGTGCCACTATACCCCAGAGGGGTATCTTGAGACGTACCTGCGCGTAGCTGTGCATGACCTGGTGCTAGTGGTAGTTGCTATCGATGATGCGTAGATATGTGAGATTCGTCATCTCGTCGGCCAACCATTCGACCTCACGCAATGCTTCGGCATCGCGGAACCACAAACGGATTTCGGCGCGCTTCGTCGCCGAAAGTCGATCCGCGTACTGAGATGCATCCACGAAGCGCCCTGCCTGTATGAGACGGGTCATCTCGACCAGCGCGACGGCTTGCTCCATGGAATCGCGATCGTAGTTAAGAAGCCGGTTGAACGCGTTGCCAACCTGGAACTGAAGCCCCGAGACCTCTTCGGTATAAGTGGCCCAGTCCTCGATCAGTTCATCTTCCGTCGGCACGCCGGCGTCGGCATGGTGCGAAAGTCGATCGAAGAGCATGAGGAACTCATCGTCGTCCCCGACCAGTCGCATGGTCATCGCTAGTTCAACGGCGAATGGCTCGCCTGAGGTCGCAGCATCTGTCAGGGCATTCGTGCTGACGAGTAGCGCCACGCTATCCGCCAACTCGCTCGCCCCGGCCGTCGTCAGTATTGGCGTTCCGTCGGAGTCGTTCGTGTAGGCGACGCGTTCCGGAGATTGCAGGAGCTGGTAGAGCGTGATCGCCAGGGCTACGAGCGCGACGATCAGCGCGACGACGCCCACGATGAGTTCCGGGCGCTTGATGCCCTCCTTCGTGGAAGACGCGGCCGCGTTGGATGTCTCGGGGTTCGATGGTGCTATACTTGTCATTCTTCTGGGCTCTCGATCATGTCGACTAATACGGCAATTGCATTGAGGGTGCGGTGAAACAACGAATCCGGTTTGTCTTCGAATGCGGTCAATCGGTCGATTGCGAGCGATCCGATATCGTAGGGGGCATCCACGTTCGCAATGATATCGACCGGATCGCATATGGCGGCGACGTTGATCGCACTGTCAAGAAACCGTTCCGGCGGCATCAAGAACTCACCTGCTAGATACCCTTCCCGGAGCGCAGCGGTTCTCACGGCACCGGAAATCGGCAAGGGTTTAGCAAATTCAAGACTACCGCCGAGCACCGAAACCGACATCTCGGATCCACCCGAAATGAAGGCGATCTCGACATCGCCAGCCTCGATCAGCGTAGTGGAAATCACGCTGTCTGCACTGACGAGCTCCGTGGCGTCTTCCAGATCGTAGAGTTCGAGCATCCAGGACACCATGTGCCTGACATCTGCAGCTGCCGTGAGCTGCTGCCGACCCGGAAGAGCATGGAGGTCGCCGACGGAGCGCAGGTTCCCGTCCGACTGCACGAACGGCCAGAGACAAACCGCGACCCCCGCCGGACGGCGGACGATGCCTGACGCCCCATCCGTCAACGCGACCCCCGACGGCACGAGTCCGATCGCGTTCGGGTTCCCTCCTATTTCGGCCACCATCCGATCCAGGTCGAGAGCTATCGTCTTAGGCTTGAAAATCTGCCCGAACCGCTCGGATTGGCTGTCGCGCCACTGCGATAGCCAGGCTGCCGTGGTATCTTGCACAAAGACGGTGTCGAGCGACGATGGCGGCGCGGACTGAGAGAAGGCTCCCGATCCAGACATCGACGCTAGCACGACCGACAGAACAATTGATCCTCTCATCCCTCTACTCCCTCTACTTCATCGGTTCCGACGAACCGCACAGCTGTTCCAATCGCCGAAATTCTCACCAGTTTGCTGCCGCTTGCCTCGACACCGCGGATCATGTGCACCCGCACGTTCAGAACCCCATCCGCCCCGATCTCGAACGCCCGTTTCCTCAGTCGTCCGAGAATCCGGTCCACGGCCCATTCCATGGCGCCGTCCGACTTGAGCGGTTGAGCGCGCAGGAAGCTCCCGAGCCCACGGAATAACCCCCTGCCCTCAGGATCGATCGCGACAACTTCAGAACTGATGATGCTCACCACCTCGTTCGGCCGATCGCCCAGCCCCGGCTGTTGGGTGACGATGATGTGCTTTTCCGCTTCCGTCGGTCCGCGCCGCGCGAGCAATCTCCACATCAAAGACCGAGCTCCAACAGGATCAGCGACGTCTGGACCACGATGACCGCAAGGACGGCCCACAGCACGGCCGCCGCCCCGGTATTGCGGATCTCGTTGCCCGATCGGATGGCGCGATGGCCGAAGATCAAACTGACTGCCGCGACGCACATGCCAGACAACATGACCTTCGCCCCGACCCAACCCATGCTGGAGGGCACGAGGTTCGCACTGAAGAAATCGGAGGACACGAAACTGCGGACGATCGGCTCGGGCAGCCCGGAACTCACGGTGATCGCGAGGACCAGCATGTGCAAGCTGACGATGAGCCCGAAGAGGTAGAGCACGAACCCGGAAATCGCCATGGAAAGCGTAAGGCTCACGCCCTGATACCGCCAAACCGGAACGTTCAACTGGCGCAGCGCGAGGATGGAGCCTGACAACTGCTTCTGCAGAAGATCGGTCGTGGCCAGCGACGTGCTACGCGCAGCGATCAAGATGCCGACGAACAACGGGACCGTGAAGCGATAGAAGAGATCACCGAGCTCGGCCGCGATCCGCTCGACCGTCACGTCGAACAGCAGCGGCGAAAACGGGTAGCGCGTGACGGTGATGAACCCCAACGTAAAGGCGATGAGTGAACAGGACGCACCGATGTAGAGCAAGTTCGTCGGAGACAGCGCATGGCTCCATAGATCCTTCAGGAAGAACCGCGAGATCCAATGCGCGTGTCCACGCGATCGCACCTCGGCGCGACCGGTCCGGTCGGTCGCTTCGGCATCCCTTGCGCTTTCTCTGCAGGCTTCGTCTATCGAAGCCTGCGTGGCCGGCAATGTCGTCAGGCTTCCGTCCCGCAGGAGATGCAGTGCATCCGCGGCCTGCAAGAACGGTTCGGGGTGGTGCACGGCGAGGGCGACGTGGAACCCAGCCTCGCAAAGCGCTTCGACAAGTTCCAACAGCGCCGTGCTTGTCGTAACGTCAAGCCCCGCATTGGGCTCGTCCATCAGGCAGATCCGGGACCCGCTCTGCAGACTGCGAATGATGGCGACGCGCTGACGCTGCCCACCCGAGAGGGAATTGGTATTGTCGTCGAGCGATATCCCATCCAGGAGGCGCGCCATCATGGCCTCGTCCAAACCGGTCTCACCCGAGCTTGCCGTCCGCACGATCTCGAGGTTCTCACCGACTGTCAGGTCGTCGTAGAGGGATGGCGACTGTGGAACGAGGCAGCAGACGGGCCGTTCCAGATCCTTGATGGAGCGATTTTCTCCATCGTCCCCGACGAACTCCCCCTCCACTGAGAGCCCTACATCAGCCGCGGCGCCCGCCAGTGCCATCAGCAGCGACGTCTTGCCTTCACCGCTTCGCCCCATGATGAGCGAGAGCTTGCCGGGCGCGAACTCGAGTTCGGCGCCTCCAACGATGACATCGTCTCCACGTGCAACGGAGATATCACGGAACCGGGTCACGGATTGCCACTTTCAGTCTCGAGCTGAAGGATCGCATCGGGCGGGAACCAAGTGCGCGCCTCTGCGATGGGCAAGACGACGAATACACCCTCCGAGCTACCCCGGTGCGCAACGAACAGACTGCGGGCCATGGCCAATACGACGGGATGTGCTGCATCATCCTTGTAGATCAACCTTTCGATACGACCGAAATAATCGTCCAGAATCTCCTCGACGCTGCGACCGGACCCGTCGCCGACCCGTTCTGGAAGAGCTGCGATGCCGTCGAAGAGGCTGTTCATATATGCAAGGATCAATCCCTCCGCCGCGTGGACGAGTTCCTCGTCGGACGCGATGTCGGCAAACTTGTCGCGGAGCAGGATCTGAACGTGCGGATCCGCGAAGATATAGTCGACCGCATTCGGGATGGGCGCGAGCTCGAACCTGCCTCGAACCAGATCCAGGCCATAGTTCTCGGTCGCATCCGCGACGACGACATTGATGCTCTCCGCGATACGGGCCAGAAGAATTGCGCGCAGTTCCTCCATCACGTGCGGATTGATGTGTCGGTTCAGCAATTCCACGAGTTCGTCCTGCGAGCCGCGCACGGCCGGATCCTCCAGCGCCCGCGAGAACGCATCGCCCAACATCTTTCTGATCGGCTCCGCATCGTCTGACGTCAGGGCGAACACCCGTCGCACGTTCTCGGCGACGATCTCCGATACGGCGTTCGACAGGATCGCCCGATCTTCTTCTGACTGCATCCTCACGAACTGCCAGAGCGACGGGCGCGCGATCACGACCGCGCAGTCGCAGCCCAGTTCCTCGTTGAGAAGGTTCAACACGAAGGTGTCTGCCGTCTCGGTGACGCGACCGATCCGGTGGTACGATCCCTCTTCGTAGAGATACACGTTGGGATCCATCTGGCCGTACGAGCCGCGCTCGACATGCAGGGCCGTGAACTCCGTGGAGGAGTATTTCGGTACGATCTTTACGCCGAGCCAAATGGCAAGGAGACCGAGCCCTATCGACAGCAGTTTCGTCCAATGCAACTGCAACATCGTCATCAGAAGGACAACCTCGCGCCACGCTCTTCCCTCCGACGAAATTCAACGAATATCAAGATCACCAGGAAAATCCAAAAGTTGAGCCAGTGGAGCAACCAAAGCCCCACGGTTATCACGAAAATCGACGCGTAGAAGGCATAGGTCGCGATAATCAAATGCCCCAGGATGCCCCGAACGGCTTGCACGGACCGCCACCCCGTGACTGCGATCAAGGTGTTCACCAACAGGCCGCCCCACAGCAAAACGTTAATCGTCGCAACGACATAGGGCGGAAGTCTCTCAAGATATCGAAACGACAACCCCGAAAGATTCCGTTCGAATGACGCGATAACACGCGGATCGTGCCATGGCCCCTGCAGACTCCAAATCGCCTCAATACTTGCGAGGCGCCAGAAGTCGAAAGCGAACAGGAGCGCACCAGCCAATGAGGCTCCTGCCGTATATGCCAATATTGCGCAGATCGTGATCGAATACATCTTCCGATCGTCTACTTGCTTGATGGAGAACTGAACGGAGCGTCGCACCAACAAAGGCAGAACGAAGCAGACGATAAAGTTCTCGACCAGGATATTAGCCTGTAACAACATCCACGCACTTGGCCATTACTGGCCGTCAGGGACGGCATCTGGCTCAGGCAGCACGATTTCCCCGTTCGCGATCGCCTGCAAGAAGGTCTCCACGTCGTCCAGGCGGCCTTCGAGACTCTGCTCGAGCGCCAGCGCCAACTCGGCCTCGCGGAAGGCTTCGACCAGCATCGTGGAACGCGTCTGTTCGTATCCGAACGGATCGACCTGCAGCGCTAATCCGGGCAGCGGAAGGATTGAAACGTCAACCCCGTGCAGATCCAGGCTCTCGGAATATTCTCCGGCACGCACCAGCGCGCGGAGCACAGCCGCTTCGATGTAACCGACACCGTTCTCGTGGTCGCTGATGAACTCATCGATGCGGGCATCGAGCGCCACGCTTTCCTCGGGCGTCAGATCACGAACATGGCGGAAGTGGACGGACAGCTCCGGAAAGATCTTCATGCCGAACGTGACATCGGCCAGCGCGAATCCGCTGTCGTTGACGAGCATGGCGAACTCGCTGGTCTCATCCGCCTGTATTTTCTGCAAGAATTCGTGGATCGATCTGCTGGGCAATTCCGGAATTTCCAGAAGCGCCTCGAAGCCTTCTTCGAAACTTTCTCCGAGGCTCTCCGTGGCCGCTTGGATCGCCGATGCCGATTCCTGGCGGAACCATCCGATCGTGCCCGAGATCAGCTCGCTGGTCGGGGCCAGCGCCTGACGGTCGAGGACATCCATTCCCGCCTGCGCGTGCGTGAACCATGCGTCGTAGGGCAGACGAATGGTCTCGATCGCGTTCGAAGGAAGCGAGGAAAGCACGTCTACCGCTCCGTTCGCCGCTTCCGCAACTGGCGCGTGCGGCGTTTCGACGGGCGCCTCCACCGCGGTGTCCGGCGCGTCCGCGATCAACGGATCGGTTGTCTCGGTTTCAGCGTCCTGCGCCCAAGCGGCCATTCCGATGGAGAGGGCGGAGCAGACGGTTGCGATCGTGGATATGCGCATTAGTTTTCCTCCAGGAAACGCGTGAACGGCACGCGCGGTTTTCCAAGTGCGTCTTCGAGGTTGGTGGCGACATCCGAAATGAATTTGTCGCGCGCCAATTGAATACGGCGAAGTTCGCGTGCGCCAAGGTCCGACACTTCGAACTCATCCATAATACTGAGGGTAAGGGCGCTCGCCCCGCCGATTAGAAGAAACTGTCTTCCGGAATTAGCGGTAGAGAAAGAAGACGCAGTGAGCATCGCAATCGCGAGGCCTGTAAACACGCCAGCTTGACCAGATCTTAATCCAAACATTTCCCCAAATAGACCTCCAACTGAGCAATGGTGCACACGGCATTCACGCCCAGTCCATCGGCGCTCCAAAGTCTGGAACCGATGGTTGCGCATTTGAGCATCTTCCGCACAGCGCACGCCGGGAGTTGGCTTCTGAAACCGGATTGACCCGGAGGCCAGTCTGACAGGCAAGCATCCGGGCGTATGTGCCGAGCCGTTTTTGTTCCTGTTTCAGTGCCGTTGACATTTTTAGGCGGACGCCCGGGGTGCGCGCAGCCGGTGGATCGCCGCAAGGATGCGGTTGAACAGATCACCGGGATGCCATTCCACCTTGGTAATGACGCGCCGGGCTTTGCTCCATGAGACCGCCTGGCACTCAAAATCGTGATAGAAGCAGCGCACATAATTTGGCGGACGGCCTACAGAGCGCTTCAGCAGGTGTGCGACGGCTTGCTGGTGTACGGCATTGCCCTTCAAGCGGATGGTGTAGAAATGCCCTTCCGTTTCCGGCAGTTCATAGAGTTCGGGGATGACAAAGGCAGCATCAGGTCGCGGATCTTGTAGCGCGCAATGACGGTAGCCAGGACCTCTTTCAAACTATCGGCGCTGTGGACGTTGCCCTTGCGCAGGGCGCAGCGCTCAAGGTCGCTGAACTGGTTGAAGACAAAGAGCGGGTGATAGCACTTGCACCCAAAGTGACCATTCCAGCCGTACCTTCCTGATCGCCGTGGGTGGGGCTGACGGAACTGTCCATATCAAGCGTGATCCACTGGCTGGGGAGGTTGGCCGGAACCGTAAGATTGTGAGCAGAGGCCAGAATATCCGTCTCAAACCGTGCCATCTGGCTGGTTGAGGCAGATCGTCCATGCACTGCACGGCCGCCGACAATCCGGCGCATCACCGGATCACGGGCGAGACGCTCTGCATCATTGACATCCGGGTATCCGGCCAGCCGTCCAAAATGGACTGGCGAAGAAGGCCGGTAAGCGTGTGAATGCCATTCTTACCACGCCGCGTATCCCGCAAAGATCGCCCCGCGAGATCATGCAGACCCAAAGTCTCATCCACTCACGAAACAGGAGCAAGCCACCGTCAGAACTGATCTTGGAGCCGTTAAACTCCAACCGCACACGAGGGTCAAAACCCAGCCAAAACTCACCCTAAGAACCCGCACCCGTTGGATGATCCATCAATCCAGCGCCGCTTAACACGCTGACATATAATGTTAAATCTTAGCCAGTCTAAGTTAAATCCCCACGATAATTGGGGAATCCGGGTTAATATCATTTTTACACCCTCCCCACATCGTCTGAGTCGATCTGACCACTCAACCGTGCCCGAATGGCCGAGAAGCACAACCCAGCGGTAAGTATCCCCGCTAACGACATGAGAACCATGAATATAATCGCGCTAGGCGTCACACGATTCACCACGCCCAGATCAATGAGCATTACGCAGAAGGCCGTAAAAAACGCGATTCCAGTCAATATACCAATCAACTTGATCGATCTCCATGTGCTTCTTATCAAGAAGACGAACGCCGCAAAGATCATTACCCCAACTACAGCCACGATACTCTTATTCGACTCAATCGAAGTTGCCCAATGATAGTAGGAAATATTTGACGGATTGTACGTCGAAAACACGAGAAAATTGGTGAACAACAAACGCTGCAATATGTTCACCCAACCGAACATCCGGATTAGTTCCCTTGTGTTTGCATTAATATTTTGAACGGCGCCGAGGAAACCGCGACAGTCCCCGAGAACGGATAGAGGAGCTGAGCCGACAGGATCATTAGGAAGACGACCGCTCCGGAAATCATCGCAGACAGCGCCATGTGCACCAGAATACTCGGCCCCCTTACGAACCACCCGGTAACGACCGATAGGACGATGCCGACCGCGAGGACTTGAAAGATCGCGTTGGCCACGACCCCATCCGGCGCAGCGGAAAGGCGCTTCGTACGCAGTTGCATGATCTGATCGTACATGTTGTTGAGGCGGAACCCCTCGAACGCCGAACTTTTAACGGCCCGCGCCCTCACCTCTCGCTCCAATGCGATCACGCCCGGCGTAACGAGACCCTCCGAACGACCGGCGGACTGCAACGGCCAATCGATCACCAGCACATCTCCGACATAAGCCATCACGGCATCTTCGAGCGGCTCTCCCTGCTCGCCCAATGCTTGCGCCTCGCTATACAGGCGGTCGAGCAAGGTGGCTTCGAGTAGAACATCTTGCTTTGTCACATGGAATTGCTCGAACCCGAACAGGATGATGAAGCCGAGCACCACTGCGTAAATCTCAGCTGCGGCACCGGCCTTCGTCGTGCCGACGGTGCTGGACGTGGCGATCATCGATCCGAACACCGCGCGACTGAGCAATGCTCCAATCGCTGCGATTATGGCTACTGGCGCTACAAGCAGGAGAAAGGCCTCGTCGGCCTCAAGCAATGCGATCCAGTTTACGAAGGAAGACGGTTGCAATGTTACCTCTATGCGCTAGCTGTTCCGACGGAACGCGCGGTGATTTGTGCGATATGTGCAGGACCTCACATGGATTAGGTCGACATCTCCCAATCCATAAATAGTCATATTGGCTGTTCAATCTACCGCATGGCACCGAGTGTTGCGTATTTGGGTAAATAGCATTCATTGGGGCAAGAATTTTGGCCGTGATGACGGGATTAATCCGGTAGCGGATCTGGCGGCCTGGTATTCGGACGTATGTGCGGGTTCAAATCGTTCAGATCTGCCTCGGCTACTCTGAAAGGCATCGAGGTCGCCAACATGATCCGCAAGAGGCAATTCCCTGGCGCAACGACCTCCGGATTTCGACTGTTAGTGCAGCTAGCTGGATAAGTGTGCCCGGTAGAATGCTAGAACTGTTCGCTCAACAAACTTTGCGAAACATCCACATTCCTTTCCTGAGTGTGTTTGAAACACCCGGGCGGAAGTTCCCATTTCTTTTACAGACCCGGAACTGATATGCGCATGACCGCATGTTTGTTAGCGGCCCCGCTTACAGTTCTTGCACCCGTTGTGTCCACGGCTGTGCGTCAGATGCCCGAATACGCAACGCCTGGTTCCACGCGTGTGAATTCATGTTCTCCATCATTCAAATGAGGTGCTACTGGGGAAATGGCAACTGACATGACAGGGAGACGCGCCATGAATCTCTTTTTACTACCAACATTCTGCTTTCAACCGGAGGACATTTTTGATTTCGTCACCATTGCCGATGGAAATTTAAACGACCCCATCCCTCCTGCTTTTGAAGAGGAAGGACCGCGCCTGATGGCGAACGGCGAGGGCGATCTTTCTGGCCTAGACTTGTTCGAGCAGGGTAATGACGAGTTTGTCGGTTTTGAAGAGACCACCCTTCCAGACGAAGGCATCGCCGGGTCCGTGGCGGCGTTGCAGGGATTGGAGGATTTCCTGTTCTGATCAGGATTGCTGACACGCGAAGTTTGCAGGTCCGGAGCGCCTCAATCTGCCGGTGCGCTTATCTGTGTGTGTCATACTGCAGCGGGTTGGGTTTCGCCTGAATGACACCTCTGGGTTTGCTGATCCGCCACCCGGCCGAAAGGCCCCACATGGGGTGCCGCCCACACCAGGATAAACGTGAGAAGGCCAGATTGTTTTGAAAAACTCTGAACTTACTAAAGACGGGTGAAAAATCAGGTCATGGAAAGCCAACTGGAAATTTTGGCCAAGGGGTCGGCCAAAACGTCGGGTGGACAACGTGAGGGGCGCTCGTGGCCTTCACTGCGCAAACAGGAATGACTTTTGGGATGCAACGGATTCTGGCAAAAACAAGCGAGCGAAATTCCTGAGTTTTTCAACACAATCACCACCAAGCAGATCTTCGCTGCAATTGCAATCAACCAAGTCCAAACGTTCGCTTTGTGCTGTAACAACTAGATACACTCGGGCGGATTGCCGAGTTGCGTAAGCTAAGTGGCAGTTTGCAGCGGCAGCCTCGAAAAAGTCCTTCACGCGAAAACAGCGGCCCTTGGGGTTAGCACACATGTTGAAATTGGCGAGGCCGTCTGTAAATTTGCGACGCGCATGGGAATTGGAGGATGCTAATGACCGAAGTTCTTGAGAAAGAGACCTTTTCCTTCCAAACGGAAGTGGGGCAACTCTTAGAGATTGTTGCTGGTTCTCTGTACTCCAATCGCGAGGTATTCTTGCGCGAGTTGGTCTCCAATGCGTCTGACGCTTGTGACAAGCTGCGCTATGCCGCGCTAACCGAAGCTAGCCTCGCCTCGTCCGAAGATTTTGCGATCACTCTTGAACTGGGCAAAAATAAAACCCTGTCGATCTCTGACAACGGCATCGGCATGAACCACGCCGATCTTCTCGAGACGCTAGGCACGATTGCCAAGTCCGGCACGGGCGCATTCATCGAAGCGCTTAAAGCAGAAGAGAAGGACAAGGTCGGCTTGATCGGCCAGTTTGGCGTCGGGTTTTATTCTGCCTTCATGGTGGCGAACCAAGTCGATGTGCTGACACGAAAGGCGGGCGAAAGTAAAGCATGGCTCTGGTCGTCAGACGGCAAAGGATCGTTTACCATTGAGCCCGCTGAGCGTGACACGAACGGTACGACCGTGACTTTACATCTCAAGAAAGATGCCAAGGAGTTCGCCGAAGAGGTGCGCATCCGCCATATCATCAAGACCTACTCCGAGCACATCAGTTTCCCGGTCAAACTGGGTGATGAAACACTGAACGCTGCCGAGGCGCTCTGGGCGCGGCCAGCGAAAGAGATCACCGAGGAACAGTATACCGAGTTCTACCGCCACGCCGCGCGTGCTTTTGATGTGCCCTGGCACGTGATGCACAATCGGGTTGAAGGCACGCTGAATCACACAAGCTTGTTGTTTGTACCATCTGTGCAGCCTTTTGATCTGTTCGAGCCTGAGCGCAAAAGCCACGTCAAGCTCTACATCAATCGCGTCTTCATCTCAGAAACCACCAAGGACCTGATCCCGGCCTACCTTCGGTTCTTGCGCGGCGTCGTAGACAGCCAGGACTTGTCGCTGAATGTCTCGCGCGAGATGCTGCAAACCGATCCGCAGTTGGTCAAGATACGCACATCAATCACCAAGAAGGTGCTGAGCGAGCTGAAGAAAAAGGCTACTAGAGCGCCTGAGCAATATGCGACGTTCTGGGGCAATTTTGGCGCGGTACTGAAGGAAGGGCTTGTCGAAGATGCCGCCTTGCGTGACCGTATTCTGGAGGTTTGCCGGTTCGCCTCCACCGGTGCGGAGAGTCTTACCAGTCTGACTGACTACATGGCACGCATGAAAGAGGGGCAGGACACCATCTTCTACATTGCGGGTGATGACACCGCCAAGCTTGCGCAATCGCCCCATCTGGAGGGTTTCAAGGCCAAAGGCGTCGAAGTGCTGTTGCTGTCGGACCATGTGGACGAATTCTGGCTGCAGCATATCACCGAGTATAACGGTAAACCGTTCAAGTCCATCACGCGTGGTGCGGCCGATCTGGATGACATCAAAGCCGACAAAAAGAATGATAAGGGAAAAACGGATGAGGCTGATCTGTCCGAACTCATCGCCGCGATCAAAGTTGAGCTTGGCGAGACGGTCAAGGACGTGCGTCCCTCCAAGCGCCTGACCGACAGTCCGGTTTGCCTGATTGCCGACGACGGCGATATGGACGTGAACCTTGAGCGGTTGTTGAAACGCCATGGACAGCTTGAGCGAGGCGTCCCTCGCGTGCTGGAACTGAACCCGAAGCATGCGATCATCACCAGTTTGGCCGAACGCGCCAAGTCTGATGGAGCGAGCGATGATGAGCTGCTGAAAGACGCCGCGCATCTGCTGGTTGATCAGGCCCGGATTGTCGACGGCGAAACACCAGCAGACCCATCCGAATTCGCACGACGGCTCGGGAGCGTAATGGCGCGGGCCTTCGGCGCATCAAAATAGACCCAAGTGGCCCGAGGCTGCAGAAACGGCCAAAAGCTTGTTGGGGATGTGTCGCAAAGTTTGCTGAGCGAACAGTTTTAGCATTCTACCGGGCATACTTATCCAGCCAGTTGCACAAACAGTCGAAATCCGGAGGTCGTTGCCCCAGGGAATTGCCTCTTTCGGATCATGTTGGCGACCTCGATGCCTTTCAGAGTAGCCGAGGCAGATCTGAACGATTTGAACCCGCACATGTGCCGAACGCGCCGTTTGATGAACCTGTGATCCGCTCCACGATGTTATTCACGTATTTGGACCTAGCCGTCTGCACCTTGGCTGGACAACCGAACCGCTTCAGGATCTTGTTCATCGCGTGAATACCCGCCGCATTGGCCCTGCTTTTGTCGATAACGATCTTGTCTGGGATTCCATTTGAAGACAGCGCTTTGGCAAAGAACTTGGTTGCTGCTGCGCCATTTCTTTGCTCACACAGCATCAAATCAAGGGTGTTCCCCGCTTTGTCGACTGCTCGATAGAGATACATCCTCTTGCCACGCGCACGCAGGTAGGTTTCGTCCCTACGCCAGGATTTCAGCGTTGGGCGCTTCTTCGATTGCGCCCGTGCAGCAACTATCAGCGAGTACTTCACGACCCACCTATTCAATGTGGCGTGGGCAACTCGTACGCCGCGCTCCGCCATGATCTCTTCCAAATCACGATAAGACACCCTGTACCGCAGATAGAAGTAAACAGCTTACAAAATCCGCATCCTTGGGGAAATGACAGCCTTTCAAAGAGATCATGCTCAAGCCTGTTGCAAAACTATTCGGAGGGAACAAACGCCAGATCCTGCATACTCGTCAATTAGTCCCAAAAGTTTGCGACACATCCCTCTGAAACAGGAACAAAAACGGCTTGGCACATGTGCCCGGCTGCTTGTCTGTCAGGCCAGTTTCCGGGTCAATCCGGGGTCAGGAACCAACTCCCGGCATCAGATGTTCAAATGCGCAACCATCGGTTTCATGCATCGAAACGCGGATGGACTGGGCGTGAATACCATGTCCACTATCACTCAAATGGAGGTCTACTTGGGAAATGTCGGTTACAATCATGACGATAACGTCTGTTGGCGTGTATCGAATTGATACTCAAATCAGGTGATGCGACGTTGATTACTTCCCCCCTCATTTTCGACGGGCATAGTGACGTGTTGTCCAAGCTGGCTTCGACCCGTGGTGTTTCAGAGGTGGGTCGTTTCCTGAGCGGCCTTGAAGGCGCAATTGATCTTGTCAAATCCAAAGAGGGTGGGTTTGGCGGCGGGTTCTTCGCCGTTTGGGCACCCTGGCCAATGGATGCCGACGCTAAAATGGAAGAGATGGTTCAGCCCAGCCATGACCTGCCGCTTCCTGATCAAATAGATGTTGAAGGCGCTTTGCCGACGGCCTTGGGCCAGATAACGATACTGCTTGAACTGGAACGGCTGGGTGCATTGAGCGCGATACGGTCCGTCTCGGATATCCGGGATTGCATGGTGCAGGGCCGGATGGCGGCCATATTTCATATCGAAGGTGCCGAGACAATCGATGCCGATTTGCATTCACTCAACATGTTTCATGCCGCGGGGCTGCGTTCGCTTGGTCCGGTCTGGAGCAGGCCAAACATTTTTGGGCACGGGGTGCCGTTCAAATATCCATCAGGGCCGAATACCGGCCCGGGGTTGACCTATCATGGTCTGCGACTTGTGCAGCGCTGCAACGCGCTCGGTATCGTGCTGGATTTGTCCCATCTCAATGAAAAAGAGTTTTGGGACGTGGCGCGATATTCAGATGCGCCTCTGGTTGCAACGCATTCCAATGCCCACGCCATTTGCCCGCACGCGCGAAATCTGACTGATGATCAGCTTCGCACGACTGCGGAAAGCGACGGGATGGTCGGACTGAGTTTTGCCGCTGCATTTCTACGTGAGGATGGGCGGATGCTGTCCGATGTGCCTTTGACACAGGTCCTAAAGCACCTTGATCACCTGATCGGGATCTTGGGAGAGGACAGGGTCGGGATTGGGTCGGACTATGACGGAGCAGTGGTTCCCGACGATGTGACGGGCGTCTCGATGCTTCCCCGTTTGAGAGATGCCATGGAAACCCATGGATACGGCGAAGAGCTCACGAAGAAGCTCTGCCATGAAAACTGGTTGCATGTACTCGAAAAGACTGGGGCTCGTAACCGTTAGGGAATGACTTGATGACAGAGAGGACAAAATGAACGCATTTAATAGATTGCTTGCCGGTGCTGCGCTGGGATTGGCGCTGGCTGTGACCTCGACTTCGGCAATGGCGGAAACGCCGCCAAACATGCTGGTGATTGCAAACCGTATTGATGACATCACAACACTGGACCCTGCCGAAAGCTTTGAATTTGCCGGGTCGGATGTCAGCCGGAATGTCTACCAGAAGCTCGTCAATTTTGACCCTCTGGATCTGGATGCAGGATATCAGCCGGACGTTGCGGAAAGCTGGGATGTTTCAGAAGACGGCAAATCGATTACCTTTAAAATCAGGGAAGGGCTAACCTTTCATTCCGGCAATCCTGTGACTGCTGAAGATGTTCAGTTTTCTCTGCGCCGCGCGATCGTTCTGAATAAAACTCCGGCCTTTATCCTGACTCAGCTTGGCTTCACGCCAGAAAATGTCGAACAAACGATTGTTGCCGATGGCAACACCCTGACGATTACGACAGACAAGTCCTACGCTACATCCTTCGTTCTAAACTGCCTAACCGCCACCATTGGCGGGATCGTCGAAAAGAAGACGGTGATGGAACATGACAAGGACGGCGATCTGGGGAATGAATGGCTCAAGACCAACACCGCTGGATCCGGCGCTTATAGTTTGGTGAGCTGGAAGCCCAATGAAAGCGTAACCCTGAAGTCCAACCCCGATTTCTATCTGGGTGCCCCGGCGATGGAGCGTGTAGTTGTCCGTCACGTCCAGGAAAGCGCCAGCCAACGTCTTTTGCTCGAGCGTGGTGATATCGACGTTGCCCGTAACCTGAACCCTGAAGACGTTGCAGGGGTGTCATCGGTTGCTGGCGTCAAGATTTTGGGTGAGCTGAAGGGTCGTCTGATGTATGTTGCGCTGAACCAGAAGCATCCCGAGCTCAGCAAACCTCAGGTTCGCCAGGCGTTCAAATACCTGGTCGACTATGAAGGGATGCGCGACAGCTTCCTGAAAGGTCAGTACACGATTCATCAGAATTTCCTGCCGCAAACTTATCTTGGCGCGTCTGATGAGAATCCCTTTAGCTTCAACGTTGAAAAAGCCAAGGCACTGCTGGATGAAGCCGGTGTAAGTGGACTTGAGATCGAAGTTGGCGTGCGCGAAGCGCAGGAGCGGATTGAAATCGCTCAGGCACTGCAATATGCGCTGGGTCAGGTTGGTATCACGATGAACATCACCGTCGGGACCGCCAAACAAATTCTGGCGCGATATCGTGCACGAGAGTTGGACGTCTATCTTGGCGAATGGGGTCCGGATTATCCTGACCCGCAAACCAACGCGGGGACGTTTGCCTATAATCCGGACAATTCAGATGGGGCCAATGCAACTGGTCTGTTGGCATGGCGGAATTCGTGGGATACCGGCGGTCTGACCGAGAAAACAGCCGCGGCTGCGGTTGAGAATGACACCGTGAAACGTGCCGATATGTACAATGAAATACAGGCTGAGTTTCGTGAGACATCACCATTTGTCGTTATGTTCCAGCAAATCGAGCAATCGGCTCTGCGTGAGAACGTGTCGAATTTCTCGACCGGTCAGGCGATTACATCAGCTTCCTATTGGCAGGTGACCAAATAAATGGCGCTGGTCGAAAGTTCAACTGAGGGGCACCGCTCGACGCCTCTTATCCGTTGGATCAAGAGTATCCTGAAAACTCTGGGCACCCTTGCGATTACGATGCTGGGACTGCTGTTCGTAACCTTCATAATCGGTCGCGTCATGCCGATCGACCCGGTGCTGGCAATCGTCGGTGAACGCGCCTCGCAATCGACTTATGACGCAGTGTATCAACAGCTTGGCCTCGACAAGCCGCTGCTGGTTCAATTTGGACATTACCTGTGGAACGTTCTTCACGGCGACTTTGGCAACTCGCTGCTGAATGCGCGCCCTGTATCTGAGGATATCGCGCGTGTTTTCCCTGCTACGCTGGAATTGGCGACGTTGGGCGTGCTGATTGGCATTTTTCTGGGCGTTCCACTAGGGGTAATCGCCGCCGTGAAGCGAGGGGCATGGATCGACCAGGTTGCACGTGTGGTCGCGCTTGTTGGCTACTCAATGCCGATCTTCTGGCTGGGCCTCATGGGGTTGCTGGTCTTCTACGGAATACTGGGCTGGGTCGGAGGACCGGGTCGCTTGGACATCTTCTACGAAGACCTTGTTCCAATACGTACGGGGCTGATCTTGGTGGATAGTGCCATCGCCCGAGATTGGGACGTCTTCCGCAATGCATTGTCTCACATCATCCTGCCAGCCGCTTTGCTGGGGTACTACTCACTGGCTTACATCAGTCGGATGACGCGATCCTTCATGCTGGAACAACTGTCAGCGGAATATGTCATTACCGCCCGCGTCAAAGGTCTGTCAGAGCGGCAGGTGATCTGGCGTCATGCCTTCAAGAATATTCGAGTGCAGCTCATTACAGTCATTGCATTGAGCTATGCTAATCTACTTGAAGGGTCGGTTCTGACCGAGATCATCTTTAGCTGGCCAGGGATCGGAAGCTACATTACGACCGCTTTGCTGAGTGCCGACATGAATGCCGTTCTCGGAGGAACAGTTGTGATCGGGCTGATCTTTATCTGCCTGAACATATTCTCCGATCTGCTTTACCGTTTCTTTGATCCGAGGTCGAAATGAGCGACATGACTTTGCGTCAGTGGCTACTGACCGACGAACCCACATCCCGCCGACATGCCAGATTGGCCAGCTTTTACAAAGGCTGGCTTACCTTGCGATCAAACTCCATGGCTATGGTTGGGCTGGCGATCCTCGTCGCCCTTATTCTGACGGCGATTTTTGCGCCTATCATCGCGCCACATGATCCGTTTGTTCAGGATTTGTCCAGCCGACTGCTCCCTATCGGAGCCGAAGAACACTTGTTGGGAACCGATAGTCTCGGGCGAGATATTCTCTCACGTCTGATCTACGGCGCGCGAATTACGCTATACATCGTGGCGTTGGTGGCGCTCATCGCTCCGGTCGCGGGGCTATTGGTCGGAACTGTCGCGGGATACGCCGGAGGATGGGTGGACGTGATCCTCATGCGGATCACGGATATCTTCCTCGCCTTTCCACGGTTGGTTCTGGCGTTGGCCTTTGTTGCGGCACTTGGGGCAGGGATCGAAAACGCGGTTCTGGCGATCTCGTTGACGGCATGGCCGCCATATGCGCGTATGGCGCGGGCGGAAACGCTCACGATCCGATCGACCGATTACATAAACGCGATCCGCCTACAGGGGGCTGGGCCGCTGAGGATCATCACGCGCCATATCTGGCCGCTTTGTATCTCGTCACTGATCGTGCGGGTCACGCTCGACATGGCAGGGATCATTCTGGCTGCTGCCGGCCTTGGGTTTTTAGGGTTAGGGGCGCAGCCGCCAAGCCCGGAATGGGGAGCGATGATATCCGAGGGCCGCAGGTTCATCCTTGATCACTGGTGGGTTGCCACGGTGCCGGGGCTTGCAATTTTCACGGTCTCTTTGGCCTTTAATCTTTTGGGCGACGGGCTGAGGGACGCGCTTGACCCGAAGGACGGTGGGCAATGAACTTGCTCGATATCGAAGATCTGTGGGTACGCTTCCCAACCCGTCAGGGCGTGTTTGATGCGGTGCGTGGTGTATCTTTCTCGTTGGGGCGCGAACGTCTGGGGATCGTCGGCGAAAGCGGGTCCGGTAAGTCGATGACAGGGCGGGCCATTCTGCGCCTGATCCGAAAACCGGGTATCGTCGAGGCAAATTACATCAATCTGGAAGGACGTGACCTGCTGAGACTTACCGAGCGTGAAATGCGCGAGGTACGCGGCCAGCAAATTTCCATGGTTATGCAGGACCCCAAGTTTTCTCTGAACCCGGTGGTAACGGTCGGTGAGCAACTTATGGAGGCCTACCTTCAGCACAATTCGAGCCCCAAAGCACGCGCCCAAAAGATGGCAACCGAGATGCTGGAAAATGTCTCGATCCGTGATCCCGAACGGGTGATGCGGGCGTACCCGCACGAGGTGTCAGGGGGTATGGGCCAACGCATCATGATTGCAATGATGTTGATCCCGAATCCCAAGATCCTGATTGCGGACGAACCGACCTCGGCGCTGGATGTCAGCGTTCAGCGACAGGTGCTGAACATTATGGATGGATTGGTCAAAGAACGGGGCATGGGCCTTATTTTCATCAGTCATGACCTGAACCTAGTGTCCGAATTTTGTGATCGTGTCCTAATCATGTATGCGGGTCGGATCGTTGAAGTATGCAAAGCCGACAAGCTGCATCAGGCGCGGCACCCATATACGCAGGGTCTGCTGAATTCTCTTCCTCGCCTTGATGAAAAATGCACGCATCTAAGCGTTCTGACCCGCGATCCGTCCTGGTCGGAAGCGCCGAGTGTGAGGGGTTGAAATGACTGCATTGGTTATCAACGATCTGAATGTCTGGTTTGGTCTAGTGCATGACCGTGTGGCGGCGGTCAAGGGTGCTTGCTTTAGTGTTGAGCAGGGTGAGAGTTTTGGTTTGGTCGGTGAAAGCGGATCAGGGAAATCGACCATTCTGCGTGCACTGACCGGCCTTGTACCGCAATGGTCTGGCACCATTGAGGTCGAAGGTGAAGCGCTGTCCGGAGCTAAACGTGATCGCAGGTTCTTCAGAACCGTGCAGATGGTTTTTCAGGATCCATACGCTTCGCTTCACCCACGTCACACAGTTGATCAGGTGCTAAGCGAGACTCTGCATCTACATGGGCTCAACAACATCGACAAACGTGTAACTGAGTTGTTGAATGATGTCGGCCTTGGGCAACGTTTCAGATTTCGTTACCCGCATCAGCTTTCGGGTGGCCAACGTCAACGCGTGGCGATCGCAAGAGCCTTGGCGGGTGAGCCGGACATCTTGCTATTGGACGAGCCCACATCGGCATTAGATGTAAGCGTTCAGGCTGAGGTGCTCAACCTGCTGACTGACCTGCGCACCCTGCGCCGATTGACCTTTCTGATGGTGTCCCATGATCTTCCAGTTATCGGGCATATGTGTGAGCGGTTAGCGGTTATGAGAAATGGTGAAATTGTTGAGGTAATGTCTTCGGAAACTCTACGTTTAGGGAACCCAAGCCACGAATACTCCAAGCAATTGCTTTCTGCTTCGGTGGCTCCAAATCAGTAGAAACGGTTCGTTCAATGTGGGATTTACTGGCCTGATATTTTGCGCCGAACGCACCATTTTGGCGTGTAGTATTCTCACATGAGGATGCCAACACCGCAGGTGCTATCAGACAAATTCGAACTCGTCTCAACTAGGCCAGTAGAGCTGTCCTTCATGCCGCGCAAAGATCGCGCCACTCGGCGAGAGCGGCGGCGCGTGTCAGCTTGAAAGTATCTCTGTTGGCTAGCGATCTTTCCTGGTTGAAGTGGTTGTAGACGGAGGAATGGACGGCCGCGAATTTCTGTAGACTTCGCATGCGCCTGAAACGCTGCATCGCGCGTTCGCGTCGTCGAAACGGGAGGTGCGAATTCTCGACGCGGTTGTTGAGCCACCTGCCCGTCTGCTGTTTTTCGAGAGCACCCAAATCTCTGAGAGCTGCCCTGTAAGAAGCAAAGCGATCAGTGACGACGTGTTCCGCTTTACCGTGTCACTTCATCAATTTCTTGAGGAATTTCAGTGCCGCCTGCTTGTTTCGGCGTTTGGTGACAACGACTTCCAGCACCTCGCCCTCATGGTCTACAGCCCGCCAGAGGTAGTGCCTCTTACCATTCACTTTCACAAAAGCCTCGTCCACGTGCCACTTCCATTTAGAGAATGCACGCTATTGCTGGACTCGCTTTTGTCTGATCTCGGAGGCAAACATCGAGCCGAACCTGTTCCACCAATATCGGACGGTTTCGTGGCTCACCTCAATTCCGCGTTCGTGCAATAGGTCTTCCACGTTTCGAAGCGAGAGCGGGAATCGGATGTACAGCATCACGGCCAAGCGGACGACCTCGGGACTGGTCTTGAAGTACTTGAATGGCGATTGTGTAATCATACGCGAAGGCTACGAGAGCACCCTGCCCGCCTCAACCCAAGTTCTTCTGACAAGACC
>WQBJ01000048.1 GCA_013032095.1 Ruegeria atlantica | reverse complement strand
AAAATACCCGCAAACATCACCAAAAAACTCTTGCAATGCAGGAGCCACCCACAGAGGTCGTTCATCGCGTCGCGTGACGCCGCGGTGCAGCGCGTTCCCCGAACCGGACATTCGTCGCAGGCGCATTCTCTCAAGAGTAACGAACTCACACATCGCAGATGTCTCCGTCGTTCGCTATTGGCGATAGGCATCAATACAGTATGCTCGATCCTGTGACCAATCGATAACGTGATTGGATTCCGCTCGTTGCCTAGCCATTGAGGCAAGTGGGTCGGCATCCTCGCTGGGGTCTGGATGGCGCAGTGTAGGTGCCGAAATGGTCTGTTTTGAGGAGAAGAGTATGTCGGTAGCCGGACCACCGCTGGCCGCACCTGCGGATTTAACAAACCTTTTCCGCCAGGGGTTGGAAGCGGATCCCAAGGCGATTGCGCTTTACGCGTTGGACGGGGCTTTGACTTGGCGGGAGTTGGATACCGCCTGTACGCGGTTGGCGTTGCAATATCTGAACCTGGGGCTCGAACCGGGGGATCGAGTGGCGTCCATTATGCCAAACCGCGTGTCGCTGGTAATCCACTACCTGGCTTGCATGCGGGCTGGTCTTGTGGCGATGCCGCTCAACTATCGCTATTCAGCCTCGGATATCGACTATGCACTGGGGTTGGCGACACCGGCGGCTCTGTTGGTTCATGGCGAGCGGATAAGGGATGTGACAACAGTCCCGGGTGTGGCAAGGTTGCCCAAGGGTGTGATTGTCTATGCAGGGGAAGTGGACGGAGCACTCGCCTTTGACGATCTGCTGAATGCCGAGAGTAAAGGAACACTGCCAAAGGTTCGGGCTGAGGCTCCGGCTTTCATTTTCTTCACCTCGGGCACCACGGGCAAGCCAAAGGGTGTTACGCACAGCCATGCCAGCATGGGATACATGGTGGCAAGCAATGCGCAGGGGCTAGGGTTAGGGCCCGAGGATGTGGTGTTGCCGGCGTCTTGGATTTCGCACACCGCCGGATTGCGACTGACATTTGCAGGGCTTTGGGCGGGCTCCAAGACAAGTATTGCGCGACAATTTTCACCGGACGAGCTTTTGGGGCTTCTGAGAAAGACGCGGCCGACAGTGGCGCAGATTTTACCCGCACCTTTGGCAGCTTTGGTCACGGGGCACGGGGCGGTGCGCGAAGACTTCGAGTCTCTGAAAACAATGATGGCTGGTGGAGACAAGCCCTCGCAGGCATTGGTCGATGCGTTCGGCGCGCTGGCTGGTGTGCCAGTTGGGGCGTTTTATGGAATGACGGAAATGGGTACGTCGCATTCCAATACTCATGGCGGTTCCGAGAAAACGGGCGCAGTTGGATTAAACAATCCGGGCTACGTCTCGGTGCTTCGCGACGAAGCCGGTGAGGAGGTGCCCGTTGGGGTGGACGGTCGGCATTGGGTGAAGAGCCCGACCATGATGACTGGGTATTGGAAGGATCCGGAGGCGACAGCGGCGGCGTTTCGGGAAGGCTGGCTCGATACAGGCGATTTGATGCGGCAGGATGGGGATGGCTATTTCTGGTTCCGGGGGCGCCGGAAACAGATCATAGTACATGACGGTTCGAACATCAGCCCGGCAGAGGTAGAAGATGCGTTGACATCACACCACGCAGTCGCGGCAGCCGTGGCTGTTGGGGTCCGAGATGAAATGCATGGCGAGGATGTCTGGGCCTTTGTGAGCTTGGTTGAAGGGGCACCACCGGTGCGCGCCGGAGAGATCATCGACTTTGCGCGAAAGCAGATTGGATACAAAGCGCCGGACGTTGTTCGGGAAGTTGACGCACTACCGTTAACCATGGGCGGCAAGCTTGACCGGATGGCGTTGAAACGACTGGCGGCGGAAGAAAGCGGTGCAGCGCACATAGTGTGACGGCCCAGCCGGTCGGATCACAATTGCGGGCTGTTTGTCATGGGATATTTTGTGACGGCCGCAGGCGCCGAGCTAAGGGAGGCATCCGTTCTGTCCTCCTCAATCTTCAAACAGACGCCAATCAATTGAACCCAGGCCGCGTGGGCAGATCGGTTGGGATTGCACAACCAAACGCATTGGGGCACGGTGACCGTTCAACCTGGAAGGATATTCATGTCCGCGGATAAATCTGCGAACCCGTGGCTCATATTGCTGGGCCTTGCGCTCGGGGTCAGCATATCCAACGCTTTTGGTCGCTTTGCATACGGCCTCATTCTGCCGTCAATGAAAAGTAGCCTAGGCTGGAGTCTCACTCAATCCGGATGGTTAAATACGGCCAATTCGATTGGCTACATAGTGGGTTCGATTCTAACACTTATACTGATCCGGCATTTTTCACCGTCGCGGTTGTTCGCAGTCGGCACTGTGGCGACCGCTTTGTGTCTTTTGGCGACCGGGTTTGATGAGAGCCTCGCGGTGCAAACCGCATGTCGCTCCTTGGTGGGAATGTTCGGTGCTCTTTCATTTGTGTCAGGCGGCGTACTGGCGGCATCGCTGTTCCAGAGCGACGCGCGAAAGAATGCGTTGGCCATCGCCCTGTACTTTGGCGGAGGCGGTGGATTTGGTATTGTATTGTGTGGCGCAACCCTTCCGAGCATGTTGGACGTGTTCGGGCCACAATATTGGGACTGGGCGTGGATCGGAGTCGGGTTGGCAGCCCTGATCATTTGCCCATTTTCGATTTGGGCTTCAACCAGACTGAACGAGACCGAGCACGACGCGGTACTGCCGTCCATCCCCCCGGTGCGCAGAATGCTTGGCGAACTCGGCGGGTATGCGCTGTTCGGGTTGGGTTACATTGTCTACGTCACTTTTATCTCTGTCTGGATGAAGGAGCAGCATTCCAGTGTCCTGTTGACCACCGCAACGTGGATGGTTCTTGGGTTCAGTATTATGGCGTCTCCTTTTGTTTGGCGCGGGGTGCTGGCTCGTTATTCGTCCGGAATGCCCTCGGCACTGATCCTAAGCGGGGTCGCATTGGGTTCGGCACTACCGATCCTGGTTTCATCCGGATATGGGTTGATTTTGTCGGCGCTCGTATTCGGAGTATCAGTCTTTATGCCACCTACTGCAGTAACCAACTTTGTCCGCCAGAATGTGGAACAGCAGGATTGGGGTGCAACCATTAGCTTTTTTACCGTGGTGTTCGCCATCTCACAGGCATTGGGGCCGATCGGGGCCGGTGTCATCGGGGACATAACCGGAGATATTGGGGACAGCCTGATCGTGGCCTCTGGGGTTTTGCTGGTGGGTGCCCTTTGCGCTGCGATGCAAAAGCCACTCAGGAGTGAGGCGGCGCAAAGGTCATAATCTGAACCACACGCAGATGCCGTATCTCACTCCCTATTACAGACTCAGTTGATTCTGAATTCGCAAAGACAAGCCTCCGGTCACTCCAACGCGGGTCTGCTTCAGGCAATCTTCTGATATTGCGGGATCCAAAACTTCGTATCAATTGTCGCTTTCAACTCGTCACTTGTGGATTTAGGCGCAACTCCATCCAACTGTGCCTGTTGACCAACGGCAAATGCGATTGCTTTGCTGACCTGACGAATACCCTCAACATCGGGCAGCAAGCTGGCGGTGCGATCGGATTTAGCAGGCGACAATGCCGCCAGCGCCTCAGCGGCGGCCATGAACATTCCGTCAGTGACACGGCGCGCGCCTAACGCCAGCACGCCCAGCCCCATGCCTGGGAAAATATAGGAGTTATTGCATTGCGCGACATGGTGTGTCTTTCCGTTGTAAACAACCGGCTCAAACGGGCTTCCGGTGGCGACCATTGCACAACCATCTGACCAGTGGAAAATATCGGCAGGCACGGCCTCAATTCGCGATGTCGGGTTCGAAAGCGGCAACACGGCAGGATGTTCCGTGTGAGAAGCCATCGCACGAATGATCTCCTCTGAGAACAAGCCCGCCTGACCGCTGACGCCAACCCAAATGTTGGGTTTGGCGTGATTAATCACATCCAGCAGCGAAATCTCACCTTCGGTCCAGCCTCCCACTTTGTCGAGGGGTTGTACAATTTGCTTTTGGAACGGCAGAAGGTCTGTCATTGCATCGGTTAACAACCCGGCCCGATCCACCATGTAGATGCGCCCGCGTGCCTCAGTTTCGGATAGCCCTTGTCGGACCATGAGTTGAACCAGTTGTTCGGCTATACCCACCCCTGCAGAGCCCGCTCCGAGGAACGCGATGGTTGCGTTCTTTAGCGAAATGTTGATGACGTTGGAGGCCGCCAGCAAAGTGCCTGCCGTAACTGCCGCCGTACCCTGAATATCATCATTGAAAGTACAGAGTTGATCGCGATATCGCGCCAGCAGCGGTGCCGCATGTTGCTGTGCAAAATCCTCGAACTGCAGTAACACATCCGGCCACTTGCGCTTTACCGCCTGCACAAAAAGTTCGACAAACTCAAAGTACTCGTCCCCGCTGATGCGTTCATTCCGCCAGCCGATATAGAGGGGATCTTCCAGCCGTTCCTGATTGTTGGTGTCGACGTCCAAAACCACAGGAAGCGTCACAGACGGGTTTATTCCGCCCGCGGCGGTATAAAGCGAAAGCTTTCCAATCGGGATTCCCATTCCGCCCGCGCCTTGATCGCCCAGACCCAAAATCCGCTCTCCGTCGGTGACGACTATAGCTTCGACAGAGGGCAGGATGGCATTCTCAAGTATGTCATCAATCCGGTCGCGCTCGGGGTATGAAATGATCAATCCGCGTGGGTGGTCGTAAATTTCACTGAACCGCTTGCAGGCATCCCCCACAACGGGTGTGTAAATTATCGGCATCATCTCGGACAAATGCCGGACCAATAGTGCGTAAAACAGAACCTCGTTGTCATCCTGCAGACCGCGCAGATAGACATGCTTGTCCAGCGGTGTCTCCTCACGTTCAAAGGTGGCATAAGCCCTGTCTATCTGAGTTTCGAGTGTTTCGATGTGTGGCGGTAGAAGACCCATCAATCCGAGTTCTTCTCGTTCGCGCAATGAAAAGGCAGTCCCTTTGTTCAAGAGTGGGTTCGTCAAGTATTGCAAATTTGCAGGACTGGAATCGACCATAGGCTATCCTTTCGGATCGGCACGCACAGGTTTCACGCATCTGCCCGGTAAGGTCGGCATTATACGACAACAAATGCAACGAGCTTACGACGTGAACGCATCCTTCCGCACTGGGTCAGCATGCTCGCGGGCGACAGCCTTACCGAACATTCGGCCCGAAGCCGACCTTGGTCGACAAGCGATGCGCTGCGGAGCAGCATCCCCACAGCGGTCATTCAGTTTTGAAAAACTGTTATTTGTCCGTCAACTTTGACAGGATGCCGTAGGCTTTGCAGTGGTAGTTCGCAGGAGTATTGATAGCGTATGGGTTCTGTGATC
This sequence comes from Ruegeria atlantica, assembly GCA_013032095.1. Classification (GTDB taxonomy): domain Bacteria; phylum Pseudomonadota; class Alphaproteobacteria; order Rhodobacterales; family Rhodobacteraceae; genus Ruegeria; species Ruegeria atlantica_E. The sequence goes on along the minus strand of WQBJ01000048.1, from coordinate 21,855 downwards.
GCGGCCATCAGAAAGACCAGCCGAAAACGCGCCTGCCTTCTGTATGCGCCGCTCCTAGTTTGTCTGTGCGCAACAAGCGCAGCATCTCAAACATCGGTGCCTAAGGTCATTCTGACGGAAGAGGTCGTTCAGCGAATTGAGGCCCAACGATCTGAGGATTCTGTGTTCGCATTGAAGTATAGAGCTTTGATTGCACGTGCGAATGCACACCTGCAATCGCCAACGATTGTCGAATTACTTCAAAAGGAAGATGGCGAGATACATCAGGCTTTCCAAGGTTTTGGTGAAAGACCTGTAGAACGCTTAACGACATTGGCTTTGGCTTGGCGTCTGACAGGTGACAATCGCTATGCCGAGCGCGCTAGGACAGAGCTCCTACAACTCTCGGATTTGGAGACCTGGCATCCTGAAAACTTTCTCGGGCTCAGCCGTGTGAGTTTGGCAGTTTCACTGGGATACAGCTGGATCAGCGAAGCTTTGGACCCACAAGATCACCAAGCCGTTAGAACTGCGTTGGTCGAAAACGGGTTGAAAGAAGCCGACAAGATCTACGGTCTGGATACACTGTATTTCGATAATGGTTGGGTCGCACCGCAACATTGGGTTTACCCAGCACCAGTTCCAAAAACACTGCCCGATGGGACTGCAAGCGCAGATATCACGTGGCCCGTTGCATCATTCAACTGGAACGTCGTTTGCAACACCGGAATGATCGTCGCGGCACTGGTCGCTTCGGAGGCGGAGCCAGAATTGGCCAATCGAATTATCGAACGCGCTCAGGAGTCCATTCGCAATGGGCTCGCAATGTTCGCTCCGGATGGGGCTTGGTCGGAGGGACCAATGTACGGCGCTCTGTCGGCCAGGGATGCGGCTGTCTTGATTGACTCCTTGAATTCAGTTCTTGGTCATGACTTTGACCTCTCAAAATCCGTTGGGCTGGAGAGATTTGGAGAATATCTGATCCATGTAACTGGACCGACAGGTATGCTCTTCAACTATGGTGATAGTGACACAAGTACCGATCCTGTCGCGCTAACATGGCTAGCGTCGCACTACAATCAGCCAAGCTACAACCTACCTACAGCTAATGCTACGCCATCTTCCCATCCAGCCTTCGAGCTGATTTGGCAGCAAAGTTTAGAACATGAACACATACCCCCTCGTAAAGAAGCCTATTGGTCCGGGGGGCTTGGCCTGGTGACTATGCGGTCTTCTTGGAACGATCCTGACGCCACATTTGTTGGTTTCAAAGCCGGACCACTCCGCAGCCACCACAATAACCTGGATGCTGGAACGTTTGTGCTTGAGGCAAACAATGTGCGGTGGGCAGTAGAATTGGGGATCGGGAATTATCAGTTGCCGGGATACTTTACCGACAAGCGCTTTGATTACTATCGCACTGCCACGATAGGGCAGAATACTCTGACCTTTCGTGAGGCAAACCAAATTGCAACTGGACGTGCGCAGATCAAGGAGTTTGGCCAGTTCTCAGGGTTCAACTACACGATCGCCGATCTTTCTGATGTGTATGGCAAAACCAAAGGCACGATCATGCGTGGAATTGCCTTGGTAGGTGATAGAACAGTGCTTATTCACGATGAAATCAGCAGCCACCTAGAGGGGCCAGTGGCATGGACGATGCACACCGAAGCGGAGGTTTTGATTGTTGGATCGAACGCGACCCTAATCCAGGACGATCAAGAACTACGCGCGCGAATTTTGTCTCCGCCGGAAGCTGAGTTCGTACTGCGTTCGGCAAATCCATGTGAAACGCCATACGATTCCGAATGCCAGCTTCAAAACCCTAACTCTGGCATAAAGAGGTTGATGGTTGACCTGAACCTTGATGCCTCAACTTTACCACATACGATCATAATTGTTTTTGAAAGTGATGGTCAGGCGACCTACAAAACAGTTGTTCCCTTGAGTCAGTGGAGTTTGACAGCCAGCCTCCCGAACAACAGCGAAAGGCAGTAGGTCTGGTCAGCAACCTGAGCACGCCAAGTTACCGGGCAAAAGCTCTACTAGAGAAAGGGCACGGTTGAGCCGTGATGATCTTCGAGCAAGCAAGGATAGATTGACCGCAATTTTGATAACAAGGCCGCCCGGGATCAGTTCACGTGGCCCGAATGGGTGTTTGCAGTTTACTCGGACGTTGAATGTTTATGTGGTCCTATAACGATGGACATCACGGTTTGAATCCTTGGTGTTGAACTCGAGGTGCATTGGTCAAAGCGGGGGCAACGTAAATCCAACACGAACAAAGGTCTGAAGAGCTGGCTCACAGCGGCCATCGGAGCAAACGCAGCATCCTGTGATATTGTATTGCGTCAACGTCGGGTTGTCGTTGTGGGCGGGCTAGGAGGATTGGAAGATCAGCCATGGAAACAAATAACTTACCTGCCATTCGCGCAGTTCACCTAGTCTGGAACAAAGGCCGTATAGCGGGCTAAAAGCGCCCGCTGAAACCAAAACATGTCTAGATGATCCGATTTCGCCTCGATCTTGCCGAAAACCATCGCGATATTGCTTGGGTTACCGGTAGATGAATGCGCCTTAGCAAAGAACTTGGTTGCTGCGGGGCCGTTCCTTCGCTCGGGCAGCATGAAATCAAGGGTAGGTGCTGTCAGACAAATTCGAACCAGTCTCCGCTAGACCAGTAGAGTTGTCCTACAGGCCGCGCCGAGTTGACACCACTTGGCAAGAGCGGTCTGTGTCAGCTTGAATGCGTCTCGGGTGGCGAGAGATCGCTCCTGGTGAAAGTGGTTGTAGATGGAGGAAAAAACGGCGACGAATTTCCACAAACTTCGCAAATCCTCGACGCCTGCGAGCTTGTAGATCGCGGACAAACCGGTCATCCGAGCGAGAGTATTAATGGTCTGGATTTCCTTTAACGCGTACGAGTCACGGTTTTAGTGCTTCGTCGAAACTTCCTAAGCGGGTAATCCGCAGGTATGCTGAACGAGATGATGCATGGTGGCGGTTGTATCTAAACGGAGACCAAATGGTGTTGTTCGGCCGACGTGGCTTTGTTTTCTGCGGTGTGGCGATGTTGGCCTCATGGGGCGGGTTGCGCCTGCATGCTGCCCCGAGCATTGACACCGATGGTTTTCTGGCATTATCAAAAAAGCTTTTGCAGCGCGAAGACCTGGACCCAGACGCCGCTGCGAGTTTTTTGCAAGGCTTTTTGGCAATCGGGTATGGCGAGGCCCTGCAAGCTCTCTCAGACGGTCAAACGAATCCGGAGCTTGAGGAAAGGATGCTCGTGGCGTGGTACACGGGGCTCTCCCCTGATCCCTCAAATCCCGAAGCGGTGACCTACGGTTCTGCGCTGGTGTGGCAAGTCATGCAATATACAAAAGCACCTGGGTTCTGCGCCGTTGAAGATTGGAGCGAGGCACCCGCACTCTAAGCGCACAAGAAAGGAGAATCCCCGTCACTACTGCAGTCGATATCGAGACGGACACTTTGGTCATCGGGTCTGGCGTTGCCGGTGCGCTCACGGCGTCCGAGTTGGCGTCACATGGCCTGCGAGTTGTCATTTTTGAGACAGGTCCGCGTATCGAACGCGGCGAAGCCTACAATAAATTCTTGAGCGCAGCCGTGAAAAACTTGGCTAGCCCTTATCCCGAGGATACGGCCCCCTCCTACATAAACGCCGCAGGACAAGAGACGATTTACCGCCAGACCGGCCCGCAGTCTTTCCAATCAGACTATCTCAAGGCAGTTGGCGGCACCACTTGGCATTGGTTAGGCAGCATACCAAGATTTCTGCCGCAAGACTTTATGCTCCGTACGATCTATGGCTTGGGAGAAGATTGGCCGATCAGTTACGGGACATTGGAGCCCTACTATGGGTGGGCAGAGCGCGAATTGGGGGCGTCCGGCGACAGTGATAACGATCGCGGATCGCCGCGTTCCTCTCCATATCCTATGCCACCGATTCCACAGTCTTACGTTGACCAGAAAGTCGCCGCGGCACTGACGGAAACCCGGTATGAGTTTTTGGCCGTGCCACAGGCTCGCAATTCCATTTCTCATGACGACCGACCCGCATGTTGCGGAAGTGCATCCTGTATTCCTCTGTGTCCGATTCAGGCAAAATATGATGCGACGGTCCATGTCGCCAAAGCCGAAGCTGCCGGTGCGGTCCTTTTCCCTGAAACTACGGCGACTATGCTTCATCTTGATGAAGCTGGGATCATCAAGTCGGTCGAATATCGACGTTCTGATGGGACCAGCGGCCATGCGCGACCGAAGATTGTCGTGCTGGCCGCCAACGGCATTGAAACACCGAGGCTGATGCTGAATTCTGCGCAGGAGCGTGCCCCTCACGGACTGGCCAACTCATCCAATCAGGTCGGCCGAAATCTGATGGATCATCCGGTGAAACTCAGCTGGGCCATGACCCCAGACCCCGTGTGGCCATTTCGAGGTCCACTCATCACCTCAACGTGTGACACCTTGAGAGATGGACCGTTTCGTACCGACTACGCAGCGCTTTTGATTGAAATAGGCAACCAGGGTCAGGCTTGGTCCAAGCACGCGCCCTTCTCAAATGTAAAGCATCTCATCGCCAAAGGGTTGCGGGGTCCAGCGTTGGATCAAGCAATCTTTGATGCAACTTCTCGGCAGATCGAAATATCCTCCATGGTCGAACAACTTCCGGTACAGGAAAATCGTGTAACCGTGGACCCGGACCGCCGTGACGAAAACGGGATACCCGAAGTCAGCATCTTTTTCAGCATCGACCCCTACACCGAAGCCGGGCTTAAAGCGGCCGAGGCTGCGCATACAGACATCTTTAGCGCGATGGGCGCATCAGAAATTGGCCATGATCCCGCAGCAAGAGGTGCGGGCCACATTATGGGTACGGTACGGATGGGAACTGATCCAAAGACAGCGGTACTGGACGAGAACTTGCGCAGCTTCGACACCACTAATCTATTCGTCGTGGGTTCTGCGGTTTTTCCCTCTGGTGGCACAGCCAACCCGACATTAACTATCGCGGCCTTAGCGCTTCGGGCATCGGAAGCCATTTCGGCACAACTGGCTCAAATGGATTAGGATCGACAAGCCAAGACACATTGAACCTGTTCGCCCAAGTTTTTTTCCCAGGCTGGGTAACCAGCGGTGAAAATACAGGCGATTTTTTGTGAGGGCCTTGGGCTGCGGAGAAGTAAGGGCGCGACCTCCGTCGAGCCAGTCATGGAATGAATGCGCGCAACCTCAATCAACAGATAGCAACAACTTGAAAGATACGTTCCCCAGAACCATCTGCGTCGGTCGAATGATCGCTTCTTCGCCAACGGGTACGGGCTAGGGTTATGGTGATATACAGTCATTGTTACACTCGGTCGTTCATTTGTACGCCACAACTGCGCGTGTGAAACCGGTTAGCGAAAAAGTTTCAAACCGTTTGAAGCCGATCTCTCGCGCCCAAGATTCAAACTCCGCAGCGCTAAAATCAAAGGCGCGGTCGCCGAACTCCATCAACATGGTCAGAGACATGAACAACCCATAGGTGTTTTCACGCCGTGCGTCGTCGATGAGGGCTTCAATCACGACAAAGGCACCGCCAGGCTGAAGCGTCTCATATGCCTTTCGGATCAGGTGATGTTTCTGCTCCAGATCCCAATCGTGCAGGATCATTCCCATGGTGATCACATCTGCGGGTGGAAAATGATCCTGGAAAAAGTCGCCAGACACACATGTAATGCGGTGTTCAAGATTATCTTCCACCACGCGTCTCTGAGCGATCGCAGTGACTTCGGGCAGATCGAACGAAGCACATGTAAGGTGATCGTGCGCCCTGGCCAACAGACGCGAAAGCAGCGCGTCCGCACCACCGATATCTGTCACGCTTTGATAGTTTTCGAAAGGAAAGGCGCGCGCCAATTCCGTAAAGGCATGCAGCGACGATCCGTTCATGGCCGCCATGAAGGCTTCTAGCCGCGCGGGTTTGGCGTAAAGCGTTTCAAAGAAACCGGTTTCCTGAGATTTGCTTTCGTTCTGAGCTTCGCCCGTCTGCGCGGCTTCAAAGATCGTATCCCAGTATCGATAGTTGCGCTTGTCCCAAAGCTCCAAGATGCCGCCAATGTATCCGGGCTTGGCGGGATCAAGGTATGTTTCTGTTTCGTCAGTATTGCTGTAAACGGCGCTCGGCCCATCGCCTGTACGGTTGAGAAGTTGCACCGAGACGAGCAAATCCAACATATCCATAGCCGGGCGTTCCCGCAGGTTATAAGCCGCGCGGATCTCGGACAGCGTCATGCCACCTTGCGCCAACCGGCCAAATAGACCAGCCCCGGTTGCTGCCAGCAAAACACGCGACACACCATAGCCCGATGCAACGTTCATAATGTGATCAAGTGTCGGTTTGGTCATTCTTGCCTCCCATCGGTGCGTTCTTGGCCAGATCAAGAGGCGTTCGCGACCCACCAGTGAACACTGCTTTCACGTAAGAGTGCAGATTCCAGTTTCCACTGTCCAATCGGATCAAACAGGTTGGCCCTTATACAAGGAAGCAAAAATCCACAAAGCGTGTGAACGATATCCGATCTGCGTCCAGATCGAATGTTCGTCAAACATGACAACATCTATTTAACGGACCAAGTTGCTTGCATGCGAAGCCGTCTGGCTGTGATCCTGATGGCCGATATGGTCGAATACAAGCCAGAAAGGTGCTGTCAGACAAATTCGAACCAGTCTCAGCTAGGCCAGTATAGCTGCCCTTTATGCCGCACCAAGTTCGCGCCACTCTGCGAGAGCGGCTGTGCGTGTCAGCTTGAAGGTATCTCTGCTGGTGAGAGATCTTTCCTGGTTGAAGTGGTTGCAGACGGAGGAGTGGACGGCAGCGAACTTCTGCAAACTTCGCATGCGCCTGAACCGTTGCATCGCGCGTTCGCGTCGTCGGAAAGGAAGGTGTGAATTCTCGACCCGGTTGTTGAGCCACCTGCCCATCTGCTGTTTTTCGGTAGCACCAAGCTCTCTGAAAGCGGCACGATACGATGCGAAGCGATCCGTGACGACGGTTTCCGCGTTACCGTGTCGCTTCATCAATTTCTTGAGGAACTTCAGTGCTGCAGCTTTGTTTCGACGTTTGGTAACAACGGCTTCCAGCACCTCACCTTCGTGATCAACAGCCCGCCAAAGATAATGCCTTCTGCCATTCACCTTCACGAAAACCTCGTCCACGTGCCACTTCCATTTGGAGAACACGCTTCCGTCTGATCTCGGCAGCAAACATCGGGCCAAACCTGTTCCACCAATATCGGACAGTTTCGTACCTCACGTCGATGCCTCGCTCGTGCAGCAGATCTTCGACATTCCGAAGCTAGAGCGGGAATCGGATGTACAGCATCACCGCAAGGCGGATGATCTCGGGACTGGTTTTAAAGTACTTGAAAGAAGCAGGTCTGGTCATGGGCAAAAGCTACGCAACCGCCCTGCCCCGCTCAAGCAAAGTTCTTCTGACAAGACCCTCCGCGCTATTGATAAGCGGCTGGTCGCAGCCCGAAGCAGACATTCAAAACTAGACTTTGCAAATCCAGAGAAGCGGACTTAGCTGCCTTTCGTCACCCATGCTTGCCTCTGCGACACGTAACCAAAGCCTTCGCCAATAGCAGCCAGTTGGTTAATTTTTGTGATTTGTGCCAAGGGCGCCTACTCGCCGGTTATCTGCTTGATCGCCTTTTTTGCCCGATGCCCAACAATCCGTTGTTCGGTCAGGGACGACAAGGCTGGCAATGCGTCCATGGCGGCAGGCCCGATTTTACCTAGGGCAATTGCGGCTTCCTTGCGCACTGTAATCACGTCGTCTTGCAGGGCATCGATCAGGTTCGGTACAGCACCTGAAGCACGTGGTCCAAACTTGCCTAGTATGGTCGCCGCCCGAATCCTCTTTCTCTTGTCGCCGGTCTTGAGGTCGTGGACGAGGTCGCCAATCGGGTCGTCGGCGGGCATTGTCGCCATGTGCAATCCGTCAACTATGCTTTCTACGGTTTCAGGGCCTTGCTGCCAGTCATAAGGAAAATGATATGTGTAGGGGGCCGCACGCAGCTCCGCCTGACTTGCATCCGGCAGCCACTTTTTTATGGAGGCATGAGCGTCTTCCTGGCGCCCCAGTCTCGCATAGACAGAGGCTGCAACCGCTGCCAGTTCGCTCGCCTTGGGGTCCTTTTCCAGGGCATCAGTCAAGATATCAGCCGTCTGTTCCAGATCATCCAAAGTGTAATACGCCATCGCCAGAGCAAGCATGTAGTAATTCGGGTAGGCCGGGTTTTGGCGAATGGCGCGGTCCATCAGGTCCAGACCCGCTTCCGGTTGGTTTGTTGTGATCATTGCCCAGGCCATGGCCACATAACCTTCTGGATCGTTCGGGTCCTTTGCAATTGCCTTCGTAGCTTCGACCTGAGCGATATCGTAACGCTCATTGTAAAGATGGACCCTGGATGCCGCAACATTGGCCAGCGAGGACGGCCGGGATTTGGTTTCCGCAAGCGCCTGCAGAGCTTTGGCGTTTGCTGCGCCAACAGACATTCCCAGAGGTTCGTTCCACCGTTGCTGGCATCCTCGTAAATAGGCCAGGCTCAGAGCGGCATGGGCCCGGCCATAGTCCGGATCGATTTCCAGGGCCTGCTTGAACCGGCCCACGGCCCTAGCATTATCGATGGCCGAGTAGCGAAGGTAACTCTCCCAGCCATCCTGGAATATCTCCCTGGCCGTGAGGTTAGTGGTCTGCCCCAGCGCGATCTCCTGCATTTCCTCTTCGGTGAGGTTGACGGCCAGTGCTTTGGCGATCTTGCGGATAAAGTCGTCCTGAATAGAGAAAATGTCGGTTGCGTCGCCATCGAACCGGTCTGCCCAGACATGCCCTCCGGTTGTCGCGTCTATCAGCTGAGCGTTGACCCGCACCTGGTCGCCCGCCCGGCGGACGCTGCCCTCCAGAATATATCTGACCCCCAGATCTTCGGCGACCTGTCCGATGTTTACCGGCTGACCTTTGTAGACGAAGGTAGAATTCCGGGCGACTATGAAAAGCCCCGATATCCGCGACAGGTCGGTAATCAGGTCCTCGGTCAGTCCGTCGGCGAAATGCTCCTGCCCCTGGTTTTCAGACATGTCCGTAAACGGCAGAACCGCCAGGGAGGGTTTGTCCGGCAACGGGTAGGCCATGCGTTCGACCGATGCCGGTGCAACGTCAGGCGCCCTGGGCTTCCACCAAAAAACTGCAAGAAGGACCAGTAGGCACGCGGCGAGTCCGGCGACAAGCCGTCCGGTTACCAGCATGCGCCGTTCCCCGGTAGCATTCTGCTCCGCGTATTTTGCGGCCACTTCGGCCTTTTCATTCATCACGATACTGAAAGCATGAACCGGCTGGTCGATGTTCTTGAGGGCCCTCTGCCCCAGATCCTTGAATTCAAGGTCCAGTTTGTTGCCAACCTGATCTCGTACGCTTTGATGAATGCAAATTCCACCCGGTTGAGCCAAGCCTTCCAGGCGCGAGGCGATATTCACGCCATCTCCAAATATATCGCTGCCGTCGGCCAAGACGTCGCCGATATTGATTCCGATGCGATAAGTCAGCCTTTGCCGCTCTGGCAGGTTATGGTTGGCCTGAGAAACAGCGTGCTGCATGGATAATGCGAACCGGACCGCATCAACCGCGCTGGAAAACTCCATGAAGCCGCCATCACCCATGGCCTTGATCATGCGGCCGTCGTGGCTTTGGGACAGCGGTTTGACGATGGTATTGTAGGTGTCTTTCAAAGAGTCGAGTGTCGCCGTTTCATCCTCGCCCATGGCCCGGCTGAAACCGACCACATCATAGAACAAAATGGCTGCGAGCCGACGGTTCACGAGCTGTCTCCCGCTGCTACCTTATCCATTTTCGGACGAAATTTCTACGTGGAGCCCCGGACCAAACATTCGTTTGGACAACCAAACCGGTTTGTCTCTCTTCACGCGGCTTCAGAGGAGACGTGCACCTGCGGATCATTGTGACACAAGGAGCTCTCCACCTTCACGCCCTAACGCTGAAGGTGCAGTTTTCGCCATTTGAACCTTGGCTGTTTTGGTCTCTTTGCGGCCATCGGCGAAAGTGCAGCATCCCAACCTATAACGTGAGATCAAGCAACGAACAGCCCGATGCAGGCCTACGCAGTGAATTCAGTCGGGGTGGATATCGCGTGCTGAACAGTTGGCCGCAAGCACGATAGCGATCCAATTCACATCCAGCGCTAAATTGAATTGGTTCAGCCATCTTTCCTGCAGTTTGTACGCCGGATGTTCCATCGCACCTAGGCACGTCCAGTGCGCCGCTGCTTGCCGGTGGTGTATCAACTCATGCAGAAGAACAGACTGGTCGTTCAGGCTTTCGGCGCTCCATGGATTTACCAGAGTGACCGTTGCAGTGTCGGGATCATAGAGCCCACGAGTTTTGCGCCCTATAGCCATTGCTGGCTCATTAGCGTCTACAGCGGACAGGCTGTCAGCAAATATTATGTTCGGCGCGTTTTTGCGCCTTGGCAAATCTGTTTCACGGTCAATCCACGCCTCCAGTGCTTCAACAACATCGGACAGCGATTTTGACTGACCTATGGCATCATGAGATACAAGCGAAAATATGACCAAAACAGTCGCCAAAAAAGGGACTTTCTGTCCAAACCTACCCATGGATGTCACCCCGCAGATCACCTGTTTCCGAGACCTGCGAATAAGCTGAAGCATGGTCGCGCATACGGCCGCGGACACCCGCAACCAATAGGTTCGGAGATCAAGAGTGTCGTGAGATCAGTGTGAAATTAGTCTAAAATTTGCGTAAGAAACGCCGGACTTACCGCTTTCAGGTTGGTTTCGTTAAACTAATCAAGAGCCGGAGGGCATGCCAGCCAAGCGCATAGCGTCAGCCCACCGCTCCATCGTGGCCGGGTCCCGCCAGCTCTCACCAAAAATTCAACCTCTTCAGCAACCGTCCGTCCGGGGTTTGCTTTCCTGAACTGTTGCATCGTCATTTTCGCAGCCTCTGTATCCCCACTGCAAACCTGAAGCGCTGCCAGAACCCTGAGGGCGCTATTTGGTATGCTGGGCATCCGCGTCATTGTTTCGAGACCATCGTCACACTGCTCGGCACTCCACTGAGCCCAACCGAGCTGATGGAAATACCAACCGGGCGTAACCGGATCGAGATCGATTGCTTTCTCAAGAAGCGCGATGGCCTCTTCTGCCCGACCTAGAAACACTAATGGATCCGTCGCACCAACCATGACCAGAACGTCGTTTGGATTCAATTCACCCGCGACCGAATATCGTACTACGGCTTCTTCCAGCTCCCCAGCGGCGACGTGCACATCTGCCCGCGCAACGTGGGCCAAATGATACTCTGGGTCGAGCGACAGAGCCTTGTCGGCAAGGGCCTCGGCTTGCGCTAATTTTTCGCTCCTCGGCAAATCTGGATCAACCTCATTTGACCAGAGGTCGCGCCAGTGAACCCACGTCAGGCCAATATAGCCAAAGGGCGCAGTTGGGTCACTTTTGACGGCTTCGTCGAACAGCTCGCGCGCCGCCAATGTCCCAGCAATCGTGTCCTGTTGAAAGTGCTGCATGCCCTTGATGTAGCTGTGAAGGGCTCCGACTGCTTCGCTTCCACCCCTCAATGGGGGCTTGCGGGTGACTTCGCGACCAATCTTGTTGGTGACTTCGCGCACGATCCGATTCTGGACATCAAACAGGTCGCTGATGTCCGAGTCATAGTCATCGGCCCAGACATGTGTCCCATCTTGCCCGTTTATGAGCTGGACTGTGATCTTGAGCCGATTGCCCGCCTTCTGCTTGCTGCCTTCGATCACGTAGTCGGCGCGCAGCTTGTCAGCAATTTCCGAGATGCTAAGCCCGCTGTCACGGAAGCTGAAACTGGAGTTCCTGGCAATGATCGCGAGCTCGCGATATCGCGACAGTTCCGTCAAGAGACCTTCTGCAACACCATCTCCAAGATATCCGCTGTCTTCACTGGCGCTCAAATCATCAAATGCCAGCACTGCGATCCTCGGAGGCCCACCAGTCTGAGATGTTGGCCACAAGAGCCAAGCTGTAACAACAGCGACAGTTACAATTGCCATGCCCACGGCTATGACCCGTTTCCAAGAGTACCGCTTTTGCAAGGCTGGTTGGTCAGCTTCAAGGCAGTATCCCCTTCCAATATGTGTTGTCAGAAAGGTTTGTTCACGGTCACGAATGGCACGCCGGATTTCTGCAACACACTGGGTCAGGTTCTCGTCAGACACAGTCACATCCGGCCACACGGATTCGATAATTTCCGACTTGGTCAGGACCTGGCCGCGTCTCTTGGCAAGGCAGGCAAGAACTTCCAAGCTCTTGTTCCGTAGTTTGACCCGATTGCCAAACGCGTCCAATAGATCGTGAGACTCCACATCGAAACAAAGATCACCAATTTGAACTGTGGACGGGTTAACCGCGATATCATTCTCGGTCATGTGAGCCACCGGCAAGCATCTTAGTTTCTAGTAACCGGATTATACTGCATTGCAAAAAAATATGAGAATGATGTTCAGTGTTGACGCACTGCGAGCGCGATGAACTACGTGCTTTGGGTTCGGTGTAAGGTTTTTTTGGCGTTCAACTCGATTGGCTAGCAGCTGCCCCAATGCAAATGCCCAAGGACGTTTAAGCCCGACGTTAAGCGGTTAAGCGGATTTGCAAAGTCCGGTTTCTGCGCATTGCCGCCACTTGTGCATTGCGCAGCCTCGGTCAAAGTGGGATCGATGCTGACGCCGGAGCGATCGCGGAGTCTTTTCGATTGCCCCACCTTGCTTAGGTGTGGAACGGCCCAGAGCTGCCGTCCAACAAACACTTTCAATTCAGCGTTGCGGCCCGTCATTCCGGACTTTCGCTGCGAGCGCAAGTTCCGGACCTATTCGAACTGACACACGCGCAACAAACCTGCCTTTCGCCGCAGGGACACCAACGGCCGGGTTCGTCAAAGTATGAAAGAAGCAATTGTTTTTAAGGACTACGCGAACATTTACCAGGGATTTTCTAGCCGTGCCATTTTTTACTATGTAACGAAGAAAGCGGCGCTTCACATCAGGCATGTCTCTTTTTGCCGAAGGCGAAAATGGTTGCGCGGTTTTAGTTATACTCAACATGACCAAAAGGGAGAGTGCCCTTCAGACCAAAAAATTAGGGCCGGTGACGATAGACTTCACCGGCCATAATCATGGGTTTGGGATGGCGTCAGACTTTCAAGCTGCCTTTAGCAAGAGCATTGTAAATCGCCCCACCTAGAACCGCTCCGATCACCCAACTGTATCCCGACAAGAAAGCGAACCAGGGAATCCAGACTGTCGCAACCGAGAAGATTGCTGCCAGTCCGAAAGCCTTTACCGCCGAGCCGTTCCAGCCATTGTCGTAGTGATAGGTTCCGCCATCCATGTTGTAGAGGTCATCTTCGTTCAGATTCTCCTTACGAAGTAAGTAGTAATCAACAATCATTATGCCAAAGACCGGAGCCAGAGTCGCGCCGAGAGTATTGACGAAACCGCTGATCCCGAACTGGCTGATGAAGCTATTCCAGAAGCCACCGATCACCAGTGCGAAGATAGACGTTATCAGACCTGCCTTACGGAAACTGATCTTTTCAGGTGCAAGGTTGGCGATCCCGTTAACCGCGGGGATGAAGTTAGCCACCAAGTTGATGCCAACAGTGGCGGCAAAGAAGGTGATGGCCGCGATAACGCCCAAAAGAACGCTGTCGGTGCGTTCTACGATCTCGGTCGGGTTGATGATCTCTTCGCCAAAGACCACTGCAGCGCCACCTGTCGTAAGAAGGGCCAACGCTGAAAACAAGATCATGTTGAATGGCAAACCGGCGAGGTTCCCAATGATCATTGTCGGCTTATCTTTCGCATAGCGCGAGAAGTCGCTGAAATTGATCATAACTGCGGCAAAATAAGCGACCATAGTTCCGACAATGGCAATGAAGCCTTTGAATTCGGTCCAAAATGTGGCTTCGGGATTAGCGAAAATTGTCGCCGTAGCTTCAAGTAGCTGTCCGTCGGACCTTTGCCAAAGCACTATTACCAGACCGATCATAACCAGGTAGACAAAGGGGCCAGCAATATTCAAGAACGTCTCGACCCAATTCATGCCCCGCCAGAAGATCACAATGTGGAAACCCCACACGATCACAAAAGACAGCCAGTCAATCCCCGTCAAACCCAGAAATTCCGACCCGCCGCTGATACCGGTGACCGAACGGATCAATAGTCCAAGTGCGGTAGACGCGAAATAGACTTGGACGCCATACCAGAATACGGCAACTGTCGCCCGTAATATTGCAGGCAGCTTTGCGCCTTGGGTGCCCATGCTGGCTCGGGCCAGGACCGGATAGGGAATGCCATATTTTTCACCTGCGGCACCGGATAGATTAACCATCCACATGACAAATAAACCGGCCGCAATCAGGGCTGCAAACGCTGTCCAGCCCCCGACGCCGTAAGAAATAAACAACGATGCAACCAGCGAATAGCCAAAGAGCGATTGCACGTCATTTGCCCAGATATTGAAGATGGCAAACCAGCCCCATGTCTTTTCGTCGCGCCCGACGGGATTGAGCGCGTTCCCCTCGGGGTCCAGCGTCCCACCATGGGTCACATGTAATTCATCTGTTGCAGTCATGTTTTCCTCCCTAGAGCTCATTGCCCGAGCAGCAGAGTTGGCCATGCCGTCAAGCAGTGCGAATTTGAGCTTGCAACTAACATGTTACGATATATTTTAAGTAATAGACTATAAAAAATAGCAGATAGTACTTTATGGATATTACAGGAAATAGGAGGCGAGGAGGTCGAATATGAACCGGACGCAGGATGTTCAACTGCTGGCGGATAAGGCGCAAGAAGCCCTGTGGGCTGCGTTGCGGAACGGGAAGCTCCGGGGCGGGCAGTTCCTGTCAATGTCGCAACTGATGCAGATTATTGACTTTCCCCTGTCCGCCGTCCGAGAAGCGGTGAAACAGGCCAGTTCACAGGGACTACTGATTACGCTGCCAAAACGCGGCATTCAGGTGATGGAAGCCCACCCCGAAACCATCCGGGAATGCCTTGATTTCCGGATGGT
Organism: Ruegeria atlantica; assembly: GCA_013032095.1. GTDB lineage: Bacteria > Pseudomonadota > Alphaproteobacteria > Rhodobacterales > Rhodobacteraceae > Ruegeria > Ruegeria atlantica_E. The sequence goes on along the minus strand of WQBJ01000048.1, from coordinate 6,720 downwards.
GTTGGATCAGGAAGGCGCACGGCGTAGGGTCGCCGGTGGTACGCTCGCTGGTCTGGACGCACTAAGGGAATGCCATCAGGCGATGTTGGACAGTGCGCGCACAAATGCTGGCAGTGAACTGCCTCCGAAGGCCATAAAAGTCGATTTATCGCTGCACGATTACTTGGCCGGCGGGATCAAAAATTCACAGCTGGAAGCTGCGTACAGTGCCAACCGGATGCGAGTCGCAATTATCCAAAATGCACGGCCTTTCCTCCAGGTCCGGATCGCTTCGGCAATGGAAGAGCATCTTTCTATCATTGACGCGCTAGAACGCCACGATTCCAAAGCAGCAGTCGGTGCGATCAAATTTCACTATGAACAGACACTTCGTTGGTGGGGCGTTACCTGAAGTAATAGTGTGCTGACAGCATTGTTGTTTGATGAGACCGAGCATTGTTGATTAGACCCGCATCATTGGTGGCATTAGTAGAGATTTCTACAGTTCATGTTCAGCTGCAGCCAATGGCAGAAAATTGGTACAAAGCCACCGTTGGCCCACCTAGGAGAGGACGCATGCTGCGAACGACATGATTTGTCTGCACTCAGCGCAATATTTCACTATCAGGAAGTCACCAAGGCTTTGCCAGGCTCGCTTCTGCACTTTGCGGCCATTCAATCCATACGCAGCATTCAACAATTTGACTCACTACAGACCTCTGAGCTAGCGCTGCACCACTGCGTTAATAGAGCCAATTTTTGAATGAGACGGCCCTTACCGAACACTCAACAACATATATTGGTGCTGCGCTTGTGCCCGCAAACCGGACATTCAGTTTCGCGAAGTGAAACGTGACGGTACGCAAAAAACCGGCCATCTGACTCACTACAGCAGATGACCAAATTACGCCGGTGTTATAGGCCGCAACCAGCATCAATTATTGAATGTTCTGCAACACAATTTCAGGCTAAAGTTGCATGAGAAGTTATTTTGACTGGCACTCTCAAGGGAGACATATTTTGGAGTATAATAAACTTTTTAAGTTCTTTCTCGTTCACGGCCAGTTCGACCAGGACACAGTAACCGGTCGTCTTATTCGAGAAATAGCAGAAGCCATTCACAACAGGGGTTATGAAGTTCTGACCGCGAAATCGGGTGACGAGGCTAAAATTCAGATTCAAAACGATGCGTCTCTGGCTTGTATTTTTGTCGCTTGGGAAACCGAAGATCAGGCTTTGCAAGCCGAAGATGTCATTCGCTACGTTCGGCACCGAGGCCTTGAATCGCCAATTTTTCTGATCACTGAGCGCCACAGGATTTCCGATCTTTCCAGCGAAATTCTCAAGGATATCCGAGGGACAGTTTTTCCCCAGGAAGATACCCCGGCATTTGTCGCGAAATATGCCGTGCGCGCGTATCATGAATATATCGACGCTTTGAAAACGCCCTTTTTCGGTGGGATGATCGACTATGTTGAAGCCGGAAACCAAATGTGGTTGGCCCCGGGTCACAACGGCGGGATTTTCTACCAGAAAAGTCCAATTGGCCGCATCCTGTTTGACTATCTGGGTGAAAACTTCTGGCGTGCGGATTTCAATTTCGTGCCAGATCTGGGCGACATATTCGGCCCCACCGGTCCGTTCTGCGATGCTGAAAAACGCGCGGCTGAAATTTTCGGAGCCGAACGGACATACTTCGTTCTGAATGGCAGTTCGACCTCGGTCAAAATGGTCAATGGATCATTGGTTGCGAAAGATGACCTCGTGCTGTTCGATCGAAACAACCACAAATCTCACCACCATTCTGCGCTGATGCTGAACGGTGGGATTCCGATATACCTTCCGGACGATCGTAACTCGTTTGGAATGGTTGGGCCAATTGCGTTCGATGCGCTCGACGAAGACCGAATACGCCAGAGCATCCGGGATAATCCGCTGGTTACGGATCCTGATGCCTGGCAACGGGAACGTCCGTTCCGTGTGGCAATTCTGGAAAACTGCACCTACGACGGCACGATCTACAATGTTGAAACCGTGTTGGAAAAACTCGGCCCGCTTTGCGACTACCTGCTTCTGGACGAGGCCTGGGGCGGGTTCATGCGGTTTCACCCGATTTATAAGGGTCGGTACGCGATGGGGCTCGAAGGGCTTAAGGAAAGCGACCCGGGTCTCATTGCTATTCAATCCACTCACAAACAGCTGGCAGGCATGTCGCAGGCCTCTCAGTTTCACGTCAAGGATTCACATATCAAAGGGTTGTCGCGACGGGTGAATCATCATCGAATGAACGAAATCTTCATGATGCACTCATCCACTTCTCCCTTTTATCCGATGTACGCCTCTCTCGATGTCGGTGCGCAGATGATGAAGGGCAAGAACGGGACGTTTCTTTGGGATGAGGCCTTGCGCCTTGGCATCGATATCCGAAAACAGATCCGCCGGGTTGGTCACGAGTTTCATGACAGCGAGGCTGATGTCCGAAAGCAGTGGTTCTTTGATCCCTTTGTGCCGGATCGGGTGACGATCTCGGGATCCGATCACACCGATGACGTCACGGATGTCGCCTGGGAAGACATTCCCACGAATGTTCTGGTGCAAGAGCCGCAGTGCTGGATATTCAAGGAAGGCGCTGACTGGCACGGGTACAAACGCGTCTCGGGCGATTACGCCATGGTCGATCCGACGAAGATGCTGCTTCTGACGCCCGGCATTGATCGGCATACCGGAGAATATCAAGACTGGGGCATCCCGGCGCCGATCCTTGGTGCATTCCTGCGAAGCCGTGGTATCGTTCCCGAAAAGACCGATTTCAACCTGATCCTTTTCCTGATCACGCCTGGTCTGGAGAGAAGCAAGGCAGGGACGCTGCTCGCAGAACTGGTCAGTTTCAAAGAACTGTTTGACGCGAACGCCCCGGTTGGCGAGGTTCTACCCGATCTCGTCAGTAGCTACCCCGGGCGTTATGACGGGATGGGCATTCAGGACCTTGCGCAGGGGTTGCACGAGCTATTGAAGCGTCACGATGCAAAGCGGTTACAGCAAGAGCAGTTCCAGCAGGATCATATTCCCGAACCGGCGATGTCCCCGATGGAAGCGCACAATGCGATGATTGCCAATCACATCGATTACGTGCCCATGTCCGATCTCAAAGGCCGGATCGCCGCCACTCTTGCGCTGGTCTACCCGCCCGGCATCGGTGTGGTAATTCCCGGCGAACGATATGACGATCGCGCGCAGCCGCAAATCGATTACTTCATGCTTTTCGAAGAAACAGAAAACCTCTTTCCGGGGTTCGAGAACGAAGTTCAGGGAGTGTACCGCGAGGAAGAGAACGGCAAGGTCCGTTACTATACATACGTGGTCAAGGAGTAGACCGGTCAGGTTGTTCCAGGCAGCGCGCATTACAAAAGTAATCTGACAGGGGGCCGACATGGCGGACGACAGTAAACACAAGCTCGGGCTTATGGGGCTTGTTGGCATCGTCGCCGGCTCAATGATTGGCGGCGGGATATTCAATCTTCCCCAAAACATGGCTGCGAGCGCTGCTGCCGGCGCGATTATCATTGCCTGGATCATCACCGGTATCGGCATGTATTTTCTGGCCAATACCTTTCGAACGCTTGCGAATGCAAAACCGGACCTGAGCGCCGGTATCTACCGTTATGCCGAAGAGGGTTTCGGGCGTTTCATCGGGTTTGAGATGGCCTGGGGCTATTGGCTGAGCGCCGCATTCGGCAATGTCGCATTTGCCGTTCTGATCATGGAGGCGCTCGGATATTTCTTCCCGCTATTCGGTGATGGCAAAAACTGGCCTTCGGTCATTGGCGCGTCCATCTTGATCTGGGGTATGCATTTTCTGGTGCTGCGGGGCGTATCTGGCGCTGCAATTCTCAATGCTGTCGCAACAATTGCGAAGATCATTCCCCTACTTATCATGATCGGCATCACGTTCTGGGCGTTCAACGGAATTGAATTCAGAACCGACTTCTGGGGGCAGGAGGCTAAGCTTGGCGGCGTCATGGCCCAGGTCAAAAGCACCATGCTGGTCACGCTTTGGGCATTCATCGGAATTGAGGGCGCCGTGGTTGTTTCAGGACGCGCGAAAAGGCCCGCGCTGGTCGGCCAGGCGACATTGATTGGATTGTTCGCTGCACTTGCGATCTATGTCCTGCTTTCGCTGGCCCCTTTTGGCGTTCTGGATCAACAGGAGCTTTCGGCCCTGAAAGACCCTTCGGCCTCGTACGTACTTGAGCATATTGTTGGCACCTGGGGCGCGGTCTTCATGAACCTGGGCGTTCTTCTTGCCCTGCTCAGTGCCTGGTTGTCCTGGACCATCCTTGTCGCCGAGGTTCCTTATGAGGCGGCAAAGGGCGGAGTGTTTCCAAAAGGGCTGGCCACCCAGAATAAAAACCATACGCCCGCTGCTGCATTATGGATGTCCAGCCTGTTGATGCAGGCAACCATTTTTGTCGTGCTCTTCGCTCAGGATGCCTGGCTTTTCTTGCTCCAGATCACCGGGGTTATGGTCTTGCCGCCGTATTTGTCGAGCTGCGCCTATCTCTGGAAACTTGCGGTGGGACCGGACCGCCCGAAGTTAAAGTTGGGGGGATTTGCCCTGCTGACGGGCGTGGCCGGGACAGTCTATGCGGCCTGGTTGTTATATGCGGCGGGACCGGCATTTATTTTGATGTCGAGCCTGCTGTTCGCGCTGGGGATTGCAATCTATTGGCTGGCGCATCGTGATCGCCCGGTAGGAACGCCCCTATTTTTGGGGCGTGACTGTTATATTGCAATCGGACTGGTTCTGATGGCCGTCACGGCAGTTATTTTGCTTGCTACCGGCGCCGTGAAATCGGGCCTTGCGTAACACGGTCTTTTGAGTTTCATTCGGTCGCTGACCAGAGCGTCTCCAGCCAAAAGTGACATGATACCCAGAAAATGCTCCATCTGTCGTAGTCTTTACCCACTAAACTTTACGGGCCGAGCTGACATAATTGACGGTAGAGCATAACAACTTGGCTGCCGAAGCAATCGGAGATAGCCGAAGTCTTTTTGATGTGACTCAACGAGAAGTGAAGATTTCCGCTCTTGGGAAATCACAATAGGTTTCTCACCTGCAGCGAACTTCCGCTTCCCGTCGATTTAGTAAAAAAATTACGTGTTGGGGTCGCAGAAAGCGAGCTCCGGATAAGCACGCGCATGCCTTTCTGATCTGGCTTTCTGCGGTTGCTGCGGTGAAGGAAAGAATTTGGCCAGTTTTCGGAGGTTTTGTACGGTGGCGGCTCGGAGAAATTCATCATTTGCACCGCTTGGGCCGCGTACTTGGAGCCGTCCTCAAAACGGACGATCGCGTTGATAGCCAGACGGCAAGGACCCGATGGACAGCGCAGGTTAGTCTTCTCCTACCGGAACTCGGCTATCTTGTGCCTCCCCACCGTCTTCATTTTTGGACTGGCAGAGAGGTTGAGCCAAAGGAGCCCTAACTAATTTACTTTGCACTCGGCTCCGGCATCAAAGATAGGCTGCGGCCGGTCATTTCGGAAAAGACCGTCATCCTGAACGGGTCAAAAAACTGGGCGGAGGCGCGTAGCCTGTCGGCGGCATCTCTTGCTGGTCCGTTGAGTTCCGGAGCTTCCCCGTAGCGGGAAATAGCGGCCATGGCCATTTTCAGTGCAAGACTGTTGTTGCCCGCCGCGACTATGCGCTCCAGGGCTTCGCCGACTTCAGCTGCTGACATAGTTACCCGTCTTCGAGGCCAAGGCGGTCTGTTCGGTGCTGATATACTGGCCAACGGCAGAATTGCACGAGGACAGATCGACCTCGAATTGAACCTCAAAACTCTGGCAAGCGCATTTGGCATCGCGGCCGACCATCTGCACCCGGATCTCACACACATCACCGCACCCTTCGATCTGCGCCGCCGCGGCGTCGAGACCAAGGTCATCGCCGGAGACATGGCGCCCCAACCCGATCCTCACCTCCTGTCCATGCTGATCCGCGCCATGGCTGGGTCAGCGACCTGAAAGCCGGGGTTCAGCTGATGGAGATTGCGAGTCGGGAAAGCGTCGCCGGCGCCAGTTCGCCTTTCTCTCACCGAAGATTCAGGCCGCGATTCTCGACGGCACCCAGCCGCCCGAACTTACACTCAAGCGTCTGGTCAGCGTTACCCACCCACTTGATTGGGCCGAACAGGAGCGCCTGTTCGGCTTATGGCACCTCCAGATCCGGCCTCCCTGATACACGGTTCGCCCTCCCTGATCCGATTAAACATTTCCCTGTTCCCACAAAAAAATTCCCTGTTTCACGTTTTAGGGAATTTGCAACATAAGCTATTGGAAAATATAGAGTTGTAGCACTGAAATGCCGGGTTTCAGACCTGTTTAACGAAAATTCCCTGTAAATTGCAGGTTATCAGGGAAACCCAGTCCAAAGCGACCCCGCCAAAATGCGTCACCGAGACTGGGCCCTGAATTGTGCTCTGAGTGTACGGTCTGCTCCGTCTCTGATTGCCAGCGCACGCGCCAACTCGCGGGAAATACGGCACAATTCCGGATCAGAAAACACAAATGAAATGAGACGGGTATGAGTGGCGGAGCTGTCAGACAAATTCGAACCAGTCTCAGTTTGCCGCGGAAACCTCGTCCACGTGCCACTTCCATTTCGAGAATGCGCGCAGCTGCTGAACACGCTTCCGTCTGATCTCAGCAGCAAACATCGGGCCAAACCTGTTCCACCAATATC
>WQBJ01000047.1 GCA_013032095.1 Ruegeria atlantica | reverse complement strand
TGGTGACTCAAGGGTCGTTGCGACGGTTTCCGCTATCTCAGTTTCATGAGTTCATCTCTGAATGCCTCGGTTGGAGTTTGCCATCCGAGGCACTTTCTGGGGGTTCCGTTCAGGCGGTCGCAAATCGCCATCATTTTGCGATTTGAGAGCGCCGCCACGAGCGTGTCGCGAGGAAGGTATCGGCGCGCACGCTTGTTCAGGTTTTCGACCGATCCCTTTTGCCAGGGCGCTTGAGGATCGCAAAACCAGCTCTCTGTTCCAATACCGGATTTGAGTCTGCGCCACTCTCGGAATTCAAATCCCCGGTCGAAGGTGATCGAGCGTCGTGCTGGTTGGGGCAGGGGTTCCATCACATCCATCAGTTTGTTCATGAAGTGCGTCGAACTGCGGTCGTTGTTGCGAAACAGCACGGCAAACCGGGTCTTCCGCTCGATCAGTGAGGCGACGTTCATTTTACCTGTGTGGCGCTCAAAAATCATCAGATCGCCTTCCCAATCGCCGAATTCTTCGCGTGTTTTTACGTATTCCGGGCGCTGGTGAATGGACCGATCCGGCGGAAAAACCTGGCCTCTGGGGCGTCTGGCATAACGCGGTCGGCGTTTCTTACGTCTGCTCGGCAAGTGCCGCGCCAGTTGTTCGGATTGGCCTTCAGCGCTGTAGACATATGCGTAGATCGTCTCGTGGCTGACCCGGACAGGCTGATCGTCGTAACCGAGGCGGCCCGCGATCTGTTCCGGTGTCCAACCTGCAATCAAACGCTCGATGACATGTGCGCGAAGGTTCTCCAAGCGGATCAGCTTGCGCCGCCGAGCGCGTCTGGACTGCGCCGTACGTTGTGCTTTGACGCCATAGTAACCACTCAGATACGACAAGTCGGAGTCTTCGAAACGGTTCCGTTTGATCTCTCGATAAACCGTGGATCGATGCCTGCCGATCTCCACCGCAATCTTGCTGACGGGCATCTTTGCGTTCAACATATTCTCAATGGCGCGCCGCTCGTGCAGATCCAATTCCGTGTGTGCCAATTTCCGTTCTCCTTGCTTTTCAGCAAGATAGGGGATTTGTCGCAACCCAGTTTAGAATGTGCCCCAACTGCAAATTGAAGACCAATAATCGCTGCATTTGTCGACAATGAAACCAAGATACACACTCACCGCTTCGGCATATGCCTTCGCGCCTTTGCCGCCTTCGCGCAGTGGGGTTGGGTCGGGGTTCATCCCATCCGCCAGCGCATCCGCTTCGATCTGTACGCGGGCCTCATGGACCAGATCACTGAACGTGTTCAGTGCCACGAGTTGCCGATCAGTAAAAAGCTTGCCCCACTCATCCAGCCCATATCCGTGACAGGTGCCACCCGTAAGTCGTGCAGGCGTTTCTCCGGACAAGAATGTCTCTCTTCCTTCCTTGGCTACCTTAGCGGCTCTATCCGAAAACGCCGTGTGCACATGGGCTTCATTAGGCGCGACGTATTTTCTGCCGCCTTTACCTTCCGCTACGATTGCCAAAAGGGACTGACCCATTTCCCCCGATTTACCTGCCTTTTTCACATAATCTGGCGTAATTACTGTGCCTGACATCAGGCAACGGAAATGTGCTCCGCGTCGCTGTTTGGTGCCTTCCTTCGCTTTGGCCCAGTCGTTTTTGCTGCCACCGGTGCGAATTTCATAAGTGATGGATTTAGATGCCCGGTCCACGACCGGGTCGATCCACGCTTCCCTGCCTTTTTTGGAACTCAGCAAAAAGCTGGAAGCAATCGGCACATGTACATCGGCAAAGGCCGGATCGGGGCTGGGCACAGTGCGTGCCCAGATCCATGCGATAACCGTGGCCTTACCGCCACCATGTTCCTGCGGGAGGTCGACCTTGGGATAAAGATGCCCGATGCGTTCAAACGCTTTTTCGCGCATCCATTCGCCGTAATGTTTCACATCCTCGGCCAGCCCTTCGGCATTGCGATAGAAGGACCGGTCCTTGATGCTTGGATGGATAGGTTCCATGTTTTTGAACTTTGGCGGAATCTCGATCATCGCTTTGCCGATCATCACCGCCACCGGGTTCAGGTCGGACCCATAGGCGGGCAGCCCAAGCCGCTGCGCCTCTAGCGGGATCGACCCGCCACCCGAAAACGGATCGTAGACCGGGGGCAGTTCACCACCGCAACTGGCGCGAATTTCCGCCCGTGCGCGTTCCAGTACTTCTTCGTTGGTGGAGTTTTCCCATTTCACCAGTTCTTCGATAATCGCAAACAGACGCTTACGCTCTTCTTCGACAGCTGCTTCGGTCGGGAACTTGTCCGGATTGCTGGACGGGTCATCCACCAACTGCGCAAACAGCACCGCCCGGCAAGCCGCCAAAGGCCGTCGCGCCCACCACAGGTGCAGGGTGCTGGGATGCCCATGCCGGATCGACTTTTCCCGAACCGCAGCTGCATTGATCACTTCGAGGGGAATGGCAACTTCTATGAGTTTCTTTTTGTATTGGGCGCCCGTTTTTCGTTTCCGGACATCTCCAATGAAATTATTGGATCGGATTGTCATGAGCTTTCTCCGGCGAAAACGGGGAATGAATTTTGAGGCACAAAATGCCTGCCCTAATGGCTGCGGCAGTGGGCTTCGCCGCCAAAGGACAGATGGGGCTAAAACACCACATTGGGCTGGTGGTTTCATGGAAATTTGGGAGCTTTACGTCCCTGATCAGAGGCACTCAGTTCCTGCGAGTGGCTCCTTAACGCTCCATTGGTTTTTTAGGAGTTTTCGGCAGACGAGATGCGTGCCTGCCTAAGACTAAGAGCTCATCAACAATGTCAGTGGAGCGGGCGAAATAGCCCTGAATAGTGTTGCTTCACGCAACTACATCGCCCGTTCAGAACATTGATGACCTGAGCCGACAGTCAGAATGTCCAACCACGTCGGATCGGTGAGAAATACGAGCGGGATCGACCCGATATTAGCGCCGGATTGACGAGCGGTCGGCCGAAGCTCCTAGTAGGCACTGCCATTGCAGCAGCAGTGGGCTTGGAATGTGCTCCTCAGCGCCAACTGTGAAACCATCGGACCAGGAGGGGCTGTCAGCCGTTGACGGGTTCCGAAACGCACAAATAAAATAATTCGACAACCGAACTAAGTTGGATTTGGAGGATTAAGCAAAGTTGCGGCTCGAAAGATTACCTGTCGTTGTCTCAAATCGGGGTTTACCGTTCCATAAAGTTGCGGATTTAATTTGCAGCCGACGTTTATTCGAATCGTTCGATTGCTATAGCTACATGATTTGCCGTTGATGAGGGGATTGTCTTTAGTGCGGATTCAAGCGGAGAGTTTATGCAATATTTCAACGCCATAACGTCCACTATATTAAAAGCCTATGTGTGTGCTTTGGCTGCTTCAAGAGTGAAAGGCGCCCTACGAGATCGCATCTCTTATGTTGGCAAGGGGAACGGAAGCCTCTGTTTCAATCATGCTGGAACAGAAAGAAGGTTACAGGACCAGCTACTCGGTGAGTGTGAACACAAACTGAACTTTTCCGGGACATTCACAGCGAAGAGCGCGCGGTTGAACTGTTCCGCGGGAATATTGCCTTTTATGGGTAAGCGTCAGGAATGAATGAAAACTTTAAGTAATTCCAAACAGAACAATACTAATTTCCGAAATACAGGCATCGTTCCAAAGGTCGAGGGAAAAAGTGACATATCTATTGGCACGCGTTGAGAATTTCGCACGGTTCGACGGGGAAAGCCTAACCGCAGAGCCTGTCATGGGGTACGGACAGAGTGGAGAGACTCCTCACGAGATTTACAATTTCTCAGTTGCTTCAGACGGTTTCATTTATGGCCATCTTCCAAGAAGCGGCGGGGGTGATTTAAGTCGGTTGGGCGAGAAGGTGGGTGCCAAAGAAGCCTCAGGCATAACTGTGGTTTTCATCAGCAATGGTGTGCTTTGCGGCTACTACAAAAACGCGACAGTATTTTCGTCGACGGAGCGACATCCGGATGGTCTCCAGGCTGGGGGGTCAGACATTTTCTGTAGGGTAAGAGTGGATCCTGGTGATGCATTTTTAATTCCAGTCGACAAAAGAAATGATGAAATTCAGCCAAAACCTAGGGGGCGGTTTCCGGTGCTTTATGGGGATGAAAGCTCTGCTTGGGTTAAGTGGTTCAAGACCTGGATTGGTAACCGGAAGCGGTCCTTTGCGAGTGAAAAGAAACGTAGAACTTGGACTCAAGGTGTAGAACGAGACTCCAAGGCTAGAAAATTAGCCATCAAAGAGTATGGCTACAAATGCGAATGTTGTGAGATTTCGTATAAAGACAAAATTCGAGCTGCTATGTTTGAAGTGCACCACAAGGTGCCATACGCGGTGAATTTCGAAACGCGACCTTTGGAGATTTCCGACTTGGCCGTTCTCTGTGCAAACTGTCATCGAATGATTCACAAAATGCCAGATGTCTCCGATATCAACGCGCTTAGAACCTACTTGGAGTGCAGTTCGCCTCTAACTCATCAAAAAAGCTGAAACCTTCTCAGAATTTTAGCCGTTCAATTGCTGCGCTGATACCCAAGCAAGTTTCGCAAGCGAAGCGCCATTTTTTCACCATTGGCGATATCCACGCTCGTAGTCTCTAGGATTGTCTCCTGACCCGAAATCCGGAACTGAGCCTGAACCCCCTCCTCGGGTGAAAGCTCTTCATGGTGGGGATATAGCAGCGTCAGTCGGGGCGCTTTGTAAAGGTGAGCGTAGGCCATCATCTGATAGACATCACTTTGTGAAATCCCTTGCTTGCGGTCGTCAATGCGCGAGGAAATCCGTTTCCACTTCGTATCGATCACATGCACAACCCGTCCTGCATGCCGGATCAGGATGTCAGGCTTGGTCTGGAACACCGTACGGTCGTCATCGATAGATGTCAGGCAGAACAACCGCCCGCCCTGAAGCGCGACCTGGTATTCTGTACCTGCCAATGCACGTCTAATCAATCGGCCAACATATTCTTCAAAAAGCGTGTTCATTTCGAAGAGGAGTGCTGTTCCTTGCCCCGAACCGGCGCTCGTCGTTTGAAAGCGATTGTGCAGAAAAAGCTGTGCCATCCCGAAAAGCTCTTGCCACGCTCGGTTGGTCCGGTCGATGACCACCTCGTCCCATTTCAGCGCGGCAACCGAAACTGTAGATATGTCGGCATAGACAAAGGCCAGTTCACGTAAGTGCTGTTGGGTGGTGGCTGTGCGTGACATTCGGAACAGGTGCACAACAGTCGCTTTCATGATGCGGTTCAGCGCGATGTCGTCTGATAGCTCATCAAATTTACACGCCAGCCGCGAAGGGTTTGCGGCGTGGCGCGTGAACTGACGAGACAGATTGAGGCTGCCACGCAAGGCCGTGAGGTCATCCTCATGGAGGATGTACCGACGCGGCATGCCGCGACGAACGGCATCTGTCAGTTTTTTACAGAAAATACGGATGAGAATTTCCAGAAGTGTGTCACGCTGCCAGTCGAGCTCGGTGACCTGGCCAGTTTCGATCTTCAGATCGAGTGCGACCGCAAGCATGTGAACAAGGCGTTTGCGGATGGCCGTGTTCTGCTTCGCCTTATTTCCCTGTTGATCAACATCGATCTTGGGAAGGATCTCAAGACTGCCTCCTTCTGTCGCCAGCACGCCTACAACACTCCGCGCCCGCAATTCATGGCGGCGATCCTCAAGCACACCGCCGCCACTTCGACCAGCAAAAGTGGACGTCCTGGCAAGTGCCACAAAACGTTCGGCGAAATGTTCGGGAATACAGGCGTCACCCTCGCCATGCGGTAGAGTTTCCCATTCACGCAAGGTGTAGGCCGACATCAGGTAGCAAACTCCGAGAAGTCAAAACTTTCTTTGACGAGCCACCGTAACTTTTCGCCGGAGAAGTCGTCTTCGGACATGCCTCCAGGTGCGGCAATTCGTTCAGCGGATAGGAACCGAGACGGGCCTTGCTCAACGTCCCCCAAAACCGCCGCTACTTTAGACCAATCCTCGTAGAAATACTCAGCAAGCAGCGGGATCACCTTGTCCCGCATCGCGCTCTCGATATCCTGTCTCGTCTCACAGCCGGCGAAGTAAGCATGTCCGATCTGATGATCCCGATCAAAAAGATACTCGATGCGCATGTTGATCGTGGACAACAGCTTTTGCAGGTCGACGCCATCAACGTTGTTCGAAAGAACGGACGGGTCAGGCATCAATTCGTGAAAAGTGAACCGGCGGCGTAACGCTGTGTCCAGGAGTGCGATGGAGCGGTCGGCCGTGTTCATCGTACCAATGATGTGCAGGTTCCGAGGCACGCCGAAGAGCTTCTTCGAGTAAGGAAGCCTGAGGCGGATTTCGTTGCTCATTCCGAGCCGTTTGTCAGGCTCAAGGAGGGTGATCAACTCGCCGAATACCTTGGAGATATTTGCCCTGTTGATTTCATCGATAATGAGCACGTGACTGCGCGCAGAGCTGTGCGCCTCTGGCTCAGCGCCGTCAAATGCAATTGCCTCCAACGCGTCCCAGTCGATGCGATCCGAAGCAAGCTGGTACAACGGTTGAAACGCACTGAAGCTATTTGGATAAAACTCCGATCGTTGCGCGCCTTGCTCGTCGACCCAAATCCACTCAACACCGCGTGAGTGCTGAACGTCAGTTGAATTGGCGTTGAATTCGTAGTCACCAGAGATCCTGCCCAGGGCGACCGCCAAGTTTTTGCCAACGGTAAGAAGAACGTAGCTTCCCTGTTCCGCGGCCCCCCTGAAATGCCAGGTGCCAGTAATATCAGCCGCGCGCCCGTCTGTTCCCGGATTTCTTGCCAGCCACTTCTGCTTGATCGCTTGAAAGTCTTCATACTCCGGCGCCGACCAATCAATCCCTGCGCCAAAGCCCCAGGAGATCTTTTTATCGTGTATGGCGGCAGAGAATTTTTCTTTCCAGTTCGCCCCGTTGAGGCTGAGTTTGAAGATTCCTTGCTTTCGGTCCAGATGTTGTGCTTGTCCGTCCTCTCCCGGATCCAGGCGCGCAACTTCGCAAATGCGCTTGAAAATTCCGTCATGACATTCAAGGCGAAATCCAGAACTGCTTTCGTTTTCGTCCACCCTGGCCATATTTTCATTTCCGGTAGTGGGCCGAAGCCCTTCGACGAACTCTTCGTAGGACATCGACTGGTGGAAGGTTACGAACTCGATGCGCCCCTCATCGACGAGCTTGCGATACAAGCTCATCAAGTCAGCTCGCTGAGCACCGCCCTTCAGTCCTGACGCAACTTGTTCACCCAAACAAAGCCGAACGGCTTCCCATGCGGTTCGATACGTTTTGCCCGTGCCCGGAGGACCATAGAGGATCAAGTTCGTGGCAGAAGATGCGGGTGCTTTGTTTGTGTTGGTCACGGCGTCTGCCTCCGGTTGAGGGGTGAGTGTATAAGTAAAGACGGTCGAGCTGCTTGGGTTTGGTTCCGTGCTCGTGGGCGGTGCTACTTGTGCCAGTTTCTGGAATTTTTTACCGCCAAGAGCCTGGCAGATGTTTGGGAAGGCGTCTTTTAATCCCATTGCAGCCGCGAGATCACCGGCACGAACCGAAACCTCCTTTGCGGCCTTTTCCCGAGCGGGCTCCAAGTAATAATTCAGAGCGCAGAGCCTGATGCGATCAGCGCCCTTCATGAGATGCGATTTTGATGGGACTTCAACAGGCGTGTCATCTTCATTGACGATGATAAAACCTGCATTGTGTAAAGCCGAGGCGCCAGATTTTCTTGCGCCCCAACCACCGCCCATCGCACTGTCACGGTTGACGAAGAAGTTAATAGGCTTGGTTGGATAAACACGATTTTCACGTTCGCGCGACGAGCGAACCCAGTAGTCGCGCGGTTCTCCAAAGGCATTGAAGATTTCGCTATGCGCCCCGCTCTTGCGGTAGCTGTCGTAGGCATCCATTGCCGCTTCGATGGTGTGGCGCGACAACGAGGCATTTTCCTCGCCGACACTTCCCGTCTCTGGGATACCCACAGCCTCAGCAATCTCAGGTGCGATTTCATAGCTGATGAGCTCACCTTCCCTGAATCCCCAGTAGTGCTGCGTGCCAGTAGACAAGTTTTTGCAGTGGACCGTGCACCCTTCTTGCAATACTGCACGTGCCAGTTCCGATAGTTCCTCTGTGACAACGATATCCTCGTCCGATTGGGAGGCGCCCGGCCGAAAGAACTGATATCCAGGATGCTTTTTGCCGCCGTTTCGTGTAACCGAATAAAGGTCTCCGTTCGCGTGGCGAAATACAATCCGGCGTTGGTCGGTAAGGTTAGTCATTTTCAACTCCAATATGCATTCAAAGGTTTGGGCAATTTGATTGACCTCATGTCCGAAGTTCTCGAAACAGCACCCGTTTCTTTTCGATCGACGCTTGCTGCTAAATGGTCGTATGTATTTTGATATCAGTGTACGCAATACTGGCCCTGTGATTCCGCCTGTGTCGCTTGCCACGGCGCGCCAGCGGATCGCTATCAGATGGCCCCAATGAAAATGGCCGCCGCGGATTCACATTAAGAATTCAGGATGTTCTCTGGAAAACTCTTCCGTATTGAGACCACCTGCACGCGACTTCACTCCGATTTCAAGTAACGGCAATTGCGGTGACGAGAATCAATAGGATTGCTAAGTGGATCATTTGGTTCTCCTCAGGAAGCGTACACTGCCCTCATAAATGAACGCTGTAGGCACAGAATTGCACGTGAGTTTGGGCTTCGAGCGACCTCATCGGGCCAGGATGTTCCGCATTAGAACACCTGAGACCCATTTGCGCTCTGAATGTCTAGTTTGATCCGTTCACGATGCGCCGTATGAACGAAGAGCTAAACAGTGTTCAAGGACAGAAATTGGCTCTGAGCGATCGTGTGACCATGAAATTGCGCGAACACGTCGCCGAATTATTGTCACCACAACGTTTGTGCCTCCGGACAGCACAACGAAAGAGACGATCACGACAGTGTTCAAAGGCGTCAAGCAGACCACCACCACCACGTCAAAGTTGAAAATGCTCCTGAAGGGGGCGTGAAGCAGTGTCAGCGGGGTTGGGTCTCTTTTGGGCACGCCGTGCTCCTTCTGGAGCGGCGAACCTCGGCCCTCCGGCCAATAACACTGACCGCGCCAGTGTGACGTTAGAGTTTCCTGAAATTCGCCTGTTACCCCTCCCTCAGTCGAGGTGATCTGCGGAGAGCGGTTGAACTGAGCTAGATACACCGAGTGCTGTGGAACTAAGCCGGCAGACATGAGATCACTCTATTGAGCGGCCTTGCGCATGAATCTTTTGTGCCCAGTTGGCCGAACCAAATCGGTATTCCGGCACGTTCTCAGCGCCATAGAAAACAGTCAGGCCTTGGGGCCTCAAGATGAATTTCTTTACGCAGTCTACGTCACGGAAACTCCGAATTCATAAAACGCAACCAAAAGCACCAATCTGACCTAGTTCCCAGACACACGCCTTGAAGCACGACCCACACTATGGTCATTTTCCAAAAATGAAAGAGAAGATGACAATGATTGCAGACCGAAGAGAAGACAGCTGCCGGTCTCCGATGTTTTTAGTGTTTTTGAAGGAGAAATCCACACATGCCGTTCACCAGGTTTGCGGTATCGAGCACAACGAACGACAGCTTTGCGTAACAAACCGGACTTTGCAAAGGTTCGAGTACGGCCCGAAGCCGACCTCCAGCGCCCCCAAACCATGCTGCAGTGCGGCCGAGCAAATTTGCCATTCGTGCTTTGACGCAATTTCTTCTCAGTAATGACGGCTGTTGGAGTCGTTTCCTATGGACCGTGAGCGGAAATTCAAGATGTAAAAGGGGCAGGCCACGGCCTACCCCAAAATGGTGTGGTCTAAACCTTATCGCGGGAAAGACCACGCCGCTTCTTCTGCTAAGATCTTCAGTCTATCCCAGTACTTTGTTGTTTTGCAAGCATGATTGGAAAGAGAATGTATCGTTTTGCTTTTGATCTTGGGTCCGGTTCGCTCGGCTGGGCGGTTTTTGAATTAAACAGCAGCATGGAGCCGGTTGGCCTCAAAGATCTCGGGGTGCGGGTCTTTCCGACCGGACGGGATCCCCAGTCCAAGGAATCGAATGCGCTCGGCAGACGTCAGCCACGCCAACAGCGCAAACAAATCGACCGCCGGAAAAAGCGCCGGATTGAACTTGAAGACCAATTGGTTGCCGCCGGTTTGATGCCGCCTGCTACGGATGCGTCTCAAAAGTGCAAGCGCTGCTCGCCGCCCGCTGAAGCTCCAGGTTTCTCTGAAGCCGATGAAATCTGTACCAGATGTAAGTTCTTTGCAATCAATCCATACGAAGCCCGCAATCGTGCCGCCCGCGGCAAAACCGATGTGTACGACCTTGGTCGCGCGATCTGGCATATGTCCAAGCACCGGGGCTTCAAGAGCAACCGAAAAGCCGACCGCACTAACGAGGATGATACCGGCAAAATCGCCCCAGCCTCTGCCGCGCTTCGAAAAACGCTCGCTGACCACAATGCGCCGACCTACGGCGCTTGGCTGGCCGGACGGCAAGAGCAGGGACAGCAAGTTCGGGTGCGACCTGTCGGCGAAGGCGCCAAATCGGCCTACGACTTCTATCCGGCCCGGGTGATGCTAAAGGATGAGTTCGATCACATCTGGCGTGTGCAGGCACCGCACCACCCCAACCTCAGCAATGAAGAGCGCGACGCCATCCGCGACTGCGTCTTCTTTCAGCGGCCGTTGAAACCGGTAAAGCCGGGCCGCTGCACCTTCTTCCCCGACAACTACCGGCTGCCGAAATGGCATCCGCTGGCGCAGGAATTTTTGATCCTGCAGCAACTCAACATGTTGCGTATCATCGACGATAGCGGCGAACGGGCGCTGGACCTGACTGCGCGTGATCTGATCGCGCGACACCTGATGTCGGGTGAAAAACTCACTTGGTCTTCATCGAAGAAGGGCCTGCGCGGGGTGTTGCGATTGCCTTTAGAGGTAAGGATCAATCTCCAGGAAGGCGGTCTAAGGGAACTTGCCCATAATGCCGTCGTGGCGCCTTTGGCGGTGAAAACAGCAAAGAAAGAAGCGCCTTTGGCCGGCATCTGGCATGAATTGGATCCTCGTCGGCAACTGCTGCTTTTGAAAATCGTTGCGGTAACCCATTCGCCCGAACGTACCGTCGAGCGGCTGGAAAACTGGATCGGGTTGTCGCGTGAAATCGCGGAGAAGGTGGAGGAGATCACCCTTCCCGATGGTCACCTGATGCTCGGCGAATGCGCCGTTCGCGCGATCCTGAAAGTCCTGCGCAAGGAAGTGGTCGTCTATTCTGATGCTGTAAAGGTTGCAAGCGAACGGGGGCTATTCGGTGACGGCGTGGTGATCCATCATTCTGACCTGCGCCCGGAGGACGACCCGGGTCTACCTGACTTGCCGCGCTACAACGAACTCCCGGCACTCCGGCGGATGGTCGGCACCGGCACCGGCGACCCGGACGATCCGCCCGACATCCGCTTTGGCCGTATCTCCAACCCGACCGTGCATGTGGCACTGGGACAGTTCCGGCGGGTGATGAACGCGCTTATCTCCCACTTTGGTAAACCGAGGCAGGTGGTGATTGAAACAACGCGCGACATGGCGAAATCAGCACGGGAGTTGAAAGAGATCGATAATGAGATCAAGGAGAACACCAAGCGCAACGACAAATGGCGGGCGGAACTGGAAGACGAAGGAATTGTTGCCACAGGTGCCCGCATCGGCGACCGGTTTTTGCGCATGCGCCTGTGGGAAGAGCTGGGAACCTCCAATGCCGACCGAATCTGCCCCTATTCGGGCCGCCCTATTTCTTTGCACCAGTTGCATTCCGACGAAATCGAGATCGACCATATCCTGCCCTTCGAGGACACTTTCGACGACGGCCCGGCCAACAAGACCGTCTGTTTCCGTGACGCCAACCGGATCAAGGGCAAGAGCGCGCCGGGCGACGCTTGGTCGGGGAAGGAACTAGAGGCTGTCATCGCACGGGTGAAGAGCGCGCCGGGAATGAAGCACAAACTTTGGCGGTTCCTGCCCGGGGCCTTCGAAAAATGGCAGCAAGACAAGGGATTCGAGGACCGCCAACTGCACGCCACCGGTTACCTGGCCCGCGTCGTGCGCGCTTATGCTGAGGCCCTATTTCCCAAGGATGGCACCTCGAACATCTGGATGCCGTCCGGCCGCATGACCGCCATGATGCGCCGCCGCTGGGGGCTTTACCTACCCGATCATAACGCCAAGACCCGTGACGACCATCGTCACCACGCTCTTGACGCCGCTACGGTCGGTATGATCGACCGGCGAATGATCCAGAAGTTGCAGTCCTATGCGCGGCAGATCGGCGCCGAAGATCTTGATCGGGTGCTTCCCGCCCCGCCGCCGCCCTTCGTAGGCTTCTCCGAACAGGTCCGTGACCAGGTTTCAGAGCTTACTGTTAGCCACCGGCCCAACCATGCCATCAGCGGGCGCCTGCATGAAGACACGGCTTATGGGCTGGTCCGCGACCGGCCGGAAAACCAAGCGGCGCGAACGATCGGTAATCTCGTCAAGCGCAAGCCGGTTTCCGATTTGTCATCGGATGAGATCGGCCAAATCCGGGACGTACCTTTGCGCGATGCGTTGCTTGAACACACCGATGGCAGGCGAAAAGGTAAGAAAGACCGCGGCGACGCGCTGAACGAATGGCAGAAAGCAGGAGAGCAGGACATCGATCCGAATTCGCCAGAGCGTCTTGCGAAACAGCGCATGTGGATCGCAGAGAACTACCCCGATTACGAAACACAGTCGAAGAAATCCCGCGCTAGGATAAGAGCGAGAGCCAATGTGGAACTCGGCATCGGCGTCATCCCAAATCACGCCCGTCGGGCTCGTATCCTAGTCCGCGACGAAACGGCCCGCCCCATTCTCGGCCGAGTAGGACATCCGCGGGAAGGAGAACCCTACAAATGGATGATCCCGGATGAAAATGCCTTCATCGAGATACTCGAAGATGTTGGTGGGAAGTGGTTCCGCTATGGCGTCGATATTTGGTCTGCCGCTTCGAAGACAGCCCGGCCTTGGAACGAGGCCCATCCCGAGGCCCGTTTCATCATGCGTCTGTTCAAACGCGATACGATCCAGTTGTTCGACTGGGACAAGACGGAAAAGGCTATTGTCCCCGGGAGCAACCAGATCATGTTGGTCACGTCGATTCCGAACTCCGTGACCAACAACTACGTTCGTTTCCAGCCCGTGAACGACGCTACTAGTGACAACTCAACAACTGCAGCGTTTGACACGTTGCGGCTGCGCCGCGCCCGACGGGTGCGCATCGACGAATTGGGGCGGGTGAGGATTGTGCCGCACGGCACGGTCTGATCTTCAGGCCAACCTGTCGGGCCCCCGCATTTCAAGGAGGCTACCATGGTTGGACAGATACTGGAACTGACACGCGCGGGACTTGCCGTGCACAAGCGCCGCGGATTTCTTGCGGTGGACGACGGCGGTACCGAAGCCGGCCGCATCGGACTCGAAGATATCGAGGCGGTGCTTGCCGCAAGCCCCGGCCTGATGTGGTCGAACACCGCGCTGGCGGAACTCGCCACCCGACAAGTGCCGGTCATGGTGCTCGGGCCTACTTTTACACCCGTTGCTGTCGTCCTACCGCTCACCGGCCACCACGTTCAGGCCGAACGATTCCGGGCGCAGGCGGAAGCGACACAACCCCTGCGCAAACAGGCCTGGGCCAGTCTTGTCCGCCACAAGATCGCCGCACAGGCCGAAGCGCTTGACCGCGTTGGCGCCCCTTCCGAACGCCTGCGCCGTTTGATGGTTGCCGTTCGTTCCGGCGATCCCGACAACCGTGAAGCCCAGGCGGCCCAAGCCTATTGGCCACTGCTAATGGGCAAAGCGTTCAGAAGAGACCGCGATGCAGCTGGGGCCAATGCCTTGTTGAACTACGGCTATACCGTGCTACGTGCGGCGACCGCTCGGGCAATCGTTGCCTCCGGCCTGCATCCTTCGTTGTCGCTGCATCACCGTTCTGGCGGCGATGCTCTAGCACTTGCGGATGATCTGATGGAGCCCTTCCGTCCGACGGTCGATCTTGTCGTTCAACAGCTTCTCGCCTCGGGCATCACCGAGGTGCCGGATGCGCGCGAAGACCTCGTGGCTTGTCTGTCCGCTGATTTTCCGACCAAGAACGGCGCAACTCCGCTTTCGCACGTATTAGTGCGCCTTTCACGGAGTCTGGTCCGCTCCTTCGTCGACGGGAAGCTCCGGCTCGAATTCCCATCTCGCCCGCTACCTGAAGAGTGCTTGGAGCCGAATGATGCCTGAACGTTATCTGCAACTATCGGGGTACCAAATCATGTGGGTATGGGTTCTATTCGACCTTCCTGTCGGCACCAAGGCTGAGAGCAAAAGGGCAACGCGCTTTCGCAATGATCTGTTGGACCTCGGCTTCGAAATGGTGCAGTATTCTATCTATCTTCGCCACGCATGGAGCCGGGAAAAGGCCGAATCATTCGCGCGGCAGGTGGGTGAATGCGTTCCGGAGGCCGGGCATGTCCAGATTCTATTTTTCACTGATAAACAATACGCCCAAAGTCAGGTTTTCCGTGGACGCGCACGGGCTCCGCAACCCAAGGAAAAACCACGCCAACTGGTGCTTTTCTAATGCCCTTGGCGTCATTTTTTCACGTCCGGCGCCGAGAAAAAGCCCCACACAACAGGGTGTTGTGCGGGGCCAATCCTAGCAGAAGAAGCGGCGTGGCCAAACCCGGACGGGTCGGTGTTCAAACGCACCGAGTACACCATCCTAGCAGAAGAAGCGGCGTGGCCAAACCCGGACTGGGACGGCAAAGACGCATACGAAGCCGAGAATCCTAGCAGAAGAAGCGGCGTGGCCAAACCCGGACCTGGTCCGGGAACACGCCACGCCAGCCGTTATCCTAGCAGAAGAAGCGGCGTGGCCAAACCCGGACGCGACCTGTCGTATAGCTCTCCTAGGTGTCATCCTAGCAGAAGAAGCGGCGTGGCCAAACCCGGACAGGGGACTATCCCCCTCGGGCCGAACCTGCATCCTAGCAGAAGAAGCGGCGTGGCCAAACCCGGACATGTGCGTATACCTCTCGGTGCCCTCTTAGATCCTAGCAGAAGAAGCGGCGTGGCCAAACCCGGACCGGTGCCTCGGGTCAGCCTCTCAGGCCGTTATCCTAGCAGAAGAAGCGGCGTGGCCAAACCCGGACGTGCTTTCCATTGCATTCCCTTATTGGTCAAATCCTAGCAGAAGAAGCGGCGTGGCCAAACCCGGACTCGAACATTTCACCTGTCTTCAAGCTCTCAATCCTAGCAGAAGAAGCGGCGTGGCCAAACCCGGACGCTGCGTATAGCTTCCGTCGCCGTGGTATGATCCTAGCAGAAGAAGCGGCGTGGCCAAACCCGGACCTCTATGGGCTTGTCGGAAAATCCCTCGGTATCCTAGCAGAAGAAGCGGCGTGGCCAAACCCGGACGACATCCCAAACGCTTTCGTATTCTGATGAATCCTAGCAGAAGAAGCGGCGTGGCCAAACCCGGACTGTCCAATTCGTTGAGTACATCCTCAACATATCCTAGCAGAAGAAGCGGCGTGGCCAAACCCGGACGCATGGCGTCCTGAGACCTTCCCAGACGATATCCTAGCAGAAGAAGCGGCGTGGCCAAACCCGGACGTAACCCGCCGTGTTGTATTTTACAACGGCATCCTAGCAGAAGAAGCGGCGTGGCCAAACCCGGACGAGACGCGGGCAAGAGCCTTGAAATAGTCAATCCTAGCAGAAGAAGCGGCGTGGCCAAGCCCGGACAAGGATCTCCGCGAATGGCTCAGCTGCAAGATCCTAGCAGAAGAAGCGGCGTGGCCAAACCCGGACAATATCAGTTTGTCGGTGCCTGGGTGTCGTCATCCTAGCAGAAGAAGCGGCGTGGCCAAACCCGGACGAGGCGGCCCGAGCATTGGCAAAAGCGCGGATCCTAGCAGAAGAAGCGGCGTGGCCAAACCCGGACTTGAGTGCTGTCCGGATGCGCTCGGACGAAATCCTAGCAGAAGAAGCGGCGTGGCTAAATGGCGGCTGGGAAACGCGCTGATTGAATGTCAGCTTCCAACAATTGACCTGACAAGCGTGCGTCTGCAGAGAATAGCCGCTTTTCGCCGAACCTTTGGATCGGGCTTGTCTGCTGTGGGTCGATAGCAGACTAGCGCGATTGCAGCAGGCCTTTTGGTGGCCAGCGGCAGTTGTGGGCACCGAGCGGTGCGCGCTGAGATGGGAAACTCTCAATGGTAGTTTTGAGAAATCAGAGCTTTCCTATGGCGTGTGACTCACATAAACCATGCCTATGGAAAAAATGTGATTTACAAGCAGAGCTAAACAATTTTGAGTTGCATCTGATTGAGGGTGATCGAACGGCAGCAAGATCCTCATTACGGAATCTTTTGTTCGCATATGGGGGTATGCGGCTTCGGTCTATGAAGAACCGCCGTACTGATCGATGTAGCTTTTGGCGCGCTCCATCGAGGGGAAAGGGGTGCCGTTATAAACATATTTCCCCTTCACGATTTCTATGGTTTCCCCTTTGTATTCGTGCACACCTAGCGCGCTACGTTTGCTGGTTTCTGCATTTGGCACTTTGTCTTTCAGCTGCGCTGCCGGAGGATCGTCCGACCCGTTTGCAGGCTTGTCGGCATAGCTGCCACCAGCAGCGGTGGCGGCCTCGCCCGCGGAGCGGTCTGCCAGCGCTGTGAATGACTGTTTCAGTTCTGTGGATTGGTTGAGCGCGCGTTCAGAAACCTTGAGCTGTTTGCGTGCAACTTGAAGCATTTGCTGGGTCAGTTCGGCAGTATCGACTCCAGCTCGCCCTATTTGAACCAAAGCCAAGCATACAAAACCCAAAATGATAGAGAGGGCACCGGCTGTTATCCCATAGAGAATTAGGTAAAATCCCATGAGGCGTGGCAGGAAGTCGATCTCATCAAATGAAGTAAAGGCTACGAGGAGCAAAATCACCCCTATCGCGACGAGGCACCATGACAGGAAAGCCAAAAACTGAATATGTTACGAGCAACTTCATACGATCTCACGGAAATACTCCTTTGCAAATAGCTTGTCAGGCTGGGAAATGCCGGTCTCATATGGGCTGGCAGATGCCGCGATGGCGTCGTGGCCATTGCAGCAATGACGTGAGTATTGTTATCGCGGCGGCAGATTCGCGGTATCGGGGTAAGTCTTTTTTAGGAAATAATTTTTCCCAATTGTGCAGCTATGCGACGCGGCGCTCTGACCGATTGGGAAGCGATCTTGCCAGAACAGTTGCCAATTGACACATCGACGTGACCTGCACGATAGCTAGCGCAGAATTGGCCACTATATTTAGATTAATACAAACGATGCACTGGTTGCGCTGGTGCGCTGCCACCACATAGGGTTTCTTGGTTCGTGCGGCTATCCGGGTCGATGTTAGAAAACATGCATCTCGTTGATTTTTATGGTATAAACTGGTTGTGACTACAATGGAGAAGACGCAAGTGTCAAAAGTAGCGCATCAATCGTTGGAAGCAACCGATTTTGCTAACCTGCCTGAAGAACTGGCCCGTGTTGGCGATGAACCAGCATTGGTTCTGGTTGACGGGAAACCGGTGGGTCATTTTGTACCTCTGACAGAAGCGGAAGCCCGCCTGCAACCGGCATCTGATAAGCAGATGGATGAAGCCTTGAAGGTGTTGCGGGAAGAACCGCACGCGAGCGTACTTGACGAACTGGCAGACCGTTAGCATGGGGCTGGTAACACTTTCCGTAGACAACATTCGGAAGCTGCATGACGAAGCTCTGGCTGGCCGTGGTGGATTGACCGGAGAGCGTCCAGGTGAGGCAGTAGAGCGCGTTCTAGGGCGCGTTGATATGCAACTCACCTTTGACGTTATCTGTAGTGGTTCCGATGTAATCTGGCTGCGGCGTATGCTGTGGCCATTGCAACCGGTCATCCGTTTATTGACGCGAACAAGCGCACTGCGTATTCGGCCATGATCGCGACGCTCGTCGTCAACGGCATTCGGCCGGTGTTTGAGATGGAAACAACCGTTGACCAGATGTTAGCCGTAGCGCAAGGCCACGTATCAATGGAAGCTCTCGCGGATTGGCTTCGTACTCACACTTAGTTCTTATTCTGCCACGCTATTGCGGCCACCAGTTTTGGTGGCCGTTTTCTTTTCATCTGTATCGCCTAGTGCTGCTTCACATTTTTGTCTCCAGATCTGATGTTTTACTTCCAAAGCCTATCGTCACGGTTCCGAACAACCGAAGAAGTTTTGAAAGCAGGTCGTGACTTGAATGACGTCACATTGTTGTTCTGATCTCCTAAACCTTCGGCGAGTTCTGCCCGTGTAACTGTTGCTCGATCGCCCACGATGATTTCGGCAAGTTTCAATTCATCCGAGAACGGTTCGAAATAGAGGTTACGGTCGCACCATTTGCCCTTAACGCTGTCTGCAAGACGGCAGAAGCAGCGGTATTCAGCTTCGTATACCGGTCGTGCGGAAGCGGTCATTTAGCTCCCGTATGCGCAACTGCGGTGGTGTGTCAGCCTGCGACCACACCAAAGTAGTCTTCTCTGCACACTGGTAACAGTGAGCAAGTTCAAGGACGCGCTCTACTTCCCGTAGCCCGCTTTCAGGGTTCCAGCAGGCTGCCGCTGCTTTGACAACGCGCTCCGAGCCACAAATCTGGCAACGCGGTACAATGCCGATAATTTAGCTGTTCTTTGGTTGAGTATTTGCTTGTTGAGTGCCCATCATTGCACATCTCCTTCCGACAGAGCACGCGGGAAACATTCCCGCGCACTCGGCGAAAGGCAATCCGATGCCAAGGCATAGCTTGCGCGCAATATTGCCCTTGTCTTCGGCCACCGTAGCACTAAGGAGTTTCCGTTCAGTCACTAAGATATCCTTTGTTGGTGTGGGCGCCGATGACACGCACCGGACGCAGTTCAGGGCTATTCCGGCACAAAAATCTCCGCGTAGAGGCTTTCAAATGCCTGCGCCTCGTCATCGCTCAGCGCTGCAAACTCACCTTCTCGTGCGCGCTTTGAAAGCCTGCCCTCATTCTGGTGCAAGAAGCGGAACAGCAGATCGATCATGCGCTCCGGCATGTCGATTTTCGCATTCACGGCCCCGGCAAAGCGATCATAGCGCGCCAGGAACGCCGCCTCGCGCGGTAAATCCACTTCAATCGTGCGCTTCACGCACGCGAACAGGAATTCGGCATGCGCGGTCGCATCGAAATAGCGGTAGAAATCTGCCGTATCGTTTAAGACCCGCACGTTCTGCTTTTCGGTCGGCTCCCATCTGACGTGCGGTAGCAGCCTGCGTGAATAGTCTTCGAGCACGGCCCTGTAAGCCGTGATTTTTTCAAGGAAGGCGGCTGATACCGGAAACACCACGTCGGGTGGGTTAAAGCCGTCCTCAGCAAGCACGTGATGGATCAGGTAACGATGTATCCGCCCGTTCCCGTCTTCGAAGGGATGGATGTAGACAAAACCAAAGGCGAGCATCGCTGCAGCCATGACCGGATCAAGGCCGTTTGCGGAGGACCTATCAAAGGCGATCAGGCCGTCAATCAGCTCCGGCAAATCTTCGGCACGCGCGCTGACATGCTCGGGCAGCGGCGCGCCGGTATCGCGTTCATGCTTGCCGACAAAGCCCCCTTCCTTGCGCAGCCCCATATGCACAAAGCGCGTGTCTTCGATCACCATACGCTGCAAACGCAGCAAGTCATCAGCTTCCAGGGGGCGCAGGCCCGCTTCGCGGATCGCTTCGCCCCACCGCCTGATACGGTCATGCGGCGCCCTTTCGCCTTCAATCGCAAAACTCGCCTTTGAGTCTTCCAGCCGCAGGAAAGCCGCCGTACGGGCCAGCACGTCATCGGGCACCGCGGCGGCGGCGGCCTGGGCTTTTGCGCGCAAATCCTCGGCCAGATAAGCGTCAAGTGCCGCTGTGCGGCTGACGAGCGGACAAAAGGTCCGCGTTCCGGGAAGGTCGTTTATGATCCGGTGACGCTTTGAGCGCACCCCTTTTCCGGCATATTGCAGTTTCGGATTGATCAGCGGCGCGAAGCCGACTTCACCGGCGCCATCGGGGAGATCAAGCGTTTGCCCGGTCAGCCATTCATAGAGAAACCAAATCTGGCGCGCGAACTTTCCGGTCGGGCTGCCGCGCACGATCGCCTCGATGGGCTGCGGGCCTGTGGCTGCAAACAACCGCCCGAGCACCGCGAGATCAATACCCTCATGGCTCAGGGCGAACACGAGGTGCCCTTCCAGGCTGGCCTTGGGCTGATAGCGCGGCCCGAAGTAGCGCCAGCGCTCCTTTTCAAGCTTGGGGCTTTTTTCACGGATCGCGCATAAAAAGCGCGGCCAGGGCACTTCAAGGCCATAGGCATCGATGAGCGCCGCATACCCGACAGGAATACCGGGTTCCGGCATTGCCATGTCGTGAAAACCGCTCTGGCGTCCTGAAAACGGATCTGTGGGCTCTTCACTCATGAAAATCAACTGTAGAGCAGGATTTTTAATCTGTCAGCAAATATCCTGTGAAAATCGATTTTTTTACCATGTATTCTGTGAATCTTCACAAATATGAGCGATGTTAGAAAAAATCAACCGGCCGCGCTGTGAGTTTCTATAGTGTCAGGGGTTCGCTCGTTAAGCGATGTGCATCAAGTGCTCATTCTCAAATTCTCTGAGCGCATTTCCAATCAATGCGGCGGCTTCATCTATATCTTCTTCGCTCGTATCGCGCCCCAAACTGAACCTAATCGAGGCGTCCGCCTCATTATTTGTCAGCCCGATTGCGCGCAGCACATGGGATGGTTCAGGAATGCCGCTTGTGCAGGCAGCGCCGCTCGACGCCGCAATGTGAGGCTGGAGCGCACCGAGAATGTCCTGCGCTGAAAATCCCTCAAATCGGATGTTGGCATTACCAGGGTGACGCATTTCTCCAGAAGGCGGCCCGTTTAGGGCTACCTGATAGGGGAGACCCATCAGATTTTGGACAAATCGGTCGCGCAGACGTGCAACGCGCGGCTCTGGGTGCAGTCAATTGCCCGGTCAGCGCCAAGGCGCTGGCGTGCCAGCCCATTCAAGCAACGCACGCTCTATAAAGGACATTGAAAATGGGTAATCATATGATATGTATTTTCTGCTCATATGGAGTTAGTCGTGCTTGAACCCATCCAAAATGCAGCTCAACCGGCATATATCCAGCCAATTGACCAACAGGACAAGATCGCTGCGATTATCAAAGGCGTTGTTCGGACCGCTGATGCCTGGGGGCTTTCGAATGCCGAGGCCGCAATGCTTTTCGACGTCCCGACGGCCACGTGGGGACGCATGAAGGCTGGTACGTACAAGGGCGTGCTTGATCAGGACAAGGTCACCCGAGCAAGTCTGTTGATCGGTTTGTTCAAAGCTCTGAGACTGCTGTTCAACGGCCCGCTCACATTTGGCTGGCCAAAGACCGCCAATGTAGGCCCTGGCTTCAACGGCAGGACCCCGGTTCAGATCATGTGCGAGGGCGGCATTCCAGCGATGATGAAAATGCGCCAGCATATTGATGCACTTCGAGGTGGTGTGTGATCAGAGCCAGCGACCTGGCACAGGTCGAGTTTACAGACCCCAATACTGTCCGGCTGATTTCCACCGCCTATATCGACGAACCAGCACTGGCACCGTTGGTGGATAATGACGATGAGTTGGCGATCCTCGAGGAACTCGAAGGACTGACCTCGGCACGACGCTCCGTCATCCTGCCGATTCCAGGCGGCCTCCATCCCGGTGAGCTTCTGACCGAAGCCGCCGGTTATGGCTGGACACTTGTGAATGCAGCGTTCTGCTATACCCGCATCACAGGCAACAGATTCAATGGTCCGGACCGGGGGGTATGGTACGCATCCTACGGGGAACTTGCGGTCGAGACGGCCCAAGCAGAGGTATCCTGGCATCTGACGCGAGAGCTCGAAGCGACCGGTGTATTCGACAACATCACATCCTACAGGGAGCTTTTTACCGGGTTCACTTCACAGTTTCACGAACTCGCCCCGGGAACAGAAGACGCCGCATTGCACGCTGACCCTGCGACCGCATACCCGGCGGGGCAAGTCCTGGCACGCGATGTACTTGGCTCAGACGGCAACGGGATCCTTTACCCGTCCTCACGACTGTCGGACGGCCAATGCCTGGTCGCGCTTCGTCCCCATCTCGTGCAAAATATCAGGCAGAGCGCGACTTGGGATTTTGTCTGGGATGGCGCGCCCGCACCAACCATCACCATGCGTTCATAGAAACCTGCGGAGACAACTAGAAGATCATGCTGTTTCTTGATGGCCTTTCGAGCTGGCCGATCCTGATGCGAAGGCACTCTTGATACGATTTGCAAACAAAGTTGAGACCCAACAACTTCCAAATGAATCTCTGTCGTACATATCTGGCTTTGCATCCAAGGCAGCCGAGCAAGTAGTACGAATTGCCGGTGTCCTGGCGGTTTTTTCCGATCCAGACGCAGAGTTTTTGTCCATTCGCGCCATGGAGTGCGGTATCAAACTCGCTTCTTGGTACATTGCAGAAGCTCAGCGGCTCTTGGATGCAGGTCCGGTTGATAAATCTTTGGAACTGGCACGGGAACTGCTCGATTGGCTAAAGGCGCGGTATCCAGTCGAACCTTTCGACAAGAGAAGTATCGTAAGATTTGGGCCAGCGCGATTAGAGATACTAAAACTGTAAAGCGCCTGCTGTGCATTCTGGCAGAGCATCGGCACGTTTGTGAGTTGCCGGTCGGAACTGTGATCAACGGTCATAAGACCCGTGAAGCATGGGGGCTGTGCCACAATGAGTAAGCTGTTCAGTTTTGACCTTGATGAAGATGTTTTGGATCCGCGTGTGGCGTCTGTACCCGGTCAAACTCACAATGAACTCAATTCTCCAAAACCGGCGAATACAAACTCAACAATCGGTTTCAGTGCCTACTACCAAGGACCTTTGCAGCACCGGTCGCAAATGTCGCTTGTCGCAAAGTACATGGCTCTAGATCCGGTTGCATTTCACGCATTCGAGGAGAGAGCTGCAATACTAGAATTTGATCAGGGGTTTACCAAGGAAGAAGCTGAGATGGAGGCGTTTAGGAGGGTGATGAAAGAATACCAAGAGTCTGCCTGACGGTTTGGGTCCTTCTTGGAGGATGTAACGTGGGTTTGTTTGCGCCGCGCTGTGTCCGTAGGCGTTCAGGTTTCGAACTGGCTAGATTTGGGTTGGGGTTGTTGTCCCGCCCCAGTTCTTGCTGCTAGTTTTCTGCGCCCTAGACCTCTAGAAAAGGGGCAGAGCTAATTGTCGGAACTAGTGTTGGTGTTCGAGGAATAGTTGGGCGTGATCTTCACTTTCAGAGATTAAATACTTGTCTCAAGACACTCTCCGATCAACTTCGGTACGGATTCTGCGAGCAATTAGAACTAGCCTGAATTGCAGTACTAAGGTTGTGATTATGACTCCTGCTCCATACCCAACGAGCACACCGAACGCGCCAAAACCTAGAGTTACTCCGCACACATAAGCTATTGGTAAGGCACCACCCCAGTAGATCGAAACTGTAATAAGATTGGGGATCAAATTGTCCGACAGTCCTCGCAACGCGCCGAGCGAAATCGACTGGAGTCCGTCGGCAAATTGGATGAACACCATCGCCAGAAACATGGGACCAGCCAAATGTAAAACACTCTCGTCTGGACTAAGTGACATCCCTATCTGTTCGCTGTAGTTACGGACGAACAACAATGTCAAAGCTGACCAAAAGAAAACAACTGAAAGCCCAGCAACCCAGAGCGGAATTAAGCGCTCAACTTGCTTGGAGCCTACAGCGTAGCCGGTTCGGATCGAAACCGCGATCATAAGGCCAATTGGGACCATATAGAATACAACGCCTACCGAGTGTACGACTTGGTGGGCCGCCAGAGCGGTAGTGCCCAGCGTAGCGACCAACATTCCTGTAGCAGAATATGCGCCACCCTCGCCGACGCTACCAATGGCAACGGGGGTTCCTTGAACCAGTAGTTTTTTTATGTCTTTGCGAGAAAACTTGAAACACCTACGGTAGATTTTCAGTGAGTCTGAAAGCTGAAAATGGGCGAGAATAGCCACAAGCGCGATGCACTTTGCCATGGCACTCGCAATTCCCGCCCCAACAAGCCCAGCTCCCTCGAAACCGAATGCCCCAAAAATAAAAATCTCGTTTAGCGGGACATTAATCAACACTCCCAGAAGCGTGAAGCCGAGCGCATACCACGATCGGTCGATAGCGTTATAAACTCCACGCAACAGCATAAGAAGTGCATGTGGAACCATCGCTGTGGCGAGGATAACCCAGTACGGCCAAAGAAGCTCCAATACTATTTCGGAGGGAGAAGTTCTTGCGAAGAGAGGTTTTGCGAAAAGCATCGCCAGCGCCAAGGTTAGCCCAATTCCAATTGTAACGATTGTGCCTGTTATTATTGCGATCCGTGCCGCATTGTTGTCTTCACCGCCCACAGCTTGAGCTATGTTCACGCCGATCACCGACGTGAAACCAATCAAGGCAGAATTGATGAAAATAAAGGCGCTTGTCGCCAAGGCAGCAGCTGCGACCACATCTGCGCCCAACGGCGCAATCATCGCCGTATCGATCATCACCATGAGTACTCCGGACACCATTCCGATAATAATAGGAACAGCCAAAGACACGATATTCCGGGCCTCCATCGTCGCTCGCCGGAGCAAAGTCGGTTCGGGTAGAATTACTTGATCAATTTTCATTCGAAGCCGCCTGGTTGGTTTCCTCCTAATATTCGATTGCGCGACATCGCTAAAAAGGCTGTTAAACGCGCTAGGGGTGCGCGAATTTGTAGCTGTGTGATCGAAGTAAAAATTGGACAGTTAATCGAATGAGAACTGCGGGTGCACTAGCTTCTCAATAGTGATCTTATTGGCAACTTTGGATCGATCGTGCGTAGTATTTGACAGTAGGTAGGTGCTTAGTCGTTACGTCGCGGCTGCTTGGGTCAGCTGACTTGTTTCACTTCCTGTGGCGAATTAATCCGAGTTCCAGATTTCGACCGCAGCAGCAAATACGCGCACCTTCTGCGCGTTTCCATCACTGTCAACAATGCCACAATCGCTCTAACTAACTCCACACATTGAAACTGTCCTCTATCAACGTAATCGGGAGTTGCCAGGTGAAAAACTTCGAAAGCCGCAAAACACGAAAGCAGGTAGCTTCTTGGTGGACGGCTGTTTGGTCGAATAGTTGCCAGACCTAGCGCAGTATTCCCTGCGTTAAGCTGGTCTCTAGTTGAACCAAGGTCGACCAAGCTTAACAACAATCATTCATCCCATCGCTGCCGGACAAAATTGAGTGACTGGAAAGAACGGGAAGGAAAGGAACTTTAGCTTTGCGCAGGACTTGCCTCATGGAGCACTGACTGACGCGCCTCTTCTAGCAACCCTGTGCGGCCCAACAAAATGCGTATTTCGCGGAAGTTGGGCATTGATTTCACGCGCTCTCGGGCACTGATTTCGCGTGATCGTGGGCAGTCATTTCACGATTTTGGGCAGACTGTTCGACGAGGTTCATAGAGTCAGTCCTGGCTTGTTTGGTCAAGAGGTTTTGCGGTGGCCATTTTTCTTCGCATGCTTTCGCCCGTGAGGTTGAGGCGGTGAGCATTGTGCACGAGACGATCGAGGATAGCATCGGCCAGGGTTGGGTCTCCGATGGTCTCGTGCCATTGATCAACAGGGATCTGGCTGGTGACGATTGTAGATCCACGCCCTTGCCGGTCTTCAAGAATTTCGAGAAGGTCACGACGTTCATTAGCGTTTAGAGCTGCAAGCCCCCAATCGTCCAGGATCAAGAGCTCGGTGCGTTCGATTGATTTCAGGACCCTGGCATGGCGTCCGTCCCCCCGTGCGATAGCCAGCGCCTGAAAGAGCCTGGGGACGCGGTGATACATCACGCGGCGATCATCGCGGCATGCTTTGTGTCCGATGGCACATGCAATCCAACTTTTCCCCAAGCCAGTTGGCCCGGAGATGAGCAAATTCTCGTGCCGGTCTATCCAGCCCCCATCAATGAGGTGGGCCATAACCGATTTGTCGATGCCGCGGGGGCTGCGCATGTCTATGTCTTCCACGCATGCGGCTTGCCGGAGCGATGCGAAGCGCAACCTTGTGGTCAGCCGTTTGGCATCGCGTTCTGCTGCTTCGCGATCCACAAGAAGCCCCAGCCGCTCTTCAAAGCTGAGGTTCTCGAAGGTGGCGGCAGCGCAACGCTGCTCGTCCAGCGCTTTGGCCATACCTGTGAAGCCCAGGGCTTCGAGCCGCTCAGAGGTAGGATGTGTTAACAAGGTCTTTCTCCTTCTTAGTGATAGTAATTCTGTCCCCGGATATTGGGGTGCTGCAGGGGAAGTTCTTCTGGCTCGGGGTCCAAAAAGGCGCGATCCAGACCGTTATTCAGGATCGACCGAATGGAGGATACGGAGCGCGCTTTGATTGACACGCCCCGGCGACAGGCTGCGTCGAGACGTTCGGGCTCAAAGCTCCTGGCCAGAGACAGAACACCCAGGCAGGTGCGGAACCCTTGTTCCGGGTGAGGGCGGTCCTCCATGACGATCTGGCAAAACGCGGCAACAGACGGCCCCAACTTTTCCGCGCTGGCCAGGATACGAGATGGGGTCCATTCCGCATAACGGCGATGCGAAGACGGCATGTGATCAGGCACTGTGACATGACTACGCCGCCCGGGGTTGCGGGCGTGGCTGGCAACGCGCTTGCCACGATGGAAGATCTCCACCGTCGTCTGGGTGAGCCGGAGGTCGACAAGCTGGCGGATGAGACCAAAAGGCACGGAGTACCAACATCCATCCGCCTCTATGTGATAATCGGGCGCAACACGGGCCCGCTTCCAGCGGGCAAAGACGTAGGGCTGCTCTGGAAGTGGGCGCAAGGCCGCGCGATCCAGAGTTGCGAACAGGTCTGCGCGGCTTGCACCATAGTCCCGCATGATGCGCGTGTTCAGATCGTCCAGTAACGGGCGGATCGCCGCGTTCAGTTCTGCCAGTGAAAAGAACTGCCGGTTCCGCAGCCGCGCTATGATCCAGCGCTGCGATACCTGAACCGCAACCTCAACCTTCGCTTTGTCCTTCGGTTTGTAAGGGCGCGCTGGAAGGATTACCGTGCCGTAGTGTTCGGCCATTTCAGCATAGGTTCGGTTCAGACCCGGATCGTGGCGATCCGGTTTGATCACCGCAGACTTCAGGTTGTCCGGTACCACCGCTTTGGTCACGCCGCCAAAATAGCTGAACATGCGCGTATGCGCGCCAATCCAATCCTCCAGCCCTTCGGAAGCAACGGCTTCTGCATAGGTATAGCTCGATGCGCCCATCGCCGCGACAAACAGCTTCACCGCATGCACTTCACCAGTGTCAGGGTCAATGATGTCGATCGTGTCGCCAGAGAAATCCACGAAGACTTTCTCGCCACCCACGTGGGTTTGCCGCATACTCGGACGCACACGCCCTTTCCAGGCGTCAAAATGCGTACAAAACCACGTGTATCCAAAACCGTCAGGATGGTGGGCCCGATACTCCTGCCAAAGCAGCATCCGCGTAACGCCACGCTTGCGCAACTCCTTGTCAATCATCGACCAGTCCGGAACAGGTCGGGCGGGATCCGGAACGGTCGGCGAAGATGGAAACAGAAGCAGCTCAAGACCGTCGTCGTCCAGTCCCTCAGGCAGTGGCCAGCTCAAACCCGCAGCGCGAGCACGTCTCAGATACGTACCAACGCTTCCCTTCCCAAGCCCCAAAGAGACGGCGATGGCACGCTCGCTAAGCTCTTGGGTAAACTTCAATCTCAATACATCTCGTATACGGCGCATGTTCAGACGTCCTGTCGGCATTTAGCCCCTCCTTTAAAGTCAGAGGGGAACTATCCTCAGTACGTCGAACAGATCTGCCCGCGATCGCGTGAAATCGCTGCCCGGCTTCCCGTGAAATCAGTGCCCACGATCAGATGAAATCAGTGCCCGCGATCACGCGAAATACGCAA
>WQBJ01000046.1 GCA_013032095.1 Ruegeria atlantica | reverse complement strand
AAATCAGTGCCCACGATCAGATGAAATCAGTGCCCGCGATCACGCGAAATACGCACGCAAACATCACCAAAAAACTCTTGCAATGCAGGAGCCACCCACAGATGCCATTCCTTAGGAATCTGAGTTTTGCAGGCGCATTCTTCGGATTGCAGTACTACCGGACACTGTCAGTGCGACTCACGGATGGTTGTGATTTGGGGTATCCGCGGTCACATTGCTTTTTTTCCAGATAGAGGCGCTGTCGCGAGCGGCGATAGCCTCATGGCTCTGGGCGCGTCTATGGCGACGGACCAGCGCAAATGTATGGCAGTTTGATGAAGCTGGCGGCCTTGCCTCCTGGAACGCTGGTACTTTCCGGCCATGAGTTCACGCAAATGAACGCGGACTTCGCGCTTACAGTAGATGCTGATAACATTGCCCTTCAGCGCCGCGCGGAAGAAACCCGCGCGCTGCGCGCAAAAGGGCTGCCAACAATACCTTAAAGTTGGCCGATGAGTTGGAAACCAACCCGTTCCTGCGATGCCACAATGTTGGCATTCAGCGCACCGTCGGTATGCAAGGAGCGGATCCGGTTGATGTCTTCGCAGAGGTGAGGGAGCGCATGAATTTATTCTGAAAGGCCGTCAGGCTCATACCCATCAATCCAATTCAGCTAGGGAGAACGAAAATGACTAATGCAACCTACAAGAAAATCGATGTCGTCGGCACTTCAACGGAGTCCGTCGATGCGGCTATCAAGTCAGGCATTTCCAAGGCGGCTGAAACTGTAAAAAACCTTGACTGGTTCGAAGTCACCGAAATTCGCGGACACATAACAGATGGTGAGGTTGGTCATTTCCAAGTTGCCATGAAGATTGGGTTCAGGCTCGACTAGGGCAGGGCGGTGGACCATCCACGCGATATCGCTTCAACAGCCGAAACACCTGGTGCTGCGTCAGATCCAGCAGGTTTGCCGCACTACCAACTGTCAGCCGACCATCTTCGACCCGCACCAATACTTCCACACGATTCAACTCGCACTCGCTCATTGAGCGGGAAGACGACTTTTGTCGTGTTAGCAAGACATTATTAATATACGGAACAATGCAGTCACTGGGACTTGATTTGCAAAGTCTTCACTGAATGCCACCAAGGATGGAAAAAATCACAAAAAACGTTACGAAAAGCGGGGTGTGACCGAAGAAATCAAGCGACGGGCTCAAGGTCTGATTTGGCCCGCCCTTGTTTGTGCGGATAGCTTTCCACGGGTCAGACACTGCGGTGCATCCGAGGTCTGGAAAGAGCCCGTACCGGCCATTAGTCGTGCTTTGGGATTTTGCATAAGGTGGTCTGCGCAGCGCATGCAAAGGACACGCATTTCAAGTGCTTCGTCTTTGTCGGCGGCGGGGTGCAATTGGTGCCCGTCTATTTCTTCAATAGTGATACCGAAGTGCGAGGATTTCCAAAGCCTGTTCATCCCCCGATCCCCGGATACGGTAAACCATTCTGTGTTCCTTGTTGATCCGTTTGGAGCACCAGCCTGACAGGTCTCCTTTGAGTCTTTCAGCCTTCGCGCCTCGGCCACTCGGATCTCGCTTCGTCTCCTTTATGAGGGAGTTGACCCTTTTCAGGATCTTTTTATCGGTGTTCTGCCAATGCTCATAGTCGCTCCAAGCATCACTCGAGAAAATCAGCCTCAATTTCTTTACCCTTTCCTGCATCCAGCTCTTTCATTGAGCGGCGCAGGCGCTCTGCATTCGTTGGACTGGAGAGCAGGTAGTTGGTTTCCTGCTGAGCATTCCAATCATCGAGAGATACCATGACAACCGCTTCGCCTTTGCTTCGAGAGATCACGATTTCTTCGCGCCCCTCTGTTACCCGATCCATCAGCTCCTTTAATCCAGCGCGTGCGGCGCTGTAGTTGATTACATCCATGCCCAATTTTTCCCTTAATGGAGGTGTAAGAGCTTATGTAGTACAAAATATTGTACAAAACAAGACTTGTGAAACAATGTTTCGAAAACTTGGATTCAATCTCGTGCTGGTCCGTTGCCGGGTGGCGTTGATTTATGCGATCGCTTCGTTCCTATGTCCGATGAGCCCTTAACCGCCGTTCCCGAGCTATTTGGCCGCTGCGTCTGCATTCGTCAAGTTTAGGGTCATAGCAGACGTTCAACGTTGAATTGGTGATCCGATGCTAAGCGCAACGATGCGGACATGAGTCGCAATCACACGGATGTCTATAATCCACCCAAATTGAACAGTTGATCTTTGTGTATTTCCACTGCATTTCAAGCTTTGACGAGCTCTTGAGATTTTACAAGAAATGCCAGTGCTGAAGATGGTGATCGCTTTATCTTTTTAGATTCTGCCTGTATTTCCAGAACCGACTTTATTGGATTTAGCGCGTGCAACAGCAGTGAAGCCGCGAGAACGTAACCTGAACCTGATATATACGATGCAGCATAGCCGACCGAAGAGGTTGCGGCAGGAATGCCCGAAGAGATACTTCCCAGGAGCTTAGGCAAGATAGTATCTCTTACGGACGCCAGTTCATTGCCATAATTCCTCAAGTCTTCCTCAAACCTTTTAGCGAGGTTCTCGGGAATATATACTTGCCTACTTTCATGTAAACTATCGTGCCCTTGTACGAGGCTACGGATTTCTTTCGCAAAATCTCTTCTAAGCGCACCTGTTTCCTGTCTAAATCTGAGAATTTCTTCAACAGAGACCATTTCTAACGCCTTGGCAGGCATGACCGTGTCAAGAACCTTAAGCATCGCCCGGCTTGTCAGATGCTCCGCTTGGCCATGGTCTGTGAACTCCGTCATGCCGGAGCCATTACCACGAGCCGCCTTAGCAAGCAGTAATTGGTTGTGCATAGGGCTATCAGATACAAGGTTCATGCCCAATTCTTCGGCCGCAGCCATATGAACATTCAAGGCAATTGCAGAACCTGCTGCGTAAGAAAGATGCCAAGCATACTTATCGCCTCCTTGTTGCAAAAAATGCTCCTGTAAGAAGTTTGTTTGAAGTGGAACTTCCAACAAGCTACTAGGTATCTTCTGCTTAAACGTTTGCCAGAAAGGTTTGCCAGTTTCGCTATCTACCTCGAGCGGAATGCCGGCCTTTGCTGGATCGCACAAACGCAGCCAGTTTTCATCCGAAAGGTCACTTAAGATGCCTGCTGTGGTAAGCTTAGAGTTCTGCGCTGAAATCGCCACGGGGTCGACTATTTCGACGACGCCTTCAGTGATCAAATAGGGAAAGTTCTTGGCTAAATCGGAGTAGCTAGAGAAGTCGCCGTATAGGTTCTCCAAGCTCGAGAAGAGATGCGCTCTCCATTGCTCATCCGAAACAGGATCCAAGAAAGTTGTCTTATCGTAGAGCAATAAGAATTGCTTAATTGATGATATATCCTTCGTGCGAGAGAAGGGGTAATATAAGGCATTGAGACT
This sequence comes from Ruegeria atlantica, assembly GCA_013032095.1. Lineage (GTDB taxonomy): Bacteria > Pseudomonadota > Alphaproteobacteria > Rhodobacterales > Rhodobacteraceae > Ruegeria > Ruegeria atlantica_E. Next base: position 25,293 of record WQBJ01000046.1, on the reverse strand, counting down.
GTTCACACTCAATTTCGCACTCCGAATTAAATTGCCCAAATACTAGTTTGCTATTCATGGAACTTAGTCTGGTGTTGATAGCAACCTGTCAACTCATAATGCAGACATTCGTGCAACGCGTGGTAATGGTCAATATGGGCTAAGGCTGTGTGAAAACTCTGATCGTTTTATGAGTTCCGCCGAAAACGCCAGAAATCTGCATTCTCTCGTCCAATTGAGCGGTTATTCTGGGTGATCGACGAAAACGAGCTCGACGAGAGAGAGCACAGGCACACGTTTTCACACATGGGGTAATCGCGGGAGCGTGTTGTCGTAAGGTCAGTGTTTTATGCCTTTGAACGGGTGGTTGTTCCCCGAGAAGATGGAAAAACGGGCTCACGACTGGACGCCGGGCCCAAGCATCAAAAGGAGAACAACCATGTGTGAGTATATTGGCCTAGACGTGTCACTGAAAGAGACGGCGATTTCTGTGCGCCGTGACGGCAAGCGGGTCTGGCGGGGTAAATGTCCTTCCAAGCCGAGCGCAATCTCTGAAGTTCTGCGAAGGCATGCTCCTGCGGCGCAGCGGATCGTATTCGAGACAGGCCCGCTATCTGTCTGGTTCTTTCACGCGTTGAGCAAGGAAGGACTTCCAGCCATCTGCATCGATGCGCGCCATGCAAAGGCCGCGCTCGACATGGCCCCGAACAAGACCGACGCGAACGGCGCCGACGGTCTCGCGCATTTGGCCGAGGTCGGGTTCTACCGCGAAGTGCGGGTGAAGGGTTTCGACAGCATGCTGACGCGAACACTGGTGGCGGCACGCACCCGGCTGGTCCGAATTGCGACCGAGCTCTCCAACCAGATCCGGGGTCTGATGAAGACCTTCGGGCTGGTTGTCCCGCGCAGAAAGGGCGGTCGCTTCGAAGGAGAGGTCCGCCGTCTGCTCTCCGGCCGGGAAGACCTCGCCAGTATCTTGATGCCGGTCCTGGAGGCCTGGCGTAGCGTCCGCACCCGGGCCGCTGAACTCACGCGGCAAGTTCTGGCCACAGCCCGGCAGAGCGGTGCCTGCCGATTGCTGATGTAGATCCCTGGCGTCGGCGCAATTACAGCGTCCGCATTCGTGACAGCTATCGAGGAACCGGAGAATTTCCGAAAGTGGCCTGGTTAGGCCTGACGACCCGCCGTTACCAGTCCGGCGAAGTCGACTACGGCGGTCACATCTCCCGGCGCGGCGACGCCCATTTGAGAGGTCTGCTCTACGAGGCCGCAACCGTGGTCCTGACGCGAACCCGCGCCGACAGCGATCTGCGTCATTGGGGTCTACGTCTACGGGAAACCATCGGTTTCAAGCGCGCGGCCGTCGCTGTGGCCCGCAAACTGGCCGTCATCATGCACGCGATGCTGAAATCTGGCGAGCCCTTCCAACGGACGGCTGCCGCTCCGACATGACAAGAGATCGGCGCGTCTGACTGCGCTGACGCAACTCGAGACGTCTCCGCCGGGACGTGGGGAGAGCCTTTCCGCCGAGGCTGTTGCACCTGCAGGCCACCTGGTCAAAGCGTGCGTTTCACACATTGGAAGACTCAACCGCGAAGCCCCATCATGCGGCGGCCTATGCCGACCGCGAAGACAACACTGCCCCCGGCAATGGTGACGGCCCGCCACCAGAAAAAATACTGACATTGCGAGGTGCGATTAGACAACAGCCTCGGCTCAATGCCGTCATTCTCTGCATAGAGCACAAACTGGAGGTAAGAGCCCTAAGCCGGCGTTGCTGAGCCTGCGGAGTGCTGCGGTTGCATTCGGCGGTTTGCAGCCCGAAGCAGACCTTCAAAACCGAACTTTGCAATTCGAGCATTGCGCGACAGAGTGTGAATTCGCTGCGAGTGCGCCAGTGTCCGCTTTCGGGCAGCAGGGCAAAACTGTGGATACCCTTGAAGACCTCTTCATTTTCTAAGGAAAATACTGACAATCGTTCATTGGCGCGTATTCTCTTACTCGAGTTCCGACCGAAGACCGTGCGAGGATAGCTTGTTGGCGAATGCACAAAATCTCGATTTCTCTGGTGCCAAGATTGCTTTGATTTGTGGTGGGTCTGTTCTTACTTACCGCAGAGACAACAAGGCAAACATACCTTACCCGAACCAATGGGACTTGGCTGGTGGTGGGAGAGAAGATACTGAGACGCCTGAACAATGCGCTCTTCGTGAGACATACGAGGAGTTCGGGCTTATCATTGACGTCTCGCGTGTCTTTTGGAAACGTCGATACCCCCACGCACTCAACCCTGCGGAGGGTGCTTTCTTTATGGTGGCTGAGATTACAGAAGCTGAGATTGATGGCATTAGCTTTGGCGATGAAGGGCAATGCTGGAAAATGATGGCATTCCAAGAGTTTCTCCATCATCCAAATGCGGTTGCACCTCTTCAGGAACGGCTGCGCCATTTCCTAATGCGGTGAGGAGCAGACATTCCTACAAAGTGCAGCATCCGATGAAATGGGCTCGATGCGGCCATTCTCTACGCCGGGGCCAATCAGGTGGTTTGAGCCCATACTGGCCGTTGATCACTCACCAGCCTTTCAGCCATGCGGCGTGTCGCGAACCGCACTAACCGGACAATCGCCACGTTGGCGCGCACATCAGTTGTCGGAAGAAATGAAGCCAACACCCAGTGGTAAAATGCGCCCGACAGCGTAGGGTTGTCGTTGCGGAGGGGTGTGGCGGATCGGAGGAACAGACATGGAAACACTAAATTTGCCCGCCATTCGTGCTCTTCGCCCCGCTTGGAACAAAGGCCGCATCGTTGGGCAAAAGCGCCCTTTGAAGCCTAAGCACGTTTGGGCGATCCGGGTGCGACTTGAATTGGCAGAGAACTATCGAGACCTGGCCTTGTTCAATATGGCCATCGACAGCAAACTACGTGGTTGCGATCTGGTCAGGATGAAGGTGGTCGACGTCATGGCCTCTGGGCAGATCAAGGAACGCGCTTCTGTTCTCCAATCCAAGACGCAAAAACCAGTGAGGTTTGAAATCTCGGAGGGAACTCGAGCTTCGGTCAAGAAATGGATTCAAGATCCTTTGATGGTCGGCTCGGAATTTCTTTGGCCAGGGCGATGCCATGAGCGGTTACACATTTCAACGCGCCAATATGCTAGAATTGTATGTGATTGGGTTGTGTCTATTGGTTTGGAGGCGAGTGCTTATGGTACGCATTCGATGCGGCGAACCAAAGTCACGCAGATCTACAAGAAAACCGGGAACTTGCGTGCTGTGCAGCTTCTACTAGGGCATGAAAAGATGGATAGCACTGTACGATACCTTCGCGTTGAGTTGGAAGACGCGCTTTCCATAGCCGAAGCTATCGAAATATAGACTTGAAGGGCCGTCTTTGCGGACGGCCTTTTTCGAATCTTCGGGAAGACCGAAGAAGGCCCCAAGCAGACATAACTGCCACACAATTCGGGCGGAGAGTCGCCATTCGCTGCACGTGCGGAATGACTAACCTCACAACCTAAAAGCCGACATTGAGAAGCCAATCTAGGAATCGCTTCAGGCACCAGACAATCAGCCGCTAAGAAGCCGCCTTATTAGTCAAAATCTGGCCCGACGGCGACGGTATCTTGCTGTCCGACGTTCAGGCTGGCCAAATAACACATCGGGGATGGGCCTGCTTTCAGAGATATGCTCGACCAGTTTGAGTTTCGGGTACTCAAATCCATATACCCAATCGTTCTTAATTCGACGGAGGATCCAAACTGTGTCTTTGCCAAAATCGAATGCAACGATTACTCCGACGTGAACCCATTCTTTGATCAGCCGTGAATCATAGACCCAAATCTGTTGAACAAGCCCATCCTTCGTTGGATGTTCTAAGCCGTCTTTCAGTGCTGTTTGAAACTGCTTGGGATCCGTCTTTCGCCTAGTTCCATCGACAACCCAAAACATCGGGTTATGAAACTCCGTTCTCTTACGGGCCTCTGTCGGCTTGATGTAAGAGTGCTGAAACTCGACAACCAAACCCTTTGGCGTCTTGATGTCTGCGATATGAAGTTCACCCGCTTCATCTCGAGCTGGGATCTCCTGCCAATCAGACGGGAAGTGGTTCTTCCAGTCCCGATGCCACTGCGTTTCGTTTTCCCACCAGTGGTCGCAATGCCGCTGACCTTTATGGGCCCAGTGCCAAACTTTCTTGGTTCCGCATCGTGCGATGAGTTCTGCACCACATCCTGGGCATTTGCCTTTGGCGCCTGGGGTGGCTTCAACTCGTTTGCCCTCGTCTAAAGCGAAACGCATCGATACGCCCCCACCTGTGCGGGCCGTGTGCCGCGATACCCCGATCGCTTTATCAGATCGCAAACCATTTGTGTCATTCCATTCTCTTGTTAGGTGATTGCGGCCGCCCACCCTTGCACCAATGAACCTGACCCTTTTTGACCCAGAAGTGGCATCCACAGTCATTTTGCTGATGCACCGACGGGTGGAGTGTGGGTCTCTGCCAGAAATCTGTCCTAATGCTCCAGCGAGGTCGACGATCTGGGTTGAGAGACAAAGCGATCCTCTCGCCGCAGCCGCCAGGGCAGGAGAGACAGGCCCATTTTTGGATCGCGCCGCTCTCGATCAGGATTAACTCGTCCGGTTCTGTTTCAGGCGTTTGCGGAAAGGCGTCCTGCCTGCTCACCAGATAGTCATACCTCAGCACTCCAAGCTGCCGAAGCAGGTTTGCCAATAGCTTTTTCATCTCACGTCACCATGTCCAGAAAGGGTGTCATGTCCCCCCGGCCCAGCGTTTCAGTTGCATCACAACACGGGCAACCCGGGCGCGGCGAAATCTCAGGAAAACGCTCATCGCGCGCGTGAAACCGGCGCATCCGCGTCGGTGCCATTCCGTTTGCTCCGGCAAATCCGGTGATACCGGTCAGCCATTCATTGACCGCCATGGCACCCGCCTCTGTCGTGAAGGTCACAACGGCAGGGGAGGGATCACCCTCACCAAGCAGATAGGCTTCCTCTTTCAGTTTTTCATAAGCCTCCGGATCAGTTCGCTGCATGGCTTCCTCGCGCGCGCGTTGCGGGTTGATGAACCCGCCGCAAAGCAGACAGGGGTGTCCGGGCACAAGGGTGGTAACCCGGGCAAACAGATCGAACGACTGAGCATCGCGACGCTGCATTGCGAGACCGACATCGATGACCGCAATGCCATAGAAACGGGCGAAGCGGTTCAGAAAGAGCCGACCGGCGTGATCATCCGTGCAACAGAAAATCACATCACAAGACTTCAATGCGTCCCATGTGCATGGCTCACCGGCCCAGGCATCGATGGTTACCAACGACATGCCAAGATCGGCCTCCGCAACTGTCCGCGCGTGAATGTCGGCTTTGGCTCGAAGAGCATCAGCATCCTCCTGTCGTGCGCCGTGGAGCCTGTTGAGATTTGTATATTCAGCATGGTCCTTTTCGAAGAGGACCGCCTCGCGCACGCCAAGACGCATCAGCAAAGGCAACACTGCGCTTCCCGTAGCGCCCCCTCCGGAAATGCCGCAGCGAAACTGCGTGATCATTGCATTGGCCTGATCGCCGAAAAGTCGGGTTTGACGGTCCAGGAAGCCCAGCTCGCTGCCGCTCTCCGCGGTGAGGGCCAGACGCGGTCCTGTGTGAAGAATACGCCTGATGGCGGTTGGCTTGTCGGCCGAGCGCCAAATCCTCACGGCAATCTCGCCGTCGCTCGCAATCAAAACGCTGATCAGCCCAGATGCACCCTTGATCAGGGCGGTCCGCGCAAGTTCCGCCTCGTTCCGATCATCTTGTTTGGAAAAACGGGCCCGGCCCTTTGGATGGGTATGAACGATGGCGGGAATCAGGCCATCGGACTTGGCGCGCCCAAGCAATCGCATGAAGCTATCGGTTTGCCACGTCACGTGGCGCTCGGAGGCTGAGACCACGTCGTCATCATCGAGGTCGATGAAAGCATGCGAAATGAGCCGTGTGCGAGCAGAGTCCGTCCAGGGGTCTTTCTCAATCGCCGCCGTCCCAAAGAGCATGTAGGCGGAACGCTCGGCACCGGCACCCTGCGCGAGCAGGGACCGGATACCGGCTTCGTGCGGACCAGCCAGAACAATATCCAGCGGGCCCTTCATGGCCGCGCCTCGGCGAGAGCAGTTTTGATCCGCGCCACCATCGTGCGCAAACCATCAATCCCGGGCCGCCAGGCGTTGTTGTGGCGCGACCAGCGCTGCCAAACACGACCCGCATAGGTGTGTTGCACCGTGCAGGCCTTCGGGACCTGACCGCACGCCAGCGTCAAATGAGGAGAGGCATAAAACATATCAGGCGCGCAGTCGGGATATCCGGCTGGCAGGAGTACAAGGATATCCGCGGCTTCGACATTGAATTTGCCTTCCGGCAGGTCGAGCGACTTCAGGATGATGCCGGTCTCGCGGCCTTCCTGAACGACGTCGAACTGATAGCCGTGGTCCACCAGAAAAGTCTGATCGAACGACGGTAGGGTGTCCCCCTCCGTCGTCTGATCGATGAGCGAGATGAACCGCTCCACACCCTTGGCATCGAGATTGATGACATCGCTGTCAGCAATCTTGCGGTCCTGCTGGCCCGGAATTTCCTGCCAGAGATTGTAGTTCGCCGGCAGGTCCGCAAGCTTGCGCAGTACAAATCCGCTGATGCACGCGCGCGGCCATTCAAGATCCTTGTCGTCGATCTTAAACTTGAAGACACGGTCCGTCCGCGCGACCAGCACTTTCTCAGCACCGCGACCGCGCAGATCATAGCTTTCGTCGAGGCGAATGTCTTCGAAGTCCCCATTTGGTAAAATGGCGATTGCCACATGCTCATCAACAGGATGTCCGCCGGCAGCTTCGATCAACTGGCGACCGAGAACCTTTGGGTCATCGAAAACGTGTTTTTTGTAGTTGAGGCTCTCATCAGCGATGAAGACCGGGAAGCGAGGATCATTTCCTTGCGATTTCATTGTGTTCGTCCTTAAGAAGTTGGCGGACGCAAACCTCATGTCTGCGCCTTCACAAGGACAATCGCGGCGTCAGGAGGAATCCGGTAAGCCTGATCCAATTTTTTTTCTGAGTAGTCCCGAGGGCGGTTCGTTGCAGATGAAGAAATATGCGCAGCGGGCGCAGCGATCGCTGCGTTTTGGAGGAAAACGCCCTTCCAGGATCGCAATTGCGGCTTGAGCGATCTTTGTTTTCCGGTTCCCCAACTTCGTGCTGCTCATGGTTAATCGGTCCTGCGTCGCGCCGGTCAGGAACACAAACTCTGCCTCGCCGTGGCCCTCAGCGGCGAGCTGGAAGGCAGCCGCATCTAAGGAATCGGCAGCGTTTGTGGTCTTGCGTCCTGTCTTGATGCGCCGCAGTACCCTGCCAGACCCAGCATCAACTTCCTCATGTGCAGACACGACAATCTCTGCCTCACCGAACTTCAAGGAAATTGGGGTTGGTGCGCGCCGTTTTTCGCCTGTTCGGACCAATCGAAAAAACTGCAATAGTTCGTTTGAGATTTGACGGTATTCAGAGGCGTAGCCATGTTCCACTGGACCGTTATTATTCCATGCGGTGTCCATGATGGCTGCCAGCTCCGCCTCGCTCGGCTCATCGTTCAAACGGGACGTCAATTCATCGACCACAGCCTGGACAGCGTTGTGCATACGCATAAGGGGCGACTCTGCGCGACGCCCGCCAACTTGCAACACATGTGCAAAGAAAAACCGCCGTGGGCACTTTTCATAGGCCGCAAGCTGGGAAGGCGATATGCGAGCGATGCCATCAACCTCCAACTTTATTCCATTCGCTGATACCGCGCCTTCAGCCGATGCCGATTGCGGAGCTTCGCTCGGAACATGACCAGATATGTCATCCACGAACTTCGATCTCTTGCTGTAGGCATAAAGTATCAGTCGCTCCTCCGCTCTGGATAAAGCGACGAAAAACAAACATTGCTGCTCCTCGTCATGCCCAGACGTGAGCGCGTCACAGCCCTTAAAGGGTGCACCCTCGATCATGCCGTCAGGAGGCGCAAGTCCGCGGTTTTGCTTAGCTGACAGCGGAATGGATCGGCTGGTCAATGCCGGCAAATGCAGGACTTTGAACTCAAGCCCCTTGCTTCCATGAATTGTCATGATCCGGACGGCATCGATGCTCTGTGCGGCGTCTGGCAGGTCCCGCAAATCCCGCTCATCCGACAAAATGACCAGGCGCCGAATGTGATCGAGCAAATCGCGAATGGGATATCCGGATCTTTTCGGCAATGTGGACCTGAGAAAGTTCTGAAACTGCCATAAGGCAATCGCAGGATTTGCGTTCCCCGATTTTGCCTCTTTGGCAATTTCGGCCGCCAGACGCGTCCGATCGAGGTATATCGTTGTGATCACGCGCCAGGCCGTTGATGTCGGCTCAAATTCCCCAAACGCCTCTATCAATCTGGCAAGGGAAATTTGACCGCCATCGCTCAGGGCCTCCAGACCCGAAAGCGTTTGCCGCCAGTCCAGGGGCAGTGGTTTCTCGGTAGAGCGGACCGCCTCAACACAAGATGAGACATCCTCGATTGTCAATTGGAAGGGAAGAAGAGACGCGACACATGTCAGCCCCATGGCCCGCGGATCGACCACCAGCGAAAGAAGGGAGAGCGCTTGCTTGATCTCGGGCCTGTCGAAAAGGGGCCCAAGAAACAAGACCGGAATGCCCCGTGCCTCCAGGCCGGCAGCAATCTCCGCCAGTCTCGCATTACCCTTACAAATGACGGCCTGATCACGGAAGGACGTGGTCTCGCTACAAGCGTCTCTGATGCGTGACGCGATTTCGTCGATCTCCCGATCCTTGGAATCGACACTCACAAAGACCGGGCTAATGCCGTTAGAGCCCTTGTGTGCTTTCGCTTCAAAGCCCGGCTCGGCTGCGGCCATGCGTGTTTGAGCGAAGCCTTTGAAGGTGTCACAAATCTCCTGTGAGGACCGGTAATTGATGCTGAGCGGAAGGGAAGCGCCGCCCAAAAAATCTTCTGTCTCAAACCGGTCGATGTTGAACGAGGACGCGCCTCGAAACCGATAGATCGATTGTTTGGCATCTCCCACGACCCAGAGATTTGTACCGTCCGGCTTGAGGGCTTTCAGCAATCGCACGCTGGCGCGGTTCACATCCTGGTACTCATCCACGAGAACGTGGTCATAAAGCCGCTGAAGTTCAGCCCGAACCTCTGCGTCGCTCTCCAGCAACATCGTCGGCCGGGCAACCAGATCTCCGAAATCGACCTCGCCGCGTGCCGCCTTCAACTCCTCATAGAGATCGAAGACCGCGGCGATCTCGAGGCACTTTTCTGCCGCAACGATATCTTCGTCTGTGGTTGCGACTGCCATCATCTGCTCTGCAAGTTCGCGATAGCGAATGTTGTCGACGACCTCATCCTTGGCGCGCGAAATGGCTGAGAGGATATTGCGCAGGGTATCTGTCGGATCCCAAAGTTCGTTGAAATGCTTCAAACGCAGCCGTGGGAATTCATCCTCCAATAGGGCAATGGCTTCCGTCGTATCAATCATACGTGGATCCGCAGGAAGACCCACGCGGTCGTGAAACCTACGCAGGATATCAAGCCCAAATGAGTGAAAGGTCCCAATCCAGGCGGCACCAGCAGCTTCCGGCCAAACCCGCAGCGCCCGATCGGTCATCTCTCCTGCGGCCTTGTTGGAAAATGTCAGAAGCAGAATGGACTCTGGCTGCACAGCACGGTCTCGTAGCACAGACAGGCGGCCAACGAGCGTCTGGGTTTTTCCCGTCCCGGGTCCCGCCTTCAGCAGAAGCGCCTTTCCGTCATGATCCGCAGCAAGTTGTTGCTCACGGTTCAATGGCTTGGGCGGGCTTGCAACATCCGGCGTTTCCTCCAACACCGGCAACAAAAGCGCATCAAATAGCTGGACCGCGACCATGTCGTAGGGGGCACCAAGACGCTCCGAAATCTCCTTTGCGCCAAGGTTGTCTTCGACATGCCAGGACCAGGCCAAACTGCGCGGAAAGAGGAACTCCCGCGCAAACATATCCATCTGGACTTCCTGGCGAGCACGGTTGCTGTAATCGACAACGCGATCCGCCCCAACTGAGGCAGGAGCAGACGATCGTGCCGGATCGATGTTCACGGTTGGCGGGACATCAATACCTCCGCCAAATTCATCATGACCTAGCTCATGGGCAACAAGAAACGCATTTAAAAACTCATTGCCGGTATCCTCATGCAGGATGACTTTGGCTCTCGGCTGCAAGAGCGCCCGTCCCCCTTTGAGCTGGGGATGGTCTGGAGCGAGCTTGCGGACTTCGTAATCCCGAGCTTCAGCCTCTTGGAGAGCAAATGAATAGGGCTGGGTTGGATCGCCTCCCTTGCTCCTACGCTCAGTGTGAAGACGCGCGGCGCATCGACGAACGGCTTCAATCCGATCCATCATCTGCAAGCAACTCTTGCAATGCGCGTTGCTCCTCCTCGGTCAATCCAGCCTGGTCTACATAATCTTGGAATTCGATGGCCGGTTGCGCTTCAGGTTTCACATCAGATTTCATCGCAACGGCCTGTTGATCGCCAATTTGCATGCCGCTGATGACATCCTGCAGTCTCACATCCAGCAGTTTTGCGAGCTTATTAAGGAGCGAAATCGGCATCGAGCCAATATGGACAACACTTGCTTGCAACCCCATGAGGAAACTCCGCGGCAACCCCAACGTTTTTGAGAGTTCACGAACGTCGGCACCGTACAGTGCTTGCTCGACCTTCTGAACCCGCAAGACGCTGGACTTCATAGCTTTGGTCTCAAGCGGGAGACTTGCCTCGACCGCTTCCATGTCGCTCATTGTCAGCTCGTGGAACAGATCCAAGAGATCGTCTGCAAATTCAGGGTATTTGCTCAAATAGGTTTTCAGCACGGCAGGCGACATTTCAGGCTCAATCGTGAAGTCGCTAAGGACATCTTCTCTATTAGTCATCATTGTCCTCCAGTTTGAGTGCGCGTCTGATCTTTTCAAACGCACGATCACGCCTGTTTCGTACGGTTTTTTCGACGCAGTCGAGCAGCTGGGTCATTGAAGGCTCACCGTCTTTGTTTGTCTCAATGGGAATCTCTGCGAGCATCAAATCGATCACCTTTCGTTCTTCCTCGGGTAAGGCGTCAATCGCGCGACGTATGCGATACCGGTAATCAAAATCTTCTTCTTTTGTCAGGCCTGACTTTTTGTATCGCTCAAGCGCCTCTTCGACCTCCTCGCGGATATCCTCGCTGCCATCGTGGTGCACAACGGATTCTGTGGCGTTTTCCCGACCACTTACCTGCCGAAATTTGTCTATGCGAACGGAGCGAACGGCCCGGTCAAAAAACACCTCATATGCGTCAAGCCGTTCTACGTAGCCCTGCCGGTCCTCAAACATGAGCTCGGTGACACGTTCTACTGTTTTGTCGCGGATCTCGGCGACGCGAAAATCCTCGACGTCCTTATCGCCGCGTCGGCTATTGGGCCGGGGACAGGCAGCTTCAATCCGATCCAACAAAATGTTGTAAAGTGCCACAAACCGGCCATCCGCATTGTCGGTCTTGGTTTGTCTCAGGTGATAGAGCAGCACTTCGGAAGGCACGTAGTCGGCGTGCCGCCGATCTCGCATCGCAGCTTTTTCCAGGAGTTCATCAAAGGGCCAATCAAGGCTCAAGCGGATAAACGCTCTAGTCTCATCCCGCCGGGTATATAGCTTTCCGCTTACGGTTCGTTTTCTGAGGGGTTCAATGCACATCAAGTTCATAATTGCCGTAAATCAATTCGTTAGTTCGGTTTCTCTGGCGCGTTCCCTGTTTTGCTTTTACCTTGCAAACTGTCAGAAAACAAGCTATATATCTGACACAAAGGAGCTGACATGAGAACCACATCCGAAGCGATCAAAGCCTATGCGGCAGTGTTGCCGGAAGGCGCGACCCTTTCTGCAAAAGAGCTTCTCCACCTTGGAGAGCGCGCTGCAATCGACCAGGCCTTGTCTCGATTGGTGAAGCGTGGCGAGCTCATGCGCGTAAAACGTGGTCTGTTCGCCCTGCCTGTAAAGACCCGCTTCGGGGCGCGTGCGCCATCTGTCGAGGCTGTTGTTGAGAGCATCGCAAAAACCACAGGAGAACGTGTGTCCCTAAGCGGTGCCTCCGCGGCCAATATACTTGGTTTGTCGACGCAAAACCCCTCCCGCCAGATCTACTGGACGTCCGGTCCCAGTCGCAATCTGAAGCTTGGAGCCCAAAACGTGGAATTGAAGCATGTTCCGAGTTGGCAGCTACGTGCGCCAAACAGCCGGGCCGGGCATGCCTTCAGGGCATTGGCTTACTTTGGCAAATCAGAAGCAGGCAAGGCTTTGGGGCGTATCAAGTCCCAACTGAGTGAAAACGAGCGGCGTGAGCTACTCGCCTTACGCGCCAGCGCGCCGACTTGGATGGCGAAAGAACTAAGCACCCTAGCCGCGGCGTGATGACACGAACCCCAAGCTATTTCGATCTAACCGAAAGAGACAAAATCGATGCACTCGAAGCGGCTGCCTCAAATGTGGGGCGGCCCGCTGATCTCCTCGAAAAAGACATCTGGGTCGTTTGGGCGCTCAATGCTCTTTTCGAAAGCGAATGGAGCGATCATCTCGTATTCAAGGGCGGAACGTCCCTGTCAAAAGTCTACAAGGCGATCGACCGATTTTCTGAAGACGTCGATGTGACCTATGACATTCGACAGATTATCCCCGATCTCATCTCAGACCCCGAGACCCCGTATCCACCAAACCGGTCCCAGGCAAGGAAGTGGTCAGAGGCCGTGCAAGAGCGCCTGTCAGCTTGGATCGAGACCGACGTAATGCCTTTGCTAATTACTCAATTTGAAAGCCAGAAGCTCCCAGCATCACTGCGGCAGGACAATGGTCGGCTTTACCTGGATTACGAAGCTGTGCGCGGCAACAACGGATATGTGCGACCCGCGGTGCTCCTGGAATTCGGTGCACGCTCAACGGGCGAGCCTGCCGAACGGCACAGAGTAACCTGCGATCTAGTCGAGGGGGTCGAAGGGCTCATATTGCCCACGGCTCATCCAAGGGTCATGATTGCGGAACGCACATTCTGGGAAAAAGCCACTGCCGTTCACGCGTATTGCCTGCGCGGAGCCTTTCGCGGTGGCGATCGTTATGCGCGGCATTGGTACGATCTTGACTGCCTGGATCAGATCGGGATTGCCCAAAAGGCCTTTGATGATCGAGGGCTCGCCAACGCTGTAGCCGAGCACAAGCAACATTTCTTTCGGGAGACTGACAAAACAGGAAAGGTGATCGAATATGCGACAGCAGTATCCGGTTCACTTTGTTTGGCACCCGAGGGCGAGCCTTTGGAGGCGCTTCATCAGGATTACCAAAAGATGATCGATGCCGGACTCCTGCGATCCAACGCAATCGGTTTTGATGAACTCATGGAAAGAATGGCCGATCTGCAAATCCGGGCCAATACGATGGTGAAATAGTGTCTCGATCACCGAACGAAAATCCGTACTGGCACGAATTCAAAAAACCACTCGCCTTTGATTGCGACGCAATTGAAGCCATGTGCCTTGAAGCGCTAGAGATCACACTCGCAACGAGAGGTGTTGAAGCCTTTTGGAATGATGACCTTCAGGATTTTGGCGAAGGTCCCGCTTGGTCGCACCCATTGCTGGTCAAACGGCACCAAGACGCGGCCGAGGAGCGACTATCGAGGATTCTGCTGACCATAGCGGCGTCCTACCGCGCTCTCGATGACCAGTTGCGAGAGGAACAAGGGTTCCAGACATTCAAAGCCAAACAGCTTGCAGCACATGGCGGGTTTCTCACCATCTATGAAGGCGAGGAGATCCCCGAAACACTTCGCGAATGCTGCAACAAAATTATCCACACCGATGACTTTCGTCCCGTCTATGACAATGGATCACAGCCTCGAGATGAGGGCATTTGGTCGATGACCGGAGAAATCGAACTCGAGGGAACAATGCGGCGCAAACCCTGGCAAGTTGCGTTTGACCTTTTCAGCATGCTCGAGACGGTCGATTTCCTCCAAACAACTTAGCACGGTTTTAAGGACCAAACACCTGTACAACAAGGCTTGTACTGTCGCGGACTTCCCCCTGACGGCAGATCCGCAGAGCTTTCTTCAGAGTATTTTTGGGCCTCATCTTTATTGAGGCCTATTTGAGCGCAACGCGGCTTGTCGGTGTCGAGCAGCCACTCGATGATGAACATCCAAGTCAAAGCACAGACCCTTAAGTTGACACTGAGCACCAATGGCTGCTTCGACTGGCCGCACCGCAGCAACGGCATGTGGCGTTCAGGTCCGATATGGGCCGTTCGCGTCGTCTAATTTATCAAGACTTCGAACTATCAAGCACTACTGCTCACAATAAAGATTCTTGATTTCATTCACCATGTCATTGTTGTTAACAAGCTTTTCGACCGCATCATTTGTCTGTTGGACCACATCTTGCAGGTAGTCTCTATGTGCTTGGAAAACAATATTTCGGTTCTTTCTCCCCTTGCGATCGACCTTATCACTGACAAATTCTCTTAGATCATTCCGGGAAATCTCAAGTTCCTTGAGTTCAGGCTTCTCTTGCAGGAGAACCGGGAATGCGGATGGGCGCAGTTTGATGTCATACTTCTCACCTTCACGGCGGAAGACCAGCAAGCTGTCTCTGTGTGCTGCAAATTCTCTCAGGCCTTGAGCATCCGACATGGAGGTTGGAGTATTGCGATCTGGGTGCTCCGTAGTGTCCCAGGCTGCCGTAATGTATGTAACGGGCTTATCGCTCGAAACTATTTGAAACACGTCTAACAGCGTCCTGGTTATTTTAATCGCCGCTACACTTGGAACATCCACTTTTTCCATTTCGTCGTACAAACTGTATGGAACGGAGAATGTCTTGATATGATAGTCAAGTAAACGGACGCCGCGAGCTTCAAGAAAAGACGCGTCCTTCTCGTCTAGATATCTTGTATTGGGCCAAGAGAACAGATTCTTAGGTTTCACGCTTGAAGGCAGAGGATAGTTTTTCACACATCTAATTTTCGTTATTTGTGTAAGCGTTCCCGAAGCTTCTTGAATCTGGAGGGTTCTGTGAGGTCCGCGGGTAGAACACCGATGCCGCCGCACAGGTGTCGGGCGGACCTCATTGAAGCCGGATTGAACAAACCCTCGGGCCGGTTTTGCGCTATGGGGATTGTGGCACTGGCGTTGACCTGGCGTGATGACCAAGCGGGTGTACGTGCGGATGAATGGTACCGAACAGTCGGCTGATGGCGTCATGGCTGGTCGCGAGGGACCGCTGAACCGGTCCGGTTTGCGGGCCGGTGGTCTCGCGGAGCGACCAGGACTGGCGTAATCGGGGCCTTGGCCCGCAGACCATCTTGCCAGTCCTCGTGCGGATCGGCTGCGGATCGCGTGGCGATGGTTTGCCCCGAGTGCTCATGAACTGTCATTCCAGAACGGTCCGGTGGGTGGTGCCTGACCATGATACCAGACGGCGAGTGTGACCATCGGCCGGCCGCAACAGGGGCAAGGACGCGAAACAGGTACCGGGCTTGTTGCGGGTCGGACGCGGTCAGCTGCCTCCGGTGTCGCGACAGCCAGCAGCGTCCGGCAGGATGTGAGACGGACAGCGCGATGTCCGTTTGCGAGAAAGCCGTAATGACGGATGCGATGAACGCCGTCCGGCAGGGTATGCAGGAGGAAACGCCGGATGAACTCACCGGCGTCGAGAGTCATCCGTCTGGGTCTGCGGCCACGACGATAGTCGCGCCAGCGGAATGTCACCCTGCCGTCCTCCATGCTGATCAGGCGGGAGTTGGCGATGGCGACCCGATGGGTGTAACGGCTGAGATAGGCCAGCACCTGTTCGGGCCCGCCAAAGGGTGGTTTGGCATAAACAACCCAATCGCGGCGACTTGCCGAAGTCAGCATCCGGGCAAAAGCCTGCGGGTCGGCCAATCCTTCAATCTCGCCGAAGAACTGCAATTGCTCGACCTCGAAGGCAGCGTGCAATGCTTCCAGAAACAGCCGTCTGAACAGGCGCGACAACACCCGGACCGGCAGAAAGAAATTGGGACGGCAGGCAACCCAGCGGCTGCCGTCCGGCGATGGCCCCCCGCCCGGCACAATGCAATGGAGATGGGGATGGTAGCTGAGGGTCTGGCCCCAGCTGTGCAGTACCGCGATGAGACCGATCCCGGCGCCGAGATGTCTGGGGTCGGCAGCGATGATGCGCAGGGTCTCGGCCGCTGCCCGGAATAGAATACCGTAGACACGCTTTTTGTTCTGAAAGGCAATGGCTGCAATCTCTTCGGGCAGCGTGAAGACCACATGGAAATAGGGCACCGGCAACAAATCACCCGCCCGGGCTTCCAGCCAGTCACGTGCCGCCGCCCCCTGGCACTTGGGGCAATGACGGTTGCGGCAGGAATTATAGGCGACACGCACCGTGCGGCAGGTTCGGCAGCCCTCGACATGGCCGCCAAGCGCAGCTGTCCTGCACAGTTCGATCGCGCTCATCACCCGACGCTCGACACGGCCCAGATGACCGTCATGGGCCTGCCGCCACGCCTCGCCATAGCGACGGAAAATATCCGCCACCTCCACGGCCGGGCGCACGGCACGCCCCTCAGCCGGGCGGCACCACGTCCAGGCTCAGGCGATCGAACGGGCTCTGCGTCTTCGCGATCGTCGTCGTGGCAACCTGCGTGTAGCGCGCAGTGGTCGACAGGTTGGCGTGTCCGAGCAGCACTTGGATCACCCGGATGTCGACACCGTTCTCCAGCATATGGGTGGCGAAGCTGTGTCGCAGCGTGTGCACGCTGACCTTCTTGGTCAATCCCGCCGCTTTGGTCGCGGACCGGCAGGCGGAATGCAGCACCTGCACATCAATCGGTTTGTCGCCACGGCCGGGAAACAGCCAGTCCTTCGGATGCGCTAGGCGCCAGTAAGTCCGCAAGATGCCGAGAAGCTGCGGCGAGAGCATGACGGTCCGGTCCTTGGCGCCTTTGCCATGACGGACCTGGATCAGCATGCGATCGCTGTCGATATCCGTGACCTTCAAACTGACTACCTCGGAGGCCCGCAGGCCCGCGGCATAGGCCGTTGTCAGTGCCGCGCGTGCCTTCAGCGACGGCACCGCCTCAAGAAAACGCACGACTTCGTCGGCACTCAAGATCGTCGGCAATTTGCGTGGCGTGCGCGCATAGGCGATCCGTTCGGGGATCTCTGCCCGGTTCAGCGTCACGCCGTAGAAGAAGCGCAAGGCACAGACCGTCTGGTTCAAAGCTGGCCAGGAAATACCTTGCGATACAAGGTAGACCTGAAAGGCACGGATATCCTCCAGCCCCAGTCGATCCGGCGAACAGTCGAAATACCGACTGAACTTTGCAACGGCATGAAGATAGGATCGTTGCGTGGCCGGCGACAGGTTGCGAAGCGTCATGTCGTCGATCATACGGCGGCGCAGCGGGCTTACCGCTGATGTGGCATCAGCCATGGGATGGTCTCCTGGTGGGAAGGTTTGGTTGCTGAAACCAACCTTTATCAGGAGACCATTCCCGCCAATAGCTACGCCCCTCCCGCGTCAGCGGGTTCGTTCAATCCCTTTTGTCAACACGACCTAGATGTTTGTGAAACTCGGCACAACAAATACGGTGAATGACTTATCTCGGCGCTGGCTGCCAAACACCGAGTCATACTCAATTAGATTAAGTGATACTGTAAGTATGTCGTATGAACGATCTTGCATCGGTTCTGGCAATTCAAATGTCGCCTCATATTTTAGAGCATCGATACCTTGGGCAAATTCAAGTTCAGCGCCTGAGACTTTCATTTCGGTCGGTTGCGCGTTAACGCGTAGATCAAAGAAGGACTTTCGTGCATCTGGAGGGATGTTCAAAGCCTCACCGTTGATCCCGCCTTCATCAACTGAAGTGGCACGAAGTGGAACCACAAAAACTTCGAACTGGATTGCTTTCACATCTTTCGGACGCAAAATAGTGAACTCATTTGAGAAAACGAAACTTTCGGAAACAAGAAAGCAGTTACGCTCGTCTTGATCTTTAAATTCCAGAAATTCCTCACCGCGAGGGACGTTTTCACATTCAACTTTTTGCGCAGCATTTGGATTCAAACCCAAATTTTGAACGAAAAAATCATTGAAGTTTTGTCGGCGGCCCCCGATACCACGAATTCGCTCATCAATTTCGCCCTCCTCTGCTGCCTGCTTAAGCGATTGTCTGTTAAGAAATTTTTTCTGTTTCAGGTCTTCACTACTGACAAGCTTCATCTCACTAAGCTCTTCTACAGTGACGTACGTGTCGCCAATCAGCGCCACTATTTCATCACGAATGTCACCTCGGTTAATATCACTAGGCGAAACATAAGCTTTCACCGCCTCTTCAGTGCCGAGAAGCGTATGGATGAAAGGCATCGGCTGAAAGAATTTTGAACTGAACACATACTTGTCTATTCCAGTCAAAATCCACCCACCCAAAATGAGACTTGGCAGCGCCAAAACACCGGCTATGAACTTTCTGTCTTTCCAGATCTTTGGGTCAGGAATAGGATCGGGGTTCTCCAGTTCGTCGATTCTCTTCAACGCATCCTTCAGTCTATGCTCTAACTGCCAAACTCGTTCGTCGATTGGCTCATTTTGTGATCCAAGTTCTTCTGTTGGTTCATTCTTTGGTGGAGGATCTGGGGAATCTGTCATCGCTCTTCAAACCCGAATGCCTTTTGAATTTGCTCTAAAGACAGGACAACACTTTCAATAGTTCCTTCCCTGCCACTTTTCCCATCAGCTCCTACGGGACCGGTATCACCAGGGGCACCGTTTGCGCCTTGGCGTCCGGCAGATCCACATGATGTGGCCAATTTACCTTCAGGACCTCCTCTTCCAGGTGTCCCCGGCAATCCACCGATTCCCGCTCTCCCAACGGGCCCACTAGCTACTTCAATTTTGATGGTCTCAAAGACATTTTTGGCGACTTCTGCGGAACTGATGAGTCTCAGGGTGCCTCCGCTTCCGCCGGTGCCGCCATCTCCCCCCCGACCACCATTACCACCATTGCCACCGTTACCACCTCGACCAGGACCGGCGGCGCAGCCAACCGCAGTTTTTGAATTAAAAACCTTGACCCATGCTGTGCGGGCCGAGGTGCCACGAGCACCATCTCCACCGCTTCCACCCATCTGACCGCGCCCACCATCTCCTCCAGCTCCACCTGACAGGTCAACGATGAGGTTGCCTCCATTGACCTGTTGAAGAACTACTGTAACTCTAGGGGCATCTGCGCCGTGTGCTCCCGCCAAGCCATCCTTTCCATTCTGACCCGGCTTCCCCGGCTCACCCGCACCGTGCCCGTTCGCCCCACTAGCTGCCCGATCCGGAACTTTTGGAGGTGGTGGAGCAGCCTCCGGTGCCCAGCTTATCGTTGCAGCGCCACCTTGTTCAGGTAAGGTTAATTCACGTGTGACTATATAAACACCATTCTCACCGAAACCTTTGGTATCAGGATCAATCAATAACTGTGCGCCGGCATTCATTACCAATCTGTCGGTGGAAAGGACTCGCTCACTTTGAACATAGGTTTCGCCTTCACGGATAACAATTTCACGGTCTGCCTCAAAGACTGACCTAGCTTGCACAAAACTAGCGATGCCGGCGAGCTCGTCAGCTACATCGGCAACACTCACATTGGATTGTGCAAGTAAAGCCTTTTCAGTACTAAGAGCGACGGAAAAGGCCAGACCAAACAGTGCAAATAGTCTGTTCATTCGAGCAAGATTGTCAGATTTTCAATAGGGTAACATTAAACTATTTTTGGAGTTCGGGCAAGAATTCTGAAGACGCCGCATATGTAACTATGCGCCTTCTTGCACATACCATTCGGTTTGATCTAGTCTCGATTCTCAAAAAAAGTGCTGTCAAATGGATGGTTAAATTCTAGGTCATCAGTTGGGAGTATCCGATGGTTCTGTGATCTCTGCGGCGGCGAGTACTTTTTCGCAAGCAATACCTAAGTATGCAAAAAGCTGCTTCGTTGCGCAAAATGTGAGGTCATGAAGTTTCCCGCAAATGACATCAAGCGCTCAAATTTCGGTGTTTATCTATATGCTAAGATGCTGTCAGCGGCATCGTTATCGCCAGTATACTTCATTCCGTTATCTTTAAGCGAAAAGGGCGGATTAGATGACAAAAACAGTGATTGCACGATATGAGTATATCCAGTTCCGTATCCCAAAGGCGAAACTGGATGTGTTTAACACTATGGTCTACGAGCGCTATGGCATGAAGCATGGCGGCAAGACCAAGATGTTTCTCGATCTGATTGCGGAACATCAGACATCGCAGAGGATCGCGCTGTTGAAAGCAGAGATAGAACGGTTGGAACAGCGAAGGCAGGAAAAGCACGAGCTCTAGGAAAAAACTCACCGCCGGGCTGATAGTTCCTGTGGTCATGGGTGACGAGAAGCAGTTGCAAATCCGGCACAAAGAAACGCGACTTTCCTGTAGTAATAGATACTACAACTTGAAATTGACGCCCCAAATAAAGACCCTTGTGTCGTCAAAGTGCTGTCGGAAGCCTCTCTTGGCTAAGTCACTTACGGCGGAACTCCAGGAGGGCGCGTGACCTGCCCCCCGCTGGTCCCTCGCTCATGACGAGAGTCTGCGGGTTTGTGCTCTGCTACCCAACTTTGGAGCGCCCGGAACTGGATTTTTCCGGTTCTTGCTCTGCTACCCAACTTTGGAGCGCCCGGAACTAGATTTTTCCGGTTCTGTCACGATGACGGGCTGGTGACGCCATCGGGATAATGCATGGCAATCGGGACGTTGTATCCGATCGCGCTGTGGGGTCTGTCCTCGTTGTACAACTGAACGCCGGAACACCCACGTTACCGACCGGCGCGAGGTTCTTTATCGATGGCATCCTTGGTTTGGCCGGTCGGTTTATGTCCATGAGGTGATCGATAAATCCGGCGAAGCCGTGTTTCGGTGCAATCTCACAGGCCGCCGGTCGGACCGGCTTCTGGAAGTCCCGATATGGATGTTCGACCGGGCTGCCTGTACCGCCTGCCGTCGGGTCGATACGGCGCATGTGGGTCTGGACGCTCTGAAGGTTCTTGCGGGGCTTGTTTGCGATATCGACGGTGAGCCGTTCAATAAACCCGACTCCCCATCCCGCGTTGACGCAGCATTGGACTCTGAACACGAGATTCGGAGGTTGGCCAATGCCGCGCAAAATGACGACGACGCAACTCGAACTGTTCCCGGTTCCCCGGGCCACGCCAGTGACACAAATTCCGCCTTGGCAGAGCCTCCCCGACGACACGCGGCAAACGCTGACACGGTTGATGGCACGCCTGATGGCGGAACATGCACGCGCGGCAGAAGGGGGGAATGATCATGAAGCATGAGAAGATTGGTCCGCAGCATTTGGAGCGCAGGGCGATCCTTTACGTCCGTCAGTCATCGGCCCACCAGGTCCTGCACAACCGGGAAAGCAGCGCCCTGCAATATGCCATGCGGGAGCGTCTGGCGGATTTGGGTTGGAGCCGGATCGAGACCGTGGATGACGATCTCGGCCGTTCTGCGGCGGGTGGTGTCGCTCGGGAAGGCTTTGACCGGATGATCGCCGATGTTTGTCTCGGCAAGGTCGGCGCCGTCGCAGCGCGAGAAGTGTCCCGCTTTGCGCGCAACAGCCGGGATTGGCAGCACCTCATAGAGATGTGCCGCGTCGTCGACACAGTGCTGATCGACCAGGAAACGGTTTATGCGCCGCGCGATGGCAATGACCGGCTTCTTCTAGGCCTCTTATGTGGGGTACGACATAAGAGGCCATATGTAGGGCAGCCCACTATGTAGGGCAGCATGCACAACCTGCTGCAAACACGATTTTCTTCATCAAGCTGCCCGACATAGTATTTTTGATGCGATTTGTCTGACATCACGTCATCTCCCTTAGTTCTGGAGATGAAGCATGTTTGAGTTTCTATACAAGGACCCCGCTACCATCGAGCGATACAAGCTTGCGCCTCTTTTGGAGGATCGCGAACGATATTTGTGCGCCGTAGTTGCCTCAGGAGTGGTTGGCGACGTCGCCCGCCGGGTCGCGCGCGCTCAACTTGTTCTTGTCGATCTTCTAAACCTGCCTGATGCGGACATCCCGGTCGGCTTGGCGACCGTGGAGGCGGCTATAGAGGAGTGGTGCCGAAAGGTTCCTGCGGTTTCCGCTGCGAATTTCCGGCGCCATGCCTTTCGCTGGTTGCGTTTCCTCGGCTGGCTTGAAGAGCCGTTTCGAGTTACCCATCCACACGTCCGGCAGACAGAGGCCTTCGCGGCCTGGATGCGCGATGATCGGGGACTGTCGGACGCGACTATCAACAACTGCTGTTACGAGAGCGACCGTTTCTTTGTCTGGGCAGCAAGCAGAAATCTGATGCTCGCCGACATGACGATCGGCGACGTTGACGAATACCTTGCCGCCCGGATTGTCGGCGGAAGCCTTCGCAGAACGTCCGCTCGGGCAGCGGCCGGGTGTCTGCGGAGCTTTTTCCGCTTTGCCGAAATGCGGACCTGGTGCCAGACCGGTATCGCCGGGTGCATCATGCCGCCGATGGCCTATCCCGACCGACCGGTTCCCAAGGGGTTTGATCGCGACGAAGTCAAGGGGTTGCTCGCCACGACGGAAGGTTCGACCCCGGCGAACATTCGCGACCATGCCGTGCTGATGATCCTTGCCACCTGCGGTCTCAGGGCTGGTGAAGTTGGTGCTCTGCGCGTCGATGACATTGACTGGGAGCGAGACATGCTGCGCGTTTTTCGTCCCAAGACCGGCCGAGCCGACATTTTCCCGCTCACCCCGCCCATCGGTAACGCGTTGATGGATTACCTTCTCAGTGTGCGTCCGGAGGTGGGACGGGAGCGGGCCTTGTTCCTGACGCTCCAAGCTCCGTTCAGGCCGTTGACGAGCAGCGCCATAGGAATGATTGTTCGCAGTCGCGCCCACCGCCTTGGTATCACCGGTAAGCGTTTGGGAGCCCATGCACTTCGCCATGCGGCAGCGCAGCGACTGGTCGACGAGGGGTGCGGTCTTAAAATTGTTGGTGACTTCCTCGGCCATTCCAGCCCGAGCGCTACAGCTACTTACGCAAAGATTGATCTCGCTCCGCTTCGGCGGGTTGCCGACATCTGCCTGAAGGAGTTGCTCGATGAAACTGCGTGAAGCTGTCGACCGCTACATCGCATGGCAGCGCGACCACGGAGCGAAGTTCCGCTCAAGCGCCGAAACGCTCCATACGTATTGTCGTCAGGTTGGAGAAGACAGGGACTGTGACATGGTAAATGAGAATGAAATCCGCTGCTTTCTTGCCGGCAAGGGGGCGCTGACGAGAACCCGCGCAGTGAAGTATGGAACGCTTGCCGGATTTTACGGCTTCGCACTGGGCCGGGGTTATGTGAGCCGCAGTCCGATGCCGCTGCGTGAGGCGGAACCGCACCCCCCGGAGGTCGCACCCCCCTTCATCTTCTCACATAAGGAATTGCGTCGCCTCTTCAAGGCGATAGACAGTAGCCGCAGGCGTTGCCCCAAGCTTGATGCCAAGACTTTCCGAACGTTCCTGCTCCTCCTTTACGGGGCTGGGTTGCGCTCAGGGGAGGCGCGGCGACTGACCATGGCCGACGTAGATCTGCGCTCCTCGGTGCTTTCAGTCAACGACACGAAATTTTACAAGAGCCGACTGGTGCCAGTTGGTGCAGACCTCGTCGGCGTACTTCACCAGTACGCCGTCATCCGGACACATCGACCTCTCCGCGAGGGTTCGGCATCCAGCTTTCTCGCCTGCCGCGATGGGTCGCCGCTGAAAAAGGCCATTGTACGTCACGCCTTCCAAGTCGCGCTTCGAACGGCTGGGATCGACATCGAAAAGCCCGGATGCCGGGCACCCTGCCTGCATTCGCTGCGGCATAGCTTTGCTACTCACCGCCTGATCTCCTGGTATCGCGAAGGGGTCGACGTTCAACGACTTCTTCCAGCGCTTTCGACCTATCTCGGCCACAGCGGCTTGGCCGCGACGCAGGTCTATATATCGATGACCCCGGACTTACTCGTCGAGGCCAGTCGGCGATTTGAGCGCTATATCGAGCAAACCTCAAGCCCGGATGCCAGGCAACATTGGAAAGGGGACATAAGCCATGTCTGAACGCATCTCCACTCTCGGCACATGGATCAAGCGCTTCCTCTTGGAATACCTTCCAACCGAGCGCAATCTGGCGGTCAACACCCTGAAGAGTTACCGCGACAGCCTGACACTGCTGTTGCCCTTCGTGGCCGAGCGCTGCGGCAAGCCAGTGGAGCGGCTCATGGTTGAAGACCTGTCTGCCGGCCGCGTGACAGCCTTTCTCGGCCACCTGGAACAGGAACGGGGCTGCTCGGTGCAGACCCGAAACCTGCGCCTCACGGCAATCCGATCCTTCGCCCGCTACATCGCAGTGCGCGACGCCGCACTCGTCGAATGGGCTGGCAGCATCCGCGCCATTCCACTCAAGAAAACAGTACGGCCTCGGATCACCTGGCTGTCGACAGAGAACATGGACGCCCTGATCGCAGGGCCAGACAGGCACACCGTAGCAGGGCGGGTCGAGCATGCCCTTCTCCTGTTTCTCTACAATACCGGAGCGAGAGCCTCCGAAGCGGCAGGACTTCTGGTAGAGGATCTGCATCTCCCGGAACGCACGGGCGAAAACGCGCGTATTACGATCCATGGCAAGGGAGGAAAAATCCGCGTCACTCCGATCTGGACGAACACCGCTAAAGCTATCGCCGCTCTGTCCAGGGACCGCCCGCCAAACTGCGGGAGCGTGTTCTGGAGTCGGCATCGCAAACCCTACACCCGACATGGGATCATCGAACTCGTGGAACGCGCCGCGGCCCGCGTGGCGGAACTCAAAGGGCAAAAGATCACCCCACATATACTGCGTCACAGCTGCGCCTGCCATCTGCTTCGCTCCGGCGTTGACATCAACACCATTCGGGCCTGGCTCGGTCACGTGTCGCTTGCAACCACCAACATCTACGCTGAGGTTGATCTCGAAACGAAGGAAGAGGCGATGAAATCCACCAGCCCCGAAGATGCTGGAGGCGAGCCGCAATGGAAGGCACAAGGCGGCCTGCTCGAACAACTGAAAGCAATCTGAAGGGGAAATACTATGTCGGGCAGCTTGATGAAGAAAATCGTGTTTGCAGCAGGTTGTGCA
>WQBJ01000045.1 GCA_013032095.1 Ruegeria atlantica | reverse complement strand
AACCGCTCATAGCTCAATCAAGCACTCAAACAACCAACCCGATAAACCCACATCCCAAAAAGTTTAAGACGGAAATCAACCTGCCCCAAAAAAAATCCCCAACACGATCAATTGTTGCGCAACTGCATCAATCAACGGCGTAGAAAAAATCTGGTGCTCCCGCTAAATAAACTTAAGGTTGAGCGTCGTGACGTGACGTCAAAGAAGTAGACGCCCTAGACATCAACAGTCTCTAAGTCACCCCGGGAACCTCAAGATCGGTGTGCCAACGCCTAACGAACAGCCTGGCTGAAACAGTTTGAGCTACCGCCCTAAAGGCAATGCTGCTGGTAAGGTTCGGACCCTTAAATCGACTGCGATTACTCTGAGAGTTAAGTAAGTACGGATGAAATTTGAGAAGATGGATAACTTTGTGTGCATCGGGAACAAGTGAGAAGGCTCAAATCACACGAAAATTTTTCTGTCCCTGTCTCCCACTGCAAATCATTCGTTCCGAATATGAGCGCCGTGAATGGGTATTTGAAAAATTCAATTTCGGAGTTTTTCTGATCAGTGTCATTCCTGTTTTGCTATGCGTCGACTTTGGGCCAATGTTTTGGCCTTTGCCGCGCAAGAGAAACCCGAAACAACTTGTGCCGCTGATCGGGTGGGAGACGTTATTTTAAGCTGCGGGCAAGCGTTTGTCGGGCAAGACAAAAAAGCAGTCTTGTGAACAGCCAATGGTTCTGACCAATTTAGATTTTCGGCTCATCGCACCCGAACAACGACTGAGCGCAGAACTCTTCAACTGTTCCACTTGGTTCGGCCTAGTCGGATCTGGGCGGCGCGAAATCGGTCCGGACAAAAGTGGCGTTGCCACCGCTCGTTGCAACTGCGACAGACTGCAAGAACACGTTCTTGCGCTCTTACGGTGACACGCTCGAGGTGGTCGGGATCGGCCTTGAAAACATCGTGCAGATGCAACTGATGACTTGGTATTTGCCGCTGGAATGTCCAGCGCTCAAAATGCCAGGTAACAGTGACAACACTCAAGGCAAGAGGTGTGGGGCGGGTGACAGTTATCCCGAAGGATCGCCGCCCGTGGCGGCGGTTTCAAAGCTTGGTGGTTGAGGATCGCTTCCATGTAAAGCGGATCATGGCCCATCCCGATGCTTCGCTCAATCTACAGAGCCACTTCCATTGTGCCGAACTCTGTATCGTGGTTGAAGGCACGACTTGAGTCACAGTGGATGACCAAATCAAGTATGTGAGCGAGAACCAATCTGCCTACACCCCGCTTGGCGCGGTACATCGAATGGAAAACCCAGGTAAAGTGCCAATGGTCTTGATTGAAACTCAAACCGGTGCCTATGTCGGAGAGGATGGTATCTTGTGCTAGGAAGACGTCTACGCGCGCAGCTGAGTTTTTAAAGGAAGAAAAAATGAAAATCACCGTTGCAGGGTTGGGTTATGTGGGACTTTCCAACGCGGTACTTCTGGCCCAGACACATCCCGTTGTCGCGGTTGATATTTCCGAGACCCGCGTGCAAATGATCAATCGGCGCCAATCCCCGATTGAAGACGCGGAGTTGGAAGAGTTTCTGCGTTTCAAAGACTTGAAGTTGACCGCCACGACCGATGCCCTTTCGGCATATGCCGATGCAGATTTTGTTATTGTGGCCACGCCAACAAACTATGATCCCAAGTCCAATTATTTTGACACATCCAGCGTCGAAGCCGTGATCAAGCAAGTGTTGGAGGTCAACTCTTCGGCTACCATTGTCATCAAGTCCACGATCCCAGTAGGCTATGTACGATCACTTCGGGAAGAATTGGAAACGGATCAGGTCATTTTTTCACCTGAATTTCTGCGAGAAGGTCAGGCCCTGTATGACAATCTGCACCCCAGCCGGATCATTGTCGGCGAGCGGTCGGATCGGGCCCGGGTTTTTGCCGACCTGCTGCTGGAAGGGGCGATCAAAAAGGATGTGCAAGTCCTCTTTACCGATCTGAATGAGGCTGAGGCCATCAAGCTCTTCGCTAACACTTACCTAGCTATGCGAGTCGCGTTTTTTAACGAGTTGGACAGCTATGCAATGGCTGGTGCAATGGACGCACGGCAGGTGATCGACGGGGTATCTCTGGACCCACGCATTGGCGGTTTCTACAATAACCCGTCCTTTGGCTATGGTGGCTACTGCCTTCCCAAGGACACCAAACAGCTGTTGGCAAATTACAGCCACGTGCCGCAAAACCTCATTCGCGCCATCGTGGATGCCAACCGCACTCGCAAGGATTTTCTCAGCGATCAAATTCTGATGAAAGGCCCCAAAGTGGTGGGCATCTATCGGTTGGTCATGAAGGCGGGGTCGGACAATTTCCGCCAATCCTCCATTCAGGGCATAATGAAGCGCCTGAAAGCCAAAGGGGTCGAGGTTATCGTGTATGAACCGGTTCTCGAAGACGAGCATTTCTTCCGCTCTCCGGTGATGGTTGATCTGGAAGAGTTCAAAGCCGCGAGCGATCTCATCGTCGCCAATCGCGTGACCGACGAGATCGAGGATGTGGCGGACAAGGTCTTTACCCGTGATCTTTTTGGTGGAAACTAAATATTTCGGGCTCAACAGGGGCAACTCGTTTCGGTTTGGTTAGGGGCAGCAATATGCAGAGCGTTCTCGTTACCGGGTCGGCCGGTTTTATCGGCTTTCATTTAAGCAAACTGCTGCTGGAACACGGCTATCGGGTGGTGGGGCTGGACGCCCTGAGCGACTACTACGATGTCTCTCTGAAAGAGACGCGCCATGATATTCTGGCACGTGAACCTAATGGGCAGAACTTCACACCCGTTATTGGAAAGGTCGAAACTCCTGATCTGGTGATGAGCCTCTTTAACGAGCACAAATTTGATTTTGTCGTGCACCTCGCCGCCCAAGCTGGTGTGCGCTACTCGATCGAGAACCCGCGCTCGTATCTGGAAAGCAACCTGAACGGGACATTTGAAATTCTGGAAGCCGCCCGCGCGTACCCTCCGAAACACATGCTCTTGGCATCCACTTCTTCAGCTTTTGGGGCCAATACCGAGATGCCCTACAAGGAAACACAGCGCGCGGACCACCAGATGTCCTTTTACGCGGCCACTAAGAAGTCGACAGAGAACATGGCCCACTCATACGCGCATCTATTCGATCTGCCGATCACCATGTTCCGCTTTTTCACTGTATACGGCCCATGGGGTCGGCCGGACATGGCGCTGTTCAAATTTACCAAGGCGATCCTCGAAGGCAATCCGATCGATGTCTATAACTACGGTGACATGAAACGCGACTTTACCTATGTCGCGGATCTGGTCGAAGCCATTCGCCTTTTGATGGATGCCATTCCGGTGCGCCCAGTGGACGGTCAGGTGCCCGAGGGTGATAGCCTGTCGCCGGTTGCGCCGCATCGTGTGGTAAACATCGGTAACAACGACTCTGTACATTTAACCGCGTTCATCGAGGCCATCGAGAAGGCCACTGGTATCAAGGCAGAAAAGAACATGATGCCGATGCAGCCGGGGGATGTGCCCGCAACCTGGGCCGATGCTTCGTTGCTGAACGACCTGACTGGATACCGGCCCCAGACTTCAGTCGAGGATGGCGTTGCTGAATTCGTGAAATGGTACCGCGAGTTTTATCGCCCCAATGCCGCCGGAGCCGATACGAACAATGGCTAAGGATCGTCCGTTTCAGGTCATGGTGGTCTGCATCAATAATGAGCCCGAAGTAATATCGACCGGGACCCACACTACTAGATATTGAAGTTTCTCGATTGCGAGGCGGTTGAAACCCATGTCGTCTCGGCGTGGCCTTATCATCCGATCTAGAAAACGTTCGAAGGATGGCGTCGCCCTTGGTGGAGAGTACGTGTCCCGAAAAACGGGGCGAAAATCGTGTGTTGCCCCAGAGAGAGACATTCAGTGATCTAGCCTTCGGGCCCGCTGAGAAAGGCCACGCACACAGACGCGTACGACACGAAAATCAATGGTCAAAAGTTTGCCACAGATTCCTGAGCAAAGCCGTTCAATGTTATGACTGAATGTAGTGAGCGACGAACTCCGGGACGTTGTCGGAACGAATGAACGATGGGAGATCATAGAAGAAGAACGGCCCTTTCTAGACACCGATAACGTTGCCCTAGTTCAGCTGCTGGTCCATTCGAATGGCCAGACTTTTTCGGCTGCTTTCATCTATGACAGCGCCGCATAAGCTTAGTCCTCATCCTCTTTCTCTGCCGCCTTAAACAGATCCTTGCGCAGCGTCATCAACGCACCCGGGTCGATCTTGGCCTGAATGACCGTGGTTTGGTCGGATGCAATGGCCTGTTGCAGGGCAGGTCTCAAGCCTCCCGGACCATCGACCCAGATACCTTGGCCGCCGCACAGCTCGGCAAATTTGTCAAAGCGTGGGCTTTGGATTTCAGCCCCCAGCAATCGACCTCCGTAGAACTCTTGTTGATAGGCTTTCTCGGCCCCCCAGGCTTCATTGTCGAGAACCACGATCGTGATGGGCAGTTTGTGCGAGATGGCTGTTTGAATTTCGATCATCGTGTATCCAACTGCTCCGTCACCCATGATTGCCAACACTGGGCGATCCGGCGCTGCAGCCTTGGCCCCTATTGCTGCCGCTAGCCCAAATCCAACTAGCCCGAAATCCAGCGGCGTAATCAGTGACATTGGCGCGTAATGAGCCAGCCGGTCGGCGGCCTGAAGGCAG
Source organism: Ruegeria atlantica (assembly GCA_013032095.1). GTDB lineage: Bacteria > Pseudomonadota > Alphaproteobacteria > Rhodobacterales > Rhodobacteraceae > Ruegeria > Ruegeria atlantica_E. The sequence goes on along the minus strand of WQBJ01000045.1, from coordinate 24,127 downwards.
GTGTTGCCGGTATCCAGCGTGACGATCGCGTCCTCTGGCAGCGCCTCGCGCAATTCAGCCAATGCCCGGCGAGGATGCATAGGCAGTGTTGTAATTGCCGCTTCTTCGGCGCGCTCGGCCCAGAGGCTTTCCAAATCCGCTCGGAAGGTGTCACGCCAAGTCTCGCAGTCTGGCTTGTTGACCGCATCAGTCAGCGCCTCTGCCGTCAGCCGCGCATCGCCCTGCGCTGCAATCTCGGCTGGGAAATAGCGGCCGACGGCTGAGCCTTCGATGTCCACATGGGCGATGCGGGTGTCGGTGCCGACATAGTCGTTGGAATGAAAGGTCGAGTTAAACCCGAGCCGCGCGCCAAGCACGACCATTACATCCGCCTCATTAGTCAAACGGCTGGCGACCCGATTACCGCGTGGCCCGGCCTGGCCGGCGAACCAGGGATGGCGGTGACGCATTACATCGGCGTGCCCCGTCGAGGCCACTACCGGCACCTCCAGTGTTTCCGCCAATGCGGTCAACGCGTCACGCCCCGCGCCCCATTTGAAACCTCCACCGGCAAAGATGACCGGACGTTGTGCGCTTGCCAAAAGTTGGGCGATTGCTTTGACATCATCCGATGCTGCCGGTCCGGGGCGTGCAATCTGCACAGGGTTTGGATCAATCGCTGGCAGCTCAGCGGCGAACAGGTCGCGCGGCACATGTAGGACCACAGGCCCCCGCCGCCCTGTATTGGCCAGTCTGATGGCATCCTCCAGCATCGGTGCAAGACGCGACGGATCGGTAACCATGACCGAGCGTTTGCAAATCGGTGCAAACAACGCGACCTGATCGACCTCCTGAAACGTGTCCTTGCACTGGTCCGCGCGCGTGATTGCTCCGGCGATGACGACCATCGGGGAATAGGCCAGATGCGCCTCGGCCACGGCGGTCACAATATTGACCACGCCGGGTCCGGCTTGTGCACCCAGGACAACGCCGGGCTTGCCGGTCATCCGCGCCCAGGCATCGGCCATGTGCCCCGCCGCGCGTTCGTCCCGCGCGCCGACGTAGGCAATCTCGCCGCCATTATACATAGCGTCGTACAGTTCCAGCATCGAGCCGCCCAACAGTCCAAACACCGTATCGATCCCGTTGGCTTTCAGAACGCGATAGACGGCTTCGCCGCCGTTTATGAGGGTCGTCATTGTTGGGTTCCCTTAGGTTTGTAGGGTGCGTCAGACATCGTCACTCCGGAGTCGCAGGTTCTCGGGGTCGAACAGGGCATCATCATGGACCGTAACGGGAATTTGTCGATTCAGGATTTGCACCGACAGATTTTCGCGCGGGGTGCCTTTGCGAACAAATAGCCAGCCGAGTGATTTCCCAATCGTATACCCATACCCGCCCGAGGTGGTCAGGCCGACAGGTTTGCCATCCAGAAGCACTGGTTCACCGCCGTGGATATCGACGTCCTCTGCATGGAGTTCGGCATAGAGCAATGTCCATGCCGGATCACGGCCCTGCAACGCTTTTTTGCCGATGAAGTCCCGGTCTTTCGTGATGACAAATCGCTCCAGCCCCACATCAAAAGGTCCGATGTCGGTGGTGAGCTCTCCGCTCGCGCGGTAGGCTTTCTCCATCCGCATGCCGTTGAAGGCGTAAGAGCCCAGATCGGTCAGGCCATGTGCTGTGCCTGTCTGGAACAGTGCGTCGTACAGCGTGGCGATTTGGTCCAGCGGTGCATGCAGTTCCCAGCCAAGTTCCCCCACGAAAGACACGCGCAGCGCGTAACATGGTACGCCCGTGACTGTGATCTCCTGCCCCGAGAGCCAGGGGAAAGCGGCGTTGGATAGATCCGCATCGGTTAGCGGCGCCAAAATGCGACGCGAGGTCGGGCCGGACAGCGCCAGCATGCCCCAATTATCGCTTCGGTTGATCATCTTAACGTCTTCACCGGGTCGGATGTGGCGCTTGATCCAGTCGAAATCCGGTGTCGCGCGCGCAATGGGCGAACCAGTAAAATAACGATCTTCGGCGATGCGCCAGATGGTGATTTCAGTTTCGAACCGGCCCTTTTCAGTCAGCAGGTGATTGAGGCTGATCCGTCCATCCTTGCGTGGGATACGGTTGGCTGAAAGACGGTCCAGAAGCTTGCCGGCGTCCTTGCCCGTGATCTCGAACTGGGCAAAGGCGCAAAGGTCGATCACACCGGCGTCGTTTCGCGTCGCTTTGGCTTCGCGCATCGCGTTCGCGTGCCATGGCTGATGTCCCCATCCGATCTGTTCAACTTCGCTGGCGTCAGCGAAGTATCGGGGGCGCTCCCAACCTGCGACCTCGCCGAAAACCGCGCCCTTGGCTGCAAGCCGGTCAAAGAGCGGATGGCGTTTCAGCGGTCGCAACGCATTAAACTGTTTTCCGGGGCAGGGTGTGTCATGGCGGCGCATGAATTCGTCCTTGGTGCGTTCCACAATGAATTGATCGCTTGCAAAATTTCCATAGCGGCGCGGATCAAAGCTCCGCGTGTTGATCTCGGTTTCGCCATGCACCATCCAGTCGGCCAACACTTTGCCAGCGCCACCGCCCCAAGCGAGACCGATGGACGAGCCACAGGACAGCCAGACATTTGGTGCGCCAGACGGCCCTACCAGCATGCCGCCATCCGGTGTGTGGGTGATTGCACCACGTACAACACGTTTGATTCCAAGCTCGGCAAGAATGGGCATCTTGTCCAAGGCCACCATCAGGAAATCCCCAATCGAGTCGTAATCGGCCTCGAACAATTCATTCTCGGCCGCCCAGGGCGCGCCCTTGGGCATTTCCCAAACGGTGGGGCAGACATGGCCTTCGTAGATTCCGATCAGGCCGGATTTCTGTTCCTGCCGGATATACCCGCCAAAGGCATTGTCGCGCATGACGGGCAGTTCCGGACGGCCTTCGAATTCGGGTACGGTGTCGGTGACGAGATAGTGATGCAGGCACGAGACCGACGGGATTTTCAGCCCGAACCATTCGCCCACCTGATTGGCGTATGAGCCTGCAGCGATTACCACGTGCTCGGTCAGAACATCGCCCTTTTCGGTGCGCAGCAGCCACATATCGCCCTTGCGACTGGCCCCGACGACCCGATTGTGGCGCTCGATCCTTGCGCCACGCGCACGCGTTGCGGCTGCCAGCGCCATGGTCACGCCAGAGGGGTCGATATGCCCGTCCTCAAACGTGCGCACCGCGGCCCTGACGTCGTCAACCCTGTAAAACGGGTTGATCCGGGCCACTTCCTCAGGTCCGACGAGCTCCATCGGCAGGTCGAGCAATTTACCCACCCCCATGATCGACTTCATCCAGTCGACCTCATCATCGGTCGTTGCAATCCGGAAGCCGCCAACCTCGTGCCAGCCGATGCTTTGGCCGGTTTCCTGTTCGACGCGCTTGTAGGTATCAATCGAGGTCTTGTTGATCCACCCCATGACCCGGCTGCCGACAGCATGAGCGATTTGCCCTGCTGCGTGCCATGTGGACCCCGAGGTTAGCTCGGCCTTTTCAAAAAGGATCGTATCCGTCCAACCATTCTCGGCCAGTTGGAACTGGGCGGCCACGCCCATGATCCCGCCGCCGATGATCGCGACCTGCGTGGTGCGCTGTGTCTCGGGCATCAAAAGGCCTCCTTGGCGGGTTTGAGGGATGCTTTGGCGGTGAATCGGGTACAGGCAATTTCGACCTCGAAACCGGAAACCACGGTGTGTTCGGCGAGCATCTCATGCGGTGCCGAAATCATTGCCAACGCCACCGAGCGTCCAAAGCGATAGCTCCATGCCGCTGAAGTGATCTGGCCCACCACTGCGCCGTCACAATAGATCGGTTCATCATGGATAGGGAGTGCGGTGGGATCGTCGAACAACAGCGAGACGATCCGCCGATCAGGACGACGACCCTGCAGCGCCTCTTCCCCGACAAAGCCGGTCCCGAAGGCACAGAAGGCATTCAATCCCGCTTCCTGCGGAGTAGTGCCCGGAGTCAACTCGTGCCCAAAGGCACGAAACCCACTTTCGATGCGCAGCGATCCGCTGGCATAGAGACCCGCATGCGTGGCCCCGGCGGCAACCAGCGCTTCATGCGCGGCCAAGGCCATGTCGGCAGGGATGTACAGTTCAAAACCTTCCTCGCCGGTAAAGCTCAGCCGACCGGCCCAACCGCGCGCCAGCCCGATTTCGACAGGTGCGAATGTGAACCGTTTCAGGTCGGGAAGCGGGGTATTGGAAGTGGCCTGCAGAACATCGCGCGCCTTTGCTCCTGCCAGCCCAAGGATGGCGTAGCCGCTGGTGACATCAGTAAACTCAATCCGGAAGCCGCCCTTGGTTTCACGCATCCGTTTCAGGTCACGCACAACCTCTCCCGCACCGACGATCAGCAGGTAGGTTTCGGGGCCGTGGCGCTGCACGGTAAGATCACTTTCCACCCCGCCGCGTGCATTCAGGATCTGGGTATAGGCGATCCGGCCTTCGCCGATATCCATCTGCGCCGCACATAACCGATTGAGAAAGGCGCAGGCGTCAGGCCCCTGAACCATGATCTTGCCGAAGGCCGACTGATCCAGAATAGCCGCGCCCGTACGACAGGCCGCGACCTCCGTCCCGACCTGTTCGCGCCATTGCGGCACCCCAAAGGTCAGGGGCAGATGGGCTGTGTCACCCCCGAAATGCAGGGCCCGTTCCCAGCCGCCGCGGGCTTCAAACCGCGCGCCCGCCGCCACCAGGCTCGTATGAATGGGCGAGCGGCGCTGCCCTCGCGCAGTCTCCATCGACCGCCCCGGAAAGGGGTTATCATAGTGGCGACCCAGCACTTCGGGGATGCGAGCCTCCAAAGCACCCAGAACGTTCATCTCCGGGCTGAAGCGGCGAATGTCGGCCTCGTTCAACTCCATCGTCGGCTCACCCGCAATGATCCATTCCGCCATCGCCTTACCCGCACCACCGGCCAGCGCGATCCCGGTGGAATTCATGCCACCCATCAAAAACAGCCCCGGTACCTCGGGGCTTTCACCCAGCATAAACTGACTATCGAGTGTGAAGCTTTCCGGCCCGTTCAACAGCATTCGCACCTCGGCATGTTCCAGCGCGGGAATGCGGTGCAGCGCATTCTCCATCATTGGCATGAAGTGGTCCCAATCCTCGTCCAACAAATCGAACGAGAAATCGGCGGGAAGGTCGCGGGTAGAGATGCCTTTCGCATGCGGCTCGAACGAGCCGACGAGCAAGCCTTCAACGTCATCGCGGGCGTAAAGATATGCGTCCTGATCGTTGAGCGTCGGCAGGTGCACGCCTTTGCCAAGCGCCTGCACCTCGGCCAGCGGTTTGGTCAGAATGTAGAAATGTTCGCAGGCATAGAGCGGCATATGCGCCCCGGCCATCGCGGCCACCTCGCGCGACCAAAGGCCACTGGCGATCACAACCTCGTCTGCCGAGATCACATGGTCTCTGATCTCGACCCCCGAAATCCGGCCGCCCTTTTTTTGCAGCCCGGTAACGGCGGTGTCTTCGAAAATCTGAACCCCTCGCGCGCGCGACCCTTTCGACAGGGCCAGAGCCACATCCGATGGGTTCACACGCCCGTCAGCAGGGGACCAAACGGCGCCAATGACGTCATCGACCTCGATAAGCGGCCACAGTTCCTTGGCGCGGGTGGCGTCGACCACCTCGGCCTCAAGCCCGAAGGCGCGGCCCAATGACACCTGTCGCTTGATGTTGGTGAGTCTGTCGGGGTTCGTCGCCAAGGTCAGGCTGCCTGTCTGAGTCCAGCCTGTGGCCTGCTCGGTTTCAACTTCAAGTTCGCCGTAAAGGTCTATCGAGTAGTTGATCAACCTGGTAAGCGTAGCCGACGGGCGTAGACGTCTGACCAGTCCTGCAGCATGCCATGTGGTGCCGCTAGTCAGTTTGGAGCGTTCAAGGATCACGATATCCGTGCGCCCCTCACGGGCCAGATGGTAAGCGATCGAGCATCCAATCACTCCGCCACCGATAATTACGGTCCGGGCATGTTCAGGTAATGTCATGAGATCACCCCAGTGTGGGTCATTCCGGTCGTCCAATCTGTGCGCGAGTCAGACGAATGTCGAATTTCTGACGCAGCGCTCGGTCCAAAGCATCGGGCAAATGATCGGGGTATTGGCTGCTGAGGATTTCTCGTGCCTTTTCGCGTGCAACATCGCCGACACGATGGGCGCCGTCCTCCTGCCATGCGCGCGGCGCGCGGCGATCACCGATCTCTGGGTAGAAATAATCCGATTTCATCCTGCTGAACGTGTGCTGCTCGCCCAGATAGTGACCTTCGCCGCGACAGACCTGTTCAATCACATCCGCCGCGATGTTTTCAGGTGTCGCTTCGATCCCCCGGATCGTCCGCAAAATATTCCCCAACAGATCGTTGTCGCTGACATAAGCCGCGTGGCTGACGCCCAGCAGACTCGACATCATACCTGCGGCCTGAGTGACAATATTGGATCCCGCATGGGCCGCCATCGTCACCGCCAAGGATTTCTCAGCACCGTATTGGGCATCCAGCCGTTTGGCGTCCGTGATGCCGGCGATCGAACTGGTGGGCAGGTTCCAGTGACGCCCCATTTGCGCGGCACCCGCCATCAAAATGGCCTGTTCGCCGCCGCCACCGCTCATCGAACCGGTGCGCAAATCGGCGACCAAAGGTTTTGGGGCAAAAATGGCCTTCACCTCAGAGTCGATCAGGCGGGCGAATACAAGGCCTGCCAATGTCTCGGCCACTGCCTGCACCAATGATCCGGCGATCGTGGCAGGGCTGGTTGCCCCGGCTTGTCCGGCACTGATCAGTTGTACTGGAAAGCCAGCCTCAATGGCGCACTCCAAAACCTCGCAGGCTTCCTCGGCAAAACGCATCGGCGGCACAACGTGACAGACCATGACCGTCAGGAATGGGCGCACACGGAAGGCCGCTTCACCGCCCGCGATCTCATAGCAAAGCTGGGCGATATCGGCGACATTCTGCGGTTCGGAGATCGAGATTGAAACATGTTTGGATGTACCGGCTAGACAGGCATAGGCCGTGTTCAGATCCATCACCGCGTTGTCTTCAATGTCGCGCGCAACAACCGATCGGCTGAAATGATGGATGTTTTCCATCCGATCGACGATCCGCGCCGCGTCATAGAGATCTTGTAACGACGAGTCGCGGTACTCGTGCGTCTCAAGATCGAATACGCCGGGTGCTGCCCCGCCGGTGGACATGTACACGCGCGCCGTTTCAATCTTCAGATCATGGTCCGGGCTCTGCCCACAGAGGGTAAAACCACGCTGGGCTCCGTTGATCGCCCATTCCACCAATTCGCGGGGGAACAGCAGTCGGTCGTCGTCGGTCATGCTGCCGCCTGCGGAAGTGACCTTTTCGATCATGGACGGAATGGCCTGGCTCAGCCCCAGGGTCTCCAAAAGAGAAAAGGCTGCCTCTTCAACCAATAGCACCTCGGTCGGCGTTAGCGGCTTCAGCCGCCCTCCGATCAGCCCGGGCCAAACAGGTGCTGGGGTTTCGGAGTCAGTGACCTGTTTCAAACGATCCTTACGGCCGCGCCTTCGGTTTGCAGTGGTCATCAACTCATGAGTCCAAGTTGTTACAAACCCAAAGTGAACAGGAATCCGACACATTTACAAAGGTAAGTTTCTCAGCAAATAATGAGCAAAACTTATCTATTGGACTGCCGTGAAAGCCTCTCTTCCCGCCCTGCGCGCCTTTGATGCCGCCGCCCAGCACAGCAGTTTCCGCGCTGCGGCCGAGGATTTGTCCGTAACGCCCACGGCCATCAGCCACCATGTTCGAGGGCTTGAAGATCAGCTTGGAGTCAAACTCTTCTACCGCGAAGGTCGAGATGTTGTCCTGACAGAGGACGGCAGGCGGTTGGCCAAAGCTACCCGACAGGCCTTTGGTGTTCTGGACAACGCCGTGAACTCGTTGCGCCGCGGTGCGCGCAAAGCGGTTCGCCTGATGGCCGGACCCATCGTGACCGCGCGGTGGCTCATGCCAAGGATAAGTGATCTTTGGGCCGCTCATCCAGGTATTGAGCTTGAGGTGGTGCCATCTTCTCAGCCAGGTGTGCAGAATACGGAAAACGTAGACATTGTAATCCGCTGGGCACGTATGGGTGAAATGTCGGACAATGTCACCAAGCTTCTCGAGCTGCGTCCTGTCGCTATTGCGTCCAAAGAGTTTGTCGCGCAGCACGCCCCTATTGCGCATGCTTCGGACCTGCTGCGCCTGCCTCTGCTACATCAAAAAAACCACTGGGGGTGGCTGGATTGGTTCGCGACAATGGAAGTTCCGGTCAGAAATCCGCTGAGTGGGCCGATCTTCCAGGACTCAAATGTGTTGCTGCGCGGGGCGGCAGAGGGCCAGGGCGTGACGATCGGCTGGCTGCCTTTGATTGACCCGGATCTGGCCGAGGGTAGAGTCGTCCGTTTGTTCGATGAGGATATCTCACCAACCCATGCCTATTTCGTAGAGGTCGTAAATCGCAGCAGCGCGCGCCGCGAAGTGCAGCAGGTCGAAAAATGGTTGCTCGATCAGAGCAGAGAATGACGGCGATACTGCTACTCGCTGTTAAGATCTGATGCGCTCATGATTGCTTGCTTGGCCGCCCGGCGCGCGGTCATGAACAGTATTCTGAACGTTTGGGCAAAATCCAACTCAAGACGCAAACGGTCCTCAACGTCAGGTTGGTCGCTGGCCGAAGCGTTATTGCGGGCCAGTTCGACCGCAATCTGTCCAGCCACGGGTTTTGCGTCAATCACACGTCGCGCCACAGTAAGATTCTTGTTCTTTATGGCCTGCGCCGCGTCGTAGATCGACTGAATTAGTAATTCATAAAGCCGTTGGAGACCCTTGCTGTATGCTCGGCTCAGTTTTGGGAAGGTCTGCACTTCGAGACGCGCCAAAACCCGATCTGCCAAAATTTCCGACAACAAATTGAACTCGGCCGCTGCAAGCAACAACGATTGCAGGTTTTGTGCGTCCCTTTCGGACAAGGGATATGTCGCAAAATTTTGGCATGACCAAAGCCAGCCTCGTTCTGGACGCACTGTTCTCGCGATCTTAGAAAACATCAGAAAACTCGAATTCGTTGCGCTAGAGAATTGCTGTTTCCGGATCATGTTGGCGACCTCGATCCCATCAGCGTGGCCAAGGCGGATCTGAACGCTTCAAACCCACACATGTGCCGAACCCGCCGCTTTGTGAAGCGATGATCCTGCTCGATCATATTGTTTGGGAATTTTGACCTGATTGTTTGTACTTTGGCCGGGCAGCCAAATCGTTTCAGAATCCTGTTTACTTCCCGAATACCTGCCGCGTTGGCTCCACTCTTGTCGTTCACGATCTTGTCTGGGTTTCCATTTGATGCCAGCGCGTTGGAAAAGAACCTGGTTGCTGCAGGACCCTTCCGTCGCTCAGACAGCGTAAAATCAAGGGTGTTTCCTGCTTTGTCGACGGCTCGATAGAGATACACCCACTTGCCGCGGACGCGCAGATAGGTCACATCCATGCGCCAGGAATTCAGCGTAAGGCGCTTCTTCAATATTGTGGACCTGGCGAACAAACTCGATGCGGAAGCCCGCACCGACCGACAGGGACGCACAGCAGACCTGCTGTGCCGCCTCGACTTCCTGATCCTCGACGAGCTTGGCTATCTCCCCTTCGCACAAACCGGCGGCCAACTGTTGTTCCATCTCATCAGCCACCTCTACGAGCGCACATCGGTCATTGTGACGATCAACCTCGATTTCGGCGAATGGCCCTCGGTCTTCGGCGACGCCAAGATGACCACCGCACTGCTCGACCGCCTTACCCACCATTGCGACATCGTCGAAACAGGTAACAAAAGCTGGCGCTTGAAAACCCGAAAATAGTAGAGCCGACGCTGGCCCGATAGGGCTTCGCTGTGTGGAGGCTGCACCGCACCGGGCCAGCTTACCGCGCGTCAACCAGGGGGGCAATTTTGGATGCCTATAGGGGGTCAAAGTTCCATGCCGATTGACAAGATAAACCTGCTTCTTGCCCGGCAATATATGGGTTTTCGTTTGAAACACCGTCATTTTTGAAATACTTGCCGTCATTATTCATGATTGAAGCACAGAGAGAGAAACTCAGGCGAAAATAATCAAGTGTATTGCGTCAAGAAAAGTTTTTGGTATCTTGTATTCACTGCTCTATATGATGCATCAAGACGCGTAGGGCTGCAAATAGCTGCGGACGGACGCTTAATGTCACTGGAAATGATCAAGCGCCCGTCCGCGTACTCAAACGAAGAAATGAGGGAGCTTTCCGAACAATTTATTCCGTCCTAGCGAAGCGTCCAATGCTTTGTTTTTTTGCACCCCATTCCAGTCTGGTAGGAACATTACCGCCATAGTGCGTATAATGATGCAAGAAATTCCTGACGCAATGAGACGCTGAGTGCCGCATGACGCACTGTGGGGTGCGCCGAGGCAATATGCAGCAAAGTGGCGGACAAAGATCGGAATCCTTTAGGCAGATAGGATTAACGATGGACAACCATTCTCAGCCGACCAAGCCGACGCTTATTCGCATTATCAAGGCGTCTCAAGAATACGGGCTTTCGCGCGCCACACTTGAGCGCGCGGTTAATGACGGCAAACTTACCCGCTACAAAGCAGGGAAAGCGACATTTCTCAGTATTCCAGAGATCGAAGACTGGATACGCGGTGACGTTGTTCCGGTCGCAGACCGATGACAGGTTGGGGCGAGAGCCCCGGTTGAAACCGCTCGTATGAACGAACCGACTGGATGCGCTACCGGAGATCGCGACGAGTTACTGGTGCCAAGATTCATTTAGGGGCGCATCACTTACCAGGTGGTGCCAGTTTTACGAAGTCAAAAACGTGTGGGCGCTGAGCGCAGACAGAAAAAGGGCAGGTTCGAAAACCTGCCCTGGGTGGTCATAGGATTTGGCGCAAATCAGAAGTTGAACAGCGCGCCAAAGTCAGCCTGATTGACGGACTCGCCGTCTCCAGCTTTTGAGCGACCAATACCACCGCGCAGTGATGCACCGCCACCCAGATCGTAGGTCATGCCAAAGCCAATCTGTTGATTGTCGTTGTCCGCCGAACCGTCTCCATAGGCAAAGATCAGAGTGGTGTTGCCACCCACATTGTATGCCGCAGACACACCATAGGCGGTGCCGTTGTCCGCCTCGTCAGCAACATCATCGTCAGCCACAAACAATGTAGCGTTCAGATCACCAAAATCCGCAGCCAGAGTCAGAACAGTCAGACTTTCCTTTTCGGCATCCCCGCCCAAATCCGTCTGACCATAAGCCAGCGCAGCGGTGATGTTATTAAAGCTGTAGGTGGCGCTGACACCCAATTTCTCACCATCGCCGACGGCGGGGTCAATTTCGTCATACGACGCGCCGAAAGCAAAATCGCCGACTGCATATTGAAAGAATACGGCATTCGCGCCAGCGCCGGTAGACGTGTACGTCAGGATGCTGTAGTCAACACCCGAGTACTGGCCAACAAACAGTTCCAGACCAACTTCGTTACCGTAGTAACCGTTCAGGTTGTCGAACACGCCCGAGACGTTGCCCGCGTCAACGCGCAGACCACCATATATAACCGAAAAGCGTGCGCCGTTCAGGCCAGCCGTGTTGGCCTCGCCGGTATCAGCATTTTCATCAGCCTGCAGGCGAACACGACCTGAAAATCCAATGCCGCCATCGGTTTCCACGTTTGCGTCAATGTTCAGGCGGAAACGCGAAACCAGAATGGTGTCGCTGACGTTGTCGTCGGTCGAACGGTTTTCCTTGTAGCCAATACCAAAACGGCCATAGCCGCCAAAGCTAACCTCCGCTGCTGCCATGCCTGCGGTGACAACCAGTGCGGTTGATGCCAAGAGAATCTTCTTCATTTTCGTCCCTCATTGCGAGTTCAGTTGATCGTCTAGGTTGTGTGTTGGGATTCGATATTTTGCGCAATCCCCCGAAGCGATCTTCACTATGTGAGTGTTGCTGATTTGCATCTTGTCGCGTCATGATGCTGCATGATACATCAATAGTAAGGTAGTCCGACTTCCCTCGGTTGCCTGTGAATCTGGCCGGGCGTTCAGCACAAACTCTGCCCGGTTTTGGTTTGGGAAATCCGGCAACTCTTCTTGAAGTTGCCGGATTTTTGTCGCTTTTGCCTGTTGGCTTTTGCGTGGCGTTGCCTTCGCACTCGCACCTGAAATTTTCGCGGTCAAATGGCGCTCAATCTGCATCAGCGGTGCAGGATGAGCGCTGTGGTAATCCTGAAAGACCGCGCCAACCTCCAAGCCAAATCACATGCGCCAGTGACGGTCACGGCGCAGGATGGTTCGATGAGTCCGCAATGGGGGTAGGGGTGTCTTCGCGCGATGGTAAAGCCGTATGAAGTCACGACAGTCAGTTTCAATTGTTCATTTCGCTCTGAGGAACGATTTGAAGCAGTGCTTGGGAAAAGTTGCAAGCTGGGGTGAGGATACCGTAGTCAGAGTGCAATCAAATCTTTTAATGGAGCTGATACATATCACTGCGCGCTGCTGCTGCGTGCCACCACCATAACTGAAGACGCAAAGCCTGAACGGATGCGATATTCCGCCAACAAGTTGAGGCAGCATCAGGTCTTGAGTAGCATCGAATAGATGCGTCTCGTATGTGGCGAAGGCGTCGTGCATTTCGGTTTGATACGAGTGTCGATTATAGACAGCGGCAGCGCCGCTTATCGTGCCCGAAACATGGTTCAGTATTTTCTCGATTACATGGATCGGTGTACCGAGTTTGGCCATAGTGCTGCTAAAGGTGCGACGTAGATCATTCAGCGTATAGGGCGCGATGGAGAACTGACGGTAAAAGGTGTCCTTGGCGCGGGAGACGCTGTTAAATGGTGTTTCATCGTTGAGGCGTGATGGAAACTGCAAATAAGTTCTCTCCGGTAGCGCCGCGATGAGAGCTTGTGCCAGAGCGCCAACGGGCAGCGTGTGCTCCCGACCATTTTTGCAAATCCGGTTGGGAAGGTGATCGCGCCCGTCTCTGGCCGGTAAGCACGAGCGGTCTCACGATTGCCCAAACGGATAGCCGTATCCTTCTGCCCGCCTCCATACGGCGCGAAGTTAATCGCCACTAATCACACGGCCGCGGGCGTCTGCCGAAAGGTCAAAGACGGTGCCGGTGAGGTCTCGATATAGCCCCGCTTCCAGCACCAGTTCATCATGGTTCTGATTGCTACAAACGCATGCTGCTGTTTTGAGGGCGTGAATTTCAGTTTATCCAGAATGTTCACCAGCTGATAGGGGTCGATATTCTCAAGGGGATTATCGAAAGAAAAGTGCCGGTGGAGCAGGCGCGTATATTCCTCAACCGTGCGTGGTTTGGTGCGCTTCTCACTGTCAGCCAGAAACATCCGTCGGGCATTGTCAAAATTCAGCGTGGTGCGCGCGACCCGGGGTGGGCTTGCTAGAGCTGCTCCTGCCTGAATGCTCTTTGTAAGGGCAGGGGATTTGCCCGGAACAAACACCGAGGCCGCCTGAAACCCATCAGGGCTTATTGCTGTCGATCCAACGCGACATCAGAGTGCGATCGCGGAAACACTCGTCCGGAACCGAGCTGCGCTTGACCTGGGAGATCTTCTCAGCGAACGCCACTTGTTTTGAATCTGGAAGGGTGTCGCACACTCGGGGTGCTGCACGTTGGGTGTCAATCCACTGACTCAGCGCTTTCCAGTCCCAAATAGAGATTGGCGCCACGGGCCCGGATCGTCTGGAGCCGAAAGCGGCGGATTATGAGGTGGTCAACCCGGACTGGCAGGATCTGGTTCAATCGCCGCCTACACGAGGCGTCGATCGTACATCGGTACCCTTTTGGCCAAAGCAGCACGCATCATAGCGGTATGTTGCAGATATTACGAACTCACCGGATCGCAGGCGCTGGAAAAGCCGCTCGCAAAAGATGCGGTAGAACCACTAACAGGATCTCAAAAAGACGCCCTTACAGGAACACCAGGCAAATCTCGTGTCGGGCGGGAGAAGAATGATCCGGAAATTCAATCCGGATCATCAAATCCCCCAATTATGGGCGCATGTTTTCCCTGGGCAGACGGACGGGAAACTTCTCCCGAATTCTACGATCTACGTCCTCGGGGATGTAGCTTGGGTAGTGGGCCGACAACGTTTGATCCACGTATTTTTTGGCTCTGTCCAGAGCTGTTTCATTGTCTTTTTCTTCCCATTCCATGGGGCTCATACGGTCGTTCATCCTGGGGTAGTAGAAATCCCTCTCCATACGCTGCATCGTTTGCGAATGGGCCAGAAAGTGGCCGGGGCCATCCAAGCAACAGTCTTTGATCACCTCTACCGACAGGTCCGCATCGGTGACTTCCAAGCCCCGGACTACACGCAAGGCTGCTCCTATGGAGTCGTTATCCATGGTCAGTGCCTCCAAAGAGTAGCCCATCAAAGATGCCACCATCCCACCAGATTCATAGACGAGGTTCGCGCCCGAATTTGCTGTGACAACGTGGTTTAGGGCCTTTTCGTAACCTGCTTGGGCGTCCGGAATTTTGCTGTCCGAGATTCCGGCGGGAATACCGGTGATCAGATCGAAGTGGCGCGCCATCTGCCCGCAGGCTGAGGTTAACAGAGCCTGTTCCCCGGAACCACAACACATCGCACCGGTTCGCAGATCTGATACAAAGGGCCAGCACCCGATGATTGTTGGCGCGCTTTCGGCCACGGCATTGGTGTAAGTCAGACCTGCCAGGACTTCAGCCCAGATGGTTACAACAGTACCAGCCAATGCTGCCGGGCTTGTTGCCCCAGCTTGCCCCAGCGATACCAAGAGGATTGGCATGCCGGCCTTGGCACCTACTTCGAGGCATGCGCAGGAATCCGGTGCCCATTTCAGCGGTGAGACAGTGAAACAGCAAGACATCGAAATAAAGGGGCGCGCGCGCCAGGCCTCTTCACTGCCAGCGATCATATGTGCCATCTCTAGGCAGGCTTCCAGTTGGGGCACGTCTCCCCAACTTGTCCCCACATGCTTTTCAGTACCCGCCAGAGATGCATAACAGGTATTGACGTCCAACTCGAAGAAGTCTTCGAATTCGCGGGGTACGACCGTACGTTGGAAGAAATGCACGTTGTCCAGCGTATCGACCAAGCGCGCACTATTGTATAGGTCCATCAGGTTCGCGCCACGGTATTCTTGTGTGCGCGCCTCAAGCATGTTGGGGCTGGCACCTGCCGTACCGAAGTGTACGCGATCCGCGCGCAGATGCATGTCGTGCCGCGGGTCTCGCCCGGCCATCACGAAATCACGGTTGGCGATTTTCAACGTGTTTTCGATTACGACGCGTGGAAAGGTGATGCGGTCTGTCATCGCATCGTAGTTGCACCCTGCCGCCGTCAGGTATTCCACAGTCGACGGAAGGCATTCCCCAATTCCAACCTGTTCGAGCACGTCCAATGCTGCATTGTGGATCCGCAGAACATCAGCGTCCTTCAGCGGCCGGAATTTCTGCCCGCTTTCAAGACCGCCCCGAACTGGGCTCTCACCAGTGGCTCGGTTCGTTGACCTCAGTTCCTTTCTAGCCCTCCGCCCACCTCGACGAGGCTTCTGATCAACTGCTTGATCCATGTGGATTCTCCATGTCTATTCAAGCGCGTTTCCGAGACACGAATTGCAGAGAAAATGTCGCTCGCGACAAATGAAGGTTTCTTTCCATCTTGTAAGCTGAGGTTACCAGAAGCGTGCGTATACAACCGGAGTCGTCCATGACATCTGCATTGGCATATCGGAACTTACCTCCCTTGAACGCGCTAAAGGGGTTCGAAGCTGCAGCTCGGCTCGGCAGTTTTCGCCGGGCTGCGGAAGAGTTAAAGCTGACTCATGTCGCCATCAGCCATCAAATAAAAGCGCTGGAGGAAAACCTTGGTTGTAGGCTTTTTCACCGCGAGGGGCGCTCAATCCGGCTGAGCGAAGATGGCCGCCTTTTCTACGATCATGTCCGCCCGGCCCTCGAGTTGATCATTGTCGGCGCGCAGGCACTGCGACATGATACACCCGATACAGACCTTCGGGTGGAAACTTATCTCACAGTTGCAATCCGCTGGTTGTCGCAGCGCCTTCCCCGGTTTCGCGAGCTGCATCCCGAGATTTCACTGGCAATGAATACACGCCGCACCCAGTGGTGGTTCGATGAGTTGAACACCGATATAGCTATCGTGCTGGTAGATCGCGACTTGCCCGCAAATCTGCAAGTGCGGAAGCTGTTTGACGCAGCGCTGTTTCCGCTTTGTAGCCCTGCCTTGCTAGGAAAACACGCACCGATTCACCAACCCGCTGATCTTTTGAACCTGCCACTGATCGAGGTTTCATCGGCACCAAACGACTGGCGGTTCTGGCTTGGGGCGGCAGGCGTCAATCTGCCGGTGGTGCCGCGTTTGCAGCGGGTCGATACTTATGCGCTAGCCCTGGAGTTGGCGGGAGAGGGGCATGGCGTGGCAATGCTGAACGGTCCGTTTGCTGAGGCTGAATTGAGTACGGGAAGGCTTGTTTGCCCTTATGATTTTGTGGCTTCGCCACCGGGTTACTGGGCCGCGGTCTATCCTGCGGATCGCGGCCGCGATCCGCGTTTGCGGGCCTTTCTGAACTGGTTGATCTCGGAGGTTAGGCTGGATTGAGCGGAGTTTCGGCTTGCATGGCGAGCCACTGCGTGAACACACGCACTGCGCGGCGCGGCGCGGCCGAGCCCGAAACCACCATATAATATGCGCGCCCCGTTTCCAGGTCCAGGTCGAATGGTTTAACCAGCTTGCCCTCAGCTACCAGATCGTAATTTAGCGGAAATGCTCCAAGTGCCACGCCAAATCCCTTGGCTGCGGACTCGATCATCAGTGCCGGGTCGTCGAAGATCCAGGCGCTTTCGGCCTCGGGCAACGACATACCCGCCAGTTCCATCCAATTGCGCCAGCCGGTCAGGTTTGCCTCATGTAGCAAACGATAAGTCAAAAGAGATTCGATCGGCGGATTTGGCTGTCCCAATACTTTGAGCGACGGGCTGATCACCGGCGATAGCGAGATCGAGAAGAGTTTTTGACCCTCAGCCCCTTCGGGCAATGATTTTTCCCACAGGATCGTCACGTCCGATTCCTTCAGCAATTCAGGACGGTTTTCCGTCAAGTTGATGAAGCGAAATCCGATATCCGGGTGATCCTGGTTGAAGGCGGCGATGCGGGGGATGAGCCAACCCACCGCGAACAGTGGCGGTGTCGCAAGTGTAATCGTGCCCGAGACCGAAAAATCGGATAGTCCATTGCCAACCTGCCCCAATGTGGAGAAGGCGCCGCGCGTCACCTCGGCCAACCGCCGCCCCTCGGGCGTCAGCACCAGCCCGGTACGGGCGCGTTTGAACAACTGCAGTCCAAAGTAGGTCTCCAGCGCCTTTACTTCGTGGCTGATGGTGCTTTGTGTCACTGAAAGCTCACGCGCGGCGGCTGTAAAATTCATATGCCGGGCGGCGGCCTCAAAGGCACGCAGAGGGTAAAGGGGGGGCATCTGTTGCGCCATTGTCACGACCTTGTTTTGATGTAGGAAAGGGCATGAATTTGATTCATGGCTGATATGGAGATTACTCCTTCACGCTTCTCCACGCAAATCGCCTAGGCTTTGCCAGACCGCGAAAGACACATGCGGAGGAAGCTATGCAGTCGAAGGCGAAGGTTGTCATAATCGGGGGCGGCGTGATCGGCTGCAGCGTAGCCTATCATTTGGCGCACAAAGGCTGGACCGATATCGTTCTGTGTGAGCGAGATGAAATTTCGGCGGGCGCCACAACCCATGCAGTGGGCAATGTGATCCTCTATACATTGGATCCCACAATCAGCCGACTTAACCAATACAGCGTTGGATTGTATCCCAAGCTTGAGGCTGAAACCGGTATGATCCCGGGCTTTCATCAGTGCGGCAATATGCGTATTGCAACGCATCCTGATCGGCTGGACGAGTTTCGTCGCTACATGGATGTGGCCGCCACGACGGGTGTGAAGGCCCGGCTGCTAAGCGTCGAAGAAGTTGCCGCGCTGTATCCCCTGATGAAGACGGAAGGGTTGTTAGGCGCAGTGTTGAACCCTGACGACGGTTATGTCTCGCCTGCGGATTTGGCGCAGGCCCTGGCAGCGGGCGCGCGCCAGAAGGGCGTGAAGATCCAGCGTGGCGTCGAAGTAACCGGCCTGACTCAGGTGGGCACAGGTTGGCGTGTCAAGACCACTGCCGGTACAATCGAAGCCGAACATCTGGTCAGCGCCACCGGAAACTATTCGCAGCGCACCGGCCGCATGATCGGGCGAAACGCGCAGAGCGTGCCGGTGCGGCATCAATACGTCATCACCGAACCTCTGGTCGAGTTGGCCGAGCGCCGCCGCGCGCGCTTGCCGGAATTGCCGGTGTTCCGCGATCCTGAGCAAAGCTTCTATGTGCGCCAGGAGGGCGATTGCCTGCTGATGGGCGCATATGATGGACGCGGCGACGCGATGTTCATCGATGATGTGCCAGAAGGATATGGACGCGATCCGTTGCCGGACGAGTTGGACAAGCTCTTACCCTATCTGGAGCGTGCGGTTGGGCGGCTGCCCCGGCTGGAGACGCTGGGCCTGCATAGCATTATCAATTCACCCATGCCCTATACACCGGACGATCTGCCAATGACCGGTCCGGCGTATGGGGTCGACAACCTGTGGCTGGCAGAGGGCAACCCCTTTGGTATCACTCTTGCGGGAGGCATCGGCTGGCAATTAGCAGAATGGATGGTTGAGGGCGAACCCTCGATTGACATGTGGGCCTGCGACAGCCGCCGTTTTGGTGAATGGGCCGGACGACGATGGGCGGCGCGCAAGGTCGAAGAGGCTTATGAGCACACCTATCTTTTGCTCAAACCGGGCGAAGAACTCCAGGCCGGACGCGGGCTTCGCACCTCGCCCTTGCATGATCTGTTGGCCGAACGCGGTGCGGTATTTGGCACTGCCGCCGGGTGGGAATACCCGAACTGGTTCGCGCCGGAGGGTATGGAGCGCAAAGAGGTCGGTTCGTTCGACCGGCCCAACTGGTTCGAGGTTGTGCATGGCGAGGCGCGCCGGCCTTGGCGGGAGCCTGTCATGGTCGACACCACGGCCGAAACCCGGCTGCGCATCCACGGTGCGGAGGCAGAAGAGATTTTGCGCAGCGTGCTGGCAACTGACCTGCCCGGGCCGGGTGGGGTCGCATCCAGCCATTTGCTGACGGCACGCGGCACCGTAGCACTAAGTGTGACGGTGGTTTGCGAGGGTCCTGATGTCTATGCGTTGAGCTGTGCAATTGAGGCCGAAACCTATGCTGCGGACTTGCTGTGTGGGGCCTCTGCGGGCCGTGCGATGGCAGTGGAGAACCTGACTGGGCGCGTGGCTGGGCTGATGGTGTTTGGCCAGAACAGTGATGAAATCCTATCGCGTCTGACGCAGGGGGCCAGCGATACGATTGCGGATCGGCACTTTGACGAGATTTGCATCGCTTATTGTGATGGCTGCTTACATCGCAACCCGGTCCATGGCCTTCCTGGTTGGCGGATCGAGGCACGTGTTGAACATCTGCGAGCAATGTTCCTGGCGCTTGAAGCGGCAGGGGTCGGTTTGATTGGTGCCCGCGCCCTGACGGCGCTGCGCATCGAACATGGGGTGCCCGTCTGGCAGACCGAACTGACCGCCGACGTCACAATGGCCGCTTCCGGGCTGAGCACCGATGCAGGCAAAAAAAGGTTGGTTCATCTGCGCATCACCCCGGTCAAAGGCACCCCTCTGGGGCGCGAACCGATCCGCAATGGCGAGGGTCAAATCGTTGGTTCCACGACCTCGGGGGGCTGGGGACACCTCAGCGATGCAGGCTATGTGCTGGGCTATGTCTTGGCTGACGCTGATCCCGCCGACCTGGAGATCCAGATTTTGAACACTTGGTATCGTGCCGAACCCGTTGCGGCCGCGTGAACCTTTCCCAAACACAGCAAACCCAAACGGAGCATCCCATGACAGTTGAACTCAAGGATTATTGGCAAAACTACATCGACGGCAAATGGGTCGACGGATCCGAAGGTGGACGCATAAAGGTGCTTAACCCTGCCGACAATAGAGTTTTGACCGAAGTGGCACAGGCAACCGGCGACGATGTGGACGCCGCTGTGGCAGCGGCGCGCCGCGTGGTTGAGAGCCGCGCGCTTATCACCATGCGCCCGATGGACCGCGGCCGCATGGTGATCGACATGGGCCGCAAACTGCGTGAACGCAAGGAACAACTGGCACATTTGCTGACGCTTGACGCGGGCAAACGCATTTCTGAAGCGATGGGCGAGTTAGAGGGCGCGGCCAAGTATTTTGAATTCTATGGCGGCATGGCCGACAAGATCGAGGGGCGTTACATCCCGCTTGGTGAGGGCTATGTCGATTACGTGGTGCCCGTGCCATATGGCGTGACGGCCCATATCATTCCGTGGAACTTTCCCAATAACATGATTGCGCGCTCGCTGGCACCGGCGCTGGCCGCAGGCAACGCTGCGGTGATCAAGGCGCCCGAGCTTGATCCTCTTACCTGTTATGTCTTTGCCGATCTGGCGCGCGAAGTCGGTTTTCCGGATGGCACAGTCAATATCCTGACTGGATATGGCTCTGAAGCTGGCGCTGCGTTGGCATCGCATTCTGGTGTCGATCAGATTGTCTTTACCGGTTCTGTGCAGACCGGTGTCTCGATCATGAAAGCCGCCGCCGAAAACGTAGTGCCCTGCGTCATGGAGCTTGGTGGAAAATCTCCGGGTATCGTCTTCCCGGACGCTGACATGGATAACATGGTTGCCAACATGCAGGCTGGCATCTTCATGAACTCAGGCCAGGTCTGTGACGCGCAGTCGCGCCTATTGGCTCATGCCGATGTCTATGACGAAGTAATCGAACGCATGGTTGCTACGACCGAAGCCCTGAAAATCGGGCCCGGCATCGAGGACAGCGACATCACTCCGTTGATCTCGCCCGAGCAACTGAACCGCGTCGAGAAATACGCCCAGATCGGCGTGCAGGAAGGAGCCAGGGCTGTAACCGGCGGCAAGCGCATTGAAGGTATGGAAGGCAACTACATGCAGCCCACTATTCTCGCCGATGTCACCCCCGACATGCGGGTAAACCATGAGGAGATCTTCGGGCCGGTTCTGACCGTCTCCAAGTTTGAAACAACTGATGAAGCACTCTCAATCGCCAACGGCACCGATTACGGCCTTGCGGCGACCATCTTCACCAATGACCTGGACAGGGCCATCTGGATGACCGAACGGCTGGAAGCCGGGCAGGTCCATGTCAATGAATGGGGTGTGGGTGGTAATGAAACACCCTTTGGTGGTTTCAAGAAATCCGGTATTGGGCGGGAAAAAGGTGCCGAGGCGCTGGCCAGCTACTACCAGTCCAAAAATGTTGGTTTCAAGCGCCTCACCTCGCAAGGCTGATCTTCCGCGTTTTCCCGGCTCAAGCTGTCGGGAAAGCGTATCCTCAAGAAGCAGATGGTAAGATGTCTACAGTGTCCCGGCAGGCATTGTCAGAACGGGTTGTCTGGTCCGGGCTTTGTCAGGTTGTTGACCGTGCAACATCGTTGTAGCGAAACCCCATGTTGAACCGGTTTTGTCGCAATTTTTTTTGAAGGCCGCTTAGGTTGAGTAGGCGGGTAGACTATCCTGCCAATTGCGCGAACTGCTGGAACGGCGAGAGTCCAGGCGTGAATTGACCTTTGCGGATCATGTTGACCAGTTCAATCCCAGCCAAAGCAGATGTCGCTGCAGTACAAGACTTGAAATCCAACATCGGCCTAATCCGACGTTTGATAAATCGATGGTAAGTTAGCTGATCGGGTCCAATTCTGTTCCGCGGCAATAGAAGCGCCGCAAATCGAGGCCGGACACAAGACCCCCTCCGCGTCAAAAAGCGGGGCGTGGGTTGCTTTTATGACGTCACGCCAAACGTCGGGTCTGTTGGCTTCTAGCCAGTCTTGTTTTTTCAATGCTGATCCTTCCATCTATGAGTTGCAGTCAAGCGTCCTGAAGCTGGACTTTCCTTGGTGCAACTGTTCACCCGCTGATCGGCGAGCCATAACCAAAGCCCGATCAAGAGAAGTGACTTGATGCCAGTGTCTCATCCCCAAAATGCGTATGTTTTGTAGTTATCAACTGATGTTCTCAGGTTTCAAAACCATACGCTCTCCGGTGAAATGACAGGTATTCGCGTTCTGTATTAGTGAGTTCACCCTGCAACGGCGCCGGGATGCCCAATAGCCCGCGCTCGCTTTCTGGTACTCGGTTTGAAATCAGCATATCTCCACAGCCGTCGAAGCTGATAAGACCCTTGTCAAAAAGAGCATCGATATGTGCTGAAAGTAGCAGGCCGTTGCTCACGTCCAGACGCTCTTCATCGCTGCTCAACTTCCAACTCTTGATATGAGATGCGCGAAGAATCTCTCGAACCCCGCTTCCTGTGACCGCGCATTTGGCACCCCATCGTTCTTCTAAGCCGCTGCGGAACCCGCCCTGGCCGATGCGGGCCTGCGTCAGTGCTTCGCGAGTCGTCTCGGGGATTTTCTTCCTTTTCCTGATTTCCTCCAGGTCTTTGCTTTGCGCCAACGGATCGCAGCGACGGATTGTGGAATATAGCCGATGCCAAGTCGAGGATCGATCCCGTACAGGTATGCATTCCAGGATCGCAAGGGCCTGCTCAGCCTCAATACCCTTGTAGCTTCCGTACATAGTGATGAAGCGTTTGACCCCGACAATGTCCATTGCATTCAGGGTGATCGGTGTTTCAAGCCAGAGAAACATATCCTTTGGGCAAATCCAGTTTGGGATCCATTTGACATCCGGGTCCCAACACTTGCGAAAGGCAGCCTGATCGTTCGAAAAGCGTTTCCTGACAACGTCAACGTCCCAAGCCTGTGGCCACAGGTCGTCAAGTTTCAGTTTCTTAGCCAATTTTTTGCGTCGAGATTTTTCATCAATCAAGCAGGTGGCGTTTCCAGCGATGCCAACCAAATCTTGGACGCCATGATGGGAGGCAATGAGAAAGACGAATGACGCAGAGGGTTCGGGTTTTGCATTACCTATCTTTTCAGTGTGAAAGGCACGATATTGCACACCGTCTTCGGAAAACACCATTCTCTCAGAGTTGTTCCATTCTTCATGCCCGAAGCCATGGTCTTTTGGAAACCCGGACGTGGCTTTTGCTCCTGATGGTCTTTCATACCCTGACGTATTCCAAAATATTGGCTTGATAAAAAAGCTCGGCAATTCTCTATTCCTTTGCAATCGTGCAGCGACAAATTTCGCCGAATTAAGAATACATTGAAGTTTTTCAGACTGCTGATTTCTTGTGTTTCCAAACGCGAAAAGCGGGTTTGGCGCTCACCTACGACAAGTTACCCCTAAGCGATTGAAGGTCGTATCCAATCATGAACAACGTAGCTTCAAACGCGTGCATTCTGTTCAGGTGTTGGCCGCTATCATCATCTATTGGAACACCAAGCACCGCGGCCACGCAGTCTCCGCCCGAAAGCGCGCAGGTCTCGACTGCTCACCAGAACTCCTATCGCACATCTCACCACTCGGATGGGCGCACATATCCTGCTCACGGGCGAATACAGGTGGAAAAATCGATAACATCCCGCCTTAAGGTGTCATTCTGCACTCAGCCGGAGCAGCCCCCCCAATGAACGCTTCCAGCAGCTTTCCATCATCCTGTGAGTTTCCTACCCTTCCTGTAAAACGCAGCGGCATAGTCAATTCTCCTCAGTTAGACACATACGTTCCAATAGATAGTCACGCTCTTTCTGCAGCTAGGCCGCCGCATCCAGGAAACTGCAGATTGGAATTAAAATTTCCCAATCTGGGATCACACGTTCCAAGCCAATACAGATCCTCCCAACACAAGCGCTTAAAAGATATGTTGATAACGTAAAATATCTTTCGCACATTTGAGAGCCCTAGGCTAACTGGCGCATATGCAGTTGGGTGAAAGTCCCGACAGAAAGAGAGGCTAACCACCACTTTCACCGCGAGTCATGCGTGCT
>WQBJ01000044.1 GCA_013032095.1 Ruegeria atlantica | reverse complement strand
CTGGAATATCCGGTGCCTCCTCAATCTCGATCGGAAGAAAAACGCAGTCTTCAGCGTCAACCTCCTCTGCCGATGGCGCAAAGCGGGGGTCTTTCAGCCATTTGAACACCAGGTTCGCATTCACATTATAGCGCCGCGCAACCTGCGAAACCGAAACGCCGGGAACTGTCGTCTGCTGACAGATCTCACGCTTCTCGTCTCCTGACCAAAACCGGTGCTTCTGACCCTTCTTGCCTGCCATTAGAGTGCCCCATAGTGTCCATCTTCGAAGGTGGACACTATCACTCTCTCCTTCGCCAAATCAGAGCGGCCAAGCCGGACGGATACACTTGAAATCACAAACTCTGCATAACTATGACACGGCATATTATGTATTATCCGGAGCTCCGGATAATACATATTCCCGAGGTGTGAGCGCTCCTTCCGTCAGATCCTCGTCCGGATCAAGCGTCTCCAGACGCCGCTTCAGCAACGCCTCACCGGTCGAGACGATCTGCACCACGGGTGCCCAGCCCTCCTCGATGTCGCGCCGGATCTGCTCGATGACGGCGGGGGCTTTGAGACCCTGTAACAAGTGGCAAAATAGCCGTTGCTTCGTCCCCTCAAACGCGGAGACAGCTGCCGAACGTGCCGCCCCGGCCGATTTCTCTGCCTCCTCGCTGTCAGTCTTCGTGATCCCAGTCGCCTCCAACGCCGCTCGGAGGTTCGTGTGAATAACTTTGAACGCCTTTGCGTAGGTGTCGTAGATCTCGACCTGATCCGGTGTCAGCGCGTGCTCGAGGATGTCGTACTCAACCCCTTCGAAACTCAGGGCGCGGGCCGTGTAGAGGCCGAGGGCTTTCAGATCACGTGCCACAACCTCCATCGCCGCCACGCCGCCGGCCTCCATGGCGCTGACAAAGCGGTCACGGGACGCAAACGGGTACTCGGGCCCCTGCCCCCAAAGACCGAGCCGTGACGCATAGGCAAGGTTCGAGACCTCGGTCGCACCGGTGGCCGAGACATAGAGCACCCGCGCCCGGGGAACAGCGTTCTGCAGGCGCAGACCTGCCAGACCCTGTTGCGAGGCCGCCTTGACGCCACGATTGCCCTGCCCGCCCCCGGCATTCTGCATTTCGTGGGCCTCGTCAAAGCCAATCACCCCGTCGAAGTCGTCCCCCAGCCAACGCAGGATCTGGTCCAGCCGCCGCGCGCCGCTCTGACCAACCGAGCGCAGCGTGGCATAGGTGGCAAAGAGAATGCCCTGGGACAGAGTGATCTCCTCATCCGGCTTCCAGCGACTGATCGCGTGGATGTCGCTCTGCCCGCCGCCGATATCGGTCCAGTCCCGAACCGCATCCTCGATCAGTTATCTAATCAGTCAAGAGTGTATCAGGTAAATGTCGATTGATTGAGTGACGGCTGCAAAGGTAGATGTTAGTCGCTTCGAGGCGTCGGCACTAAACTCGGCCAAGGGGCGTGTCGCTGCCCCTTTGAAACCTTTTCTTGGAACAGGTTAAACGTGTTTCAGCATGTCTTCCACCGATGTCGACTTGATGTAACGAGCAGGGTTGTCGCCTGCGGCCAGCACGGCGAAATGCCGTTCGCCGCACTTAATCTTCGCACCTTCTTTGTGACGCAAGTCGTCCCACCAGCCGCTGCTCTTCGTCTCCACAACGAAGTACAGCTTTTCCTGCCCATCATCCTCAACCAGCACCGCCCAATCAGGGTTATACGTCCCAAGAGGTGTCGGGACTTTGAACCAAGGCGGAAGCTTCGCATAGACCTTCACCGCTTCGTTGGCTTCAAGGTCTTCCGCGAACCTCTTTTCGACGCCCGCCGAGTCATAGACGACATGCTGATAGACCGATTTCTGCGTCTCCAACGTGTTCTTCAGGTAGCCTGTCAGCTCCTCTTGTTTGAACAGCTCTTGAGCATAGAATTGGTCATCGCCGATGCGCTGATAACGAATGCCGTCTACTAACGCGAGGCGCTTCGCGCGGTTGATTGCTTCTTCGGCGATGTCGATGAACTCTTGCGGGTTCTTTTTGAAGTCGTGCAAGCGCCGACTATTCGTCAGGATTTCGACCAGACTTTTGCGCGTGAGGTGCGTCTTGTCCTGAAGGTCCGTAAGCAGATCGGGCAGCTCGATATCGCTCTCATTGATCGTCGTGAATATCGATGTGTCGCCCTCGTTTGCCTGCACCCCACCTTTTCCGATAGCAATGTCCGCCTTTCGGAAGCGAGCCCGTGTTTTCGTGATGGGTGGAGCGTCCCGAATTGCCGTCGCGCAATCCTCGATAAGTTTTGGATTGTCAAAGTCCACGCGGTACGTGGTCTTGTGCTTTATCCGATCCCAAAGCTGCTTGAATTCGTCACTCTCCAGAACTGCCTCGCGGGTACGGATGGTTACGCGCTCGTCGGCGTTCTTGATATCCAGTTTACCCGCAAGTTTACGCAGAATGTCTTTGATATCAGACTCTTGCTCTCCGAACTCATCCGGCAGCGTTAGCGTGTCTTCTTTCAACGCCGTGCGCAGGTTGTCCAGCACCTTGCCTCGACTATCCAAGAAACCTTCGCTCTTCAGGAAGTCCCAAACCGCCTCCGACTTCTCTACACCCAGCGGTACTGTCGTTCCATCGTCGGCTGTCACGGCGATGTTGGCGAACTGGTGCTTTTCCACCACGCCGAAGCGGATGCCCGTGTCAGCTTCGATCTCTTTCTGAAGGTTTTCGGCGAACTGCTCATAGCTCTCAGTCGCAATGACTGTCAGCGTGTTCACATCGAAGCCGCGCATGCGATTCCCTTCCTGGTTGACGCAAAGGCGTAGACCCCGACCGAGCGTTTGTCGCCGCTCACGCTCCGAACCCATGTCGCGCAGGGCGCAAATCTGAAAAACGTTCGGGTTGTCCCAACCTTCCTTCAATGCGGAGTGGGAGAAGATAAACTTGAGCTTCGAGTCGAAGCTCAGCAGCTTCTCCTTGTCCCTCATAATCAAGTTATATGCGCGTTCGGCGTTGTCGCGGTTCGTCTGGTTGTTCTCAACCGTTTCCGTCCAGCCGCCCTTTTTGTCGATGGAGAAGTAGCCGTTGTGGACTTCATCCGCCTCGATATCGAGAGCGACCTTCTCGAAGAGCGTCTGGTACGTTTCGCTCTTGGCGAGTTTACGGTACTCTTCCTTGAACATCTGAGCGTACTTGCCCTTCACGATGTTCCCGTCCTCATCGTACTGGCGGTAGAGTTCCACGCTGTCGATGAAAAACAAGCTCAGCACCTTCACATCGCGCTTTTGCGCGGCGAAGCGCATCTCCTTGTCCAGATGCTCTTTGATGGTGCGGCGTATCATCAGTCGCTTGAGGTCATCAGGATTCACGCCGCCGACTTCTTCGCCTGGGTGAAGGGTGACTTCGCCTCCTGGCATGCTCAGCTCCATCGACTCGTTGCCGTTACCGCAATTGATGGTGCCGATGCGGAAGTTCTCGTAGATCGCGCGACCTGTCTCTTGCTCCAGATCATCGCCGTCTTCGACCGTCAGGATGTCACGCCGCACGTTGCCGCCGCGCATGAAGTCCGCTTCGATCTTCGCGCTGATCGAGCCGCCTCGGTTGTGGGTCGAGAGTAGCTTCACGAAGGGCTTGTTGTGCCCTCCCTCAACTTCGAGCGAAGCAACTTCAATCTGTTTGACCAGTTCCCGCTCATAGGCATCCACAGCGTCCAGGCGGTAAACCATGTGGTGCTTGTCCACATGGGTTGCAGAATATCGCAACGTGCAGAGCGGGTTCATGTCGTTCAGGGCTTCTTTGCCTTTGCCCTTTAAGCCGCCGTCCACACTTTGCGGCTCATCCACGATGATGATCGGGTGAGTGGCGCGAACGAGGTCAATGGGCTTTTCGCCTCCCGTCTTCTCGTTTTCTTTGTAGAGGTTGTTTACATCTTTCTTATTGATCGCCCCTACTGTGGCGACCATGATCTGAATATTTGGGCTAGTTGCAAACGTTCGGACGCCGCCTGGCTTAGTCGAGTCATACATGAAGTACTCGTACCCCTTGGCGATGGGATACAGGTTCTCGAAGTGGTCGCGCGTGATCTGGAGCGTTTTGTAGACGCCCTCCTTGATCGCGACGGAAGGCACGACAATCACAAATTTCGTGAAGCCATAGCGCTTGTTCAGCTCGAAGATGGTGCGCAGATATACATAGGTTTTTCCCGTGCCTGTCTCCATCTCAACCGTGAAGTCACCGCTCGTCAGGGACTCTGACGGGCGCAGACCGTTGCGAAGCTGAATGATGCGAAGGTTCTCAAGGATTTCGTCATCCAGCAGTTCCAAGCGGTTGCCAATACCAAGTTCGCTCTCGGTGATACCGAAGGATCCTTGCCCTGTGTCATCGGGACGGTAGGTGACAGTAAACTCCGTGCGGTTGATGTCTTGGCCTTGGAACAAGTCTACGACCGAACTGATCGCCGCCTGCTGATAGTCCAGATTGTCTTCAAAATGCAGTTTCATGTGCGCCCTCCGATCTTACAGGCTACGCACATGAGAGATGCCGCTCTGTTCCAGAATGGCGGTCATGTTGGTCTTGGCGATGTCATCGGCAAAGGCGCTATCGCGGAAGACAACCTGCGTGTCCGACGCTGGCTCAAGTTCCTTGTGCCAAGCAGTGATGCCTTGCGCCAAGGTCTCGATTTCGTCCTTGTCGATGTCAGTATCTAGGCAGGCGAAGAGCACACCGAACCCGATGCTATAGACTGACTTGCCGGCGATTTCTTTCTGTTCAATCGGGACGGACAGATCGACGCCGCGTTTTAGCAGAAGTTCGTAAAGAACATCTTGCTCGCTTCTGCCTTCAATTAGGTGCTCCGCGTGGTCGAGCAAGCTCTTTTCCAAATCGCCCCAATCAGGATTCCAAGCACGGATGTTGCTGCTATCCAGTTTGAAAACCTTGAAGCCGAGATCTCCGTCGTAACTGGGGGTCTCCTTTTCGATCTCTTTTGCGGCTCTCCTGATACGCTCCTTTGCAACTTCAGCGATATTTTCTGGGAAACCATTTTTCCTACAGAATTCGAATGCTGCCTTCTGTTCATTTTTTGCCGCGTCTAGGTGCTCTGGCAATTGCACCAAGACATAGCGAAGATTTGTGTCTTCCTCGACGTTTTGCAGCATGCAAGCATGCGCCGTTGAGCCAGATCCTGCAAAAAAATCAACTATCACATCATTCTCTGTTGCCAGTAGGTTGATTAATTTTCCGAGAACTTGGGTGTTCTTCGGAAACGTAAAAACCCCTGGCTCAAGCAGCTTTTCAACTTGCAATGTGGCGCTGCGCCCATCCTGATAAAAGTGCGATGGATAGGGCTCAAAGGCCGTCTCCTTCAAGTAACTCTTTCTGTTAGGAATTGTTGTCTCATCAGGACCAAAGTGGATGCGGGGAGGGTCTTGCTCTAGCGCCCATTTCGTTTTGTCTTCGTCCCAACGCCATCCTGTCGACGGCTTCTTACAGGACTTACCTGTTGTCGGATGATAAATGTCGTGCCGAGGTCTGCTGGCTCTCCCATCATCAGGACCAGCGAAGTCCGCCGCAAAGTATAAGCCGCGCTCATCTGACCAATTGTAATGTTTGTGCGCCTTCCTCGGGTCTTCTTTCTTCAAGCCCCGATACCAAGCCATCATCTTTTCACGGATTTTTTCATGGTCTGGGTAGTGAGCGTTACAGATTGTGGCGTATTGGTGGAGAACTTCGTCCACACCTTCCTTCCTGTTGCGCCAAATTCCAGCATCAATGCATGCTGATTTATCCTTCGCATAACAGAGGATATACTCATGGACCGAAGCAATTAGCTTCGAATCGCCTTTCTTTGATTTTTGCCAGACAATCTGTGCTACAAAATTCTCTTCTCCGAATATTTCGTTGCACATCGCCTTCAGAATGCCGACTTCGCTATCGTCAATGGAAATGAAAATTGCGCCTTCTTTCTTTAGTAGGTTTTTCCCGAGCTTCAGCCTCGGATACATCATATTCGCCCAGTTCGTATGCTTGCGTCCCCCAGCCTCTGTATTGCTAGAGAACTTTATGCCCTTATCATCAACCTGACCTGTATATTTTAAATAGGTGTCCAAATTATCTTGAAATTTGTCAGGATAAACGAAGTCCTTGTCCTTGTTGTAGGGGGGATCAATGTAGATCACCTTCACTTCGCCCGCGTAGCTCTTTTGCAAGAGTTTGAGAACTTCGAGATTGTCGCCTTCTATGAAGAGATTCCGCGTCTTTCCCCAATCCACGCTTTCTTCAGGGCATGGACGCAAGGTGCCCGTGGATGGCGTAAGTGCGATCTGGCGAGCTTTCTTTTTACCGTGCCAGGTCAGGCCGTATTTCTCTTCACCGTCTGCGATTTGGTCGCCGAGCAATTGGCGGAGCGTTTCGAAGTTGAGGCCATCCTCGCTGAAGGCGTCGGGGAAGATCGCCTTCAGCGCTTCGATATTCTCTTCGATGAAATTAAGGCTCTGTCCGTCCTCTTGTTTCAATGCGTCCATTGCTCAATCCCTCACAATTCGTTGCGAGCCGCATCGATGCGGTCGCTCAGTTGCTTGATCTTGGTGTTCAGGCTCACCTGACTGCCAAGGTTTTTCTCTTTCTTCAGCTTGTTGCGGAGTTCGCTCCGCTCCTGATGAAACTTTTCGATCTGCCGCAGGGCCTCTAGACGCTCCGTCTTGCCTTTAAGCGTCTTGTCCGTTTCAGTTTGCATTGCATAGCGTCCCGTATGAGCAGCACAGTTCAGGGCAATCACCCGCGCGACGGCATCCTGATAGAAGTCGTACAGGTTTCGGTAGCTGAAATTCGTGACACGAAAATCAGACAGGAACGCCTCTTGTGCTGCATTGGGCGCGGTCAGGTCTATCCAGCCCGTGTCATAGCTGGCTTCCGTCACGATCTTGTTCGCGTCGGCGCGGTTAATCCGCTTGTCGGCGGCGGTGATCGCCAGCCGTGATCCACAGACAAAAACGATCAGCAGCGGATACGGGATGGCCTTCTGGATTGCCGAGGCAATCCGGGTGTGGCGATCTGCGGCAGTGAGCATCACCTGCAAGATCGCGACCTCAAGATACTCGTGAGCGTTGTCTTCAAGCTTTGGGATGTTGATCGTTGAAGGCTTGATCGTGTAGCACCATTCGATGCTGTCAATGTCTTCGACAAAGGCCTTCTTGTCAGTCGCTCCAAGCTGTCCGTGCTCATAAAACTGCTTCTTGAACAGGCGCTTGCCGAGGTGGCAAGCCTCTGGCACAGCCAGATTTTCGTGGATCTGATCAATGGTGTGAATTTCCGTCATGGTGTGTTCACTACCATGTAGCTAACCACCTCGAAGTCCTCCATGCCCTGGAAGCTATCTTTGGTGAGGTTCGTGCCGCCACGCGAGAACAGACTTTCGACGCCTTTTTCTTCAGCCTTGCCGACCACGTTTGCAACGGCGGCCTCAAGCAAGGCGCGGTAGTGACTCATGTCGCGCCCGTTCTTCGTCGTGGCGTTCATGCGGGCGACGGCCTCTGGATCCACAGAGCGCTTGCCGAGGCCGTGCTTCTTCAAGACATCGAGCACCTTCTTCGATTGCGTGAAGGTGAGGCTCACCTGCCCGTCATCGCTCACATAGGTGAGATAGTAGGGTGCAAGCGCGTAGCCCTCATTGTTGCTGACGGGCTTGCCCACATTCTTCAGGCAGAAGATCACGCCCGCAGGCAGGCCTTCCAGCCTGAGCGCATGGTCAAGTGTCGCGGCCGCGAAGGGACCTGTCGGGGCGCTTTCCAGAATGCCCAGGTTCTCTTTCATGAAGGCCGACAAATCCATGCGGAAGTCGTTGAGCGTCAGATCGGCAATCGATACGCCGCCCGACATATCTTCAAGGTCAACGACCGTCTTTTGGAGTTGTTCGAGTTGCTTGCGCCGATACTCCAAATCTTTCATCTGGCCTGCGCTATCCTGCTCGATGACGTTCTCTTCACCCGTGGCTGAGATATCGAGCAGCACCATACGACCGCTCACTCGCGCTTCCAGGTTGATGTACTCATCCAACTCCATATTCGGCCAGAAGTTGGCGAGCTGAATGACATCGTTCTTCGAGCCTAGACGGTCGATACGACCGAAGCGCTGGATGATCCGCACGGGGTTCCAGTGGATGTCATAGTTGATGAGGTAGTCGCAGTCCTGAAGGTTCTGGCCTTCAGATATACAGTCCGTAGCGATAAGTAAGTCGATCTCTTCCGTCGCTCCTTCATCAATCTTCGACCGCTCCTTCGAGACGGGGGAGAAGGACGCAAGTAGACTGTCGAAGTTACTGCTTTGCCCTGGCATGTTCGTCTTGTTCGTGCCGCTCCCCGTGATCTGCGCAGCGTTGATGCCGAGCGTATCCTGCGCCCATCCAGCGATGTTTTCGTAAAGGTAATTTGCTGTATCGCTGAATGCTGTGAAAACAATGATTTTGCGGTTGCCTGCGTTGATCGGGTTCTTGCACTTTTCGGCGATCAAGTCGCGCAATCCGTGGAGTTTTGCATCACGGCCCGCTTCAATCTTGCGGGCTTCGTCCAGCAACTCGGTGAGCTTGGCGCGGTCTTCCTGCAAATCCTGACGCCAGCGATGCTCGTCCATATCCTTGATGAGCACCTTCACCTTGCGCCCTATCAGGTAGGCATCGAAGTCTGGATCATCGGTTTCTACATCCTCGATTCCGAGTTCTTCGATGTCCTCGGAACTGTGGCGCTCCAGCTTGTCGAGCAGGCTTTCGACCTCGCCGAGCAGTTTCTCCAACGTCAGGCCGAAGGAGTTTATCGAACTTTCCATGCGCTTGAGTAAGTTCACGCGCATCAGGTGGATAAGGCTTTGTTCACGGTCGATCTGACGGAACACCGACTGACCGCCCTTGACCCTCACATCGTATTTGCGGCTGTACTCTTCCCGCTTATCTGCCCGCACATATTTTAGCGGCGAGTAGGCGCTCAGGTTTAGCTTACGGATAGTACGGTTTATCTCACGCAGCGGCGGGAACTGCCCCTGAGTATCGATGTCAGCCTTTATGTTGATCGGCTGAAGGCGTTCAGGAAACGAGCCGATTTCCGTTACATCGTAGTACTTCTCGATATGCTTTCGCGACCGCGCAATAGTCAGCAGGTCGAGTAGCTTGAAATAGTCAAAGTTCATGCCGTCGAGCAGGGCTTCGACAGTCCTTTCGCTCTCTTCTTGGCGCAGCCAGTTGTTAAAGCGCGTCTGCGCCTTTCGCAGCGTTTCCTCAATGCTGCCGATGCCTTGCTCACTATAGGCGCTATCAATACCTTCCGTGATGAAGGCAACCTGATTCTTCAGGTCATTCATGCGGTTGTTCACGGGCGTTGCCGAGAGCATCAGCACTTTCGTCTTGACGCCCGAGCGGATGATCTCATCCATCAGTCGGGAATAGCGGGTAAGGCCTTCCTTAGCCGAGCTGGAGTTCCGGAAGTTGTGGGATTCATCGATCACCACAAGGTCATAATTTCCCCAATTTAGCGTTTCGAGATTCATCTCTCCTGACCGGCCTTGCAACCGGGTCAGGTCGGTGTGGTTCAGAACGTCATAGTTAAATCGATCCGCGGCGAGCAAGTTACGCTTGTCGTTGACCGTATAAACCGTCCAGTTGTCCCGCAGTTTCTTAGGGCACAGGACAAGCACGCGGTCATTGCGTAGTTCATAGTACTTGATGACCGCCAGTGCTTCGAATGTCTTACCAAGGCCAACACTGTCCGCGATGATGCAGCCGTTATATTTTTCGAGTTTGTCGATTGCACCAAGGACACCGTCCCGCTGGAACTTATAAAGCTTGTTCCAAACGATGGTATCCTTGAAACCAGTCTTCGACTTGATGATGTTCTCTTCATCGATGTCTTCGAGGAAGTCCTTGAAGATGTTAAAAAGCGTTAGGAAGTAGATGAACTCTGGCGTCTGATCCGAGACGAGCTTTTCCAGCCTTTCCAGAAGTAGAGACTTGGCGTCTTCGACGGTAGAAGGGTCGTTCCAAATCGTTTCGAACCACTCCAGCATCGCTTGAATACTCGGCGCATCTTTAACGCACATATTCATGTGGAACCGATTGGATTCCGAGTAACCGAAGCCAGTTGATGTGAACTCCGAACTTCCTTGAATGCCGATGGCAGCGCCATCTTTGCCTTGAGCAAGCAAGAGGTTCTGCCCGAATGCGCGAGGGTTCTTCGCAACCTTGATATCCGCTTTCTCAGAGAGCCACTTAGCGCATTCTTTGGCTATGCGGTTCTGATCGAGGCGGTTCCGAAACCGTAGTTCGAATTCATCACCCGCCAGCGCAGCGGTCTTTCCGTCAGCCATGTCGTTTGACGGCTCTTGAGCCAGGATAAGGCGGAACGTGTCCAGCCCCTTCAGTTCACTCTTCAGAGATTCAAATCCGTAGATCGAGAACAGTCCCGAGATCACTGACAATCGCGAACCCGCGTTCAAATGTTCACGCAGAGCGTCGCCGACTTTGCCGTTCTTCTTGTTGTCCAGAAGCATTAGTAGCTCGCCCCGCCGTCCTTCATTCGTTCGTCAATCCACTCATCAATCTCTTGTTTTCTAAAGCGCCAAGCGCCCCCTACTTTGAAGCCTGGGATCTTCCTCTCTGCTGTCAGTCGATAGGCGGTCTTCTCCGTTATCTTCAGATAGGCCGAGACTTCCTTGATCGTCATTATGTCGGTCTGCATGCCTCGCCTCGGAAAAATGGACAAACAATGAGAAAATACGGCAAGAAACGGGAACTCACAACACTGAACATAGGCTCCTGCATCCTCTTAACAGAGCATTTTAGCGCTAAAGCTTCTCCCGTTCGACCGCTACTGTGGCAACTTGTTGCCTCATTCGCCGAAACGTCGCTATCGTTCGCCGGTCCGGGAAATAGGCACCCCCAATTACAACCGCCATGCACTCGGCCGGCACACTTGACGGTGCCCAACGTGTGCATCCCATCAATCCTCTTTCCCATAGGCAACAGCACATCCCCGCAACTTCTACCTTGGTAGGTTTTCCAACGCGATCGCACGCTTCACTCAATGCCACCAACAGCCCCAAGATTTTCACCAAGCGTCAAAGGATGTGCGGTCACAACGGCGGATTTGAAAACAATTCATCAATTGAAGGGAAATTTTAGTTCGCTTCACTCAATAACGCTCGCGCTTGGATTTGCTGAGCACGGACATGAGCTATCCGCCTTTCATCTTCGGACGATAATGGGGCACTGTTGGTGGTTTGCTCCATTACACGCTTTTGTTCCACCGCCTGACGAAACTTGGTTAGGATATTCGTTGCTCGGTTAGCGGTTGCCCGACTGACACCCGCTTCGCGGGCAAGGTTTGCAATGGTCAGGCGACCGTCACTTTTAACCGGTTTTCCTTCGAGGAGACGGTCCATGGCAGCACTCAACGCCTCATCACGAGAACCTCTGACCTGCCGTTTCATTGGTTTCTCGCATCTTTCAGGGGGGCGATCAGCTTGCGCATTCTCTCTCCATCATTCTTCAGAGCTTCGCGCTGAAGTTGCGACAAACGTTTGGTTTTCAGCAATGACTCATTTTCGGCAATTTGTGCTTCCCATACAGGCAAATGTCGTTGCGTTAGACAAGAGTTTGGGCACCTATCGGGAGCGCATCGCGAGAATGCCGGGGTTTTCCTTACGTCATTGTCTTTGGCGATGCAAAGCGCAGTAGCAGGGTTAAAAAAGCAGTCAGTCAGGTGACCAACGTGCAAGTTTCGCGCCAGATGCGACAGCATCGCCCTTACCCTGCTATTATCGGCGATACGTCCGGGGAAAGCGTTGAGTTCCTGCCGGACATGGTCAAACTCAGCTGACAAACGACTAGCTGCAGGACCTGTTTTGGGCTTTGCAGCGAGATGATTTTCATAATGTTCGACGATATCTTCGAGTTGCCCGAGAGCACGCTCTTGTTCCACCTCCCGCCGGAATCCGGAGACTGATGAGCCCGCATAGCCGTCAAACATGGCAACAGAAGCATGCTTATATTGAATTTTTCCTGCCACAACGCCGAAGGGTCGGTTCGCGATATACCAGGCAAGTGTTCGCCGGAACTGTCGTATGCTAAAATTCCACGCCTGCCCTTCGACCGGTGGGAACACCGGCTCTTCAATTGTACCATAGCGTTGATCAATGGTAGCGCGCAGTCGGTTGATACCGCGGACAATATTGGGGATACCTCGACTAGGAACTTTTGAGGCCCTGCCCAGTATGAACCACAGATCATCACCGTTTTCCTGACGCCGATGGTAATCCGCCAGAGTTTCAACGGCGGCAATGGCACGATCGACGGGAGCAATAGTGATCCATTCTGCCTCTTCACCCCGAGCGTCTCTGCCTTTGTGTACTCTGCTGCGCAATGCCAGCCGTTCCACGAGTCCGTCAGTAGTGCGTGAGCACCGCAACGCACCGGTTCGCATTGCCTGGATTTCGCCAGTACGCATACCCGTCAAGTAGGCACACAAAATGAAGGCAGCGGTTTGAAGGTTCTTTTCCTCCAAAAGCAGGTTGTATGGGTCGAAACGGGTGCGCCATGGAAGTCCGCTGTCGGGATCGATCGAGATAGGTGTATCCATACCTCCTTTCTCAAGGCCCAACTCACCCGCAGCCTCGTGAATGATGGAAAGCGCGTATTTATTTTCCTGTATTGTCTGGGCGTTCAGGCCAGTCTGTAGGGTTATCAGCTTCAGATTGATAACTTCGCCTCTTAGACCGTTCAGGCGCGACAGTTTATGGGCACGCCCGCTCATCTGATCTGGATCATTCCATACCGGGATGCCGCGCCCCGCCTTTCGACGCGCCTCAATCCAAGCATCGACACGCTCCACTACATCGTTTTTTCGACGGAGTGATCGTTGCGAATGATTTCGCTCGAGTTCGACAAGCTCAGTTCGGGCAGCAAAGATGTCCTGAGAAAACAAATCGACGTATTTTAATGACCAGTGCAACAGTTTACCAATCACCGGTTCAGGGATACGTGGTGTGGCGTTCTCATGTCTTCTCTGCCTGCAACCTGCGACGAGACTTAACGGGCGCCCGCCCCAAGGAAGGAACGTCAAACCACCGCGACTCAGGTAAGACTTTAACAACCACAAGTCTAATACCGACTTGAGATATTTGCTAATTACGGAGTCACCAGCACTCAATGTCGATTTCAAGTAAACGAGATATGCATCGATCGATCGCTGATCGACCAGGGACAGATCAAGCTGGCCATGTCTGTTGCGTATAAACTCCGTAAATTTTCGGAGCTTAGAGAGCGTGTCCCGAGCGGATGCAGGGTTCAACTGCAACCGTTTGCTCCCCAAACGGACATTGAGTCTGGCAAAGATATACTCTTTAGCGAGAAGGCGCTCGGTCGGACAGCTAATCACTGTGAAGTCAAGTGCTAGAGTTGAACCGCACAATCGTGTGTTGAAGACAGCTGGTGCCATTTCCCATATATCATCGCCGAACCGGGATAGATTCCCACGATCAATATCTTCCCGAAGAGGCATCGATCCTAAAACGACGGCGTCGGCATTTGGTTGCAGTAACGCTGATGGGCGAATTCTGGGTTCAGGTTGATGTTTCAGGATCATCTAACCTCCGCGGGCAGATAAATGAGGTCTTCGCCAGCCGTCAGTGCCAACTTGCGGGCTTCATCAATGGTTTCCTCGGGGAAAGCAGGTAAAATCTGGGCTGTTATGCGATAGTAGGCACGACCGAACCGTTTAGACCATTCCTCTGCTTCCAACACAGTCCGCTGATTGACCATAAAGTTTTCGAACGCAATCAAGGCTGGCAATTTGCGCACGGTGATCACAGCATTCTTGCATTCAAGACAGCCCCAAAAAGGGCTTGGACAAGCAACACCCTTGGGCCCGAACGGACTGGTATAAAAGCCACCGCAATGAGCCAGCCAAACGTCTGAGGCGCCATCGACTATTGTTGGATCAACTGATCTGGCATTCGTTGGATCTGATGTCCCTATACTATTACCATCAGCCATTTCATCATTCGGATGTACCAACCTCGGCTTGAGGGCATCTTCAAACGCATCTTGCAATGCCTCTGCTATAGTTTGCTCATGCACATGTCGAAGAGCTGGGATATCAGCGTAGTGGTTGGCAGCGACTGGCACTGAATGTCCAACCGCAAAGTCGTCTAACTGCCCATGGGTTCGTAGATAGCGTTCCGCTTTATGCGTCTTGCGCAGCCGTGAAAGTTCAAGATTGAGTATATCCCCATCATCACTGGTGAGACCGTTGTTCGCTGCGAAGGCTTTTACAGCATCCCTGCTTGTTTTGCCTGATCGTAACCTTTGCCCGTCCCAAAATACCCAAAGCGCGTCAGTATCTAGGTAACGACGGGCGCGTTTAGTCAGTTTGATAGCCAAGCGGATAATGCCGCCGGGCGTTGAGCTTCCACCATCTCTTACACGCAGGCGCTTCCATTCATTATTTCGAGAACGGCGTTTGCAATATTCGATCTCGACATAACCTTGCGATGGGTTTTGCAAACAATCCACCGTCAGAGACCGCAGGCACTCAATTTCCATACCAGTTTCAAGCGACAAAAGACTAAAGAAAGCAACAATATCGTTGGCTGTAAGGTAAAGGGACCCGTGGAGCATCTCACTGCTCAAATTAGGAAGTCGGTTGTTTTGTAGCCCACATTTCAGCAAACGGAACTGGCGGCTGCGTACAGGCATCGCTCCTTCCCGGTCCACAGCAACAAGAAGGTCATTGTAAAATCCAAGCAACCTTGGTCGCATCTGGATATCCGGTCTGGGCTCCGGCTTCATCCCATTCGGAAGCACGCGATCCTGTGCCAGCCGTATCTGCTGCCGGGCGGCGGCCCGCAAGGCTGCAGCCTCACGTTTGCTATATGCGTCGCGAGGGCGGCTCTGAACAGACTTGATCCTGGAGACCCAGCCAAGACGATGCTCAAGGTCCGTAGAGTAACGTCCCTTGTGTAGCTGGATCGCCATTCTCAGCACCTGAATCAACGGGCCGATAATCCGCCTGGCACTGTTCGGGCTCGGAGTTGTCTGGATCAACCAATTTTCGTATCGGTTGACAAGCTCGGCAGTAATACTTTCAAGGCTATCGATTTCTGTTTCGGTTGCATCAAGAAACCGCCAGAACCGACGTAAATCCAAGAGCCTGCAATAAAGCGTTCGGCGGATAGGTGCCGGACCCATCTGGCGAATATATTCATGCAGTGCTGGGGCAACAGAACTGGCCAACGCCACGTTTTCCCATTCCCGCAGATCAACCAGATAATCACCACCGTCCTGTACGGGAACTCTGAAGCAACGAGGATCTTGCCCATTGGATAGGTTCACCAGACTGCTGTTCCCATCACCTCCTCGCTCCGAAGGCCCGGGGAAGGTAGCGCGTCTGCCTCGCGAGATCATTTCACTTGCCCCACCTGCACTACTTCGAGCCCCCACTGATCGATGGCGCTATCTATCAACACTTGGTACTCGTCCAAGTGGTCGAGGTAAATGTATGTGCTCTCGATGCGGCTATGCCCCATGAGGCGCTGAAGCTTGAGCAATGGATCCCCGATCAGACGTCGATAAGCTGGATGTAAACAGTTTGAGCGGTCTTCCCGAAGCCAAGCTGTCTGTTCCTTCAGCAACAAGGCCAACATGTGGACGGCGAAAGTATGACGCAGCACATGTGGTGTCACGTCAATATCTAACCCGAAGCGCCTGCATCTGTCACAAGCACGCGTAAACACCGCTTGCCACGCGGACACCGGCATGGGAAGCCCGCCTTCGGTCAACCACAACGCCACTGGGTCCATGGTCTCGCTCCAGATCAGGCGGCGGCGCTCATCAGGTTTGAGGCTATCAACACGGACCCTTGTTGTCCCGCTGGCGTCAACCAGTTGAATTGAGTTGCGATCATGATCTACTACAAACAGCTTTCGCTCAATCCGTTCTATTGTCCGACGCTGCTGCAAGCGGGAGAGGCTGTTACTTCGTTCAATCAACACGTAGTCGCGCAACTGTTTGATCAGCCGTGCTGGCAACCTGACTTCGCGGCCCTTGCTACCTTTACCCGTCGCAGACGCGAGTCCAAAAGCAATTAAGCGATGCTCTCCATTGTCCTTTGGAACCGGCAACTCAACCGACAGCAGACTGGACGCCTCCTGCAACCTCAAGCCAGTCGTCACAAGAAGTTCAGCAAAGAGCGCATTTCGCTCGCCATTGCGTCCACGCCAAGTTGGATCTTCATTCCCATCAGGCAATCGCCCGCGCAGGCCCACATCTCGAAAGGCAAGATAGCGATCAAGTGAAAGAAAGCGCGTCTTACTTTTTCGTGCCGCTTTCTCGCGTGCTATGTTTGCAGATACGCCAAAAGATGTGCCGTTGGTCGAACGCGCCCACATTTGCCTGTATGTGAAAGGTGTCTGCCCGATCAGTTTTTCCTCGACAGCCCATCGGTAAAGCTTGTCCAGCGCAGCTATTGAACGATTCCAGGAAGATGCCGTTATCCGGTGCGGTGGCTCGGACAGACGGCGAGCCTTGTGAAATGCGGCGATGTCATTGCGATCCGCTGCCCAGACCGATTTTCCACCGCGGCGCTCCGAAAGAAAGCGCATCCAGATTAAAATGTCATGGGCATACGCACGCCAACTGTTCGGCGAAAGCACTCCAATTGTCGGACAGGAGCGGAAGAAGCGGTTGAGATCGTGATCGTAGGTTCCGTCAGATCCGAGGATAAATGGCATACCATCGACAAGGCCGAGGTCTTGAGCGCTAGTTATTTCGGATTTGGACAACCGAACTTCGACGTCATCAACGGTCACAGGCAACGCCAGCGCGGCAAGATCAGTAAAATACAGTTCTGGCATGGTCCTCCGAAAAAAAGCGAAATCGCATTCTCTGTCGGCTTAAGCCGACAGAGAATGCGATGACTGCACAACATCGTGCCTTTTCGTAAACCCAAGTCAACTATGCTGTATAAGGTCGAAGTTGATACAGATTCACAGAGTCTGGATAAGATCAGGGTTGCACTTTTCGACACCCACAGGGCCTTGCGACGGCCTGCAAGCCACCCGGCCAGAATCGTGCCGGCCACCTGGCGGCCCTTGCCGCAGCCTGTGCCATCGCCGAGAAAATAGCCCTGGCGAAACGTCACCGCGCCCTGTGCGTCATCCGCGCGTACCAGCCCGTCATCATCGGTGCGGATGAACCGGCCGGGCAGGTCGATCGAGAATGACGTCTCCGCCATCAGGATGGTTTCCAGCTGCGCCTCAGACAGAACGCCTTCGGTAACAAGCTTTTCCGGCAGCGACAGCACTTCACCCTTCGGCAATGGCGGGTGAACCGATCCCATCGCAAGGCTTTCCACCAGGGGTGAGGGGTGCGGCTGCGCGCCCTCGATCGAGATCCGCTGCGGCGCGTAGCTGGCATAGACGCTGGAGACCGGCGCATTGACGCGCGGTGTCTCCAGATGCGTCATCTGCAGGGGAACGGTCGCGGTTGCGTTCCGCGCGGAATTTCCCGGAAGCATCAGTTTCCGCCCGCGCGCAGCGGATTGTGACGCGGGTACGGGCTTGATGCTGCGGGCGGGGGTTTTAGCCTTTACTGCCGCCAGCTGCGGCCGCGGTGGGCATTTGCCCTGCAGGAGCGACAGCGCGGTTTCCAGATCCGGGCAGGTAAAGACTGCAGCCTCTGCCCCCTCCCCTGCCCCGGACTTGTCCAGGATCAGCAGATCGGTGCTGACCGATGCGCCCATCTTGCGAAACGCAGCCCGCGGCAGGTGCAGGCGCAGTACCGGTAATGCCAGCGCGCAGATTCTGCGCCACAGACCTGCATCGCCTGCAGGTGAGACCGATGCCGGCACGATGGCGACCAGGCGCCCACCCGGACGCAACGCCTTCAGGGCCGACAGCACATGCCGTGCCGCAATCGTCGAATCGGAGCGGGTGGCGCTGGACGCAAAGGGCGGATTCATCAGAACGACGGTAGGTGCAGATCCTTCCTCGATCAGATCGGCGATGAATTCCGCGTCATGATCGCTGACGGTCTGTCCGGTTGCCGCCTGCAACAGCGCACGGCGCTGGGGGTCCAACTCGTTGAGCAGCAGCTTGCCCCCTGCCCCGCCGCCATCACGGCCAGAGTGCCGGTACCGGCCGAGGGTTCCAGCACCAGGTCATCTTTCCGGATCTGCGCGGCAAATGAGACGACAAAACCCAGGTCGATCGGCGTGCTGAACTGCTGCAATTGAACCTGGCGCTCGGAGCGACGGGTTTCTGTGGGCAGGCGGCCCATCAGACCGGTCAGCTGCGCCAGAGTGTGCTGCGGGTTTTTGACGTTGATCCGCACCGCGCGGCCGGCGGCGATCTGCATCAGGTCGAAAGCCAGACGCCAGTCCCATGCCCCGCTGGCATCGGTACCGCCGAGGTTCTCGGTCATCACGGCGCTCAGCTGGCGCGTATCGAGGGTCCGGGTCTGAATGTGGGATTTGAGGGTCGCGATCAGTGCGCGGGTCTTGCCGTTGGAAAGCATCGGTTTCTGTCCTTTTCCAGAGTGAAAATCGACAGAAAAAGAAGCTTCCTCTTACTTTAATCGGTTCCGTTTCGCGAACTTGGGGTCGATTGCCGGAGGGGGCAGAATCCTACGTTAAGGGCTTTTGGTAGTCTGAGGTTCAACTGAGGTACTGATGAACGTGTAATTTAGAATTGCTTTGCGTCCTACGGCCTCTGCTGTCCTGCGAGATGCAGGGTTTAGTCGATCTATCGTACCTACGAGCAGTCGGTTTTGGTCATTCGCATTAGCAGCCCAGACTTTTTGGGCTTCCGCAGCATAGCCATTTCCTATGTGAGGGGTAGTGATAACCTCTTCAGTCACTTCGTCGCCGTCGATCCATTCAACGGCACTTGGGGCGATGGCGAGTAGACCCACTGTTCTGTCACACGCGGTTATTGCGCGAACCAGTCCTGCGTCATGCCAAATTCGCATATCCTGGGGGTCAGCAGCAGAGATGTTTCGGGCAAGTTCGGGGTCATGTTCTGCAACATCAAGGTATCGCTGTTCAACGAGTTCAATAGCAGCATTGGCTGTCTCGAACGGTGCAAGCACGACGCGGCCAATGGGCCTTCGTATGTTTTTGTATTGTGCTGC
Source organism: Ruegeria atlantica (assembly GCA_013032095.1). Classification (GTDB taxonomy): domain Bacteria; phylum Pseudomonadota; class Alphaproteobacteria; order Rhodobacterales; family Rhodobacteraceae; genus Ruegeria; species Ruegeria atlantica_E. The sequence goes on along the minus strand of WQBJ01000044.1, from coordinate 9,788 downwards.
ATGAATACTCATGTCAATCAGGGCGGGACGTGTGCCGTCAAACGAATTCAGTTGTTCAGGTGCTAAAAGCAACCGGAAGTGTTGAGGCTTGAACGCTTGCCATTCAGAAGCCACGAGATTGGCTAGCGCTTCAATTCCTTCAACATTTTCTGGAAATGTATGTGCAATGATCTCGACAAATGGTCGTGCGGTGTCACCACCAAAAAACCGAATACCACCGAGGAGTGAACCGTTTCGAGACCTCACATGGCGGTGGTTGAAATCTTGTTCCGCGATCCCTGGCAGTGCGATGTGTTCAGAGAATAGCCGCGCAAAAGCAGGATCATCTATGCGAGCAAATTGATCGTCAAACCAACTTTGCAACCGCTTTGGGCCGGTTGCACCAAAGAGTTGCTTGGAAAGCTCAAGTTGAGCAGCAAGTGATGGCCATGTCTGTGCTTTCATGGAAATCTAACGGTCGCTTGTCTCAGTTCTCTTGAGGGTTCTGTAGACGGTTGGGCGCGACACGGAAAACACTTCGGCCAGATCGCTGATGGAGTAATCTCCGGTGGCGTGCATGCGGTAGAGTTCCTGTTGTTGTTTGTCTGATAGCTTAGGTTGCTTGCCCCGCAGTTTGCCTTTGGCGCGGGCGATGGCCATGCCTTCGCGGGTCCGCATGCGGATGAGATCGGCTTCGAACTCGGCAAAGGTGGCGAGGATATTGAAGAACATTTTGCCCATGGGATCTGTTGGGTCATAGACGGAAGCACCGAGGGCGAGCTTGACGCCTTTGGTTTCGAGCTGATCGGCGATGGCGCGGGCATCGGGAACGGATCGAGCCAGCCGGTCGAGTTTGGGTACGACAAGTGTATCGCCCTCGCGTACAGCGGCGATTGCCTGATCAAGGCCGGGACGAGCGCGGCTCGTGCCGGTCAGGCCGTGATCGGTATAGATGCGACCAGGGGCCACGCCGAGTCTTTCCAAAGCCTGTTTCTGAGCGGTGAGGTCCTGACCGTCAGTTGAGCAACGGGCGTATCCGATGAGTGTGGGTTTCATGGCAACATGTGTACGTATAACCCCCCTTCATTGCAATTTTCATCGTACCATCTATACGAGACAATCTTTGTTCCGGATTCATTGAGGGCGTTGGGTCGACAGAGAACTGACCGTTCAGCGCTCCTCTTACGGACACACATTCTCAGACATTCCAGAAAGGTTTTCATGCCTCGCCGAACTATTTTAACCGCGCGCCAAAGGGCCGCGCTTTTTGACCTGCCGACCGATGAAGCCACGATCCTGCGCCATTACACTCTGGCAGATGATGATCTGGAAATCATTGACAGCCGCCGCCGTCCTCACAATCGTCTTGGCTTCGCGCTTCAGCTTTGCGCATTGCGATATCCGGGGCGGCTGCTAGCACCAGGGGAAATTATCCCGGAACCGATCACAAGATATCTGGCAGCTCAACTTGGGCTACGACCTGAGGACTTGATCGACTACGCAATCCGCGAAGAAACCCGCCACGAACATCTGGCAATTTTGCGGGACACATACGGGTTCAAAATGTTTGCCGGTCAGGGTGCGCGGGATCTGAAGGCATGGCTGACATCTGAAGCTGAGCTGGCACGTTCGAACGAAGGCTTGGCAAAGCGATTTGTCGAACAGTGCCGCGCTACCCAAACCATCTTACCCGGCGTGACGGTCATTGAACGCCTCTGCGCCGATGTGCTTGTCGCGGCCGAGCGCCGGATCGATGCCCGTATTGTTGACCGACTAGATGATGAAATTTGCACCAAGCTGGATGCACTCTTGTCGGAGGAGGTGGACGGGCATATCACCCGCTTTGTCTGGTTGCGTCAATTTGAGGTTGGTCAGAATTCTGCTGACGTGAATCGCCTGCTTGATCGGCTGGAATTTCTGCAAGGCCTGAAGTTGAATTCGAGCGCACTCGCCGGTGTGCCCCCGCACCGAATTGCTCGGCTACGCCGCCAGGGAGAACGATACTTTGCGAGTGACTTGCGCGATATCTCGGGCGACCGTCGCTTGGCAATCCTCGCAGTTTGCGCATTGGAATGGCAAAGCGCCATTGCCGATGCAGTCGTGGAAACGCATGATCGGATCGTTGGGAAAACATGGCGAGATGCGAAGAAACTATGCGCTGCACAAATTGCGGATGCGAAATCCGCATTGCATGAAACGCTTTGCTCCTTCAAGGACCTCGGCGCGGCGCTGTTGGAAGCAAAGGGGGATGACGCATCTCTTGACGCTGCTACGGCATCTTCCTGTGGCTGGCCTCAACTCGAAGCATTGGTCGCGACCGCGGCTGGATTGACAGATACGTTGGCGGCTGACCCGATGGCGCATGTCGTTCATGGCTATCACCGGTTCCGGCGATATGCCCCGCGTATGTTGCGAACGCTTGATATTTGTGCTGCACCTGTTGCCGAACCCTTGCTCAAGGCGGCACAGATTGTTGCAAGCTCTGCGAATGACTTTGCCCGTCCTCTTTCCTTTCTTCGCGCGGCGCCGAAATGGCGACGTCACCTCAATAGCGCGGGTAAAGATGAACCCAGGCTTTGGGAGGTAGCCGTGATGAGCCATCTTCGTGACGCCTTCCGATCCGGCGATATCTGGCTGGCCAGTTCTCGCAGATACGGTGACCTGAAAGAGGCTTTGGTTCCGGTCGAGATTGCCCAGAATGTTCCGAAACTGGTTATGCCGTTTGAACCTGAAACATGGATTGAAGATCGCAAAGCGCGCTTGGCTGAGGGTCTGCAACGGCTGGCCAAGGCGGCCAGAACAGGCGCGATACCAGGTGGGTCCATCGAAAATGGCGTCCTGATAACGGAGCGTTTGACATCCGCTGTTCCAGCTGAAGCCGACGCGCTCATTCTTGATCTGTATAATCGGCTTCCGGATGTCAGGATCACCGACTTGTTACAGGAGGCTGATCACGACATCGGGTTCACAGAAGCGTTCACGCATCTCAGGACGGGTGTACCCTGCAAAGACAAGACAGGCCTACTGAATGTTCTGCTCGCCGAAGGTCTGAATCTTGGGCTGAGCAAGATGGCGGATGCGACGGATACGCATAACTTCTTCCAGCTCTCACGCATCTCTTGCTGGCATATGGAAAGCGAGGCGATCAATCGTGCGCTTGCGATGGTCATTGAGGCACAGTCAAAACTTCCCATGGCACAGTTCTGGGGTGTCGGGGAAACCGCGTCCAGCGACGGGCAGTTCTTCCCGACCACCCGTCACGGTGAAGCAATGAATCTGATCAATGCCAAATACGGCTCTGAGCCGGGGCTAAAGGCATATACCCATGTGTCAGATCAGTTCGGCCCATTCGCAACCCAGAACATCCCGGCAACCGTGAGCGAAGCACCGTACATTCTGGACGGCCTGCTGATGAACAAGGCCGGAAGAAAAATCAAAGAGCAATATGCCGATACCGGCGGCTTCACTGATCTTGTCTTTGCCGTCACAGCATTTCTGGCCTACCGATTTATTCCGCGCATCCGGGATCTGCCTTCGAAAAAGCTTTATGCTTTCGACCCGACAAGCACCCCGAAAGAACTGCGGGGCATGGTCGGTGGCAAGATCAAGCAGCGTTTGATCACCGAAAACTGGCCGGATATTCTGCGAGCGGTGGCCACCATGGCGGCTGGTATCATGCCACCCAGCCAGTTGCTGAAGAAGTTTGCCTCGTACCCCCGGCAACATGAACTGGCTCTTGCTCTTCGAGAGGTCGGTCGGGTCGAAAGGACACTGTTCATCATTGAATGGCTGCTCGATGCGGGTATGCAGCGCAGGGCGCAGATCGGGCTGAACAAAGGCGAGGCGCATCACGCTTTGAAAAACGCTCTGAGAATTGGGCGACAGGGTGAAATCCGGGATCGCACCGCCGAGGCCCAGCACTACCGCATGGCCGGACTGAACTTACTGGCTGCCATCATCATCTATTGGTAATGTTGAGCTCAACATTACCAATAAAATGTTAAGCAAACAGTAATGTTAAGTTGCAGGCCTCCGGCCTTGCACTGGCAGGCTGCAAAGCCGGAAGCACTCAACATTTCTATATGCTTCTCTCTCCACGTAGTCCAACAGGAGGGAGACAGATATGAACCACCCAACCCCACCCATTGCATGTTCAAAATCAGGCTTTGGTTCTTCTGCCGATATTATTGACGCTTTTGTACGGCACTTGCGTCCGTTGGGTTTATCCGAATGCCGATTTTTTAAAGACCAACGCGAAGCGCGACACTTTCTGATCTGGCTCGACCTTTGCGGCATTCCTCTTCATTGTATTGATGACGCTGTATTGTGTGCTTTCCGTCGCCACGATTGTCACTGTTCTGGCATGGAAGGTGAGCGGCTAAAAATGTGCGGCTCAAACAAGCGAGCATTTCTGACCGGCGCGCTGAAACTTGTTCAGTTTCTGGAGGATCAAGGCTGCATCCGCCATCTCGATGAGTTAGATGCCAACCTGTGCCATCTGAAGTATTTTCTGGCGCGTTGCAAGAAGGATGGTTTCCGTTCTAGTTCGCTCGACAAATATGAGAGTTCCTGTCGTCATGTTTTGATCTGGTTGCATCGAGCGCGCATCTCGATCACGGATTTTGACGTGAAGATACTGGACCGTTTCTTGCGCCATGACTGTGTTTGCCCCGGACCATTCAGAAGCCCGCGTCCTCGCCTTCGTGGCGACCGCTATGAATATCCATTCCTGACATTCCTACAGTATCTCGCAGAGATAGGCGTGGTGTCTGTTGAGACGATTACACCTGAACCGGAGACAGATCTGCTTCTGAGACCGTTCGAGGAATGGCTCCGGAATCATCGCGGAATCGGGGAACAATCAATCCGGAACCATTCCCATCGGGTCGCAATGCTGGTTTTGGCTCTTGGTCCGGATCCACGCTCGTATGACGCGGCAGGAATCCGTGAAGTGCTGTTAAGCCATTATGCCGAGGTCTCAAGAGGGGTCGCTGCGCACCTGGCAGGTTCCATGCGCATGTATTTGCGCTATCTCACATCAATTGGCATCTGTTCGCCAACTCTCGTTGATGCGGTTCCAACCGCTGCAAACTGGCGACTGAATTCCCTTCCTCGCTACATCAGCCCCGATCAGGTCGAACATGTGATCGCCTGTTGTGATGAAACAAAGCCCGCTGGCTTGCGTGACAAGGCAGTCCTGCTACTGCTGTCCAGACTTGCCCTTCGGGCAGGTGACATTGTCGGGCTGCGGCTGGCGGATATCGATTGGCGCAATGCCCTTGTCCGGGTTTGTGGAAAATCGAGGCGCCAGGAAGCGCTCCCTCTCCCACAGGATGTTGGCGATGCCATTCTGGCTTATATTGAGAAGTCACGTCCTCGAGTCGCAGAAGACAGAGTATTCCTGAGAGTACTGGCCCCACATCGTCGCTTAGGGTCCAGCTGTGCCATCTCCCGCATCGTGATTGGTGCGTTGAAACGCGCCGGTCTGGAAGACGTGCGCCCGCAGGGGGCTTATCTCTTCAGGCATTCCGCAGCAACCAACATGCTAAGGTCCGGACAATCCCTGGAAATTATCAGTACACTTCTTCGACACAAATCGATGGACACGACCACGATCTACGCAAAGACCGACGCGCCCATGCTGCTTGAGGTCGCGCAACCCTGGATCGGAGATCCCTCATGAATATGAAGGACCATGTTGAGCGCTATGTCGCGCACAAGCGTAGTCTCGGGTACAGATATGCGCGCGAAGAGCGGATTTTAGCCTCTTGGGCCAATACGGCCATGGCCTGTGGAGAGGATATCATCTGTGCCTACACGATGATCAGATGGGCGCAACAAGCCTCATCGATCAACGAGGCGCGAAGACGGTTGGCTATCGGGTGCCGGTTTGCGCTTTGGCTTCGCACTGAAGATGAGCGCCATGAAATCCCGCATATGGAATGTCTTGGCCGCCGCCAAAGGCACACGCGCTCGCCCATCCTGTTAAGCGATGACCAGATCCGAGGATTGATGGAAGCGGCCTTACAGCTATTGCCCGCTGGCTCCATCACATCGCACACAATGTACTGCATCATTGGGTTGATTGCGGTTACAGGACTGAGACGTGCGGAAGCTTGCGCTTTACAGTTATCCGACATCACCGAAGACGGATTATTGGTCCGTGAGACCAAATTCGCGAAGTCGAGGCTGGTACCCGTGTTGGACAGCACCCGTGATGCATTGCAACATTACCTCGAACATCGCAAAAATCTTGGCGCAGCAAGCGATAACCTGTTTGTTCTTTCGGGCGGCAAACCGATCAGCCCCGACACCCTGACTGGCATGTTCATCAAACTCGCGCGTGCCACAGGGCTACGCAGAGGCAAGGGAGAGCGTGGGGTGACACTTCACGACTTGCGGCATCGCTTCGCAGTCAGGTCGCTCGAGCAGGCCATAGCCAGTGATCGGGACAATGTCAGTCGACATATTCTTGCCCTTTCGACTTATCTTGGCCATGTCAGTGTGTCCTCGACGTACTGGTATATCCACGCCACCCCAGTCCTGCTTAAGCAGATCGCGGAAAACGCCGAGACGTCATATATTGGGAGGGTTATCTCATGACAGATATGGCACCCCTCGTGTCCAGTTTCCTTCGTGAACACATGCCGAGGCAGCGCAATGCCAGCCGTCACACGATCACAAGCCACGCAGACAGTCTCATGCTGCTGGTTTGCTATATCGCCGGACGCCTCAAGATCAGGCCTTGCGTCATCACGGTCGAACAACTAACGGTGGATATGATCTTCGACTTTCTCGAACATCTCGAAAAGGATCGTGGCAACAGTGTCGGCACCCGCAATGTTCGCCTGGCAGCAATCAAGTCCTTCTTCCGGTATCTCGAATACCGTCTACCCTCCTGTCTCGACCTTGCCCGGCAGGTGCATGCCATTCCAATGAAGAAGCATGACCAACTGGTGGTCCGATATTTGGATCGCGAGGAGATCCAGGCTCTGCTTGAAGCGCCGGACCTTGGTACGATAGCCGGGTTGCGAGATCGGGCCATGCTCTTTCTCGCTTACTCAGCAGGCCTTCGGGTCTCGGAACTGGTCAATGTGACGCTGGAAGATATCGGACAGCCTAATCTCGATACAGTTCGCATCACGGGGAAAGGCCGTAAGGAACGCATTCTGCCACTTTGGAAGGAAGCGGCCAAAGCAATCCGCGACTGGCTTCATGTCCGCCCGAAGGGTGTAGATCCACACCTATTCCTGAACGTCAGAGGAAAAGCGATGAGCCGGCATGGCTTCGCGCATCGGCTGACGCTTCATGCCAAGGCCGCAGCGAAGGTGATGCCGTCCATAGCTGACAAGCGGGTCCATCCCCACGTGTTGAGGCATAGTACTGCGATTCATACCCTGGAAGCCACTGGCGACATCCGAAAGGTCTCTTTGTGGCTTGGCCATACCAGCATCCAGAGCACGGAAATCTACTTGCGGGCTGATCCCGTTGGAAAGCTTGAAATCCTGTCCAGTAACAACCCGCCAGCGGTCACCAAAGGCTCGTTTGGGGACGCCCCCGACCGGCTGCTTGCGATTTTGAAGGATGTACGATCGTCATAGAAATGTTGAGTGCTTCCGGCTTTGCAGCCTGCCAGTGCAAGGCCGGAGGCCTGCAACTTAACATTACTGTTTGCTTAACATTTTATTGGAACACAAAACATCTCAGCGATGCCGTAACACAGCGGCAAAGGGCCGGATTGGATTGCCTGCCGAACCTTCTGGCGCATATCTCGCCGCTCGGTTGGGCCCATATCCTGCTCACCGGTGAATACAGATGGCGAAAACAACGTGTCCGGGCTGCATAGGGTCAGCCCGCTTTCTCGCCCGGCTTTGTAAACAAGGCGCGAAATACTTCTTCCGCCTTTGCCAAACCCTCATCTGTCAGGACAACCGATTTGGCCTTGTTGACAGGATCGTAGATCATGCCTTGTTCATACAATCGGTTCATCACATCCCAGTCATGGCCTTTCCAGGCACGACACTCATCATGCAGCGTCAACCACAATAGCCCCAAAACAACTTCGTCAATGCGGTCTGTGTCGATCTCCATGTGGTCGATCATAGCAGGAAATGCGGCGCACACGCCGAAAACTGTCAAAATGGGCCTTAGCGTAGGATTCTGCCCCCTCCGGCAATCGACCCCTTTCCGGTCTGGTCGCCCAACTCAAGGTCGCAGCTAAATCATCTGAGAAGGTAAAAAGATTGATGACCATGCCGGGCGTCGGGGAGCAGACCGCGCTGGCGATCGAGGCCTTTGCCCCGGACATGAGCTGTTTCAAACGCGGGCGGGACTTCGCGGCCTGGCTGGGACTCGTACCGCTACAACATTCGACGGGAGGCAAGGACCGGCTCGGGAAGGTCTCGAAGATGGGCCAGAAGGATATTCGAAGCCTGTTGGTCATCGGGGCAATGTCGGTGATCGGGGCGGCGACACGGTTTGGTGTTCGCAAGGGAAGCTGGCTGGCCAGAATGCTGGATCGCAAACCGAAGTTGCTGGTTGCGATCACGCTAGCCAATAGAATGGCACGGGGCATTTGGGCCATGCTGATGAAGCAGGAGAATTATCGGAACCCGGAGGCGATGGCGTAAGCGCAGATCGCGCAAAGCTTCGCCCCGGCACCCGGGACGTGTGAAGAGGTCGACGAATAACATGGGAGATCGATCGGAGAGATCCAGAGCGGGAAAACCATACGGGTTTAGCGGCCTCAGAGCCCTTGTAGCTGATTTGGACCCGTCTCTGCGCATCACCATACCGGCCCGCGGTCATTCAAAGCACCGCAAGCGGAGGCCTGATAAATGACCGCATCCGATCACACGCTCATACCGTTCAATGATCGCTTGACATGAAAGGGGGTATCCATAAATGAACCCGAGAAACTCCGATTCATAGATCGGTACCAGAATCGTGTCCGTCACCGCCTTTTGGACAATCTTGTCCTCCAGTGTGGCAATGCCAAGCGGTCGTTTTCCACCGTCCGGCTTAGGTATCTTTACCCGCCGAACCGGCGGCGCTCGGTACGCTCCTCCTCTGTGTAGGCGTCCGTGCAGGTCGACCAAACGATCTTCCAGCCCTTCGGCATACATGTCCCACGTTACGCCATCCACACCAGCGGCAACGTCACTCTTGAGCGAGTGAAACGCTTCCGACAGTGCAGGCACCGTGATGTGGTGAAAGAGCGTATTAAGTCGCTCATCCGGATTTCTCTTCGCAGCTTGCCGTATTCGTTCAGCCTCTTGTGACATGCTTACCCGCTTCTGTGCGCGGCACATGCTTCGGCCTTGCGAATTTCCCTCGGCCCCGACCCTTGGCTCCATCTGCTCCGCCGGGCGTTTCCGCCCTTTGTTCGCAGGTTTCACAGCTACTATGGTCGAGTCTGACTTCTCCAAACCGTTCGTCATTGGCTTCGAACTTCTTCTCCTTCCGTTGCGGCCCCACACGACAGCGGGGCGGTTTGGAGACCTCCTAGGTCCCGGTGCAATGCTTCTGAACGTGCCATGGTTCTTCGACCCCGGGATGCCTTCCTTCGCCTCACCAATACGGCTGGGAAGTGCTGCCTTCGACCATTTGAACAGTCTCGGCGCATCCGAGTTTACTTTCGTTTTCGAGGCTCAATGGCCCGGCCCGCGCATTCCGCTGTCAACGCTTCGCCTTGCACCTCGCGGTGCAGCACGCATGACTCGCGGTGAAAGTGGTGGTTAGCCTCTCTTTCTGTCGGGACTTGCACCCAACTGCATATGCGCCAGTTAGCCTAGCGCTCTCAAATGTGC
>WQBJ01000043.1 GCA_013032095.1 Ruegeria atlantica | reverse complement strand
GGCACTGCTTATGCTCTCCCATAATCCCCAGCGGATACTGAACAGGCATCTCCCATCCAGCAAAATCAACCATCTTACCGCCCAACTCAACATGCAACGAATGCAATGGCGTGCGCTTAACTTCGGTCATCTTAGAAACCTTTCGATCAGCGGGATTGGTCGCGAACAACGGTCACGGTGCAATGCGCATTACGCACGACACGGGCCAGGTTCGGGCCAATCTCATAATTCGGGAAATCGCCTTTGGTCGATGCCATGACGATCAGGTCAAAGCCGTCCTTGTAGGCCAGCTTTAGGATTTCGCGGTAGACGCTGCCGTCTTCGACGTGGATCGCCACGTCGGAGGCGTTGCCGTGATCCAGGATGGCCTGAACCGCATCGCGCACATGCTCTTTGGCGCCAGCGCCATAGTTGGCGGGCAGGTTCGGCAACTGGATGATCTCGGGGATGACGGCAACCGCGTGCAGTTCCGCGCCATAAAACTTTGCCTGTTCAAGCGCGAGCGGCAGGGCGTTCTTCCAAGAGCGGTCGTCGGTGTGATCAATAGGCAGCAGGATTTTCGTGGCCATCACGTCTCTCCTCGAGATATGGAATTCTGTTTTCAAAGGCGGAGGGCCGGGATGGCCCTCCGGTTTTTCAGGCCAAAGTTATTCGGCAGGCGAGCCGCCGGGCTCTTCCGATTGGCCGCCCGAGGCGAAGAACTCTTTCGTCAGTTTGAAGACGATCGGGCTCAGCAGCGCCAAGGCGATCAGGTTCGGGATAGCCATCATGGCGTTCAGCGTATCCGCCAGCAGCCAGATGAAGCCCAGATCTGCCGTTGCGCCGAAATAGATCGCGACGATCCACAGCACGCGGTAAGGCATCAGGGATTTAACACCCAGCAGGAACTCGACGCATTTCTCGCCGTAGAACGACCAGCCCAGGATTGTGGTGAAGGCAAAGATCGACAGAGCGATTGCGATCAAGTGACCACCGCCCGGAAGCGAGTTTGCGAATGCCAGAGAGGTCAATGCCGCACCCGATTCACCCGATGTCCATGCACCGGAGGAGATGATCGCTAGACCGGTGATCGAGCAGACGATGATGGTGTCGATGAACGTGCCCAGCATAGCGATCAGGCCCTGGTTGACCGGACCTTTGGTCTCGGCGGCTGCGTGCGCGATCGGGGCCGAACCCAGACCGGCTTCGTTCGAGAAGACACCACGTGCCACACCAAAGCGGATGGCGGCCCAGACGGCTGCGCCCGCGAAACCACCTTCGGCGGCTGATGGGGTGAATGCGTAGGTGAAGACCAGCGACAGCGCGTGACCGATGTTGCCGATATTGATCAGCAGAACCAGCAGGCCGGCGATGATGTAGGCAATCGCCATGAACGGAACCAGCTTACCAGCAACCGCACCGATGCGGGTGATGCCGCCCAGAATAACGGCTGCGGTCAGAACCATCAGAACTACGCCGGTGACCGAGGTGTTCACACCGAAGTTCGATTCCAGAACCTGAGCAACACCGTTGGCCTGAACACCGTTACCGATGCCGAAGGCTGCGATTGCGCCGAACAGGGCAAATGCAACGCCCAGCCAGGCCCACTTTGCGCCCAGACCGTTCTTGATGTAGTACATCGGGCCGCCGACATAGTTGCCCAGCTCGTCTTTCTCGCGATATTTCACCGCGCAGACGGCTTCGGCATATTTGGTGGCCATGCCCACCAGGGCGGTCATCCACATCCAGAACAAAGCGCCCGGACCGCCCAGGAAGACAGCAGTGGCCACACCGGCAATGTTACCTGTACCGATGGTCGCCGACAGCGAAGTCATCAGCGCGTTGAACGGGCTGATTTGCCCTTCGCCCTGACCTTCACGGCCTTTGAACAGCAGGCTAAAGCCCGTGCCAATGCGCAGGATCGGCATGAATTTCAGACCGACCTGCAAGAAGAAGCCGACGCCAAGAATGAGAACCAGCATCAGCGGCCCCCACACGACGCCATTGATGGCCCCTACGATTGAATTTAACGCTTCCATGGTTTCCCTCCCATTTGCGTTAGGTTTATGCCCCGTCTGCGATGGCCCGCTGGCGGGCCTGCTTAAGAGCAGCGAAATCTTCGTCCGCGTGGAACGACGAACGGGTCAGCGGTGTGGCTGACACGTGTAGAAAGCCTTTGGAACGGGCGATCTGTTCCAGTTGGGCGAACTCCTCCGGCGACCAGAAACGGTCGATAGGGTGGTGTTTCGGGGTCGGTTGCAAATACTGGCCGACCGTCAGAAAATCGACATTGGCTGCGCGCAGGTCATCCATCACCTGACGCACGTCGTCTAGTGTTTCCCCTAACCCTACCATAAGACCAGATTTACTGAAAATTCCGGGGTTTGCGCGTTTTGCGTCGTCCAGCAATCGCAGCGATGTATAGTAGCGCGCGCCGGGACGGACCGTCGGGTACAGGTGTGGAACGGTTTCCAAATTGTGATTGAAAACGTCCGGGGCGGCTTCGAATACGATATCCGCCGCATTGTCTTTACCCAGAAAGTCTGGAGTCAAAACTTCGACCGTGGTTCCGGGGTTCTGGTGGCGAACGGCGCGGATCGTTTGCGCGATATGCTCAGCCCCACCATCGGCCAGATCATCGCGATCGACCGAGGTGATCACTACATGGCGCAGTCCCAGCTTCTTGACTGCCGCTGCAACCCGGCCCGGCTCAAACGCGTCCAGCGCATCGGGACGGCCTGTGGCGACGTTGCAGAAGGAACAGCCGCGGGTGCAGATCTCACCCATGATCATCATGGTGGCGTGGCGTTTGGACCAGCACTCGCCGATATTGGGGCAGGCGGCCTCTTCGCACACAGTCGCCAGATTGTGGTCGCGCATCAGGCGACGCGTTTCGTAATACTCAACGCTGTCACCCTTTTTCTTTCGAATCCACTTTGGCTTGCGGGGGATGACACTGTCAGCCTTCTTGGCCTTTTCGGGGTGGCGGGGGCGAAGCTGGATGGTCATCTGGCGGTTCCCTCTTAGGCGTGGATCGCGCGGCCCATGGCGTCAAGGCAGGCTTCTTTGACCGCCTCACCCATGGCCGGATGTGCATGACAGGTGGAGGCGACCTCGGCGACGGTGGCGCCTTTGGTCATGGCCAGAACCAGTTCGGCGATCAGATCACCGCCGTGGGCGCCGCAGATATGCGCGCCAAGAATCTTGCCCTGCGGATCAGCCAGAACCTTGACCGCGCCGTCGGTTTCGCCGGTCGAGCGCGCGCGCGAGTTGGCCATGAAGGCGAACTTGCCAACCGAATATTCGGTGCCTGCTTCCTTCAGCTCCTCTTCAGTCAAACCAACTGAGGCGACCTCGGGATCGGTGTAGACCACGCCCGGAACCGTGTTGTAATCGACGTGACCGGCCTGACCGGCCAGCATTTCGACACAGGCAACACCGTCCTCTTCAGCTTTATGCGCCAACATCGGGCCGGGCACACAGTCGCCAATGGCGTAGATGCCGGGAACCGAGGTCTGGAAAGTGCCGTCGACTTCAATAAAGCCGCGCTGGCTTACAGTGACGCCCAGCTCTTCCAAGCCAAGCCCACGCGTAACGGGGCGGCGGCCGACGGCGATCAGGACCTTGGCGGCCTCGATTACCTCTTCCTTGTCTTTGCCCACGCGATCTACGGTCAGAGATAGGCCTGCGTCGGTCTTGCTGACCGATTTGAGCGCTCGACCCAGTTGGAATTTCAAACCACGTTTCGACAAAGCACGCTGCGCCAGCTTGGCGATCTCGCCATCAATGCCGGGCAGCACGCGATCCAGATACTCGACAACAGTGACCTTGGCGCCTAGTCGCGCCCAGACCTGACCCAGTTCCAGGCCGATCACACCGGCGCCGATCACCACTAGGTGCTCGGGTACAGTTTCCAACGCAATCGCACCGGTTGAGCTAAGGATGTCTTGCTCGTCAATCTCGATTCCCGGCAGCGAGGTCGGTTCCGAACCGGTGGCGATCAGAATATTCTTGGTCTCGTGAATGTCTTCGCCGACCTTGACCTGTCCAGCAGCAGGAATGCTGGCCCAACCTTCGATCAGGTCAACGCCGTTCTTCTTGAACAGAAACGCGATACCCTTGGTCAAATCGCCTACGATCTTGTCTTTGCGCTCCATCATAGAGGGCACGTCGATGCTGGCCCCCTCAACCGTAATGCCATGGGAGGAGAGATGTGCAAGTTCGGCATATTTGGCCGAGGAGGTCAGCAACGCTTTGGAGGGGATACATCCCACGTTCAGGCAGGTTCCGCCTAGCGCCCCGCGTCCTTCGACGCAGGCCACTTTCAGTCCCAGCTGAGCCGCGCGGATTGCGGCAACGTAGCCGCCCGGTCCGCCACCGATGACAATCAGGTCGTAGGTCATTTTTTGTTCTTTCAGTAGATCGGGTGGCTTGCGCAGAGTGTGCGGACTTTTTCGCGGGTGGCTTTTTCGACGGCCTCATCACCGTTTTGGTTCTTTGCCAGCGCGTCCAAAACATCACCGATCAGATTACCGATCTGCTTGAACTCTTCCGGCCCAAAGCCACGGCTGCACCCGGCAGCTGTACCCAGGCGAATGCCGCTGGTCACTGTGGGTTTTTCCGGGTCGCCAGGCACGCTGTTCTTGTTACAGGTGAATCCTGCACGCTCCAGAGCAGCTTCGGCATCTTTACCGGTCACGCCAACGGGGCGCAGATCCACCAGCATCAGGTGGTTCTCGGTTCCGCCCGAGACGATGTCGCAACCGCGTGCCATCATCACGTTGGCCAGAGCCGAGGCGCTGTCGACCACACGCTGCATGTATTCTTTGAACTCGGGCTTCAGTGCTTCGCCGAATGCAACCGCTTTACCTGCGATCACATGCATTAGCGGGCCGCCTTGCAAGCCGGGGAACACAGCCGAGTTGATCTTTTTCGCCAGTGCTTCGTCATTGGTCAGGATGATGCCGCCACGTGGGCCGCGCAATGTCTTGTGCGTGGTCGACGTCACCACATGCGCGTGACCAATGGGCGAGGGGTGCAGACCAGTTGCAACCAGACCGGCGATGTGCGCCATGTCTGCCAGCAACCAGGCGCCAACCTCATCAGCGATGGCGCGGAAGCGGGCGAAGTCGATCTTTTGCGAATAAGCCGAGGCACCAGCAATGATCAGCTTGGGTTTTTCGGCCTTGGCCAGTGCTTCAACCTGATCATAGTCGATCAGGCCTGCTTCGGTCAGTCCGTACTGGATAGGACGGAACCATTTACCAGATTGTGCAGGTTTCGCGCCGTGGGTCAGGTGGCCACCTGCGTCCAGCGACATGCCAAGGATCGTGTCACCGGGTTGCAGCAGTGCCAGTTTGACGGCTCCATTTGCTTGCGCACCGGAATGTGGCTGGACGTTGGCAAATTCGCAGCCAAACAACTGCTTCAACCGGTCGATGGCTTCCTGTTCGACCTCATCCACATACTCACACCCGCCATAGTAACGGCGACCGGGATAGCCTTCGGCGTATTTGTTAGTGAGGACCGAGCCCTGTGCATCAATCACGGCCTGCGAAACGATGTTCTCCGATGCGATCAGCTCAATTTGTTCTGCCTGACGCGCCCCTTCACGGGCAATCGATGCAGCGATTGTCGGATCAGCTTCGGTAAGTGTCGTTTTAAACATGGTGTCCTCCTTTTCGAATCTCCCGTTCGAAACTTTGTTTCCTATAGTGGAAAAATGAGCGCCAAAGCAACATTTTTCTCACATTCGCAAAGTTGCGTGCGTTGCGGGGAATTTGTATGCTTGGAAGGAAAGGGAGTTTTTCATGGGTGAAGATCAAAGAAATGAAGCCTCTAACCCAGAGGAGCAGGATGAAGGCGCGGCGCTCGGGCGTTCCATCCGCGATGCACGACGGGAAAAGGGCTGGACCCTGGAGGAAGCCGGTCGGGCAGCAGGAATTGGGCGTTCCACCTTGTCTAAGATCGAAAACAACCAAACCAAACCCAGCTTCGAGATCGTACGGCGGCTGACCCAGGCGCTGGATTTAAAGCCGCCGCAGTTGTTTCTACAGTCGGGCCAAACCGGCATTACTGGTCGTCGCGACTTTACAGCTAAGGGGCAGGGTGAGTTTCGTGAAACGGCGACCTATCTGCACGAGTTGTTGTGCTCTGACCTGACAAGCAAACGCATGCTGCCTTATGTTGCCACGATCCGGGCGCGAGATATTTCCGAGTTTGACCCCTGGGTTCGCCACTCGGGTGAAGAATTCATGTATGTGCTAAGCGGTGAACTGATCTTTGTATCGGAACACTACCGTCCACTGCCGATGAAGGCAGGGGACTCGCTTTACTACGATAGCAGCATGGGGCATGGCTGTGTGTCTACCAGTGAGGAGGACGCCCAAGTCCTGTGGGTGTCGCTAGAGTAATTCAAAGCGGCACGCATCTGCGTTGGCTCCAGTGAAGCCCTCAGGGCGTATCGATTTCCATGTGGGCCATGCCGCTCAAAATTCCTCGGTGGATTTCACCTCCAACGGTTCCGGCGCATCGGGTAGGGCTCCTTATGTTGGTGGATTTTGTGCCAGCGCATGCTTGACCAATTGCTGATCCGTCGCGCCAACCGTGTCTGGAGTGTGACATATCCTGCGGGTTCGCGAGTCATTGCCGTCGTCAATTTCACGACGACGCGCATAATTAGTAACTCGGCAACCAGTAAACCGTTTACTATGTGAAAGCTTGGAGGGGCGATCCGTTCACGACACAAGAGACTTTGACGCACCTTACGATACGTTTCTTTCGTTTAGGAACTTCATCGTGTTTTCAAGCCCTTGCCGCATGTGATCTTCAAGGTGAGTCAGCATGTCATCCAAGCTGTCCCCATTGGCAAGCTCGATGTAAGTGTCGTGAGATTCCCGGAGCGGGCCGCCCCGCCCATGTGCCTTCTGATGCATGGCAAAGTAGAACTGGAGGTTGGGTTTCAGACGTTCCCAGCTTTGCAGCAGAAGGGTATGCCCCGAAAGCTCGTAGCACCATGAGTGGAGGTGCATTTCAGCCATGATCGCGCCGTAGGGATCGTTGTCCGAGATGCAATCGCATAGTCGATTGTTGCGCATCTGAAGGTCGGCGAGGCTGACCAGGTCACGCTTGTCCCAGCAGAACTGAAACGCCATCTTCTCGAGTCCCGTTCGGAACGAGTAGATTTCGTCCAGATCAATCGGATCGAGTGTGCGAAGGAAAGTTCCGCGGAAGGGGATGTAAACAAGAAGCCCAATCTCACTCAATTGAACCATCGCTTCGCGCAATGTGGCGCGGCTGACATCCAGCTGAGCGGCAACCTGGGTTTCAAGCAGTTTTGCTCCGGGCTCCAGGTCTCCGGTCAGGATCAGTTTCTGGAGACGCTCCAGAGTTCTGTCTTTCAAGGTATCGCCGGATTTCTCCGAGGAGGATGCTTGTCGTGTCATGTCGAACCCG
Source organism: Ruegeria atlantica (assembly GCA_013032095.1). Lineage (GTDB taxonomy): Bacteria > Pseudomonadota > Alphaproteobacteria > Rhodobacterales > Rhodobacteraceae > Ruegeria > Ruegeria atlantica_E. The sequence goes on along the minus strand of WQBJ01000043.1, from coordinate 21,561 downwards.
TTGATGGAACATCCAATGGATGGAAGGCGAGGTTACGTTGTGAGGCCAAGATAGCCAGAAAAATGATTGCAGCTGAACTGCCAATTTCACTCCTGTGGCCGACTGCGGCAGATCGTTTTCAAGGTAATTGGTTATTCAAAGATTGTCGACAATATTTAAAATTGTCGACAATTTGAAAATACCGCTGTATCGTTATGGAAGGTGGGGATTCGAAAAGCTCCGATCCTTGGCTGCGATTGCCCACTCCATCGGCAAGAGATGATCACCCGGTCTGAAACCGGGATGACGCAACAGGTGAAAAGGGAGTTATTCATGTTGTCGACCGGCATCCTCAAAAAGAGAATACATACCGGGCTTGCGGCGTTTGGCGCGGTCGCGCTTCTGGCAGGCGCCCCGGCGAAAGCGGAAGAGTTTCTGACAATCGGCACCGGCGGCGTAACCGGAATTTACTATGCTGTCGGTGGCGGCATCTGCCGGCTGGTCAATCAGCAACGCAAGGAACATGGCATCCGCTGCTCGGTCGAGAGTACGGGCGGATCAGTATACAACCTGCGCACCATGCGCGAGGGCGAGTTGGAGATGGGAATTGTTCAGTCCGATTGGCAGTTCCACGCCTTGAACGGGACCAGCCTGTTCGAAGAGGATGGACCGGACGCTGAACTGCGCAGCCTGTTCTCGCTGCATCCTGACACGGTCATCATCGCCGCGCGCAAAGACACAGGCATTGAGTCCTTGGATGACCTCGGTGGTCGGACCATCAACTTGGGCAACCCCGGGTCCGGAACGCGTGGAACTGCCGAAGTTCTCGTGGACGCGATGGGCTGGGACATGGATCACTTTGGATTGGTGACCGAACTGAAATCCGCCGAACAGTCTTCGGCGCTGTGCGATAACACCATCGAAGCGTTTCTGATGGTTGCAGGAAACCCTGTGGCCAACGTGTTGGAAGCCGCCACAACCTGCGATATCAACATCATTCCTGTTGAGGGTGACGCAGTGCAGACGCTGGTAGAGAGCAAGCCCTACTATGGGAACGTAACCATCCCCGGTGGCCTCTACCGCGGTGTAGATGGCGACGTGCCATCCTTCGGTCTTCCGTCCACATTCGTGACCTCCTCAAATGTGCCGGAGGAAACTGTCTACGTGATGGTCAAGGCGGTTTTTGACAACTTTGATGCTTTCAAGTCATTCCACCCGGCTTTTGCAAACCTCAAGAAAGAGGAAATGGTGGTTAATGGGTTGTCCGCACCAATGCATCCCGGGGCGGAGCGCTATTTCCGCGAAGTCGGGCTGATAAACTAAACTCACATCCGAGGCGGCGGTCGCCGTCGCCTCTGCACCCTTTCGACGTAACGCCCACCTACGAGTAATAACATGAGCGAGCAAACCCTGAGCCATTCCACTCATGACGCGCAGGAAGATGCGCGCAATCGAGACATCAAGATCTTTCTCAACGGCAAGATCGTGCCGCGAAGCGAAGCGATGGTGTCCGTATATGACTCCGGCTTCATGCTGGGCGATGGAATGTGGGAAGGCTTAAGGCTCTATAACGGGACATGGGCGTTTTTTGACGAACACATGGATCGGTTCTTCAACAGCTGCAAAGCCGTTTCAATTGATGTTGGCATGACCAAAGATGAGGTGCTGCAAGCGCTCAATGACACGGCTAAAGCTAACGGGATGACGACTGACGCGCATTGCCGGTTCATGGTGACCCGCGGACCAAAGGACAAACCGTTTCAGCATCCGGGGTTATCTCGTTCTGGGCCCACAGTGGTTGCAATCGTGGAGCACTCGAAACCGGTAGACAGCCTCACAAGCCGGGGCATTCGACTGGCCACCGTTCCACAGGTGCGCGGCCTGCCAATGAGCCAGGACGCCAAGTATAACAGCCACTCGAAGCTGAACTGCGTCATCGCATGCCTACAGGCAGAACAGGCTGGCGCCGACGAAGCCCTGATGCTGGACCCACATGGATTTGTGAACACGACGAATGCGTGCAACTTTTTCATTGTACGCCGCGGTGAGGTTTGGACCTCCACAGGCGATTACTGCATGAATGGGGTGACCCGCCAGAAGGTCATAGACCTGTGCCGGGCTAACGACATACCGGTATTCGAGAAGAACTACTCGCTCTATGAAGCGTACGGAGCCGACGAGGCCTTTCTGACCGGCACTTTCGGCGCGCAAACACCCGTTGCGTCAATAGATGGGAAGAAGATCGGAGAGCATGACGGTGCAGGACCGATGACCCGTCGCCTGCGCGAGCTTTACAAAGAGCTTGTGCAACGAAGCACCCTGAAGGTTGCGAGCTGACTGCATGTCGCAGATCGCGGATTCAGAGCGTCAGAACCGTTTGGATGTCGGCCACCGTGGCCTCTTGCTTTTGGGGTGCGGTAAGATGGGAGCCGCATTGTTGAATGGATGGCTCAACGCCGGGCTGGACCCCGATAAGATAACCGTTCTGGATCCGCGACCACCCGACTTGCTAGGGTTGAGGACTTACCTTGCGATCAAAGAGAACCGTTCGGAATGGATTGACCTCCAGATGACCTTCGTAGACCACCCAGTCGAGGAAGTGATTGACCTGAGACCAAAAACGCCGCTGGGTTCTGGCTGTAATAGTCACCGATCCCCGAGACGAGTACGTGACCAGTTGGTCCAGGGTCAGCCCTCGGGCCCTCTCTGACTTACCGATCATTGGAGACAGTTGGGCTATTGCAGACAGGAACTCTCGTCCGTCAGCCCTCGTCAGACTGCAAACCGGTTGGTTACCAAATCGACTAGTGAATAACCCAACAGAGTATCGGACCGATTTAAACCCGTTGGGTCGTAGTTCGTTACTGCGCTTATTCAGATAGGCCCGGCTCAGGTCACGAACCGGCACTTTCACCGGCGCTGTTGGTCTGATGAACTTAGATCGCTCGAGATCGCATCCAGAGTCCTCCAGAGTGGCCCGGAGAACTGCCAGCAGAACCAGCGCCGAGACAGCGGGGTGAGACCGCGCGACCACCCAGAGCATCGTCGTCAGGACAGCCTTGGGCGGTGGGTGCAAAAGAAAACCCCCGACGAGAACACCGAGGGTAGACAGGTACTTCATGGATCAAACTCCTGCAGTTGCTTCTTTATTTAGATGCAGGAGGTTGCTCGGTTTTTTGGGGGGCGGACGTTCAGATTTATTGCGGGAATGACCAAGTTGCGGACAAAGCTGACATTCCAAACTGCTGTATGTGGTCGTCATTTTCCTGCAAAAGACTGCCTGAGCGGACCTATCAATCGTTCGCCGTGTAGCAGAAAGCCGTGCCTGAACCCGCATTTTTTTGGCAAGCGATCTGTCCGCAAGTAGTAAAAACGGCTCCCAACGTTTATTGGGAGCCGCGTTTATTGAATAGGAAGGTCTTTGGAAAATCAGGCGTGTCCACCACCGATCAAGCCGATACCCGAAGTCAGACCGAACCAAGCTTTGACCCGCAGACCAACCGCCTTGATGATACCCATTGCCTGGATCCCGTGGGCGACAAGTGTTCCTTCCATGTCACCTTCAAAACTGGTGGTGTAGGATTGGACGATACAGCCACTACCTGGAACCAGAAGATCGCGGTGCTCTGGGTGTACTAGGTCAAGATGAACCACGATCTGACCCCGTTTCGCCTTTTCACTAGGCTCTATCAGTCGACCACTGGGCGCGAGCTGACCGGATGAAATTGACTCTTGAATACGTACGATCCTTGCCGGAAGAACTGTATTGCGCATGGAGATGTTGAAGTTGCTTTCGCATGCCACTTCCGCCGCCATTCCTTCGTACAACTCTGTGCGTGAAACCTGCGAGAAACCAGCGACGATACGTCCTCGCTCAACATCTTTCCGGTCGGGGACGATCAGCATAGCTGGGCTCATCGCGGCTTGTGCTGCGCGCGATCCGACATTTAGGGTGACTTGTTCAACAACACCGTCGACAGAGCTCAGCGTCAGAGTCTTTGACAGCTCCACCTGAGCCTGCTTCAACGACGCTCGCGCCGATGCGAGTTGGGCAGGCAAAACAGCAGTCGCCTGGACTTGTGCCACACCAAGTTGCGTTTCAGCAGCCTCAACCTCTGCTTCCCGAGTGCTCAAGGTTGCCCGGGCACGTTCCAGCTGGCTAACTTGAAATGCTGCAGAGCCCTTTGCTTGAAGTGCCTCGTGATCCATCAGCACCAGCTCAGCCTGTTCTCTAGCTGTAACTGCAGCATCCACCACGGCCTGAGCAGTTTGGACCTGCAACTCAGCTGACAGTTTAGCGCTTTCTATCTCCTCAACTTTACGGCTTGCGAAATCTACTGCAGCTTGTTCCGACGCATTCTCGACTGCAAACAGCGGATCGCCCGGTTCTACACGATCACCGCCCTTTACGTAGATATCTGTGACTGTTCCACCGCTCTCCGCAACGACCGGAACAGTTCTGAATGGCACAAGACCTGTGTAGGATTTTGGGTAGTAGTAGAATACGGCAAAGAACACGATCAGTGCCAGGACGAACCACATGAAGAGCGCTCGGTGAACGTTGTACAAGGTGATAGGTAGCCCGCGCCATTTCAGATAGATAATGCGCAGAACAAACGGAAAAGATGTGACGAGAAGTTCAATCATTTCACCAACTCCTCTTTAGAAGGGCGCCACCACAGCATGAAGTCGCGGGCGATTGCGGTCAGAATTAGGGCGCCCGGCAGCAGGTTGCTGAAGTGGCTGAGTGCAGGCATCAGCTCATACGCCAGCGCCACGGTCAGCATCGTCGGAATAGTTGTCCGCAGCGGAGTGCCGATTGATTTGTGTTCGGTATAGCGTTCAAAGCGCGCATACAGGTGTACGACCAGCAGGATAGCAAGGGCGAGAACGACCAAGCCGACCCATGCGTAGGTGTCGGTTTGATTGGGCGCGACCCACCATCTGGGATCGCCGCCAGCGGCGAAGGCAGGAGTTGAGATGAAGCCAAGTATAGGCGCCATCAGGAACGCGGGTGGTTTCATGTTTCAGGTCCTTTTGTTGCGCAGCCGCGCTGCGCGTGTAGATTTTCGGTGTCTGGAGAACTTCAATTCTCGGTTGGTTGTTGTGTAGGGTCTGAGGGCTGTTCCGGCGGGTTGTAGGGAGGGTCCCAGCGACGCCCATTCGGTGCTTTTTCACCAAGCGCCGAAGTGTGCAGACCGTGGATGTTCCCACCGGACCACTCTTGTTTGGCGGATTCTTGTATTGCCTTCAGTACGCGGTAGTACCTTGCGAAGTAGATCATGGTCATTTCCTTTCTGATGATCGGGACCTAACCGTCATCGCATCCGCGATCCTGAGGGTTCTGGACATTTGTTATTGGCTTCTGGACAATTGCAGTGACTGCAGGGAGTTGCGTGCAAGTCAGGGGAGGACGCAAAAGTGCCACGCATCAGCGCTTACAGACTGCAAAGTGTCGGGCTGCGTTATTCGCAAGAGCCCGGCGCGCGGGTTCCGTTTCCTGAAGTCCTGGAAATGGCGGGGGCACCCTCTGATATCGTCGACAGCCCCGACGCCACTGTCGAGCTGCTACATGAAGCAGGCGCCGTTGAAACTGCGTGTCGGGTTCTGGAAGACAAAACCTTCGCCGCGCGAGTGGGGCTTTCGGCGCAAGGTCCCGGAACGCTTCTGGCTTACATCGTGCGTGCAGCCGAAACAGTGGAAGACGCACTGGCATTGACGCAGCGCTTTTATGCAATGCAAGATCCTGACTTGCGTCTTGACGTAGTGGGGGCGCCCGAAGAGCCAAAGATCACTCTGGAGAGCAGTGTAATCCCGGCGCATCAATACCCTCGCCACCGTGAAATGCTGATATTCGGTCTTTATAAGCGAGTTCAGCAAATCACTTCTGGCGGACTTGCCCCGATCTCTATCGAGTTGGAAACGGACGATGCCGAGCACTGCCGGCAGCTGGCCGATTTGGCGGGATGTGAAGTCATAGGCTTCAAGTCCGGATACGCTTTGGCTCTGCCCCCAAACGGCATGAGTTTTCGGATACCGACGGCAGACCCCACTTTGTTAGGGCATTTACGTAGGCACGGGGAAGAGCAACTGAAGTCCCAGCCTGATGCAGTCCGCAGCCTGTCCGACCGCATTGTGGATATGCTCGGAGACCGCCTTCCCGGACCGATACCAAACGGCGACCAAATAGCCGGAGAACTTGGCCTGACGCGCCGTACCATGACGCGGCACCTGTCGGCCGAGGGAACAAGCTTTAAGGCTCTTCTGGAAGGTGTGCTGTGCGACCTGTCCAAACGCATGTTGCGTAGCGGTGAGGGTGTTGCCCGCGTAGCCTTCATGCTTGGATTTGCGGATCAGGCCGCCTTTTCAGTGGCGTTCAAGCGCTGGACAGGTGAAACACCCGCCAGGTTCCGTAAAGCTGGCCGCTAAAGAGCTTAGCGTCAGGGGGCGAAAGATGTCCAAGATCCAAAAAACCTTGTCCCGACTCCAAAAGAAAGCAGGCCATCGGGTTACCTAGTTCAATGTCACACAGCAGCCGCGGTGGTTGCTGACCCAGAACAAGGATGAACCCTATGAAGACCTCGAAGAAGAAACTCTTTATCGCCCCGATCTCAGGCGCACTTCTGATCACCATGGCTGCTACCGCTCATGCTGACTACGTAACCGACAAAGCGATCAAAGGCGCAGTTGTCGGTGCCACTGTCGCCGGTATCGCTGGCGAAAGCATCGTAGGTGGCGCGGCCGCTGGTGCCGCAGTTGGCGCAGTAGGCGGTGCGATCCAAAAGGACAATTTTGAAGATGCGCAGGACGAAGCCCAAGAGCGTCGCGACGACTTCAAAGAAGAACACAAAGACTGGAACGACTAAAGATTGAGCGCCAGCGAAACACAAAAAGGAGAAACACAGCCGAACAAACCTGACCAGTCAGCGTGCGCTGTTAGCATCCAGACGCAGTTTGACTGACCATCCCGCACAGAACTCGCACAGTTTCTGATAGGTTGCCATTCGGCTCGAGAAATGAGCCGGGTGGCAACTTTGTTTTGGACCTTCAAACGTCGCACGTTTGCGGAAGCAGCGGTTCCGAACTTCAGTCGCCAATCTCGCCCCTGGTTTTGTCCAAAACCCAAAAACAACCGTCCAGAACCCAAACGAACTGAAACCGGCACCAACCCAAATCTGGCTCACCTGAATGACATCGACGAGCCGGCAGCCGAAGTACTTCTGTTTACTGCCGCACTTTGCAACCCAATGCCAAAGGAAACGGCAATGAACCTGTTCGCAAACTTCGACGCAGAGACCCTGGCACGCATCCAGTTTGCCTTTACTGTGTCGTTTCACATTATCTTCCCGGCCTTTTCCATCGGCTTGGCAAGCTTCTTGGCCGTTCTCAATGGCCTCTGGCTATGGCGCAAGGACAAGGTCTACATCAACCTCTTCAACTACTGGAAAAAGATCTTCGCCGTAGGCTTTGCCATGGGCGTCGTGTCCGGCATCGTGATGTCTTACCAGTTCGGCACGAACTGGAGCGTATTCTCGGACACCGCGGGCCCTGTGATTGGGCCCTTGATGGCCTACGAGGTCATGACCGCCTTCTTTCTTGAGGCAGGGTTCCTCGGCATTATGCTATTTGGTCGTAAACGCGTCGGTCCCGGTTTGCACATGGCGTCGACGGCTATGGTCGCGCTAGGTACGTTGATATCGGCCACGTGGATTCTGTCAGTCAATTCCTGGATGCAAACCCCGGCTGGGTTCGACATCAACGAGCTAGGGCAGTTCATCCCCGTTGATTGGTGGTCGATTGTCTTCAACCCATCCTTCCCCTACCGCCTGACCCACATGGTCCTTGCTGCCTATCTCACAACCGCCTTCGTGGTGGCTGGGGTTGCGGCATGGCACTTGCTGCGCCGCAATCGCACGGCCGAGGTCACCCGAATGTTCTCGATGGCAATGTGGATGGCCGTTCTGGTCACCCCTCTGCAGATCGTTGCCGGCGACCTCCATGGCTTGAACACGCTGGAGCATCAGCCGCAGAAAGTAATGGCGATGGAGGGTCACTATGACAGCCATCCCGAAGGTGCACCGCTTATCCTGTTTGGCATTCCAAACGAAGATGAAAAGCGCGTGGACTATGCCATCGAAATCCCGAAACTATCATCGCTGATCCTGAAACATGACCTTAACGCGCCGCTTGACGGGCTGGACACTATTCCCGACGACGATGAACCCCCGGTCGCGATCGTGTTCTACAGCTTCCGCATCATGCTCGCTATCGGCTTTGCCATGTTGGGCACCGGTTTGTGGTCGCTTGTTCAGCGGTTTCGCGGTCGCCTCAACGAAGATCGTTGGTTGCACCGGACATCCGTTCTGTTGGCACCCAGTGGGTTTGTAGCGGTACTGGCCGGTTGGATCACCACCGAAGTGGGGCGCCAGCCGTACACAGTGTACGGTCTGATGCGGACATCGGACTCACTCTCACAAGTGGATGCGCCTGCTGTTGCAGCGTCTCTGGTTGCCTTCATCGTCGTGTATTTCGCCGTGTTCGGAGCGGGCACGTTCTACATGCTGCGCCTCATGGGGAAACCACCTGTCGAAGGTTTCCAGCAAAGTCACAAACCCATTGAAATCTCTATTTTTGCGGAGGCAGCGTAATGCTTGAACTTTCGACAATCTGGGCAGGTATCATTGCCTTTGCCGTTCTGACTTATGTGATCCTGGACGGTTTCGATCTTGGAATTGGAATCCTCTTTCCCTTCGCGAAAACCGACAAAGATCGCGATGTCATGATGAACTCGGTCACGCCTGTATGGGACGGGAACGAGACCTGGCTGGTCATGGGGGGCGGAGGTTTGTTCGCCGTTTTCCCTCTGGCCTATTCTGTGGTGATGCCTGCGATCTATGTTCCCGTCATCATCATGCTTCTTGCGCTTGTCTTCCGCGGTGTCGCCTTCGAATACCGGTGGCGAACGGTGCGCGGGCGCTGGCTGTGGGATGTTGCGTTTCACGGTGGGTCAACCGTAGCCGCCCTCTGCCAGGGCATCGCGCTTGGCGCGCTGGTCCAGGGCATCCCGGTCGAAGATCGGCTGTACGTAGGTGGACAATGGGATTGGCTGACGCCGTTCTCTGTCCTGACGGGTGTGGCCTTGGTGATCGGGTATGCCTTACTGGGAGCGACCTGGCTCAACATGAAAACCACCGGCGAGATACAGCGCCAGATGCGTTCCTATGCACGTCCACTGATGCTCATGACGCTTGCGTTGATCGGCCTCGTCAGCCTTTTGACCCCACTCCAAGACCCGATCTATCTGATCAGATGGTTTTCGTGGCCCGGTGTCGTTTTCTCTGTTCTAGTGCCGGCTATCGTTACTGTCATTGCATGGATGCTTGATCGCGGCCTGAAAGAACAGCGAGACTATCAACCCTTCTTCTGCGCCATTGCCTTGTTCGTCGTCTGCTTCATCGGCATTGGGATCAGCTTCTATCCCTATATGCTCCCCCCAAGCCTCGCGATTGCTGAAGCCGCAGCGCCAGACAGCAGTTTGTCCTTTGCTCTGGTCGGAGCCGTCATTCTGCTGCCTGTGATCCTGGCTTATACCGCCTACACGTACTGGGTTTTCCGCGGGAAGATCGATCCACAGGAGAGCTACCATTGAAACTGCAAAAGCAAGTTTTCTGGTTCGGCGCGATCTGGTTCGGCAGCGTCTTGTGCCTTGCTACTGTCGCTTACGTAATCAGGTTGTTCATCACCTGAAATGTCAAAGATACCAATGCTTGCGCGTCGGCATGTCCAGCTCGCGCAAACATTAGTCCAAGCGTCGAAAGAAACCCCGTTCCAGCTTACCAGATTCCCAATAACACGCGGCTTGCTGGGTCGTCTCATATTTAACAATTCAAAGGGGCTGTGATGCTTTCTCGTCCAAAATCAATGTCCGTGCAGTGGGATCAGATCGATCCGGGTCTGCCCACTCCACGTAGGCAAAAGAAACGTGGCGCTAGCCGCTCGTCTGGCATGTTGCCAAAGTTGCTAATTGGGCTCCTTGCTGCAGGGCTTGCGACCTTCGTTCTATTGCCTTTCACCTCGGCCCTTACTGGGACTGTCACGATTGACCTCTCCCCAATTGTGGACATGTTGCTAGCTCTGCTCTCGGCACTTGTTGTTTTTGCTTCCACAGCCGCAATAGTACTGAACGGGTCAAACTTGCAGGCCGTCCTCGGGCGAGGATTGGCCTCTCTTGGCGCAGCGCTTATCATTTCGCCTGTGGGGCTCTCGGTTCTGTTCACACTATACCTACAAGACTGGTTATCAATCGTAGCAGACACGCCTATCGAACAGGCGGGAAGAACAGCGGCATCCCTGTTTGGCGGTCTCTTCGCAGTCAATGCCCTCGCAATGGGAATGGCACTGGGATGTTTGTCTCTGCTACTTGGGTTTAGGCTAATGCAAAATCGTCCAAAACCACTTGCTTCGCCTTAGGCGAGTGGACTTCCGCTTTGGGCTCGAAGCAGTCATTCGCTGCGCTAGCATCATTGTCCGCTCCGCGGACTTTTCAGTCATTCAGTCGAAACGTGCGAAAGCAGAAGATTGGATCAAATCATAAGATGGGCAATTTGCTCGCGGTCACAATGGGTGTTGCAAGAGCGATCCAGGCTGAACCTGTTCGGGTACACGTAACCATCGAACTGAAGCTTGTCACACGAACCGCAAATAGTGGCCTCAGCAAAGCGCAGAGCTTAAGCGCCACCATCAATCCAAATATTACTCGACCGGTGACCAATTCGTGTCTGGATCATAGGCAGAAATTTCGGCTGCAATACTGAGTGTCTCCGGGCCAAAATCTGCCTCGTAGACTATACCGTTTTCGCCAACCAGAAAGGAATGGATACCAGTTTCTCCGTAGTCTGCCGGTATTGCCAGCAAGGCATGTCCTGCAACGAAGTGATCCCCGACGAAATAGGGGTAGGCACCCCCTGGAGCGTTAGGGCCCTGCTCTTGCAGGATTGTGTAATAATAGCCAAGAAACGCTTCGGCTTCATAGTCAACCTGACCGTCACTCCACCCCGAAGCTGCGGCGCGGGCGAGCGCTGCACCGACAAAGCTGTCTTTTCCAGGCCAGAAGAGTCCGTTTTGCTCGTCCGGATCAGAAATGATCGTCTGAGCGAATTCCATAACGCCATCCCCGTTATGGTCCACAAGCCGAAATGCTGCCTGCAGGTCAACATAGGCCTCAAGCAAATCGATCACTTCCAACTCATTCAAGCCTATTTCGCGGGCTGAAAGTTCCTCGATCCCAGCTTCCAAGTCAAAGCGCCAACCGTCATCTGTACGCAGAATTGGGATTGGAAAAGGCCAACTGTCTTCACCCAGAAGAAGTACAACCCCTTCATCCTCAGGCTGAAAGCGATACCCCTCAGCGTACATGCCTAGCACTTCCTGCCTTCTTTCCTGATCTTCCGCCGGATCGCCCGTTCCGACTAAATCCTCGGCTTCAGGGCCGAAAATTTCGAGCAGTTTGCTCTGATCATTGGCCTTTAACGCATCAACAAAAGCATCCAGTGCGGTTTGCGGGGTATCAAATCTGGCTCCGTCAGAGAGGGCCGGGCTTGCAGTCCCGGCGAGCAACAAAATTGTAAATACTGATCTACGCATCTTACCGTCTCCGCTTGCCTTTGGCGGCGTGTCCACGCTTGGACGCGCTTTGAGCTCTGCTACCGGACGCTTTTTTCTTCATCGCTTGCCCTTTAGATGCCCTGGGTTTGCCCTGCGTCGATGCGGCTTTCTTCGCCTGCGGCTTCTTAGAGGTCTGCGGTCTTTGTGCGACTGGCTTTTTCGCTGCATCTGGACGTTTGGTACGATCAATGGCCTGTTGCTTTGCGGCGGCCTTGTCCCGATTAGCGTTGCCCCGGTTCGCCAAAGCCCCGCCTGCTACAGCACCTGCACCGGCACCGACCGCAGCCGCGGCCGCCCCGCGGTCCCGGCTAATATCTGCAGCACCAGATTCTCGGCTCAACTTTGCACGCAACTCATCCGTGCGACCGTCAGGACGGTTAACCGGCAAGTCGCCACGGCCACCTTCCGGTCTTTTGTGGTCCGCTATTTTGTTCCTGGCCTCCTGTTGTCGGTCAGGATCGGGGTTCCATCCGATATCCGTTCGGTCACCTAAATCTATATCGTTGCCGATATTGACGTTGCCATCGACGTCTATGTCGATGTCTGGATTTCTATAAATCGGACCACCGCCCCAGCCACCGCAATTTCGGCACCCCCAGTAGTCGTACCAATCATCGTCGTCGTCAAAAATCTCGTCGATCAGGGCAACAGCGCCAAAAGTCAGCAATGCAGCGCCCACAACATCCCCGGTTGACGGGCCAGTATAAACCGTCTCGGGATTGTATTGTGGGACGTAAACTGTTTCGGGTTCTGTCGGTGTAATTACTACTGTGTCGTCGTCAGACACTTCGACAGTTTGCTCGGGCCCTGAAACAAGAGCGCCGCTGTCAATTGCCTGATCCCGCATGACCTGCACAGCATCCATCACATCATCGGACTGGGCCAACATGGCTGTACCGACTGTCTCGGTCCAGTCGATATGGGTGGCCATCTGACCAACAACTTCGGGGAACGCCGTCGCCAAAACACTGACAGAAGGATCCCATCCCATTGCTTCGATTTCCGGCTCAAGTTCAACAGGGTCGCGGTCGGCGTTATCCAGCAAATACCGTTCAGCCTTAACAATTTCCAAGGGCTGGGTGGCCGCGACAAATATTTGTATGAGTAGCGTGTCGGGATAAAGAGCAACCGGGGCGACCAATGTCTGCAACTCAGCGTCAGTTAGCAGGCTGGACGAGGTCGCCGAGGTATCATCTTTTGCCGCTACATCTTCGGACGACTCTTGCGCTAACGCGGAAGTAGATACGCAAATACCGAATGCAATTAATAGAAACCTAAACATATTGCGATCCTTCGATTTCTTGAAGGATCACCTAAGACTGCGATTCTGGCAACCGATCAGTCAAATAGACGGTTGTGGGATAATAATCGACACCCAACCAAGTTTGAGCGAGTGTTCGCTTTGGGCTCTTTGCGGACATTCTCTGCGTTGAGCCTGAACAAGTCTATGAGCCCTGAGCAGACCTTCATCGGTGGTCTGAGTATTGCACGTGCGGCAAGTTGCAAACGGCGCAAACCGGACATTAGAACTGCCAACGGCTTAAGGCAGGTGAGCGGACTTTGCCGCCATCCGCATTTTTACTCCAAAGGACCGCAGTCAGCCCAAAGCAGACATTCACAAATAGACTTTGCAAACTCCGCGAAGCGGGCAAAGTGGCTAATCGCTGCGGTCAAATCTGAAGAGTTTTCAATTGGAAAGGTGCGCGGAGTGCCGAGGTAAGTTCACCCCGCGCGACACTCATTCGAGTGCGTTCTTGTAGATCACACCATCCTTCATGATGAAATCGATGTTGTTCGCGTAGTCGACGAGGATAGTTACGTCTTCAACTGGATTGCCGTCCACTAGTAGAATATCGGCATAAGCTCCCTCCGATATCACGCCCAACGGGCCATCAACGTATGGATTTAGCTTTCCTGAAAGCGCGAGCAATTCAGCAGTCTTGGATGTTGCCTGAACCAGAATTTCATAAGATGACCAGACCTCGGTCCGATACTGGAATTCATCGTTCTGCTTCGAAAGCGCAACCGGGTCTCCAATGATGTCTGTTGAGAATGCGACCTTTTCTATTCCGAAATCCTTGATGAGCTTCATCTGATTTCTTGCACCGGCCTGGACACTGAGAAACTTTGCCCCAGCGGTCGGTCCCAGTGCCTTTGCCACTGTTTCTTCGTCCAGCCCAAGTAACGAGTAAAATGGAACAATCCATGCGTCTGCGTCTTTGATCGCCTGTGCAGCGACTTCGGTCATGAGTTGACCATGTTCGATGCTAATCACGCCAGCCTCTAATGAACGCAGGATCGAGTCATCGTTATATGCATGAACCATGACATAGGTATCCCAGTCTGCCGCGGCCTTAACAGAGGCCTCAAGCTCCTCAGGCAGGCCCTGCACGGTGTGCAGCGGATCAACAGAAGATGACACGCCGCCGCCTGCCATAACTTTTATTTGCGTAGCGCCAAGCCGAAGAGCTTCTCGCGTTGCACGCAGTACTTCTGGTACACCATCCGCCAGAAACTCAACGTGTTGATTGAAGAATGAAGGTTGCGCTCCCATAAAGTTGGGGTGCGGTTCGGTGTAAACGCGATGTTCGCCGTGACCCGAGGTTTGAGAGATCACAGGTCCGGATGGGTATATTCTTGGTCCGACTGCCTTTCCTCGATCAATTGCCTTTTGCAGTCCAATTGCAGGGCCTCCAGCATCACGGACAGTTGTGAAGCCACGCAGCAACATTTTTTCTGCTTCTGACGTGGAAACAGCGCCCCAATACATCCAATCAAAGTTATCTCTCAGATCAGCCACAGGCTCCGTTATTGCCATATGTACGTGGGCATCGATCAGGCCCGGCATCAGAGTTCTGCCTCCACCGTCGATTATCTTAGCGTTGGCTACGGCAAGGGATTCAGACGATACCTCTGCGATCAGATTATCGACTACCAAGACATTCGCGTTCTCAATTCTCTCTGCATTCACGCCGTCAAAAACATGCACATTGGTAAAGAGTATCGGAAAGCTATCCTCTTGTGCGAGGGCCGGGTTGGACAGAAGTCCCGCAAAGAGAAGTGAGGCTGCACTCTTTGACATTGCCCGTTTGAAGCGCAGCTCAAAGGGAACGTTCATTTTCCGATCTCCAGCTCAAATATATCCAAGGTGGCGATTATGCTAACAAGGTTTTTGAGAATTACTTATTGTCATTTGAGGACAAACTTATTTTTCTCTGTCCAGTAAAGATAACTTGGATGACATATGTGCGCTCAGGCCTCTCAAGTGACGATCCCAGTCATGCAGTCAAAATTTTTGTCAGCGGTAGTGGGTCGAGCTTGCGAATTGGGTGCCGACAGAGAAAAGGTCTTGGAAGGCTGCTTACTCAGGTCAGAAGTTTTATCTGGCCCTACCCAACCAATTCCAAGCGCATGTGTGTATCGCGCGTCCACCCGTGCCGCCAGACTTTCAAAAAATCCATATCTTTGCGCAGAGATTGCTAGTCAATTTGATTGGAGTGACGGTTTCGTCCCACCTGAAACTTTGAGTTACACGCCTAGCTTGGGAGACCTGCTCGTTGCTTGGCTTCACTTTGTGGAAGCCGTGCAAATTTCAATGAATTACACAATGACGATTGAAGATGGACGGGCCGTATTGATGGGTCGCCGGATGCTTCAAGCTTCTCAACCTCCCGGCCAAGCAGACGCATGGGATATTGTTGCATGGTCTGAAATGCTGAAGGCGAGATTGGGGCCAGTATGGAACAGCGCATTGGTCGAAGTACTTGTCTTTGATCCGAAAGCGATCCCGTCAACTTTTATTCCAAAAAGTCAGGTTCAAAAATGCGATGCATGGGGCCTCAGTATGTCGTTCCCCGCGTCTTGGTTGATGCAGCAGTCAAATTTTGAACGAAACGAGGCGACGGAAGCGGACAGCCCCATTCAAAAAGTACTCGACTTGGCCGACTTGTTCTCTGTGATTGACTACTCCGCATGGCCTGGCTTGGACGGATTTGCAAAATTCATCGGTTTGCATCCCAAAACGCTGCAAAGAGAACTTGCAAGACACGGCACGACAGGAGCAAATCTCGTAGACAGCGCGAAAATGCGTCAGGCGGAGCAATGGCTTAGCGAGGGGTGCCTTTCCATAACGGATATCGGAAAGAATTTGGGCTACAAAAACTCAAGTGCGTTTACACGAACGTGTCGCCGTTGGTTTGGATCGTCGCCGTACCGGTTCAGGCAAGACTTAAATGTTCGATGATTTGCCCGTGAAGTAGGCCCGCGTTGCGGACAATGTGTGCATTTGAATGCACCCGCGTCACCTATGCTGTGCGAGCAAAATCCGAGAACAATAAATTCTGATTTGATTATACAAAATGTTGGAGTATCCTTTGCTGTAGGAGCTACATATAGATTGGCTGTTTAGGAGGGGGTGGTGAAAGTTCTTAGATCAGCGGTTGTAACTGCACTGACTGCAACGCTGATAACATGCCCCAATTTGGGCGCAGCAGACCAAGTCTCGGAGCAGATAGAAGCGTTGCTGCGGTCAAATACGAATTCGAGTAGTACACTTTCAAACAGCAAGAGTTTGGACGCAGAAATCCTTGTGCCTCGTTTCTATACGGACAGAGAATTTATGCCAGCTTGGACCAGTTTTGAGTTGGTTGAAGAGCTTTTTGAGGAGTTGGACGGAGCAATTGATCAGGGCTTTACGCCAAGTGACTTTAAACTAGAAGAACTGCGATCCGCATTCAAAGCCTCACAGGGTGGCGATGCCTCCAGTCGAGCTTTATTCGATATTCTGGCGACTGACGCGGCCGTAAAACTCGTACACCATTTGGTGTTTGGAAAAGTCGATCCAAATGCGCTAGACGACGATTGGAACTTCTCAAAACCAGTTATTCAACAAGACCCTTCCATTGTATTGAGCCAATATCTTCAAGGTGAAGGCTTTAGCGCTTTAATTGAACGCATCGATATCGACAACGCGCAATATACGATGCTCGTTGATGCATTGAGCAAATACAGAGCTATCGCATCAAACGGAGGCTGGAACAAAGTCCCCGAAGAAACGGTTCTGAAGCCGGAAATGGTGGATCCTGCCGTCGCCGAACTACGCACAAGGCTAGCGACAGAAGGCTACGATGGAACAAATGAATTTCCAGAAATCAGCCAAAAAGGTATAAATCCAGCTTGGATTTATGACGATCACTTGGTGCAACAGGTAAAAACCTTTCAAAATCGTCACGGCTTGGAGGCAGATGGCGTCGTTGGTGGTAAGACCTTCGCGTCTCTCAACAAACCTGTCGAAGATCGCATAAATAAGTTGCGGCTCAGCCTTGAACGAGGCCGCTGGCTCATGCGCGAAATCGACGAAGAGTTCGTGCTGGTAAACATTGCAGGCGCTCGCACTTACTTGGTCACGTCCGATGGGACGCTTTGGACCACTCGGTCGATCACAGGATCAGCCTACCGAAAAACCCCAGTGTTCCGAGATGAAATTGAATATATGGAATTCAATCCGACGTGGACCGTTCCCGCCTCGATTTTTCGGAAGGATAAGCTTTCGCGCATCCGCAAGGATCCAGCTTATCTGGCGCGCAACAATTACGTAGTTCGGAACAAAGACGGGCAAACGATTCCTGCCAACGCTGTGAACTGGGGGGCAAAGAACCCCGGCGTCACTTTGGTTCAGCAGCCGGGCCCAGACAATGCGTTAGGTTTAGTCAAGTTCATGTTTCCCAATAAATACGCAGTGTACTTGCATGATACCAACGACCGCAGCCTATTCGACCGAAATGAGCGGAACCTCAGTTCCGGCTGCGTGCGTCTTGAGTATCCGTTCGAATTTGCCAGCCTTTTGATGGAGGGAGAGCCGGACTGGAGCCGGCAAAAGATGCAATCCATTCTGGATAGCGGGAAGACAACTCGCGTTAACCTACCCAAACCCATGCCGGTCCTTTTGACCTATTGGACTGCGTGGGTCGAGGATGGGGTCGTTCATTTCCGCGAGGACCCATACGAACGAGATGGTCGAATACTTGCAGCTTTGGACCGATGAACACGTCATCCTCAAAGAGATGCGCAATTCTAAGCGTGCTAAATTGCTAGTAGGATTGGTGACTTCCAATTGGCGGAAATACGAAGCAGTGTGAGTTGCGATAGGGGAGCACATGAGGGTTTGGCTCGTAAGAATAGTTGGGCTGGTTACATTTCTCGTCTTCGCTGCGATCGCTTTTGTCTGGTTGTTGCTTGCTGCTCCGATGTTCTCGGACATGCGGCGCGACCTTGTTGAGCAAGTTCTTTCGGAACAAATTGGTCGGCCCCTTTTGGTCAACGATGATGTAAGCGTCGCGCTTGGACGCACTAGCTACATTTACGTCGGTGGCGTGGTCATCCCGAGCCAGGCAATGCCGGAGTCACCTCTGGTAGAGTTGAACCTGCTGGAACTGGAGCTGGACGTTGCCGCGTTGACCAATGGGCGTTTGCATTTTGACAATCTGGTAGTGGAAGGCCTCAAAGCGAATATTCTTACAGCCGCAGACGGCACCACAAGTTGGCGAAAAGATAGGCCAACACCCAGGCCCGTGTCCGAGGAACCTGTATCAGCGGATGATCAAAAAGACGTCGCTAGCGCTGATAGTATCGATGAAAGCGACACCGAAAGCAGTGGGATCCTGAACTTCCTGAGCGACAAGAACGTCAGTTTCACGTCAATCGGGTTAAACATCGACGACAAGGTCTCGGGCTTCTCGTTTGTGTTTGACCTTCAGTCACTCGCGCTCGAACAAGTAGATAGTGGACAAAGAACAAAGGTCTCTGGTTCCGGCTCCGTCAACGGTCAGGGTTTCCAAATCGAAGGCGACTACCCACACGCCGCACCGTTTACGACGCAGGTCAGTTTTGGCGAAATGACCGTAAGCTACGATGGTGAGCCTTTCTCGGAGGACGAAGGTGGTGGCTATCGAGCTGTATTGGAGATGGACACCGGTGAATTCGGTGATTTTCTAGATGTCATTGGATTGGAACGCGTTTTGGAAGGCAATGGCCAGTTGCAGGCTGAGCTCGTGTCTCAGGACGCCCTGAAGATCGAGGCGTTTACAACCACCGTAAGCCTGGAGGATGGACAAAAACTCGAAGCTGAAGGTTCAATAGATGACCTCTACACCGCTCAGGGCGTCGATCTGCTTTTCAACGCGCGACTTCATCCGAAAGGACAGCCGCCGCCAGCAGCTAAAAGTATCCAGGAATTGAAGTTCACGGGCTTTGAAATGCATATGGTTGGATCCCTGGCTTCCTTCGAATTCGAGAAGTTGCTGTTCCAGACCAATGCGTTTGACCAGGGGTTAGACGTAATCGGTCCAGCTTCTATCGAAAGCATTCGCCGCATGCCAGACGGCCGGCTCGCCATGCTGGGCATCGTGCTGCAAGCCGGGCCAATTGAAGAGCCTGTCCTGAAAGCCGAAGGTGAAATCCTCGATCTGCTTCAGCTTCAGGACGTAACATTCGATGGTGTGCTGAACGGGCCCGCCAAGTTGATTTTGCCCAACCTCGATGAAGACTATGTTGACCAATTCGGCGGCGTTAAAGCCGACTTCAACATATCAAATACGGGCGGCCCGGTTTCGCTCAACAGGTTTAATGCAGCCACTTATGGCTCCGATCTCTGGGCGCTCGATCTTGCACTATCCGTCAACGAGCTAATTGGGCTGGCCGGTCTCAATTTCGACGTGGAATTGGACGTCGACGACAGCGCCCAGTTTCTGACCGCGCTCAACTTGCAACCTGTCGAAATCGGATCACTCGCTATCGATGCTGAAACCTCTAGGCAGGGCGAGGACTTTGATGCCGCAATCCAATTCGAAGCCGGGTCTTCCGATCTTCTTGCTGCTTTGGATGCGCGGTTTCCCGAAGGTGCATCCGTCGTCCGTGGCAACATTACGAGTGAGAGACTCGATCTCAACGACCTGAAGAACCTGACTGCCGTACTGGACCAACTGAAAAGCCTGGTAGGTGAGGCCTCGCAAGAACCTGACACCGAAGTTCAGCCCTTAGTTCTGCCGAAGGAGACAGACGTTCAGCCCTTGGTGTTACCAAAGGACAAAGGGAAACCTGCCGATCTTCTGGATGTGCAACGTGTACTGAAAGAGGCTGATGTCGAGGTGCAGATCGACTTCAAAGAGATTATAGGTCAGCAAGGCGTAACTTCTGTTTCAAGCCAATTGTCTGCAAAAGACGGAACCATAGATTTTGGTCCTCTTCAAATGGCCTATGGCGGCGGAAACTTCAGCCTGCGGGCGGTCATGGACCTGATTGCCTCACCTGATTGGCTTTCATTGTCAGGATCGACCTCAGGATGGGAATTTGGTGAAATCCTTGATGAATTGGGAATTGGCATTGATGCCTATGGACGTTTGACCGGTGAGTTCAACGTTTCTGGCAGTACCGCCTCGGGCAAGGCCTTCATCAACTCCATGCGCGGCAATGCGTCTTTGTCGATGTCGCAGGGATACATCAGCACCAGCCTATTGGAACTGGCGGGGCTGGGTATCTTCCCATGGCTGTTTTCAGAAGAGTTCAGACAAGGTTACACCGATATCACTTGCGTGGTTGCTCCGGTTGAAATTCAGGCCGGGCTAGTCAGTTCAAACTCCATCGTCATTGAAACGGGATCGGTTCAATTGGTGGCCAGAGGACAAGTGGACTGGCTGAACGATAGCATAGCGCTCAGAGCGGAGCCTCGGCGCGTTGGCAAACCCCTATCCCGAAGCGCCTGGCCCTTTGATGTGACTGGCCAGCTTTCATCGCCGAAGTTCAAGCTGGATGTGGGCGGGTCGAGAAACAAGGCCCCGGAAGGCGCTGATGCCATGCCTGTCGACAGGCGACCCTGTGTGCCAGACATCAATCAATTGCAATAATACCTAATTCTTCAGTGGTTCTGGCTGTTCGGCCTGGCACTCCAGAACGGCCTCAATGGCTTTGGCAGACCCGCTGAGGTCAAGTTCCACCTCGGCCCCGCTTTCGCCAATAATCGTAACACTCTGGCGTTTTCCAAACTCGGTCACGAACGCCGGGTTGTCGAAAAAGGCGTAGCCACCGGGTACGCCATTCTTGAAGACCCCAACCGCTTCGCCTTCGAATTTCGCATCACCAAAATCGAACTGTACGATCCCGGTCGCCCCGTCCTCGATTTGCACCCAGGCCGGATTAAAGGCTGCAAAAAAGCCACCCGCCTGATTGGGTGCCGCGCCAATTTCAACGGTCATTTCATTTTCAAAGGGTTTCCAAGCTAGACAGCCGTTGCCCTTTTCGGGGTCAATCAGGATTGTCCAGCCCCCGGATTCGCCCCACCGCTCCATACCGGCGGCATGAAGTAAGCTTGCACACCACAAAGCCAGTATTGTCAGCACATACCTGTACATTTTTAACCCCGGATTAGTTTTGAAGGTTTACTCATCCTACCGATCAAGGAAGATCAATCAAACGATACAAAAGAAGCTTCATCAGGACACAAGTTGTCGGGGCGCAACCGTGAAGTCTGCTTCCAGCTCACGCCGCATACGCTGCTATTGGAAGGAATGCCCGCTTTGAGCAGTCTGCTGCACTTTGCAAAGTCCGCTTTCTGCGCATTGCTGTCATTGTGGCATCGAGCAGCATCGGTCAAAGTGGGCTCTCAGCAGTCCTTCGCTGCACTAGGCCTGAACGTCCGCTCCACACCCCAACCGCCAGCACCAGCGACCACCCGTCAGAACCCGGAACCAGTCGTAAGCACCCGGTCAGCACTCGTTAACGGCCTCTCTATCGGCCAAAATGCCCCCGAAACCGACCCAGTTTCTCGGGCTAGTGGGAAAAATCGATAACAATCATCGGACGGCAAGGATTCCTACCACCCCAGCCAGATCATCAGAACATGGAACAGCGACAGGCTCTTGGGGC
>WQBJ01000042.1 GCA_013032095.1 Ruegeria atlantica | reverse complement strand
AGCAGGAACTGCGCCATACGGCAGCGGAGCGACTGCAACCAGGTCCTCACCATCCTGCGGGACTTCGGTACCGCAACGGGGATCGGGCATGATCGGAGTCACGGCAGTCAGGTCTTCACCTTCACCGGCAGGCACTGCGCCATACGGCAGAGGGGCCACGGCGACCAGGTCGTCGCCTTCACGAGCAGGAACTGCGCCATACGGCAGCGGAGCGACTGCAACCAGGTCCTCACCATCCTGCGGGATTTCGGTACCGCAACGGGGATCGGGCATGATCGGGGTTGCGGCAGTCAGGTCTTCACCTTCACCGGCAGGCACTGCGCCATACGGCAGAGGGGCCACGGCGACCAGGTCGTCGCCCTGATCCGGCACAATCGGATCGGCTGGCAGCGGGGTTACCGCGGTCAGGTCCTCGCCATCCTGGGGCACTTCGGTGCCGCAACGGGGGTCGGGCATGATCGGGGTCACAGCGATGACGTCATCGGCTGCAATTTCGAAGTTTGTATGTGTCTTGATAGTCATTGGTAGTCTCCTCATTAAAGTTGGTACTTGGCACCCAAAAATCTGTTAGAAACGTCCTCCTCGGGCATACAATGAAGGTGGTTGTCCCAACCGTTTGTTTCAATGTGAATTCACGGCGTAAATTGTTACAAAGTATGACAAAAATCTTTTTTGGATCGGTGATTTTTCCCCTCCGAAGCCTCTGCGATCCGCGCTAAATACGTGGACGAAATTCGGTGGAAAGTTCGGTGCAAATGAGGGTCTTCAGAGATACGCAAACGAAATAACCAGCGCCAATTCTGACGCTGGTTTCGTTGTCACGTTACGTTTTGAAACGCGCAAACGTTCTGTGATTTCGAGTCGCAGATCAAACCTCCCGGAACGTTGTTCGGATCTGCTTGCTAAGCGGGTCGACAAGGTACTGAAGCAGAGTCCGCTCTCCGGTCTCGATGTACACTTCTGCTGGCATGCCGGGCAGCAAACTCAGCTGACGGTCAGCCAGAGTTTCAACCGCGTTGTCATCCAATGCCACACGCGCCTCGTAGAACGGCATTCCAGTCATTGGATCAGTTTTGAGGTCAGCCGAGACAAACTGGACGCTGGCCTCAAGCCGCGGGGCGATGTGTTGGTCGAACGCTGCGATCACGACCGTGGCGGCCTGACCAACCGAGACATTGTTGATATCCTGCGGCATGACGCTGGCCGTGACGACGAGCTCGTCGTTTTCCGGCACGATCTGCATCAGTGTCTCGCCTGGCGAAACGACACCCCCTACGGTGTGCACACCCAATTCATGGATGATACCATCTGCCGGTGCCCGAATTTCAACGCGCGTTAGTTGCAGTTCGGCGGCGGCCCGGCGTTCCTTTAGGCCATCAAGCTCAACCTCCAGTGCGGAAATCTCGTTCATCACCTGCTCGCGGAAGGTTTTTTCCAGCTGCAGGATGTTGATCCTGGTCTCGCTGATACGCCCACGCGCAACCGCAATCCTTGAGGTCAACCCGCCGCTGTTGCCCAGCAAACCGCTGCGCTGGCGTTTCAGCGTGGTAATCCGGGTTGCAGGCGTCAGCCCTTTCTCAAAGAGTTGGGTCAACCCCTCCAACTCGCTGTCGATCAGCTCGATCTCTTCAATGGAGGCCGCGTATTGCGCCTCAAGGCCCGAGATTTCCTGTTCCGTCTGCGTGATCCGCTCTACGAATGCAGCAACTTCTCCCTCCTGAGACAGGCGGCGAGCCTGCATGACGGCACGCTGGGTTGCCAGAGCGCGTTGTACTTTTGGATCATTTGTCCGCGCGGCAAGCTCGTCAGACAGTTCGAGGTCGTCCAAACCGTCGCGCTCAGAAATCAGACGCAAAAGTTGAGCTTCAACCGCGATCAGGCGGTCGTCGACCAGCACCTGGCTGCCGGACAAGAGCTTGTCGTCGAGTGTCAGAACAACGTCTCCGGCAGCGACCCGGTCCCCGTTCCCGACATGGATTTCACCGACTATGCCGCCGTCAGGGTGTTGAACGGCCCGGAGATCAGAAGAGACCACGACGTTTCCGGCGGTCACTACAGCACCGGACATGCGGGCGGTTCCAGCCCAGCCGCCAAAGCCGATCGCCAGAGCTGCAATTGCAGCAAGGCCAAAGCCGATGGACTTCCACGACCGGTCAACAAAGGCTTCGGTCCGGGTGTTGGGTTTTGTATCGGTATTCATAACTTCCTCCATTTGATTGGCTGCAGCGCGCGGCTGGATCAGCCTGCAGCAACGACAGGGGTTTCGTCAGTGTTCTCTTGCGTGGACTGAGGTTGGCTTTTTGCCACCTGAGCCGATTGCTGAGCGGCCGGATGGACCTGTGCGGCAGCCGCCTGATTGCGTTGACGCAGACGCTCCATCACTTCAGCGCTGGGGCCGAAATCACTGGCACGGCCGTCGTCCATAATCAGGACTTTGTCGACAGACCCGAGCACGCTGGCCCGGTGGGCGATGACGATCACAATCGCGCCGCGCGCTTTGGCGGTTTGGATCGCGTGGTTCAGAGCAGCTTCGCCCTGCGCATCCAGGTTTGAATTGGGTTCATCCAGAACCACCAGGAACGGATTGCCATAAAGCGCTCGGGCCAGTGCAATACGCTGACGCTGTCCACCAGACAGGGCGGCCCCACGCTCCCCGACCGCAGTTGCATAGCCGTCTTTAAAGCTTGCAATCAGTTCATGCACACCAGCGGCTTTCGCAGCAGAAACCACCATCTCGTCTGTTGCTTCAGGATCGAAGCGTGCGATGTTTTGGGCAATTGTACCGTCAAACAGTTCAACATCCTGCGGTAAAAAGCCGATCTGCGGGCCGAGCTCCTCGGGCAGGTACTGATCAATCGGTACCCCATCGAGGCTGATGCTCCCTTTGGCAGCAGACCACGCGCCAACCAATGTGCGGGCCAGGGTCGATTTACCACTGCCGGTCGAACCGATCACGGCAAGCGCTTCTCCGGCCTTCATGTCGAAACCGACGCCTTTCAGAACAGCCGATGTCACCATAGGCGGCGCGGCGATCAGGCCATTCACGGTCAGAGACTTCTCGGCCTTGGGCAGAGAGATTCTGGCGTCGTCTTGATCGCAGGACAGGGTTTCCTTCAACTGTGCCCAAGACTGACGCGCGGCCACCAGACTGCGCCAACTGCCGACAAGTGTTTCAATCGGCTGGAGGCCACGGGACATGATGACAGAGGCCGCAACGATTGAACCTGCCGAAATTTGCCCGTGGATGGCCAGATAGGCCGCAACCGCAAGCACACCAGATTGTAGAGCCAGTCGGAACACCTTGGTGAAACTGCCTGAGACACCCACCGTATTGGCTGCCTTAGCACTTGCGCCCAGATGAAGGTCATTGATGTCCTGCCAGGATTTCCTAAGATTGGCTTGCATTCCCATCGCACGAACCATCTCGGAATTTCGGCGACTTGCTTCAGCCAAGCGGCTACGTTTGCCAGAATGTTGCGCTTGGACGCAGGCTGCAGCGCGCACCTTGATGTCGGTCACGACAGCGATCACCAGCAGTGCGATTGCACCAATGACGCCAACCAGGCCGAGCCAGATGTGCATGGCAAACACCAGACCCAGATAGACCGGGATCCAGGGCAGATCAAACAGCGCCCCCGCACCTTGACCGGATAGGAAGCCACGAATTTTTTCGACGTCCTGAATGGCCGCAGCCGGGTTGCCGGATGTGCGATGAAGCGAGGGCTCTGCGAGCGAACAGTCGAACGCAGTTTTAGAGAGCCTTTGCTCGAAACGATGCCCCATGGCGACAAGAACACATGTGCGTGCGCCGTCGATCAGGGCCATGAAAAGATACAGACCGGCAACAAGCGTACTGAGGGCCACGAGCGTATTTACGCTCTGGCTTGACATGACGCGGTCATAGATCTGGAGCATGAAAATCGGGCCGGTCAGCATAAGCAGGTTCACAGCACCGCTGAACACGCCGGTGGCGATCAGATTGCCGCGGAGTGCGCGACGCGCGCTGGCGAGTTGCGGGTGAACGGACGAATGCGAATTCATAACGGGCCTCCAACAAAGATGTCTGTGGGAGATACGTGGGAGCCCATAGTGAAAGCCCCAAGGTTTTGTCACACTTTGATTCAATTGGCTTTTCGGTGAACCGAGGTGAAGAATCGAAGACCACGGCATCAAAAAATTTGCGTGGGATTGAAGCCCGTTTTGGATTAGCGTTTCCTTCAAGGGGATGGGCAGGGAACTAAAAGACAATGCGATGGAACAACCTCACACTTCGCGGGCAAGTGATGGCAATCGTCCTTATCAGCTGGACGTTCGTCGGGGTTTTTTCGGTGGTCATCGACGTTTTCCAGTTTCGGAGTTCGCGCGCCGACGAGATCAAGACCAGGGGCGACGCCTATCTGGCTGAGGTCGTGTCTACGCTATTCCGTACGGCACCCGAAAACCGCACAGAAGTCGCACAGGGTTTCTTCCCTGCAGAATGGAACGTCAGGATCGGCGCGCAGGACATGGCGGTGGAACTGGAAGGCGGCACGCTTCGTCCGAACCTCGCGCAATGGCTCTTGGAGCGTCTTGAGGCACGGGGGTTGGATGTTGCGGAACTGTCAGTGGCGGATGTGCTCATCCATGACGCAGAAGATCCAAACGATCTGTTGGCCTTGTTCGACGACCGTGTTCTTCCCTCAGGTGAGGTGGTGGAAGATGACGGTAGAGGTAGGTTTTTAGTGAGCCTTTTTTCCGTTCGCCTTACCGGCGAAACCGAATGGATAAACTGTTATCTACTCATGACACCCAAGGATATCTGGCCTGCTGTTTTTGCCGGCTCAGTCGACAGTCTAAGTGCCCTGATCATGCTCTGTCTGCTTGCGTTTCTCATTCAAAAGATCATGCGCCCTTTAAACGCTATGGCAGTCAACGCCGAACTCATTGGAAGAGGCCAGGAAGTTGGCCCGCTTATGGAAGTTGGCAGCATTGATGTCCGCCGCACCATAATTGCGTTCAACCGCATGGAAGCGCGGATCGTTCTTGCCCTTGAATACAAGACCACCTTGTTGCGCAGTCTGGGGCATGATCTGAAAGGGCCGATTGAGAGAATGAACGACGCTCTGCAAAATGTCAGCCCGGAAGAAACCAAAAACCAGCTTTTAAGGCGGCTTGAATCCGTTCGCGACATTGTCATGTCCGTCACAAGTCTAAATCGCGCTACGCATCATGATGGTGAGATCGCAAGGGTCGATCTACGCTCGTTGATCGAAGCGCTGGTTGATGAACAAGTCGAAGCAGGGCGCGATGTCACTTGCCATATCGAGCAGCCCGCTATCGTGAGCGGGCGCCATAACGCGATCACGCGGGTCCTTAGAAACCTACTGGAGAACGCTGTTAAATATGGAGGCGTTACAAAAGTCACACTGACCACTTCAGGTGACACGGCTGCGATCCACGTAGATGATGAGGGTCCCGGTATTCCGGACGACCAGCTTGACACCGCTTTTGAGCCCTTTCAAAGGCTTGGCGCAGAAGGTCCCGGTAGTGGGCTGGGTTTGGCCATTGTACGGACAATTGTTGTCGATCAGGGTGGAACGGTGTCGTTGGAGAACCGCGCAGACGGGGGCCTGAGGGCGAGCGTCTTCCTACCGATTGACAAGCAAAATTAGCCGGGTCGGAAAATGTAACCCTGCCCCCAGACAGTGCGGATATGTTCGGGGTTGGCAGGATCGCTCTCGATCTTGGACCGCAATCGCTTGATCAAGGCATCAACGCTGCGGTCGCCTGCCCCACCGTGTTGCCTTGTGCGTGCGACGGCCAAAAGGTCTTCCCGCGTGCAAAGAACATCCGAGTTCTCGGCGAAGAACCGCATGACCCGGGCTTCACTTGAAGTCAGGGTGATCACTCGTCCATCTTCATGCTTGAGGTGTCGTTCGTTCTCGACAAGCTCCCAAGGACCAAATCGGGTCAGGCGTTTTTGACTTTTCTGGCCCGTTTGCCGACGTCTCATGAGCGCCCGAATACGAGCCAAAAGCTCAAGATCATTGAAGGGTTTGATAATGTAGTCATCCGCGCCCAGTTCCAGCAATGAAATCCGTTCGGCATCATCGTCAATCGAACTGATCATGATGATCCCGGCATCAAGACGCGAGGCAATCTCTCGACAAAGCACTTTCCCGCTTGTACCCGGCATAACGAGATCCAACAGAAAAAGATCATAATCCTCGGTTTCTATCTTGTCCCGGGCCGCCGGAACATTTGGCACATGATCAATCTGGTAGCCTTTATTTCTCAGGAAAACACAGACGTTCTCGGCAAATTCCACATCGTCGTCACAGATTAAAATCCGTTCATCGATAACGGTAGAACCGTCCGCAGCCTCATTCATTCTGCATGCTCCTCAGGAGAAGTTTCCGCTGTGATAACAGCATTGGGTATCGCACAGTGTCAACGACGCGGTGCTGTCAGACAAATTCGAACCAGTCTCAGCTAGGCCAGTAGAGCTGTCCTTTATTCGACACGGTGCTGTCAGACGAATTCGAACCAGTCTCAGTTTGCCGCGAAAATCGCGAACTTATCCGGAACAAAGTTGACGCCACTCGCTAAGAGCGGCGGCGCGGGTCAGCTTGAAGGTGTCTCGACTGGCTAACGGTGCTGTCAGACAAATTCGAACCAGTCTCAGTTAGGCCAATAGGGCTGTCCTTTATGCCGCACCAAGTTGGCGCCACTCGGCAAGAGCAGCGGTGCGGGTCAACTTGAAAGTATTTCTGCTGGCTAGCGATCTTTCCTGGTTAAAATGGTTGTAGATGGAGGAATGGACGGAGGCGAATTTCTGTAAACTTCGAATGCGTCTGAAACGTTGCATGGCTCGTTCGCGTCGTCGAAACGGCAGGTGCGAGTTCTCGACGCGGTTGTTGAGCCACCTGCCCGTCCTTTGTTTTTCGGTAGCGCCAAGCTCTCTGAGCGCGGCTCTGTATGAGGCGAAGCGATCCGTGACGACGTTTTCCGCTTTTCCGTGCCGCTTCATCAATTTCCTGAGGAATTTCAGTGCAGCCTGCTTGTTTCGGCGTTTGGTGACAATGGCTTCCAGCACCTCGCCTTCATGATCAACGGCCCGCCAAAGGTAATGCCGCTTGCCATTCACCTTCACGAAAACCTCGTCCACGTGCCACTTCCATTTAGAGAATGCGCGCAGCTGCTGAACACGCTTTCTTCGGATCTCAGCAGCAAACATTGGGCCAAACCTGTTCCACCAATATCGGACAGTTTCGTGGCTCACGTCGATGCCTAGCTCGTGCAACAGATCTTCGACATTCCGAAGCGAGAGCGGGAAGCGGATGTACAGCATCACCGCAAGGCGGATGATCTCGGGACTGGTTTTAAAGTATTTGAATGAGGCAGGTCTGGTCATGGGCAAAAGCTACGCAACCGCCCTGCCCCGCTCAAGCAATGTTCTTCTGACAAGACCTTTGAAACTATTTTTAACGAACCAGACCCTTCCAAAATTTTTAAAACAAGGCGCCACTTAACAATGTCCTGAATTACCATTGGCTATTCTTTACCTTTCGTGGTTTGCCTCAAAACCAAGCGCGTAGAAGTGCGCGCTTGCTGTGCCGGCGTAACTCCATCCTGCAGCCACAGCAAAACAGTGTCCGCCACTTGTTCGCCAAACTCAGAGACGCCGCAGTGTACCGTCGACAGTGCTGGCCAGCATTCCGAGGCTTCTTTGATGTCGTCGAAACCGACGATCTGAAACTCCGTGCCAATCTTAACTTGCGTTTCATGGCAGGCATTAATCATCCCAAAGGCAATAAGGTCATTAAAGCAAACTGCGGCGTCGCACTCCGGATGCTCCTTGAAAAGGCTGATCGTTGCTTCATGCCCAAATGAACGACTGGATTCCCCTGTCTTCACAATAGGCTGCAAACCATTGCGCTTCATTGCACCAATGTAGCCAGACAGTCTTTCCTGAGTGACTTCAGCGCCATCCAGGCCTCCGATGAAGGCGATGTTCCGCGCGCCTGTGTCTATCAGGTATTGCGTTGCCGCACGCCCACCCTCTGCATAGTCGGGGGCGATAAAGGGAAATCTGGCCGTTTCGCTGTTAACTTGCCGCAAGACCTGCATCAAAGGGATGCCGGCTCGCTCGACCGCGGACAAGGTGTTCGAGACATCGCCATAAGCTGGCGATAGGATCAAAGCGGAAACCCCATGCTCCAGCATCGCGCCCACCACCTGATCCTGAAGCTCGGGGTCTTCGTTTGTATTGGCCACTACGACCGCATAGCCTCGGGAACCCAGTGCCATCTGCAAGGACGTCGCAAACTCAGTGAAAAATGGGTTGGTCAGGTCGTTGATTACCAAACCAATAAGCGCCGTTCCCGTGGATCGCAGATTTGCCGCCGACCGGTTGTAGACATACCCAATTTCTTTCATGGCAGCATGAACCAGTTTGCGCGTCTCCTGCTTCACCTGCGGACTACCCTGCAACACTAGGCTTACAGTCGATTTGGAAACACCCGCCGAGTTGGCGACATCTATGATCGTGGGTCTGCGCATTCAGGCTATTGTTCAACTCCATGCAGGCTGAGAAGCGTGGTCATCCGTGCTTTAGCCAGTTCCGGGTCCGAGAGCAAACCGGCCTGATCCGCAAGTTTGAAGACCTGCGCGTAGTGGCAGATATCGCGGCTGGATTGGAACCCGCCCGGCATGATGAAATGGGACTGCGACCCGTTCAGCCAAGCCAGATAGGCGATCCCGGCCTTGTAGAACCGGGTCGGAGCCTTGAATATCTCTCGGCTGAGCGGAACGGTCGGTGCGAACAACGCGGTGTAGCGATCCATGTCTCCCATCGCCAGCGCTTCTAGCGCCTGACTGGCGGCGGGGGCAATAGCGGCGAAAATACCCAGCAACGCATGCGAGAAATGCGTTCCATCCCCGGCAATTAGGTCCGCATAGTTAAAGTCATCGCCCGTGTATAAGCGCACGCCTTCCGGCAGCCGCGCGCGGAAGTCTTCTTCGTGGGTTTGATCCAGCAGAGAGATTTTGATCCCGTCCACTTTGGCCGGATTCTCATTGATCACAGACAGGACGAAATTGCTGGCGGTATCGACATCCGCACTGCCCCAATAGCCGGTCAGAGCAGGGTCAAACATGTCGCCCAGCCAATGCAGGATCACCGGTTCCGCCGCACCGTCAATCAGCGCTCGATAGACGTCATGATAGGTGTCCGGGCCCGCGTTGATGGCCGGGAACGCGCGCGAGGCCATCAGGATCAATTGACCGCCTGCCGCCTCAATCGCTTCGGCCTGATGTTCGTAAGCCGACAGGATTTCACCAGCGGTATTTAACGCGCTCAGTGGCAGGTGGTCTGTCCCCGCCCCACAGGCGACGCGGGGTGACATTGGATGCGCCTTTGCGGTCGTCATTGTCCGTTGGATCAGCTCCAACGCAGTCGCCCAATCCACACCCATCCCGCGCTGAGCAGTATCCATTGCCTCGGCCAGACCCAAACCCTGATCCCACAGCCCTTGACGAAAGCGCAGCGTCGCATCCCAATCCACCGCCGGACGCCCATTCCAGGGGTCGCGTTCCGCCAGCGGGTCCGAGACCACATGCGCCGCAGCAAACGCTGTGCGCGTCAGAGGCACTTTCGGCGCTCGTGGCCCCAACGGCGTGCCGGTCAGCGTATAGGGTTCAAGCTGCCCCTCAGGATTTGGCAAAATCAGTTTCATTTTCTCAAACCTCCAAATCCAGAACCAGAATACCGTCGATACCGCTCACAGCGTTCTCGACCAATTGTGCGCCCAGCGCTTTGTGCGTTTCGTTGTTTTGATAGTTCTCCAGCGCGGCCCAATTGTCGAAATCGATCACGAATCCATGCATGTATCCGCGTTCGATCTGCTCGGGGCTTTCACTGCGGCCTCCGGTGAACCCACTGGCCCCCGGCAGGGAACCGGCCACGGCTGCGAGACCTGTATAGATGGCCGCGATGGTCTCTTCGGTCACGTCGGGGCGGAACTTGGTCAGTACGATATGGCGGATCATGTTCAGAAACCTTGATCTTGTTTGATCATGTCGGCGGCTTTTTCGCCGATCATGATTGTGGGTGCATTGGTGTTCGAGGAATTGACCGTCGGCATGATCGACGCGTCGGCAACGCGCAGCCCTTCGATCCCATTGAACCGTAGGCGCGGATCCAAAACGGCTTCGTCATCGCTGCCCATCCGGCAGGTGCCTGCGCAGTGATGAGATGTTTTGGAGTGCACGCAGATGAAGTCGAAATAGTCCTGCTCGGTGCGCACGTTTGGCCCCGGCAAGCGTTCGGCCAAGACGTACGGCTTCAGCGCATCCTGAGCGAGGATGTTCTGCACCAGCTTCAGCCCACGAATGGACATCTCGCGATCATAAAGATCCGCCAGATAGTTGGGATCGATCAGTGGCATGACCGCAGGGTCGGAGCTTTGCAGCCTAACCGTTCCGCGCGACCTTGGTCGCAGGAAGCAGGCGTTCAGGGTGACCCCACCGTTTGGCATTGCCTCGACGCCCGCCTCGATGCCCGTGCCCAGCCCCAGATGCATCTGAATGTCGGGCGAGCGCGCCTTCGGGTCGGCGTACCAGAACCCACCCGTTTCAAACAGGCTGGATGCAACCGGTCCTTTGCGGGTGAACGCGTATTGCAGCGCGGCGAGGGCCGAGAGGTGCAGCTTGGCGAAACGGTCATAGGTGTGCGGCCCGGTCACTTCGCAGATCGAGTACAGATCCAGATGGTCTTGCAGGTTCGCGCCGACCTGAGGCTGATGACAAACCGCGTCGATGCCGAGACTGTCCAGGTGATCCGCCGGACCGATGCCCGACAATTGCAACAAACGCGGTGAACCAATCGCGCCCGAGGACAAGATGACTTCTTTCGCGGCGGTAATCTTGTCGCCGGTCATCATCTCGATGCCCGTCGCCCTACCGTTCTTCACCATGATGCGGCGGACCTGTGCGCCGGTGCGCACCGTTAGATTGGGGCGGCTGCGGTTCGGCGCAACAAACGCCATCGCGGCAGATGAGCGCCGAGCGTTGCGCTGGGTCAGTTGATAATACCCCGCGCCGTCCTGTTTGGCGCCGTTCACATCGCGTGTTTCTGGAATGCCCACCTGCCCCGCGGCCTTGATATAGGCGTCGCAGATTGGCAGAGGCGCTGCGGGCATGGACACGCCCAGCGGCCCACCCGTGCCGTGGAATTCGTCTTCGTAAGTGTCGTTGTCCTCGGACTTTTTGAAATAGGGCAGCACGTCGGCATAGCTCCACCCCTCGCAGCCCATCTGCCGCCAGTCGTCGTAATCCTGCGCCGCGCCACGAGTGTAGATCTGCGCGTTGATTGCCGACCCGCCGCCGATCACCTTGGCCTGCGTGTAGTTGAACACCTTGTTCTGCATGTGCTTTTGCGGAACCGTGGACCAGCCCCAGCTGCCGATGCCCTTGGTCATCTTTGCGAACCCGGCGGGCAGGTGAAAGAACGGGTGGCGGTCGGTGGACCCGGCCTCAAGCAACAGCACTTTGGCCGAGGGCTCTTCGGACAGGCGCGCGGCAATGACCGAACCTGCCGAGCCGCCTCCGACAACAATGAAATCAAATCCTTCAGACATTCTGATGTGCCCTGCGTTAAAGACGTGAGATCGACAGACCGCCATCCACGGGGATCGCGGCTCCGGTCGCAAAATGCATCTGTCCCTGCACCAGCGGGACAACGACGGACCCGATGTCTTTTGGTTCACCCCAGCGGGCGGCGGGGATAAGACCGCCCTCGATACGGTCGTTATATTTGTCGCGTACGCCTGCCGTCATCTCAGTGGCGATGATGCCCGGGCGCAGTTCGAAGACGCCGATGCCATGAGGGGCCATGCGCACCGCGAACAGCTGGGCCATCATCGCCGCCGCCGCCTTGGACACGCAGTACTCGGCCCGTTCAATCGACACCATCGTCGCGCTGACCGAGGTGACAAAGGTGATCGAACGATAGGTTTCTTGCGGCTGCTCCAACATGCGCCGTGCCACCTCTTGCGCCAGAAAAAACGGTCCGCGCAGGTTGATGTTCTGCACGAAATCCCAGTTCTCGGGCTTCAGATCCAGCATGTCACCACGCACCGGCGCCCCCACTCCTGCGTTGTTTATCAACGCGGTGATCGGGCCCAAATCGGCTTCGACCTGATCCAGTAGCGCCGGAACGTGATCAATATCGGACACGTCGTGCTGCACATAAATTGCACTTGGGCCAAGCTCTGCCAAAGCCGCCTTAACGACCGGTTTGTCGGGTGTCGAGCGAGAGGCTAGTGCGACCTTGTACCCCGCCGCGATCAAGGCGCGCGCAATCCCAAGGCCAATGCCCTGTTGTCCTCCAGTCACCAATGCTGTTCCGATCATGCGGAAAACTCCGTTTCAATGATGTGCCGACCTGCCCTGAACGCCAGTGCGGCTATCGTAAGGGCCGGGTTAACCGCACCAGACGTCGGAAGGACCGAAGCGTCGACGATGAACAGGTTCTTGTGGTCGTGACAGCGGCAATAGGTGTCGACGACGCTGCTAGCCGGATCATTTCCCATCCGAGCCGTGCCGCATTGGTGCGACGGCGTGCGCCGGTCAAATGGCCGTGACAGCACCACCGGAAAACCCGCTTTTTTAAGATGCGCCTTCAACCGGGCTACAAGGGCCTCATGCGCCGCCCAATTCGAGCGTTTCCAATCCAGCCTGATCCGGTCACCTTCAATCGTCACGCGGCTGTCCGGGTTGGGTAGATCTTCGGACATAGCATAGAAATCGAAGCTTCGATTGGCGATCAGCGCAGCAATTGGACCCGGCAAATGGGTTTGTGATGCAAGGATCGGCCCGGTGATCTTACCCAGCATCTGAATATTGCCCAGCGGCGCACCGCCTTCTTCGTCACCGTTGTAATAGTCGTTACACATCAGTGTCTTCTGATAAACAGCGCGGTTCCGGCGCAGCGGATGCAAGGCCAGGACTGCCGAGCAATTGTGGTTCATAAAGTTCCGCCCAACTTGATCCGAGCGATTTGCAAGACCAGTTGGGCAATTGTCATTCGCAGATTGCAGCAACAAGACCGCCGACTGAACCGCCCCGGCCGCCAGAACGATAATCGGCGCGTCCAAGGTGCCATGCCCGTCAACGTTAACGCTGGCGATAAGCCCGTCACCGCCGGCAATAAGCTTCCGGGCGCGGGCACCAGTCAGCAATTCAACATTGTCGTGTTTCAAAGCCGCGGAAAGCGCACGGGTTTCCGCATCCATTTTGCCGCCGCGCGTGTTTGGAAACGCATCCCAAGTGGTTTGTCCCGCCGCAAGCCATGCATCGATGTCCACGCCCAACGGCACCGAGGACGGTGTCAGCCCGGTGTGGGTTAACCGAACCCTCAGGTCGGCAATGTCCGCTTCATCCGGCACTGGTGGGAATGGATAGCCTCTGCTGTGCGGCGGTTCGGTGGGATCCTCGCCAATGGTCCCGTGCGCGTCGTAGAGCTCCTCGGCCCTAGTATAGTCGGGCTCCAGCTCTTCATACGACATGGGCCAGCCGGACGAATGGCCGCCCATATGCTGACGCGGCTCAAAATCCTCTTTCCGGTAACGGATCAATGCCGCTCCGTAGAACTTGGAGTTTCCGCCCACGCAATAATAGTTTCCCGGGTTGAAGGGTTTACCTGCCCCATCCAGCCATGTTTCATCGGGGCGAAAATGCCCGTCGGCAAAGATCGCCTGTGGGTCCCGATCCTGCGGCGAGGGCTGCAAACGCTCACCTCGTTCAAGGATCAGGATGCGGCAACCGGACGGCGCGAGTGCTGCAGCCAGAGTTGCCCCGCCGATACCCGACCCAATGATGATGACGTCAGCACGGGTCATGGAAGGATCCGCATCTCGCTTTCCGGATCAAAGGCAACGGCCTTTTCCATGTTCACGGCAAAGGGGAAATCCTGACCCGGCGCGACCTCGGCATCCGAGCGCATCCGGGCGATCACGTCGCGCCCACCCAGTTGCATCGACACAAACGTGTCAGACCCTGCAGGTTCCGTGACCACAATACGATTGGCCATTTGCGCAATATTCGAAGATTTCCGATCCGCGCCATCCATATCGGTGATGGTTTCCGGACGGATACCCAACAGAATTTCACGCCCATCCCATGCCGTCAGGTTATACTGACTGAAGGGGAGTTGCGCCATCGACCCGTCGTGAATGGCGACTTCGGCATGTGGACGGCCGTTCAGAACGGTCACTTTCGCAGGCACAACGTTCATCGCGGGTGAGCCCATAAAAGTTGCCACAAAGATATTGGCTGGCGTGTCATAGATCTCTTGCGGCGTACCCAGTTGCTGCACATAGCCACCGTTCATGACCGCGATGCGGCTAGATAGGGTCATCGCCTCAATCTGATCGTGGGTCACATAGACGATGGTGGTCCCGAGGTTCTGGTGCAGTTTCTTGATCTCGGTCCGCATATCAACGCGCAGTTTGGCGTCGAGGTTGGACAGAGGCTCATCGAACAGGAACACATCCGGTTCCCGCACCAAGGCGCGCCCCATAGCTACCCGCTGACGCTGACCACCCGAGAGCTGACCGGGCTTGCGGTCCAACAGTTGCTCGATCTGCAACAGCTTGGCTACCTCTTGCATCGCCTTTTCCCGCTCGGGCTTGGGGACACCATGCATCTCAAGCCCGAAAGTGATGTTCTGACCGACCGTCATGTTCGGGTACAAAGCATAGCTTTGGAACACCATCGCGATGTTGCGGTTCGACGGGTGAACCCCGTTCATCACCTGATCCTTGATGCGAATTTCACCGCTGGTGATATCCTCAAGCCCCGCGATCATGTTCAGAAGCGTGGACTTACCACAGCCCGAGGGGCCGACGAGCACCAGGAACTCACCTTCCTGCACTGAGATATCGACCTTGTGCAGCACCTCGACCAACCCGTAGGACTTGGTCGCGTTGTCTATGTCCAGAAAACCCATGAGGCCTTATCCTTTCACGGAACCCGCCATCAGGCCGCGGACGAAGTATCGACCGGCCACGATGTAGACGAGCAGAGTTGGCATGGCGGCCAGAATGGCGCCTGCGAAATGAACGTTGTATTCCTTCACACCGGTTGACGACTGCACGAGGTTGTTGAGTGCAACGGTCATCGGTTGGCTGTTGGCATCGGCGAAGGAGGCACCAAACAAGAAGTCATTCCAGATGTTGGTGAACTGCCAGATGATCGACACCACTGCGATCGGCCCGGAACTGGGCAGCAAGATGCGCCAGAAGATCTGGAAGAACCCGGCCCCGTCGATCTGGGCAGCCCGGATCAGTTCGGTCGGGAACACGGCATAGTAGTTGCGGAAATACAGCGTCGTGAAGCCGATCCCATAGACCACATGCACCAGCGCCAGACCCCATGTGGTACCGGCCAGACCGATGATCCCCAGCATCCGCGCCATCGGGATCAGCACGATCTGGAACGGAATGAAGCAGGCGAACAGCATCAGACCGAATAGGATGGTATCATACTTGAAGCGCCATTTGGTCAGCACATAGCCGTTCAGCGCGCCGAGAATGGTCGAGACGATCACCGCCGGAACCACCATCTTGATCGAATTCCAGAAATACGGCTTCAACCCCGTCGGATCGACACCGATCTGCGCCGAAGACCACGCCTTCAGCCACGGCTCGATCGTGAACACTTGCGGCAGGTTCATCATCCCGCCGCCGGTGATCTCTTCCAGCGGTTTGACCGAGTTCACCAGCATCACATAGAGCGGTAGCAGGTAGAACAGACCAAACAGCAGTAGCACCAGATAGATCAGTGCGCGCGTAACGCGGCCGGTGCGGATTGCGGTATCTTGAGTTGCTTGGGACATCAGCGTTTCTCCCGCAATTCGGCGTAAAGGTAGGGGATCATGATCGCCGCGATGGTCATCAGCATAATCGTGGCCGAGGCCGCACCGATGCCCATCTGGTTCCGTGTAAACGTATAGGAATACATAAAGGTCGCGGGCAGTTCGGTGGCACGACCGGGCCCACCGCCGGTTAGGGCGATTACAAGGTCAAAGGTCTTGATCGCAAGGTGGCTGAGGATCACGAAGGCCGACAGGAATGCGGGGCGCAGTTGCGGGATGATAATTCGGCGATAGAGGTTCCAGTTCGAGGCCCCATCCATCTGCGCTGCCCGCAGAATTTCGTTATCGATCCCACGCAGGCCAGCCAGAAACATTGCCATCACGAAGCCGCTGGTCTGCCAGACCGCTGCCAGAACAACCGTGTAAATCGCATAGTCGCGGTTCTTGATCCAGTCGAACTCAAAGCTTGTCCAACCCCAGGTGTGCATCACGTTTTCCAAGCCGATGCCGGGATCCAGAAACCATTTCCACGCGGTGCCGGTGACGATGAAGCTCAGCGCCATCGGGTAAAGATAGATCGGGCGTAGCAGTCCCTCACCGCGGATTTTTTGATCGAGGAAAATCGCAAGACCCAGCCCAAGGCATGTGCAGATCACGATATACAAGCTGGCGTAGATGCCCATATTGATCAGCGATGTTTCCCAATGGCTCAGCCGCCACAGCTTGTCGTAGTTTTCCCAGCCGACCCAACCAAAGGTCGGCAGAATGCGGCTGTCAGTAAAGGACAGGTAGACCGAAAACAGAATGAAACCGTAGACAAAGACCGTCATCATCGCAATCGATGGGGACAGGACCAGTTTGGGAATCCAGTTCTGAAGGCGTGTCTTGAAATCCGCGTCGGCTGAACCAGCCATGGCGCGCCCTCCTCGTTCGAGTAGTTGTGGGTCGGAGCGATTGCGCCCTCATGGTGACAGGGCGGCCAACCCGCCGCCCCATCGGGAGGATCACGATAAGATCACTTGGCGATCGAAACTGCGTCGACCAGTTCAACGACAGCAGTCTCGCTGTCATATTCGCCGTTGAAATGGGCTGTGACGACGTCATAGACCGCGTTCTTCACAGATGCCGGTGCGGCGTGGCCATGGGCCATGGAACCGAACAGGTTGCCCGAGGAAGCAGCAGCTGCCAGATCCTTCATGCCCTGCTGACCACAGGCATCCAGATCACTTCCGTCCACATCGGTACGCGCGGGGACAGACCCCTTCACCTTGTTGAAGGCAATCTGGAAGGATGGCGACAGGATCGCGCTGGCCAGCGCGGCCTGTTCAGCCGATACCGAACCGCCCTGATCGAACATCATGAACTGGTCAGCATTGAAGGTGACCTGATCCTGAGTGCCGGGGAAGCGGAAGCACAGGAAATCTTCACCCGGCACCTTGCCCGCATTCAAAAATTCACCTTTGGCCCAGTCACCCATCATTTGGAAACCGGCTTCACCGTTGATGACCATTGCAGTCGCCAGGTTCCAATCGCGGCCTGAGAAATTCTCGTCCACGTTGTCGCGGATGAATGCCATACGTTCGAACGCTTCTTTCATAGCGTCGCCACCAAGCGTTTCCTCGTCCAGGTCAATGAACGCTGCCTTGTAGCCATCTGGCCCAAGTGTCGACATCGCCACCGCATCGAATATAGTCGCATCCTGCCAGGCCTGACCACCATGCGCGATCGGAGTGACACCGGCAGCTTTCAACGCCTCAACCGCTGCGACGAACTCGTCCCAGTTGGTGGGCTGTGCGATACCGTTGGCATCCAGCACCGCCTTGTTAGCCCAGACCCAGTTGGTCGAGTGCACGTTTACTGGTGCCGAAACCCATTTACCGTCATGCTTGGCAAAGGCTTTCAGAGCATCTGGAACGACGTTATCCCAACCTTCCTTGGCGGCCACTTCGTTCAGATCAGCCAGCGCACCCTGATTGGCCCAGTCGACAATGTCAAAACCAAGGGCCTGAACGGCTGTTGGAGCGTTGCCAGCGGTGACGCGTGCGCGCAGAACTGTCATCGCCTGTTCGCCACCACCGCCCGCAACGGGCATGTCCGTCCAGCCGATTCCTTGCCCGGACAGGTCGTCCTTGAGAACATTCAACGCGGCGGCCTCACCGCCTGAAGTCCACCAGTGCAGAACTTCCACGTCTTCAGCGTGCGCAAGGCTGGTCGTGCACAGCAGACCGGCCACAAACAGCGTTTTTGTCTTCAGCAGTTTACGCATTCTTGTTTCCTCCCTTAATGCGTTCTTCTTATTCGGGACCAATCCGGTGCCCGGTCTTAATCTTGCGGAACCCATGGCGCTCGGCTGTTGCCGATGCGCATGACTACTGATTTCACTTCGAAGAATTCCTCGAACCCGTAACGTCCGATTTCCCGCCCCTGCCCGGATTGTTTGAAGCCACCGAATGCAACCTCGGGGAATCCATCCATCCAGGTGTTGGTCCAGACCGTTCCCGTTTCTGCACGACGGGCGAATTCCAGGCAGGTATGGACGTTCTCGCTCCAGACCCCTGCCGACAGACCGTAAGCGCTATCATTGGTTAGCGTGATTGCTTCGTCCAGAGTTTTGAACGTCAAAACAGACAGAACCGGTCCGAATACCTCATCCCGGGCGATTGGCATGTCGGGCGAGACATCAGAAATCACCGTTGGCTGGTAGAATTGATCGCCCAAGCCTTCGACCTCTAGCGGCTCACCACCCAGATCAACAGTGGCGCCGGACGCCTGCGCTTGTTTAACATAAGAGTCGATTTTTGAGTTGTGTTCGGGTGTTACGATAGCTCCGACTTGCGTTGTCGGGTCCAGTGGATCGCCAAATTTGACCTTGCGCGACAAGGCAACGACACGTTCACGGAAATCAATGGCGATGTCTTCGTGCACAATGATGCGACTGCTTGAATTGCAGCACTGCCCAACATTGAAATAGACGCCGAACACAACGGCATCCGCAGCTGCATCCAGATCGGCATCGGGAAAGATGACCTGCGGGTTTTTGCCTCCAAGCTCCAGCGCGACTTTCTTGAGCGTGTGCGATGCCACTGCGCTGATCGTCTTACCCACTGCGGTAGAGCCGGTAAAGCTGACCATATCCACGCTTTCGTGGGTAGACATCAAACTGCCGACCGGAACGCCGTAGCCCAAAACGATGTTGCAAACGCCGGCGGGCAATCCAGCTTCGACTAGCAACTCGCCCAGCATCAAGGTCGTCGACGGCGTCATCTCGGACGGTTTCACGACGACAGTGCAGCCTGCGGCCAGTGCAAATGGCAGTTTCTGGCTAAGGATCCAGAACGGAAAGTTCCATGGCGTGATGATGGAGACGACACCGATGGGTTCCTTCAGCACGACGCCCATCATGTCAGCGCCCAGCGTGTTGTGGCTGTCGCCATGGGTACTGCGCGCCAATGATGCCGCGTAGCGCCACAGATCCGCGGCACCGCCAACCTCGCCCTTGGATTGGCTGATCGGCTTGCCGCTTTCCAGCGTTTCGATCAGGGCGATCCGGTCGACATTCTGTTCAATCAGGTCCGCGACTTTCAGCAGGACCGCCGCGCGTTCCTTGCCCGATGCGCGACTCCAGACACCGCTGTCGAACGCCTTGCGCGCCGCCTGGATCGCCGCTTCGGCCTCAACCTCGCCCCCAGTGGCCGAGCGGCTGACGATATGGCCGTGCGACGGTGAGCGGCGCTCGAACGTCTCGCCCGAGGCGCTGTCCTGCCACGTGCCATCAATAAGATGCTGACCCACAAATAGAGGCGGCAGATCGAACGGGATGGCAGGGTTGATGGTGATGTCTTTCATATCGTCAAAGGCCCGAAAATGTGGGGTTTCGTTTTTCCATGAACGCAGCAACGCCTTCTTCGCGGTCCGCTGAGGCGGCAATTGCTGCACTACCAAGGGCTTCGACCACGGCATGAGTGTCTTCCCCGACCGCTGCATGGATCATGTTTTTTGAAATTTCGGTGGCGCGGGGCGAAAGGTCGCTTAGTTCGACGGTGATCTCAAGCGCGCGCGCCAAAACGTCGTCGGTCACCTCGGTCACATAGCACAAGGCAAGTGCACGGTCGGCACCAATACGGCGCCCGAAAAGAGCCATCTCTTTCACCGCAGCTTCGGGGATCAGCCGGGTCAACCTTTGCGTCCCGGACCAACCCGGCACGATCCCAACCCGCGCTTCAGGCAAGGCCAGCGTGGACCGCGGGGTCATCAGGCGCAAATCGCAGCAACTGGCCAACTCCAGCCCGCCGCCGAAGGCGTGACCGTTGATCGCAGCGATAGTCGGTTTGCCGATCCGTGCCAGCCGATCAAAGATTCTGTGTCCGTCTCGGACCCAGTGACGTGCAAACTCGGCGGGGCTCAGACTACCCCATGCTCCAATATCGGCTCCGCAACAGAACGCTTTTTCTCCTGCGCCAGTCAGAACAAGCGCACGAATGGACGCGTCACGCTCGACCTCTTGCAAGCGAGCCTCCAACGCGTCCAGCATGTCCACGGTCAGAGCATTGAGCTTGGACACGTTGTCCAAAGTGAGGACGGCGGTTGCACCCTCGATATGAAACCCAAGCTTGCTCACAGGGTCATCCCCATCGGGCCGACTGCGAACAGTGACTTGGACATCTGAGCCGCATTTTCCGCGACTTTGACGCGACCGCCCGATGCTTCGACAATGTCGCGCTGCGCCTCAATGCCAGGCATGATTTCCGTCGCAACCAGCCCCTGATCCGTCAGGCGAATAACACAACGCTCGGTTACATAGAGCACATCCTGACCGGTTTCCCGGGCACGGCGGCCCGAGAATGTGACATGTTCGACCTGATCCACCATCTTGGTGAATTTTCCGGGGGCATTCACACGGATACCATCATCCGCCAGATCAATCTTGGCGCCAGCTTCGAACCAGCCCGAGAACACGATCTTTTTGGCCCGCGCGGTGATATCGACAAAACCGCCGCACCCTGCAGTCAGGTAGGGCTTCTTCCCAAGTTTGGAGACGTTCACATTGCCGTCGACATCAACCTCGAGGAACGAGAGGAACGACATGTCGAAGCCGCCGCCCTGAAAATATATGAACTGCTGTGGGGACGGCACGAAAGCATGTGCGTTGGATGCGCAGCCAAAGGCAAAGCCGGTTAGTGGGACACCACCGACGGCCCCTTGCTCGATCGCCCATGTTACAGCCTGAGGATGCCCCTCTTCCAACAAAACACGCGGGACCATTGCGCTGATGCCAAAGCCCAAGTTGGCGCTCATGCCACTGCGCAATTCTTGGGCGGCACGACGGGCGATGACCTTTTCGACGCCATGCTCGGCCAGCGAAAAGCTGTCCCAAGGGCGCATGATCTGGCCAGAGATCGCAGGATCATAGGATGTCTCGGTCGTCTGCATCTGCTCTGGGTCTTCAACGATCAGATCGATCAGATGCCCTGGCACGCGTACATCATGCGGACGCAGGCTGCCAGCTGAAGTCACACGCTGAACCTGCGCGATCACGATCCCACCGTGGTTGCGTACGCAGATCGCTTGCTCTAGCCCGCCCAGATAGGCGCCTTCATGTTCATAGGTCAGGTTGCCGAATTCATCCGCCGTGGTTGCGCGCAAAACACAGACGTTCGGGTTGATGTTCGGGAAGTTCAGCCAGGTCTGACCGTCGAACTCTCTCCGGTTCACGATAGGCGCTGCCGCGCCACGCGCATTCATCGCGCACCCTTCGCG
Organism: Ruegeria atlantica; assembly: GCA_013032095.1. Lineage (GTDB taxonomy): Bacteria > Pseudomonadota > Alphaproteobacteria > Rhodobacterales > Rhodobacteraceae > Ruegeria > Ruegeria atlantica_E. The sequence continues at coordinate 9,732 of WQBJ01000042.1, read as the reverse complement.
GACAGGGTCCACGAAGGTCTCAAGCCCGACTTGCGTCAGAACACCGGGCCGATGCGCTGCGGCCTCGCGATGCATGTCGAACAGAATTCCTGACGGCACGTTATATGCGGCGACCCGATCCTCGACGATCATTTTCCAGATTTCCGGCATCTCAAGGCTGGAAGGGCCCGACGGGTACGATCCGGCAAGAACGCGGCTTAGCAATCCATCTTGCGCCAGATAATCCATGCCCTTCACGCCATACATATCCCCGGCGGCGATAGGGTGCAGCGTTGTTATGTTGCGCGGATGCCCCTCCGTGCGAAACCGCTCTCCTAGCGCCTTCAGCACAAGATCAGGGCACCCCAGTGCCGAGGACGATGAAACGGTTACCACCGCATTGTCAGGAATGCGGGAAACGGCCTCGGAAACGGAAACGAGCTTGGTCATCAGAAGCCACCATAGTCTACGTTGATGCGCCTACCTGACGCTGCGGCCTCACGAACGCTCAGCGCGACGGACAGCGATTTCACCCCGTCAGGTCCGTCCGCGGCTGGACGGCCCTGACCCGCTGCTGCAGCGACAAATTCGGAAACGCCCTGCATGTATAACGAATGCTCCGAAAACGGGATTTCTTCACTTCCGGCTTCTGTCACCAGTTTTATTGTCCCAACCGGGCGCTGCGTCATCACGCCATCCGCAAAAATCGAGCCCTTGGTCCCGTGCACTTGCAGGCCCGACCCGGCAAAGGGGTGCGTAAAGCTTTCGTGCGTCATGACCATCGCCCCCGATGGCATCGTCCAGACGGACATGCACGAGTCTTCGACCCCCTGCCCCATACCAGAGCTGGCCATTTGCGCGACGACAGAAATCGGGTCCTCATTGAGCAGGAACCGCGTGACATCCGCATCATGAACGACGATGTCGGGGATCACGCCGCCGCCAGCATCTGCTGAGTTGATGCGCCACCCCTGTAGGTTCCCCGGCAAATGTACCGCGTGATGTATACGCAGCGAAAGAACGTCACCGACGCGCCCGTCTGCAATGAGGTCACGAATGGCTCGATGGCTGCCAGAGCATCGCAGGTGGTGATTTGTACCAAATGTCACGCCAGCTACTTCGGCTGCGCGCACCATTTCGACAGCTTCCACCTGTGTCATCCCAAGCGGCTTTTCACATAGAACATGCTTACCAGCCGAAATGGCTGCCATTGCCTGACCGTGGTGCTTCTCATTGGTCGAGGAAACATACACAGCGTGAACGTTCTCGTCAGAAAGCGCAGCGTCCAAGTCCGTCGTTGCGTTGGGAATTCCGTGTTCCTTGGCCCAGGTCTGAACCCGATCTGGAGAATTACTGACAACCCAGGTCACGTTGTTGCCTGCCTGCCGGCGCACCGCGTCCAACATGTATTGCGAAGCTATTGTGCTCGCTCCGACAAATGCCCAATTCATCCATTCACCCCACAATTGGAACGTTCCAATAATCAATAGTGGAACGTTCCAATTGTGACAAGAGAAAATTCGATAGGCATTCTATGTATAATAAATTAAACAGAAAATTAGATACAGATCGCCCTTTTTCAAAAGGGCGCCAGGAATCGAGGGGGTGTCACTGCGTCGTCGCGCCAAAACTGAGTCGCAGAGGGCAGCCTTGTGCCACTTGCCTCACTGCGTCAAGGCAACCCCTTCCACCGTCACCCGGTGCATCAGGCGTCGAAATCCGTGGTAGTCGTTGATAGCTTTGTGCCACGTTGCTCGATTGTCCCAAATGGCGACGTCCCCTGCCTGCCAACGGAGGCGGCACTGGAATTCAGGCTGCTTGCAATGATCATAAAGCATCCCAAGCACCGCCGCAGACTCACCGGCGCTCAAACCCTTGATTTCGGTGGTGAACACAGGATTGACGAACAGTCCACGCCTGCCGCTCAGCGGATGCGTGATGACAACGGGATGCAATGCGTCTTGCGTGGCGGCTTCTGCATTACCCAAACGACCGCTTTTTGCGGCTTCTGAATCCATGATGCTGGCGCCAAAGACATGGCGAGAGGAATGCACCGCCCATAGACCATCCAGAAAACCACGCATCGTGGGCGACAAAGCCTCGTAGGCAGCAGCCATTGACACAAACAGCGTGTCGCCGCCGTGCGGCGGGACTTCCAAGGCGTGCAGAATTGAGCCCATGGCCGGTTCCTGATCATAGGAGTGGTCGGTGTGCCAGCCCTCTCCCACAGCTTCTTTCTGATCTTTTTCTTTCAAAACCGTGGCGATCTCGGGATAGCCGTCGACAGGTTTGAAAAAGCGGTTCACGTTGATCGGGCCGAACCTTCGCGCAAAGGACAGATGCTCTTGTGGGCTAACGCTTTGGCCCCTCAGAACGATTACGGAATACTCTGCAAAGGCCGTATTTATCGCATCAAATTGATCTTCGCGTCGGATGTCCGCCCCGACGATTTCCGCGCCCAATCCACCGGTGAGAGGTTTTATCTCCATGCGCCTTCCTCCCTGCTTTGCTCAGCCTAAAGAACGAGGAATATCACTTCAACGCAAGCGGCGCGGCTTCATACAATTCCAATGGAAGATCGTCCGGATCTCTGAAAAACGCAAACCGACGTCCGGTGTATTCATCGACACGGATGTCTTCGACGGGAACACCCTTCTGTTCCAGACGGACTTTCAGCGCCTCGATATCATCTACAACAAACGCAAGATGCCGCAGACCTCGTGCTTCGGGGCGAGACGTGCGTTTGGGCGGGTTGGGAAAAGAAAACAACTCGATCTGAGACCCATCAGGCAACGCCAAATCCAGCTTCCAGGATTGCCGCTCTGCCCTGAAGTTTTCCGCAATTATCTGCAATCCTAGCGTTTCTGAATAAAACGCCTTGGACCGTTCATAGTCCGAACAGATGACTGCAGCATGATGGATTGATTTCAGACTGCCCAAAGACTCGGTCCCTTTTTAAATCAAGTGGTTCGGTCCAACTCTTGAGGCAATTCTTCGCTCCACTTTCGAAGTTCATCAAGAAAACAAAGAGCAGTCTGACCAAACTCGGTCACCGAGTATTGCACGGAAACAGGAGACGTATCCATAACCTGCCGGCGCACCAGGCCCTGCTCCTCAAGCTGACGCAACCGCTCGGTGATCATCTTCTTGCTGGCCCCACCGATCATACGGGACAGGTCGTTGAAGCGCACAGGGCCATCCTTGAGGTGCCACAAGATTGATCCGGTCCATTTTCCGCCAATGATCCGCATACCGCGTTCGATTGCGCACGGCTCCAGACAGGCCTCGGAAACCTGTCGACGCCCTTTCGCATCCTCGTCAATCCGCGCTCGCATCTCCGTCCTTTCTATCAGAAAACTAGGTTACTAAATGTATACTGGTTGATTTCCTATACCTGCACAATCAAATGCTCTGTGAACCCACCCAGTGTCAAGGGTTCTGAAATTGCACATATAGGATACGGACATGAGCAAAATCCTGATCGTGAACGGCACCCAGCCCTACGAATTCGCCCCCGGACAGTTGAACGCCAGCCTGACCGAACACGCGCGTAACACGTTGACTGCAATGGGCCACGAAGTACGCGTGACAACCGTTGCCGAGGGCTATGACGCCAATGCTGAGGTTAAGGCGCACCTTTGGGCCGACGCAATCATCATGCAGTTTCCGGTGAACTGGATGGGAGTTCCGTGGGTTTTCAAGAAATACATGGATGAAGTTTATACCGCTGGAATGGATGGACGGCTAAGTACTGGTGACGGCCGGACGGCAGATGCGCCAAAGGCCAATTATGGGATGGGAGGCGCGCTGAGCGACAAGACGTATATGCTTTCGGTGACGTTCAACGCGCCAAAAGAGGCGTTCGACGACGTAACCGAACCGTTCTTTGCCGGTGACAGCGTTGATGACCTTTTGCGCCCGATACACCTGACTGCAAAGTTCCTCAACTTGAAGCCATTGCCGACGTTTGCAGCATTCGATGTAATGAAGAACCCGGATATCGAAACTGATTTCGTCCGATTTAAGTTACACCTCAAGACAGCATTTACAGAGGTTGAACATGTCCCAGCCTGATATCCATCTTTACACCGCGGGTACGATGAACGGGTACAAGCCGGTCATCTTCCTGGAAGAGGCAGGTGTCCCCTATGACCTGACTCACATCAACTTTTCCAAACAGGAACAAAAATCGCCGGATTATCTGGCGCTGAACCCAAACGGAAAAATCCCAACTATCGAAGACCGCTCGGATGGGCGAGCGATCTTCGAGTCCGGTGCGATCCTGTGGCACCTGGCCGAGAAATACGAAAAATTCCTGCCATCGGACCCGGTCAAACGGTCCGAGGTCATGCAGTGGATGTTTTTTCAGGTCGGCCATATCGGTCCAATGATGGGACAGGCGATGTACTTCCAGCACATCGCCGCGCCCAATGGCCATGAAGAGCCCTTCTCAATCCGCCGCTACGTAGACGAAAGCCGCCGCTTGATGGAGGTGATGAACACGCGCCTGAACGGGCGTGAATGGATCGCCGCGGACGAATACACCATTGCTGACATGATGCTGTACCCGTGGGCACGCGCTTATGTCTGGGCGCGGGTGGGAGTGTCGGACTTGCCACATCTGAATGCCTGGTTCGACCGCCTCGATGCCCGGCCCGCCGTGCAGCGGGCGCTGACCATTCCCACGGCCAATCCGCAGTTCTGGGATGCCGATGCGGATGCCAGCGCTTTTACCAAGGAAAACGCGGCGCGGTTTTCCAGTGATGTGAAAGGAACCTGAACCGTGGAAGATACTCTGACCATTCGCGTCGATATCGTGTCAGACGTTGTTTGCCCGTGGTGTGTGATTGGCTACCACCAACTGGCCAAGGCCGCGCGCGACACCCATACCGAACTGGATGTCCATTGGCATCCCTTCGAGTTGAACCCGCAGATGGCCGAGGATGGCGAGAACCTGCGCGAACACCTGGCGTCAAAATACGGGACCACATTGGAAGGATCGATCAAGGCGCGTGCCCGCCTCACCGAGATGGGCGCGGCACTTGGGTTCACGTTCAATTACGCTGATGACATGCGGATGTATAACACCTTCCGCGCGCATCAGTTGATCGACTGGGCCACAGAGCAGGGCAGAGGCCACGAGATGAAGCAGGCCCTTTTCTCGGCCTTCTTTACGCATCGCGAGGACATCTCGGACATACAGGTTCTCGCCGACGCGGCCGCAGGCATCGGGCTGAAGCGCGCGGATGCACTTGCCAAATTGCAAAGCGGAGAACGTGCGGCAAGCGTCCGCCAGAAAGAGCAATTCTGGATTGGCCAAGGCATTCAGGGCGTGCCCGCAATGGTGTTCGACCAACGTCACCTTGCAACCGGCGCGCAAGGTGAAGAAAACTACGCCCGCATCCTGCGGCATCTGCGAGGTAACAGGGCCGCGTAACGCCAGTGAGTACCGGCCCCGAGCGGCGTGGTTACCGCAAGATTAACTGGGTGTCGTCCGGCCTGCCCTCGCTTAACAACCGTTACAGGGGTTGCAAGGTCATGATCTCCGCGACGACCTTCGTCTTTGAAAAGCAACTCAATCAGAGTGGCCGCAGGCCGGCCACTACAGCCTGTCAACTTTCAAGAGTTCCCAATTTATGGCACTGCATGACCACCCCATGTGGCGAAAGCCGCAACACCATCAAGACCTCGACCACGCGCATGACCATGTCCACTGGGCCGAGCTGTTCTATGACCTGATCCATGTCGTGACGATATTCCTGCTGGGCAACTATCTGTCACATCACCTTGATCTGCATGGTTTTCTTGTGTTCGCCGGCGTCTTCATCACGCTTTGGTACGCATGGGGTGAGCTCAGCATTTTCAATTCGATTTACGTCAGTACCGATTTCTGGCACCGCCTCATCATGTCGGTGATGATCTGTACGGTTATGTTCATGGCCGCTGCGATCCCGGCCATCGACGGTAAAGGTTGGGTCTTCTTTGCGTTAGGATTTGCCGCGAACAGAGCCATGATCGCCGCGCTGTACTATCGCGCCAGGCGTGTCAATTCCTCGGGCGAGTCTATGTCAGCGGCGCAGATCCGCAACTTCTCGGTCTTTGCGGTGATCTTCGCCATCACAGCGTTTCTGCCAACACCGCTTGCTTATTGGGTGTTTGCCGCCGCGATGGTGGCCACACAGGCAATGTACATGATTCCCGGCGTCACTGTCTTGCAGTTTGAGCGGTTCGTCCCCCGCCTTGGCCATATGGCCGAACGGTTTGCGCTGCTGACACTGATCGTATTGGGCGAAGGGTTTTTCAAACTGGTCGTCACCCTGTCCGAGAAAGGCATCTACAAAGTTTCGCCCGACGTACTGGTCAATTTTGTCATCGGTGGTGTGTCGATGTTCGTCATGTGCTGGATCTATTTCGACTTTGTCGGAAATGCCAAACCAAAGGACAAAAAGGTGTCGACATTGGTCATCTGGTGGCTTGCGCACCTGATCTTGATGTTGTGCGGAGTCATGGTCGGAGTGGCCCTTGCTGCAGAGGTAAAGGTCGGATTTTGGGAGCCATACCCAACCGAATATGCCGCCATTGGTTGTTTCGGCCTTGCTGGCTACATTGCCATGCTTTGGGTGCTTCAGAACGTCATTGAACACCGTCTTGCCTCGGATTTCGGACGTTGGGACGTACGGGTGTTTGGGATCGTTCTGGCAATTGCCTGTTTCTATGTCGTCCCACATGTCCCCTCGTTGGTCGGCAATCTGATCTGGGGCACAGCCTTGCTATCGCAGATCGCGTTTCCCTTGATGCGCGCCTGGACAAAGTTTCGACATGAGTGAAGCTGTGACGGGTTCGAGCAGTCTTAGAAGACGAGTTTATTGGTGGCTAGAACGCCCGGACCGGGCTGCCACCGGCCCCTGGTTGCTGGAACTGGCGCTGATCGCCCTGATAACGCTGAACGTTGCCGCTGTCATCCTTGAGACGGTCGACTCTATCTATGACCGCTGGGGGCTGACGCTTAATATTTTTGAGGGCCTGTCTCTGTTCGTATTCGTTGTCGAATACGCGGGCAGACTCTGGGTTGCGACGGAAAACCCAAATTACAGAACGCGAGCTTCCTGGGCCGTTTCTCCGATTGCTATCATCGACTTACTGGCGATATTGCCAGCGCTGCTTTACCTGTTTTTCCCGGTTGACCTGCGTCTGCTGCGAACCTTCCGTATGTTGCGGCTACTCAAACTCACGCGGTATTCGCCCGCACTGGGCATGTTGCTAGCCGTGTTCGAAGAAGAGGCCGGCGCCTTTTTTGCAGGCTTCTTCATCCTGATGGTGATGCTGATCTTTGCCGCCAGCGGTGCCTGGCTGGCAGAACACGAAGCGCAGCCAGAAGCATTTGGCTCGATCCCCGCTGCGATGTGGTGGGCTATGGCGACATTGACGACTGTTGGCTATGGCGACGTGACACCCGTTACAGTCGCCGGCAAGATTTTCGGCGCTGCGATCACGGTAATCGGCATTGGCATGGCTGCATTGCCTGCAGGGATCATCGCCAGCGGCCTTAACGATCAGTTGCACCGTCGGCGTGCCAGCCTGGAACGCGAGTTTCGAAAGGCCTTGGAAGATGGCGATATCTGCGAGGCGGACGAGGCAGACATTGAAGCAGTTCGCAAGCATTTGGGCCTGTCTCGCCGCTCTGCCGACCATATCCGAGAACGTGTGCATGCCGAAACGGTGTCAGAAGCGGATCGCTGTCCCACTTGTGGTCAATCCACCCATCCAAAAAAGGACACCTGAGCGTTTGTTTATGCGCGAAGGTTAGGAAAGGCACCTGTCCGACTCAAGACGACTTCTTCTAACAAAGCCCTCTAGAAAGCAGTTCGCGCACGCGACCTTCACCCCCAAGGACCAGTCCCGGATCGTGGTTTTCTGTTACGAGCCTTTCTGCTTTCGTCGGCTGGGTTAGATTGCTGGGCGAGCGTTCGCAACGCGGCTATCCGATTTGCCGTCGATGGGTGAGTTGAAAACAGCTTGTCACGTGTGTGTGCATGCAATGGATTGATAATAAACATATGTGCGGTCGACGGGTTGCGTTCTGCAGCATCGTTGTCGATGCGTGCAACTCCTTGCTGAATACGTTCGAGGGCAGACGCCAATGCCAGAGGTTGACCGCAAATCTCGGCACCGACGCAATCGGCCGCGTATTCTCTTGTCCGACTAATAGCCATTTGGACCAAACCCGCCGCCAATGGCGCCAATATCATCAGCGCAATGGTCCCCACTAACCCAAGAGCGCTATCCCGTCTTCCACCAAAGAACAGTGCGAAGTTTGCCAGCATCGTAATTGCGCCCGCGAATGTGGCAGTTACGGTCATAATCGCAGTGTCATGGTTCTTAATATGTGCGAGTTCGTGCGCGACAACGCCCGCCAGTTCGTCCCTTTTGAGGGTTTGAAGCAACCCCGTAGTGACGGCAACGGCAGCGTTATTGGGATTGCGGCCTGTCGCAAATGCATTGGGCTGAGGTGTTTCAATCAAATACACAGCGGGCTTTGGCATGCCCGCGTTATTTGCAAGATCCCCGACCATTTGCGACAGTCCCATATGGTCACCAGATGAAACTGGCCTTGCGTTGTGCATGCGAAGGACCATTTTGTCTGAGTTCCACCAGGTAAACAGGTTCATGCCTGCTGCCAACACCAAGGCGAACAGCATGCCTCCTGTACCTGCCAGCAGGTACCCCAGCCCCATGAACAAGGCCGTCATTGCGGCCATCAATATTGCAGTCTTCGCATAACCCATTCGAAACAGACCTCTACACGGCTCATGCATGATGTGTGATCAATACGCTCATGTTGCAATGATTGTCGCCCGAATCTGCGGCAATGCGGACTATCACGCTGAGCAAATGATGATTTGCTTTCGAACTGACCTATAAAAAATTCTTTTAAGTTCAGTTACTTAACTCCGCATCACCGCTAAAGAACGTTTTCCAAAGTGTGAACAATTGTACTTCCAAGAAGTTGAGTTTCTGACAGTATGGACCTGTGTGTTTAAACGAGTGTTGTTGGTTAGAAGATGTATTTTGCCAAGTTCGAAGAACCGTTTTGCGCGGTCGATGACATCCGCAAAGATGAGTTTGCCCGGAAATATCCGTTGCTGGACAATAGATCTGTTCATGCGCAGTGGAAGAAAGGTTCCTGGCAAATCACGCGGATAGGTGAGATCTGGAAGAGGACCGGGAAGGTTTTCTCTGTTCCATATGAAGGCATCGACGGATACCCATCTTTCCAGTTCGCAGTAGACGGAACTCCGCTTCCTTTGATGGAAACTGTGTTAAAGGCGCTGCCAGCTGATATGACGCCTTGGCAACGTGCCTTTTGGATGATCTCTCCTAAGGCGGAACTTGGAGGAAGCAATCCCGCGAACTCCATTCAATCTGGGGATACCCGTGTGGTCGACGTGGCACGTAAATTCGGCGTCGATTTCCTCAATTAGACAGATACCGACCGAAGAAACTCGACAGGGTGCTGTCAGACGAATTCGAACCAGTCTCAGTGTGCCGCGGACACCGTGAACCTATCCGGAACAGAGTTGACGCCACTCAGCGAGAGCGGCGGTGCGTGTCAGCTTGAAGGTGTCTCGGCTGGCTAGCGATCTTTCCTGGTTGAAGTGATTGTAGACAGAGGAATGGACGGCGGCGAACTTCTGCACACTTCGCATACGCCTGAAACGCTGCATCGCGCGTTCGCGTCGTCGAAACGGCAGG
>WQBJ01000041.1 GCA_013032095.1 Ruegeria atlantica | reverse complement strand
TGCGGAATTCAACGCTCCGGCAACCTCTAACCCACTGAAAATACATAACCCGGGTAATGAAGCCACCTCAAATCAGCGCCCGAACTGTCGAACTCCGGGGTGAAGTCAATTATGCCGCCGTTGCGCGGGCGTTGAATGATATGGGCTATCGTGGACCGGTCGGGATGGAGGCCTTTGCGGCAGGCGATCCGGATGACGCTCTTGAAGCCTTCCGAAGCGCCTTTACCCTCTGAAAGCTTATCTCTGCGGCGGAGCGCCTAAGGCGCGAATGACGGTACGGGCGGCCGCTTCGACAGGATCGTGGGTCTCTTTCAGGATGGCCACGCGGTCAAACTTATCAGTGTCACGGTTCACCGCCTCGCGCAGGGCGGCACCAAAGGCCATGCGTAGTTCAGTCCCGATATTGAATTTGCAGATCGAAGTTTCACGGGCGAGACGTGCACGCTGTTCGACCGGAACGCCCGAGCCGCCGTGGATTACCAACGGCACCTCGGTCATAGCGTCTATCCGGCGGATGCGGTCTTCATCCAGGCCGCCTTCCTTGTTCTGCTGCAGGTGAACGTTGCCGACCGAAATCGCCATCGCATCGACACCGCTTTCCTTGGCGAATTGCGCAGCCTCAGCTGGGTCTGTCCCATTTGAACCCTCGCCGCCGGAATAACCTACAAACCCAATTTCGCCCTCACAGGAAATCCCGGCCGCATGGGCCATTTCGGCAATCGCGGCTGTCTCGTCGATATTCTGTTGCAACGGCTTGCGCGACCCGTCGAACATCAGCGACGTGAAGCCGCTGTCCAGCGCGACCTTGCACTCTTCAAACGTGTAGCCGTGGTCCAGATGTGCGACCACTGGGACCGAGGCGCTCTCGGCCAGATGGCGGAACATCTTGCCCAGAATGGGCAGCGGCGTGTGTTCGCGACAACTGGGTCCAGCTTGCAGGATGACCGGTGCGTTTTCAGCCTCGGCCGCGGCCACATAGGCCCGCATGTCTTCCCAGCCGAGGGTCACCAACCCGCCCACGGCATAGCCTTGTTCGTACGCTGGTTGCAGGACGTCTTTCAATGTGACGAGGGTCATTTGAACTTCGCGATCATGTCTTTGATACCCGGGATCGTTTCGATTTGGTAGGCATGCGTTGGCTGGAAGTATTGCACCAAAGAACGCTGGCTGAGACCGCCGAGAATGGTGAAATAGTACATCTCGTACCCAGGCAGCACACAGCAGGGGTGATAGCCCTTGTCGATGCAGATCGTGGATCCGTCGACGATGTGATAGGCGTCGCCGGGCTCGTTATCTTCACGCTGCAACATCTGCAGTCCTGAGCCCCAGTTGGGCTTGAAGCGGAAATTATAGGTCTCGTCATGGCGAGACTCATCAGGAAGGCGGTTGGTATCATGCTTGTGGCTGGGGAAACCGGACCAGCCGCCCTGACCGACGGTGAATAACTCGCTGACCAATAGGCGCCCCACCTTGTCATGCTGCTTCTGGCCGAGGATGTGTTTGATCTTGCGGTGGGTTTTGGTGTCGTCGCTGCCATACTGAACAAGGTCGTGCTCGCGGACGTCGAATGGCTCGAGCACCTTGTCGTACTTGGCGCCAGCGATGAAAACTTCGGTCTCGTCTGAAACGCAAACCAATTGGGCCTTGGCACCGACAGGCACGTACACCCCTTCGGGTTCGCCATCCCACACGTCTTCACCCCGGTTGCCTAGCTTGGCGAATTGAACGCCTTCGACGTCCACATCGACGCTGCCGGTGGCGGGGACGATGCAGGTCTCGTAACCCGGCACTTGGTATTCGAACGCCTCACCCTTTTTTAGTTTGACGATGTTGAAATAGTTCAGCGGCACCGTCGGGCCGTCGGCCTCGACGATGGGTTTGTTCTGATTGTCATAGGGTGCGATATGCATGGGAAACTCCTATGTGGTCGGGCCGGAATGATCGGCTAGGAAAGCGTTGAGTTCCGGGGTTGTAGGCATGGCGGGCGCGCAACCGGGCTGCGACACCACGATCGAGGCACAGGCGGACCCGCGCATGACAGCGTTCTCCAGCGAATGCCCCGCCGCGATCGAGGCCAGAAGACCCGCCATGAAACTGTCGCCTGCGCCGTTGGGTTTAACTGCATTGACAGGGTAGATGCCGGTGTGGATCTCTTGGCCGTCCGCCAGAGTGACCGCGCCATTCTCGCCCATCTTGTAAATGACGATCCGGCCGGGTTGCTCGGCCAGTTCCTTGGCCTTGGCGAACCCTTTGTTGATGCCACCGGCCATGAAACCGAACTCTTCATCATTGCCAACGATCAGGTCGCTGGCTTCTCCAGCTCGGGACAGGACATCGGCGGCCACCTCGGGCGAGGGCCAACTGTAGGGGCGATAGTCGATATCGAAAATGATCGGCAGGCCAGCCGCGCGGGCATTGTCGAAGGCGCGGAAGGTGGCGCTCCGCGACGGCTCTGCGGCGAATACGGTTCCGGCTGAGATCACCGCCGAGAACGAGGAATAGTCGACCTTGTCCATATCTTCTTCAGTGACCTGAAAATCGACGGCTCCGTTGCGATAGATGACGTTTTGGAAGTTTTCGATCCGGCTTTCGTAGACGGCCAGAGACATACGGTATTCGCCACCCAGAACGCGGATAAAGGATGTGTCCACGCCGTAATGCCGCAACCGGTTCAGGCAGAACCGCCCCACCGCATCATCCGAGACCGAAGTGATCAGCGACGCCTGACTGCCCAGCTTGACCAGACCGGCGCAAATATTCGCGGAAGACCCACCCAGATCGGCGTGAAACGTATCGGCATCCTCACTTTTCACACCGACAGGGTCGGCGTACAGGTCCATTCCCGCACGCCCCAGCACGGCAAAGCGGTTTCCTTTGATACCGTCTATCAAAGCGCTCACGTCATATCCTCCGGCAAAATGGGGTCGGCAAAGTTTGGACCTTGCGTTGAATCGATTCACACGATACTGATTTTGCAACCGGTTGCAATAGTATGTTCGGAGCCGTGACAGATGCCTGAAATCGGAATTGGAATCGTAGGTGGCGGCTATATGGGCAAGGCCCATTCCGTTGCGATGTCGGCCGTGGGCGCCGTGTTCAACACGGCGCTGCGCCCGCGTTTGGAGATGATCTGCGCCTCAACCCCTGAAAGTGCCGAGCGCTATCGAGCGGCCTATGGGTTTCTGCGCGCGACCGAGGATTGGCGGGTGCTGGTCAATGATCCGGCGGTCGAAGCGGTGGTCATCGCGTCTCCGCAGGAAACACATCGTCAAATCGCCGAGGCAGCCTTTGCTTTGGGCAAGCCGGTGCTGTGCGAAAAACCTCTGGGTGCGTCGATGGAAGATGGTGCGGCAATGGTTGCTGCGGCTGAGGCAGCGGGCGTCACCAACATGGTTGGGTTCAACTATGTCCGGACGCCGGCTACGCAATTTGCGCGTCAACTGATCGCAGACGGCGAGCTGGGCGACATCACCTGGTTTCGGGGTGAGCATACCGAGGACTTCTATGCCGACCCCGACGCCCCGGCCACATGGCGCACCACGGGTATGGCGAACGGCACAATTGGTGATCTCGCTCCGCATATGGTCAACGGGGCGCTGGCCCTGATGGGGCCAATCAAAGCTGTCATGGCCGAGGTTGAAACCGTTCACGACACCCGCCCCGGCGGTAAGGTCACCAATGATGACCATGCCCAGATCATGTGCCGGTTCCAAAACGGTGCGATGGGGAACATCTATGTCAGTCGTATCTCGACCGGGCGCAAGATGGGCTATGCCTATGAGATTTCGGGTACTAAAGGTGCGTTGCGGTTCGACCAGGAGGACCAAAATGCCTTGTGGTTCTATCGCCGAGAGGGCCCAGAGGCGCAGCGTGGGTTCACCAAGATTCTGACTGGCCCGGCCCACCCGGATTACGAGCCGTTCTGCCAGGGACCGGGCCACGGCACCGGCTATCAGGACCAGATCATCATTGAGGCCAAGGATTTTCTTGAGGCCATCCATACCGGCCATCCGGTTTGGCCCACCTTCCGCGACGGGCATGAGGTCAACCGGGTGCTGGCCGCTGCTCTGGCATCGTCCCAGCGGCAGCGGTGGCAAGACATAAGCGATTTCTAATCGCGCAACCGTTTTAATTCTGAAGAGAGACAAGAACCATGGCAAAGCTGAGATGGGGCATGATCGGTGGTGGCGAAGGCAGCCAAATCGGGCCTGCCCACCGTCTGGGGGCGCTGGCGGACGGGATGTTCGAATTCGCCGCGGGCGCGCTGGATCATCGCCCGGATGTGGGCCGCGAATATGCGCAGCGGCTCGGCGTGGCTGCCGACCGCGCCTATGGCGACTGGCAGGAGATGCTGGCCGGGGAAAAAGATCGCGCTGACCGGATTGATCTGGTGACGATTGCCACGCCGAACTCTACTCATTTCGAGATCGCCAAGGCGTTTCTTGAGGCCGGGTTCCACGTGCTGTGCGAGAAGCCGATGACCATGACCGTGGAAGAGGGTGAAGAGATCGTTCGCGTTGCCGAAGCCTCGGGTAAGATCTGCGCGGTCAACTACTGCTATTCCGCCTATCCGATGGTCCGCCAGGCACGTGCGATGGTGCGTGCCGGTGAGATCGGCAGGGTGCGTCTGGTGGTGACGAATTTCAGCCATGGCCACCACGGCGACGCCACCGATGCCGACAACCCGCGCGTGCGCTGGCGCTATGACCCGGCAATGGCAGGTGTCTCCGGTCAGTTCGCCGATTGCGGCATCCATGCGCTGCATATGGCCAGCTTCATTTGCGATGATGAAGTCAAAACGCTGTCCGCCGATATGGCTTCGACCATTTCCAGCCGCGAACTGGAAGACGATGCGATGATCAACTTCCGGATGGAGGGCGGAACCGTGGGCCGTCTATGGACCTCATCCGTAGCGATTGGGCGGCAGCACGGGTTCGACATTCAGGTGTTTGGCGAAACGGGCGGGCTGCGCTGGGCCTCTGAACAGCCCAACCAGTTGATTTACACGCCGGTAGGTGGGCGAACCCAGATCATTGAAAAAGGTGAGGGTGGCCTGCATGACGATGTGCAGCGCCTTTCCCGTGTGGCCATTGCGCATCCGGAAGGGTTCCCGCTGGCAGTCGCCAATATCTATCGTGATTTGGCAGATGCGATACGGGGTGAAACCCGCGACGGTCTGCCGGGTGCATCGGACGGGGTCCGGTCCATTGCCGCCGTACATGCAGCCGTCGCGTCAGGTAAGGAAGACGGCGCCTGGAAAGACGCCCGCCCGCCGATGTTCCGGTAATCAGGGGCGGGGCCGCAGCGTGCCCCGCTCAATCACCCGGCAGGGGAATATCCGCGCTTCGGGATAGCGTTTAGGGTCTTTTAGCATCTCCTCGATCAGATCAACGGACGAGGTGATGATCTGCTTGATAGGCTGGTGGATTGTGGTCAGGTCGATGCTTTCCCACCGCGACATCTCCATGTCGTTCAGGCCGATGATGCCGATATCCTCGCCCGGTTTCAGCCCGTGGTCGCGAAGGGCCGATAGTGCGCCGATAGACAGGATATCGTCGCCGCAAAAATAGCCTTCTGCAAGGGGGGCCGACAGCAGTCGCAGCATCTCGCTGCGACCGGCTTCAAAGGAATAGTTGTCGGCGAAGGAGTGCGATACCTCGAGGTCGGAGTGCTTTTCGACCTCTTCCATAAATCCGCGATACCGGTCCATGGCCGAAGTTGCGTTCTGCGGCCCGCCCAGATACGCCACACGCCGATACCCGCGCGCCAGCAATTCGCGCGCCGCCATGCGCCCGCATTCGACGTTATCGATTCCCACGACATGAACCTCGGGGGACGTGGCCGAGCGTCCGAAGGTATGCACCACCGGTACACCCGCATCATGGAACGCCTTAGCAAAACTGGGCGGCAGGGTAGATGAGGCCACAATTGCGGCATCCACCGAATATTGCCGCAACATCCGGACCGAATTGGCGGGTTCGGTCTCGTCCGTCAGGTTCACGATCAGCGGCCGCAGCCCGCGTTCCTGCAACGCGCGGGTGAACTGGTCGAACACTTCAAGGAATATCGGGTTGTGAAAGTTGTTCGAAATTAACCCGATCAGCTTGGTCCGTCCGGTGGTCAGCGAGGACGCCAGCGCGTTGGGGCTGTATCCCAGTTCTTTGGCGGCCTTTTCAACCTTGCTGCGGGTCTTGGCCGAAACTGATGCGCCCTCGGTAAAGGTCCGCGAAACGGCCGAGCGTGACACACCGGCAAGTGCGGCTACGTCTTTCAGGGTGACACTCATGACGAGCACCCGAGGAACGTGGGAGGGCTGTTAAGTGATGTCATGAGTGAAATACTATGCATTATCGTTCAATACTTGCAATCGGTTGCAAGATTACGCCACGACCGATGTCAGATTAGTGGCTCTTCAATTACAAAGAGGTGGATGGTGGGTGATGAGAGACTCGAACACCCATGACTTCATGGTAAGGTCCTTATTTTTATGGTGCTTTGCTGTCGTCGCCTTGAAGTTAATGTACTCCTCAAAGGTACCCTCGGCCAACTCCGGTATGGGGTTAATTGCCTCACCGCGATCCTTAGATAGTGGCTCCAAAAAATGTGTTGCAAATTCTTGTCGACCCGTACTTGTTAAGTGGGGGAAATCCAAATCCAAGTATTCGCAACGCAACTACGCACCAAGGCGGAACTTGGTCGGTGTCATTCCAGTTTGACCTCGGAAAAAGCGAGTGAAATGGGACTTGTCAGAATAGCCGAGCATCAGACCAATCTCTGCAATTGTCATCTTGTCTTCTTTGAGGTGCTCCTTGGCGACATCGACCCGCAGCCGTTTGATTTCGCGCGGTAGCGTTGTGCCTTGTTGTTGAAGCGCTTTCAGAAACCGTTCCGGCTGTATTCCCAGCAATCCAGCCGCCACCTTTGGTCCCAAATCGGTCTCATCCAGTTTGTCGCGTAAGACAGATCGCAAAGCTGCCACCACGGTTACTTCTTCATCTTGTTGAGGCGAAGCTATGGGCTTGGCAGAGCCCTCAGAGACATGGTGCAAAAACAACCATTCCACAGGAAAACTAATTTGCATTCCGGGATCTGTTCCTAGGCCAACTTCGATCCCCTTGTAGTCGATAGGCAGACCATTGATGTATCTGCTTTCCCATCGCACAAGCGAAGAGTCCCAGGAATCGCCGACGACGGTCTGCAACAGGCGTACATAGATTGCGGCACCAAAACCGGTAACCTGAATGGGTGGGACAGTTGGTTCCTGTTGCCTATCGATACGATAAGTCGCTTTGTCTACTTCAATGATAAGGCTGTGCCGCACAGAATTGGACTCCTGAGGCACAAGCCCAACAAAGCGGGTAAAAAACTCGAACAGCGTTTTAGTAGTTTGCAGTGCTTGAGCGAACGGAGGCCACTCTTGCAGGTCAAACGTCTCCCCTACATTCAGTCCAAGGTATCGATCCCCTGACACTTCTGAGAAAGCATTCACCAAACCGTAGACCAGCTCTGAGTGAACGAACACGGATGGGTCAGACAACAGTTCAGCTTTCAAACCGACCTGATCCAATGCTGGTTGCGGATCGATCTCGCGGTCGATGAGATATTGCAGAAAGGGAGCAGCTAAGGAGAGGCGAATAAAGCCCTCGCTATGCTCTTGAGAGGTGGAGTTGAAAGGCAAGCTCGTCACCCTTGTAAGGATTAGTAGTTTTATTCAGTGGCCATTTTTACAATCACATTCGAACATCCTAATTCAAAAGTGGCAACCGAGGCAAAACTTTCCGGACTACAGTTGGCAAAACATGAATATGAAGGGAGTACTTATGTCCGGTCTACGAATGTCGCTTTGCTCGACGGTAATTGTCGCTGCATGTCTTTCTTTTTCAGCGTCTGCGCAGGCTCAGGATCAAGAAGAACCCCAAACGCTGTTTACCAATGTGCATGTTTTCGATGGCGTGAATGAACAGCGTATCGAGAATGCCAGCGTATTGGTCGAGGGTAATCTGATTAAGGCCGTATCAACCGATGCGATTGATGCCCCCAATGCTACAGTCATTGACGGCGGTGGGCGCACGTTAATGCCGGGTCTTATTGATGGACACGCGCATGTGATGATCAATAACGACTTTGGCCCCGTTGAACACAACATGACGCCTTACGACATCGCCTACAACTCGGTGATTGTAATGGATCGGTTCTTACAAGACGGGTTCACGTCAGTGAGAGACATGGGAGGCCCGGCCTTCGGCCTGGCTAGGGCTATCGACAGCGGCACAGTTATTGGACCAAGACTTTATCCGTCGGGCGCGTTCATCTCGCAAACCTCTGGCCATGGTGATTTTCGCGATCGCGCAGACCCGGGGTACAGTCCCAATGACGCCGGTGATTTATCCAACTTTGAACGCATGGGTATTGGCACAGTCGCCGATGGTATACCCGAGGTATTGAAGGCAGTGCGCCTCAATCTTCGCAATGGGGCCAGCCAGATTAAGATCATGGGTGGCGGCGGGGGATCGTCGCGTTTCGATCCGATAGACACGACGCAATACTCAGAGGATGAAATCTGTGCAGCGGTCGAGGCCACCGCTGACTGGGGTACTTATATTGCTGCACACACGTTCAATGACCGCTCGGTAAACAGACTTCTTGATTGCGGTGTCAAAACGTTTGAGCATGGGTTCTTTATTTCAGAAGCCACCATGAAACGGATCGCAGAAGCTGGCGCTTTTGTCGTGCCGCAGATGTGGGGGATTTCTCCTGACTTAGCCAAAAATCCATTGATGCCGCCAGACAAGATTCCCGAAGTAAGCGCGCTGGGTAAAGAGTATGCAGACTTTGGCAGAAACCTTCTCAAAAACGGTGTGAAAGTCGTCTTTGCATCTGACTATGTAGGTAAATTTGAAGATGCCGAACGTGCCCGCCGTTACGAAATTTGGTGGCGTACTCAAACGTTTGACAGCAACTTCGAAGTGCTGAAGCAGATGACATCGATAGCAGGTGAAATGCTTGCGTTGTCTGGCCCCAGAAACCCCTATAAAGAAGGTAAACTGGGCGTAATCGAGGAAGGCGCTTATGCGGATATCATCCTCGTGGATGGCAACCCACTGGAAGATATCACAGTGATCGGTGGCAACACGGCTTGGTTTGATGCCGACCCTGAGTGGACGCCAATCGACACGATCGACGTCATTATGAAAGACGGTATCATCTACAAATATACACTGGAATGATACGCACGGAGCAACCGGAGGGGATCATGCGCCATTCGCTGCTCTTCGCAGTATTCGCCGGATTAGTTTGGTGCGGCGCTCTCGCCATGGCGACACCAGGCACGATGCTTGACTGGTCCGACCTGCCGGACCCTTCCGTGCAGATCTTTGAAGACCCCTACCGTGATCTCAGCCCCGAACAATTCGACGATATCCTTTACGTCGTGCGGCTGCGCGGCAGGCTGCAGCAGGACGGTGGCACCAAAGAAGAGAGGCAGAAATGGCAAGAGCTTCTGACCGAGACCGAGGATGCCTTGGCGGCTGATGGGATTGATGCCGACTGGCTACTCGATCAACGAGAGATTGTGACGGAACGGCGAAGAAAGGCTGGAACAAACGGAAATCCGCAATTCGATGGTCAAACAATCACACTGGCGGGCTTCGCCATTCCCGCCCCGAGCGATCCGGACGGACGACCTGTAGCCTATTTGGTGCCAGAACGCGGGATGTGTAGCCACATGCCTCCACCTCCGCCAAATCAGATGATCCGTGTGCTGTTAAATGGCGATTGGACGCCTAGTTATTTTCATGAGCCCGTAAGGCTAACGGGCACACTGAAGATTGATCCCACGGTGCAAAACATGATGGTCGTGGATGGCCTTATGCCCATGAGTGCTACCTTCCAGTTGGAGACGGAGAGCGTCGAGACTCTGGAAACGGAGGCAGACAGGCTGGAATGGAAACAGCGCGCCGCTGATCGCATCCGGGCGGCGGGAAATCGCAAGACCGGCGGGGCAAAGGCGTCTGAATGATAAGACTTCTAGTTGCCGCATTGAGCATTGCCTTTTCTGGCGCAGCGTCGGCTCAAGGTCTGTCCGGGCCCTCTTCAGTCGAAGCTGATCTAGAGCCCGGAGATGGTCTAACTGATCCGCAATACCGTTCCGATTTTCCGCGCAATATTGCACCGGGTTGGTTTCAGTGGAAAGACCGACTGGCTGAGGGTGGGTTTCGGTTTAACATTGATTACTTGGCATTGGGCCAATCCACGAATGCTGATCTGGGAACCGGCGAAGCAGCCAGCGGAATAGCACGTTTCTATGGGAGTTGGCAGGCAACTGAACGGGGTTCCCTGACATTTAAGATTGAAGACCGGCACAGCTACACGGACGTTGCTCCGCAGTTTCTCGGGCTGGATGGCGGAGCCCTTTCAATCACGGGAACAGCTTTCAACGATAATGGTCTGCTGCTGACCAACCTTTTCTGGACCCAAAGGGTCGAGAACGGTTCCTGGACGCTGCAAGTCGGGCAGATTGATGTAACAGACTTTGTGGACATTTATGGGTTGGTAAGCCCCTACAGTGGTTTCCAAAACCTGTCTTTCAATACCAACCCGACAATTAACACGCCCAACCAAGGTCTTGGCATTGCCGGTGGGATCAAGCTGAGTGAAAACTTCTACGCTGTCGCGAGCATTTCAGATGCAAACGCCGACCCGTCTAATCCAAACTTTGATGTGTTCAGCGACGGCAATCTCTTCAAATCACTCGAACTTGGTTACACCTCCGGCTTTGATCGCATCTATTTCGACAATATCCATCTGACCCTCTGGCATGCGGATGCGGCCGAAGATGGCAGTCGAGCGGAAGACTACGGCGCTGCGTTTTCTGCCGCATGGTTTGTTGACAATAAGTGGATGCCCTTCTTTCGGGCAGGGGCCTCAAAAGGGACCGCAGCGCTCTATGATCGGTCGGTTTCTGCCGGTCTGGGTTACTATGGTCGCAATACCGATTTGGCCGGGCTGGGCCTGAACTGGGCCGAGGCGAGAGGCATAGACGGTGACCAGTTCACGCTCGAAGCATTCTACCGGTTTTCAATCTCGCCCGGACTGCAGATCACGCCGTCCCTGCAGTACATTTCGACCCCGCTGCTGAATCCCATGCAGGACAGCATTACTCTGTTCAGCCTAAGAACCCGGGTCGTTTTCTAATGTGGGTCGAAAGCAGACGTTAAAAGCATCGAAATATGCAATTTCTCTGATCTAAGGGAGGATCTATCCATGCGTACCCTGATTCTGGCAGGCACGTTGTCTGTGTGTTCGACTTTTTGTGTCGCGCAAACCTACGACGTCGTCATTCTCAACGGTCGGGTAATGGACCCGGAAACCGGGTTCGATCAGATCGCCAACGTGGGAATAAGCAACGGCTGGATCACTGCGATTACCGACGAAGATATTGACGGCAGCGAAGCCATCGACGCCACAGGGCATGTTGTGGCGCCCGGGTTTATCGACCTTGAGCAACACGGGCTTGATCCTTGGGGTATCAAGGTCAACCTTCGCGACGGCGTTACGACTCAAATGGATTTTGAGGTTGGGGCAGCGAACATCGATGAATGGTATGGTGCTCGCGAAGGCGCGACGCAGGCTAACTATGGCACGGTCGTTGGACAAGAATTCGCACGGATGCGGGTTCATGACGGCCTCGTGCTTGAAGGTGGGGACATAGACTTCCGGAACTTCTTCGCACTGAGGGCACAATCTGTGGAAGACGGCGTCGAGGGGTGGTCTTCTGTACCAAGCAACCGTGAGCAGATGAACGAAATCACTGCCCAGCTGGATGAGGGACTACGTCTTGGAGCACTCGGTGTGGGATCGACCATCGGTTACGCCCGCGAAGGTATTACAACCTATGAGATGTTCGAAGCACAGCGGGCTGCGGCGCGTTACGGTAGACTGACTTCCGTCCATCACCGATTTCATCCCAGTGCTTCAACGCCGACAGAAACACAGACGGGTGTAAATGAAATCCTGGTCAATGCGATGGTGCTTGGCGCACCGCTCCACATACACCATGACAATGACTATGGCTGGTGGGAGAATCAGGAAAAGCTCCAGATGGCCCGCGACCAAGGCTACAACGTCTGGGCCAGCTACTATCCTTGGACCGCCGGGTCGGGAAATTACGGAGCTTCGATCATCGCACCCGAAAATTGGGAAGGGTCGATGGGGTACAAATACGAAGACACCATCTTTGATCCCCAGCTCGATCGCTTCGTGACAAAAGACGAGTTCTTGAGCTTCGCTGAGAATGAACCGGGACGGACGGCAATTGTTTTTAGCCCGCCGAGGGAGCAATGGTTAAACGACTGGATCACCATCGCGGGCTACGGCATCTCGGGCGACGGGATGGCCGGACTGGACATTGATGGCAATCTGATGAGTTGGGATGCGCCCTATGAAGACTATGCTGGGCATCCCAGATCTGCCGGCAGCCATGCACTTGTTTTGAGATTGGCGCGCGAAGCGAATGTGCCGCTTATGCTCACACTCACTCAGCTAAGTTACATCCATGCGAAGCGATTAGGTGACACAGGGTTGCGAGCAATGCAGGTGCGTGGGCGTATGCAAGAAGGCATGGTCGCTGACATCACGATTTTTGATCCGGAGAATGTGACCGAAAAAGCGAACTATACGCTTGGTCAGCAAGGTCTGCCGTCAGAAGGCATTCCGTATGTGCTTGTTAACGGCACGATTGTTGTCAGGAACAGCGAAGTGCAGCGAGATGTTTATGCAGGACAGCCGATCCGGTTTCCAGTCGAGGAGAGCGGGCGTTTCGTTCCGGCCGGTCGCGAGCAGATCATGGGTATTCTCACACCGGATACCGGCACGGCCCGTCCATCACTGCTAGTTGACATTACAAATAGTGAAGCCAGTGTCGCACCAGCCACTTCACCAACCAATCAGACTGCATTGGTAGAGCCGACCGATCCCTTTGATTGGTTTACACCACGCAACGGTCTAAATGACGGTGCTCTTTTCTTTTGCGTCGTGCATGCTCGCTTCGAGGACCGTGCAACGGTAAAACGTGATTATGCGAAGGCCATGACGTCCAAAACGGGCGGATTTAGAGGTGCTAGTCGCGTAAGGCCTTGATACATTACGGGGACAGGATGGTGGGTGATGAGAGACTCGAACTCCCGACATCTTCGGTATGTATTTGCGGGTATATATCTAGTTGTTAAGTTAGACCATACCTAATAATAACAATACGTTATGTCTTGCCTAACTAGGTACCCCCATACATCTACGCTATATCTAGTGGTACATAAACGCACACACCCCGTTTTTTTGCGAAGTGGCAGAAGGTGGGTGACGCAGCCATCAAGGTCCCTCTTTTTGTTTGTGTCTTAACGGTCCCGGCAAAATGACCGATTTGCGCTGTTTTGCGCCTTGTAAAGTGACAGCCCATTTGGCGGCAAAAACCGTCACTCACACCCCTGCACCCAAATTCGACCTTAAAAGGAAGAATGATCGCCTCAAGTCACTTCGCCTGAAAACCAGATGGCGCAGTGAAGGGCATTTGCTGAGGTTCTTCCGTTCCCCATTGCGACAGCAATCCAAACAGACCTGACACCACGTAAGGAGTTAACGTGAACAACGTGACACCCATAGCACCTAAAGAACTAAGAGAAACCTTAAACCAAGCCCGTTTTGCTACGTTAGATCGGTCTACGACAACCGAGGCTGCAAAGAACTTCGTTTCAAACCTCATCGACCAAACCTTTGCCCATGAAGAAGCGCAGCACCCAGCCCGAATACGTGCGAGGAAACAGAAAGACTTGGACAACTTTAAACTAGCCGTAGGAGCCATGGCCGCTGACTTAATCAAACATAGCGCCAACGATGCCGCCAATGGCTACATGTATCGACCAGCCGACAAAGACGAACTGGCACAGACCTTGGTGAGTAGTGATGCCCTGACCAAACTTCGGAAGTACTGGATAGGAATGGGGCTGATGGAGGAAACCGGATTTGTGCATTCCCGTGCTTGTTTTGAGGTCGATGACCAGACCCAAACATACCGGAAGGCCAGAAGGTTCAGAGCCACCTCTCGACTACTGGAAATGGCCCAGAATTACCAACTCACTGCGGCCAACATCTCAGAGCATTTCGAACGCAGTCACAGACACGCCAATGTGCTACAGGTGCGTGGCTCAAAAGGCAGCAACTATGCCATTCCAGAACGGGGAAAACTCATCAAACAGGCTGGCACAAAGTTTCAGGAACGCAGAGCCGAAGTTGAGTCCTTGAACAGGCATTTAGCTTGCCACAGGTTCAACCTGTCGGATCAACCGATGCTGAGGCGTATCTTCAACTGCGGAGACCGGGAGGGCTTCGACTTCAATCTCGGGGGGCGTTTCTATTGCGCCTCTGACGACGACTGGATGCAGATGCCGAAAGAGGAGCGGAGAGCCATTCTGATCGACGGTGAGCCGACATGTGAAATCGACGTATCTGCAAGTCAGTTGTCCATCCTCTACGCACTCCAAGACAAAACCCTCACCTATGACCGTGATCCTTACCAGATCGCCGGAATACCCAGAGAGGTCACAAAACGGATCGTTGTCGCATCTATCGGACGGGGTAAGTTCCCATCCCGTTGGCCGAGGTCGTTCGATGAGAAGTTTGTCGCCAAACATGGCTATCACCCAAGGGACCGCTACAAACTCAAAGATGTGGTCAAGAAAGTTTCCCGTCGGCATCCGGTTCTTCATTGTTTGGAACCGAACCAACTTGATTGGGCAGATTTGCAATACGAAGAGGCAGAGTGCTTCCTGTTGGTTATGCAAAGACTGTTTGAGCGGTTTGGTGTCCCATCCCTTCCAGTTCACGACAGTCTGATTGTCCCGCAACGGGATCAAAGCGTTGCCATTGCTGTACTGCAGGAAGTGTACAACGAACGGTTTGGGTTCGTGCCTCAGATCAAGTCGTCTTATGGGCCAATTCAGAAAGTAGCGGCCTAGGAGAGGGTTTGGGTATCTTACTTATGTAATCCCATAAGTAAGGTATCATAATGGGGGGTATTATCCCCCCTGACAACAAGTCATCCCACACGTTGTTCTATAAGAAGTATCTTAGGCATTACTAGGAAGCGTAAGAGGGCATGGTCTGTAAGTTGCTGAATCTTATTTAAGTTGTTGAACCGTAATGCTAGTTAGGCGAAAAACGAAGCATAGTAGAGCGGTGATCCAATGCAAGCTGACCAACTTGAATATCAAAAGCTAAAACCGATGCTTGCTCCCTACGAAGAAAAAGGTCGTGGCGAGTCAATCGGATTCTTGAACTGGTTTCTTGAGAACATATTCAGGTTGGATGAAATTGAAGCTGATGACGCGATTTGCGATCGGCCGAATGATAGGGGCATTGATGGTATCTATGTAGACCACACGTTGGAATGCATCTTTGTTCTTCAATCAAAACTAAAGCAGAGCAAGGGTACGACGGGAGATGCACCGCTGCGCGAACTTGCAGGCACCATAACACAACTAGATACCCCCGATTCGGTTCAGGCCCTTCTGGACGGTGGGGGTAACGTGGAACTCAAAGCAGTTTTGACCCGCAACAGCATTAAAGGGCTAGTCTCGAAAGGGTACTCAGTAAAAGGAGCCTTTGTCTGCAATCGCGATCTAGACGCAAATGGCCAGGAATTTGTGGACCAGACGGATAACATACTTGTGTTCGATCCCGCACGTATTGCGTCAGAGTTCATAGATATTGAGACGGAAGGTGGTGTTAAAGGCCAATTTACCTTCGATGCCAGTTACGTCACGCCCATGGCACTGCAAACAGGTGAGGTCGCAACGTCCTACATACTTCCTGTACAAGCACTTGAACTTGTCGAAATGGAAGGCATTGATGACGGGACACTATTTTCTCAGAATGTTCGTTTATCGTTGGGCAACACCAAGGTAAACAAAGCACTCCGCGAAAGCGTGCAAGACCAAGCTGAACACCAAAACTTTCCACTGTATCACAATGGAGTCACGATACTTTGTGACAAAGCAGAGCTGGAAAATGAGCGTCTAACAATCACGAACTATGTAGTTGTTAATGGCGCGCAAAGTTTATCCACGTTTAAAAAAACACGGGCCAATCTTAGTGAAAACTTAAGAGTACTCGCTAAGGTGGTCCAGTTGAACGATGCTGGCTTGTCTCGCAAAATCACAGTAAACAGCAACAATCAGAATGCAATCAAGCCTCGTGATCTTAAGGCTACAAATGATGTTCAGTTAAGACTTCGAGAAGAATTTAAAGGTGTTGCGGAAGGTAAATATGAACTTGAAATTAAACGAGGCCAACCGCAAACAAATGGAACACAGCTGATAACCAATGAAGAAGCCGGAAGGCTGCTTCTAGCGTTCGACCTCATGGAACCCGAAACTTGCCACCAAGTTTATAAGTTATTTGATGACAAATACGCAGAAATATTTGCACGGCCAGCGGTCAATGCTAACAGAATTATTTTCTTGCATCTTTTGATGGAAAGAATACAGGCGACGGCACCCTTGATCGACTATAAACCATTGTCAAAATACGGATTGACACGGTTCTTCCTGTTGTCCGTTTTGTCTGAATTAATGCGCGGTGACAATATTGGGAAAGAAATTTTCCAAAATCCAAAACTCCTATTTGATCAGGAAAAACTAGAATTGTTCCTTGACGCTACACAGGCAATTTTGAAAGCGATAATCGTTGATCTTAACTATGAAGTTAATGAGATGGGCGAGAAATTTGACTACAAAGGCGACCTGAAAAGCCCAGTCAAATTGCGCGAGTTGAGAGCAACGTTGCTTCGCAGCTTTGAAAAGGACGTAGCGCGAAACAAAGCTGCCTCTTTGGCCGAAATGATGTCGTAGGCAGACACGCAGCGTTTTCTTGATAGCTAGTATATATCGGTGAGTGCCTTTTTCCTTCGTGAAACAAGCCACTCATCCTTCCGTATCTACGGTCGCAGAAGCCAAGTCACTTATGCAAGACAGTCTTCTATTTCGCCAGCATAGCTGATAAGGCGCCAACGAATGAGAAGAAAACAGCTAAGCTTGTATTTTGTTTCCAATTTTCCAGAGTTTAGTGAATCCCAAGAACGAAAAATGAGGCACTCGAGAAAAATGAAATCAGCATATAAAGTAATTTTAGGAGTGATAAGTCTAGTGGCGGCTTTGGTAACAATTGTTGCTGGGACTATGGCTATATCTAAGAAAGAGGAAGTCCCAAGTGTGACGGTAGGAGAGGAAAACAACACCATTAGCTATATTAAAAATGGACGCAGTGATATTGTAATTCCGGTCACAAACGATGATGATCGCCCTCTGAGATACCGTATTGAATTGAGGACTGATATTGGTCGATTATTTGGGGAACCGAAACTCGGGAAATACTATTATGAGGGGTTCGATTCAGAGACGACCCGCCTCAGTGGAAAAGCGAGCAATATTCACTCCCTAGTTATATATTCAGATCCTGATTATGCTAGTGAGTACTTGAAAGCCCCAAAAAGGAATATTCTTTCCTACACTGCAGAACACAATTACTTTTTGCAGGTGAAAATAGTAGACGATGAAAGCGGGGAGGAAATTTATAGTAGTAAATGTTATTATAAATTCTTTGATGACCCTGTGTACGCCGCTGGATTTAAAATGATGGAAGATCAACCTACTTTTGGTGATGGTGAAGAGTGTGTGCTGGGTAAAGTCCAAATAGTTCAATAGTGGCAGGCTGCGGTGTTCGTCCGTTGGCATAAAGCACTGAGCGCAAACATATGACGAACACCGACCAACTTCCGACTGACACACCTGCTGCCGCTATTCCAAGAAACAGTCTTTTGCGCACGTTCTGAAAGAGCCAGCAGTAGGTTTTTCCGTTGAATAATCGACACCTATCCGCAAAGTAGTTTCCGCAAGAAATTCCGACGCATTTTACAACTCGAAAACCGAGAGAGAAAACCGCCAAATTGGGCGGCAATTTGCATTATTAGGTGCCGTCCTGCTCAGGATGGGTTCTAACGATATATGCTGAATGCGGCCGTCCACCTAATTCCAGCGACCTTAAAGTCTTAGTGCATTGGGTGAGTGGCTTTTAATCAACAACAATAACAACACTCTAAACCCCCCGTTTTTTGAAGCCGCATTTTCAAACCCCCGCCCCCCTTTGAAACCTTGGAAAATCCTCAGGCTTCACACTCTTCGCCCAGCGCAGAAAGGCCTCTAAGCACCTGCCGATAAACCTTGCCCATGTGTCAGCCACAGAGCGTGGCGCAAATGTCTGTCTATGGAGTCGGTTTCGACTTTTGGCAGACACCCTGCCGCAACTTCCTAAACATCATTGGCAGACAAGGAGACCATCACATGATGATCGGATATGCTCGCACCTCGACACTGGAACAGAAAGCGTCCCTAGAGGCTCAGAGAGAGTCACTGAGGGGCGTTGGGTGCGAGAAGGTGTACGAGGAACAGATAAGCTCTGTGGCCCTCAGAGAGTCCCTCAACGCCGCTATGGAGTTCTGCCGGGAAGGTGACGTTCTGGTTGTCACCAAACTGGACAGACTAGCCCGGTCTGTGAAGCATCTCGGGGAGATTGTGGACGACTTAGAAGCAAGGCATGTCGGCCTTCGGGTGTTGAACCTAGGCTTGGACACCTCCAATGCCACGGGGAAGCTGATGCTGAATGTTCTGGGTTCCGTTGCTCAATTTGAACGGGAGATGATGCTGGAACGCCAACGGGAAGGCATCGCCAAGGCGAAGGCAGAGGGCAAGTATAAGGGTAGGAAACCCACTGCGAGAGCAAAAGCATCGGACATTGAACAATTGCTCTCAGAAGGGCTTAGCAAACGAGCGATAGCCAGACACCTGAACATCTCCGAAAGGTCAGTCTATCGAGTCGTGACCTCGCTGTCCTGACACCTCACCACCTCAATCAGATCACTTAAAAAAACAATCGTCGTACGAGCCGCTTTGGATAATTCCGAGCGGCTTTTTTTGTACGCCCAGCGCAAGAAAGACCAACTCATGAAGCTGTATAAACGCAATGGTTCTTCATTCTGGTGGTATTCGTTCACCGTTGATGGGAAGCAATTCCGAGGTTCAACAAAGCGGTTATCCAACGACAAAAAGGGGGCAAAGGCAGTGATGCAGAAAGCCTACCAAGAAGCTCTTGATCGACTTCAGTTTGGCGATCTGCCTGAGATTAGCCTTGAGAATTGTTTTGAACAGGCTTTGGTTGGCTTGGACAAAGAGCAGTCCAGACGCATCTACAGGGCGTCCTACAACATCCTATACGAATACGTTCCTTCACCGGGCATGAACGCATCTGACTTCACACAGGATATGCTTGAAGACTTTCTGGATTTTCGCCGGGAACAGGGTCGTAAGGAGAATACCCTGAAGGGCGACATTCGGGCGATCCGCCGTGCCTTCAACAAGCTTGAGCATCGGTACAACTGTCCCAAGCTGAAGTATCCCAGCATCAAAGGCTTCATCAAGACACGGTATCTTTCCGAGCGTGAAGAACGGATCATCTTTGACGTTCTCGCTAAGAATGAGACAATCACGGGTCGGAAAGCGGAAGCCCTTTGTATGGTGCTTCTTGATACTGGTCTTCGGTTGATGGAAGCGGTCAATCTGGAATGGGAATTCGTTGACCTGACAAGAAGGGAAATAGAAGTTTACCGGACAAAAACGGATACGGTCTCATTGGTTCCAATCTCGCAACGGGTCCATGACTTGTTTCAGAGTTTGCTTAGTCAGGATCAGCCTTTCCAGAACATGGAATGGGCTATCAAGGTGTTGCGTGAGGTGATCCGAACCCACTGTAACAAGTCAGAAAGGGTTGTGGCGACACGGGGCAGGGCGACAGTGCATAGCCTTCGGGATACATACGCAAGCCGGATGGTTCAGCGGGGGCTTTCGATCCAACAAGTTTCGATGCTTCTGGGGCATTCGAACATATCTCAGACCATGAAATACGCTCAACTTGAGAAGGCTGATGTGGTTGCTCAGGCCCGTGAAGCTCTGGATGCTACAGACACAGACTAAACACAAAAACGCACACAGTATGTGTCTACAATACCTCGAGATACGGCGAAAACCGCCTTAAGTATCTGTAAAATATAGAAGAAAGGGAGTGGTGGGTGATGAGAGACTCGAACTCCCGACATCTTCGGTGTAAACGAAGCGCTCTACCAACTGAGCTAATCACCCGTGACGGTGCATGTAGCCAAGCCTGCGCGCGGGTGCAAGAGGGTCTGGAACAATTTCTTTGCTTCAGTATCAGTTCATTTTGATTTGAGTACCCGCAGCCCCGGTGAAATCCGTTCATTTTCCGCAGGCTGCGTCCCCGGTCCTCGGGAAAGCCACTTGCGCGCCCCCCGCTGCCTCAGATATCCCCGAAGAGACTGCAACCTTCCAGACGGGAGAGCACATGATCCTGTCCCTTGCCCGCCGATTTGTCGTCGCGGCCGTGGTTTTGGGTACTTTGACTCTGGCACCGGTTCGGGCCGGTGCGGTGGAAATATTGGTGTTCGCTGCAGCCAGCCTGAAGACCGCTTTGGATGAGATCACACCAGCTTATGAGCGCCAGACTGGGCATGAAGTCACGGTGTCCTACGCGGCTTCGTCCGTGTTGGCGCGGCAGATTCAGTTGGGCGCACCGGCGGATTTGTTCATTTCCGCCAATGTGGATTGGATGGATGTCCTGCAGGATCAGGGCTTGATGGACACGACCTCGCGGGTGGATCTGCTGGGCAACGGGCTGGTCCTGATCGGAGGGGCTGATCAGGCGCAGATTGGTGTAGTTCAACCGGAGACCGACCTGTCCGCTGCACTGGATGACGGATATCTGGCAATGGCCTTGGTCGATGCAGTACCGGCGGGTATTTACGGCAAGGCCGCGTTGCAGAGCCTCGGGCTGTGGGCAGAAGTTCAGGACCAGATTGCGCAAACCGACAATGTCCGTGCGGCGTTGGCCTTGGTTGCGGCGGGGGCGGCACCGCTGGGGATTGTCTACCGTTCGGACGCGCAAGTCGAAAACCGGGTTCAGGTCGTGGCGTCTTTTTCATCCGATCTGCATCCGCCGATCATTTACCCGGCAGCCGTGACTGTATCTGGTGCGTCCGAGGCGAAAGCGTTTCTGGAATATCTTCAATCGGATGCGGCCCAAACAGTATTTTTGGAACAGGGCTTTGCCCTGCCGGACAGCTAACGCATGGGGTGGCTGGGGCCCGCTGAACTTGAGGCGCTGAAGCTCTCGCTGCGCGTGTCCTTCTGGGCAACTTTGGTGACCTTGCCTTTTGGTATCTTTGTAGCCTACGCGCTTGCAAGATGGCGATTTCCTGGCA
This sequence comes from Ruegeria atlantica, assembly GCA_013032095.1. Taxonomy (GTDB): domain Bacteria; phylum Pseudomonadota; class Alphaproteobacteria; order Rhodobacterales; family Rhodobacteraceae; genus Ruegeria; species Ruegeria atlantica_E. The sequence continues at coordinate 12,180 of WQBJ01000041.1, read as the reverse complement.
GGCAGTTGCTGAACGGATTGGTGCACCTGCCGCTGATTCTACCACCTGTTGTGACCGGATATTTGCTGCTGCTGACTTTCGGCATTCAAGGTCCGCTGGGCAAGCTGCTGGCCGAGTTTGGGATCGTCGTGGCGTTTCGCTGGACCGGTGCGGCGCTGGCGGCGGGCATCATGGCCTTTCCTTTGATGGTTCGGGCCATTCGCCTGTCGATAGAGGCGGTAGACCCCAAACTGGAACAAGCCGGGGCAACCCTGGGTGCGTCGCGTGTATTCGTTTTCGCCACCGTCACCCTTCCAATGATCATGCCGGGTGTGATCGCCGGGGGTATCCTCGCCTTTGCTAAAGCAATGGGTGAGTTCGGAGCCACGATCACCTTCGTCTCGAACATTCCAGGTCAGACACAAACATTGCCCTCGGCAGTCTATGCGTTCCTGCAGGTGCCAGGAGGGGAGGGGGCCGCGACCCGGCTGGTTGTTGTCTCAATCATTGTCGCTATGGGGGCTCTTTTGCTATCGGAATATGTCGGTCGTCGTGCCGCGGCTAAGGTGTCTGGACTATGAGCCTGTCTGTCCGCTTGCAGCATGAATTGCCCGACCTCAAGCTGGATCTTAGCTTTGACGCACCTCCTGGAGTAACGGTTTTGTTTGGGCGGTCAGGGTCGGGCAAAACCACGGTAGTCAATGCGGTTGCGGGTCTGTTGCGGCCAAAGGCCGGGCGTATCGCTGTCAACGAGTGGGAACTGTTCAACACCGAAAAGAACCTCTGGCTGCCGCCACATCGTAGGCGTTTGGGCTATATCTTTCAGGAAGGCCGCCTGTTTCCGCATCTGACCGTGCGGCAGAATCTGGCCTATGGTCGTTGGTTCGCGCCAAGACGCGCGCGACGAGAAAACCCGGACAAAGTGATAGAGATGCTGGGCATCGGGCACTTGCTGGATCGCCGTCCTGCCGGTCTGTCGGGCGGAGAAAAACAGCGAGTTGCCATTGGTCGCGCGCTGTTGGCCAGCCCTCGTTTGATTTTGGCCGATGAGCCTTTGGCGGCACTGGATGACGCGCGCAAGTCTGAAATTTTACCCTATTTCGAACAGCTGCGAGACGAAGTCACGGTGCCCATTCTCTACGTCACCCATTCGGCGGCCGAGGTTGCGCGGCTGGCGACATCCGTGGTTGCGTTGCAGGAGGGAAAAGCGGTGCGGCACGGCCCGGCCTCCGAGGTGATGGCTGACCCGTCTGTGGCCCCCGCAGGGGTGCGGGCCGTGGGGGCGGTGCTGAATGTCCGCGTAAGGGAACACCATGCCGACGGATTGACCGAGCTGGAGGCCGGAGGGGCGCGCTTGTTCCTACCACGTATCCCGCATCGTGTCGGGGAAGAGTTGCGCATTCGCATTCCCGCGCAAGAGGTCATCCTGTCAAACAAAAGACCTGAAGGGTTGTCAGCCCTGAACATGCTGGAAGGTGCGGTGGATACGATCCGAGCTGGCGACGGGCCGGGTGCCATTGTCTCGGTAAAAACTCCGGCAGGACCAGTGCTGGCGCGCGTTACCCGACGTTCGGTCGAGGCGCTGCGGTTGGAGCCAGGACGGCCCTGTTTCGCGGTGATCAAGACAGTGGCCTTGGCACCGCAGGATGTCGGCGGCCGGGTGACCGCACCTTAGATCAGTGCCGAATACCCCGTGTTTTATTGGCGGAATTTCACAGCAGTTCTGGGAGGATATCCTGTTTTAGCTGTACCCCGACTTAAAGCGGACAGTTGAAAGTTGCGGCCGGAAGGTCGCAAGCTTTACTCAACGAGTTTGCCCTCTATGATTCTGAGCAGGGTCAGAGTTTTAAGTTAAGGACTTTTTGCCATGCGGTTTTCCAAAGTTTTAGGCGTTGGTGTTCTGGCGTTACTGCCTGCACTGGCGCATGCGACCGGGTTCGGGATTGGGTTCGGTTTAAACCCCGCCTTTCGTGCGACGGTTACCCCGTTGAAAGATGGCACCTATCAGGTGGCTACGCACGGCTCGTCGGCGGCGATTGCATACTGGTGTGGCATCGGTGATTTCGCCATCCGCACCCTGCGCGTGCCGACAAACCAACGGATTTATGTCTCGCGAGTTTATGAAAAGCAGACGAGGACTGTGCAGTTTTCGATGACACCGCCCGAGGGCGCCGACACCTCTAAGAGTTATTCGATCACGGTCAGTCGCGTAGGTGAGAATATGTCGGCTAGCGGGGCAAGGAGCCACTGCTTCGACAATATTATGGATTTTGACTTCTAAACGCAGATCAAACCCATTTCGCCAATGGCGGCAGGCTCATCAGCACAGCATCTGGGTCGTGGCCGGTTTCCAGCCCGAACTTGGTGCCCCGATCATAAACTAGGTTGTATTCGGCATAGAGACCCCGATGCACCAACTGAGTGTTCTTATCGTCGTCGCTAAATCCCTGCACACGGCGTTTTTCAACCAGCGGTACGAAGGCTGGCAGAAAGGCGCGGCCGATGTCTTGCGTCAGCGCGAAATCAGCTGCCCAGTCACCGGTGCAGTAGTCATCCATGAAAATCCCGCCGACACCACGGGCGCGCTTGCGGTGCGGTATATAGAAATACTCGTCGGCCCATTCTTTCAGGCGCGGGTAATGCCCCGGCCCGTGCGGGTCCAGATGGGCCTTTTGCGTGCCGTGAAAATGAGCTGTGTCGTCTTCGTATTCGATGCAGGGGTTCAGGTCTGACCCGCCGCCGAACCACCACGCATGCGGAGTCCAGAACATGCGGGTGTTCATGTGCACCGCAGGAACATGGGGGTTCTGCATATGCGCGACCAGTGAAATGCCCGAGGCCCAGAATCGCGGGTCATCGGCCATGCCCGGAATACCCTTGCGCGCGGCCATCGCCTGCTGCGCCCTTGCGCCCAGCGTGCCATAAACAGTTGAAATATTGACGCCTACTTTCTCGAACACGCGGCCGCCGCGCATCACCGACATCAACCCGCCGCCTGCGTCCGAACCATCTTCGGACTGCCGAGTGGTTTCTTTGACCTCGAATTTTCCGGGTCTGGCGTCTGAAAACGGTCCCGTGTCGTGGCTGTCTTCCAGCGCTTCAAATGTGACTACGATCTCGTCGCGCAATTGGCGAAACCAGGCTGAGGCGGTGGATTTTTCAGTGTCGAGCATATTAGTCAGTGCGCCGGTGCTGCAACGGGGTCCAGCAGGGTGCGGCCGCCGTCGATCGTCAGGATTTGCCCCGTGATGAATCCGGCCGCGTCCGAGGCGAGGAACTGCGCGGTTTCGGTTAGCTCGGTCGGGGCGGCAATCCGGGCCAGCGGTGTGTGTTTCTCGATATCGTCCCGGAAATCGCGGTTCTCTTTTAGGGTGGACTGTAGCGAAGCGCTCATCACCGAACCCAGAGCAATCGAGTTCACCCGGATGCGGTTCGGAGCCAGAGCCACAGCCAGAGAGCGTGTCATCTGGTCCAACGCTGCGGTGGACACGGAATAGGCCATCAGATCGGGGTGGGTGCGCCGCGCAGCGATTGAGGAGAGGTTGATGATTGAGCCGGCGACACTGTCTTCGTCGTCTCCGGCCTGTTTGATCATCCGTTTGGCCACGATCTGGCTCAGGCGCAGGGCGGGCATCAGGTTCTGATACAACAGTGTGCGGACCGAGTCATCCTCGGGATCCAGCGGGTCGGAAGGGATCACCTGACGCGCGCCGTTTATCAGGATATCTACTTGGTCGAACGCGTCGATGGTGGCCGAAAGCAGGTTGGCAATGGTCAGCTTTTCCCGCAGATCGCCGGCAAAGAAACGAATGTTGCTGTCATCAGTCTGTTCGCCCAGTTCCTCGGCCAGCCGCTTTTCGTCTATGTCGGCAAACATGACGTTAGCACCCGCATCGGCAAAGTGACGCCCGATGGCCAAACCAACGCCAGTGGCACCGCCGGTCACGATTGCGGTTTTGCCAGCTATGGAAAAGGACATGCTAATACTCCTGAGTTACAGCGTAGGTTAGCCGGGATCACCGTCGAGGGCGAGAGGCATGAAAGACCTTGAACCGATTGTCGCCGGTCACTTCTTCGACCTGCGCGAAAGTGTCGGTCAGTGTGGTTTCATAGGGCAAATGGCGGTTGGCCACCAACCACAGTGCACCATTTCGGGTGAGGTTCTTAGCAGCCGATGTGATGAAGCCTTGCCCCAGCGCCGGATCGGCATTGCGTGATGTGTGAAAGGGTGGGTTCATCACCACGGTATCGATGGGCTCGGACGCGCGCCATGTTACTGCATCGGCCCAGTGAAATTGCGTGCGAGGGTCGGATACATTGGCGCGGGCGCAGGTCAGTGCGGTGTGATCAGCCTCGACCAAATGCAACGATTTCAGCCCGGGGGCCTGCAGCAACCCTGCGGATAGAAATCCCCATCCGGCGCCCAGATCGGCGACGCGTGCACCCAGCTTGTCAGGCAATGCCGACAGCAACAGGGCCGAGGCCGGATCGACGCCATCGGCGGAAAAAACACCGGGCGCGGTTTGAAAGCCGTCAACGGTCTGATGCTCGGGTGCGGCCCAATCGACGAACGCCTTTGCATCCGATTGGAACCAAAAAATCTTGCCATGCGCCTTCGAGATCGGCCCCTCGATCGAAACGCGCTTGCGAATGTCTTTCAGCAGACTATCCACGCCATCAGTCTTGGCGCCGTCCACGACAACTGCGCCACTGGCAAGGGTGCAGGCCTGTTGAATCATCGAACGAGCCAATGCTTTGGCGCGCGGCAAGACTACGATTGCGTCGTTGCAAGGGCCTTGCGCTTCTGGGGTAACTGAGAATCCCAGATTGGCGAAATGGTCGTGAAAGGGTTTGAAGGGTTGCACGACCTGCGTCTCACGGGGCAAAGCTGACAAGTCACTGGTCAATGAAGGCCCAAGCACCGTTAGCGGTTGCGTCAGCGTCAGACCGCTTTGCAGGGCGAGGTCAAGGCGAGGGGACATAAGCGATACTGGTCAGAGCGGCGCAGCCTTACTCTTCCCGTTCCATTGTGCATTGCAAGGGGTGCTGGTGCCTGCGGGCAAAGTCCATGACCTGACCCACTTTGGTTTCGGCTATCTCGTGGCTGAACACGCCAACGACTGCGACGCCTTTTTTGTGGACGGTCAGCATGATCTCGAATGCTTGCGCGTGGGTCATGCCAAAGAAGCGCTCCAGCACGTGTACGACGAACTCCATCGGCGTGTAGTCGTCATTCAACAGCAGAACCTTGTACAGCGGCGGACGCTTGGTCTTGGGGCGCGTCTCAACCAGAACGGACGACTCGCCGTCGTCGTCCGATTTGTCAGACATCATCCATTGGTGTTCAAGCATCGCGTCCTACTGTCCGATTCAGGCTTCGATTTATCTGAGCGCTTATATAACGTCGAACAGGCCAGAGAAAAGAGCCTGCAGGACGTATTCGACATGGGTCAGAACCTTAACACAATCGGTTTCGATGCGGATGATACTTTATGGCACAATGAGCGTTTTTTTCAGCTCACACAGGCCTATTTCACGGATTTGTTGGCCGATCATGCCGATCGGGACCATCTGTTGGAGCGCTTGTTGGAGGCCGAAAAACGAAACATCCGGCACTATGGGTATGGAATTAAGGGCTTTACTCTGTCGATGATCGAAACCGCCATCGAAGTGACCGAGGACCGCGTTCCAGCCTCGGTCGTACGTCAACTGATCGAAGCCGGGCAAGAGATGCTGGCCCACCCCATCGAACTGCTGCCTTTTGCGCGTGAAGCAATTGAGAGCGTGGCGGCGACGCATCAAGTCGTGCTGATTACCAAAGGCGATCTGATTGATCAGGAGCGGAAACTGGCGCAGTCGGGCTTGGGTGAGTTGTTTGACGGGGTCGAGATCGTGTCTGAAAAAAGACCGCAGACCTACCGGCAGATTTTTAATCAATACAATGGTGGGCCTGCCGCCGCGATGATGGTCGGCAATTCAATGCGCTCGGATGTGGTGGCACCGATTCAGGCCGGGTGCTGGGGCGTGTATGTGCCGCACGGGCTGGTCTGGGAAGTCGAGCAGGCCGAGAAGCCATCTGATAACCCGCGATTCCACGAGTTGCAGAATTTGGGCCAGCTTGGAGAGCTTGTTCATGCACTGAGCTGATGTTGCTGATTGGTCTCAGTTGCGAAAAAACAGCTTTGGGCGGTGACAAATTCTGGTCATTTTCATTGATTTGGTGGGGTGCTGGTTGTGCTTGGCCACATGTAGTGTAGGCCGTCCGGCTTAACAAACCGTGAATTTACGAGCTTTTTGTTTATTTCACCGGACCCCTGTGTTAGCCTGATCGTTAATAAAATAATTTTTAGCTGACCGGGAAAACCCGGCGGCGTGAGGTAGACAGAGGCAAAGATCGTGCAGGTTCGGCGGACAGTTCCGGCCCGAATGGGCTTATTTCTTATAGCATGCTTGTGGCTGCTCTCGTTTGCGCCATTGCAAGGGGTTGCAGCGCCTTATGCGGCGATGGTGATCGACGCACGCACCGGCGAGGTGCTGCATTCGCGCAATGCTGATACGCGGCTGCATCCGGCTTCTCTGACTAAAATGATGACGCTCTACATCGCGTTCGAAGCGGTGCGGAATGGAGAGATCGAATTGGATACGCCGGTTCGCATCACCAAAAAAGCGGCGTCCGAACCACCGTCGAAACTGGGTTTGCGCAGCGGCCAGACGATTGCCTTCCGTTATCTGATCCGCGCAGCTGCGGTGAAGTCAGCTAATGATGCTGCCACCGCCATCGGCATCGCGATCAGTGGCTCCGAGGCCGCTTTTGCGCGCCGCATGACCCGCACCGCCAAGGCGATGGGAATGAGCCGGACGACCTTTAAAAACGCGCATGGCCTGACAGAATCGGGCCACCTGTCCACCGCGCGCGACATGACCACTCTGGGTCGTCATCTGCTTTACGACTACCCGCAGTACTATAACCTATTTTCGCGTCAATCGACCCATGCAGGGATCAAGACGGTTCCTAACACCAACCGTCGTTTGCTGGCTGCATACAAAGGCGCGGATGGGATCAAGACTGGCTACACCCGGGCCGCCGGGTTCAATCTTGTCGCCTCGGCCAAGCGCAAGGATGAACGTATTATTGCCACCGTCTTCGGCGGTAAGTCTGGCGCATCGCGCAACGCCAAAGTGGCTGAACTGTTGGATATGGGTTTCCGCCGTGCCCCTTCACGAGCGCCAATTCGTAAACCAGCTCGCCCGGCCTATGCTGGCAATGTCGGCTTGGGGGCAACGGTTGCTGCCCTGACCGGAGCGCCGAACTCGAGCCTGCGCCCTGTGTTGCGACCGGGGCCGGGGGCCGCAGTGCAGGTTGCAGGCACTGTCGCCGCAACCGCTGCCAAAAACGGCGCGCGTATTCAGAATGGTATCGCGGCTGCGATCGCGGCTGCGGATATCAAGGCGCCGACCGACGACACAACACGTCCCACCTCGCGCCCGGACGATCTGGTTCTGGCTTCAACCGACCCGATCATCGAGCCTGAGCCGGAACAGGAAATCGTCACACGCTTGTCTACATCGGGGGGGCATCTGTGGGGCGTTAATGTGGGCCGCTACACCACCCGATACGAGGCCGAGAAAGTTCTGCTGAAAACTGCCCTGTCGGAGATGACCACTCTGGAAGGTACGCTGCGCAAGGTGAACCAAAGCTCGCGCGGTTTCGAAGCGACATTCCAAGGGATGACCCGCGAACAGGCTGATCTGGCTTGCCGCAGGCTTCAGGCCCGAAATGTCACCTGTTTCATGATCGGACCGTCATAAGATCCGACATGTTTTCTCCTGGATGGGTCTGGGCTGCGAGGAAACTCGCAGCCCTTTTTTCACTTTGGTCTAGTCGAAAACGTGGCCGTGCTGGTATTGCTCATCCTGCCCGGCGGCCGCTGTCAGGGCTGCCACGTTGTCTTTGGTGAAGAAACCGTCAAAGTGATGACAGCGCTCGATATACTCAGTGATAAGCAGCGTGTGCTTTGAGTGTTTCGAGAAAATCTGCTTCAGGTTAGGGTCATCTTTGCACTCGCCGACGACATGGGCCAGGAACGGCACACCCTTGTCCTTGAGCGTATTGACCACGAAATCGACGTTCTTTTCACCGGCATTGTGATCGCCATCCTGAACTTCGACGGCCATGTGATGCAGGCGGCGGCCGTAATTGCGGACGAAATCTTCGGTGGGCATGGGCAGTTGCTCGAAGGAATTTACAAAAGAGGGCGTGTTATTCGCGGTAAACACCTTGGCCGGGGATTTCTTGTCGTCATCCACATTTGCGTTCCGGTTCACGTTGGTCGAGGAATTCATGTCGAAGATGTTGTACGCCCCCCAGAAATAATAGGGCACCATGGTCAGGAACTCGAGGATCGCATCTTCACGCTCGCCAGCCAGAATGCGTGTGGCCAGGTGGTCGATCCCCAGCATCAGCGGGGCGATCTTGCTGTCCGTGCCAAAGGCGGCAGCCTGATCCAACTGCGCCTGTTCCGCATCGCTCAGCAGGATGCGGTCGCCCAGGCCGAGACTGTCAGGGTCGTTGAAATCCAGTGTTGAATATCCGACCCGGTTGCAGGTGAAATCCGACGGGGTGGTGAACCTGAATCCTTCCAGTGTGTAAAACGGGTTTTCAGTGTCGCCGCTATATTCAAAGCGGATATTCTGGTCCTCCAACGTCTTAGTCAGAGCTTTCAGGTCCTCGGCACCATAAATTTCTCCGACATAGCGGGTCTGCGGGGTGTTCCGTGCCAGCGGGTACATCCGGTTGATGCGGGGGATAAAGTCCTCAAAGCTGGGGCTCAGCGGGGCCATCACGATCATAGCCGGGTAGTCGGAGTGCGAATGCAGGACCGAGAATTTGTGGGTCTGTCCCAGATAGGTTGCCGTGTGGCGGTAGGGGGTCATCACATAAAGCTCGATCAGCGTATCGAACAGCGCCGTGGTTTCGACCTGCAAGACAATCGCACGCATTGCGCCCACCTGATCGGCGATCCCCGAGTTGGTACGGCGTTCGTAAATCTTCGGCAGGTATTCTTGAAAGAAGTCCGAGTTCTTCTTGTCGCCCCGGGGTTCATAAGACATCAAATCGAAAGACATAAATTTCCCTCCTTGCTCAGACCCGGCGCTACCCGGACGTGGCCTTGCTTGGATTTCCAATAATCAGAACATGCACTTGCAGGCATGCTAGGGCCTGAAATCCGAGTGGGCAACAGTAAGAGGGAGTGGCGCAGGTCTTACGCCTTTATGACTATCGGATGAATTTTGTCACTTCGACCCCACCTGCGATCAGGTTTTCGCGTACCGACCGGGCGATCTGTACTGCGGTCGGGCCATCCCCATGTAGGCAGATCGTGTCGATCGAGGTTTCCAGTCGTTTGCCGGATTCAGTGATGATGGCCCCTTCGCGAACCATGTTCAGAATGCGCGGACCGGCAAGTTCGGGATCATGGATGACAGCGCCGGGCAGACTGCGATCCACCAGCGTACCGTCATCATTGTAGGCTCGGTCCGCGAATATCTCTCCGACCCATTTGCAGTCCAGATCGCGAGCCGCTTCTTCCTGTTTGGTGACCGCCAAAACCATGATGATAATGTCCGGATCCACGTCCAGCGCGCCTTGGTAGCAGGCCCGGGCCATGTCGATATCGACCGAGCACATATTGGCCAGCGCCCCGTGCAGTTTCAGATGCCGGACCTTGGTGCCGACGGCCTTAGCCACACCCATAGCCGCGCCAAGCTGATAGCGAACCAGATTGCGCAGCGAGGCGTGGTGCACCTTCATGTTGCGACGGCCAAAGCCCTGAAGGTCGGGAAAGCCGGGATGCGCGCCGATGCCCACGCCGTTTTCGGCAGCCAGCGCCATAGTCTTCGCCATAACGTCCGGGTCGCCCGCGTGAAAGCCGCAGGCGATATTGGCCGAAGTGATGATTTTTAGCAGGCTTTCGTCATCACCCATCTTCCAGGGGCCAAAGCTCTCTCCCATATCGGCATTCAGATCGACATTAGGCATCGGCAATACTCCTTACTCGGTGGCAGAGATCATTCCGCCGATCAATTGGTAGGACAGCAAGTCCGGGATATCATGCGGATCGCGGACCAAAGGTTCAATCTGTGCGCCCAGCAGCGCCAGATCGGACAGGTAGGCCGCGTGCAGGGCAACGGCTTCATCCATAGTAACGAATTCGAATTGTACCTGCCCGCCCGCGGGGGTTTGCGCTGCGCGCGGCAAATCACAGGGCAGGACGGTGGCAATACGGGGGTATCCTCCGGTCGTCTGGCATTCGGGCAGCAGGATAAAGGGGTTCCCGGTAACGGTCATTTGAATGTCGCCAGGAGTAATCACCTCGGACAAGATGTTCAGCTGGCCTTTCGCGGCGAAGCCCTCGCCATCGCTGTCCAACTGCATCCCCATCCGGTTCGCTCGCGCCCCGCGCTTAAACGTGGTCTGGGTAAAACGGTCCAGCGTTTCCTGATCGAAAAGCGGGGTCTGAAAGCTGGCCAGCACGCGCAAAGTGCCTCCGGTAAACCGGTCATCAAGTCGCAACTTCATGCCGGCTCTTCCTAAGTGCAAACTGGTTGGCAGTATATCCCCTGCTTGTATTGTGCGCCCAACATTTGCTGTGAGGTGCGTCGAGCGAGACCCGAGAAACACTGTCGTATCAATCCCCCCGCCTATATGCAGATAGCCATAGTTGCCTTGCTTCGCGGCCCCGATCATCAGTTGCTGGCCGGCCTCCATAGAATATGCGGCGTTCCAGATAATCGGGGTGCCATCAATGCTCGCCTGCATGGGCGCACCAGTGAGGGCAATGCAGATTTGCTGAGTGGTTTCGAACGTTCCACCCATCCCCGCCATTTCCAGTGCCGCGCAGTCTGGGCTTTGCCCCAGCAGAGCGGCCCCTTCGTGGAGCGCCAATAAATCCGCCGCCCCGGAACGCGAAAGACCTTGATCCAGGTAACCTGTCCGTCCCCGATCCTGTACAGTACAGGCCGGGCCTATAGAGTGGACCTTCAGGCTCATGCCGGGATCTCCTCACAGGTTGCGCCGCCTGAACCATCATTGGTCGATTGGATGCTCTCCAGTTCTTCGCGTGTTATGGAAAGGAACTGCATCTCATCGCCGGGACGCAGGGCAAAGCTCTGCTCGGCTTCCGGACGAAAACAGCGAAACGCGGTTTGGCCCACATGCCGCCACCCGGTCGGTGTCGGCCCGGAGAACAGCACAAATTGCGAGATCGCCAAAACCAGTGCGCCTTCTGGCACCATTGGAGTCAGTTCCTTAAGGCGCGGGATGTTGAATTCTGGTCCCAGTGGTCCGAGATATGGCTGCCCTGGCGCAAACCCAATGGTCAGGACGCGCACACGGGTTTCGCTCAGTCGCCTTATAGCCTCGGTTGGAGACAACCCGGCAGCAGCCGCAGCTTCATCTAACTGGGGCGCAAGGTCTCCACCGTATACGGTTGGCACCTGCCACAAGTGCCGCCCTGCGGGCAGAGCGGCCTGATACCAGTCCTGCTGACGCAAAATCCGGTCCACCTGCCTTCGCATTTCGGGATGGGACAGGACCAAGGGATCAAACCGGATATAGGTTGAAGCCAGTGAGGCCGACGTCTCGATCACCCCATCCAATTTCAGAGTGTCGATGGCATTGCGAAACGCCAGCGCCGCCCGGTTCGGGGGCTCTGCCATGGTGTCGGCGAACGAGACCAGCAATCCGTCCAGGCCAACCGTTCGGATGCTAGGAAAAGCAGAAGCGTGCGTAGGTTTCATATTGATTATGGGCTCGGGCATATCGTTGTGGCGAGGTGACCGTATCCGAGACCGATGCGCAAGACCCGGTATGTGTCCTTTGTCTTTTTCAGCCTCCCAGAACGCGGTGAGTCGGGGATTTTGACCGGAATCTGAATCGGTTTGAGTGATCCGACTCGGTGCTGTCTTGTGGCTGTGTTTGGTGGACTCACTATATCTAGGGTGGGCGCCGAGTCGAACGTCTGCTGGCGGTTCGGTTCATGCTGAGTTCCACGAAGCCATGCGGCAGAATACAGCGAGTGGTTTGCATCTATCTATTTGAAAAAAAACACTAAAACAGAATTTTGCAAAAAAAACGCGCAAGATGTAATTTTCTGCTTGCGGAGGTTTGTAGTAAACCTTAGAACCCCCTTCACCGGCGCT
>WQBJ01000040.1 GCA_013032095.1 Ruegeria atlantica | reverse complement strand
CAGATCCAGGCCTACGGTCTTTACTGTCATTGGGTGGCTCCTTTCCTAGCAGTCGATGACAACTGCACTGTGGCACATTCGATGCCGGTGGAGCAGGAGCCACCCACCTCATCCGCTTAGGACTCTTACCTCCCATCGATGCCAATCGCAGAGAATGGAAGCCGTGAGCCCATAGCGGTCCCCTTAACATCGCGCAAGGCTGGTCATTTTAGCGGCCCAAAGACGACTTCTAAGACCTTGGGGGCTTTCGCGTTACAGCTTCCCAAGACCAGTCACTTATTCTCAATTCCGCATTTTCTCATTCCGTTTCCCCTACCCCGACGGCTAGTGAGGCCGATGTTTGTGAAGCAGCGGCCTGCCTGACTGTACCAGACGGCGTTTGAGCAGGAGTACCAATTGGGAAACTACGCAAGGTTTGACCCTGCTGGTAGATTGGAGATAGATCCTCGTATGGCACAGTACCCTATCTTATGGACGTTCCGTCGCTGCCCATATGCGATAAGGGCCCGCCTAGCATTGGCGAGTTCACGAGTTACAGTCGAGCTGCGAGAAATTCTTTTACGGGACAAACCAGAGGCCTTCTTACAAACATCACCATCCGGAACAGTGCCAGCGCTTCGACTTTCAGACAAAGTTTTAGATGAAAGCCTGGAAATCATGATTTGGGCGCTCCAACAAAATGACCCGCAGCGGCTTTTGGACATGCCTCAAGAAGGTTGGGGCCTAATTGCGGCAAATGATGGTCCATTCAAAGCTGCATTAGATCACACAAAATACGCCACACGGTATCCGGAATTAGACGTCAACGAGGAACGCAGGAAAGCGGCGAGCTACTTGCTCAGCCTCGACGAGCGGTTAGTCGAGCGGGCCTGGCTTTTCGGAGATCGCCCCACCCTCGCCGATTTGGCGCTTCTACCTTTTGTTCGCCAGTTTGCACATATAGACCGGGCGTGGTTTGACGCACAGGAGTGGCCGAATTTAGTGGCATGGCTGGATCAATTCCTGGACAGCAAAGTATTTTTGCTGGTGATGAGTAAGTACACAACCTGGTCAGAAGGCAATAAGCCGATTTGGTTCAACGGTTGAGCCCAACACGTCGTATCACGGCCCATTCAAGCCGTTTACTCACTGCGCTGGTGTGGTAGTGCGGCCCGTCATTCCTGGCATTCGCTGCAATTGGACAGTCTGGATAGGAGTAAATTTACACATATACCCCCCGTGGTCGATCCGGCTAGAAGTGTGGATTCCATTGTTTCGAGTTCTCAGGTAATACGTATTGATGGATATCGTCGTCATTACGACCATCATCACTTCTCTTTTTGTTGTAATCGGCGTGGCGGAGCCACTGGCTGCACGATTACGCATGCCTTTCAGCGTTATCCTCGCCGTCCTGGGGGTAGTGATTGGGCTTGGCGCGACATTCTTTCTCAACACCGAACTGACGGATGTGCTGAACCCGGGGGCGCAAGCGATAATTGATCTGCCGATCCGGTCCAACGTATTCCTCTATGTTTTCCTGCCAACGTTGCTCTTTCAGGCAACACTGGGCATGAACCTGCGCAGGATGCTGGACGACTGGATGCCCATCCTGATGATGGCCGTTGTGGCAGTGATTGTGGCGACACTTTCCATTGGCTACGCGCTCAGTTGGGTAAGTGCGCTACCGCTGGCCGCCTGCTTGTTGATTGGTGCTATTGTGTCGACAACCGATCCCTCGGCAGTTGTCAGCATTTTTCGATCGATCTCCGCACCGCGCAGGCTGTCACGAATAATCGAGGGCGAAAGCCTTCTTAACGATGCTGCTGCGATTGCTCTTTTCGGGCTGTTCATGAGCTTTGTCATGCTCGGAAGGCCCGATCCCTTACTAAGTGAAGCCGTGGGTCAATTTCCGCTGTTGATCGCAGGCGGAGTACTAACCGGTTGGCTCATGGCGCGTATGGCGGTTTGGCTAATGGCTTTCGTAGACCGCTGGGAAATGGCGCAGATTTCAATTTCCGTTGCGCTGCCGTATCTCGCCTATATCGTTGCAGAACAAAGTGTCGGGGCTTCGGGTGTCATCGCGGTTGTAGCCGCAGGTCTTACGCTCAACCTTACAGGCCCCGGTCGATTTTCACCGGTCGCTTGGACAAATCTGCAAGAAGTATGGGACCTTCTGGCTCATTGGGCCGGAGCGCTGATCTTCATTCTAGCAGCATTGCTGATACCGAATTTGTTAGAAGGGGTGCGCCCGTCTGACTTTGGCCTGTTGGCAGTGGTGGTTCTTGCAGCAACACTCGCGCGGGCGGCGGTTCTGTTCGGGTTGTTGCCATTGCTCACCACAATCGGACTGTCGCCAAATGTGGAACGCCCCTATCGCACTGCGATGCTTTGGGGTGGGCTGCGGGGTGCCGTGACTTTGGCGCTGGCGCTGGCCGTTACCGAAAGCACGCATATCCCGCTCGAGACCAAGCGTCTGGTCGGCATCCTGGCCACTGGTTTTACGCTGTTTACACTGATTGTTCAGGGAACAACCTTGCGCACGGTGATCACAAAACTTGGGCTCGACAGGCTCTCCCCGCTTGATACGGCCCTTTCACGCCAGGTGGTCGCGGTCGCCTTGCAATCAGTGCGCGAGGACGTATCCCGCACTGCAGAAAACTATAACTTGACCCACGATATCGTCAGAAACGAAGCCAAACAATTTAGCGAACGCCTCGATAAGGCTGTAAAGGCCGCCGAAGACAGCGCTCAGATCCTTGATCGTGACCGGATCACGCTTGGCCTTATTGCGCTGGCCGGTGCAGAGCGGGATTCCGTGTTGGCCCGAATGCGAGAGCGTACCATGTCGTCCGTTCTGAGTGAGAAGATTCTGTCCGACGCGGATCGGCTCATTGAAGGCGCTCGGACCGGAGGTCGGATCGGCTATCAGCGTGCCTCAAATCGGTCCGTCGTTTACGGTAAATCTTTTCGGATCGCCGTGTTTCTGCACAACCGGCTTCGAATCTCGTTCCCGCTCACTCGTATTTCAGCGGATCGGTTTGAAAGATTGCTCATGCAACGCCTGATCCTGCGGGATCTTGATGGATTCGTCCGTGGCCGCATACGCCGGATCCACGGCCGCCGAGTTGCAGAATTACTTGATGACCTGTTGGCACGTCGATCCGAAGTGGTTGAGACAGCACTTGACGGTTTGCGGCTACAATATCCAGGCTATGCCGAAAAGCTGGAGCGGCGATTCATCCGACGGACTGCGCTGCGACTGGAAGAGCGTGAATACACGGTCATGCGCGAGGACGGCCTGATGGGTGAAGAGCTCTATTCGGTGTTGATGCAGGAAGTGGCGGCACGACGTGCTTCATCTGAAGAGCGTCCGGTACTGGACATCGCCCTTAAAGGACGGGATCTTGTCAGTCAGTTTCCGCTATTCTCTGATCTCGACAGAGCTTCACTGAGGAAACTCGGCAGGGCGCTGCGTACCCGTTATGCCAACCCAGGTGATACGATCATTTCCAAAGATGAATTCGCCCGAAGTGTATTCTTCATTGCTTCTGGGGCAGTCGAAGTGGAGTTCGGCAGACACACTACGCGGTTAGGTCGCGGCGAAATGTTTGGGCAATTGGCCATGCTATTAAAACGGCCCCGTCGCGTAAATGTGCGGGCGTTGGCACCCTCGACACTGCTCATGCTCGACGAAGCGCGTTTCCGGCGGTTGCTCCGGCGAAGTGAAGCCATGCGGAATTCCGTCAAGATGAGCGCAAACATGCGCATGATCGACCCCGCTGTGTTGGATTTGGATGAGCCCGCAGGATCTTCTGAACAAGGGTCCATTTCTTGAGAGGTCATAAATTGGAATGGAACCGCGACAGCTATAGTGTCACTTCAAGGACGCCAGTCGGGTTCGGTTTTGTTGAATGTTTGCTCCGTTTCAAAGAGCTTGGACACTCGAAACAGCCCTCACGACCCTCAACATCTCGAACAACCACCCCAGTTTCCGACCTCTCATTTTAGGAGAGTCTGTCAAGAAGTGCAGCTGTATGAAGCTGCCGGATACACGATTTTCCATATATCTCAACCCAGAGCCGACCTTGAGCATATTCTTTGATCGCTGCAGTCACAGCCCGCATTCCGGACCTTCGCCGTGGGTGCAAAATTTCGGGTGGTCGAAGTCACACACCGCGCAAAAAAGGGTGAATTCGCTGCGTTTGCTAGAATGTCGGCTGCCTTATCGCCTGCTAACCTGATGGTCGCCTATCCAGGCGCGCTGATCCCGGCTGGTGATTTTATTCGTCATCCACTTCATCACAGGACCTTGGCCACCCGCCCGAGACGGGATCATTGGTTACAGCGAAACTCTTCGACACGCGTTACAGAGTTGTCGCTTTACCAGAGTACTTGGCTAAGTCAGGAAGACCTGTTCGTCCGAGCGACATACCAAAACATGAAGGTCTCTTGTTTCGCCTGCCAGGCTTCAAAGACAAATGGCACTTTCGCCGAATAACTGACGGAGCAATGGAAGAAGCGCTCCCGCGACCAACACTTACGATATCTAACGCGCTGGCCATACGTCGCGCCGCTCTTTCTGACATTGGTGTCGCGCTGCTCGCCGATTGGACGATCGCGGATGAACTCATTTCGGTTGCTCATGTGGACTTTTTCCTGACCGCCACGTCAGCGCCGGGCAGTTCGATAGCGCCACTTGGATCATCTATCTTTCGAAGGCCTATGTGCCGATACGGCTGCGCCTATTCATTGACCATTTGATACAATGAAAAAGCCCGGCCCAAACCCGCCGCTGGCTACCACATTGGGTCGCTGCGTTGCAGCCCTTCGAAGTGGCCGTTCGCTGCGCCCGCGAATTATCCTGCAGAGCGAATTCACGCAATTCGCGTCCAACCTGACTTCAGCAGTATGTGTTCCAACGACCGCTTTCGCGGGCTTCGATTAGAACCCAGAGATCAAATCGACATAAGCCATTTCTTGAAAATTCTCACCGAAACCCGCTCCTGATCGCCGGGTCGGCAGACGAAGTATAGTCCACGATCCATTGGAACGCGGCTTTTGTCGAGGCGGATCAGCCGACCACGTTCCAAGTCCCTCTCCGCCAAAAGATGTCTTGCCAACGCCACGCCTTGTCCGTCAATCGCTGCCTCCAACAGAACAGCACTGTCCACATACTTGATGCTCTGCGAGTTGATCCGATCAGCACTCAGTCCAACTTGCGCGGCCCAGTTCTCCCATCCAACGTTGAAAGCATCGTGCAATAATGGGAGGTCTGCCACGTCATCTGCGCGCATAGGCAGAGGTGTTTTCTCAACAAGGGACGGGGCGGCTACGACAATCAATTCTTCTTGTCTTATTTGTTCATGATATAACCCTTCCCAAGCCGGTTTCCCAAACCGCAAGGCTACATCGACCTCGGATGTGTCGAAATCCGCAAAGGCATCATTTGTGTCCAGCAACAATGCGATACCCGGATGTTCCTGCTGAAACGAGCTCAGTAACGGAACAAGCCATTTGAGCGCCAGCGATGTGGACAAAGACAACGTAATCGACTGGCGGTGATGTAATCGCTTCACCTCCACTACGCCCAACTGCAAGGCCGAAAATGCCCCGCGTGTTGATTGATGTAGGCGTTTCCCGGCCGTGGTCAGTTCAACGCCATTGGGGCGGCGGTGAAAAAGCGTCACACCAAGATGCAGTTCCAGCAACTTGATTTGCCGACTGATCGCCCCGTGAGTGACGTTCAGCACATCCGCTGCCCTGGTCACGCTGGAGTGGGTTGCAGTTTCGTCAAAGGCCTGAAGTGCGCGAAGGTGTCTGAGGTTTTCCGCCATGTGAGAAAACCTAACAGCAATGTTCCAAAAATTCGATAGGCCTGCCTAATTTAGCGGGGTTACACTGACTTATCCTCAAAAAATCTCACGCAGAAATATCTAAAGAAAGGAGATACCATGCCCGATACCAAAGTCGCGTTGATGACAGGCACAGGACAAGGTATTGGCCGAGGCTGCGCCATTGAAATGGCGAAGGCTGGCTACAAGGTCTCGCTCATGTCTCCATCCAATCGCTCGGTTGAACTGGCGGAGGAACTCGGGGGCATTGGCCGCCGTGGCTCTGTTCTGGATGTCGATGATCTTCAAGCGATGATCGACGACACCATGAGCAAGTATGGGCGGATTGATGCAATCGTCAGCAACATGGGTCATGGCGGGTCTGTACCTGAAGCCATCAAGACGGTAGGCTTCGACCCCGATTTTGACGGACCGCTCTTGGAACTCAGCGATGAGCTTTGGCACGAGAGTCTGGACATGTACGTGCTAAACGTTGTGAAGATTGCTCGTATCGTCACACCTATCCTGATTGAACAAGGTGGCGGCGCTTTCGTTAATATCTCGTCCATGAACACAATCGAGCCGCGAGCGCCCTACCCTATGAGCATGTTGCGCGGCGCATTGCACAGTTTCTCCAAGCTCTATGGGGATCGTTATGCACGGCACAACATTCGCATGAACAACCTGCTCCCCGGGTTCTGCGAGAACGTGAACCTGTCCGAACAGGCCCGTCGGGAAATCCCTGCTCAGCGGCCAGCAACGTTCGAAGAAATTGGGCAAGCTTGTGTGTTTCTTGCCAGCGATGGAGCCCGGTATATTAATGGTCAGAGCATCCTTTCGGACGGCGGGATGAACCGCGCGGTTCGATAATAACGAGTCGGTGAGAAATGATTGTTACGGCACTCAAAGATATTCTTGGTACAGATCGGGACGTTTCCGGTCCGGGTTGGAATAGCAGAAGGTTACTGATTGAAGCTGATGGAATGGGGTTTTCGCTGACGGATACGATCATCGAAAAAGGTGCAGTGCTGGAGCTGGAATACACCCATCATCTGGAGGCGTGTTATTGTATCGAGGGCAAAGGTCGGATCAGGGCGTCTGACGATGAGACCTGGCATTTCCTTGAGCCATTTACTCTCTATGCCCTGGATCAACATGACCGGCACTTTGTACAAGCCTTTGGTGCCGAGTTGAGACTTGTCTGCGTATTCAATCCGCCGCTCAGCGGGCGTGAAGTGCACCGCAAAGACGGAAGCTATGCTCCAATTACATCCTGATGAGCACGGCGGCATCTTTGTGCAAACCGGCCATACATGCGGTGTGCAGCATGGGGCAAAATCGACCCAAAGCGGTCACTCGACACGGTGCTGCCATTCTGCCGACGCGCCCACTTGGCCGCCGTTCGTTGCATGAGCAAAAGAACCGGGGTCAATCATACTCACGATAGGTGTACTTTCCGGTCGATCTCTGCGTTTCGAGCGAGCGAACTGTTGTCGCCCATTCTCGGACATTCGTGCCGGAGGTAGAAAGATTCCGCCCCTTTGATTACAATGGGTTGTAGCCTCACCTTCTGCAAAATCCGGTCTGTACAGGACTCGCGCGCTTGATAATGACGGGGGATCGGGTAGATGTCAGCGTAACGCAACCGATTGGCAATATTGACGCGCTGTCCGATCCAAAGTGCATTGACGTATATTCTGCGTTGTTAGAGAAGCAAACTCCATGCTCGACCTTGGGGAACAGTCATGGACGGGAGCCGCACTCACGTCATTCCTCATTGGCATTGAAGTGAAGGCAGATGCGGTCCTTGGCGGCCAACAATTGGAACGATACACCGGCTCCCTAGCGCAACGCGCTAAAGATAGCCGTAAGCAACCTCGGCTCATTTTTCTTGGTCCGAAGGCGCCGCTCAAGGCTCATTCCAATTTTCCCATCAGCACTTGGCGCGACGTTGTTGGCGCAGCGCGGCTTGCAGTCGGAGAAAACAGCTTCGCGCGCGAGCTTATTTGCCGTTTCGGTAGCTACGCCGACGATTTTTGAGGGCCAAATGAACGAAGACGAAAGCATGATCGCACGATCCATTGTCGAGAATGTGGAACTTCTAGAGAAGGCGTTGCAATTCGAACAGGATCAGATGTCTAAGGCGCTTTCAGGTGCCGTTCCGACGGCATTCGAAGAAAATATCCGGCAGCTTGGCTGGCGGGGCAAGGTCGGCAAAGATTTTGAGGGCGACTTTTGAATCGCTCTCCTGAACTGGCGCGTCCCAGACGAGGATTTCGATAGTGAAGGAAGTTATGATCTCTTCTTCAAGTTGGATTTTGTAGGGGAAGTTTACACGTGGACAGTTTATTTTTTGGGACTGTTGGGCTGTTCGGTCCGGCTCGTTGCCGGGTTTGATAGACTGGTGAAAGCAACTCCTCAAAAACGCCTCATTGACCACAGTGTTGATGTCCTAAAAACGCTCAGCGAGCAGGGTTTCCAAATCGATCGAAAGGAGCGTTCAATTTCGCTTCCAATACGCATTCCTCGTGACGATCTGGCCAACGCGTTCAAAGAGGATGACATGCCTCCTGTCCAAGTCCTCGTCGACTTGACTTTACAGAAGGTCGCTGACAATCGAGAGACACTAGAGAAACTCGCAGATGCATCTCACAACATTGCAGACGAAGGTTTAAAGCAATCTAGCAGCTAGGTTAATCGGCGCCCACCTACCAAAGTATTTACGCATGCGCAGCTCTTGCAATCAGTCTCCGTGGCGTCTGATTTGTTGCGCAAAGCTCGAATTGCGAAGTTTGGTTGGAAAAGCCTGCTTCGGGCTGCAACTTGCCGACTGCGCTCGCAGTATCTCAGACGAACGGAAACTGCTCTTCATAGCCCTTGAGCCTGATCAAATCTCTACATGAAAGGCCAGTAGAGCTGAAAGGATGTTTCCCATCGGCATTTAACGGGTGTCGCCAAAACGACAGCGCTATTCACTATTGAATCAGATTTTTCGCAAATATGCCCAAGAGACATATCCCTTTAGCCCACGCGCGCGCTGCAAGGACACACGGCACCAACGCGTGCCGCCGGTCTGTTCGCAACTGTGAACTCGTAGCGCGGTTCCATTTGGAAGGCCCACGATCACGTTGAAACCTATTCCAGGTCCTGCACGCAGTTTCAGCATGTCTCCATCTTCAACACCAAAAACCTCGTATCGTCCAAGAGAAGACGCCGCTGCAGATTCAACTTCGACAATGGTGCCTAGGAAAAATGCTGCTATGGGTATGAAGATTGCACTACGTAACACGTTAACCTGCCTGTTGCCTCAACTACAATCATAGCGCCTCAGATCATCCAGCGAAACTACCTGAAGACAGAATACTCACTTCTTGACCTGCCATTGAAGCTAATCTCAACTTTGGTGGAGGTCTGGTGTGGGTTTGATGCACCAGTTGATGTATCCCTCAGATAACGACCGTTCAGAGCTCTGAATAACCGGTGCTGCACACTGTCTAAACGCCTGCCGCTAGCTCTATGCGGACCTCGGAGCAAGCGCAGCAACCAAACCTTTAGCTGCGTTGGGCCTTACCAGGACGGCTCGCCCCGGTCATTCATCCCGTCAAGCAACGCTGCAATGAAGCTTAGCCGAACTTGCCATTCGCTGCGCCTGCGAGGTCGGCGTGTTGCCGACTGCAATTTTTTGCGAAGTCGCCTTTTCGACGACTCGGCAGTCGACACTCAGCGACCACTGAAAAATGTTTGTGCGGGTGACGAAATTACCCGCAGCGACTGTACGAATCTTGTTCTCAATCTGCCTAGCCAGATCACCAGTTCCGCTGATGCTACCATCTAAGAAGTTTGCTACAGCCCTCTCAGTTGGACGGCAAACTCATCGGCATCAAACGCTTATCCAATTTTCTCAGGTTACGTTGACGCTGATTCTCGAACGGTTCGGCCAAAACTGATCGCTGGTCGAACTAATCCGAGGTTTAAGACAACGCAAAAAACAATCAAATTGCGTGTTTTAGCCGAGAGATTGAGCTGACCTAGAAAGATGCTCTACAAGGTGAAACAAATTTAGCGTTGTGACCTTAAATCACTCGATGTTTGCACCATTTTTTGGAGCCAAGCGGACTGGTGCTTCAATTCGAACGACACCGGGAAACGTTGATGCGGCAATCAGCGCTGGTCGGGGCAATATCGCAACCGTTGCGCCGGGTCCCGCGCTCACGACAGCGCCTCCCAACGTTACTAATCGATCGTTTAGCGCGTCCACGTCAGTGTGAGAACTCAAAGTCAGAACAACGGTACGCGCCTCTTGCGTTTCCTCGCCTTCGCACCAATCCCGCAGTTCGGCCGAAAGCGGTCCACGTCTGGCAGATTTGGTGCTGAATACCATGGCGTTTCCTTTCTCAGACACCCAGAGGGTAGTTCAAAAGAGCCTCAACGTCGATTTTCCCGTACCCGAAACCCACATTCCAGACCGGTCCTGTGTCTGCATCTCGCTGAGCCGTGGCGCGCAGGCGAAGCTGGATATCTTCCGGTGCAAGGCCAGGTTCCTGCTGCAACATAAGTGCGATGACGCCAGTTACAAACGGTGTCGCCATGCTTGTTCCCTGGATCGAGATATACTGACCTCCGGGCAGCCGGCGCGCCGCATACCTGGCGTCCGTCGCCATGTGACTCCCACCGGCCAGAGCCGCTACAATGTGCTGACCCGGTGCTGCAATGTCAGGCCGCTGCGCGCCGTGCCGCGCAGGGCCGTGGCTTGAAAACGGCGATATCTGACCAACGGCAAGGTCTGGCAACGCGGCATCACCTGGGAGAATACCCGCTCTGCTGACAAACGAAGCCACCGAAATTGCTCGTTCCTCGGTGGCCGGCATGCCGATGCTAAATCTGGATGACGTCTGAGACATGAAAATGTCGCGAGAAAACGCAAAATCGTCAGTTTGCCCCCAAGCGTGAACCGTCCCTACCCGAACCGTGTGTGCATGCAACCGCAACCGCCAGCGCCGTCCTAACCTGCTGGCCGCGACCGCAAAGGACAGGTTGATATCACGGTTGAGTTGGTCTTCACGTAAGTCCGCCCGAAAGGCTCCGGCATTCGTTTGCTGTACGGAGCCATCGGGGATTGTTTCGACCCCGTCAGCATCTATTACACTGATATCAACTTCATCGCCACGTGGTATCCAGATATCAAGGAACTGCAGACTGTCGCGAATGGTGAACTCGATATCCAGGTTCTGTCCCTCTATCAGTTGACCGTCAAAGTGAATCCTGTCTTCCGCTTCGTTTCCTGCGGCGACGACGACGATGCGTCCCGGCCCGGTTTCCTGCTGGATAACGTTTTCAATGGCAGCCGTGCCGTCATGCGGCCCAATATGACCACCCAGCGACAAGTTCACGACAGCAGGTCGATCGCCCGCACGGTCAAAAATTCTGCGAATACCTTCGATGATGTGCGTGTCGTGCAGTGTATCCGAGCGCACGCCCATCAGCGTTGCTTGTGGCGCTAGCCCATGAAACTGGGCACCTCCAGCTCGCCCGTTTCCCGCTGCGATGGACGCGCAATGCGTTCCATGACCGTGCGGGTCACCGTCTGGCACACTGGAACCGGCCGACAAAGCCGCATTCAAATCCGATGCCGAAAATTCGGAGAACGTATCTGATCCAGTGCTGGGATCGTTGACAGCATGCAGGAACATATCAAGCCGTGTCGTCCCATCGGCATTACGAAAGTCATCATGCCGCCAATCAGTGCCGCTATCGACGACACCGACTACAACCCCCTGCCCCCGCAGCGTTGGGTGGGTCGCATGAGCGGTATCGGCGCCCGTTACTGGGCCTCGGGCCTCATCAAGACGAAGTTGCATGCGGCGCGCCTGTTCGGCTCGCTTGAGGCCCGGCAATTCCGACAAAGCTATAAGTCGGGCGGGAGGGACATTCGCAAGGATGACCTGAGGCCCCTTTGAGAGAACCTCGCACCCCAGTTCCCCCAGGCCTTCGACAACAGCATCGGTCGCGCCAGTGGCAGCTATTAGCTTAAGAGTGACCTTGTCGGACGGCATAACCGCTTCAGGCCGTGCTGCCGCCAACCCTTTCAATCGCGGCGTTGCGTCAAGTCCAGGAATTGCTAAAGCCGGTGGGTGAGCCAGGGTTTCTCCTGGAAGTAAATCGGTAGGTTGCTCCGCCCGGGCCAGTTCCAACAGACTGCTCTCGAGCACGGAATGCCGTTTGGTAAGCATAAGAAAAATCCTTCTATCAAATAATCTAAAATACAAACTCCAATTATAGCACACTCCGCTTTCGCCAGTAATGAGCGCGGTTGAATGGCATGCAATCGGGAGAAACGGTTAAGGAGCAACATGATACCCGCTGGTGCGAGTGCGGCGTATCGGTCGATCACACAACCCTGAACCGTTGGGTCGCGTGATATTCAAGTTTTTTTTGCAGAAGCAGCGCGTCACCTCAAAGGTTCAAGTGACCGCTTCTGGAGAATGGACGAAACTTAAACCTAAGTAAAAAACGCGTGGGTATTCCTGTATCGAGCCGTCAGGAAGCACGGCAAGACTCTTTAATTCACGCTGTCTGAGCACCGGAACAAAGCTGTGGCAACCAAGTTTTTCGCTCGCGCAATCGAAGTAAAGGGTATCCCGCGCAAGATAGTCAGCCTGAATCCCACTACGATCCAATCTATGCATCAAATGTTTTGGTAGTGAGTGAGGCGGTCACTCTATGAGAGCGCTCCGCTGACCTCCAAGTTCCAAACGTTCCAAAACGTTGTTCACAGCTATGTTGAACACTTGTGCCTGTGGTGATTGCACATCATCCGGTCTGCGCATCAGTCCAACTGGCCCTTTGGTAATGGAAGTGTCGAACGGCAAGGCGACCAAATGTCCATCAGAAATTTCATTTGCGACAACGCCAGCCGAGATGATCCAGATTGCATCCGTATTCCGGGTATAAGCCCTGCCAAAGGCGCCTGAGACGGTTTCCAGCCGATTGGTAATTTCTCCGACTCCATGTGCTATTAGGTAACGGTCAACGAGTGGGCGAATGGCTGACCCGACCGGCGGGTATATTAACTGCCACTCGCCAATCCTCTTGAGATCGGGTGCGGACAAGATCGGATGACCGGCACGCACCACGAATTCGACTTGCTCTTCATAGAGGTGAGTGAAGGAAATCCCCTGCATGGAATCCGGTCGCCCCAGACGGCCGATCACCAGATCGATATCGCCGAGGCGCAACCGCTCTAACAGATAGCCGTGCGGACCGTCAGTTATGCTGAGGTTGGTGTTTGGTGCCAGTTCGCGGAATTCGGTCGCCACCGCTGGCATAAGGCGCGCTGCCACAGAAGGCAGGGCGCCAACAGACAGTTTTGTCGTACCCTTGGTACCGACCTGCTCTACACCCGACAAACCCTGTTGCAATGCCGCCAACGACATCTCAGCAAAATGCAGAAACACCTCGCCCTGCCTGGTCAAGGCCACACCTGAGCGACTCCGCGTTAGCAAGGTCGCACCGAGGATCTCCTCCAGCTCTTTCAATGTTTTGGAAATCGCGGGTTGCGTCAGGAAGAGCTTTTCCGCCGCGATCTTCAGACTTTGTTCTCTACAGATTTCAACAAAACACTGAATGTGACGGAACTTGATACGACGATCGACCATTTACTTTCCATATACAGAAATTAAAGCGAACATAAGATCATTTTACATACGCGTTTTCGGCAAGCAATATCTGCCCAAGGATTTTCGGAGGATCGCAATGCGTACCCAAGTCGCTATAATCGGCGGTGGCCCGTCGGGGCTTCTGCTCAGCCAACTTCTCCATCAGAAAGGAATTGATACGGTCGTTCTGGAAAGAAAGACCAAAGACTACGTGCTGGGCCGTATTCGCGCAGGTATCCTGGAAACCGGGTTTGTAGATTTGATGCGCGAGGCTGGAGTTTCCGATCGGATGGATAAGGAATGCTTTGTTCACGATGGCACCGTAATTTCCTTCGGCGACACGGAGTTTAGCATAAATTTTAAGGACCTAACTGGCAGCCACGTTGTGGTTTATGGACAAACCGAAGTAACCCGCGATCTATATGATGCCCGGGAGGCAATGGACGGCAAGATTGTTTTCAACACTGACAATGTCACCATTCACGGCGCGGATACCGATACGCCTTTTGTGACGTACACGACAGACGGCGCCGAGCATCGCATTGACTGTGATTACATTGCCGGTTGCGACGGCTTCCATGGGGTCAGCCGTCAAACCATTCCCCTTACGGTGCGACGCGAGTATGAAAAACTTTACCCCTTCGGCTGGCTAGGCGTTCTTTCAGAAACCCCACCAGTGCACGAAGAACTGATCTATGCCTGCTCGGATCGCGGCTTTGCCCTCTGTTCAATGCGCAACGAAAATCTCAGCCGATACTACATCCAGTGTTCCTTGTCTGACAGCCCTGAGGATTGGACAGACGCTGCCTTTTGGACGGAACTCAAGCGGCGTATTCCCGCGAAGTATGCAGAGAAACTGGTCACAGGTCCGTCTATCGAAAAGTCCATCGCACCGCTGCGATCCTTCGTGACCGAACCCATGCGGTGGGGCCGTCTTTTCCTATGCGGAGATGCCGCCCACATCGTACCCCCGACCGGTGCAAAAGGATTGAACACCGCTGCCAGCGACATTCACTACCTCTATAACGGATTAGTGCAATTCTACGAAGAAGCCGACCGCGAAGGTATTGACCGATACTCGGAAAAGGCGTTGGCGCGCATCTGGAAGGCGGAGCGTTTCAGCTGGTCCACGACCAACCTGTTGCACCGCTTCCCATACCAAAATGAGTTCGACCTAAAGATGCAGAGGGCAGATATCGATTTCTTGCGGGACAATCGTGAGGCGCAGTCAGTCTTTGCTCAAAACTATGTGGGTCTACCCTACTGATGCAGATGGCGGATCTTCATACCGTGCGGCTGCATTGGCGCGAGGACGGCAACCCTGATGGGTTTCCGGTTGTCTTCGCGAACTCACTGGGCACCGATCTGCGAGTTTGGGACAAGATTGTGCATAGCCTGCCGCCCAAACTTCGCTTGATCCGGTTTGACAAACGTGGGCACGGGCTGTCGTCCTGCCCCGCAGGCCCCTACACGATGGAACAACTAGCGCAAGACGCTGAACAATTGCTTGACCATCTCGGCATCACGTCCTGCATCTTTGTTGGTCTTTCGATTGGAGGCATGATTGGTCAGGAGCTAGCCGCGCGCCGG
The DNA here is from genome assembly GCA_013032095.1 of Ruegeria atlantica. Classification (GTDB taxonomy): domain Bacteria; phylum Pseudomonadota; class Alphaproteobacteria; order Rhodobacterales; family Rhodobacteraceae; genus Ruegeria; species Ruegeria atlantica_E. The sequence goes on along the minus strand of WQBJ01000040.1, from coordinate 19,029 downwards.
CCGGATTTGGTTCGGGCTCTGGTTCTGTCCAACAGCGCAGCCAAAATGGGCGAAGCGCAGATGTGGAGGGATCGCATCGCAGCAATACACCAAGGCGGGATCGAAGCGCTGGCCGATCCGATCCTCGATCGCTGGTTCGGCACTACATTTAGAACCCAGCCCGAAACCGAAGGCTGGCGCAATATGCTGATCCGCACACCGATTGAAGGTTATATCGGCTGCTGCCAGGCCATCGCGGGGGCCGATCTGACGGACAGCACCGCTCAACTGCGCCTGCCCGTTCTGGGGATTGGAGGCAGTGCAGACGGTGCCTGCCCACCCAATATGGTACGGGCAACGACTGAGTTGGTGCCGAACGCCAGATACGTAGAAATCAAGGACGCGGGGCATCTGCCGTGCGTCGAAACACCCGAGGAATTTGCTGGTCTCTTGGCCGATTCCTTGAAGGAGATACTAGGATGCGCGACCGATACAACGATGGAATGACAGTACGGCGCAGGGTTCTTGGGGACGATCATGTAGACCGTGCCGATGCGTCCAAGACCGATTTCGACGGACCGTTTCAGACCCTGATCACCGAAGGGGCATGGGGCACGGTCTGGGCCTCGGACGGGATCAGCGACCGCGAACGCTCGATGCTGACGCTTGCCTTGCTGGCGGCATTGGGGAATTTCGAAGAGATTCCGATGCATGTCCGGGCAACGGCGCACACGGGCGCCAGCAAACAGGATGTGCTGGAAGCGTTTCAGCACGTGGCAATATATGCAGGCGTTCCACGTGCCAACCACGCGCTGAAGCTGGCGAAGCAGACTTACGATGAAATGGAACAGGATTAACCGGGAAGCGCGCGAACGTCCCAAATTAAGCCAAGAGGAGCCATCCGAATATGCCTAAACCAGGAGAGTTCTATCAGCGGGACCGCGAATGGCACCCCCCTGCCCTCACTCGTGATTACAAGACCAGCGTGTCGCGGTCGCCACAATACTCGCTGATCTCGCTGCAAAACTCGGTTAGCGAAATCACCGGCCCGGTCTTCGGTCACAACGATATTGATCCGCTGGACAAGGATCTGATCTACAACTACGCCCAGCCCGGTGAAAGCGCCATCGGTGAGCGGATCATTCTGCACGGTCGGGTTCTGGACGAAAACGGCCGGCCTGTTCCGAAAACTCTGGTCGAGGCCTGGCAGGCCAATGCGGGCGGTCGCTATCGCCACAAGAAAGACACCTATCTTGCGCCTATCGATCCAAATTTCGGCGGGTGCGGCCGGACCCTGACTGACGAGAACGGTTATTACTATTTCCGCACCGTCAAACCCGGCGCCTACCCCTGGCGCAATTGGGTCAACAGTTGGCGGCCAGCGCATATTCACATGTCAATCTTCGGTACCGGTTTTGCACAGCGCCTGATCACCCAGTGTTATTTCGAAGGTGATCCGCTGATCCACAAATGTCCGATCGTCAATACCATTCCCGATCCAGAAGCAATCAACCGGCTGATCGCACCACTGGATCTGAATGCCACCATTCCCCTCGATACCATCGCCTACAAGTTCGACATTGTTCTGCGGGGCCGACGTTCGACCCTGTTCGAAAACCGACTGGAGGGGAACTGATCATGACGCAGGAACTGAATTATCTGAAGGAAACCCCATCGCAGACAGCCGGGCCTTACGTCCATATCGGGCTTGCCCCTGGGGCAGCGGGATTTGACCTTTACAAGCAAGAGCTGGGCTGGGACATCGCCGGACCGAACGCCAAGGGTGAGCGCATTCGCATCGAGGGTATTGTAATTGACGGCACGGGCAGTCCCGTCAAGGACGTGCTGCTGGAAGCATGGCAAGCCAATGCCGATGGCAATTACGCCCACCCCGAAGGCGGTGGCGACGTCGAGCAAGGATTCCGCGGCTGGGGTCGCGTGATCACCGATTTTGAAACCGGAGAATGGGGCTTCAACACCATCAAACCGGGGTCCACCCAGGGTCGCAACGTTGGCACTCAAGCACCGCACATCAACCTGTGGATCGTCGCCCGCGGCATCAACGTTGGTCTGAATACGCGCATTTACTTCGACGACGAGGCCGAAGCCAACGCAGCCGATCCCGTGCTCAACCTGGTTGAATGGGAACGTCGCCGCGCCACTCTCATCGCGAAACGCACGGAGCGCGACGGGGCGGTGGTCTACCGCTTTGACGTCAAGCTCCAAGGTGAAGACGAGACGGTCTTCTTCGACATCTGAGCCAGCCAACCCGCCTTCTGACAATGACCAGGTGGCGGGTCCATCAACAAGAGCCACCCCATGACCAAACCCTGCATCATATGCGTCGCCATCACCGGTTCCCTGCCAACCAAGGCCAATAACCCGGCTGTTCCGGTCACCGTGGAAGAACAGATCGAAAGCACGCACGAAGCTTTCGAGGCCGGGGCTTCGATCGTGCATGCTCATGTACGAAATGATGACCAGACACCAAGCTCGGATCCCGAAAAATTCGCGCGCCTTAAAGAAGGGCTGGAAAAGCACTGCCCCGGCATGATCATCCAGTTCTCAACCGGCGGACGGTCCGGAGCTGGCCAGGCCCGAGGCGGAATGCTGCCGCTGGCACCCGACATGGCGTCGCTGTCGGTGGGCTCGAACAATTTCCCGACCCGCGTCTATGAGAACCCGCCGGATCTTGTGAACTGGCTTGCGTCTGAAATGCGTCAGTACAACGTGACCCCCGAAATCGAAGCCTTTGACCTCAGCCATATTCTTCAGGCCATTCGAATGCACGGTGAAGGTCTCCTTCCGGGCAAGCTCTATGTGCAATTCGTGATGGGGGTGAAAAACGCCATGCCCGTCGACCGCGACGTTTTTGATTTCTACGTGAAAACCATGCGAGACCGTGCGCCGCATGCAGAATGGTGTGCCGCCGGGATTGGCCCCAATCAGATTGTTGTGAACGAGTGGTCGATCGCTGCTGGCGGCCATACTCGCACCGGGCTTGAAGACAACGTACGGCTTGACCGTGACACTCTTGCGCCTTCCAACGCTGCCCTGGTTCGGCGTACTGTCGAACTCTGCGACCGCTACGAGCGGCCCGTCGCTACGTGGCGGCAGGCCAGAGAGATTTTGCAGTTTTCACCAGCCGGAGATTGATCGATGAGCACTCGAAATATCCTTTGCACTTACAACGGCAAAGATACTGCCATCAGCAGCCTGCGCTATGCCATTAAGATCGCCAAGCATCACGACGGTTGGTTGACCGGAGTCGTGCGGCACGGGCGTCCCGTTCTGGAAACCCGCTTCGGCGGCCAGATTCCGAGCGAAGTCATAAAAACCATACACGATATCGACATGGCTAGGATCAAAGAAGTTTCAGATAGTTTCAGCAGAGAAACCACTGCAAGCGATTTCGCAGAACGGTCTGAATTTGTTGAGATTAACGACGAAGAAGACTTGGCCTTGGGAAAGTTCGCGCGCAGCTACGATTTGATCGTGACGGGTATCCCCGAAAACGAGGTGTCGGCGACTCATCTTGCGGCGCATCCGGACGTAATAGCGTTGCACAGTGGTCGACCGATACTGATAGTTCCTGATCGATACGAAAAAGAAGGTCTGGCGGAAAACGCGGTCGTCGCATGGGATGGCAAGCGATCGGCCGCTCGCGCGCTTGGTGACGCCATGCCGATCCTTGAGGAGAAAGCAAAAGTGACCGTGCTCTGTGTGGGCAAGTCCGCCCCAGACGGCACCGACCAACTGATCAAGAATCTCAAAAGACACGGAATTGATGCTAATCTGATCACTCGCCCCCGAGACCATTCCGTCGGCCACACAATTTTGAGCGCAACCCGGGAAGTGGGCGCGCAACTGATTGTCATGGGCGCCTACGAACATAGCAAGTTCTCCCACGATTTCTTCGGCGGTGCGACTACCGATGTGATCGCTGGTACCAACGTTCCGGTATTCATGTCACATTAAGTCATGACTGATGTTTTTTCCCATCCATGGCTCAGTGGCTTGTTCTCGGATTCAGAGACGCAGGAGATTTTGTCTCCACAGGTCCAGCTCCGTCATATGTTGGCAGTCGAAGCCGCGTTTTCCCGTGCTTTAGGAAAAGTCGACCGGGTACCAGTGGACATCGCCGAAAGGGCGGCGATGTACATAACCGCCGCACAACCTGATATCGAACAGTTGCAAAAGGGTACAGCCAGCGATGGGCTCGCTGTCCCTACCTTGGTGCGGAACTTGAAGGAGGGCTGCCCAGAGGAACTTCACCCAGCGATCCACACTGGCCTGACATCTCAAGACGTGATCGATACGGCCAATGTTCTGTCTCTCAAAGTTCTATTGCCGATACTGGATGACCGGCTGTCAATGCTCAGCAATTTTCTGGCGCAACTCGAAAAAGCGCAGGGAACGAACAAGCTGATGGGACGTACGCGCATGCAGGCGGCAATGCCGATCACCGTGACTGACCGGTTGCGAAGCTGGCACTTACCGCTTTCAGATCACCGGGAACGGCTGGAACAGCTAAAACCCAGACTTCTGTGTCTACAACTTGGTGGCGCATCAGGCGATCGTGCCGCTCTAGGGCTTCATGCCCAAGAGATTGCAGTGCAAATGGCCAAAGACCTTGGCTTGGAAAATCCTGTCGCAAGCTGGCACAGCCGTCGTGACGCAGTTGTCGAGTTTTCAAACTGGTTATCGCTGGTCTCCGGAACACTCGGAAAAATGGGCCAGGATGTGTCATTGATGGCCCAACAGGGCGTGGACGACATAGCTCTTAAGGGGGGCGGTGGGTCTTCGGCAATGCCTCACAAACAAAACCCTGTTCTGGCTGAGCTTCTGGTGACGCTTGCCAGGTTCAACGCGGTTCAGATTTCGGGAATGCATCAGGCTCTAGTCCACGAACAGGAACGATCCGGGGCCGCCTGGACACTAGAATGGATGATCCTGCCACAGATGATCGTTGCCACAGGGCGCGCGCTCAATGCCGGATTGGAACTCCTGAACCAAGTCGACCGGATCGGCTCCCCTACTTAACCCTCTTTGTGTTCTTAGGTGAGTAGCGAAAGCTCGTGCCTTTCGATAGCTGAGAGCACAACTTTTTGAGTTTTAAACAATCATCGACTTCTGTAGCGAGCTCACCGCTGGACAGAAAGCGCATTTGTCCATCATGCACCAAAAAAGATTAGCCGGACACTGAAATACCTATGACGGCGTCCGGCTTCATAAGATCAGTTTTCCTACCCGGACAAAACTGAAGGCAACCAAAGCGTAAGCGCGGGAAAGGCGATCAGCACCGCGACCCGAACGATCTCGGCTCCAAAAAACGGAAGAACGCCAAGAAACGTATCGCGCATTGGGACATCGCGGGATTGAGCGGAAATAATGAAAACATTCATTCCGACCGGTGGTGTGATCAACCCGAGCTCAACAACTATGAGCGCAAGTATCCCGAACCAGATCTTAAGATCCTCTGTGTCCATTCCAAAGGGCGAGTCAGCCGCCGACACGAAATCCCCGCCATTCATCTCGACCAAAACCGGCCAGAAGAATGGTATCGCCAACAGGATCATCGACAAACTGTCCATCAGGCAGCCAAGAAGGATCAGCGCAAAGAGCAAAACAAGCAAGGTGGTCATCGGGGCCAAGCCGGAATTCGCCATCCACTCCGCCATGGCTTGCGGCACCCCGCCGCGTGACATGAAAATCTTGAGCAACTCCGCTCCAAGCAGGATCAGATAGATCATGCCTGCAGTCCGTGCAGTCTCCAAAAGCGCTTCACGTGCATCTTCTAGCGACAATTGCCCTCGGACCAGACCAAAGATTGCGACCATGACTACGCCAACGGCTGCCGCTGGTGTGGGATTGAAAAAGCCCAGATAAATCCCGCCGATCACGACACCAAAGACCAATCCAACCGGCAGAACATTCAAGGTTGCGGTAATGAACTCCTCGCGTGAGGCACTTTCCCCCTTCGGCCCCGCCTGCGGTGAGATAAGTACATAGATCAGGATGGTCAGGATAAAGAACAGTACGGCGATTAGACCGGGTATCATCGCCGCCTTGAACATTGTCACAACATTGGCTTCGACAATGATTGCATAGATGATGAGAACCACAGACGGTGGAATCAGAATTCCAAGTACGCCCCCAGCCGCGATTGTCCCAGTCCCCAGCTTTGGAGAATAATTGTAGCGTTTCAACTCCGGCAGAGCGACGCGTCCCATTGTCGAAGCTGTGGCCAGTGAGGACCCGCAGACAGCACCAAAACCCGCGCACGCAGCGATGGCCGACATCGCCACGCCCCCTCGCATCCAGCCAAGCCAGGCATTTGCTGCGCGAAACAAATCCGCGCTCAACCCTGAACGTGACGCAATTGCTCCCATAAGCACGAAAAGAGGAACAACCGATAGGTCGTATATCGAAAACTGCCCGTAGGCCAGATCCTTGAGCTGGCTCATGACGATCATCGGGCCGTTCAACAGCGCAATGCCAGCACCGCCAACCACGATCATCGAATACGCAATGGGTACGCGAATGGCGATCAGGAAAATCAGCACGCCAAGGCCCATTAGACCTATCGTGATACTGTCCATTTCAATAGACCTCGCTTCTGCGCAGCTTCTGCAACGCGTCCTTCAGAGTGATCAGCGAGGCCACAAAGAGCAGCGCAAGCGATATCAATGCGGGAACGAAAGCCCACCAGATCGGAATTTCGAGGATTCCGGTGAATTCCTCATACTCGCGATAGTCCTGCAGACCGGCTCCCATGCGCCAGATCAGCAAGGCCGAGAATAGCACTGCAATCAACGCCGCAAAAAGTGACATCAAGGCGACCGAACGCGGGCCTGCGCGCATGGTGAAGATGTCAGCCGACACATTCGCACCAACAAGCTGACAATACGGCAGGAAACAGAATGCAGCGATTGCAGCGCCCATCTCGGTCAGTTCAAAATCACCGGGGAATGGCTTTCCGGCAATTGCGCCAGCAAGGATTGACCACGCATTGACCAGAACGACTGCAACCAGGACAAGCCCGCCTATAAGTGCCCAGCCAGTTATGAGGGTACGGGCGAGGCCAACAAGCCCCGCCTCTTTTTGCGTCGAGGTCGACATCGGTCAGTTTGTCACCGTGTTTTCATTGACCAGTTTGACCGCTTGATCGTAAAGCGCCTGCCCGTCGATACCCTTTTCGTCCATTTCGGCGATCCAACGGTCGACAACCGGTGCCACGGCTGCTTCAAACTCTGCCCATTCGGCCTCGCTTAGCTGTACATGTTCATTGCCTGATTTGGTCGCAATACCGATCCCAAAGGCTTCAGCGCCGTCCCAGATCTCACCTACCTCAGCGTGCCATTCGAGGTCCGAGTGGTCGAGAAAAATCTGTTGGATATCGGCTGGCAGGCTGTTCCAACGATCCTCATTCATGATGACCGAGAAGGATGTCGTACCAAGGCGTTTACCGTTCGGCCCTTCGATCTGATACTTGGTTTGCTCGTGAATCTTGAGTGGCGGAATAATCTCAAACGGTATCATCGCGCCGTCGATTACTTTCTTTGACAGGGCAACCGGAATTTCCCCCACCGAAGTTTTTACGGGATTTGCGCCAAGTGACTCTATAACCCACGCGCCTGTCCGCGACGGAATGCGCATCTTCTTACCGGCCAGATCGCCGGGCGAGCGCACTTCATCGGTTGCCATATGAAGTGCCTGGCCGCCATGCACATGCTGGAACAAGGGAACAACGCCTTTGAAATCTTTGCTCAGCTCACCTTCCTCATACATCGTGCGCATCGCCTTGTTGACGGCGGCACTGCTGCCCTGATGAACACCAGGAAGTTCGAAAACCTCTGTGCGAGGGAACTGTCCGGCTGCGTAGGCATTCACGATCCAAGCAATATCGACGACACCGTCGCGCACCTGCCGTGGCAGCTGAGGTGGTTTTCCACCTAGAGTCATGGATGGGAATATCTCGATTTTGATGCGCCCGTCAGACGCATCCATGATCTGTTGCGCCCAGGGTTCCAACATCTGTGCGTGTGCCGGCGCCTTTGGGCTCAAAAAGTGGTGAAGCTTGAACTCATATTCAGCCGCCCAGGCGAACGGCGCCATAAGTGCTGACATCGTAGTGCCCAAAGCGAAGTACTTCGCGCGTTTTAGAATACTCATGATCTCCTCCTGATCTTCTTTTCTAGCAAGGCGCCCACCCCCGGGGATAGACAGCGTTGCGCTAATCGTGATTCACGGTCGCAAGGCCTGTGATGTTGCCGGATTGCTCCTCCACTTCGGCTTCACACTAGTATACTCATTAAATTGGCCAACAAAATTGAGGTTTTTTGAAATTTAGTTGCCGTTTCTGATAACAAAAACCCGTTTGCCCCAGAATAGTTGTACCTCGCCGAGTAAAACCAGCGAAGTTCGCATCACTTCTACCCGGCTAATTCGTAGCTCCCAGGCAATCCATGCCTCCTCCCTGCGTGGTACGTGCTGGATTCACCGGGCTCAGTGCGACCCGGATCGAGCGATTGCAATATTTAGCAAAACTTGCCGATTTTCCTCCGTTGCGACCCGGATTGCGCGATCCAGGGCGGCAGGCAACTCGTCACCCATCTCCACAGTTTCAGTGTAGGCACGGCTGGCCTCAGCTGTCTTGGTGAAATCTGGGCTGGGCTGCAACCGGGTCAGAGGAATATCATTGGCCTTTGCTGCAAGACCGCTCTGATACAACCCTTCGACCGAGTGACGCACCGCCCCCCATTCTTCGTTGTTGAGCACCAGAGTAATGACCGGAAGTTCCAAGGCCTCTGCAATCTGGTGGCAAGCCGTTGGGTTGGAGAACATGTAACTGCCATCACCCATCGTCGCAAAAACCAGCCGGTCCGGCTCTGCCAGTTGTCCCCCCAAAGCAGCAGGCAGCCCCCATCCAAGGCCACCAGCATGGGGTTCCTGAAAGTAACTGTTGTGGTCTTCCAGATCGAGCGGCCCAAGCGGGAGGCCAAGCTCATGGAAAATAGAAACTTTCCGTCCCTTGATCGCCTTGCCGACACAAAGGCTGACCCAATCCTTTGTCATCGGTCCGCCAGCGCCTTTTTCAGCATTGGCAAGGACTGCATTGTGGTTGGCTTCTGAAATTTTGGAGACCCGCTTTCGACGAGTTGCTACGCGTTCTTCGTCGCGCGGCGCCCCTTCCATTGCGGTGATAAGTGCCTGCAACGTGTCTGATGTCTCACCTGCAAGTGTGACATTTGCCTGGAAGTTACGGATCGGGGTTCTGGAAAATAACGGATCGGGGCCAAGCTGAATGACAGTCACGTCGTCACGCAAAGCCACCTTGTCCGGCCACCATGGCGCCAGCGAATTGATTACTAGCACGACGTCCGCTTCGGCCAACATCGTCTCTGGATTCTGACCAATATGCATGGGATGTGAGAGCGGCAATGAGATTTGATTGGCCCAGTAGTGGCTCACTGGCAGCGCCCAGTCGGACACAAATTTGCCAAACGCGTCAAAAGCCTCATACGATCCGGTGCCACGCTGGCTGATGATCAGCGGGTTCTCTGCGTTGGCCAGTAACTCTGCAGCAGTTGAAAGGGAGGCAGCGTCAGGCGCTGTGATCACTGGAGCCATAATCGACGGCTTATCCAGCCCATCGGGCGGTGTCTGCTGACACAATACTTCGCGCGGAAGGCTCAGATAGACCGGTCCTTTGGGTGTGGAGTTGGAAATTGCCCAGGCGCGGTCAAACAACTCGGACAACTGTTCGGGAAATCGGAGCTCATAGTCCCACTTGGAAGTCTCCCGCACAAGGGCGGTCTGATCAAACATTTCCTGGCCCCAGCCGATGGGTACAGTTCTGGCTCCGAACCGATCTTTTTCCATAACGGGCGTTCGCCCGGACATCATTAGCATCGGAATTTGATCGCAGTACGCATTGATTGCGCCGGTCGCGCCATTCGAAAGGCCGACATTGGTGTGTAGCATGACCGATTGGATGCGGCCTGAGATTTGGTAATACCCATGGGCCATGCCCATCGCCGCATGTTCGTGCGGGCAAGTGACCGGGATCGGCAAGTCGAGCTTCTTTTGCCGCGCTTCGATCAGCCCCTCAATGATTGGAGGAAAATCGGTGCCGGAATTTGCAAATACATAGTCGACACCCAAGGCTTTGAGCTTCCCGAACAGGGCACCCCCTGCAGTAATCGATTTCGTGTTCTCGTTACTATTCACTTTAGTATCGCTCCTTGTGACAGCTCTGAGATTTTCAGGTCACACATCCGCCTCAGCCGACGTACGGCTTCTGACTCGTATCAAAGATGCCAACGCTGTGTTGAGTGGCGCGGACAAATTGTTCTGTTCGGCCAGCCGTGCAACTTCGCCGCAGAGGCTATCTATCTCCGTCGGTCGTCCCGCCTCGATGTCCTGAAGCATCGAGGGCTTGTGTTCTGTGTGATGTTCCAAAGCGTGCCGGATCTGATCAATCACCTCGGAGTGACTCGCGGTGATGCCAAGCGCATTTGCTACCGCGACAGCTTCGCCGGAAACGTCCGTTAGCAGTTTGAACATTTCAGGTTGCGACAAAGCCCCGACCCGAGCACCCGTCAATGCGCAACTGGCATTCATTGCGCAATTGAAGCCCGCCTTTTGCCAGATAATCTTATCGGTACTATCCGTAACTTCGAGCGTAACCATATCCGTTTCTACAGCTGCGGATTCCGCGAACGCGAGACCGTTTTCCGTCAGAGACTTGAAGACGGCATATCCCTTGCCCTGCGACGCAACGTGCCCGGGCTCGATGAACCGGCCTGGCATCATTGTACATCCGTAAAGCACCCGGTCCGGAGGCACGATGGCGGCAATACGCTCTGCGTTGCCAAGACCGTTTTGCAGCGACAGAACATGAGCCCCTGAATCGATATGCTTTTGCACACCCGCAAGCGCAGCCTCGGTGTGGATCGTTTTCGTCAGCAGGATGATAAGATCGGGCGTTTCCTCCGCTTCTTCGGGGCGAATGGCAGGGAGTTGCAGAACCTCAGTCCCCTTGGGGCCATCGATCCGCAAACCCTTCTTGCGAATGGCGTCGAGATGCGTGTCATTCACATCCCACAACGCCACATCGCGGCCAGCGATGGCAAGCAACCCGCCAATGACGGAACCAAGTGCGCCTGCACCAAGAATTACAGTTTTGATTTCGCTATTCCCCGGTTTTTCGATCCAGCTCAAATCGGGTAGTGCTGGTCGGGGTCTTCTATGGTGATCCAGCGCAATTCGGTGAATTCGTCGATAGCGGCGCTGCCGCCGAAACGACCGTATCCCGAACGCTTGGTCCCGCCAAAGGGCATCTGGGCTTCGTCACCCACTGTCGGTCCGTTGATGTGGCAGATCCCGGTGTGAATCTGCTTGGCAACTTCCATAGCCCGGCGCGTATTCTGGCTGAAGACCGAAGCAGTGAGGCCATATTCAGTGTCATTTGCAACTTTCACCGCTTCTTCGACGTCTTTCACGCGGATGATTGTGGTTACAGGACCAAAGCTCTCTTCGGAATAAATTGCCATATCCGGTGAGACATGGTCGACGATGGTTGCCGGCATAATCGTGCCCTCGTCCGGTGCGCCGCCCGAGCGAACTATTCCGCCTTTGGCGACTGCATCGTCAATTAATGCGGCAGCGTGATTGATCGTATCCCTATCGACGACCGACGCGATATGAACCTTTTCATTGGGCCTGCCTACCTTCAAAGTTTCGGCCCTTTTGGCAAACTGATCGGCAAATTCGTCCGCGATCGACTCCAACAGGATGATCTTCTCAGCCGACATGCAAATCTGACCCTGGTTCATAAAGGCGCCAAAGATGGCGGCATTCACGGCCGCGGGAATATCTGCATCGTCAAGCACGATCTGAGGCGCTTTACCCCCAAGCTCCAAAAGGCAAGGCTTTAGATGTTTGGCTGCGCGTTCGGCTACGATCTGCCCCACCTTGGTGGATCCAGTAAAATTAATGCGTCGTGTCAACGGGTGATCGATGAGAGCATTGACGACCTCAGGCGCATCCTCGGCCGAGTGAGTTATGATATTCAGAACTCCAGGGGGGAGCCCGCCTTCAGCCATCGCGTCACCGATTAGGCGGTGAAGGCCCGGGCATTTTTCCGACGCCTTCATGACTAAAGCGTTGCCGCAGGCGATCGCCATGGCAAAAGACCGAACCGCCAGAATTACTGGAGCGTTCCACGGCGCCATACCGACCAAAACCCCAACTGGCTGACGAAAAGCCATAGCCATGGTGCCCGGTTTGTCGGATGGGATAATGTCACCCTTGATCTGTGTCGTCATGGATGCCGCTTCGCGCAGAATGCTTGCCCCCAGCATCACGTTAAAACCAATCCAGGGGCCAGACCCGCCCGTTTCTTCTGCTCCCAAACGCATGAATTCAGAAGCCTTGGCATCCAAAGCATCAGCGCATTTGTTCAAGACAGCGCGGCGGAGGTTCGGGCCTGTCTTGGACCATTCCTTGAAGGCCGAGGCACAGGATTGAACAGCGCGTTCAACGTCCTCAGCGGTGCAAGCAGCTGCTGTCGTAACGATCTCTCCGGATACGGGGTTCCTTCTTTCAAACCAACCACCGGACGCTGCGTTACTGTCAGTATTGTCGATGAACACGCCGACCTTCATGCTTCTTCCTATCTCACTATACGAAATTATTAGATCACATGATGAGCTAATTATAAATTTGATGTCAAATAAATTTGATTCTTCTCACTATGTGCAATATTAACCACCTAAATGGGTGACGCCCAACTAAAGTTGCCACAAGTGCATGCTTGATCAGTGCAATGAAACCGGACGTTTAAATCGGCGCATCATTCGGGAAGAAAAAATGGCAACAAAACTGAACGGTTCCGTTGTAAAGAGTTTCGAAATACTGGGTCTATTTAGTTCCGAACGCAGGGAAATCTCTGCGAACACGGTTGCTGACGAACTAGGTATGACCTTGGCCACAGCGCACCGGTTTCTGACTACCCTTACAATAGTCGGAGCCCTCACCTCCTATCGGCGCGGGGTTTATTGCCTCGGCCACAGGATTGAAGAATTGGGTAGGTTGGAGCGGGAGACAAACCCGCTGGCATCGGTCGTGAAACCCATCATAACAGCGGCAAGTATTGATTTGAACGAATCGGTGATGGCCAGTCGGTTCTCACAAGGCGGCCCCATCTGCATGGCGGTGTCGCCGTCAAATCGACCCATAAACATTAACATAAAAGTCGGGACAATCCTGCCGATACACTCAACAGCGCAAGGAAAGATATGGCTGTCGACCCTTTCGGAAAAAGAGCGAACTGCGAGCCTAGCTGCGTATTCCTTAGCCGCACTTACCGAACAGACCGTTCAGGACAATGAAGGATTGGAAAAAGAGCTGGACCAAATCCGAGCTCAGGGTTTCGCGTTGAACCGGGGAGAAAATGAACCCGATCTCGGCGCTGTCTCTGTTCCGGTATTCTCAGATGAGAAAAAGGTTTTTCTAACGCTTTCTACCTTCGGACTTCTAAGCAGGTTTGACGATGCGTTCGTTGAAACTGCAGTTGAACGATTGAACCGGGCTGCAAGAGAAATTGTAGCAAATTGCACCTAGACGGGTCATTCAATGCCATTTCTTGTTGAAATTCTTCGATTGCAGAGCGGCGTGCAAGCCATGGATGAGCTGCTGCACACAGTGATGAAACAAAACCTTTAAAATAATGGCATATCAGCGCGACGACATGGACGCAGAACGTTCAGAGATGGAAGTAATCTATGAACGTTTCCCCTACCCGCGCGAACGCAGTCATATGCAGGCAAGCTGCCTGCCGGGTGGCGAGTAACAAATGCTGGCCATTGGTCGGGTGGTGTTGTCAAAACCCGATCTGCTAACTCTGGACGAGCCATCTCCGATCCAATTCGTCAAAGCTTGTCGCGCAAACTGAACCAGAGCATGGCAAGTACCAACAGAGGTGTGCGCAGCATCGGGCCTCCAGGGAAAGTCTTTGTGGGAACCTTGGCCATGACATCAAAACGCTCTGCCTGACCGGCAATGGCTTCAGCGGCGATTTGCCCTGACAACGTTCCCATGGCAACGCCCGCGCCCGAGAATCCTGATAGCGACAGAATGTTACCGGATATGCGTTCGTAGTGGGGCATGCGGTTCATGGTGATCCCCAGCGTTCCTCCCCAGGCATGGTCGATTTCCACATCTTTGAGCTGCGGGAAGATTTCGGCCATCGGCTTGCGCACAGCGCCAGCTATGTCAGCTGGAAATTTGTAACCGTAAGACTCCGTTCCACCGAACAGAAGACGGTGATCGTCCGAAAAACGGAAATAGTTGATCACAAACTTGCTGTCCGCCACGGCATAATTGTTGCGGATAATTTCTTCCTGAGCCTCGCGGCCAAGCGGTTTGGTGGAAACGATGAAGTTATTGATCGGCATCACCCGCTCGGCCACATGCTTGTGCATATTGCCCAGGTATCCATTGCATCCCAAGACCACATAGCGCGCCGTTATGGTGGCATTATCAGTCACGACGGTAGCAGGGTCGCCTTCCTTGAGCGCCACAACTTTCGATTGCTCGAAAATTCGCGCTCCAGCGTCCACCGCTAGACGCGCCAAACCAAGCACCAGTTCAAACGGGTCTACGTGCCCTGCCCCCATATCCAGGGTTCCGCCAAAATAGGCTGGCGAATTAACCAGATGGCGACACTCGTCCTTGTCCAGCAAGCGGATTTTGTCGTACCCGTATTTGCTGGACATATGCTCGACATACTCAGCGTTGTGCGCCTGATATCGTTCCCGATGTACGGTGTGGATTACTCCATCATGGAACTCAGTTCGAACTTCGGGTGTTTTGGTCAACGAACGGACCAGATCAACCGCCTGAGCACCGATATCCCAAAGCTGGTGGGCGTGGGCTTCACCAACCATTTTCTCCAGAGTGTCCTGCTCAACCCTCTGGCCCATGCTGACCTGACCGCCATTTCGGCCCGACGCGCCAAACCCAACGCGTTGTGCGTCCAAAACAACAACGTCATATCCGCGCTGCGCCAAATGATAGGCGGCAGACAGTCCGGTAAAGCCTGCCCCAACGACGCAGACATCGCACTCCAATGCACCTTGCGCCTTTGGAAATGGGGCAAGCGTTTCAGCTACGTCAGCATAGTAAGAATTCGGGTACTCACCCTGACGATCGTTTGCAGTCAGCAGGTCCATTTGGAGCTCTTATTTTCATGCAGCTTTAAAAATGCCGTCTGCGCGGATTTTCTCGAGACATTCATCAAGAGATTTGCGGGCACGATCCACCAGGATATCGATTTCATCGCAGGTGATGACCAAAGGCGGCGCTATTACCATCCTATCACCAACGTGCCGCATGACGATATTGTTTGCAAAACACCGCTCGCGGCAAATATAGCCAACAGTTCCGGCATCAACGGCAAATGGCGCACGCGTTGCCTTGTCCGGTGTCAGAGCAATCGATCCCATCAGGCCCTCGACGCGTGCCTCGCCAACCAGAGGGTGATCCGCTAGCTCTTCCCACCTCTTTTTGAGATGCGGACCGGCCACGGTGCGCACGTGCTCAAGCACATTTTCCTCTTCAAGAATGCGCAGGTTTTCAAGAGCGACGGCACAGGCAACCGGGTGACCGGAATAAGTGTAGCCATGATTGAACTCGGTATCACCAATGACCTTGGCGATCTCGTCCGACACGATGGAGGCACCGATCGGTACGTAGCCCGCGCTAAGCCCTTTGGCCACTGTCATGATATCGGGCTTGATACCCATTGTTTGCGAACCAAACCAGTTTCCGGTCCGGCCAAACCCGCAAATCACCTCGTCTGCAATCAGCAGAATTCCGTATTTGTCACAAATTCGCTGAATTTCCGGCCAGTAGGTCGCTGGCGGGATGATGACGCCGCCCGCGCCTTGGATCGGCTCGCCAATAAAGGCCGCAACCTTTTCCGGGCCGACTTCCTTGATCTTCTCTTCCAGCTGCTGTGCTCGAGCCAGAGCAAACTCTTCCGGAGTCTGGTCGCCGCCGTCCGCCCACCAGTTCGGTTCGTCAATGAGTTCGATTCCGGGGATCGGCAGACCGCCTTGCGCGTGCATGCCTTTCATGCCACCCAGCGATGCGCCGCCGATGGTCGATCCGTGGTAGCCGTTCCAGCGCGAGATAATCACATCACGTTCAGGCTGACCTTTCTCGGCCCAATACGTGCGAACCATGCGAATATTGGTGTCGTTGGCATCCGATCCGCCATTGGCAAAGAACACATGGTTCAGGTCGCCTGGTGCAAGCTCGGCCAGTTTCTTGGCCAGCATCACCGCGGGCACATGCGAGGTTTGAAAGAACGTATTGTAGAATGGCAGTTCTCGCATCTGACGAGCGGCCACGTCGGCGAGTTCGGGACGGCCATAGCCGATATTCACACACCACAGGCCTGCCATACCATCCAGAATTTCTTGGCCTTCGCTATCCTTGAGCCAAACGCCCTTGGCGCTGGTGATGATCCGAGCGCCAATCTGATTGACCTCTTTACCCCTCGTAAACGGGTGCATGTGGTGAGCAGCGTCAATGGCTTGCAATTCAGCGGTGGGCAGATGATTTGCTACGGTTGTCATGTTAGCCTCTCAAATCAGACGTTCAGCAACAGGTGCTGACGTTCCCAAGGGGAGATTTCGCGTTGATATTCTTCGTTTTCGGCGCGCTTGATGTCTGCATATAGGCGGCAGAATTCCTCACCCAGCAGTTCGCGAATTTCCTTAGCCTCGTCAAA
Organism: Ruegeria atlantica; assembly: GCA_013032095.1. Lineage (GTDB taxonomy): Bacteria > Pseudomonadota > Alphaproteobacteria > Rhodobacterales > Rhodobacteraceae > Ruegeria > Ruegeria atlantica_E. Next base: position 2,246 of record WQBJ01000040.1, on the reverse strand, counting down.
GATATCCAAGGCCTCGCGCAGGCTGGCAGGTAACGAATACTCCGCTTCCCACACTTCCTTTTTGGCTTCCGGGCGAGGTTCGGTCTTATTCATCATTCCCAGAAAACCAGACGCCAGCGACACGGCAATGGCAATGTAGGGGTTACAGTCCATGCCCGTTACACGGTTTTCCAGCCGGCGCGCTGCAGGGCCGGAATGCGGCACCCTAAGGCCGGTCGTCCGGTTGTCTGACGCCCACTCGATATTTGCGGGGGCGCTTTGCCCTTCTACTGTGATCCGGCGATAGGAGTTCACATAAGGTGCGAGCAGCGGTACAGCCTGCATCAAATACTTCTGAGCCCCCCCAATAAACCAGCGAAACAGTTCGGACTCTGTCCCATCCGCGTTGGAAAAAATGTTCTCGCCGGTTTCGATATCCACGATGCTTTGATGCACATGCATAGCGCTACCGGGTTCGTCTCGGATCGGCTTGGCCATGAAGGTCGCGAATACACCGTTCTTCAACGCGGCCTCACGGATCGTGCGTTTGAAGTAGAATACTTGATCGGCAAGACGCAAAGGATCACCATGCATCAGGTTGATCTCAATCTGGCCGGCGCCGCCCTCTTGAATGACGGTGTCGATTTCCAAGCCCTGCGCTTCGGCAAAGTCGTATATGGTGTCGATGACTTCGCCAAACTCGTCCACAGCCGCCATTGAATAGACCTGTCGGCTGGCACCCTTGCGCCCTGTCCGACCCACCGGAGGCTCAATTGCTTCATTCGGGTCGTGGTTGGGCTTGGTCAGGTAAAACTCAAGTTCCGGCGCCACAACGGGCTTCCAGCCTTTTTCCCGATAGAAATTAACAACACGCCGCAGAACTTCGCGGGGCGCAATTTCAAGCGGAGTTCCGTCCCTGTTAAACATGTCGCAGATCACTTGCAGGGAAAGATCGCTCGACCACGGTATCGAACAGGCAGTTCTCATGTCGGGCCTTAGGACGATGTCCTTTTCGAGCCACTGACTCTCGATGTCCATATCGACATATTCGCCCGAGATCGTCTGGTAAAACAGCGAAACCGGGAGCGCCAAGTCTGTGGAGGGATTGAATTTCACGGCTGGCATTGCCTTGCCGCGTGAGGTTCCAACAAGATCAGGGACGATGCACTCGACCTCTTCGATACGACGGCCCTGAGCAAATGAGATAAACTCTTCGGGCAGACTTTCTTGCCAGGTAGCTGCGATCACCTTTTTCATCAAAACCTCCAAAATGCCTCAAACCGCGAGACATTTAAATTTGCCCCGCATCTTTTGATCAAATTTTTGAATTAGTCAATCGCTACTTTGAAATCAAAGCGGTCAAAATCAATCCATCCTAAGCTGAAAGGGTCTGTCGAACCAAAGCCAGCCCTTGACGAATGTCTTCTTCAATCGCTTTTTTGACATTCTCAGCATCACCATCTCGCAGAGCCAAAATCGCTTCGCGGTGCTGATCCAACAATTTCTCAGTTCCGAACCGCCCACAAACGACCCTCAAAGATGGTCCAACCTGAAGCCACAAGGATTCAGCAATCCGCCGCAATATCAATGCGTCCGCCACCTCGTAAAGCGTGAAGTGGAACCGATAGTTTTCCGCCAAATACTCGCGCGTATCGCCAACATCTACAGCCTTGCCTACAAGCGCATCTATTTGTTCCAACTTTGTAATTAAACGGCTATCGGCATTCACCACCGCCATTGTGGCCAGAGTTGGCTCGACGGACATTCGAACCAATTCGATCTGACTTTATTGGTGTTCGGACATTTAAGGCACTTCTACGCGCCGGTTCTTTAGCGTGCGCAATGCACCCTCGGCAATTAAACGTCGAATTGCTTCACGCACCGGAGTGACACCCGGTCCAATCGCCTCTGACAGACCGAGAATTGTGATCGGTTGGCCGGGGATAAATTCCCCAAAGAGTATCATCACCTTGACTCGAACATAAATTGTTTTGTGCTCGGGCTTTTTATCGCTCAAGTGTTTCCTTTCCTGCCAATTTTCTGCGGACCTAGGCCAAACAATCTATCAAATTTTTAGAACAAGGTTGCAACGAAACTATTTTTTGATCAAAATTTTGGCAGCCAACCTTTCGGCGATCAGCTATCATGGGAGGAAAATATGCTGCTGACGAAATCCAGCGCGGCAATTTTGATGGTAACCTTTCTTTCGCAAGCCGCCTTCGCCGAAGAGGTGCGTGTTTATAACTGGTCCGACTACATTGATGAGG
>WQBJ01000004.1 GCA_013032095.1 Ruegeria atlantica | reverse complement strand
CGTGTATTGCGAGAAGGGGGCGTCAGATGACATGCGATCTCTCCTAACCGGGTGGGTCGAGTGTGAAAGATCATGGCCAACGAAACAAGGGCGCCCGAATGGACGCCCTTGCCAAGTTAAGTCTGCAACCGGATCAGCAGCTGTAGTACATGCCGTATTCAACCGGGTGCGGGGTGTGCTCGTAGGTTTCGACCTCTTCCATCTTCAGCGCGATGTAGCCGTCGATCTGGTCTTTGGTGAACACGTCGCCCTGCAGCAGGAAGTCGTGATCCGATGCGAGAGCTTCCAGAGCTTCACGCAGCGAGCCGCAAACGGTCGGGATGTCGGCCAGTTCTTCGGCGGGCAGATCGTACAGGTTCTTGTCCATCGCTTCGCCCGGATCGATCTTGTTCTTGATGCCGTCTAGACCGGCCATCAGCAGAGCGGCAAACGCCAGGTAGGGGTTTGCGGCCGGATCGGGGAAGCGGGCCTCGACGCGCTTGGCTTTCGGGCTTTCGGTCCACGGAATACGGACACAACCCGAACGGTTACGGGCCGAGTAGGCGCGCAGAACAGGCGCTTCGAAGCCCGGGATCAGGCGCTTGTAGCTGTTGGTCGACGGGTTGGTGAAAGCGTTCAGGGTCTTGGCGTGCTTCAGAACGCCGCCGATGAAGTACAGTGCTTCGTCCGACAGGTCGGCATACTTGTCGCCTGCGAACAGCGGCTTGCCGTCTTTCCAGATCGACATGTTCACGTGCATGCCGGTGCCGTTGTCGCCTGCGATCGGCTTCGGCATGAAGGTGGCCGACTTGCCGTAGGCGTGCGCAACGTTGTGGATGACGTACTTGTACTTCTGCAGCTCGTCCGCTTGCTTGGTCAGGCTGTCGAAGATCAGTCCCAGCTCGTGCTGGCAGGACGCAACCTCGTGGTGGTGCTTGTCGACCTTCATGCCGAGACGCTTCATAGTCGACAGCATTTCCGAACGCAGGTCCTGTGCTTCGTCGATCGGGTTGACCGGGAAGTAACCGCCCTTGACGCCCGGACGATGGCCCATGTTGCCCATCTCGTACTCGGTGTCGGTGTTCCACGACGCGTCGGTTGCATCAACTTCGTAGGATACTTTGTTAATTGTGTTCGAGAAACGGACGTCATCGAACAGGAAGAATTCAGCTTCGGGACCCATATAGGCAACGTCACCGATACCCGATGCTTTCAGGTAAGCTTCGGCTTTCTGGGCGGTGCCGCGCGGGTCACGCTCATAAGCTTCGCCGGTGTCAGGCTCAACAACCGAGCAGTGCACGCAGATGGTTTTCTCGGCGTAGAACGGATCGACATAGGCGCTTTCGGTGTCGACCATCAGCTTCATGTCCGATGCTTCGATCGACTTCCAGCCCGCGATGGACGAACCGTCGAACATGAAGCCTTCTTCCAGGAAATCTTCGTCGACCTGATCAGCCATCAGGGTCACGTGCTGAAGTTTGCCGCGCGGGTCGGTGAAACGAACGTCGACGTACTCTGCGCCTTCGTCTTTGATCAGCTGAAGAACTGCGTCCTTGCTCATACTTACTATTCCTCTGAGTTGAAGAGTGGTCTGTTACAGCGCTTCCGAACCGGTCTCGCCGGTGCGAATGCGAATGGCTTGTTCTACGGGCGAGACGAAAATCTTGCCGTCACCGATCTTGTCGGTCTTGGCGGCGGACACGATGGCCTCGATTGCGGCGTCAACCTGATCATCGTCCAGGACGACCTCGACCTTCACCTTTGGCAGAAAGTCGACAACGTATTCCGCACCGCGATAGAGCTCGGTATGGCCTTTCTGACGACCGAAACCCTTTACCTCGATCACGCTGAGGCCTTGAACACCCACGTCCTGCAGCGCCTCTTTCACTTCGTCCAGTTTGAACGGTTTGATGATCGCTTCGATCTTCCTCATCCCGGGCTCCCTATTACACTTGTCAGGACCGCAATGATCACGTCTAAGATCGGGCGGCAATCCGATTGCGAAAATGGCCACGCTGGCGTGCGGAGAAATTAGGTGGCAGGTGAAATTTTGATCGACTTGCACAAAAAGTAATCAGAATTGAATCGCTGAGGGAAATTAAGATGACGGAATTACTGACAGCGGCTCAGATGCGGGCCATCGAACAGGCCGCGATTGAGTCCGGTGCAGTGACCGGACTGGAGTTGATGGAGCGGGCCGGGCAGGGCGTTGTCGAGGCGGTTTTTGAAGAGTGGCCCGAGTTGGCGAAAACCCAGGGTAAAGCCGTGATTTTGTGCGGGCCAGGGAACAATGGCGGCGACGGTTTCGTGATCGCCCGACTGCTTAAAGACTGGGGTTGGGAGGTTGAGGTTTTTCTATTCGGAGAGCCAAAGAAACTTCCTCCGGACGCACGTAAGAATTACGAGAGGTGGAGCACGCTCGGACCGACCGAAAAATTGACTGCTGAAGCTGTGGAGCAGGGCCGCCGACCAGACGTTTTGGTTGACGCCATGTTTGGCACTGGCTTGTCTCGGTCGATCCCGTTGGATTTGGCCCAAGCCTATCATTCGGTCGCGGCGCGTCATGTGGACGAAAGGAATCCCTGGCTCGCACCATTCCACCGTGTCGCAGTTGATTGTCCTTCGGGGTTCGACACTGACAGCGGCAAATTCCTTTTCCCTGATCCTCCGGACAAAACAGGAGACGAGGATAGGGACGATCAGGCTCGTTGGGACTGGTGGCAAATAGACGCTTCAAAAAGGCTGCTTCAGACCGACCTAACAGCAGTTTTTCATCGAAAGAAGGTTGGCCATGCGCTCTCGGATTCATGCGGCAAGGTGCGCGTGGTAGATATCGGGCTGGGGGCTGAGGATAGGCATCCCGGTCATCTCAAATCTCCAAGGCCAAAGGATACGGTTGTCGGTTTGGAGTTTGATGGGGCAAAGTGGCGGCCTGGACAGGTTTGGCCTTGGTACGATCTCGACAAAAAACCGGGAGTAGGGCAGCACAAGTACGGCTACGGCCACGCATTGGTACTTTCGGGCGGTGCGGGAAAAACCGGAGCCGCACGACTTGCGGCGCGAGGGGCCCTGCGGATTGGGGCGGGATTGGTGACGCTGGGAGTGCCGCCGTCCGCCCAAATGGAGGTTGCCGCGCAGGTAACTGCCATCATGGTGCAGCGGGTTGAGGGCGGGAGTGGCCTCTCTGATGTGTTGGCGGATGATCGGCTGAATGCGTTGTGCCTTGGCCCTGGAATGGGAGTGGAGCGTGCGCGGGAAATGGTACCGGTTGTCCTAGGCGCAAAGCGCGCGACAGTTTTAGACGCCGATGCGCTGACGGCCTTCCAGGATGATCCCGCTTCATTGTTTGCGCAGTTGCACGAAAATTGTGTTCTGACCCCGCATGGGGGTGAGTTCGCCCGGTTATTCCCTGATATTTCCGAAAAACTGACGGCGATACCCGCCAAAGGCCCAGCCTTTTCCAAGGTGGACGCGACGCGAGAAGCTGCCAAAAGGGCTGGCTGCGTTGTTCTGTTCAAAGGGCCGGACACCGTGATCGCGGCGCCGGATGGACGATGTTCGGTTAATGCGGCGACGCAGGAACGCGCTGCGCCGTGGTTGGCGACGGCAGGCTCTGGCGACGTTCTGGCAGGATTTGTTACGGGATTACTGGCGCGTGAATTCGAGCCAGCGCAGGCGGCTGAAACGGCGGCGTGGTTGCACGTTGAATGCGCGCGGATGTTCGGGCCGGGTCTGATTGCTGAGGATTTGCCCGAGCAACTGCCTAAAGTTTTTAAAGATTTGAATATGTGACTTTCTGAGCGGGAATTGGCCGATCAATCGCATCTTCGGCGGCAAATAGCCGACGGGGTTGGTGTGACGTCAAAGTGAGTGTTTGCCAGATGCATGGCTGAGCGTCAGAATCCGCTTGGAGTGGCTCTCGGGTCACGGCGATGCTGTGGCTAAGAATCTGATTATAATGGGAAATTTTCTGGCTCATGAGATCTGAGTGGTAAACGTGCAATACTTCGAAAGTATTGGTTCAGATCACTGGAAACTAAGCAATATGTGCGCAATTGAGGGCTACTAAAAGCCGGAATTTTCAAGGTGAGTAAAATGACCCAAAAGTTGAGACTGTCTTCAGTGGCTGCAATTTTAGCGGCAACGACAGCAATTCCTGCCGCGGCGGAACTGAAGTACGAAAACAACAGTGGCGGCTATGTCCTGCTGTACGGCCAATTAGACCCGGTGATTGTGTCTGTTGATGACGGCGAAGAAACAGAAACGCGTTTGCTGGACAATGACCTGTCCAACAGCCGGGTGGGTTTGCGTTTGATGCAACCCTACGGCAGCAATGAGTTCATGTTCCGCTTTGAAACCGGTTTGGGATTGCCAAGCACTGGGACGGCCAACCAGGATGGAACCAATACCAACGGTTGGACTCGCGAAGATATCAGACACGTCGATTTCTCACTTAAGGGTGGGTACGGCAAGTTTTCGGCCGGTCAGGGTAGCATGGCCTCGGACGGGGCCGCCGAAACCGATCTGTCTTATGTTGGAACGGCCCTGTATTCCTTCACTAACGATGAAAACGGAGCGTTTTTCTATCGCGGATCAGACGGCATCCTGAGCGATATCACCGTTGGTGACTCGGCTAGCAACTTTGACGGCGCGCGTCGGGGCCGCATCCGCTATGACACACCCGATTTCAACGGCTTCTCCGCCGCGATCGCCTATGGTCAGAACATCCTGTCCAGCACCGATGACGACGACTACTACGACATCGCCGTTTCCTACGGCAACACCTTTGCCGGAGGCGTCGAGTTCGCCGCCAGCGTAGCCTATGCGGTGCGAGATTTTGATGATGGTTCGGGCGAGCGAAAGGATACGATCGGTTCGGCCTCGGTTCTGTTGCCGAGCGGCTTTAGCTTTACTGCGGCCCTTGGTACGCGTGACGATACCTCTGAAGGTGCAAGTGATCCGGATTACTGGTACACCAAGCTTGCTTATGAAGGTGATTGGGTGTCGTGGGGCAAAACCGGCGTTGGTATCGACTATTTCGACGGCTCTGATTTTGAAAATCAAGGGTCCAGCACCAAGTCCTGGGGTATTGCGGTGGTTCAGCGGATCGACAGCATCAACACCGATGCCTATCTGAAGTATCGCAACCATGACTTCGACGACACAGTCGATTTCGACAAAAACGAAGCTTGGGTATTGGGCGCACTCTGGAAGTTTTGATCCAAGCACCCTGAAGAACACGCGCCCCGGTTAGATCCGGGGCGTTTTTTGTTGGATTCGACGGCAAAACAAGGCTGATCCGGGCTTTGCCTCTTGCGCGTGGGCGGCAGGGCAAATAGAAGGCGTCAAATTTGCCCGGCGCGCCGTTTTGCGCGCCCCGAATCCTATGGGGACTACCATAATGCAGGTTACCGAGACGCTAAACGAAGGTCTGAAACGCGGTTACAACATCGTCGTATCCGCAGCTGAGTTGGACGACAAAGTAAACGAGAAACTGGTCGAAGCGCAGCCTGAGATTGAGATGAAGGGCTTCCGCAAAGGCAAGGTGCCTATGGCGCTGCTGAAAAAGCAGTTTGGCCAGCGCCTGCTGGGCGAAGCGATGCAGGAAAGCATCGACGGCGCCATGAACAAGCACTTCGAAGACAGCGGTGACCGTCCGGCTTTGCAGCCGCAGGTCAAAATGACCAACGAAGACTGGAAAGAGGGCGACGACGTTCAAGTCGAGATGTCCTATGAGGCGCTGCCGGAAATCCCCGAGGTGGACCTGAAATCGGTCGAGCTGGAAAAGCTGGTTGTTAAAGCCGACGACGCAGCCATCGAAGAAGCGTTGAACAGCTTGGCGGAAACCGCTCAGGACTTCAAAGCGCGCCGCAAGGGTTCGAAAGCCAAGGATGGCGATCAGGTTGTGATCGACTTCGTTGGTAAAGTAGATGGCGAAGAGTTCGAAGGCGGTTCGGCCGAAGACTATCCGCTGGTACTGGGTTCCAACAGCTTCATCCCCGGCTTCGAAGAGCAACTGGTTGGTGTGAAGGCTGAGGAAGAAAAAGACGTCAACGTCACCTTCCCCGAGGAATACGGTGCCGAGCATCTGGCCGGCAAAGACGCTGTGTTCACCTGCACCGTGAAAGAAGTGAAAGAACCCGTCGCTGCCGAGATCAATGACGAGTTGGCCACCAAATTCGGTGCCGAAGATCTGGCAGGTCTGAAAGGTCAGATCGCCGAGCGTCTGGAAGCCGAGTACAACGGTGCGTCGCGCGCAGTGATGAAGCGCGCCCTGTTGGACGCGCTGGACGACAAAGTCTCGTTCGACCTGCCGCCGTCGCTGGTTGAAGCCGAAGCCAAGCAGATCGCACACCAGCTGTGGCACGAAGAAAACCCGGAAGTGGAAGGCCACGACCACGGTGAGATCGAGCCCACCGACGAGCACAACAAACTGGCCGAGCGCCGCGTGCGTCTGGGCCTGCTGCTGGCCGAACTGGGCCAGAAGGCCGAGGTTGAAGTGACCGATGCCGAGATGACTCAGGCAATCATGAACCAAGCGCGCCAGTACCCCGGTCAGGAACGTCAGTTCTTTGAGTTCGTTCAGCAGAACGCTCAGATGCAGCAGCAGCTGCGCGCACCGATCTTCGAAGACAAGGTCATCGATTACGTGTTCGAACTGGCTCAGGTTGCCGACAAAGAGGTCAGCAAAGACGACCTGCAAAAAGCCGTTGAGGCACTGGAAGAGGAGTAATCCTCTTCCGCCCATTCCTGTATGGGCATAAAAAAAGCGGAGCCGTCTGTAAATCAGACGGCTCCGGTGGGTGGCTTTTGTACTATGAGGTGAGGGGGTCAGGCCTCATGAGCAAAAGCACGGGGGGTACTTAGCAGAGCGGTTTTCTGCTCTGGCGTAAATCGGTCCGAAAGCGCTTCGATCAGCTTCAGTACAGCACTGACTTCGTCTTTCGTTCTCGCCGAATGCATTTGTTCGACAAAATACTTCTCAAGTTCGGTCAGCGGTTTGTGATCGACATTCGCAGGCTTTGCGGTTTTGCTGAGGGCAAAACGTGCCAGCGCCTGTTCCTCGGTCATAAAGACGTCATGCTCGATGCCCGCATATTCGCGTATGCCCGAAATCCGCTCATCCGAGCAATCCATCATCGCTGCCATCGCAACCACCTTGCCCATCGGTTTGGCGGTACCAAGGTAGTCGTACGGCGCGTTTCCTGAGCGCTGTAGGACGCGGTTCATCACAGGGTCAATCACGGCGATCGAGTCTAGGACACCCGCCATCTTGGCGTATTCGAACGAGCCGATCATAACTTCGCTGGTGACGTAAGAGACGGAATTCTTACCTCGCCCGCGGCCGAGCTTTTTAGTATCGACGCAAAACCGGGTTGCTTCCCACACTTGCGAACTGCGAAGCGGCGGTTCACCGTCCAGGATGGAGTTGAAAACGTCGGCAAGCATGTGCGGACCGGTTGTCTGCAACAGGCGCATGCATCCGACGACTTCCCCCTCGTCATCGATGCTAACGACATGTGCCGGACTTAGATCGTCGAACATATCGCGTTCGCGTCCGTCCTTGATGTTAACTTCCCAGCCTAGCCGATCTCCGAACACGCGGGCCCGAAGTTTGAACATCTCGTCCAGGACATCACTAAACAAATGTTGGTTGATACCATCAATTACGATGATCATTTCCATCCCCCTACAGTCTGGTTACCGTGAACTCAGAGTTAACCAAGTTGTGACCAGAAACTATTGGGGGTTTCCCGTATTTTTGCGGTTTTTTTGCTTATCCTGGCGCGATTAGACCCAGACCAATGGCCCGTCCGATAGCTTGGGGCGTGGTCAAGGCTCCCAGTTTTTCGCGTCCGGACCGCATGTGAACTTCAACGGTTCGGTGGGAAATTGAGAGGATATCACCGATGTCCTGCTGAGATTTACCTTCAGCCACCCATTGCAGGATCTCTTTTTCGCGCGTCGAAAGGGCCGGTAGGTATAGTGCTTTGGCAAGAAGGCCAGATTGCATGACAGTATCATGTGCTTGAACTGCGGCCATCTGAAGATCACCCATGACGCGTTTCTTCAGACTTTCCCATTCGGCATCAGAACAATCCCGGGTAACATTCAGCAACCCGCATTCCCCGTAAGGGCCGCGAACAGGCACCGTCAGCCCGCGCGAGGTAATCCCAAAATCATGGGCGTCCCGGAATACAGAGTTAAACTTCTCATCTTGATCGAACCGCGCCCAATCTACTGGTGCGATGCTGAGAGCGGATTTGTACAAGGTTGGGTCGAAGTGATGGAAGCCATGACTACCATAGTGAATCTTCCATTCGTCTGGATAGTTGGCATAGCCCTGCACGTCCCCTTTGACCGGATTCATGGTCGCATAGGAGGCATAATCAAAGCCCAATTCCTCACAGACGGAATTTATGATGTCTGCAGCCGACCTCTCCTCATGGTCGATCGCGGCCAAGTCTATGAGTTTCACCTGTCCAACCTTTACAACGACGCTTTCATCCCCCTAAGCGCCTAGTCTGTCTTTCTTCTCGCCTACGTTGCGTCAACCTAGGGGGTATCTGCAAGGGAATTGTTCAAATCGCACAAGCTTAATGCGTACTTCAAGCAACAGAAACATGCAAATCTTCTTGGTTTAGGCGAAAATCCTCTCATCTTGACGCAGTTTCGCGTCTAACTGCCATTATTTTTCCTGAATATGCATGGATTTATTGGGGCGCCAATCCGGTTTCGACCAGCATGCCTCTGGCTTTGGCTTCCGGCCAATATCCCTTTGCGTACAGAAATATTGCCCGTTGCTGATCTCCGTCCGACAACAACCAAGCGCCGCGCAGGTACTTGCCAGCAAATTCAAGGTTGGTGTCCGCATCCAGCAGGCCCTGAGCATTTCCTGTATACCCCATCGAGCGTGCTGTCGCTGGTAGGATTTGCAACAGGCCGTAGTAGGGGCGGTTCACGGCCCAGGGGCGATGGGTGCTTTCGCGTACTGCCAGTTTATGAACAAGCTCTCGCGGCAACTCGTAGTGATCTGCCCACTTGTTGATTGAGGCGCGCAGTTCAGGAGTTTCATTGGGATACAGAGGAGGATCAAATGCAACCTGTGTCGGTGTTTCCGGTCCGCCGCAGGCGGCGAAGGGGATCGCAAGCAACATGGCCAGTACGCCACGGCGCAAAAAAGATGTCATCTGTGTACTCCAAATTTCAAGGCGCGATGATAGAAGACAGCGCGCCAGCTGCAACCGTAGGTCTAGAATCTGGCTGAATTTTGCCGCCTAGTGCGGGCACAAAAAAAGGCCGCACAATTGTGCGGCCTTCTCAAAATTTACAAACCCAGATCAGGCTTTGGCTTCGTCTTCTTCAGCAGGTGCTTCTTCAGCTACCAGCTCTTCATCGTCCGAAGCAGCGGAACCGATATCGTCGAACAGCTCGGCGATTTCGAATTCTGCAGCAGCTTCTTCTTCAGCAGCCAGTTCCTGGATCGACTTGCCCGACGCCTGCAGTTCGGCTTCTTCTTCCGAACGAGCGACGTTCATCTTGATCTCAACTTCGACCTCGGGGTGCAGTTTAACTGCCAGCGAGTGCAGACCCAGTTCCTTGATCGGTGCGATCAGGGCGATCTGTTTCTTATCGACGGTGAAACCAGCTTCGGTCGCGGCGTCTGCAGCGTCACGCGGAGTGACCGAGCCGTACAGAGCGCCGGCATCCGATGCCGAGCGAATCACGATGAACTGCTGACCGTCCAGCTTTTCAGCCAGTGCTTCAGCTTCTTTCTTGGTTTCCAGGTTGCGGGCCTCAAGCTGCGCTTTCTGGGCTTCGAATGACGCGATGTTGGCGTCCGATGCGCTCAGAGCTTTGCCTTGGGGCAGCAGGAAGTTGCGGGCGTAGCCGGGCTTGACGTCAACGACGTCGCCCATCTGACCCAGTTTCGCAACGCGTTCCAGAAGGATAACTTGCATGTCAGTCTCTCCTTACTTCACGGCGTAGGGCAGCAGGGCGAGGAAGCGGGCGCGCTTGATAGCACGGGCCAGTTCACGCTGCTTTTTCGCCGAAACGGCGGTGATGCGCGAAGGTACGATCTTGCCACGCTCAGAGATGTAGCGCTGCAGCAGACGGGTGTCTTTGTAGTCGATTTTCGGCGCGTTCTCACCCGAGAACGGGCAGACCTTGCGGCGGCGGAAAAATGGTTTTGCGGCCATGGTTTATGTCCTTTCGTCAGGCGTTGATCAGCGGCGCTCGCGGCGGCCTTCGCGCTCATCGCGCTTCTGCATCTGGACCGAGGGGCCCTCGGCATGCTCGTCGACCTTGATGGTCAGAACGCGCATGACGTCATCATGCAGGCGCATCAGGCGTTCCATTTCCTGAACGGCGCCAGCAGGGGCGTCGGTCTTCAGGAAGGCATAGTGGCCTTTGCGGTTCTTGTTGATCTTGTAGGCCATTGTCTTGACGCCCCAGTACTCGCTTTCGACGACGTTGCCGCCGTTGTCAGCCAGAACGGTGCCGAAGTGTTCGACAAGGCTTTCTGCCTGCGCGTTGGACAAATCCTGACGCGCGATCATTACATGCTCATACAGTGGCATGTGCACTCCTGTTTATATCGAGGCGCATTTCATAGGCGGGGCCATTTGGACCTTCGCGACCCTGCCACGAGAGGCTGCGCGATTCATGTGATTTGCGAAGGATGGCCCGATATACACGTTTCAGCGTGGGGGGCAAGCCCGCAACTTCGCCTTGGTGGTGTCCTGCTATTAACACCCAATTAACATTGCGTTGCCCAATTCCTGACGCTTTTCGGCTCAAAGTTGTTTTGCATACCGGGGACTATCCGAGCATTCGGAGCCCAGAACGGCAACCTGAAAACAGGGTGACAGATATGAGTGCGATAAATACGAATACATTCCAAGAGTCCGCAGACGCCGGGCGCTATGAGAAATCAGTACCTGTTCTTATTGCATTCGCTCCGAACTGGAAGGTTCGCATGGTTCTGGCCCGCCTTGTTGGGGCCTTTCTGGTAGTGATGGCATTTTCCATGTGGCTTGTGCCTGGTTCTGCAATGGCGGCCGAAGTATGGCCCATCAAACTTGCCGCGTCGCTGTTGTTTTTGCTGATCGGTGTCAGCCTCCTGACCATCCAACTGCTGGATGCCCGCCCGGACGCATATTTCGATCCGATCCGCCGGGAGGTTCGGGTTCTACAGAAGAACGAAAACGGACGCCCGCAAACCGTGCTGCGCCGTAGCTATGACACGCTGGGTGGAGCCCGCTTCGCGGATGATCAGGTCGAACTTTATGATGTCGATGGCAGCCTGCTGATGAAACTGCCGCTGCAATCGGCGGATGTCAGCCGGGCGCTCAAGGGGCAACTGAGCGGAAGTGTAACAATCTTCGCCTGAATTTTATTCTGTTCATCTAGGAACAGAAAATGTGAGATAATATACCTTGTGTGCTGCCCTTGGGCAGCACATTTTCGTTATCGAGCAACCCATTCGGTTTGCATCCACAAAATTGCGGAGATTATCATGAAATCCACCCTTCTTGCTGCTGCACTGGCCGTTTCGGCGACGTCGGCATTTGCCAGCGCCGAGAAATACGTTTTGGACCCCAGCCACAGCCAAGTCGTCTTCAGCTACAATCATCTTGGCTTTTCTACCACAACCGGCATGTTCTCGGGCTTTGAGGGCGAGATCATGTTCGACCAAGAAGATCCTGCCGCGTCCAGCGTTACCGTTTCGATGCCCGTAGTTGAGATGTTCACCGGCTGGAAGCCACGCGAAGATCACTTTATGACCGAAGATTTCTTTGGCGCAGCCGAAGGCGATCTTGTGACCTTCACCTCAACCGGAATTGAGGTGACTGGTGAGAACACCGCTAACATTACCGGCGATCTGACCATGAACGGTGTCACCAAATCGGTGGTTCTGGACGCCAAGCTGAACCAGGTGGCAGATCACCCGATGGCAAACAAGCCTTGGGCTGGTTTCGATGCGACGACTACTCTGGTGCGCAGCGATTTCGATCTGGGCCAATTCGCGCCGTTCGTCGGTGACGAGGTTGAAGTTAAGATTTCGATTGAGGCACAGAAGGCTGAGTAAGCCGCTTCCAATCATCTGAAGTGAAACCGCCGGGGGCGCTGCCCCGGCGGTTTTTTTTATTCCTGACGCTCAGCTGTCAGATCGACCGATACGACGACGCCAAAACCCAGCGATTCTTCGGTCGGCTGGGACGTGCCGACATCGAAATCCATCCGGTTCAACTCCAGTTGACCAGATACTGTGGCGGTATTGTCCTGTAGGTCCAATGCAAAGGGCAACACAACGTCCATGGACTTGTCACGAATTGTCAGTGGGCCGCGCGCCTCGTACCCGGTATCCGTTTTGTAGATATCGGCTTTGAACTGGGCAGTCGGGAATTGTTCGCTGTTGAAGAAATCGGCACCCATGGCCTGGTTTGTGACGGTACCAAGGCTCAGCGACGTAATGCCAATCGTGACGTCCACTGTTCCGGCCAATCCCGGTTCTGCAGGATTTTCAAAGGCAATTGCGGCCGTCCAATCAGAGAAACTGCCAGCTACCGGACTGCCCAGTTGGGTGATGGTGATGGACAGGTTGCCATCCTGCACCTGCCAGTCCGATTGTACCTCGGTTAATTCTGCCGTGTCAGTCGTCGCGGTCGAGTGGTCAGAGAAAACGCCGATGAACCACCCGCCGGTCAGAACGGCCACCCAAACCGCCAAAGCTGCGACCGCAGGTACGGAGGAATGGTGCTGCGTAGGTGGTTCGGGCGCATCGGACTGGCCGGGCAACATGCGGCGGAGAGTGCTGTCCTTGTCGATCACGTGGTGCTTGAGGGCTCCGGCAATGTGCAGCGCCAGCGAGCCCGCCAAAACCCAGATGAATAGCCAGTGCAGCCCAGCCGTGACCTCGGCGAGTTCGGGTGATTTGGGTACGAAAGGCAGGTTCTGTCCAAAGGGCCACAGGATCGGGGCGAACCCTTCAGCTGCAGCGTGGTGTATCCAGCCAGTCGCCGGCACCAGAACCAGAGAAGCATAGAGCATCCAGTGAACGGTTTCGGCTGCAAAGGCTTCGGGTTTGTTGTCTGCGTTCAGCAGCCCGGGCTTTGTCTGTATGACAGCCCAAAGGATGCGGGCAAGAGCGATAAAGAAAACAGTAACGCCAACGGTTTTATGTAGCGAGAAAAGGCGGGCGGCCCGCGCGATATCGTCCTCGGTGGTTGGCACCGACGGATCGTAAATCGCATGGGCCAGATCATTGGCGATCCAGCCCAACGGCAGGGCCGTGAAGATCAGCAGGGCGGTCAGCCAATGAAAGGTCTTGGTGACACTGCCATAGCTAGAGAAGGTGTTCGTCGACGGCATAATTTGCTCCGGGGTGAGGTAGTTGCGCCCAACGTAAAGCTATGGGATCAGGACTCAATAGCGAGGTGCGCACAGTAAGCGTGTCCAAGTGCAGAGATCAGGCAATGCTTGTGCCGCGCGGTCACACGGTTTACACCCCGCCGCAACCTAACGTCATCCAAGAGGTCGCAATGACACGCGCATTCGTTTTTCCGGGGCAGGGCGCCCAAACCATTGGGATGGGCAAGGCTCTGGCCGAGGCATACCCGGCAGCTCAGGCTGTGTTCGACGAGGTCGACGAGGCGCTGGGTGAAAAGCTGAGCAGCCTGATCTGGGAAGGTGACATTGCGGACCTGACGCTGACGCAAAACGCTCAACCCGCGCTGATGGCGACCTCAATCGCCGCGATACGCGCGCTTGAGGCTGAGGGTGTTTCGGTAACCGATGCGACTTTTGTCGCTGGTCATTCGCTGGGCGAATATTCGGCTCTGGCCGCTGCGGGCTCGTTGGCAGTAGCTGATGCGGCCCGCCTGCTGCGCACGCGTGGCCAGGCGATGCAAAGCGCGGTCCCGGTTGGCGAGGGCGCGATGGCCGCCATTCTGGGCCTGGATCTGGACGCCGTCCGTGCCGTTGCTGAAGAGGCCGCGCAGGGCGAGGTCTGCCAAGCCGCGAATGACAACGATCCCACGCAGGTTGTGGTCTCGGGCTCTAAAGCCGCTGTTGAGCGCGCAGCAGAGATCGCCAAGGAAAAAGGTGCCAAGCGGGCAGTGATGCTGCCTGTAAGCGCTCCGTTCCATTGTGCTCTGATGCAGCCCGCTGCTGACGTGATGGCCGAAGCTTTGGCCACAGTGGAGATCAAGACTCCCACTGTGCCGTTGGTTGCCAATGTGCGCGCCGAGGCGGTCACCGATCCTGACCTGATCCGTCAGTTGCTGGTCGAGCAGGTTACCGGCTCTGTTCGCTGGCGTGAAAGCGTGCAGTACATGGCGGCGCAAGGCGTGACCGAGACATGGGAGATCGGCGCGGGCAAGGCGCTGTCGGGCATGATCCGCAAGATCAACCGCGATATCGCTGGTAAAGCCATCAGTACGCCGGACGACGTGCAAAAGGTCACTCAGGCCGAATCGTAAGTTAGATAAGAGTCCCAACGGACGCACCAAAAGGGAAATCGAATGTTTGATTTGACAGGTAAGAACGCGCTGATAACTGGCGCTTCGGGTGGTATCGGGGGCGATATCGCGCGCGCTCTGCACGGCGCGGGGGCTACTGTTGGGCTGTCCGGTACGCGGGTCGAGCCGCTGCAGGCGCTGGCGGATGAACTGGGGGAACGCGCCCATGTGCTGCCCTGCAACCTGAGCGATCCCGAGGCTGTTGCAGCCCTGCCAAAGCAGGCGGCGGATACGATGGGAGCGGTGGACATTCTGGTCAACAACGCCGGCATCACGCGGGACAACCTGTTCATGCGCATGTCGGACGAGGAATGGCAGAGCGTCATCGACGTGAACCTGACCGCCACGGCCAAGCTGTGCAAAGGCGTGCTGCGCGGCATGATGAAGGCACGTTGGGGGCGGATCATCAATATCTCGTCCGTGGTGGGCGCAACCGGAAATCCGGGTCAGGTCAATTATGCTGCCTCCAAGGCGGGTATGGTCGGCATGACCAAATCGCTGGCCTATGAGGTCGCCAGCCGCGGAATCACAGCCAACGCAGTTGCCCCGGGCTTCATCACAACGGCGATGACTGACAAGCTGACCGACGATCAAAAATCCGGCATTCTGAACCAAGTTCCGGCCGGCCGTATGGGCGAACCGTCGGAAATTGCCGCAGCAGTTCTGTATCTTGCAAGCCCCGAAGCTGGATATATCACAGGAACAACCTTGCATGTGAATGGCGGTATGGCCATGTTGTGATCGCATGCTGGGGCGGGCGCGAAAGCGTTTGCCTCGGGCGTTGTCTGTGCTATAGGCGGCGCATCTATGCAGGGGTCGACCGATTGGTCGACCTTCTACTTTCCCGGTCTTCCGGGACCCAACCGCCCGGACCGGGCAAATCAAAGCCAGCCTGAGCGGGCAAGGGCTGAACCGGGCATTACGCCCTGAAACGGAATGAGGAATAGACATGAGCGACGTCGCAGATCGCGTTAAAAAGATCGTTGTTGAGCACCTGGGTGTTGAAGAAGACAAAGTAGCTGAAAACGCTTCCTTCATCGACGATCTGGGCGCAGACAGCCTGGACACCGTTGAGCTGGTTATGGCCTTCGAAGAAGAGTTCGGCATCGAGATCCCGGATGACGCAGCCGAAACCATCCAGACCTTTGGCGACGCCGTCAAATTCATCTCTGAAGCGTCCTAATCGCTTCAAACCCTTAAAAGCGGCGCTTCCGGGCAACGGAGGCGCCGTTTTTTCATGCCTGCCGTAAATTCATCCTTGCTTGACGCTTTTTCGATAAGCACAGTTTAAACTGAGGCAAATTTCCGAGCGGGCAGGGCATGATACGATCCACCCCGACGATAAACACGGCACGCTTGATGCTAAGCGCCATGCGGCCAGAAGATTTTAACCGGTTCGCCGAGATTTGGCGCAACCCGTGCATCGTGCGTCATATCGGTGGCAAGCCACGCTCGCGCGGTGAGGCGTGGGACTCCTTCCTTCGTAACGCCGGGCACTGGCAAATGGCCGGGTTCGGCCAATGGGCTATTTTGCAGCAATCGAATCGCCAGATGATCGGCCAGGCTGGGTTTTTCTATGGAAACCGAGCGCTGGGGGAGGATTTTGATAGTTTTCCCGAAGCCGGATGGATTCTGGTTCCAGAGGCGCAAGGTCAAGGTTTGGGCATAGAGGCTGCACAAGCGGCGCATGATTGGTTTGACCGCATTATGCCGGGACCATTGGTTGCAATGGTAAATTCGGCGAATTCCGCCTCACAAAAGCTGGCCGACAAGCTGGGTTACATCCCAATGCGAGAGGCCGAATACAATGATGCCAAGGTTGTATTGCTGCGCCGAAACGGGCCGCCGAAGCGCATGTAACCCTCTCCGCTGCGATGCCGCAAAATGTCCTCAGTTTGCCGAAACTGGTAAAATCTGGGGGCGATCTGACGTGTATGGTACACTGGATTGCAATGCGGGTGAGCGGAGGAGCGGGCTCATGAGGATTTATCCCACTATGGAACTGCAGAACGGCCGATGTGTGACATTGGACAAAGGCCGTCTGGACAACGCCATGATCTGGCATGTGGACCCGGTAGAAACAGCACGCAGCTGGTCGAGCGCCGGGGCCGAATGGATGCAGTTGACGGATTTCGACGCGATCGAGGGCCGCGATACCAACGCCGAACTGGTCGAAGAGATCATTCGCTCAGCTGAGATGCCGGTGCAGCTTGCCGGTGGTATGCGCTCACGCGAGCAGATCGAGCATTGGATCGACAAAGGCGCAGGCCGGATCGTGATCGGCACGCTTGCCGCGCGAGACCCCATTCTGGTGAAAGAGCTGGCTAAGCTTTATCCAGATCAGATCGTTCTGGCGGTGGACGTCTGGCAAGGCTTTGTAATGACTGAGGGTTGGCGCAGTCAGAGCGCCTTTACGCCGGAAGCGTTCATCGAAGCCTTTGCGGATACTCCGTTTGCCGCAATTGTGGTGACGGATATCGACAGTGATATGGAAGATGTCGAGGCGCAGCTGGGTCTGATCTCGGGCATTGCAGAAAAATCCCGGACGCCGGTTATCGCCAGCGGTGTAGTACGGACGGCAGACGATATCTCGCGATTGGCTTATATCCACAATATCTCGGGTGCGATTGTCGGGAGGGCGTTGTTCCGTAAGTCGTTGAGCCTGGAAGAAGCGCTGGACGTGGCCAAAACCGCGCATGAGCCGGTTGCACAGTTCCAGTAAGAAACAGTTATGGGAAAAACCGCCATCTGCCTGAATGGGCAGGGGGCGGTTTTTTCCTTTCGGAACCTTCGGAGCAACGAGAAGTGAATTTTCCTTCGGTTTTGGCGGGATGATGCCGGAAGGGAATAAACCGTTGCTCTTGCCCCCGGACCCCGGGCCGGGGTATGAGCGTTTCTCAAACAGGAAGCAGGCAAGAGGCATTTCATGCGCAGAGTCGTTGTAACCGGTCTGGGATTGGTCACTCCGTTGGCCAGCGGGGTCGAGGAAACATGGTCGCGGCTGCTGGACGGAGAATCCGGTGCGGGCCCGATCACTCAGTTCGATGCTGAGGCAAGCGGGGTCACCACGACCTATGCCTGCGAAGTACCGCGCGGAGACGGCACCAACGGAACATTCAACCCAGACGACTGGATGCCTCCGAAAGAGCAGCGCAAGATCGAGGACTTCATCCTCTATTCCATCGCAGCTGCGGAAATGGCCTGCAAGGATGCTGACTGGTTGCCCGAAGACGAAGACGCGCTTCTGCGGACAGGCGTCCTGATCGGCTCGGGCATCGGTGGACTGGGGTCCATCGCAAACACCGCGAACCTGATCCGCGACAAGGGGCCGCGTCGGGTGTCACCGTTCTTTATCCCCGGCGCTCTGATCAACCTCGCCTCGGGTCAAGTGTCGATCCGTCATGGGTTCAAAGGGCCTAACCACTCTGTCGTGACAGCCTGTTCGACGGGTGCGCATGCGATTGGTGATGCCAGCCGCATCATCCGTGCAGGCGACGCTGACGTGATGGTTGCAGGTGGTGGCGAAGGCTGCATCTGCGAAATCGGTATCGCGGGCTTCAACGCGTGCAAAGCGCTGTCGACCAAGTATGCCGACGATCCGAAGAAAGCCAGCCGTCCCTATGACATCGACCGTGATGGGTTCGTCATGGGTGAGGGGGCAGGCATCGTTATTCTGGAAGAATACGAACACGCCAAGGCACGCGGCGCCAAGATTTACGCCGAGGTGCTGGGCTATGGCATGTCCGGCGATGCTTATCACATCACCGCACCGTCCGAGGATGGCGACGGGGCCGAACGTTCGATGAAAGCCGCACTGCGCAGCGCTGGGCTAGAGCCGAAAGATTTGGACTATATCAACGCGCATGGCACCTCGACCATGGCGGATACGATTGAGCTGGGTGCCGTTGAGCGCCTGCTGGGCGAGCACGCCAGCAACGCCACTATGACCTCGACCAAATCGGCTACGGGCCATCTGTTGGGCGCTGCTGGCGCGATCGAGGCGATCTTCTCGATCCTCGCGATCCGTGATCAGGTGGCTCCGCCGACGATCAACCTGGACAACCCGGCGGTTGAGACACCGATCGACCTGGCCCCGAACGCAAAGCGTGAGCGTGAGATCAACGTTGCCTTGTCGAACTCTTTTGGGTTCGGTGGTACCAACGCCAGCGTGATCTTCGGAAAGGTCAGCTAAATGTGGCGGGCTTTGGCATCGAACGCGCTGACCATCCTAGTGGTCGGCTTGTTCTTGGTTGGCGGTCTGATCGTGTGGGGCCAGTCGCAGTACAAGTCAGAAGGCCCGCTGGAAACCGCCATGTGCCTGCAGGTAAAGCGCGGTTCGAACATGACCGCGGTCAGCCAGCAGCTTGAGGACGATGGCGCGATCAGCAACGCCCTGATCTTCCGGTTGGCTGCGGATTACACTGAAAAGGCGCAGCAACTGAAAGCCGGCAGCTTTCTGGTCCGCGAAGGTGCGTCGATGGAACAGATCATCGACGACATCACGAGCAGCGGGGCCAGCACTTGCGGATCTGAGATTGAATACCGGATAGGCGTAACGCGCGTTCAGACACGTGTGCGCGAGTTGGATCCGTCCACGCTGGAATTCGTTGAGGTTGCCAATTTTGAGGCTGCGGAAGAGGAAGCTCCGGCGGAATACGCCGAAAAGCGTCAGGATGCTGATACGCGCTATCGTGTTTCGGTCGCTGAAGGTGTGACCTCGTGGCAGATTGCCGAAGCTTTGAAGGGGATCGACGCCCTGACCGGCGATGTGACCGAAATTCCGGCTGAAGGGATGTTAGCTCCTGACAGCTATGAGGTGACACCGGGTGATGACCGAACGGCCATACTGCAGGATATGCAGGAAAAACAGCAGTTGCGGATCAATGCAGTTTGGGAAAACCGACAGGACGGTTTGCCGATCAGCAACCCTGAAGAAATGCTGATCCTGGCCTCGATCATCGAAAAAGAAACTGGCGTTCCGCACGAGCGCGGGCAAGTGGCCAGCGTTTTCGTGAACCGCCTTGAGAAGGGTATGAAGTTGCAGACAGACCCGACGGTGATCTATGGTGTCACCAAGGGTCAGGGCGTGTTGGGTCGTGGCCTGCGGCGGAGTGAACTGCGCCGGGCAACGCCTTGGAATACCTACGTGATTGACGGCTTGCCCCCGACACCGATTGCCAATCCCGGTCTGGCAAGTCTTGAAGCCGCCGTAGCACCGGAAGACACCGATTATGTTTTCTTTGTTGCGGATGGAACAGGCGGGCACGCCTTTGCGGAAACTCTGGACGAGCACAACCGCAACGTGGCCAAATGGCGCGAGATTGAGGCCGAACGAAACAGTTCGAGCAACTGAGAAAAAGGGCCGCGTTTAAAACGCGGCCCTTTCTTTTATGCGGCTGGGCGTCTGCGTGGTCGACGACGTTTGAACGACGAGGGTTTTGACGCCGAATTGGCGCCCTGCGGTTTCCGACCTCGGAACCCGCCGCGATTGCGGGGCTTCTTGGGTTCGGCGAACTCAGGCATTGTGCCGCTGGCGACCGGGATTTCGATTTTCATCAGTTTCTGAATCTGGCGCAGTTGGTCCAGTTCATCCGGCGCGCAGAAAGCGATGCCTTCACCCTCACGTCCGGCGCGGGCGGTGCGACCGATCCGGTGGACGTAGTTGTCGGGAACCTCGGGCAGATCATAGTTGATCACGTAAGCGACGCCGGGAATATCAATACCGCGCGCGGCGACATCGGTGGCGACCAGCACATTGACCTCTCCGGCGCGGAACGCCTTGATCGCGCGGTCGCGCTGACCCTGGCTTTTGTTTCCGTGGATCGAGGCGGCATTGAAGCCATCCGCCACAAGACCTTTCATCAGTTTCTCTGCCCCGTGCTTAGTGCGGGCAAAGACCAGCGTCAGGGTGTCCATGTCTGAGGCCAGAATCTCGCGCAGCTTCCGCGGTTTTTCGGCCCTGTCGAGAAAATGCACGGATTGCGTGATCTTGTCCGCAGCCTTGCCTGGGGGCGAGACTTGTACGCGCTGCGGGTTGCTCAGGTAGGATTGGCTGAGTTCCTCCATCAGTTTCGGCATCGTGGCCGAGAACAGCATGGTTTGGCGCGGCGTACCCAGAGCGGGCTCGATTTTGCGTAGGGCGTGGATAAAGCCCATGTCCAGCATCTGGTCGGCCTCATCCAGAACCAGATGGCGGACCGAGCTGAGGTCGACGGCACCGCGCTCCATTAGGTCGATCAGGCGGCCCGGCGTGGCGACCAGAATATCGGTCCCGCGTGACAGGAAAGAGATCTGCTTGCCGATGGATTGCCCACCGACCACGGTGGCCACGCGCAGTTTCGTTTTCTTGGTCAGGTTGCGAAGGCTTTCCGCAATCTGGTTTACCAGTTCACGGGTAGGTGCCAAGATTAGGGCTTTGACCGTTTTCGGCGCAGGCTTGCCAGGTTGTGCCAGTAGGTGATCGATCAGAGGCAGGCCAAAGGCCAGCGTCTTGCCGGTGCCGGTTTGGGCCAGCCCGAGGATATCGTGGCCTTGAAGGGCCAACGGGATCGCCTGGTTCTGAATCGGAGTTGGTTGGGTGAAATTGGCGCGTTCCAGCGCTTCATTCAGGGCCGGGGCAAGGCCCAGCATGTCGAAGTCGAACAAGTGTTATTCCTTTGCGACCCGTGGCGAAAGGTCGACCACGGGCAATATCGTTTGATCCCGCAAACTGCGAGACCGGCAGGGTTAGGCGAAACCTCGGGACGCACAGGCGGACCCTGTACCATCCGGTCGTCGCTTCAAGAACCCTGCGTGAAGGGGAACTGGGAGATGTTCAGCGCGCTGTTGGGGCGGTCTTATCCGCGAAAGCTCACGCAGTGGCGCTGTAATCTGGTCAAATGCAGGTTTAGACGTCAAATGTCAAGCAGGGGTTCTGAGGAACGTCACGTATTCAGCGAAACAGAAAGTTGATCACGCGTTCTAGACATTGAGCATAGTCATCCGGGGTGTCGACCTTAAGCAGCAAACCCTTTGAGGCGAGGTTGAGCACATAGGCTGCGTCCTTGGCCGCTTCTTCAGACGAAGCCATGCCCTTGGCTAGCAGGAATGCCTCGATAGCTTGAGTGAACTCCCCTTCATAGTCGCGCGTCGAGCTTTCGGCCGCAGACTTTGTTTGGTCCAGAAGCTCGGCCCCATGCGGAGTTCCGCGCATCAGGGGAAGGTGATCGCCGATCCAAGCCTGATATGCTGAAAGAAGGGTCTGTGTTGCTGGGGCGTCTCCCGTACCAAGGCAGTAGAGGGCCTTGTCGGTAATCGTGTCCAGGAAACTGGTCACCGCCCAATCCAGAACAGCCTCTTTTGAACCAAATTGGTTGTAGATCGACTGTCGAGACAGTCCGGCAGCGGTTGCGATTTCACTCATCGACGCCTTGCGGAACCCGTAATTTGCAAAAAGTGTCAGAACATTCAGGGCGTTGCTATCTTTGGGCATTTTCATTTTTGCCATTTTGGGTCCAATTTGTAAAAAAGGTGCACGACTTGGTTACCTCCAGCAAGCCTTACCTCAGGAATGAACAATGGAACAGAAAATCAGCAATTCCGGATTTGCAAATTGGACGCACGCACAACTGCCCGATCTGACTGGCAGAACCTTCGTGATTACGGGGGCGAATTCTGGCATCGGATTGGAAGCTGCGCGGATGCTTGGCGAAAAGGGCGGAAACATCGTAATGGTATGCCGGTCGCGCGCAAAAGGTGAAGCTGCGCAACGCAAGCTTTCCGCCTATGTCAAAGGCAAATTGGATCTGATCTTGATGGACCTGTCAGATCTGTCTTCAGTTCGTTGTGCAGCCGAAGAACTGCGCGGCCGCTACAGCAAGATAGATGCGCTGATTAACAATGCGGGCATCATGATGACGCCGCAGACAAAGACAGTAGACGGCTTTGACTTGCAAATGGGCGCCAACCATCTGGGACACTTCCTGTGGACTGGACTTTTACTGGATTTGGTCGAGGAGGCTGAGGGTCGTGTTGTTGTCTTGTCGAGCATGGCTCACAAGTTCAGACCGCTGGATCTGGATGACCTGATGTCGGACAGGAATTACTCGCCGACCAAAGCCTATGCCCAGAGTAAACTGGCAAACCTGATGTTCGCTTTCGAGTTAGATCGCCGCCTCAAGACCGCGGGCAGCAAGGCATGCTGTATCGCTTGCCATCCGGGGTACACCGAGACAAACCTGCAAAGCACAGGACCCAAGGGTCTTTTGAAGGGTCTCATGGCATTGACCAACAAACTGATGGCTCAAAGTCCCAAAGCTGGTGCCACCCCGACGGTTCTGGCAGCGGCAGGAACGGAAGCCAAACGTGGCGCCTATTACGGGCCGCAAAAGATGCGCGAGGCGCGCGGTCCGGTGAGCGATGCCAAGGTCATGGATCATGCGCTGGATCGCGAAAAGCAAGCGGCGCTGTGGACCAGAAGCGAAGAATTGGTGGGGTTTCAATGGAGTCTTCCGGCCGTTTCTGACGCGGCCTGAGACCCGTTTCAAAGGCGTGATGCCCGTCAGGGCAGTGGTGCCGTTAAGAAAATCATAGGATTATCTGAACGGTGACCGTTGCGCCCCCGTTGCGCAAAACATTGACTTTGAGCACTTTTTCACGTATTAAGTGTGGCATGCTAGAAGAAGTGGGCAACGGCCCCGGGGAAACCCGGCGGCCGTTTTTCGTTTCTCTCGTGCGGAGAAAACTCACGCATGAGGTCACAGGCAAACATGACTTTGATTACCCCGGAAGAGCGGATGTCCCAGACGGCGGAACTTTTGCAGTCGCTTGAGACATCCATTCGCGGTTTGCGCCAAACAGCGGAAGAACTGCGCAGGCAGATCGGTACCGGGGAGGATGCAGACCTGGCTGGTAAAGCCAAGCAACTCGGTCAGTTAGAGGGGCTGATCCGAAGTTGTCAGAAAGTGGAGACAAGCTTTGTCGAACAACATCACAGACAAGCCGGAATTGCCCAAAGTGGGTATGCGCTCGACCTTGAGCGCGCTCGATTTGAAATCGGGTGCAGGTTGGCTCGCCTCCGCCGATGCTGCGGTTCGGGACAGATTTCTGAGTGAGATCGGGGAGGGAGGGCTGTGCGCCCTCCCTTTCCTGTTCGAGTTTTGGGCTTTGCCGCACCAGTTGCCGCCTGAGGGCGACTGGCGGTCCTGGGTGATCATGGGCGGGCGCGGTGCGGGTAAGACGCGCGCCGGGTCTGAATGGGTGCGGTCGATGGTCGAAGGGTCGAAACCGTTGGATCGCGGAGAGGCCAGCCGCGTGGCATTGGTGGGCGAAACCCACGATCAGGTACGGGATGTGATGATCTTTGGAGATAGCGGGATATTGCACTGTTCGCCGCCGGACCGGCGGCCTCAGTGGAAGGCATCGGAACGCAAGCTGATCTGGCCCAACGGGGCCGAGGCGCAGGCGTTCTCGGCGAACGATCCCGAGGCGTTGCGCGGACCACAGTTCGATGCGGCCTGGGTGGATGAACTGGCCAAGTGGAAGAAGGCGGGCGAGACCTGGGATATGCTGCAATTTGCGTTGCGGTTGGGGGAGCGGCCTCGGGTCTGTGTGACCACGACGCCCCGCAATGTGAAAGTATTGAAGGAGTTGTTGGCGTCGCCTTCCACCGTGCGGACCCACGCACCGACCGAGGCGAACCGGGCCAATCTGGCTGAAACCTTTCTGGCGGAAGTGCGCTTGCGTTACACGGGCACGCGACTGGGTCGACAGGAATTGGACGGGGTGCTGCTGTCGGATGCCGAGGGGGCGTTGTGGACTGGCTCAATGTTGGAGGCGGCGCGCTGTTCGCAGGTGCCCGCGTTGGATCGGATCGTGGTGGCGCTGGACCCGGCGGTGACGGCAGGGTCAGGTGCAGATGCTTGCGGGATCGTGGTCGTGGGGGCTCAGCTACAGGGTCCGCCCGAGGCGTGGCGGGCGTTCGTGCTGGCCGACCGGACGGTGCAGGGCGTTGGTCCGGCGGGCTGGACGCAGGCGGCGATTGACGCGATGGATGAGTTCGGGGCCGAACGGCTGGTGGCTGAGGTCAATCAGGGCGGTCAATTGGTGGAAGAGGTCGTGCGGCAGGTGGATCCTCTAGTCCCGTTCCGGGCTGTGCGGGCCTCACGCGGCAAGGTTGCACGGGCGGAGCCTATGGCGGCACTGTACGAGCAGGGTCGGGTTAGCCATGTGGCCGGGCTGGACGCGCTGGAGGAACAGATGTGCCAGATGACCGCGCGCGGGTTCGAGGGGCAGGGCTCTCCCGACCGGGTCGACGCGCTGGTCTGGGCGCTACATGAATTGATGGTCGGGCCTGCGGCGGGGTATCGGCGACCAAGAGTAAGGTCTCTGTAAGGTGAGAGTCAGATCTCGGTCGGGGGAAAGCCTTCCCAAACAATGTGATAGCTTTTTGAGCAGATCAATTGGGGTTCATTTCGTCCGGCCAACGCCGAGGATGCTCTGTTATCATTAGCATGACATCTGCACCGGGTAGAGCCTGACGCGCATCCCGGATCATACGCAGGTTCAAGCGGTCGACCTCCATCGCTGAAACCGGGCGATCAGGGTCGTAATAAACGGATACCAGAAACGTTCTTCCCAATTTCGTAACCGACATATCCAGTAACGTCCCGCCATCTTCGGCGATTGCGGCGCGCAACGACCGTCGGGCTGCAGCAAGCTTCGCCGGACTTGCGCTGATGCCAGCCAACTCGCCCAATCCGCCACGGAAATCCCGGACATACGATCCGATGGCCAGCAAACACAACAGCATCACGATCATTGAGTCCCCAACCGGGGCAATTGATGCGAGGGGCCCGTCACTGAACATGTATATTGCACCAAGTCCTAGGCCAGCTGCCGCTGTGACAAGCCCGTCAAACATAGCGGCTTTGGCCTCAACCTGCAGGATCGAACTGTTTCGCCCGGTTCGCCGCCAAGTGAAATAGTGAAAGCCCCAAAGAATTGCACATGTTACCCCGATGACGGAAAAGTAAATGATCATCGGTGCAAAGATCAACGGTTCGGGCACCATGCCATTTAAGTAGCTATAAATGTTTTTAAGCGCGTTCGCGACAGCGAACAAGACCAGGCCAAGCAGGGAAAGTGACCGGAACGTTGCGAAGATGGCCTCGTCAGCGGCGTAACCGAAGGGCCGTAGTTTGTCAGGCCCCGCGTCAATTCGAAGACTGATGCGCCGCCCGAGTAAGGCAGAACCAAAACCGATCAGGGAAAACAGGCCATCCATCATGATTGCGTTGGAATTGGATAGAATTCCTGCCAGTAGACCCGCCGCAGCCATGAACAGGTTGCCCCACATGGCCACCACAAGAGATCGGCTTTCCAAGCGCTTTCTGTCTTCAGGATTTTGCGGTGTCATACTGCTTGGCTCTGGTGTGATGGCAAACAAGTCCATCAATAGCCATTCGCCGGAAAATGGCCACCCTTTAGGCTGTGCCAACGGACCCGGAAGGTTTTCGTTGTGCGGAAGCTGTTTTTCCGACCTGCGTTGAGTGTTGCCAAATCCCAGTACGCCCTATTCCGGAGGATTAAACTTCTAGCCGCCATAACTCTTTTCAACCAGCCGGGCAGAGCGGCGACAGAAAGGAGCATCTGGACATGGTTTTCGATTTCTTGCGTCGTGGATCGGCTGAGGAAGCACCCGAGGCGAAGGCGAGCGCGGCGGGGCCCGTGGTGGCGTGGCAAACCGGTGGGCGCGTAGCGTGGAGCCCTCGGGACGCAGTGTCGCTGACGCGGACGGGGTTTTCGGGGAACCCGGTAGGGTTTCGCTCGGTCAAGTTGATTGCCGAGGCGGCGGCGGCATTGCCGTTGGTACTGCAGGATCAGGCGCAGCGCTATGATGCGCATCCGATCCAGAGCCTCATGCGCCGTCCGAATGCGGCGCAGGGGCGGGCGGAGTTGATGGAGGCTTTGTTCGGGCAGTTGCTGCTGTCGGGGAACGCCTATGTTGAGGCGGTTCAGGCCGAAGAGGGGTTGCCGGTTGAGCTGCATGTGCTGCGTTCGGACCGGATGAGTGTGGTGCCGGGTGCGGATGGCTGGCCCAAGGCGTATGATTACGCGGTGGGCGGCAAGAAGCATCGGATCGCGGCGGAAAATATCTGCCATATTAAATCGTTCCACCCTCAGGACGACCATTACGGGTTCTCACCCATGCAGGCGGCGGCGATGGCAATTGATGTGCATAACAGTGCGTCGCGCTGGTCGAAATCGCTGCTGGACAATGCGGCGCGGCCGTCGGGGGCGCTGGTGTGGAAGGGCGATGGCCATGGGGTGATGGCCGAGGATCAGTTCCGACGTCTTTCGGACGAGATTGAGCAGAACTACCGCGGGGCGCGCAATGCCGGGCGACCGATGGTTCTGGAAGGGGGACTGGATTGGAAGCCAATGGGTTTCTCTCCGTCCGATATGGAGTTTCAAAAGACCAAGGAAGCCGCCGCCCGCGAGATCGCGTTGGCCTTTGGGGTCCCGCCGATGCTGCTGGGAATACAAGGCGACGCGACCTATTCGAACTATCAGGAGGCCAACCGGGCGTTTTACCGCCTGACCGTGCTGCCCCTGGTGACGCGGGTGGCGGCGGCGGTGTCGGAATGGCTGACGGGTTTCACCAACGAAGATCTGGTGCTGAAGCCCGATCTGGATCAGGTACCCGCGCTATCGGCGGAACGCGATGCGCAGTGGGCGCGGGTCAATGGGGCCGATTTCCTGACGGATGCCGAGAAGCGGGCGCTTCTGGGGCTGCCGGAGCGTACCGATGTCTGACGGGTATCCTCCGTTCGAGTGCGCGCCGGGCCTGCGTCTGGCCGCACATGAGCGGGTGGCCGAGATTCAGCATGCGCACCTGTGCAGACGATTGGATCAGATCGAAGAGATGATGGAGCGATTGGAGAAGCGGTTGTGGCTGACAGTCTACGGCGTGGTGGCGGTGATCTTGGCGCAGGCCTTTCAATCCATTCTTGTGGTAACGCCATAATTTCAATTGGTTACGTGGAGAAATTCGTGGATTTAGAGCATAAATTCGCTCGGTTCGGAGACGACCTTTCGGTATCCGAGGATGCGGTGATTGAGGGCTATGCCAGTCTGTTTGGGCAGGTCGATCAGGGCAGCGATGTGGTGCAGCGCGGGGCATATCGTGGCTCGCTTGATGGGCTGGCGAAGGCCGGTCAGCGGGTCAAGATGCTGTGGCAGCATGATCCGGCGCAGCCCATCGGTGTCTGGGATGAGGTGCGCGAAGACGACAAGGGCCTGTGGGTAAAGGGACGTCTGCTGGAAAGCACGCAGAAGGGCCGTGAAGCGGCGGAGTTGATCCGGGCGGGCGCGATGGATGGCTTGTCGATTGGCTATCGTACCAAACGGGCCGTGAAGAATGTCAAGGGCCAGCGGGTCCTGACCGAACTGGAGCTGTGGGAGGTGTCATTGGTGACCTTCCCGATGCTGCCCAGTGCGCGGGTGGCGGCGAAGGGTTTCGATCCCGATGCTGACGCGACCCTGCGCTGCATAGCCGAGGTGTTCAACGACGCCCGGCAGGAGCTGGCGCGACCCTAGCGCGCCTCAAACCCACCCAAGAAATGGAAGTGCTGATGAGCAAGACCGAGACCCCGGCCTTGACCGGAGAGGGTGCGCCCCTGGTTCAGGAGGTGAAGCAGGCGATGGCTGGCTTCGTGAATGAATTTAAGGGCCTGAAGGCTGAAGTTAAAACCCAACTGCAACAGACTGAAGAGCGACTGACTATGCTGGATCGTAAATCAACTATCGCGGCGCGTCCGCACCTTGCGGCCTCGATCGAAGAAGGCGCACCGCATCAGAAGGCTTTTGACGCCTATGTGCGTTCGGGCGAAGATGACGGCTTGCGCGGGCTTGAGATGGAGTCGAAATCGCTGTCGAGCGCGGTCAACAGCGATGGCGGTTATCTGGTCGATCCGCAAACGGCCGAGATCATCAAATCGGTGCTGAAATCCACCGCTTCGATCCGCTCGATCGCGTCGGTGGTGAATGTCGAGGCGAACTCGTTCGACGTACTGATCGACCATACCGACGTAGGCGCGGGCTGGGCTGATGAAACTGCGGCCGCTACCGAAACCGCTACCCCCTCGATCGACCGCATTTCGATTGCGCTGCACGAGCTGAGCGCGCTGCCGAAGGCGTCGCAACGCTTGCTGGAAGACAGCGCGTTTGACGTCGAGGGCTGGCTGGCTGGTCGTATCGCCGACAAGTTCGCCCGTGCCGAGGCGGCTGCGTTCATCTCGGGCGATGGTGCCGACAAACCGAAGGGTATTCTGGATCACGCCAAGGTCGACAATGATGTCTGGGCCTGGGGCAACATCGGCTATGTTCCGACCGGTATCGATGGCGGTGTCGATGCGGATGCGATTGTCGATGTGGTTTACGCGCTGGGCGCGCAGTACCGGGTAAACGGTACCTTTGTGATGAACTCGAAAACCGCAGGTGTGATCCGCAAGCTCAAGGACAGCGATGGCCGCTTCTTATGGTCCGATGGTCTGGCTGCAGGTGAGCCTGCGCGTCTGATGGGGTATCCCGTGCTGATTGCTGAGGACATGCCGGATGCGGGCACGGATAGCTTCTCGATTGCGTTCGGTGACTTCCAGGCCGGTTACACCATCGCCGAACGCCCCGATCTGCGCGTCCTGCGCGACCCGTTTAGCGCCAAGCCGCATGTCCTGTTCTATGCGACCAAGCGCGTGGGCGGCGATGTGAGCGACTTTGCTGCGATCAAGCTGGTGAAATTCGGCACCGCCTAAGCGGTGACGGATCCGGGGGGCCATGGGCCCTTCGGGCGGCGGGTACGGGCCGGGGTGAGATCCCCTGCGTTGTCTAGCTGCTCCCCTCCGTCCGAGCAACGTGGGGCGGCGCGTGCCCGTCTTTTTCCAAGGATGCGGCCCCGGAGGGGTCTGAGATTGCGGAGTGAATGGATGATGTTAATCGAAGAAACCGCCATCGCGGATGCAGCGCTGCCGGTGGATCAGTTCAAGGCGCATCTGCGACTGGGAACTGGTTTCGCCGAGGATAGCGTGCAGGACGAAGTGCTGAAGAGTTTTCTGCGTGCTGCGATTGCAGCCATTGAGGCGCGAACGGGCAAGGTGTTGATTGAACGAGATTTCTCATGGATTCTGAATGGCTGGCGGGATCCTGCCGGTGAAGTTCTGCCGGTGGCTCCGGTCGGGGTGGTTAGTGCGGTGAAGCTGACGAGTGCGGCTGGGGCCGAGACTGTGGTGGACGCGGCGGCTTACGGGTTGGAGCGTGACACGCAGCGCCCTCGGTTGCGTCCGGCGGGGTCCTGTTTGCCAAAGGTGCAGACCGGCGGTGCGGTAAAGATCACCTTCACGGCAGGGATGGCTGCGGATTGGGGCGGGCTGCCCGCTGATCTGGGCCAAGCGGTGCTGCTATTGGCGGCGCATTATTACGAATATCGCGATGAGACGGCGCTGGGCGCGGGGTGCATGCCCTTTGGTGTGACCAGCCTGATCCAGCGCTATCGCACAGTGCGCTTCGGCGCTGGGGTGATGCAATGAGCGCGCCGCGATTGAACCGCAAGCTGGTGCTGGAGGCCCCTGTGCGTGTTGCGGATGGTGCGGGAGGCTACACCGAGACATGGGCCGCGCTGGGCGCGCTTTGGGCTGAGGTCACGGCGCGCAGCGGGGCGGAGCGCGCGGTGGGTGGCGCTTCGGTGTCGCGTGTCGGGTATCGGATCGTGGTGCGGGGGACGCCCGAGGGGGCTTCGATGCGGCCCGCGCCGGATCAGCGGTTTCGCGAGGGCGCGCGCCGGTTTGTAATTCGCGCGGTGGCTGAGCGAGAGCCGCGTGGCCAGTACCTGACCTGCTTTGCAGATGAAGAGGTGGCGGCATGAGTTATGGCGTGTCAGCCGCGTTGCAGGCGGCGGTGTTTCAACAACTCTCGGGTGACGCCCAAGTCAGCACGCTTTCAGGTGGCGCGATCTATGACGCGGTGCCTTCGGGCGTATTGCCTCAGACCTACGTGACATTGGGCCCGGAAGAGGTGCGGGAGGCCTCGGATCGATCGGGCAGGGGCGCGGTGCACCGGTTCATGGTCTCGGTTGTCTCTGAGGCGGCGGGCTTTGGTGCCGCCAAGACGCTGGCCGGGGCTGTGTGCGATGCGCTGGAGGGCGCGGCGCCGACGCTGGACCGTGGTCATCTGGTGGGGCTGTGGTTCGAACGTGCCTCGGCCCGCCGTACGGGAACCGGTGGAGCAATCCGCCAGATCGATCTGAGATTCCGCGCCCGTGTGGAAGACGACTAAGCAATCAACGGAGAGAGCATATGGCTGCCCAGAACGGAAAAGACCTGTTGGTCAAAGTGGATATGAACGGCTCGGGTCTGTTCGAGACCATCGCGGGGTTGCGCGCCACGCGGGTCAGTTTCAACGCGGAAAGTGTGGATGTCACCAGCCTGGAGAGTCAAGGCGGATGGCGCGAGTTGTTGTCCGGAGCGGGGGTTAAATCCGCCTCGATTTCGGGCTCGGGCGTGTTCAAGGACAAAGGTACCGATGAGC
The DNA here is from genome assembly GCA_013032095.1 of Ruegeria atlantica. Lineage (GTDB taxonomy): Bacteria > Pseudomonadota > Alphaproteobacteria > Rhodobacterales > Rhodobacteraceae > Ruegeria > Ruegeria atlantica_E. The sequence continues at coordinate 220,144 of WQBJ01000004.1, read as the reverse complement.
GTGCACGGCAGCTGTTCTTCGATGGTGAAACGCCGGGTTTTCAGGTGATCATTCCCGACTTCGGCATCGTTGAAGGCCCGTTTCAGGTGACGAGCATTGAATATGCAGGCTCGCATAATGGAGAGGCGACCTATGAGATGAGCCTGGCGAGCGCCGGTGCGCTGACTTTCACGGCGCTGTAATCCGATGGCTAATCCGTGGACGGGCGAGGTGGAATTGACCATCGATGGTGAACGGCGGGTGCTCAAGCTGACGTTGGGCGCTTTGGCGGAGTTGGAACAGGAATTGGACACTGGGTCATTGGTTGAACTGGTGCAGCGGTTCGAAGGCGGAGCCTATTCCAGCGGCGATGTGCTGGCGCTGATCGTAGCGGGGCTGCGCGGAGGTGGCGCCGACGTGACCCGCGCCGACTTGCTGCATGCCGAGATTAATGGTGGCCTGATGGCGGGTGTGCGCGTGGCGGCTGAGCTGCTGGCGCGGGCCTTCATGGCGCCAGGGCAAGCATGAGCGGCTTCAATTGGCCAGACTTGATGCGGGCCGGGATGGTCGGTCTGCGCCTGACGCCCGAGCAGTTCTGGCGTCTGACCCCGGCTGAGCTACGGCTGATGCTGGGGCAGGGTGCCGGGATACCGGCGATGAGCCGGACGGGATTAGATGCCTTGCTGGCGGCTTTTCCGGACAAAGAACAAGGAGAGCGTGATGACGGATCGTGACGGGTTCGATGACCTGCAGGAAAGGGGCGAGGCGCTGGGCGACTCGCTGGGGGATGCGGCGTCGATGGCGGCGGCTTTCGATGGTCAGATGAAACGGATCAGAGCGGCGTTTGAGGAGACGGGTAAAGATGTCGCGACGTTGGAGCGCGGTATGTCTGGCGGCTTGCGAAAGGCATTTGATGGCGTGGTTCTGGACGGCATGAATCTGTCGGACGTATTGGATGTTCTAAAGAACTCAATGATCCGGACGGCGTATTCGGCCGCGATCCGGCCAGTGACGGATCATTTTGGAGGGATGCTTGCCAACACAGTCGGCGGTCTAGTGCAGGGCATTTTGCCCTTTGCCGACGGTGGCAGCTTCTCGCAGGGGCGCGTTATGCCTTTTGCCAATGGCGGTGTGATCAGCGGGCCCACGACCTTTCCCATGCGCGGTGGCACAGGACTGATGGGAGAAGCCGGACCTGAAGCCATCATGCCATTGGCACGCGGTCCGGATGGCAAGCTTGGGGTGCGAACCTCAGGCGGCGCGCGCGCTGTAAATGTGGTGATGAATATCACCACTCCGGACGTGCAGGGGTTCCGGCGCAGCCAGGGCCAGATTGCCGCCCAGATGAGCCGCGCCTTGGGCCGTGGCAATCGCAACAGATAACACGAGGGAGCAGGTCATGAATTTCCACGAAGTCAGATTTCCCGCCAGCCTCAGTTTTGGCTCGGTTGGCGGCCCAGAGCGACGCACAGATGTTGTGACGCTGGCCAACGGATTTGAAGAGCGCAACACGCCCTGGGCGCATTCCCGACGCCGATACGACGCCGGGTTTGGGATGCGATCGCTGGACGATATCGAGACTTTGATCTCATTTTTTGAGGCTCGTCGGGGGCAGATGTTCGGCTTTCGGTGGAAAGACTGGTCGGATTACAAATCTGGTGCGGCCACTGCTGATGTAAGCCACGGTGATCAGGTCATTGCGGTGGGCAATGGTACTCAAACCGAGTTTCAACTAACGAAGACATACAGCTCTGGCGGCTTCAGCTATGTCCGGCCGATTGTGAAACCTGTTCTTGGGACGGTGGCGATCGGTTTGGAGCAAGATCTCATGCGTGAAGGCGTAGACTTTGAGGTAGACCTCTCCAATGGGCTGGTCACGTTTTCAGCCTCCCCACCGGAAGGGGTGGAAATTACCGCTGGGTTCGAGTTCGATGTCCCGGTTCGATTTGACACCGACAAGATTCAGACCAGTGTTTCCAGTTTTCAAGCCGGCGATGTGCCCAATGTTCCGGTCATCGAGGTGCGTGTCTGATGAGTGGCGACAAACAAGGGCTGCACAACCATCTGCAACGCGGATTGACTACAACTTGTCGATGCTGGGCAATCCGGCGCTCGGATAGGCAGGAATTCGGGTTTACCGATCATGACATGGAATTGAGCTTTGAGGGGATCACTTTCAAAGCCAGCACAGGCCTGACGGCCACCGCGATCGAGCAGGCCACTGGTCTTTCCATCGACAATTCCGAGGCCATGGGCGCGCTTTCTGATGCTGCAGTCACGGAGAACGACATTGAGGCTGGTCGTTTCGACGGTGCGGAAGTACGCGCGTGGCTAGTTAACTGGGCTGCACCTGATCAGCGCATGCTGCAATTTAGGGGGTCGATTGGTGAGATGAGGCGTGCCGGTGGTGCGTTTCATGCAGAATTGCGAGGCTTGACCGATTTGCTTAACCAGCCGATGGGCCGGGTATACCAGAAACCCTGCACAGCTGTTTTAGGAGACGGTTCCTGCAAGTTTAGCCTCGGTACGCCGGGCTATTGGGCTGAGGCAGAGGTCACCGAGCTAACTGCAGGCAGCATACTGCAACTGAAAGGTGCAACGTTTCCGGTACCGGGGTGGTTTAAGCGAGGCAGGCTGGATGTCGTCTCGGGGCGCGCCACAGGGTTGTGGGCTGCGATCAAAATGGACGAGATCATCCTAGGCGGGCGTTGCATATCGCTCTGGTCTGACATTGGTGGTGGCCTGGCTGTCGGAGATCAGGTGCGGCTAACGGCAGGCTGCGACAAGAGCATGAGTAATTGCTGGGAAAAATTCAATAATTTCATAAACTTTCAGGGCTTCCCTGATCTGCCGGGTGAAGATTGGGTAATGGCGGTTCCCAAACAAGGAAATTCAAACAATGGGGGCAGCAGACGATGACTGTACGCAGACAGGACATTCTGGATGAGGTGCGCAGTTGGTTGGGAACCCCGTATGTGCATCAGGCTTCGGTCAAGGGGGCAGGCACTGATTGCCTGGGTTTGTTGCGCGGGGTGTGGCGCGCGTTGGCAGGGTGCGAACCCGAAGCTGTTCCCACTTACAGTATGGACTGGTCGGAGCCTCAGGGCGAGGAACGCATGTGGGACGCAGCGCGCCGACACCTGATCGAAAAAAAACTAAACGATATGTCTGCGGGTGATGTTTTGTTGTTTCGCATGCGTGATGGCAGGGTTGCTAAGCATGTGGGCATCATCAGCAAAACAGGTCCTGTGCCGCGTTTTATCCATGCCTATTCCGGATACGGCGTTGTTGAAAACGCGCTGAGCGACCCCTGGCGCCGCCGGGTGGTCGCCTGTTTTGAGTTCCCGCTGGAGGATATGTGAATGGCTACAATTGTACTGTCTGCTGCAGGCGCAGCACTCGGCGGCGCGATAGGCGGCACGGTTGCGGGGTTGTCGACGGCAATTATTGGACGCGCAGTTGGGGCCACCCTAGGCCGGGTTATCGACCAGCGATTGATGAATCAATCTGTTATGGGAAGTGGCAGCGAAATCGTCGAGACAGGACGTCTGGACCGCTTCCGACTGACGGAAACCGGTGAAGGTGCCCCAATTGCAACGATTTTCGGACGAATGCGGGTGGGTGGTCAGGTAATTTGGGCGTCTGATTTCCTGGAAACCAAAAGCACAAGCACGACCACACAATTAGGCGGGGGCGGCAAGGGATCTCCGAGTTCGCCTGAGGTCACAACGACCACACACAGTTATAGCTACTCAATATCTCTCGCGATTGCTGTTGGTGCAGGCCAGATTTCAGATGTCCCGCGGATTTGGGCAGATGGAGAAGAACTGGAACGTGCCGGTTTGAACATGCGCGTTTACCAGGGGACCGAGGATCAATTGCCAGACCCTCTGATCGAGGCAATCGAGGGCACAGGTAAGGTGCCCGCCTATCGCGGCACTGCTTATGTGGTTATCGAGGATCTGCAACTGGCATCGTTCGGAAACCGGGTACCGCAGTTTTCGTTCGAGGTTGTACGGCAGGAACAGTCCGGATTGCCGGATACGCCCGAGGCTTTGCCCAGAACGATCCGGGGCGTGGCGTTGATGCCGGGGACCGGAGAATACGCGCTGGCCAGCAAGCAGATAAACTATACCAAACGGCGCGGGCAGAGTTGGGCCGCGAATGTAAACTCTGCTTCTGGTGAGACAGACTTGGTGACATCGACCCGGGCGCTGCAAGCTGAACTACCGGCCTGCGATGCGGCCTCACTGATCGTGTCGTGGTTCGGAGATGATCTGCGTTGCGGTCAGTGCCAGCTTCAACCCAAAGTTCTGCACAAGAAGTACGAAGGCGGAAACATGCCTTGGCACGTATCAGGAGTGAACCGCAGCGCTGCCCAGGTTGTGCGACACGAGGACGGCCGTCCGGTTTACGGAGCGACCCCCGCAGACCAGTCGGTGGTGCAAGCGATCCGGCACATGAACAGCATCGGTAAACGCGTGATGTTCTATCCGTTTATCCTGATGGATCAAGCGCAGGGCAATGGCCTGTCTGATCCGTGGTCGGACGCAAATGATCAGCCGCATTTACCCTGGCGCGGTCGGATCACGCTCAGTGTCGCACCGGGGCGAGGTAGCTCACCGGATCAGACGGCGGGGGCGGATGCCGAGGTGGCGGCGTTCTTCGGTGATGCGCGCGCTAGTGATTTTAGCGTAGGCGATGGTGAAGTGACTTATGCTGGCCCGCAGGAATGGGGCATGCGTCGGTTTATCTTGCACTATGCGGCATTGTGTAAAGCCGCAGGTGGAGTGGAGTCGTTCTGCATAGGGTCCGAGATGCGTGGCTTGACCCAAATCCGGGGGCTGTCCGGTTTTCCGGCCGTATTGCAACTGCGCACTCTAGCCGCCGAAGTTCGCAAAATTTTGGGACCCGACACCAAGATAGGCTACGCTGCGGATTGGAGCGAGTATTTTGGCTATCAACCCAATGATGGATCCGGGGACCGATATTTCCATCTCGACCCCCTTTGGGCGGATGACAATATCGACTTCGTGGGCATCGACAACTACATGCCACTCTCGGATTGGCGAGACGGCATGGATCATCTGGATGCACAGTCTGGGGCGCACTCGATCTACAACCTCGACTACCTGCGCGGCAATATTGAAGGCGGCGAGGGGTATGAATGGTACTATGCCTCGCCAGAAGAGGCCGAGGCCCAGATCCGGACGCCAATCACGGACAGCGAGCACGATGAGGCCTGGATCTGGCGATACAAGGATTTGCGCAATTGGTGGTCGCAGCCACATCACGAACGCATCGGCGGAACACGGCAGGTTGATCCTACGGACTGGGTTCCTGGTTCGAAACCGATCTGGTTCACGGAACTGGGGTGCGCCGCCGTAGACAAAGGCACAAATCAGCCGAACAAATTTCTGGACCCCAAATCCTCGGAGTCCAGCTTGCCGCGATACTCCAATGGGCTGCGCGACGACTTTATGCAGGTTCAATACCTGAAGGCAGTGTTGGGCTATTGGTCCGATACCGCGATCAATCCGGTTTCAGATCAATATGCCGGTCGGATGGTTGATATGGAGAACGCTTATGTCTGGGCTTGGGACGCGCGTCCTTATCCGACATTCCCAAACCTGCGAAGTCAGTGGAGCGATGGTGCAAACTATTCCCGAGGTCACTGGCTGAATGGGCGATCTGGCACGCGTACTTTGGCTTCGGTGGTTACGGAAATTTGCCACGGTGCCGGGGTGACGGATATCGACGTTTCGTGCCTTTATGGCGTAGTTCGGGGCTATGCTATTGAGGACGTGAGCAGTCCGCGCGCTGCATTGCAGCCGTTGATGCTGCGGTATGGGTTTGATGCAATCGAGAGAGACGGAGTGCTGCTGTTTCAGATGCGTGATGGTCGTCAGGCCATAGAACTGGACACAGATTTTCTTGCCGACAGTTCTGATATCGAAGGACAGCTTGAGTATCGCAGGGAAGCTGAAGCCGAGTTGACCGGTCGCGTGCGACTGCGGTTCTTGCAATCGGATGCCGACCATGATGTTGTCTCGGAAGAGGCCGTTTTGCCGGATGAACGTACGCATTCGGTGTCCGTGAACGAGATGCCTCTGTCGATGACGCGAGCCGAAGGCCGTCAGACCGCGGAACGCTGGCTGAGCGAAGCGAGAGTCTCGCGAGAGACAGCCAGGTTCGCGTTGCCGCCTTCGATGCTGCATCTGGGGGCAGGCGATGTCGTCAGTTTGAAAAGTGAAGGCGATGGGGCTCGGTATCGCATCGACCGTCTGGAACAGGCTGACCTTCAACTGGTGGAGGCGGTTCGGATCGAGCCAAGCATCTATACGCCCTCCGACCTGCCAGATGACGTCGTGACAGCCACACCTTTTGTCGCGCCGGTTCCTGTTTTGCCAGTATTCATGGACCTGCCGCTCATAACCGGGTCAGAGCAGCCACATGCACCGTATCTTGCCACGTCGGCCAATCCGTGGCCGGGCAGCGTTGCAGTCTTTTCTGCAGCCAATGATGAAGACTACGCCCTGCAAGAAGTGATCTCGGGGCAGGCAGTCATCGGTTTCACCGAGACCCCGCTGATGCGGGCGAGTGCGGGTGTTTGGGACGAAGGTGCGCCGCTACGCGTCAATCTGATCGACGGTGCGCTCGAATCCCGCCCGCGCGAGGCGCTGCTCAACGGTGCCAACTTGGCCGCAATTGGCGATGGGACGCCCGGCAATTGGGAGCTTTTCCAGTTCGCCGATGCGGCGCTGCAAGACGGCGGCATCTACACCTTGTCCGGGCGCCTGCGTGGGCAGTTGGGAACAGATGCTCTTATCCCAGACACTTGGCCCGAGGGGTCGATGTTTGTGCTCTTGGACCAGCGCGTCTACCAAACCAGTCTGTTGCGATCCGAGCGGAGAGTGAGCAAACACTATCGTATCGGTCCGGCGACACGGGGCTATGACGACCCGTCTTTTGTTCACCTAGTCGAGGCGTTCGACGGGAATGGATTGCGTCCATACTCTCCGGTGCATATGAGGGCGGTTGTTTCGGCTGCAGGCGATCAGTTCTCTTGGATACGTCGCACTCGCCTGGATGGAGATGACTGGGCTGGGTTGGACGTGCCGCTGGAAGAAGAAAGCGAATCTTATCTAGTTCAAATTCGCGCGAACGGCTTATTGGTGCGAGAGCAAATCGTGACCCAGCCGAGCTGGGTTTATACGGGGGCAATGAAAACGGCGGATAACGTAGACGAAGCCTACGACGTGAGGGTGGCACAAATCTCGGCCAGCTATGGGCCGGGGTTGGCGGCCAACCTGGCCTTTGGGTAGATTGGCCGATGCGTCCCATCTTGCACGGAGATGTTAGTGCCGTGGCGCGGGCTTTGTTGGCCGCGCCACCGTTGGATCGCGAGCGCCTCTGCTCTCGGATGATTATTGAAGCCGATCTGGCCGACAAGCACGTTGGTCAGACGGGGTACCTTCACCCCATGTTTGGTAACGGTTCTCTGATGGCAGTGGCGCGAAACAGGCGGTTAGCGGACGAGCCGGGCTTTGATAATTTGCAATATTGTCAATGTTTTGAGATGGTTTTGCGCCATCTAATCCGGTTTCACCTCAGCCAGACGCACAGCTGACGCATTTTGTGGCGGCGAAGTCGAGGTTTAGCCGCCCCTTGGGAATCTCTTCGCCGCAATCCTCACAATACCCAAATTCACCCTCGTGAATCCGGACTAGCGCGGCCTGCAACCGTCGCGCCTCAATATCTCGGTTGGCCTGTTGCGCCTTGGCCATTGCCTGATTCTGCAAAGCGTCCATTCTGCTGAGACGACCAATGGCCTGTTGATCCAGCTCAACAATTGCCTGTGCTTCTTTTTCCGAGGCCGAATGATCTGCAAGTTCAGTCAATCGATCCTGAATTCTTGCCTCAAATGCCGTTAGTTCAGTTTCATTCATTTTCGTTACCCTGCAGATCACGGGTTTGCGTTTGGCGTTTTTCCAACTAAATGGCATTCTAGGCGCAGAAAAGGATCGAAAGCCATGTTGGAAACGCGCAGTCAGGTAACTCCAGTCGACCCAGTCTGGGACCGCATCACAACCGAAGCTCAAGCAGCAGTCGAAAGTGAGCCGTTGATGGGTGGTTTGGTTCACGCCTGTATCCTTCACCACCGCAGCCTAGAGCGGGCGCTGTCGTATCGGGTGGCAGCCAAGCTGTGCTCGAACGAAATGTCGATGATGGTGCTGCGAGAAATCGTGGATGAAGCCTATGCTGGCGATTCCTCGTTGATCGAGGCCGCACGCGCGGACTTGATGGCCGTGTATGAGCGTGATCCGGCCTGCCACCGCCTGTTGCAACCGGTTTTGTATTTCAAAGGCTATCAGGCGATGCAGGCTTACCGTGTGGCTCATTGGCTGTGGAACAAGGGCCGTCACGATCTTGCATACTTCTTCCAGATGCGCTCGTCCGAGATTTTTGGGATCGACATTCATCCAGCCGCGAAGATCGGCAAGGGGATCATGATCGACCATGCCCATTCCATTGTGATCGGTGAGACAGCTGTTGTCGGAGACAATGTGTCGATGCTGCATTCGGTGACGCTGGGGGGCACCGGCAAGGAAGAAGAACAGCGCCATCCCACGATTGGTGACGGTGTTCTAATCGGCGCCGGAGCCAAGGTGCTGGGCAATATCGAGGTCGGCCATTGCAGCCGCATTGCCGCGGGCTCGGTGGTTCTTCAGAAAGTTCCGGCCTGTACGACTGTCGCCGGTATACCTGCCAAGATCGTAGGTGAGGCCGGGTGCGATCAGCCCTCGATTTCGATGGACCACATGCTGGGTAAAGATCAGTAACTCTAGTTTGAGCGGTTTTTCTTTCGATTTAACCGCTCAAGCCGCCTCTGGTCGCGCCGTTTCTTCCGCTCTTTGATCCGCTGTTGCTGCGCTGCTTTCTGCTGTGCAATGACGGCAGCGTCGGGGGACTTGAACTTTGAGTTCTCACCCGGATAGCTGTTGGGTTTTGCGATTGCCGTCATAGGCAGTGCAGTCGCCGTCAAAGCTACTAAGAGCAGAGTTTTCGTCGGATTTTCTAAAGCCATAGCGCACCTGTGCATCGGGGGCATCTGTGCAAGCATGGTGCTACGGTGTCGGGGATTGGGCAATTGCCCGGGCAATCACGTTCGCTCACTTTACGAAGGTGAATGAAAGGACAGCGCAAGGTGGATGACCCTGCGCGGTCCGTGTTCAGGATCAGGCCAGCATGACCATCGGGTTTTCCAGGTTGTCGACGATGGCTTGCAGCAGTTCCGCTCCAAGCGCGCCGTCGATGACCCGGTGATCGACCGACATGGTAACGGACATGACGGTGGCAACCGCCAGTTCTCCGTCATCGCCAACGACCGGCTTTTTGACACCCGAGCCAACGGCTAGAATACCAGCGTGCGGGGGATTCACGATGGCGTCGAAATTGTCGATGCCGAACATGCCGAGGTTCGATACCGCGAAGGTTCCGCCCTGATACTCATGAGGGGCCAACTTGCGCTCGCGCGCGCGGGCGGCGAGGTCTTTCATCTCGGTCGACAACGCCGACAGCGACTTGGTGTCGGCGTCCTGCAGGACCGGCGTGAACAAACCACCTTCGATGGCAACCGCAACGGCCACATCCGAGGGTTTCAGTTGCAGAACGCGATCACCGGCCCAAACCGCGTTGCAGGCCGGAACCTGCTGCAGCGCATTGGCGACGGCCTTGATGATGAAGTCATTGACGCTGAGTTTCACGCCACGGCCTTCCAACTGCTTGTTCAGCTGGCTCCGGAACTTGAGCAGCGCGTCCAGTTTGATGTCGCGGCGCAGATAGAAGTGCGGGATGGTCTGCTTGGCCTCAGACAGGCGCGCGGCGATGGTCTTGCGCATCCCGTCGAGCTTGATTTCTTCGTATTCGCGCCTTTCGTACATACGAGCCACGGCATCTGCCGAGGGTCCAGCCGGAGCTGGGGCGGCCGGGGTTGCAGCGGCAGGTGCTGGGGCTGCGGCCGGAGCCGTCGCTGTCGCGCCTTCAACATCGGCTTTGACGATACGGCCATGCGGACCGGTGCCAGTGATCTGAGCCAGATCCAGACCTTTCTGCGCTGCGATCCGGCGGGCCAGTGGCGAGGCGAAGACACGGCCGCCATCCGCCTTGACCGGTGCGGCTGGGGCAGGGGCGGGCGCCTCGGATGCCGCTGACGCGGCGGCCTCGTTGCCCGCGGCGGCTGCGGGGGCAGCCGCGGGAACTGCGGCAGGTGCTGCCGCGATATCATCCGCGCTTTCGCCATCTTCCAGCAAAACAGCGATGGCTGTGTTGACCTTCACCCCTTCGGTGCCTTCGGGGATTAGGATCTTGCCGATGGTGCCTTCGTCGACAGCCTCGAACTCCATCGTGGCCTTGTCGGTTTCGATCTCGGCAAGCAGGTCGCCGGAGGAGACGGTGTCGCCTTCCTTAACCAGCCATTTGGCGAGCGTTCCTTCCTCCATCGTCGGTGAAAGGGCGGGCATCAGAATTTCGGTGGGCATCTGTCTGTCGCTCCTTACCGGTAGGTCACTTGTTTGACAGCGGCGATCACCTCGTCGGTGGTGATCAGGGCCAGCTTTTCGAGGTTCGCAGCGTAGGGCATCGGAACGTCCTTGCCGGTGCAGTTGATGACCGGCGCGTCTAGGTAGTCGAACGCTTCCTGCATTACCACGGAGGAAATGTAGCTGCCGACCGAGCCTTGCGGCCAGCCTTCTTCGACGGTCACCAGACGGTTGGTTTTCATCACCGAGTTGATGATCGCGCCGGTGTCCATCGGGCGGATGGTACGCAGGTCGATCACTTCGGCGTTGATGCCTTCCTCGGCCAGTTTGTCGGCGGCTTCGAGTGCGAACTGCATACCAATGCCAAAGCTGACGATGGTCACGTCCGAGCCTTCGCGCCAGATGCGGGCCTTGCCTAGCGGGATGGTCAGGTCATCCACCTGCGGCACATCGGAGGAGCGACCGTAGAGGATTTCGTTTTCCAAGAAGATCACAGGGTTGGGGTCGCGAATGGCCGATTTCAGCAGGCCCTTGGCGTCGGCGGCTGAGTAGGGCATCACGACTTTCAGACCGGGAACCTGCATGTACCAAGCCGCATAGTCCTGGCTGTGCTGCGCGGCCACGCGGGCAGCGGCACCGTTGGGGCCGCGGAAGACGATGGGGCAGCCCATCTGACCGCCAGACATGTAAAGTGTCTTGGCTGCCGAGTTGATGATGTGGTCGATTGCCTGCATGGCGAAGTTGAAGGTCATGAACTCGACAATCGGTTTCAGACCGCCAAAGGCCGACCCAACGGCGATACCGGCAAAACCATGTTCGGTGATCGGGGTGTCGATCACGCGTTTCGCGCCGAACTCATCCAGCAGGCCTTGGGAGACTTTGTAGGCGCCCTGATATTCGGCGACTTCTTCGCCCATCAGGTAGACGTCTTCGTCACCGCGCATCTCTTCAGCCATCGCGTCGCGCAGGGCTTCGCGGACTGTCTGTTGCGCCATTGGCGCGTCTGCGGGCCAGTCGGGTGAGTGATCAACGACCGGGGCAGCCGGGGCTGTGGCAGGAGCGGCGGCCTCAACCGCCGCTGGGGCGGCCTCGGCCACCGCTGCGGCTGCGGGCGCAGCCACGGGCAGGGCGGAGGCGTCTTCGCCTTCTTCCACCAGGATCGCGATGGGGGTGTTGACTTTAACCCCTTCTGTGCCCTCGTCGATCAGGATTTTGCCAACGATACCTTCATCGACAGCCTCGAACTCCATCGTCGCTTTGTCGGTTTCGATCTCGGCCATGATGTCGCCTGAAGATACGGTGTCGCCTTCTTTAACCAGCCATTTGGCCAGAGTTCCCTCTTCCATCGTGGGCGAAAGGGCGGGCATGAGAATTTCGGTTGCCATGTCTTAGTCGTCCTCTCAGGCGTAAATGTCGGTCCAGAGCTCGTCCAGCGACGGCTCGGGGCTTTCTTTCGAGAATTCGGCGGCCTGGTTGACGATCTCTTTGATCTCTTTGTCGATCGCCTTCAGATCATCTTCGGTCGCGTGTTTGCCTGTTAGCAGCAACTCGCGCACATGTTCGATCGGGTCGCTTTGCTCGCGGACCTTCTGAACCTCTTCGCGGGTGCGGTACTTTGCAGGGTCGGACATCGAGTGGCCGCGATAGCGGTAGGTCTTGATCTCTAGAATGTAGGGGCCTTTGCCTGCGCGGCAGTGGGCGACGGCTTTCTCACCGGCTTCCTTGACGGCCAACACGTCCATGCCATTGACGATTTCACCTGGGATGCCGAACGCCTCACCGCGGTGGTAAATGTCTTTGGTCGAAGTCGAACGCGCCTGAGCGGTGCCCATGGCGTATTGGTTGTTCTCGATCACGAAAACAACCGGTAGATCCCAGAGGGCGGCCATGTTGAAGGTCTCATACACCTGTCCCTGGTTGGCCGCGCCGTCACCGAAATAGGTGAAGGTCACGCCGCCGTTTTCCTTGTACTTGTCGGCAAATGCCAGACCTGCACCCAGTGGCACCTGCGCGCCAACGATGCCGTGGCCGCCATAGAAATGCTTCTCTTTCGAGAACATGTGCATCGAGCCGCCCTTACCTTTGGACAGACCGCCGATGCGTCCGGTCAATTCGGCCATCACGCCGCCCGGCTCCATCCCGCAGGCCAGCATGTGGCCGTGGTCGCGGTATGAGGTGATGCGTTTGTCGCCTTCCTTGGCTGCGGCCTCGAGGCCCACAACGACGGCTTCCTGCCCGATGTAAAGGTGGCAGAACCCACCGATCAGACCCATGCCGTACAGCTGGCCCGCCTTTTCTTCGAATCGGCGGATCAGAAGCATTTCGCGGTAGTAGGTTTTAAGCTCTTCCGCAGAAACATTTGGTTTCTTTGTGGTTTTTCGCGCAGCCATCGTGGCGATCTCCCCCTTTCGGACAGATAGTTTAGCGTTAAACTATCTCATAAAGCATTTCCTGCTTTCTGGCGAGTGTAAATGTGACGCGGGGAACTAATCGGCGAATAGCAGTGTTTCTATGGGTAAAACACCTGCACTTAGCGCATGTATTTGTCAAAAATGTCGATGTAGTCAGTCAGGTTTTCATCGAGCATTTTTCGATACTCTTGAACAAAGTACTCAATGGTCTCTTCTTTCATCTCTTCCATATCGTCTCGGTTTTCGAAGCCACAGGCGCTGACCCAGGAATTGAACCGTGCTGTCGCGTATAAGAGCGGTGCGCTGACCTTTCCGCGCGTCACCTGTTCCAGATATGTGTTTGCTAGGTTGATTACGGCATCAGCTCTGTCGAAAAACTGATCGTCCAGTTTGTTGCTCATGTCGAAAGATCCCTCAGTTTGTGTTTCACTGGTCGCCACAAAAGGGCGAAGTTCAAACCAAAAAGGATACTTAAGTAAGGAATTCAGCGGATAACAATTTCATCTGAGCGGATCATGCCCAGAACCGAGCGCGCCTGTTGATCCAGCAGATCGAGGTCCAGGTAGGTATCTGACAAGCGGCGGGTTAGGTTTTCCATCTCCGCGATTTCGGCTTCAAGCTTGGTGAGGTCGCGTGACAGGGCGTCCCGTTCCGCCGCAATCTCGACCCGTCGGAATAGGCCAAAGTCGCCCTGCACGGCGGCAAAGGTGAAATACACACCCAGCATAAATGCCACCATGAAGAAAACGACTGCGCCCAAACCGGGCCGATGGGAACGGGACACTCTGTTTACCGCCGTATGAAGCTTGCCTCAAAAACGTGCCCTTTTCGGACATCTGAAATCAGTATGTCATAGGTGATTCGGGTTGTGAATCCCTTGGCTCGTACTTTTTTCAATTTGTTGATGACTGCTAGTCAACGCCAGGCTCGCAGCGCTTTATTGCGGGACAAGGTCTGCTCTTCCATGCAGACCCAATAGAACATCGGTGCGGCGCTGCCGTCGCCCATCAATTCCCGGTCGCAAGTGACATCACGGGTTTTAAGCCATGCGCGCTGCTCTTGCAGCAGGGATTGCCCAACTCCGCGCGCATCTGCCAGCGGTTTGACCTCTTTCCAAATCCGGTTGAGTTCGCGGTCGGCAAATTCCCATTTCTCCTTGGCGAGGAAATTCGCATCCAACTGAGTCTGCCCGCTGCAACTGGATTGGGCAACGGCGGGCAGGGGAACCAGGGCAACGATCAGGTAGGCAAAAACTCTCATGGTAATACCCCCGTTTTAAGGGGGGATTCTACCACGAGTTCCGACAGGCGCCCAATTTTCGCGGTTTAGCCTTCCAGTGCGGCCACGCCGGGTAGGGTCTTGCCTTCCATCCACTCAAGGAATGCGCCACCCGCAGTCGAAATATACGAGAAATCCTTCGCCGCCCCTGATGCGTTCAGCGCAGCGACAGTGTCTCCACCACCTGCAACTGAAACCAACTGGCCCGAGCGGGTCAGGGCTGCGGCTTTCAGTGCGGCTGCATTGGTGGCTGCGTCGAAGGGTTCGATCTCGAACGCGCCGAGTGGGCCGTTCCAAATGAGGGTTTGGCTTTTGGCGAAAATTTCAGTGATGGCTGCAACGCCTTCAGGGCCGGCGTCCAGTATCATACCGTCATCGGTGCATTGATCTGCGGGCAGCACCTGGTGAGGAGCGTTCGCTTCGAACTTTTCCGCGACGACTACGTCCGAGGGCAGGACGATCGTACAGCCCGAGTTTTCCGCCTTGGCCAGAATCTCGACCGCGGTGTCTTTCATTGCGGTTTCGGCCAGCGATTTGCCGACGTTCAGACCTTTGGCAACGAGGAATGTGTTCGCCATGCCACCGCCGATAACCAGATAGTCCACCTTGTTGATCAGGTTGCCCAGCAATTCCAGCTTGGTTGAAACTTTCGCGCCGCCAACCACGGCGGTCACCGGGCGCTTGGGCGCACCCAGCGCGCCTTCCAGCGCTTCCAGTTCGGCCTGCATCAGGCGACCGGCACAGGCGGGTAGCAGGCGGGCGATGGCCTCGGTCGAACTGTGCGCGCGGTGGGCCGCCGAGAAAGCGTCGTTGCAATAGACGTCACCCAGCTTGGCCATGCCTGCGGCCAGATCGGCGTCATTCTTGGTCTCAGCAGCGTGAAAGCGTGTGTTCTCCAGCAGCAGGACTTGACCGGGTTGCAGGGTATCGGCGGCCAGTTCGGCCTCGGTGCCAACGCAATCTGCGGCGAACAGGACTGCGGCACCGAAAGCAGTCTCAAGTGTAGGGACAAGCTGTTTCAAGGACAGGTTCTCGCGCCGCTCACCGCCGGGACGCCCGAAATGCGCCAGAAGGATCGGCTTGCCACCAGCCGCAAGGATATCTTTGACAGTAGGCACAATGCGCTGAATGCGGGTTGCGTCGGTCACGACCCCATCCACCACCGGCACGTTGATATCGACGCGCACCAGTACGCGTTTGCCGTTCAGGTCCATGTCGTCGAGAGTTTTCCAGCCCATCGTGCAATCCTCGGAAATGTGAAACAGATTTAGGCGGTTCTTTTCCTGCATTTTGCCCTCAGGTCAATGCGTCACTTGGCATTCGCGCGCTCGCATCATAGGTATTTGCGCAAGTTAAACGACAGGAGGGCCTCATGGCCGAGATCAAGGATCCCGAAAACACGATCATCATCGAACTGAAAGACGGCAATGTCGTCGTCGAGCTGCTACCCGACGTGGCCCCTCAGCACAGCGCCCGCATGAAGGAACTGGCGCGTGGTGGCGAGTATGACAACGTGGCCTTCCACCGTGTAATTGACGGCTTCATGGCGCAGACCGGCGACGTTCAGCATGGCGACATGGAAGATGGATTCAACCTGCGTATGGCAGGCACCGGCGGCTCGTCGCTGCCGAATGTTCCTGCCGAATTCTCCAAGCTGCCGCACGACCGTGGCACGCTGGGTGCGGCACGTTCGCAGAACCCGGACTCGGCCAACTCGCAGTTCTTCATCAACTTCAAGGACAACCACTTCCTGAACGGCCAGTACACCGTTTACGGCCGCGTCATTGAAGGCATGGAGCATGTTGATGCCATCACCCGCGGTGAGCCGCCTGCGACCCCGGATCGCATGATCAGCGTCAAGGTAGCGGCTGATGTATAAGCTGGCCGCTACTTTTGCCCTTCTGGCCAGCCCCGCCCTGGCCACAGGCCTTCAGATCGAGATCGAAGGTGAGGGCGCCAACGGCACCGTCACTGTCGACCTGTTCGATGACCTTGCGCCGCAACACGTTGAGCAAATCAGCACTCTGGCAGCTGAGGGCAAGTATGACGGGGTGGTGTTCCACCGCGTGATAGACGGGTTCATGGCGCAGACCGGAGACGTTGAATTTGGCCGTATCGGTGGCGACATGCGTCGTGCCGGAACAGGTGCGTCTGATCGCCCTGACCTGCCCGCCGAGTTCTCGGATTACAACTTCGACCGCGGTGTTGTAGGCATGGCGCGGGCGCAGGACCCGGACAGTGCTAATTCGCAGTTTTTCATTATGTTTGCACCCGCCCCGCATCTGAACGGAGCGTACACGGTTGTCGGTCAGGTCACTGACGGTATGGATGTGGTGGATGCGATCAAGCGGGGCGATGGCCCCAACGGCACTGTGATCGGCCAGCCGGACGTGATGAAAAAAGTCACCGTCACCGAATAAATAGAAAAGCCCCGATGTGTATGATCATCGGGGCTTTCTTGGGCTCAGTCGTCTCCCATTACCTGCCATATTAGCGCCCCGATGGCAGCGCCGATCAGAGGCGCGACCCAGAACAGCCAGAGTTGTGCCAGCGCCGGAGCGTCAGCAAACAGCGCCACACCGGTAGACCGCGCCGGATTGACCGATGTGTTGGTCACTGGGATCGAAATCAGGTGAATCAGAGTTAGGCACAAACCAATTGCGATCGGGGCAAAGCCGTCGGGCGCAAAGTTTGATGTTGCACCAAGAATGACGATGATGAAGAACGCGGTCATCACAATTTCAATCACCAATGCGGACATCATCGAATAGCCCTCGGGCGAGGCTTCTCCGTAGCCGTTCGAGGCAAATCCGCCAACCCCCTCAAATCCAGGTGCGCCGCTGACAATCAGAAAAAGGACGGCTGCGGCGGCGATTGCGCCGATCACCTGCGCGATCCAGTAGGGGATCAACTCTTGGGCCGGGAACCTTCCGCCGATCATAAGGCCGAGGCTGACCGCCGGGTTGAAATGCCCACCCGATATGTGTCCGACCGCATAGGCCATGGTCAGAACCGTCAAGCCGAAGGCAAAGGAAACACCCAACCAACCGATGCCCACATCGGCAACGCCTGCCGCCAGAACAGCGCTACCGCAGCCGCCCAGCACCAGCCAGAACGTGCCGAAGAATTCGGCCATGAGTTTTGATGACATGAAAAGCCCTCCAGAAAACAATGGGTTTCAGTGTAATTCAAAAATCGATTTTTGTGAAACTGACGTAACACCGAACGTATTCGGCAGGTCTTAATCCCAGGTGGCGGGGTCCAACCGGAACAATTTGGAGAGTTGCTCGTACACCTCCGGAACAGCAGCTTTCAATTGTCGCGGTTGTTCAAAAAACACTTCGACCGAGACGGCAAAAAACTCTTCATGCCCCACAGCGCCATAGGGATCGATGACAGTATGCTGGTGATGCTCGACAGCGTGGACATGGGCGTCATAGGCAGTCAGAAACACACGCTCCCATTCCGCAAAGCTCTGTCCGTCGCTCAGGATCGGAACGCCGTTGGTGCCGCCCGACAGGTCGTCGACCTGATGCGCGAATTCGTGCAGAACCACATTTTGACCATCATGGTCGTTCGCAGCGCCCTGTTTGCTGTGCGACCACGACAGGATGACCGGTCCGCGATCCCAGCTTTCTCCGGTGCGGACAATTTCCTTTTCGCTGACCACATATCCATCCTGCCTGCGTTGACGGGATTTGAAGGCGCTCGGGTAGATCAAGATGGTTGTCAAATGGTCGTACCACAGGTCGCTGTTGACCAGCAGCAGGCTGGCTTGGGCGGCGATGGCCAATTCCATCTCTTCAGTAACTTCCAACCCGTCGCAGCCGTGGAACTGCACCTGATCCAGAAACAGATTCACCTTGCCGTCCAGCTTGGCGCGCAGGTCAGGGGGCAATCGGCGGATCAGCGGCACCTTATGTTCGATCACACTGCGCTGATGGTTGGTCAGAGGTGTGGCCAGCAGTTCCTGACGCGCCTGCGATTTGGACCAGTAACGGTAAACGAAAAAGCCAACGATGAGCAGCAGGATTGAGAAAAAGATCAACATGTCAGAACCCTATACTGACAATGCCGGGCAGCAAGGCAAAAGAAAACGCCGCAGGGTGTCCTGCGGCGTTTGATCATTCGGATATGGGGTCAGCGTTACTGTTTGACCTCAGCCGCCGGGTTGGCGCCGGATTTGGCGCTGCGGCCGGGGTTCAGGGGATCGTCCTGACGCTGCACAGAGCCTTCGAAATGCGCACCGCTTTCGATGGCGATGGTCTTATGGATGATGTCGCCTTCGACGCGGGCGGTCGAGGTCAGGCGCACTTTCAGGCCACGTACACGGCCAACGATGCGGCCGTTGATCACGACGTCATCGGCGGTGACTTCGCCTTTGATGGTTGCGGTTTCACCGATGGTCAGCAGGTGCGCGCGGATGTCGCCTTCGACAGTGCCTTCAACCTGAATGTCACCTGTTGTCTTCAGGTTGCCTGTAATGTGCAGGTCCGAAGACAGAACCGATGCCGGAGGTTTGGGCTTGGGCGCGGATGTCGCCTTGCTTTCCGAAGGGGCAGGGGCCGCAGGTGTCGCCGGAGCGGCAGGCTTTGCCGTCTCAGCGGTGCTCGGTGCGGGCTCGTTGATTTTGTTCTTAGAAAACATTTCTCGCAGCCTTGATATAAGTCATTGGGTTAACAGGTTTTCCGTTTGCGCGTACTTCATAGTGCAGATGCGTACCGGTAGACCGTCCGGTGCTACCCATATCAGCAATATGATCCCCACGCGAGACCCTTTGACCAACCTTCACTCGGATCTTGGTGTTATGGGCGTAAAGTGTCTCAATTCCGAAGGCGTGCTTGATTTTGACCAGCCGCCCAAAGCCCGATTGCCAGCCCGCATGAGTTACCACGCCATCGGCGGTGGCAAAGATGTCGGTGCCGTGCGCGCCCGCGAAATCAGCTCCGTTATGCATGCGACGGCCGCCTGTCTTGGGGTCACGACGAAAACCGAAACCGCTGGTATAGCGGACAACGTCATGCACCGGGCTTGCAAAGGGGGCTTTTTCGGCGGCTATGCGGTACAGGTTCAACTGGTCCATCTGTTGCAGCAACACGTTTGCGCGGATTTCGTCGGGGGTCAGATCCTCTCCGCGCGTGCTGAAAGAGATGGGGGTGAGGGGGCCACCCATACCGCTATAGCCGCGGCGGACTTCTTCGATAATCCGGTCGGTAGGCATTCCGGCCTCGCGGAACATCTTGTCCAGCGGCTCGACCGAGATCACCATCGCCTCTTCCAACTGGCGGAAAATTTCGTCGCTGCGTTCCTGCATCAGTTGGATTTCAAGTTCTAGTTCTTCGCGCTGATCGAATGCGTCCCGAGCGTCCGACGCAATCTGGTCCCGTTCGGCTGCGGTGCGGACCAGCGCTTCGGTCATGAAGTTCATCTGCTCGGGGTGGGCTAGGGCGGTCACGTACATGTCGCCGTCACCGGTTTCGACCTGCATTTCGGCTAGTTCGGTCCGAGCCTCTTCCCGTTGCTTCATTGTGGTACGCAGGGTGGTCTGGATGACCTCGATCCCTGTCTCCAACTCGCGGCGGCGGTTTTCCGAGGTCAGAAGCTCGGATTGCATCGCAGAAATTTGTTCAAGCGCTGCGTTAAAGCGGTCCTGTGCGGCCAGCGCCTCTTGTGCGCGGGCATCGCGTTCGGCGGACAGGATGTTCAGACGCTCCTGATAGGTCGCCTGATCTCGCTTGGCCTGCTCGCGGAAGTTGCCTGATCCGATGTTGTCCATCAGCAGGATTGCCGTCGCGACCGCGGTCCAGCCAACAATCACAGCAACCCCGGCCACAGCAGCCACCTGTGTTTCCGAGCTAAGCCGGATAAAGCGCGTGTCGTTGTCAGATTTCAGAAAGACCCGGCGCTCCGGGAAATGCCGTTCAAGCAGTGAGTGTAGTTTGATTGCCAGACGGGTTCGCACGCGCCTATACCTCATATCCCCAAGATCGGGATCGGTCGTGAATGATCGCCGTCCCTTGGGCGCACTGCATAGAGGGCGCTTGCCTTTTGGGCAAGTTTGTTAACCAGTTCACACATGAAACCTACTTTTTCCCGCCAATTCTCGGCGGGAATCTGCCGATAACGTCAAGTTGAGCACGTTTACTGCGCGGCACCCGGTGGAGGTAGGTCTTCGGTCAATGGCCAGTAGAAATCGGGCGGCAGCCCCGCCTCAGCGCGTTTTTCCTCGTTGAACGGAGGTTTCAGTACCCCGTGGAAGTACCGCCGCACCAGTTGGTGAAACACGTCCTTGGGGTCAGCATTTTCGCGCCCGCACAGGAAGTGGAACCATTTCGATCCATAGGCTACGTGGCCGACTTCTTCGGCGTAGATGACTTCCAGCGCGGCGATGGCTTGTTCGGCCTTGGCCTTGCGGAAAATGTCGATCATGCCGGGTGTAACATCCAGTCCGCGCGCCTCAAGCACCATTGGTACGACGGCCAGACGGCCCATTAGGTCTTCGGCCGTGTCCTCGGCCGCGCGCCACATACCGGCATGAGCGGGCAGGGCACCGTAGTGGCTGCCCATGCTTTCCAAACAATCACAGACCATCTCGAAATGGCGCGATTCCTCTTCGGCGCATTTGACCCAGTCGTCATAAAACCCGATTGGCATGGTGATGTGTCCAAAGCGGGCGATGATGTCCCAGTGCAGGTCGACCGCATTCAATTCGATATGGGCAACCGCGTGCAGCAGGGCGATGCGGCCTGCTTCGGTTCCGGGTTTGCGCTTCGGCACCTCGCGCGGAGACAGCAGTTCGGGCTTGTCCGGGCGGGCCGGAGACATGGGCGGCTCGGCGGTGCCGATCTCGATCGCCGGGGCCTCACCCTTGCGCGACTCAAACCATGCCGCCGAATGACGTTTGGATAGGGCGGTTTTCTCCCGCCCGTCCGCCGTGGTCAGAACTTCGGTCGCCATCTGCGTCAGTGTTTTCGACACTGGGTTTCTCCGCTTGCTCAATTGCGCGGGTCTTAGACCGGATGGCGACCGTGGTCGAGAGGGGTCACAGGGCGCGGACAGCCTCCAGCACCTCATCCACGTGGCCGGGGACTTTGACCTTGCGCCAGACCCTGGCGATCTTGCCCTCGGCGTCGATGATGAAAGTCGAGCGTTCGATGCCCATGGACTTGCGCCCATACATGTTCTTTTCGACCCACACACCATAGTCCTCGCAAACGGTCGAGCCCTCGTCGGACAGCAGCGGCGTTGTCAGGTTGTGCTTGGCCACGAATTTGTCGTGCTTGGCCACGCTATCGCGCGAGATGCCGAAAACTTGAGCGCCGGCATCACCAAAGGCTTGAAGTTGTTCCGAGAAACCGATGGATTCCTTGGTGCAGCCCGGCGTATCATCACGAGGGTAGAAGAACAAAACCACGGTGCCACCGCGCAGGGCGGACAGGGTAACCTCGCCCCCCCCGTCGCGAGGCAAAGTGAAATCAGGGGCGATGTCTGAAACGTCGGGCATTGGAAACTCCGCTAAAGTTTTTTAAGGGCTGCCCGTCATCATAGGGCGGCACGAGCGGGTTAAAAGGCGTGGATAGAAAATTGGTGCAGCACAAAGAAAAAAGTGCGACGCAGCCGGAGAAGCCCCGGCATCACCGCTCGCGCCGTCGGAAAGCTGCGCATTTTTCCGGTTGGACTATCCTGACACTGGGCCTGCTGGTTTTTGCGGGATGGCTCTTTCTGTTTGGTCAGAACCTGCACGCGCCTGAATGGCTGCGCAAACAGGTCGAGCAGCGGCTAGAGCAAAGCCTTGGTGGGCTTCAATTCCGATTTGGGGATGCCAGTTTCATCATAAACGAAGAGTGGCGACCGCGGCTGCGACTGACTGACGTGACTATAAGCGATGCAGCAGGACAACAAATTGCTCAGGTGTCGGATTTGCGGACGCGCCTGTCGATGCGCGGGCTACTGCGCGGGCAGATTCGCCCACGCCGTATTATCTTGCACGATGCGCAAATTGCGTTGACCCGCGGGTTGGACGGCGCGCTATCACTGACCGTTGGTTCGGGCAGTGCACCAGTTCAACAGGCGCCGGATCTCGCGCAGTTGATCGAACAATCCGACGATGTGTTCCTGTCGCCCATTTTGTCAGGTCTGCGCTCGGTCGAGCTGGAATCCCTGACCTTGGACTATCAAGACCTGCGGCTTGGTCGGGCCTGGGTGTTCGACGGTGGGCATATCACCGCCACCCGAACCGGGGATGAGATGCATCTGGCCACGGGCTTTTCAGTACTGACCGGCCGCGACTATGCCAGTTCGATCGAGGCAAATTACACCAGTGTTTTGGGCACTCCACAAGCCGCGTTCGGCATCGCGATCACCGATCTTCCGGCCGAAGATATCGCCAGCCAGAGCCTTGCCCTATCGTGGTTGCAAGTTCTCAAGGCACCGATTTCAGGTGCGTTGCGCGGCAGCGTCGACAGCAACGCGGCGTTGGGTCCGCTATTTGCAACACTGAACCTCGGAGCGGGGGCGGTGCAGCCGACGCAGGAAACGCGCCCGATTCCATTCGAGTCGGCCAGCACCTATTTCACCTATACCCCAAGTCGTCAGGAGTTGGATTTCAACGAAGTGTCGGTCGTCTCGGCCTGGGGGTCCCTTCAGGCCGAAGGCAAAGCGTTTCTGAACGGTATTGAGAGCGGTGCGCTTGACAGCCTGACCTCGCAGCTGAGCCTCAGCAGTCTCACCATCAACCCGGCCGGCCTTTTCCCTGAACCGCTGGAACTGGCACGGGCCGATTTGGAG
This sequence comes from Ruegeria atlantica, assembly GCA_013032095.1. Taxonomy (GTDB): domain Bacteria; phylum Pseudomonadota; class Alphaproteobacteria; order Rhodobacterales; family Rhodobacteraceae; genus Ruegeria; species Ruegeria atlantica_E. The sequence goes on along the minus strand of WQBJ01000004.1, from coordinate 197,148 downwards.
ATGCAGATGAAACTTGCCCCATTCGAGCTGCGGTTGGGGCAGATCATGGTTGAAGACGCCAACTATCGCTTGCTGGGGTTCGGCAAACTGATTGGCGAACCCGAGGGCTGGGCAGCAGAGCTGGATGCGCATTTGGACAGCATGAACGCGGATGAGTTGCTGAACTACTGGCCGGAAAGGCTGGCGCCGAAACCCCGAGTGTGGGTGGCGCAAAACCTGTATGAAGGCCAGTTCTCGGACGTCGATTTTGCCTTACGGCTGCGGCCTGGCAGTAAGCCCGACATTTACCTGGATTTCGGGTTCGAAAAAGCAAAGATCAGGTTCGCCAAGACGCTGCCACCGCTTGAGAACGCGCAGGGACAGGCCAGTCTGATCAATAATCGCTTTACTGCAACAGCCGAGGCGGGGGTTGTATTCGCGGATCAGGGGGGTGCGATTGACGCAACCGGCACCTCGTTCATTATTCCCGATACCAGCATCAAGGGCGTGTCTCCGTCTATTACCCGGATCACTGCCAGCGGCAGCACTACAGCGGCTTTGTCGCTCCTCGACCGACCGCCGCTGCAATTGCTGACCAAAGCCAATCTTCCGGTTGATCTGGCTGAGGGAAAGGTAAGCCTCGCCGGAACATTGGCTCTGCCAATGAAGAAAGGGTTGAAGTTCGAAGAGACGGAGTTCCACTTTCTCGGAGAAATCGACAACGTTCAAAGTGACAGGCTGGTTCCCGGCTTCTCGGTAAGTGCAGACCGGTTGGTCCTTGAGGGCGACGAGACAGAGGTTGAGGTCTCAGGCAATGGGCTTTTCGGGGATGTCCCAATTGAGGCCACGTGGCGGCAACCAATCGGCGGCAGCGAACCACAGCGCAGTGAGTTGACCGGACAGATCGAACTTTCTCCCCGTCTTATGACCGAATTAAAGGCGGGTCTACCTCAGGGTATGCTGACCGGGCAGGGCGCTGCGGATATCGCTTTGGGCATTGGAGCGGGGGAGCCGCCGAAACTCACGGCCTCGTCTGACCTGACAGGGGTCGCCTTGGCGATCCCGGAACTGGGTTGGCGCAAAGGGGCGGGAACAAAGGGCACAATGACCGTCGCGGCGACGCTGGGAGAAAACTTGCGTGTGGACGAACTCAAGCTAAACGCGGCAGGGTTGCGCACCACCGCGTCAATTTCTTTCAATCAGGGGAATTTTGACCGCGTTCAGTTCAGCTCGTTCGATTTGGGGAACTGGTTGGCGGTCCCTGCTGAACTGGTCAACACTGGTGGCGCCGTACCCAATATTCGCGTTCTTGGCGGTGTCATGAACTTGGGGCGTGCGGCCTTCGGCAGTGGCGGTGGTGGCGGCTCTGGTGTGGGGCCACGACTGGACGTGGTGCTGGATCGCCTGCAAGTTACCGAGACCATCGCTTTGACTGGATTCAGGGGCGCATTTCAAACCACCGGAGGTGTCAACGGCGCATTCACCGCCAGTGTGAATGGGGGCGCTCCTGTTCGCGGGCAGGTCTCTCCGCGTTCAGGGCGCAGCGCGGTAACGCTGACATCTGGTGATGCGGGCGCGGTTTTGCGGTCGGCGGGAATGATCACCCAAGCGCGCGGCGGATCCTTGAACCTGCAACTGGAACCGGTGGCGGGGCCCGGAAACTACGACGTGAACGTGAAAATCACCAACACTCGCATCAAGGACGCTCCGGCGATGGCTGCGCTGTTGAACGCGATCAGTCTGGTTGGTCTGCTGGACGAAATGGCCGGGCAGGGCATCTTTTTCTCTACCATCGAAAGCCGGATGCGGCTAACGCCAACTCAGGTCAAAGTCCTCAGCGGCAGTGCGATCGGACCATCAATGGGTCTGTCATTTGACGGTACAATCGACACGGTTTCTGGGATGCTGAACCTGCGCGGTGCGATCTCTCCGATCTATCTGGTGAATGCCATAGGCAGTGTATTCACCAAAAAGGGCGAGGGCGTCATTGGGTTCAACTACACCCTAACTGGCCCACTGCGGCAGCCAAAAGTGTCTGTTAACCCGTTGTCCGGTTTGGCGCCGCTGTTTCTGCGGAACTTACTGAGGGCACCGGCGCCAACGGTTTCCGACGGGCCAAATTCGCAGCCCGTCAAACCGGACGAGCCAAAGCGAACTTTCGGGGCACCTGCATCAGACCGTTGAAACGGGAGGCAACGCGCTGTATGGCGCGGCCATGAAACTCAGCGACTTTGATTTCCGATTGCCCGAAAACCTGATTGCCACGCGGCCCGCCAACCCGCGGTCCTCGGCGCGTTTGTTGGTGGCCAATGGCGATGCGGTGTCGGACGAGCATGTCTATGATCTGCCCGAATGGTTGCAACCGGGCGACCGGCTGGTACTGAATGACACCCGTGTGATCCCCGCACGCCTGAACGGTCGTCGCCACCGTGATAGTGCGCAAGGTCCGGTCTCGGCCGCGATTGAGGCGACTTTGTTGGAGCCTCAGGCCGATGGCACCTGGACGTCGTTGATCAAGCCTCTGAAAAAGGTAAAGCCGGCAGAGGAGATCCGGTTCTCGGATGACCTCAGCGCTACGCTGGATCGGGTTGAGGACGGGCAGGCCTATCTGCAATTCAATTTGTCCGGTGAGGATTTCGACGCCGCTTTGGAGCAGGCAGGGGCAATGCCTTTGCCGCCCTACATCGCAGCCAAGCGTCCGGCAGATGAGCAAGACAAGACCGATTACCAGACGATCTGGGCACGTAACTCAGGGGCCGTTGCAGCGCCCACGGCCTCGTTGCATTTTGACCAAGCGCTTCTAGAGGCGCTTGCCGAGCGCGGTGTAACATTCAGCCATGTCACGCTGCATGTGGGGGCTGGTACATTCCTGCCGGTCAAGGTCGAAGATGTGACCACGCACAAGATGCATGCCGAATGGGGTCGGGTCAGCGCCACGGCCGTTGACGAAATCCGTGCGACCAAAGCGGCAGGCGGAAGGGTCATCCCCGTTGGCACAACGGCCCTGCGCCTGATCGAAAGCGCCGCGCGCTCTGGTCAGATCGAACCGTGGGAGGGGGAGACGGATATCTTCATCTACCCCGGATTTGAATTCCATGTGACCGACGCACTGATGACCAATTTCCACCTGCCGAAATCGACATTGCTGATGCTGGTCTCAGCACTGATGGGGCAGGATCGAATGCGCGAGGTCTACGCGCATGCAGTTGAACAGAAATATCGGTTCTTTTCTTACGGAGACGCGTCGCTTTTGATCCCATAAAGGGCGCGTTGTCGGGATCGTTCTTTGTCAATGTCGTAGACAAGCACGACCAGAGCAGTTTTTCATATCAAAACGAATCCTTATTCCCGGTCGGCATTTTACGGAGGCCCCAATGCTTCAGGTCCTGTCTAGCGCATGGGCGCTTCTTCTTGGTATCGGCCTGTTGATGGTCGGGAACGGCCTGCAAGGGACGATCCTGGGTGTTCGTGGGGAAATCGAGGGCTTCTCGACTCTGGAAATGTCATTCGTGATGTCGGCCTATTTTCTGGGTTTCTTGGGGGGATCACGCCTGGCGCCGGAGATGATCCGACGCGTTGGGCACGTGCGGGTTTTTGCGGCGCTGGCCTCATTCATTTCGGCCGTCATGATCCTGTACCCGTTGATGACCAATCCGTTTGTCTGGATTTTGGGGCGTGTTGTGATCGGGTTCTGCTTTTCCGGCGTGTATGTGACAGCCGAAAGCTGGCTGAACAATGCGGCCAGTAACGAGAACCGCGGTCAGGCTCTTTCGCTCTATATGATTTTTCAGATGACCGGGGTCATCACTGCGCAGGGTTTGGTGGTATTGGGTGATCCGGCTGGATTTGACACATTCGTTGTCGCATCCATCCTGGTTTCCATTTCATTTGCGCCAATTCTGCTTTCGATCTCGCCAACTCCGGCGTTCGACACGACCAAGCCGATGACACTGCGCGAGTTGTTCGGGTACTCACCGCTGGGCTGTGTTGGTATGTTCCTGCTGGGCGGTGTGTTTTCGGCGCAGTTCGGAATGGCGTCGGTTTACGGTGCCCGAGCAGATCTGACGCTTGTTGAGATTTCGACCTTTATTGCAGCGTTTTACATTGGCGCTTTGGTGTTGCAGTACCCGTTGGGCTGGATGTCGGATCGAATGGACCGACGCACGCTTATTATGCTGGTTGCAGGGGTAGGGGCCGCCGCTGCTGTCGTAGGTATGATGTTTGGATTCTCTTTCACGATCCTTCTGGCCGCGGCCTTTGTGATTGGCGGCATGTCGAACCCGCTCTACTCCCTGCTGATAGCGCACGCGAACGACTTCTTGGATCACGAAGATATGGCCGCTGCCTCGGGAGGGTTGCTGTTCATCAACGGCTTGGGTGCCATTGCAGGACCGCTGATCACCGGTTGGCTGATGGGCGACGCTGTTTTCGGCCCGCAAGGGTTTTTCCTGTTCATTGCAGCGCTGCTGGCGACAATGGCCGTTTATGCCCTGTACCGCACGACTCAGCGTGCCGCGATCCCGGTTGATGAAACCGGAACGATGTCACCGTTCTATCCAACGGCGTCACCTGTTGCGCTTGAAGTTGCTCAGGAAGTGGCCATCGAAGCCGCTGAAGCCGAGCAAGAGGCGCAAGATGTTGCCTAAGACACACGATTATGTCGCAAGTGTTGCAATTTTTTACTGTAACAAATCTGTAAAACAGCTTTTAATAAACTTACGTCCCTGGGGAGGACAACACGACGGAGTTTAGGGCAATGGCAGGTCCTGAAGAAGTATTGAGTTTTTGGTTAGATGAGATTGGCCCCAAGGGTTGGTATCTACAAGACGATGCCTTGGACGCTGAAATTCGCGAACGGTTTTTGACCACCTGGGAAGCCGCGAATGAAGGCAGGTTTTCGCTTTGGCTGACTTACCCCAGCGGGGCACTCGCCTACATCATCCTGATGGATCAGTTTCCACGCAACATGTTCCGGGGTAGCGCCAAGGCTTTCGCGTCTGATAGGGCGGCGTTGTCGGCGGCGAAATGCGCGGTTGATAAAGGCTGGGACCTGAAAATTGATGAGCCCGCCCGGCAGTTCTTCTACTTGCCGATGATGCATTCGGAAAACCTGTGCGATCAGGAACGTTGTGTGCGCCTGATGTGTCAGAACATGACCGACGGCGATCAAGGCAATCTGTTGCACGCGCGGGCGCATCGCGAGGTGATCCGGAAATTTGGCCGCTTCCCCTATCGGAACGAAGCGCTTGAACGCCCAATGACCGAGCATGAAGCGGCTTATGTGGACATGGGCGGCTACGGCGTCACAGTCCGCGAACTGCAGGCGGCCAGTTAGGACGCTGGTTCGCACCCTCTGATAGCTATAATGCGGTCGGCAACCTCGTCGGCCGTTTTTTCTATGGCGCTGTTTATCATCTCGTCTGGAGAGTCCGTGATCTCGGCGATGCGGGCCTGAGATGCCTGCATCTTTTGCTCCAATTGATCCAGCGTAGTCAGCGCCGCGGATATCCGCTGCGCAATAGCGCTGTCAGCCTCACCATCATTCGTCTGAATACTGGCAAGATCACTGCGCAGTGCGGTCAGTTCTCCGCGAACGCCTCGTATTTCGTCTTTTAATGGCCCGACGATCTGAACTTTTTCCGAAAAGCCAGTGGTGATGTCGTCCACAGTCGATGCCAACTTCCATCCAAGAAACAAACAGATCGCCAACAGAATTAGGGTGGCGTTTAGAAGAGCAAGCAGCAGATCCTTGAGTGTCTTGGCCATGATAAGCCTTTCGAATGACTTGTGTTTAGCAAAGAGTGGGTAAACCCGGTGCCTATGTTCTAGCCATTGAAGCGTGCCCGGTATAGGCTGAAAACCGCATAAACTGATACCGTTGACCCTGCGTCGCATTTGTCGCGGGAAAGGTGTGTTGATGCGTTGTGCAATTTAGTTTAATGGTAAACTAATTTTTCAATCGACCTGCGCCGAGAGGGAAACATGGCTGCACAATCTTTTGATCTGATCGTAATCGGCGCCGGTCCGGGCGGGTATGTTGCTGCAATCCGCGCAGCGCAGCTGGGACTGAAAACCGCTGTGGTCGAACGTGAACACCTGGGTGGCATCTGTCTGAACTGGGGTTGTATCCCAACGAAAGCTCTGTTGCGCTCGTCCGAAGTGTTCCACCTGATGGAGCGCGCCAAGGACTTTGGCCTCAAGGCTGACAGGGTTGGTTACGATCTGGACGCTGTTGTAAAACGTTCGCGCGGTGTGGCTGCGCAGCTTTCGGGCGGCATCGGTCACCTGTTGAAGAAAAACAAAGTGACCGTGGTGATGGGTGAGGCAACGATCCCCGCCAAGGGCAAGGTTTCGGTCAAAACCGAAAAGGGTGCCGAAGAGCTGACTGCGAAGAACATTGTCCTGGCCACAGGTGCCCGCGCACGCGAACTGCCGGGCTTGGAAGCTGATGGCGATCTGGTCTGGACCTATAAGCACGCGCTGCAGCCGCCACGGATGCCAAAGAAACTTCTGGTCATCGGTTCGGGTGCGATCGGCATCGAATTCGCCAGCTTCTATAACACGTTGGGTGCCGACACGACCGTGGTCGAGGTCATGGATCGGGTGCTGCCTGTTGAGGACGCCGAGATCAGTGGGCTGGCAAAAAAAGCCTTTACCAAGCAAGGCATGACCATCATGGAAAAGGCGATGGTCAAGCAGTTGGACCGTGCCAAGGGCAAGGTTACCGCGCATATCGAAGTCAAGGGCAAGGTCGAAAAACACGACTTCGACACCGTGATCTCAGCCGTGGGCATCGTTGGAAATGTCGAAAATCTGGGGCTTGAGGCTTTGGGTGTGAAAATCGACCGCACCCACGTCATCACCGATGAGTTCTGCCGTACCGGTGTCGAAGGTCTTTATGCTATCGGCGATATCGCGGGCGCGCCGTGGTTGGCGCACAAAGCCAGCCATGAAGGCGTCATGGTCGCCGAGTTGATTGCCGGCAAACATGCGCACCCGGTCAAACCCGAAAGCATCGCTGGTTGCACCTATTGCCAGCCGCAGGTCGCGTCGGTCGGGTACACCGAAGCCAAAGCCAAAGAACTGGGCTATGACATCAAGGTGGGCCGTTTTCCCTTCATCGGCAACGGCAAGGCCATTGCGCTGGGTGAGCCTGAAGGGCTTATCAAAACAGTTTTCGACGCCAAGACCGGAGAGCTTCTAGGCGCCCACATGATCGGAGCGGAAGTGACCGAACTGATTCAGGGTTATATCGTCGGACGTCAGTTGGAAACCACGGAAGAGGACCTGATGAACACGGTCTTCCCGCACCCGACTCTGTCAGAAATGATGCATGAAAGCGTCTTGGACGCTTATGGCAAGGTCATCCATATGTAAGTTTGGGACTACCTCCCAATGTCAAAGGCACCGCCAATCTGGCGGTGCCTTTTTCTTTATCTGGTCAATGCGTCCAAAATGCGGGCCCATGACCGGATGCCCTTGTGGAAGCTTTTCACGTCGTATTTTTCGTTCGGTGAATGGATGGCATCGTCATCATTGGCGAAGCCGACCAGCATCGAATCCAGACCGAGTTCCGTATTGAAATAGCCGACAACCGGAATTGATCCGCCCATCCCGGTGAAAACAGCCTCACGGCCCCATTCATCGGACAGGGCACCTCGGGCGGCTTCGAATTCGGGCCGGTCCAAATTCATGACCGAGGCGGGAGCCCCCTCTAGGTCATTGTCCCATTCGACTTTTGCGTCGGGCGACAGGCGATCCTCAACGTGTTTGCGGACCTTGGTGCGCAGTGCGTCTGGGTCCATGTCGCCGACCAGACGGCAGGTGATTTTGCAGTGGGCTTGCGATGGGATCACCGTTTTCGAACCCGCACCATTGTAGCCGCCCCATAAGCCGTTGACCTCAAGCGTTGGGCGCGCCCACTGCTGTTCCAGCGTCGAATAGCCTTTTTCGCCATGGGGCTGCGAATATCCGACGGAGTTCAGGTACTCGGTTTCATTAAACCCGCAGCCTTCCCACTGACGCAGTTGGTCGGAGGGCACTTCGTGGACGCCTTCGTAGAATCCTTCGACTGCGACTCGGCCAGTTTCATCGTCATAGAAAGAGGCCACGATTTTCGACAGTTCCCGCAGCGGGTTCAGACCGGGGCCGCCATAATGGCCCGAGTGCAGGTCGATCCGGGGGCCGATGATGGTGAACTCATCCTTGAGCATGCCGCGCAGTTGTGACGCAATCGACGGCACGCCGCGCGATACCATCGAGGTGTCACAGACAAGAGCCAGATCGGCTTTCAACTCGGCCGCGTTTTCTCGCAGGAACGGAACCAGGGATGGAGAGCCTGATTCTTCTTCACCTTCGAAGAAGAAAGTGATGCGGCAGGGCAGGGAGCCGTGGACGGCTTTCCACGCTCGGCATGCTTCGACAAAAGTCATCAACTGGCCTTTATCGTCCGACGATCCTCGGCCACGGATGACGGGGCCGTTGTCGGTGTCTTCGATGGCCGGATCAAACGGGTCGCGTTTCCACAGGTCCAACGGGTCGACCGGTTGCACGTCATAATGCCCATAGAACAGAACATGCGGTGCGTTGGTGTCGTCTCCGACATGGCCAACGACCATCGGATGGCCGGTCGTTTCACGTTTTTCTGCAGCGATGCCAATGCTTTGCAGATCAGCCACCAGCCAGTCGGCGGCCTGATCCACTTGTGCATCATAAGCCGGGTCTGTTGAGATGGACGGAATGCGCAACAGTTCCATCAGGCGGTCGATCGAGGTTTGCAGATCAGCGTCGATGCGGTTCAGAACAGCGTCTAACGACATGGGGTTCTCCTGCTAATGAGATTTGGCCGGAACCCTATCAGCGCCATCGGCGCCGTCCAGTGCGCTTTTCCGGGAATATGGTATAATATCGGAAACCACACGGGTGCCTGCGTCGTTTCCTCGCGTCTGATGGCCGTAACTTTACTTGTCGACACCGGTGTGAGGGGATATTTGATGCAAATCAAATATGTGGTCCCAATGTTGTTTATACGTAATGGGCACAAGGGAACGCATTGGCGCAACTCCGGCTTCGTCCGGTGAAGGCGTCAGGAATATCGTCCGGCCAAGAAAGCCATGAGTCGGGCAGGTAAGGAGACACCGGTGGACTATACTGCTCAGCTCGATACAGCGATTGCCAGGCTGCATGATGAAGGACGCTACCGGACTTTCATTGATATCGAACGCCGCAATGGCCACTTCCCGCACGCAGTGTGGACGCGCCCGGACGGGTCGCAGCAGAACATCACCGTTTGGTGTGGCAATGACTACCTAGGCATGGGGCAGAACCCGGTTGTTCTGAACGCAATGCACGATGCCGTTGATGCAGCCGGCGCAGGCTCGGGCGGTACACGCAACATCTCGGGTACTACGGTCTACCACAAGCAGCTAGAGGCTGAACTGGCCGATTTGCATGGCAAAGAGGCCGCGCTGTTGTTTACCAGCGCTTATATCGCCAATGATGCAACGCTCAGCACACTGCCCAAGCTGTTCCCTGGCCTGATCATCTATTCAGATGAGCTGAACCACGCTTCGATGATCGAAGGCGTACGCCGCAACGGCGGGGCCAAGCGCATCTTCCGCCACAACGACGTTGAACATCTGCGTGAGTTGCTTGAGGCCGACGATCCGAAAGCTCCTAAGTTGATCGCTTTTGAATCCGTCTATTCCATGGATGGTGATTTCGGACCGATCGAAGCGATTTGCGATCTCGCCGACGAGTTCGGCGCTCTGACCTATATCGACGAGGTCCACGCGGTTGGCATGTATGGCCCACGCGGCGGTGGTGTCACCGAGCGCGATCGTTTGGCGCATCGAATTGACATCATCAACGGCACGCTGGCCAAAGCCTATGGCGTGATGGGTGGTTACATCGCGGCCAGCGAGAAAATGTGTGATGCTGTGCGTTCTTATGCGCCAGGCTTCATCTTTACGACTTCGCTGCCGCCTGCTGTCGCAGCAGGCGCTGCCGCATCGGTTGCCCACCTCAAAACCGCACCTGAACTGCGTGAGCAGCACCAGACTCAAGCCAAGATCCTCAAAATGCGTCTGAAGGGGTTGGGCCTGCCGCTGATCGACCATGGCAGTCATATTGTGCCTGTGATTGTTGGTAACCCTGTGCACACCAAAATCCTCAGCGACCGATTGCTGGAAGACTTCGGAATTTACGTTCAGCCGATTAATTTCCCAACCGTTCCGCGCGGAACCGAGCGTCTGCGGTTCACCCCGTCACCTGTTCATGGACCCGACGAAATGAACCGTCTGGTGCAAGCTATGGACGAACTTTGGTCACATTGTGCGCTAAATCGCGCCGAACTTGCGGGATAACCTCACGCCAAAGTGTGCATCGTGTTTGCTATGTGTTACGCTTAAGCTAACAAAATCATCGGACGAATCGTTAATGGGACGATTCGCCGTTAGCGTGAAACACGCACAGGCAGAATGGGGCAGCAGGGATGATTGGGCGCAGATCTCAGCGCGATTCCAAGGATGAAGCCGACGTCAGGCCAAAGGGTTTTGACGATTATGAGGTTCGGCTTGGCGATAGGATGCGCGGCGAACGTGCAACTATGGGCAAATCCCTTTTGGATGTTCAGCGCGAGTTGCGGATCAAAGCCAACTACATCGCTGCCATCGAAGACGCCAATCCAGAGGCATTCGACACACCCGGCTTCATCGCCGGGTATGTGCGTTCTTATGCCCGTTATCTAGGGATGAACCCGGATGACACCTTTGCGGCTTTCTGCAAGGAAAGTGGGTTCGAGGTCGCACATGGCATGTCGGCTGAGGCATCGGTTGTGCGCAAGCCGAGCGGGGCTGTTGCTGCAAAAGGTCCGATGGGGCGTGATCCCTTCATTTCGCCTAACACGCCCTACCTTCCAGGTCGAGAATCCCTCGTCAGCCAAATTGAACCGCGCGCCATTGGATCCTCGTTGGTTCTTGTCGCGGTGATTTGTGGCATTGGTTATGGCGGCTGGTCGGTACTGAACAAAATTCAGCAGGTGCAAGTCAGCCCGGTCGAGCAAGCTCCAGTCGTTCTGTCTGACCTCGATCCGCTGGATGCCGCACGCACCAGTGTTGAGGCCGAGGTTGCGACTGTGGACACACCCAGCACAGAGGCGCTGGACCGGCTGTATCGTCCACAGGCGCTGGACGTTCCGGTTCTGGTCGCCCGCGACGCACCGATTTCCACGCTGGACCCGCGCAAGGTTGGCACTTTCCTGCCGCAGGAACCGCCCAAGATCGAAGTGGCCGAGGTTCACACAGTTGAACGCCCGGCTTTGCCGCAAGTGGTCGAGCAGATTGATACGACACTCAAGATTGTCGCGGTTGATCCCGCCTGGATGCGGGTTACCGCCGCGGATGGCAGTGTGATTTTCGAAGGCACGCTTGGCACAGTCGAGCAGGGCAGCGTGTTCGAGGTGCCGCTGACCGAAGAACCGCCGCAGCTGCGCGCTGGTGCCGCAGGGTCAGTGTTTTTCTCGATGAATGGCGAGCACTTCGGGCCTGTCGGTGCGCCAGGGACGGTGGCAAAGGGTGTGGTCCTGTCCAAGGATGCTGTTGCTGAGGCTTATGCCGTTGCCGATCTTGAGGCAGAACAGAACAGCGCGCTCAAACAGTTGGTTGCCGAACTTCAGGCGCAGGTTTCGGAAGAGCCAGTTGAGTGATCTAGCCATTGCGATGGCCCCTTAGCCGGACTATCTAAAGACGCAACTCAGGTTGTCTTGGATCCGTCCTCATGTCGCTCAATCATGTTCGCCCGTGGCGCAATATTTATCGCCGCAAATCCCGTCAAATCATGGTCGGAGACGTTCCGGTCGGGGGCGACGCGCCAATCGCAGTTCAGACGATGACAAACACGCTGACGACCGACGTGGCTGCAACCGTGGCACAGGTTCAAGCTGCGGCCGAAGCTGGCGCAGATATTGTGCGCGTGTCGGTTCCGGATGAGGCGTCCTCGAAGGCCTTGAAAGAGATCGTCCGGGAGAGCCCGGTGCCGATCGTGGCTGATATCCACTTTCACTACCGCCGTGGCATCGAGGCCGCCGAGGCCGGGGCAGCTTGTCTGCGAATCAACCCTGGCAATATCGGCGATGAAAAGCGCGTCAAAGAGGTCATCAAGGCTGCGCGTGACCACAATTGTTCGATCCGGATCGGGGTGAACGCGGGCAGTTTGGAAAAGCACCTGCTTGAGAAATATGGTGAGCCTTGTCCCGAGGCGATGGTTGAAAGCGGGCTGGAGCATATCCGCATTCTGCAGGACAATGATTTCCACGAATTCAAGATCAGTGTGAAGGCCAGCGACGTGTTCCTGTCGGCTGCTGCCTATCAGGGCATTGCCGAGGCCACTGATGCGCCCATACATCTGGGCATTACCGAGGCCGGAGGTCTGGTGTCGGGCACCATCAAATCAGCAATCGGTCTGGGCAACCTGCTGTGGATGGGTATCGGAGACACAATCCGGGTCAGCCTGTCAGCCGATCCGGTAGAAGAAGTTAAGGTTGGCTATGAGATCTTAAAATCTCTGGGTCTGCGTCATCGTGGCGTGAACATCATCTCATGCCCGTCCTGCGCGCGGCAGGGCTTTGACGTGATCAAGACGGTCGAAGCGTTGGAGCAACGACTGGAGCACATCAAGACCCCGATGAGCCTTTCGATCATTGGCTGCGTCGTAAACGGCCCAGGTGAGGCGCTGATGACCGACGTTGGTTTTACCGGCGGTGGCGCTGGGTCAGGCATGGTCTATCTAGCCGGTAAGGCGAGCCACAAGATGTCAAACGACCAGATGATCGACCACATCGTGGAAGAGGTCGAAAAGAAGGCTGCTGAATTGGATGCAACGGCTGAGGCCGCCGAGTAAGGCGCGCTGGATCACCTATCTCGGCGATGGTAGTCTTAATACGTCAATAACAACAAATTGCCCCTGTTCGTTGATCTTGTGGGGTGGCACCTTCAGGTTTTCGTTGGTTGGGCCTTTCCGCGGGCGGCCCCACAAATCGAAATGCGCACCTCTGCACGGATCGAAGAATCCGTCGAAGTCTCCAGCCTTTGTATGCACAATACACCCAAGTCCCGCAGTGCTTATTGGGCTGACGATGAACCACTCAAGGCGCGCAAAGCGTTCAGGACCAAGCTCTTGCTCAAGCGCGCCGTTGTTCAAAACCTCAGACCAATCTTCCGCAGGGATACTGGGGTCAAATTGCTCCATGGCCGTCGCCATCTCAGCGAGATCGTGACGCCATACTAAGACCGGCCTCGCTTTGATGCTGAGCAATCTCGCATCACCGGGGTCTCAGCTTCCTACTTGGAAAGTGCTTGGTCTGTTCTTGTAAAACGCTTCGACGTCCGCTGTTGGTCTCGTTCTGGAAATTAGAAAATACAGCCCGGTTGCGACCGTCAAAATGGCCCAGCCTGCCGTCACGTAATATAGGACAACACCCTTATTCTTCATGTGGTAGCTACTCTAAATCGGCCCAATCAATCGCGCATTGATTGAATGTCTACCGGAGTGCATTACCGGAAGGAAGCGGACTTCGACCTGTCCAGCAAATTATGTAAGCAAGATAAAGTACCCAAGTTTTGGAGCTTAGCCGTCCTTGGGAAAGCCCTAAAAAAGGCATGTAGATTTAATCGTGAACCGGTGTGCGGTGGGGCGGCTTGGCCGCCCCGAGTGCTCAGCCTTGCTCTGCGCGCACGCCGTTGGCAATTTGCTGCATCTGATCTGCGGGCAGGAAGCCGCGCAGCAACTCTGTCCCCAGAACAAAAGACGGAGTTCCTGAGATTTTCATTCGCTGCGCCAATGCGCGGGTGCGTGCAATTTCTTCGTTGACCTTATCGCTGTCCATCGCAGCGATGATCGCGTTGCTGTCCAGACCTAGGCCGTCTGAAATTCGGCGCAGGGTCACTTCGTTCGGTTCGCCGCTAAACTCCAGCAGAGCGTCGTGAACTTGTTTATAAGCATCGTCTCCTGCCACATTCTTGGTGGCCACGGCAAAACGCGATGACAGTACCGAAGCTTCACCCAGGATCGGGAACTCCTTGACCACCAGACGAATATTGCCGTCGGCGGCCAGCAGACTGGCGACTTCCGGTACTGCACGGCGGCAATAGCCACAGCGGTAGTCCATGAATTCAACCAGCGTGATGTCGCCATCGGGATTGCCGCCAACCCAGCTATATCCATCGTTGAACAGTTCGTCGGCATTGGCCGCGACCAACTCTTTGTCCGCTGCGGCTTCTGCAATCGCGTTGCGTTGCTCAAGGACGTTGATTGCCTCGATGATTACCTCGGGGTTCTCCAACAGGTATTCGCGCACCTGTGCGCCGAACTCTTCCTTTTCCGAGGCGCTGAGCGCGTTCAAATCCAGCGCTTGCACTGGGCCTGTCATCAGGGAAAGCCCCAGAAGGGCGGGTGCTGCATGTCTGAGGATCATTTCCGTTTCCTTTTCGCTTTCATTGCGCGTTCCGAGGCAATCAGCACATCCTGTGCCCGTTGCCAACCCGGTGAGCCTTCCGGCAGTTGCCTGACGGCTCGTTTTGCATGAATGCCTGCGTCGTCCAACCGGCCTTGCAAGGCATATCGTTCTGCGGTCACGACCGAGGCCATGCCATTATTCCCGACCTTGGCATAGGCCACGCCAAGGTCCTGCATCAAGCGGGCGTTTCGGTAATCCCTCTGCCGCGCTTTTTCAAGCGCTTGCAGCGCGTTCTTCGTCTGGCCATTTGCCAACAGAGCGCGTCCGTATCCCGCGAGGATCAATGAGTCATTTGGTGCCATCTCGACCGCATTTTCATAGGCCGTCACAGCCTCTTGGACCTGACGGTTCTCCAGCAGAATTTGACCTTTGAGTTCGTAATAGAACGGATCGTCCGGTCGAATGGCCAGTGCGCCGTTTATAGCAGCGCGCGCATTGGTCAGATCTCGGTTCTGGTGATAGGCTGACGCTTCGCGCATCAGGCGGACATCCTGCGCGCTTTCTTCTTTCGCGCGCCGCATGGTCCAAGTGGGCGACCGTAGGAACGCAGAGAGTTTGCCTTTAACCCGCGCGAACCAATATTCAGCATTAGGGTCAGATTTCGACCAGTCGCCGTACTGCTCCATAAACGCTTCGGCCGCGCGCAGACGTTCTCGGCTGGTCGGATGCGAGCGCATATACGGATCCTGATTGATAGTGCTCAGCAATTCCTGACCCGCGAATTTGCGATGTAGCGCGACCATCCCGGCAGGTGAGATTCCGGCCCACCTAAGGTAGCTGGCCGCACTGCGGTCGGCTGAGGATTCCTCTGCACGGGTATGGCCAAGAAAGCTACGCAGGGCCGCACTTTGAGTGCCTGCAGCGATGCCTGCTGCGGCTTCGCCGCCACCTGCGAGCGCAGCGATCAGTGCCAACGCGGTACCATAACCGGCATTGCGGTTTGCAGTTCGCAGATTTTCCACCCGCCGGGCCAGATGGCCATTGGCAATGTGGGCAGCCTCGTGGGCGATGACGGCCTGCAACATCTCAGGGCTTTCAACGCTGAGGATCAATCCGTAGTTCAGGTAAATCGCACTGTAATCGATGACAAAAGCGTTAAACGTCCCGTCATTGACCACGATTATCTTGACCCGATTGGTGTTCAGCCCGGCCGCGCGCAGGACAGGAAAGGCCAGTTCACGCAGCCCGTGCTCGATATCGGGATCTCGGATCAGGCTTTGAGCGGTCGTCGGAACGCCGCTTGCCATCCATGTCACTGTCACCAGCAACAGGGCCGGGATTGACGTCACCTTGGATAAGCGTTCAAAAGCCATGGCTGCAACATGGGAGATGGGCATGAGAAACTCAACCCGGTCCGGGGTCGATCCGTTTATTGTGATGGACGTGATGGAGACCGCGCGCAAAGCCGAAGAGGCCGGACGCCATATTATCCACATGGAGGTTGGTCAGCCGGGGACCGGTGCACCTCAGGGTGCCGTTCAGGCACTTGCTGCGGCTATGGAGCAAGCGCCGCTGGGCTATACAGTTGCCCTGGGTTTGACTGCGCTGCGCCAACGGATCGCACGGCTGTACGGCGAGTGGTACAACGTTGATCTGAACCCCGAGCGGGTGGTGATCACCCCGGGATCCTCGGGCGGATTTCTGCTGGCTTTCACGGCCCTGTTCGATAGCGGTGATCGCGTCGGTATCGGCGCACCCGGCTACCCGTCCTACCGTCAAATTCTGAAAGCGCTGGGTCTGGTTCCTGTTGACCTTCCGACAGCGCCTGAAAACCGCCTGCAACCTGTACCCGCCGATTTCGCGGGGCTCGACTTGCAGGGTCTGATGGTCGCGTCTCCAGCCAATCCCACCGGCACCATGCTGGACCATGCGGCAATGCGCGCGCTGATCGAAGCGGCGCACGGGCAGGGGGCCTCGTTCATCAGTGATGAGATTTACCACGGATTGGAATATGAGGCCAAAGCCGTCACTGCGCTGGAACTGACGGATGAATGTTATGTGATCAATTCGTTCTCTAAGTACTTCTCAATGACCGGCTGGCGTGTTGGTTGGATGGTGGTGCCCGAGGATCAGGTTCGCGTCGTTGAGCGCATAGCCCAGAACATGTTCATCTGCGCGCCTCATGCCAGTCAGGTTGCTGCTTTGGCCGCAATGGATTGCGAGGACGAATTGGAGGCCAATCTGGACGTCTACCGCCGGAACCGCGCTTTGATGCTGGAGGGTTTGCCCAAGGCGGGGTTCACCAATATCGCTCCGCCGGATGGTGCCTTTTACGTTTATGCCGACGTATCCGACCTGACCGATGACAGCCGCGCCTTTGCTGGTGAAATTCTGGATAAGGCAGGTGTGGCCGTCACACCGGGGCTGGATTTTGACCCCGAACGTGGCCACCAAACGCTGCGGTTCTCTTACGCGCGATCGACGGCGGATATCGAGGAAGGGCTTCTCCGCCTGCAGCGCTTCATGGTCGAGCGTGGTGCGATCACAACTCCGGCCTAAACCGTTCACAAAATCGACCCGGTCGGCTAGGGTGTCGGCCAAACGATCTCGGGAAAACTTGAGGCCATGAGCAGGATTTTCTACGCCATCGCGCTGATCTGGGCGCTGACCGGTGCTGCACTCGCGCATGATTTCAGTGCGCTTGCGCGCGTGCTGCCAGACCAAAGCCGCATCACGGATGACGGCCGCGCCGGAGTGCGTGTTGAGCTTGGCCTTAGTCAGGGTGTGCCGTACCGCGTGTTCACCCTGCGCGATCCTTACCGCATGGTTTTGGATTTTCAGGAGGTCGACTGGACCGGATTGGAAGCCGACACCTTTTTGCAAACAGATCGGATCAGCGATGTGCAGTTCGGGGCTTATGTGCCGGGATGGTCGCGCATGGTGCTGGAGCTTGGTGCGCCTCTGGCCGTCGACACGTCCGAACTGAAGGTGGATCAGGTCGCAGGAACGGCAAAACTGTCGCTTAGCCTGATGGGCACTGATTTCGACAGCTTTACCGCCAGCGCCGGTGCACCACGTCAACCTGGGTGGGATTTGCCCGAACCGGCGGTTACGCCTGTGATGCCGGGGCAGGACGGGACACGCCCGTTGTTGGTGATGCTGGATCCCGGTCATGGCGGGATCGACCCAGGGGCCGAGGCCGGAGGGACGGACGAGAAAACCCTTATGCTGACCTTTGCGCGTGAACTGCGCGAAGCACTGCTGCGTGCTGGCGGCTATCAGGTAGTTTTGACTCGCGTGGACGATCATTTTGTAAGCCTTGAGCGCCGTATTGCACTGGCGCATCAGGCAGGTGCGGATGTGTTTATCTCGCTGCATGCAGACATTCTGTCCGAGGGCCGGGCGCATGGGGCGGCTGTTTATACGTTGTCTGACGATGCCTCGGACGTAGCCAGTCACAAACTGGCCGAGCGGCATGATCGGGGCGACCTGATCTCGGGAGTGGACCTGAGCGGCGCGGACGATCAAGTGGCGGACGTGCTGCTGGATATTGCCAGACAGGAGACCCGACCTCGGACAGATGCTTTGGCGCGGGCGTTGGCCAAGGGGATGGCACAGCAGGGCGGGCCTATGAACACCCGCCCGATCCGCACGGCTTCTTTTTCGGTGCTCAAGGCAGCGGATATCCCGTCTGTTCTGGTTGAGCTTGGATTTCTGTCCAGCCCCCGAGATCTAAAAAACATCCAAAATTCCGAATGGCGTAGGGGTATGGCGCTTGGAATCCTGAACGGATTAGAGCAATGGCGACAGGAAGATCTGGTCAAACGATCGCTAATTGGCCAGTGACCCTACGGCACAAACCGGCTATTATTAGCCATCGTGTTTTGACCCGGCGCCGGAGCACCACTATATAGGCGGCACCGCGAGTAAAAGGCAGTAACGTGATCCGTTTCATTCTTTCGTTTTTCGGGGCGATCTTCAGCCTCGTAACCTTAGGTATTTTTATGGCTGCGTTGGTAATTGGCGCGGTCTTTTGGATGTATGGGCGCGACCTGCCCAGCCATGAATCGCTGGCGCAGTACAAGCCGCCGACGATCAGCCGAATTTACTCGGGCGAAGGCCAGTTAATCGACGAATTCGCGCAGGAACGCCGTCTGTTCACCCCCTCCGAGGAAATCCCCGACTTGGTGAAACAGGCGTTCATCTCTGCCGAGGACAAGAACTTCTACACCCATCAGGGCTATGACCCGCGCGGTATCATCGCGGCCGGGGTCGAGGCGGTGAAGTCTAAGGGGGAAAACGTTCGCGGTGCGTCCACGATCACGCAGCAGGTGATGAAGAACTTCCTGCTGTCCGGCGACCGTCGCGCAGAGCGCAAGATCAAAGAGATCATCCTCGCGACCCGGCTTGAGGATACGTTGGACAAGGAACAGATTCTCGAACTCTACATGAACGAGATTTTTCTGGGCCAGAACTCTTATGGTGTGACCGCCGCAGCCCAGACCTACTTCAACAAGACGCTGCAGGAACTGGCGCCGCATGAGGCTGCTACGCTGGCCGCGATGCCCAAGGCACCGTCGGATTACCACCCGGTCCGACAAAAAGACCGCCTGTTGAACCGCCGCAACTATGTGCTGCGGGAAATGCGGCAGAACGGCTATATCGATCAGGCGACCTATGATGCAGAGGTCGAGATGCCTCTGCGCTCGGTCCAGAACGGCGACTTTGAAAGCTTCCGCACCGCGCTGCCGCCGCGTGATTATTTCACCGACGAAATCCGCCGCCAGCTGAGCGAGGATTTCGGTGAGGGCGAGTTCTTTACCGGCGGCTTCACCGTCCGGGCCTCGGTGGACGAGGAAATGCAGGTCGAGGCTGCCGAAGCGTTGCGGACTGCGCTGCAGAAATATGACCGCTCGCGTGGTAAATGGCGCGGTACGGACGAGGTAATTCCCGAAGAGAAACTGGGTGATGAAACCCAATGGCGTGAAGCGCTGGCGATCATGGAGATCCCTCGCGACGTGGTTTTGCCGACGCAATGGTATCCGGCAGTCGTGCTGAACGTCGCGGAGCAATCTCTGACGGTAGGTATCGAGGATGGTCCGGCGGATGGTGTCATCCCACGCTCGGACATCGAGTGGATGCAGGGTAATTTCTTCGACAACTTCAAACGCGGCGATGTTATTCTGGTGATGGCCGGGGAAGAGGGCCAATGGTCCGCCCGTCAGGTGCCTGAAGTGCAGGGCGGCTTTGTCGCAATGGACGTGAACTCGGGGCGTGTTCTGGCGATGCAGGGCGGGTTCTCGTACCAAGACTCGGTCTTCAACCGCGCCACGCAGGCACAGCGCCAGCCAGGGTCGAGCTTTAAGCCCTTCGTATATGCCGCCGCGTTGGACAGCGGATATAGCCCGGCGACCATCGTCGTAGACGCACCGATCGAGGTGAACACGCCGCAAGGCCTGTGGCGGCCCAAGAACTCGACGAACAAGTTCTATGGCCCGACACCGCTGCGTACCGGGATCGAACAGTCGCGGAACTTGATGACCATTCGACTGGCTCAAGAGGTTACGATGCCGGTTGTTGCGGGTTACGCCGAACGTTTTGGCGTCTACGACCGAATGGGCTCGTTTTTGGCGAACTCTTTGGGGTCAGAGGAAACAACGCTTTACAAAATGGTTGCTGCCTATGCGATGTTTGCAAATGGTGGCGAACGGGTGGAACCCACTCTGGTGGACCGCATTCAGGATCGGTTCGGCAAAACGATCTATCGTCACGACGACCGCCAGTGCGTGGATTGTAACTCAAGCTGGCTAGAGCCAGACGAGTCGCCCACGATCGTGACCGATCGCTGGCAGGTCATGGACGCGATTACCGCGTATCAGCTGACGTCGATGATGAAGGGCGTTGTGGATCGCGGCACAGCATCGCGCGTCGTCAACCTACCGGTGCCGACAGCGGGCAAGACCGGGACCACCAACGAATCCAAGGATGCATGGTTTATCGGTTTCACCTCTAACATCGTTGCTGGTTGCTACATCGGTTATGACCGTCCGCGCCCGATGGGACGCGGAGCTTACGGTGGCACCATGTGTGGCCCAGTCTTCCAGAGTTTCATGGAGAAAGCGGTCGAGAAATATGGCGGCGGTCCGTTCGAAGTGCCCCCTGGTGGCCACTTCATCAAGATCGATCGCTTCAGTGGTGCTCGTCTGCCCGCAGACGCGACCGGAGACTATGTGGTGGCCGAGTATTTCCGTGACGGCGTCGACGGTTTCATCGACCGCGTCTACGACGGTGGTTTTGCGATGGGTTCGGACCTGCCGCTGTTTGAGGAAGCCAGCTCGGGTCGTCAGGTCACTACATCGACCGGAAACACGATCACCGTGGGACCGAATGCCAGCCAGGGCGATCTACAGGGCGGCGGTCTTTACTGATCGGCCGCTCTTAGGAACAGCGCGAGCAAATCTGCCTCGTCGTCGTTCGTGATAGTCCCGCCGGAACGCCAGAAGATCGACAAGGCACATTTTGCTGCAGCCCATTGCGCCAGGCGTTTGGGCTGCACTTTCATCGCTTTGGCATAGAGTGCATTACACAGAACCATCTGTTCAGGCTTGCGCACCAGGTCCGGTAAACCCTTAGGGTGACGTAAAGCATTGGCCAGTTCAAAGGCCGGGTCGCCCAAGTATCCTTTGGCGTCGATGACCTTTAATCCTTGCTGGGTTTGAATGACGTTGTCGTGGTGCAGGTCGCCATGCAGAGGGGTCTGAATTGCCTGAGAATCTAAAAGGGATCGCGCCAAACCTATCGCGCGCGTCATGTCATTTTTCAAAGACTTTGGGCAATTCGATGAAAAGGCGCACCGGAACATCGGTGCAAAGACCGCATTCAAATCTTTCAACCCTGTTGGGTTTATTCTCGGTTCTGCGTGTAGCCGCCGCGCTGCCTCCGCCAATGAGCAACACGCGCGGTCTGCGTCTCCACCGCGTGCGACATCGCCTAAGGGCGGACCATCGAGCCATTCCATCAGAACGGCATTTCCTGCCTCGGCAAATACCTCAACAACTCCACGACCTTGCCAGCGCGACAAAAGCTGTGCCGCCGGGGCCTCGTTGCCGCGATCAGATTTATGGTACAGCTTGAGAGCCGCGAACGCGCCGTCGGGTGTCCGAACTTTCCACAGCTTGGCCAACCCGGTGTCTGCGACCGGTTCCATAATCGTCAGCCCCCAACTCCGGGGAAAGTCGAGTAGTACATCCGTCATTCGCGGCTCACCCGCCTTGTGGTGGTCTCAAGCTCTTGCTATCACGCAGGCCTGATTGAGCAAGTTGGGACAAGACCATGCGCGCCGAAACCCAGAATACCGTGGCGGAAATCGAAAAGTCGCTGGAGCTGCTGGCGCAGCGTATGGACTATGGAACCGCGCCTCATCGTCTTGAGGAATTCAACGCGCGTGTCGAGGATCCCAATCTGTGGGACAACCCCGAGAACGCTCAGAAACTGATGCGCGAGCGTCAGATGCTGGTTGACGCGATCGAGACCTATGAATCCATCAAAACCGATCTGAATGACAATATCGAACTGATCGAACTGGGTGAGATGGAAGAGGACGAAGAGGTCGTCACCGACGCTGAAGAGGCGATCAAGAAGCTGAAAGCCAAGGCCGCCAAGAAAGAGCTTGAGGCGCTGCTGGATGGCGAGGCCGATGGCAATGACACCTTCCTTGAGATCAACTCTGGCGCGGGTGGCACGGAAAGCTGTGACTGGGCCTCGATGCTGGCGCGGATGTACGTGCGTTGGGCCGAGAAGAAAGGTTACACGGTCGAGCTGCAGTCCGAGACCGCGGGCGAAGAGGCGGGGATCAAATCCGCCGCCTATAAGATTTCCGGCCACAATGCGTATGGCTGGTTGAAATCCGAAAGCGGTGTGCATCGTCTGGTGCGGATTTCGCCCTATGACTCGGCGGCCAAGCGGCACACTTCATTCAGCTCGGTTTGGGTTTATCCGGTGGTGGACGACAATATCGAGATCGAGGTGAACCCCTCAGACATTCGGATCGACACCTATCGGTCTTCGGGCGCGGGTGGTCAGCACGTGAACACAACCGACTCGGCAGTGCGGATCACGCACATCCCGACCGGGATCGTTGTGACCAGTTCCGAAAAGTCGCAGCACCAGAACCGTGATATCGCGATGAAGGCGCTGAAATCGCGGCTGTATCAACAGGAATTGGACCGTCGGAACGCAGATATCAACGCGGCTCACGAGGCCAAAGGAGATGCGGGCTGGGGCAACCAGATCCGGTCTTACGTGTTGCAGCCCTATCAGATGGTGAAAGACCTGCGGACCAATCACGAGACTTCGGACACCAAGGGGGTTCTGGATGGGGACCTGGATGGGTTCATGGCGGCGACGCTGGCGTTGAACGTGGCAGGCAAAAGCCGGTCCGAGGCACAGGGCGAGGGCTGATCGTAGCTCTACCCGGTGCACGTGATGACCCTGATCAAAGGCCATTGGCAACTGATCGCAATTGTCGCGCTGGTTTTCGTGTTTTGGGCCACGCCGGTGGTGCTTCCCCTAAAAATACTGGTTGTTTTCCTGCATGAGCTTTCACATGCGTTGGTCATTATTTTCACTGGCGGATCAGTGGAGAGTTTCACCATCTCACCGCAGCAAGGCGGTCTGGTTATCGGTCGTGGTGGAAATCGGTTCCTGAGCCTGTTTGCTGGCTATCTCGGATCTCTGGTGATTGGGATTGGGCTGTTGATCATCGCCTTGCGCACGCACTGGGACCGAGTGGTGCTTGGTGGTTTCGGTATCCTCATGCTGTTGGTGACAGTACTCTACGTCCGCGATCCCTTTGCGATGGCTTTCTGTGTGGGCGTGGGCACCGCTATGCTTGCGATGGCATGGTTTCTGAGCCGGCCGGTTTGCGATCTGTTTCTGCGCATCATCGGGCTGACCAGCATGATCTATGTTCCCTATGATATTTTTGACGACACGATCCGACGTTCGGGCATGCGCTCGGACGCCTATATGCTGGCCGAGGAATTCGGTGGCACCACGATGCTGTGGGGTGGGGCTTGGTTAATGCTGAGCATCTTGTCGATCTTTTTGTGCCTAAAATACTTTCTTGGACAGGACAGCAATTTACGGTTTGGTCTGAACGCCCGATAACTCCGGGCGGCCAACGCGAAAAGATGTATTCAAACAGTGGGTTTAAATGGTGGGATGGCCCCGCTAGGCTGATCTTAATTGAGGGATGAGCCTAGGATGGATTTAAGCCAAACTTCTGCGCGTGACCTGGTAGATGCGATCTCGGCTGGGATGTTGTCGGTCGAGACTTTGATGCAGCACACATTGGATCGGATTGAGGCCGTCAACGGGGCGGCGAATGCGATCGTGGCCCTGCGTGATGCCGATGATTTGCTGACCGAGGCGCGTGCGTTGGATGCTGGTTCGAATAGAGGAGCGCTGCATGGGCTGCCCATTGCGGTCAAGGATCTGGCCAATGTTGAGGGGATTGTATCTTCACAGGGGTCGCCCATTTTTCAGAACCATGTGCCCAAGCGGGACGATTTGATTGCTGCGCGAATGCGGGCCGCTGGCGCGATTCTGATTGGCAAGACCAATACGCCCGAGTTTGGGTTGGGCTCACATACTTTCAACCCAGTCTACGGGGCGACGGGCAATCCCTATGATCCGTCGCGGACATGCGGGGGATCGTCGGGCGGTGCGGCAGTGGCATTGGCAACCGGAATGGTTGCCTTGGCGGATGGGTCCGACATGATGGGCAGCCTGCGCAACCCGGCAGCCTGGAACAATGTTTATGGGTTCCGACCAAGTTGGGGACGTGTACCTTCGGACCCTGTAGGAGACGGGTACCTGCACCAGCTTTCTACGCTCGGGCCGATGGCACGCAGCCCCGGAGATCTCGGCCTCTTGCTAGATGTCATCTCAGGACCGGACCCAAGGCAGCCATACGGCAATGACGGTCCGGCAGTGTCGCCGGTGCAGGCGGTCGATATGCGTGGGGTGCGGATTGGATGGCTGGATGACTGGGGTGAAGCCTATCCGTTCGAGGACGGCATCCGCGAATTGTGCCGCGAGGCGTTGTCCGTATTCACGCAATTGGGGGCGGAAGTTGTGCCCGTAGCGGCGCCTTTTGAGGCCGAAGAAATTTGGGACAGTTGGATCACTTTGCGGTCGTGGAGCATCGCGGCGGGTCTGGCGCCGCTGACCGAACATCGCGAGATATTGAAGGATACCGCGCAATGGGAGTTGGACCGGGGGCTGTCAATGACCGCGATGCAAGTGCATAGAGCCAGCGTTATTCGAACGGCCTGGTTCCGTCGCACGACGGAATTGATGCGAGACTTTGATGCTTTGGTGTTGCCTTCGGCACAGGTGTGGCCATTTGAGATCGAAACGCCGTATCCAAAAGAAATTGCTGGAAAAAAGATGGATACGTATCATCGCTGGATGGAGGTGATGGTGCCGGTCAGCCTGATCGGTTTGCCTTGTTTGTCAGTCCCAGTAGGTTTTGGTGCAAACGGGCTGCCGATGGGTATGCAGCTTTTTGGTCCGCGTGGATCGGATGCTCACATCCTGTCGATTGGCGAGGCCTATCACTTGGCCACGAGATGGCCGCAAAAACGACCGGCTTAAACAAGGTCGGCAGGGGAGGAGAGACACTATGGACAAGCCGTTTGGAGTACCGGACATGGGACCGGTCAACATGGGAATGCTAAGCGAGGCTCTGCGCCGGGCCTGGGCCGACTACCGCCGGGTACCTGTCTATGGGCTATTGTTTGCGGCGTTTTATGTACTGGCTGGTTGGGCCATTGCTTGGGTGACTGTGCAGACGGGGACATCCTACTGGCTGGTGCTGGCGGCCATCGGTTTCCCTTTGTTGGGTCCATTTGCTGCCGTAGGCTTGTACGAAGTGTCACATCGGCTTGAGCAGGGCGAACCACTGGATTTCAGCTCGATTTTTGGCGTTGTCGTACAGCAGGGGCGGCGTCAGTTGCCGTCTATCTGCGCAATTATCGTGGTGATGTTTCTGTTCTGGTTCTTTCTGGGCCACATGATCTTTGCCTTGTTCATGGGACTGTCTACCATGACCAACGTTTCCACTTCCTTGGATGTTTACATGACCGCCAATGGCTTGGCGATGCTGGCAGTAGGCACTGCTGTCGGGGCTGTATTTGCGACGGTGCTATACATGATTACCGTACTGTCGATACCAATGCTTCTGGATCGTGAACTTGATTTCGTAACCGCCATGATCGCTAGCTTTGGCTATGTTCGCGACCATCTGGGCGTCATGTTGGTATGGGGTGCGTTCATTGCAATCCTGACCTTTGTGGCCATGATCCCATGGTTTCTGGGGTTGCTGGTTGTGCTGCCTCTGCTTGGACATGCAAGTTGGCATCTGTATCGCCTGATCACTCAGGAACCCAGCGACAGCGCAGTTTAGCGCTAGCCGACAGGTTGTGGTACCGTTCGTTCAGAGCGGCGAGCGGTACGCGCAGCGGCCAGAATAGCTGAGGGGTCTTCGCCCAGATGCCGCAGCAATATCCGACGGGTCGTTGTCGCGTTGGCTGTGGTTTTCGACAGGCAGATCGCAACGCCACGCCAGCGGTCGGAATGGTCTTCGGACCCACGCGTCACCAGATAAATCCGGCTGTTCTGAGACGCCCGGCTGGACATCAGGATGTAAATCTGGCGGCCCGCGCAGGCGGCGATGCCCTGAACCTCGCGATCCGTGGGGGCAGCGCCGGGCATACCGGGACGCGGCTCATATCCGCGCACTAGCGTGCATTGCGGCAGGCGGCGCGCATGGAATAACCGATGCCGCGATGGTTGAGTCTCGTCCAATTCGGTCTCGGTGGCATAGTAGAAACCGGCCGGAAAAAGGTTCTCGGTCAGGGTCGAGGGACCCGACCCCAAGAAATCAGTCAGAGCCGAAGCTGCTGGGTGTGTGGGTGGTCGATCTATCTCGTCTAGCGGTCGCAGCAGGATACGGGCATCGACTTCAAAAAATCGGCATATCCGGTCCAACACGTCCGGACGGGGAAAGCTCTCACCACCCAAATATCTATTGAACTGCGTCCGGTTGATCCCCAACTGCCGACAAAGCTCCGAAACAGATGTGTATTGCTGGGCAAGGCGCCTGAGATTGGCTCCGAACATCCTGCGCAATTCGTCCGGGTTACGGATGTCTTTGGTCATTGGCGTTCCAGGTTCTAGCGACTCGTTTTTCTGACACACATCACATTCGACCATTCGGTCGACACTACGTATAAAACGTAAAGATGGCACAAACGGGCGCATCCCAACGCCACGTCACATCCCTGAGGCTAACGTTCAATGACACAAACGCAATAGGCTTTATCTTATTTTGCGTGATCTTTTTCGGCATTCTTGCGTCGAAGTCGATCATATCGACCAAACCCGCCGTGAAGGTCGAATTCGAGCGGTCGAGATTCCCCCACCCTGAACGGTTGCCCGGAAAGAGTGGGGGCGTAAGCTACTCTCCGCGTAGCAGAGCCGCAACGCCTGTACGCGCCACTTCGACAAGGCCCAATGGGCGCATCAGATCTGCAAAAGCATCGATCTTGTCCGGCGCGCCGGTGATTTCAAAGATGAAAGAGTTCAGGGTACTGTCGACCACATTGGCGCGAAAGATATCTGCCAGACGCAATGCTTCGACACGTTTGTCGCCTGCGCCAACAACCTTGATGATGGCCAGTTCGCGTTCAACTGCGTCGCCTTCGACGGTCAAATCATGCACGTCGTGAACGGTAACGATGCGACCCAGCTGCGCCTTGATCTGCTCGATCACCTGCGGCGTACCGGTGGTGACGATGGTGATGCGGCTGAGGTGGCCGGTATGGTCGACCTCGGCCACGGTCAGGCTTTCGATGTTGTAACCACGACCCGAGAACAACCCGATCACGCGGGCCAGAACACCGGGTTCGTTTTCGACCAAAACCGCAATCGTGTGCTGTTCCTGTACGTCCGAGAAGGTGGGGCGTAGGTTATAAGCCGAATGGCGACTGGCGCCTTTTTTGATATGTAGGGCAGACATTTATGTCCCTTTCATCATCTATGTGCTGTCGGGCGCAGCGGAGCGCCCGACAAAATCCGTCGAATTTTAAACCAGAACCGAGCCTTTGGAGTCGATCACGCCCTGCGTCTCGGCCTCACCCAGAAGCATCTCGTTGTGGGCCTTGCCCGACGGGATCATGGGGAAACAGTTCTCGTGCTTTTCAACGAGGCAGTCGAAGATCACCGGACCGTCATAGTTGATCATCTCCATGATCGCATCGTCCAGATCGGCGGGGTCGGAACACAGAATGCCTTTGGCCCCAAATGCCTCCGCGAGCTTCACGAAATCTGGCAGCGCTTCGGACCACGAATGCGAGTAGCGCTCGCCATGCAGCAGTTCCTGCCACTGACGGACCATTCCGAGGCGTTCGTTGTTCAGGATGAATTGTTTCACCGGCAGGCGGTACTGAACGGCGGTGCCCATTTCCTGCATGTTCATCAGCCACGAGGCCTCACCCGCCACGTTGATCACCAGCGCATCCGGATGCGCCATCTGCACGCCGACAGAGGCTGGAAAGCCGTAACCCATCGTGCCCAGACCACCCGAGGTCATCCAGCGGTTTGGATCCTCAAAGCCAAGATATTGCGCAGCCCACATCTGATGCTGCCCGACCTCGGTGGTGATATAGCGGTCGTGTTTTTTGGTCAGCTCTTCAAGACGTTGCAGCGCGTATTGCGGTTTGATGGTCTTCTCGCTGTTTGTGTAGGCCAGACAGTTGACCTTGCGCCAGTCGTTGATCTGCGCCTGCCACTGCTTGACCGCTGCGGCGTCTGTCTTGCGACCGCGCGCCTTCCAGACCTTCAGAATGTCTTCAAGCACATGGGCAACATCGCCGACAATCGGGATGTCCACGCGGATCACCTTGTTGATCGACGAGGGGTCAATGTCGATATGCGCCTTTTTCGAATTAGGAGAGAACGCGTCGATGCGTCCGGTGATCCGGTCGTCGAACCGCGCACCGATGTTGATCATCAGATCGCAGTCATGCATCGCCAGATTGGCTTCATAGAGCCCGTGCATACCCAGCATACCCAGCCAGTTCTCACCCGAGGCCGGATAGGCACCCAGACCCATCAAGGTCGAAGTAATGGGGAAACCGGTGGCGTCTACCAACTCGCGCAGCAACTGGCTGGCCGCAGGGCCAGAGTTGATAACGCCACCGCCGGTGTAGAAGACGGGCTTCTTTGCAGTCTCTATGGCCGCGACCAATTCAGTGATCTCTTCCAGGTCGCCTTTCAGGACGGGCTGGTAGTGCGAGGTCGACGGTTTTGGTGCGCTGTATTCTCCGGACGCAAACTGAACGTCTTTGGGGACGTCGATCAGCACCGGGCCGGGGCGGCCCGAAGTGGCGACGTGGAACGCCTCGTGCATTGTCTCGGCCAGCGAGTCCGTGTCTTTCACCAGCCAGTTATGCTTGGTGCAGGGGCGTGTGATGCCGACAGTGTCGGCCTCTTGGAATGCGTCCGAGCCAATCATGAAGGTCGGAACCTGACCGGTCAGAACCACAATCGGGATAGAGTCCAGCAAGGCATCCGTCAGGCCAGTCACCGCGTTGGTGGCACCGGGGCCGGACGTCACCAGCGCAACGCCGGGCTTGCCGGTCGAGCGGGCATACCCTTCAGCGGCGTGGATCGCGCCCTGTTCATGCCGCACCAGGACGTGACGGATATCGTTTTGCAGAAAGATCTCATCATAGATCGGTAGGACGGCGCCACCGGGGTACCCGAATACCGTGTCCACGCCCTGATCCTTGAGGGCCTGAACCACCATCTTTGCGCCGGTCATCTCACGTGTCATCTGCTTTGCTCCGTTCGCGACATGTGTCTTGCGTTTTGCCAAAAAAAAGCCCCCGAGATTTTCGGAGGCGCATGGGTTCGATTATGGTTTACCGTTACCGGCCCATGCGCGTTGTTCCTACGATTACGACTAGCGCTTTCATCGCCAGAGGCTCCTTTTTTGCGTGCAGGGACATTATGAGCGAGGGGAAGGGGCGTCAACAGGCAATTGCACCAATTTTGTAACCAAGGAGGAGAATTTTGCGACATTTTATTGCGCAGATTGACGCAGGTTGGGAATTTCCGAGAAATTGCGCCCGAATTGAGCCGTAGGGAGCATTTTCGGATGGTCTGAAAGCGTCAGAGCGATGTCTAATTTTGACATGAGAGGTGCATTTCGCTGAGCCACGCTGATCTCAGATGAACAGGTGAGGGAGGCGGAATATGCTACAGGACTTGATTGACCTGGGGCGGTATCCGATCGATCGGCCGGATTCTCGGGCCTATGATCAGATGATTTCGGATTTGCGGCGAGAGCTGGATCAGGATGGGTGCGCCGTGCTGCCGGGCTTTGTTCACGCGGATGGATTGGAACTGCTTGTGAACGAAGCGGACGAGGTCGCGCCGAATGCACACCGGTCCTTCAACAGAACAAACGCCTATTTTACCAAAGACGATCCGCGGTTCGGAATTGGTCACCCGATCCGCCGCTTCTATGACCGTTCAAATGCCTTTGTCCCGGCGGATAACTTTCCTGCATCTGGTCCACTGCGCCGCATCTATGAGTATGAGTGGTTTATGCCTTTTGTAAGGGATGCGCTGGACGAACCAGAGGACCGGTTCTTTCGCTATGATGATCCGTTGGCTGATGTGATCATCAACGTGGTCGAAGAGGGGCAGGGCTTTCCATGGCATTTCGACACGAACAATTACACCGTCACTTTGGCCATTCAGAACGGAGAGGCGGGAGGTACATTTGAATATGTGCCCAACCTTCGTACGCCGGAGGACGAAAACTTTAGGTCCGTGGCCTCGGTTCTGGATGGAAACCGGGCGCGGGTACGAGAGCTGGAGTTGCAGCCGGGTGATTTACAGATTTTCAAAGGTCGCTATGCCCTGCACCGGGTTGCTCCGGTGACTGGCACGCGCAGCCGGTATGTCGGGATCTTCTCGTTTGTCGAAGCTGAGGGAATGTGTGGTGGCGTCGAGCGCACCCGGCAGCTTTATGGACGCGTGTTACCGCATCATCATGAGCGCGAAGGGCTGAGAAAGGATCAGTTGCTGGACTGAGCTGTGTTAGGGTGACATCGGATCATTTTGAAAACCGGAGGGTCGTGTGCCCAAGATTTTGCAGCTTACGCCATTTGTTTTGTGTTCTTCTTTGCAAAAGCAGATTGATTTCTACTGTGACCGCTTGGGATTTTCTTGTGGCTTCCGACAAGACAACTATGCGTTTCTGTCGCTTGGGTCCGTGGCGATCCGATTGCTGGAATGCCCTCCCCGGGATGATGGTCGACCCTTGGGAGAGGACCAGTCTTTTTATGTGGACGTGGACGGGATAGACGATTTGTACGAAAGCTTGCGCAGTGGTCTGGCAGATTTATCCGAGGGGCGCGTTCGTCCCCCCTTTGATCAGCCCTACCTGCAGCGAGAATTCCACGTAATCGACGAAGACGGGACACTGGTGTTCTTTGGTCAGGACATTCGACCGAGAGGGTAGGGCTCCCGCCCGTTGTCAATGAGCCTGCGGCGCATCTCCGCCGGTTGGGTCGGGCAACGCTGCGCGCTGCGGGGGAATTGTCAGAAACCGGGGCTGGTGCCTTGCAGGACACCGTGTTCAAGTGCGTAGCGGGTCAGGCCCGCAGTTGATGAAATACCCAGTTTGCGCTTGATGTTCTTGCGATGGGTCTCGACGGTGCGGACCGAAATTTCCAGTGCTTGCGCGACCTCTTTGTTGGATTTGCCCTGTGCCAATTCCAATAGAATGGTTTGTTCGCGTCCGGTTAGTGCCTCACGGGCGCCACCTAGCTTGGGCTGCAAAGAGCCGCTTGCCCCGGTGCAGAGGTATAGCTCGCCGCGCATCACTGCGTCGATTGCCTGTTTGATCTCATCGGTCGGAACATCCTTGAGGACGTATCCCTTGGCGCCGTGGTTGAGTGCGGTCGAGATATATTCGGGGCTGTCATGCATCGACAGGATGAGGATGCGGGTGTCGGGCAGGCGTTCAAGAATGATTTCCGTGGCACTGAGTCCACCCAGACCTGGCATGTTCAGGTCCATCAGGATGACATCCGGAGACAGCTCGGCGGCCTGATCAACCGCCTCTTGCCCGGTGCCAAGCGTGCCCACCACTTCGATCTCATCATAGCTTTCAAGAATCGATTGTATCCCTTCGGCCACCATCGGGTGGTCGTCGACAATGAGAACTCGGATGGTCATGTGCCGGCCTTTCGGTTCTGTATTGCGTCCTCCTGCGGTGGAAGCAGGTGGCTCAGCGGTAGGGTGACCTCGATTACCGTTCCGCCGTGCGGTCCGCGTGATGACAGAATACGCAGCTTCCCGTCAAGCTGTTCTATCCGTTCCTGCATGTTACGCAGCCCGATTCCTGTGCTGACGCCGTCGGTCTCGCGGGGTAGGCCACGGCCGTTGTCGGTGATGCGCATGGTCGCGCCCTTTTTATGGCCGCGCAGGTCGATTGTAACACGGGTCGCGTCAGCATGGCGCTCGATATTCGTCAGGGCTTCTTGCGCGATGCGGTAGAGTGCGATTTTAGCGTCCTGATCCAGTCGGTTGCGAAAGACTACGGTCGTGAACTCGGTCTCGATCTCGGTGCGCTCGCGGAAATCGTCGGTCAGTGCTTTGACCGCAGGTCCGAGGCCCAGATCGTCCAACACCCCAGGTCGCAGATCGCGGCTGATGCGGCGAACCTCAGTAATGGCGGTACCCAGATTATCGATCCCCTTATCCAGAGGGTCGCGGGCCCCGTCGTCATCGCCGCGCGCAAGTCGCCGCCGCGCATTGTCCAGCGCGTAGCGCACGCCAACGAGGATCTGACTGATCCCGTCATGCAACTCGCGGGCCACGCGGCCACGCTCTTCTTCCTGCGCGTCGAGCACGCGCTGGGTCAGTTCCTTCAGTTTGGCATCCGCCAACCGCCGCTCTCGAAAATTCAGAAACATGCCCGAGGCAAAAACAACCAGAACAGCCGCAAGGGTGATGCCACCGATATAGTAAAATGTTCGGCGTACGCGGGCCTGGACTTCTGCCCGAGCAGCAGCGATCGAGGCGACCACGTCGTCGATGAACACACCAGTGCCGACCGCCCACTGCCAACTTGGGAAACTGGTGACATAAGTGATCATCTGCGCCTCTTCCCCGGTCGAAGGTTTGGGCCACAGATAGGTGTGATACCCTGCGCCCTGCCGGGCGATCCGGATCAGCTCATCCACGATCGGGGTGCCTTCGCTGTCGCTCAGGCCGCTCCAGTTCTTGTTGATGAACTCAGTCTGGCGCGGGCTGACCAGATTAGTGCCGTCATAGTCATAAACGAAAAAGAACCCGTCATCGCCGTAGATCATTGCCGACAGGATTTGAGCGACCTGATCCTTGGCTTCCTGATCGTCGGGCTGCGCCGAGCCGTAGACGAAGTAGAACCCGTTACGTGCCTGAGTGACGTAGTTGCGCAACTCAGCCTTTTTGGCTTCGATCAACTGCGCCTCGAGTTGGTCGATTTCACGCTCGGCCAGTTTGCGGGACTGGTGCGCGACCAGGATTGCAATTGCCGCCACGGCCACGATCAGTGGCAGCGTTGCCAGCAGAGACAACTTCTGCGCGTAGTTTGGTCGAAAGGCGTTGCGGAATCTCCCCATATCTCTGCGATAGGCAAAATTTGAGCAAAAAGCAAAGTCAGGTCGTGCGGTGCAGGGGATTGCAAGATACACAGGCAACAAATTTTGTGGTGAATTCAGTATTTTGGCCACAGGAATGACTGTTTCTACGTAGTAGTAGGTATTTTAATCATCAAATGCTTGGATATGATCCCGCTCATCGACAACGATCAACTGCCCCGAGAGGCAGATCACGATTTTGGGAGGACTGACTTGATGGATCGTCGTTCATTTTTGAAAAAAACGGCGCTGGGAAGCGGCGCTGCTGCCGCTACCGCTCTGGCCGCACCGGCTTATGCGCAGGGTAAGCGGACCCTGACAATGGTGACATCCTGGCCGCGCGGCTTTGCCGTTCTGGATGACGCCGCCAGCTATATGGAGCAGATGGTCGGCGAAATGTCCGACGGTCAGCTGACCATCGAAAAGAAGGCACCGGGCGAACTAGTAGGCGCGCTGGAAGTATTCGACGCCGTGTCGTCGGGTCAGGCCGACATGTATCACTCGGCCGACTATTACTTCATCGGTCAGCACCCGGGCTATGCCTACTTCACCGCAGTGCCCTTTGGCGGCACCGCGCAGGAACTGACCAACTGGTACTACCACGGTGGCGGCGAAGAGCTGCATGACGAACTGGGGCAGATCTTCAACCTCAAGGGCCTGCTGGCTGGTAACTCGGGCTCGCAGTCTGGTGGCTGGTTCCGGAATGAGATCAACTCGGCGGCGGACTTCAACGGTCTGAAATTCCGTATGCCCGGTCTGGGCGGCAAGGTGTTGGGTAAACTGGGCGCCTCGGTTCAGAACATTCCGGGCGGCGAACTGTATCAGGCGCTGTCTTCGGGCGCGCTGGACGGTCTGGAGTGGGTTGGCCCGATGGCTGACGAACGCGCCGGTTTCCAAGAGGTAGCCAAGGTCTACTACACTGCGGGCTTCCATGAGCCGGGTTCGGGTCTGGCCGCGTCGGTTAACCTGGATGTTTGGAACGAGCTGACACCGGCTCAGCAGGCGATCATGCGTTATGCGTCGATGGCAACGACCCATTATCAGTTGGCCGAAACACTGGCCAACAACGGTGCGGCGCTGGCGCGTCTGCAGTCGCAGGGCGTTAAAACGCTGCAATTCTCGGACGATGTCTGGGATGCGTTCGGCAAAGCCTCGGCCGAGGTCATGGACGAGAACATGAGTGACGAACTGTTCGCCAAAATCCGTGGTTCGTTCGAAGACTCGCTGGCCACGTCGGCGTCGTGGATCAATAAGTCGGACGGCTACTATGTACAGCAGCGCGTCCGCGTTCTGGGTGGCTGAGTAAGCCCCTGAAACCTCTGAGGCCTCACGTATGTGGGGCCTCTTTTTCAATACATATTCTCTGAATCCTGCAGCCCCTGCTAAGGTGGAACTGACAGATATTCAGCTGAGTGAGGGACATCATGGACGACAGCAGCTCGGTTGGTTTAACCGACGCTCTTGCCGCAGTGGGCGGCGGGATTGTCTGGGTTCTGCAAAGTCTGGCGCAAGCCTTCTACAATATCGGTTACGCGCTGACCCATCCCAGCCTCTGGCTGGACTGGTCCGACAAAGAAGCTGTCATGCGCTTCGTCTACTATGGCGGATCGGTTGAGTTCTTCTTTGCGGTTTTTGCAATTTTCTTAGTCATCACGATCATCGGAATGGTCCGCACCAACTTCATGTGGGGCTGCGTGCGGGGTCTCGAAGGATTCACCAATACCTTGGGACGTTTCTTTGCCTGGGCGGGCCTACTGATGGTGTTGCAGCAGATCATTATCGTGATCATGCAGCGGATTTTCACTCGCCCTGACATTGTGATCGCCTTTGGTATCCCACTTCAATATGACATCAGCTGGTATGCTGAAATGTTGAAGTTTTACAATGCTTTGGTGGTGTCTCTTTGCGTGGGTTACACCTTCGTGCAGGGCGGGCATGTTCGGGTTGACCTATTCTATGCCCCGGCACGGTTCCGTACCAAGAAAGTGATCGACATGCTGGGCTCGGTTTTCTTCATGATGCCCCTGGCAGTGATGGTCTGGATGTATGGCTGGTACTTTATGTGGCGACACCTGATCGTGCCGAAACCCTCGGCCAGTGACACTCTGGAGCGCCTGCTGCTGAAGTCGAAAGCGATGCGCTGGAATGTCGAGACCATCGGCTTCAGCCCCAACGGCTTCACCGCGTACTTCCTGTTCAAGATCATGCTGGTAGCCTTTGCCGGGCTCGTGTTCTTGCAGGCGATTGCATTCCTGTACCGGTCGTATCTGGAATACGTGGAAGGGCCGGAAAGTGCCGATAAATACCTCGACAAGGACAGCCTTGGTGAGGGCGAAGAAGCCTACGAAGGCGTACATTAAGGACGGAGACCAAGACAATGCTATTCGGACTTGATGGCGTCGAGATAGGCCTCATTATCGTATTCTTCTGCCTTTTCGGAGGCATCCTGTCCGGTTTCCCGGTGGCCTTCGCCATCGGTGGGGCTGGTATCATCTCTTTTGGGATCATCGCGGCATTGGACAGCGCCGGACTGCTGATCCATCAGGCGGTTGATACAGGCACACAAGCCTATCGGGATCTTGTGAACTCGGGCATCAAACCGGAAACGATATCCGTGTTCCGATACCCGGAGTTGCCAACGTTTGGCGAGCCGGTCTTCCCCTCAGGCTGGGAAACCGCGTTGGATCGCAACGTGTCCTTTATCGTGAACCGTATCAATGAACGGGTTCTGGCCGGGCAATCCATCGAAACCCTGCTAGCCGTTCTGATGTTTGTCTTGATGGGGATCACACTGGAACGCTCAAGGATCGCAAACGATCTGCTGACCACGATGGCGCGCGTGTTTGGTCCGCTGCCGGGCGGTCTGGCCGTTTCGATCGTAGTTGTGGGCGCGTTTTTGGCGGCTTCGACCGGGATCGTGGGGGCGACTGTTGTGACCATGGGTCTGCTGGCGTTGCCGACAATGCTGCGAAACAACTATTCTCCAGAATTGGCGACCGGTGTGATCGCGGCCTCGGGGACACTGGGGCAGATCATCCCGCCGTCAATCGTGATCGTTCTGCTGGGTACGTTGGCCGGCGACCTGTATTCGACCGCGCAGGAGACGCGCGCGGTTGAGGCAGGGTGCACAGATGCACTGACCTATCTGGGTGAGCCTGCGGTGGTCTCGGTTGGTACACTGTTCCAAGCGGCGCTGCTGCCGGGGATCATGCTGGCCTTGCTCTATGCTCTTTACGCCTTTGGCTATGCCTTGATGAACCCTGAGAAAGCTCCTGCCGTGGAACTGGGCGGTGGCGGTGGCGAGCCGATCACCCGCAGCGAAGGGCTGACATGGCTGCTAGGTGCGCCGGTTGCGCTGATCGTCGGCGCGGTTCTGCTGGGTAGCGCAGGTATGATTGGCAGCCAGAACATCACAGTCTCGGCGTTTTCGGATATCGGAGAAGGCGCCTCGCTGCGCACAAACGTATCCGAAGAGTGCAAAGCCTCGATGATCGAACTGCACGGTCAATCCGCCTGGGATCAGGCGGTAGCCGAGCAGCAGGCACTGAACGAAGCCGGTGGTGTCACGCAGGCGCAACGTTTGACCGAGGAAGAACTGGCCGCTGCCAAAGAAGCCAAGATCGCAGCAGCGGCGCCCATCGGTACCGGCGTTGCTATCATTGTTGTTCTGCTGGGGCTGACCCTGTTGATGGGCCGTGGAATTGCGCCGTCGAAATCGACGCAGCCGCTGATCATCGGGGCCATCGGTCTGTTGCTGATGTTGTTGTTGGATATGCTTTTGATCGCGCCAACCACTTCCTCAGGAGCGACCTTCCTGATCATGGCATTGCCTTTCGCAATGGCGATCTACGGCTGCAAATTCGCGGCTGAACGATGCGCCACCAACGACCTGATCCGTGTGGTATTCCCTCCGTTGGTTCTGATCATCGCGGTACTGGGATCTATTCTCGGCGGTATCACCAACCCGACACCGGCGGCGGCGCTGGGGGCAGGCGGAGCCATCATGCTGGCGGCTTATCGAAAGCTGCAGGATCAGGGACGCTCGGGCAAGGTGATCATCTGGTCGACCTTTGCCATCATCATCTGCATGCTGATGGGGATCAACTTCGACCTTCGTATCAATCAGGGTGATGTTTCGGTTGAAAGCTGGATTGCCTTCATCTTTGCATATTCGGCTTACCTCTATGCACTGTTCGGCTTGTTCTATGCCTGCTGGATCCTGTTCTCCAGCGGCGTTCTGACCCCGGTGGTGCGTGAGACGGCGAAGGTGACCTCGATGGTGTTCACCATCCTGATCGGGTCGCAGTTGCTGAACCTGGTGGTGATTTCGTTCGGCGGTGAGCACTACATCCAGCAGTTCCTGCGCAGCTTTGACAACGAGTTCACTGTCTTCCTGATCGTGATGCTGGTGCTGTTCATTCTGGGCTTTGTGCTGGATTTCCTCGAGATCATCTACATCGTGATCCCGATTGTGGGTCCCGTAATCTATGGCGGGTCGTTCGATCCAAAGTGGGTGACGATCATGGTGGCGGTGAACCTGCAGACCTCGTTCCTGACACCACCCTTTGGTTTTGCGCTGTTCTACTTGCGGGGCGTTGCACCGAAAGAGGTGACGACCGGCCATATCTATCGCGGGATCATACCCTTCGTGATCATTCAGGTGGTGGGGATTGCGATCCTGTGGTCCTTCCCGTCGATTGTGACCATCGTTCCAGACCTTATCCCGAAATGATCGTTCGATATGATCCAAAGGAAAAGGGGGCCGCGTGGCCCCCTTTGCTTTTTTGTTTGGGGAAAGGGGCCAGCCCCTTCTTAGCATTGGCCAATTCAACCCCGAGATATTTGGGCCAGATGAAGATCGGATCAGATAAACTGGATCAGGTCCCAGCGATTACCGAACGGGTCGCGCCAGACGGCGACCCAACCATAGTCTTCGTGTCTAGGCTCTTCTTCGAAGTGAACCCCATCGGAGAGCATAGCGGCGTGATCGCGTTCAAAGTCATCGGTTTGCAGAAAGAAACCGACGCGACCTCCGGTCTGGTTGCCTACAGCAGTGATTTGATCCGGCCCGTCGGCCTGTGCCAGCAGTAGCGAACCGCTCTCGGATCCCGGAGGAGTCACCAGCACCCAGCGTTTGCCTTCGCCCAGATCTATGTTCTGTGTCAGTGTGAAGTTGAGAGTTTCGGTGTAAAATGCGATGGCGGCATCATAGTCCGGCACCACAAGGGTGACCGCATGAAGGGTTTGACGCATTGTCGGCTAGCCTTTGGTCGGACGGCGATCTGGAAGCTGGATACTGGCAACCTGTTCGGCAATCGGAGCCGTGGAAAGGGGGTGATGTTTGCCCTCTGTCAACTCTGACGGGTCGTTGATGCGTTCCCAAGCACCATGAATATAGGCTTCGAGGCCAGAGAACCGCGCTTTGTAGCCCATCTTGGGGCTGCCTGGCACCCAGTACCCCAGATAGACGTAGGGCAGGCCAGCCTCACGCGCTATATCGATGTGGTCGAGGATCATGTATGTCCCCAGAGAGCTTTGCGGCTGTTCCGGGTCATAGAACGAGTAGACCATGCTCAGGCCATCATCCAGAACGTCGGTCAGGCTGACGGCAATCAATTCACCGGTTTCAGGATCGATATATTCAACCACGCGGCTACGGATCGGGGTTTCCTCGATCATCGCGGCGAATTCGAACACGTCCATGTCGGCCATGCCGCCATCGGCGTGGCGGGTATCCAAATAACGGCGGAACAGTTCGTATTGCTCATCGGTGGCCCAAGGCGAATTCGCCCGGCGTTGAAGGTATGCGTTCCGTTTGGTGGCGCGTTTCTGACTTTTGCTGGGGCGAAAGGCCGACACGTTTATGCGGGCCGACAGACAGGCTGCGCAATCGGTGCATGAGGGGCGGTAGAGTACGTTTTGAGACCGACGAAACCCTTGTTGAGAAAGCGAATTGTTCAGCTGATCTGCACCTTCGCCCTGCAAGGCCGTGAACAACTTACGCTCCATCCTGCCCTCAAGGTAAGGGCAGGGCTGG
Organism: Ruegeria atlantica; assembly: GCA_013032095.1. GTDB lineage: Bacteria > Pseudomonadota > Alphaproteobacteria > Rhodobacterales > Rhodobacteraceae > Ruegeria > Ruegeria atlantica_E. The sequence goes on along the minus strand of WQBJ01000004.1, from coordinate 157,913 downwards.
GGTGCCGTCACATAGAATTGCGGCGCGATTGGCAGCGTGTGTCGCATGAAGGTCCCGTGCTTCCTGAGACGGGATGATAACAACGGTTCCCCAAGCCGCCAAGTGATTCACGACGTTGATTTTTTCAAGCCCGTTGGTTGATCATCACCGTCCCAAGGAACGTGTCTGTCAGACCCTGGCACCGAGAACTGGTCAACATCATGATGACCGAGATGATCTGGATCACAAAGAAGGCCATGCTGATGAAATATCCGGCAGTATGGGCCACGGCCTTACCCATATCCAGTCGGGCACCGAAGGCATCGCGCAGTTCGATACCCATGAAGCGCATGCCCAAGGTCGCCGACCCGTTGGCAATTGTGACGACACGATAGATGAAACTAATAACCCCGTAGATCAGCGGTAGGAAGAAAAGCCCTGCGCCAAATGTCAGGAAAACCGGCACGATGCACAGCAGCGAGATAAAGGCGATATCAAAGAGCCATGCGACAAAGCGCTTGGTCGCCACCGACTGGTAGAACTCGGGCTGGCTGTCTGGATCAGGCAGGTGAGACATGTTGTAATATCCGGATATTGTTCGCGAAATCACCCTGTCCCGAAAACCGGAACAGGGCAAGTCAGGATCAGGCGCGTTCGCCGTTTTCGGCCTCGTCCCGGTTTTCGCGGGCGCGTTCGTCCATGAATTGGTCGAACTCGGCCTTGTCCTTGGCTTCGCGCAGTCGGCGCAGGAAGGCCTCGAAGTCCTGCTGTTCGCGTTCCAGCCGCGCCAGCGTGTCCGCCTTGTAGGCGTCGAACGCGCTGTTGCCCGAAGGCTTCATGGCGCTCATGTGGCTGTGCCAGGTTTTGCGACGGCTGCAGGATTTGCTGAACATGCGTTTGCTCCAGATCATGTAGGCCAAAAGAGCCAGGCCCACGGGCCAGAAGAAGATGAAACCAAGGACCATGACAGCGATCCAGGCACCTTTGCCTTTGTCGTCAAGCCAGGCCTCGATACGGTACAGCCATCCCGGATTTTCAGGGACAGCGGTGTCGGATAGTGCAGTCATTTGGGGTCTCCGGGTTTGATGTAAATCGTTTTCACATTGAATAGATGGGGAGTGTGCCACTGGTTGCAAGGGGAGGATGTGAAAAAGATTTACATTGAGAGCGTCGCCCAACTCTGGTTGACGTCACCCGGTGAACCAAGCAATTTGCAAAAATGTCCGTCACAGAACGAAAAACCGCCCCGTCACTTACCGAAATTCTGGACTTGGAAAAGCAGGTCTGGGCCGCGTTGGTTGAAGGTAATCCCCAAGCAGATCGGGCGTTGTTGAGCGCGGATTTTCTGGGTGTCTACACCACTGGCTTTGCTAATCGAGATGACCATGTCGGGCAATTTGCGGATGCGCCGACGATGGCCCAGTACGAGCTGAGCGAAACGCAGTTGCGCGTTCTGACCCATGATATCGTGTTGCTGTCCTATCGTGCCGACTATCAGCGGCCCGGAAACGCGATGTGGGAAGCGATGCTGATCTCTTCCCTTTGGGAGCGACGCCACGACGTCTGGATCAATAGTTTCAGCCAGGACACCCCGTTGGAGGCTCAATGACCGACCCGCTTGCCATCCACCGCGTTCCGCGCGCTTTTGATAAATCGCTAGGCGATGAAGTGCTGAATGGCGTATCGGATCTGACCGCAGAACAGAGGGAGTTGATCGCCGGTACGGCGGGGTCCAGCCCTTATCTGAAAGGTCTGATCGAGCGTGAAAGCGCGTGGTTGCCGCAGGCTCTGCAACAGCCCGATCAGGCGTTGGCCAACGTGATGGCCGAAGCTCGCGCATTGTCACCCGACCAGCTAAAGCCTGGATTGCGGCAGGCCAAGCGGCGCATGGCGCTACTGACGGCTCTGGCTGATCTGGCTGGGGCGTGGCCCTTAGAGAAGGTGACCGCCGCGCTGACAGATTTTGGTGCTTTGGCTGCGGATGTTGCCGCAAAGGCCGAGATTGCAGCGCTGATCCGGCGTGGAAAGCTGCCGGGGATGACTGAGAATGACGTGGAAACCGCTGCCGGGATGATCATTCTGGCGATGGGCAAGATGGGTGCGCACGAACTGAACTACAGTTCGGACATCGACTTGATTGTTTTGTTCGACGAAACCCGCTTTGACCCCGAAGATTTTTTTGACGCGCGCCAGGGCATGGTGAGGGCAACACGCAATTTCTGCGCCACTCTCAGCGACAAAACCGCCGATGGCTATGTCTTCCGCACCGATCTGCGGTTACGACCCGACCCGGCGGTGACGCCGGTCTGCATGGCCGCGGAGGCGGCCGAGCGCTATTATGAAAGCCTAGGTCGTACATGGGAACGAGCAGCTTATATTAAGGCCCGTCCCTGTGCAGGCGACTTGAAAGCGGGGCAGCGGTTTCTGGATACGCTACGCCCCTTTGTCTGGCGTCGGCATCTGGATTTTGCCGCCATTCAGGACGCCCATGATATGCGCCTTCGCATCCGCGAGAATAAGGGCACAGGTGGTGCGCTGACCATTCCCGGCCATGACATGAAACTGGGGCAGGGTGGAATTCGAGAGATCGAGTTCTTCACCCAAACCCGCCAATTGATTGCGGGTGGACGTGATCCTGATTTGCGTGTGCGGGGCACTGTGCCAGGTCTGTCGGCGCTCGCCGAAAAAGGTTGGATACCACAAGACGTGGCAGAGAAACTCACCGACCACTACCGTGCCCACCGTGAGGTCGAACACCGCATTCAGATGGTTCATGATTCGCAAACTCACAAGGTGCCACAGTCGCCTGACGGGATCGAAAGGGTCGCCTGTCTGATGGGGATCGACAGCGCCGAACTGACCGTCGACCTGACCCGACGTTTGACTGAGGTGCATGAACTGACCGAAGGGTTCTTTGCCCCCGGTTCTTCAACCCCCATTCCGGCCAAAGAGGCTGACTTCGACCGAAGCGTTCTGGCCCGCTGGCCGACCTATCCGGCCCTGCGTTCGCAACGAGGAGCACGGATCTTCGAACGTCTAAAGCCAGAGCTTCTATCGCGCCTATCGAAAACCGCGAAACCGGATGAGGCGTTGCTGGCGCTGGATGGGTTCCTGTCCGGCTTGCCCGCCGGAGTGCAGCTGTTTTCTCTGTTCGAAGCCAACCCACATCTGATCGACCTGCTGGTAGATATAGTAGGCACCTCGCACGCTCTGGCGGCACACTTGTCGCGCAATGCCAGCGTCTTTGATGCCGTGATCGGTGGCAGTTTTTTCGCCGACTGGCCGGGGCAGGCGGCCTTGCAGACGGAATTGGAGCAGGCGCTCGGACAAGAGGCGGATTACGAGACCCAGCTCGATTTTGCGCGCCGCTGGTGCAAGGAGTGGCATTTTCGGATCGGCGTGCATCATTTGCGTGGCTTAATCGACGGACTTCAGGCCGGGCGGCAATACGCTGAACTTGCCAATGCCGTCATTGCTGCGATCCTGCCACGTGTCACCGAGCAATTTGCAAAGAAACACGGACCTGCACCAGGTCGCGGCGCAGCGGTTTTGGGCATGGGCTCACTGGGGGCAGGGCAGATCAATTCACAATCCGATCTGGATATGATCGTGATCTATGATCCGCTGGATCAGGACATGTCCGACGGTCCGCGACCTCTCGCCACGCGCACCTACTACGCCCGGTTCACGCAGGCACTGATTACCGCTCTGTCCGCGCCGATGTCGCAGGGGCGGCTTTACGAGGTCGATATGCGTCTGCGCCCCTCGGGCAATCAGGGGCCGGTGGCGACCAGCTTGGCCAGCTTTACCAACTACCAGCAAAACGAAGCCTGGGTGTGGGAGCATCTCGCCCTAACCCGCGCGCATGTCGTTGCAGGCAATCGAGGACTGGCGCAGGATATCGAAACCTTCCGTGCCGAGTTTCTATCGCAGCCAGAAGACCGCCAGAAAGTGCTGCGCGAGGTGGCTGAAATGCGGGCCCGTTTGGCGGCCGCGAAATCTCCGGCGGGGATTTGGGATGCCAAGAACGGCGCCGGTCGCATGATGGATATCGAGCTGATGGCCGAAACCGGGGCGCTGCTATCCGGTGTCACTCATCGCGATGTGTCTGCGGGGCTGGACGGCGCTGTCGCTGCCGAATTGCTGGACGTCGCTCAGGCGCAAACGTTGAAAGACTGCTACGATCTATGCTGGTCCGTGCAATGCGCGGCCCGGCTGCTGTCTGGTAAGGTCATCGAGGCTGATAAGATCGGCGAAGGCGGTGCGGCGTTCCTATGCCGCGCGACTGGGTTCGAACAGGTCGAGCAACTTCAGGCCGCATTGCAGGAAAAGTACACTGCCGCTGCCGACATCATCGGTCGCGTCATCGGGGAGGGGAAAGATGCCGCGCAATGACGACCCAAACGATCACAAGGGCTTGATCCGCGAGGCTTATCGGATCGAGGGCATCACGCTGCCCGAATGTCGCAGCATCTTTCTGGACTGGGCGCTCAGCCTGCCTGCGGAGCAGGATCAAAAGCAGGCCCTGACGGACTTGCATGCTTCATATGTCGTGCAGAATGCCGATCATCCGATGACACAAGTGCTGGCCGAAGGGTTGCAATCAGCCCAAGCGCCGAAACGACGCGGCGGCTGGCGTTCTCGGCCCCGCTAGGGCTTTCCCCCCGGCGCGTTCGCCACTATGAGGGCGTCATGACCCAAGCCTCCGACCGTCCCCGTATTCGTCTGAAACCCAAAGCCAACGCGCGCGGCCTGCGTCATGGCTTCCCTTGGGTCTACGCCAATGACATCGTCGCCGACCGCCGCACCCGAAAGATACCGGCCGGCGCACTGGCCGTGCTTGAGGACGACAAACGCGCGCCCATCGCTCTGGTTGCAGTAAACCCCGAGTCAAAGATCATGTGCCGTGTGCTGGATCGAAACCTTGACGCGGAACTGAACGCCGGGTGGTTCCAAACCCGCCTGCGCCGTGCGCTTGAGATGCGCGAGCGTCTGTTCGACGCGCCTTACTACCGCCTGATCCATGCCGAGGCTGATGGCTTTCCCGGCGTGATCATCGACCGGTTCGGAGACGCCTGTGTGATCCAGCCCAACGCCGCCTGGGCTGAGGCGCATCTGGAAGTATTAACCGACGCCTTGGTTGCCGTTACTGGCGTAACAACCGTATTGAAAAACGCCTCGGGCCGGACTCGGGGGTTGGAGGGGCTGGATGACGCGAACCAGACGCTCCGCGGCATGGCCCCGGACGCGCCATTGCCGGTGCCGATGAACGGTGCGACCTATATGGCAGATCTGACCGGCGGCCAGAAAACCGGCCTATTTTACGACCAACGCCCAAACCACGCCTTTGCTGCGCGACTCGTCCACACGGACGCGCAAGTGTTGGATGTGTTCAGCCATGTAGGTGGGTTCGGTCTGGCGATGCTGGCCGGTGGCGCGACAAAGGCGTTGTCTGTCGATGGCTCGGCAGCCGCACTGGAATTGGCCAGTGAAGGCGCGCGGGCATCGGGCTTTGCCGACAGGTTCCAAACCCGGCAGGGCGACGCGTTCGATGTGCTGACCCAGCTGGGTGACGAAGGCGCTCAGTTCAATGTCGTTGTCTGTGACCCACCAGCCTTTGCGCCTTCGAAACAAGCGTTAGACGCAGGATTGCGAGCCTATGAACGTGTCGCGCGGTTGGCGGCTCCTTTAGTAAAGTCGGGCGGCTATCTGGGCTTGTGCTCTTGCTCTCACGCCGCCGATCTGGGGCGCTTCCGCGATGCGTCTTCGCGCGGCATCGGCCGGGCAGGGCGGCAAGCTCAACTGATCCACACAGGGTTCGCCGGACCGGACCACCCGCAACTGCCGCAATTGGCCGAAAGCGGATACCTCAAAGCCGTGTTCTACCGGCTGTGAAGGCGGTTCTGGATACCTGTGTCATCTACCCCACGGTGATGCGAGAGATGCTGTTGGGCGCAGCCAAGCTCGGACATTTCACCCCCATTTGGTCCGCTCGAATCCTCGAAGAATGGGCCCGCGCAGCCCGCAAGCTGGGCCCGGAAGGTGAGGCGCAAGCCCGCGCTGAAATCGCCCTGACCCGGTCAAATTGGCCCAAGGCTGAACGCACGGCCACTGCGGGCCTCGAACAGCGCCTCTGGCTGCCCGACAGTGCGGATATCCACGTTCTTGCGACCGCCGTAGCGACCTCGGCCGACGTTATTGTCACCGTCAACGCCAAGGATTTTCCCAAGAATATACTAGCCGAAGAAGGGCTAGACCGACGCGACCCCGATAGCCTATTGCACAGCTTTTGGCAGTCCGATCCCGAGGGTATGAACGATACATCCAACCGCGTCCTTGCAGAGGCTAATCGTCTGTCCGGAGACCAATGGACCCTCCGCGCCCTGATGAAAAAAGCCCGCTTGCCACGCCTCGGCAAAGCGCTCACCACTTAAGCCCTGATCTAACTTCATCTGGCTAAAAATATCCCGAGGTGCACGAGGGGCTGGCCCCTCGCTGCCCAAACCTATCCGTCCGTCGCCCAACGCCGCTCAAGCGCTTCCAGAGCAGCAATCCGTTCGTCTGTCTTTGGGTGGCTCATCAACCACGCAGGAACAACTCCCGCTCGCTGTTGAGTCAGGTCTTCCAGCTTGTGAAACAGAGATTTCTGCGGACCGATGCCAATACCCGCCTTGGTCAGCAGGGCTGCGGCATACTCATCTGCCTCATACTCATCCCCGCGCGACAGCCGCGATGCAAGAAGGTGGGTCAACATATTGGCAATCCACGCGCCGATGAATGGAATGAAGCGATTCAGCAGCATCATCAACGCCGCCCGCATCGCGTTCTGGCCAGAAAAATCTATCATCCGACGACGTGCATGCCCCAAGGCCACATGCCCCAACTCATGCGCGATAACGCTGGCCATCTCCTCGGCGGAAACCTCTCCGCTGCGGAACTTGCGATAGAAACCACGTGTAATGAAAATGCGACCATCTGGTGCGGCCAACCCGTTCACCGGGTCAATCTCATAGATATACACCGGCACCCGGTCGATCTCGAGAGCGGCTGCCAGCCGATCGGTCATACGCTTGAGCGCCGGGTCCGCCAATTCGGTAGACTTGGCGTCCAGTTCCCGATGTGTACGCCAGACCGAAATCCGGTACATGACAACGGCGTATGCAATCGCCAATAGAATGGGAGTGAGGCGTAACATACTTCAGATATGGGCAAGGAATGCGGGTAAGGCAAGCTCGCAACTTTGTCGGCTCATCTTTTCTCTGACGCAGGCGATCACATCCCGGATTCCACGCGTTTTTGGCCGCGTCCGGTCTGTTTCCGAGGCCTGTCCGCGCCGGCCTCTACAGGCTCAATCGTTCTCTTCCGCTTTGCGCAACTCAGAGCCCAAAGCGTCAAGTTTGTCGTAAAAGTCAGGATCAGAGGGATCGAGCCCGGCAATGTCATTGATAATTTCTGAGCTGACTCGGCTATCTTTGCGGTCATTCAATAAGTTCGGTTCTTGCACAGCAACGTCGATACTCGGTTCACGCACTGCGACGTCGGCTTCCTCGCGTGGTTCATCATTCTCTGACACGACGGTTGGAAATGACGGTATGACTTCGACCTCAGCCTTGGGATCTGCGTCGCGAGGTGTCGAAGCGTGCGAGGTGTTCCGCTCGCCCAATTTAAGCGCACCGTCGGGGTTTAAAGTCTTCGCCGCGAACGGAACACTATAGCTGTTTTGTAGCTGCTTACCGGTTTCGTCATCGGCACTTCCTAAATCCAGCAAAAAGGCCGAATCCTTTTCCGTAAGGGTACGGGCGCCGGAATAGCGGTGAAAATCCTGATCGTATGGCAGCAGAGTTAAACCCTCGTCCATATTGCGATCATCTGGCTCTGGAAAATCGAAGTTTTCGTGGAAATCAGGCAATATATCCTTTGCCAGTTCAGCGCCCCTTGAAGCTTCGAAAATGGCATGTTCAGCCTCTTTCAGGGCAACCATGGTATCTAGCCGTAGATCTTTAACGTTTGCGCGTATTTCATCGCGGGCTTCTTCGTGACCTTCCGCCAACCGAAGTTCCTTTTTCAAGGTGTAGAGCTTGTCGTCATAATTTGGATCACTCGGCTCAAGCTTGGCGATATCTTCGACAATCTCATCGCTGCTACGCCCGTTGTAGCGTTCGTTCAGGTCATGCAGGTCGCGCCGGGCATCGTACAGGTCAGATCGCAGGTCATAGTATTCTTTTGCTTCCGTTTGGTACGTTGAAATCTTGCCTACGTTGCTGATCGGGGCCGCATTCCTGAAAGCCAGAGCTGCTGCGGTTGTGGCCTTCAAGTGTCGAAGTCTGTCCGAGCCATATGGATCGGTAATCGCAGCCACAAGTGGATCACGAGAAAAGTGCTTTGGATGCTTCTGATTTTCGTACGAAGAGTATCGCTTGATGCTTCGCGTGATCGGAAAGGGGGTTTCCTCGATCGGCGCAATTGAAGCTTTCGTGTAGGTTTTTCTTGGGGTTTTGGTCGAAATCCGTTTGGGCTTTGCCCGTGATCGCGTGCCGAACAATTGCTGGACGTCACGCCTGAATTCGCGCCCGAACTCGGACAACGAAAACATCTGAACTCTTCCTTTTTTATTTTTTCCATTGCCTTTGTGACTTTTCGCAAACGCGGTGTCGGGTGTTAGAGCAAATGCGGCAACTGCCACGGATGAAGTCACAAGCGACACAGACGTTACGATAGAAATAACAAAACCACGCAGATCAAAATTGGTCATATTAGGCCCCCCAGCCAAAACCAGGGCCAAATATATCACAAAAATCGGATGCGTGGGTTTTTTCCGATAAATTGCTTTGGTTAGACAATCGGATGAGGGGGCAACCCGAAAAGTTACCCCTTTGCCAGTATTGGCGAAATGCCTAGGAATTGGTTTTCAACGCTGTACTAGCGCGTCAGCTCTCGCATGCCTTGTTCCAGCCCAGCCAAGGTCATCGGCACCATGCGATCTTCGAAAATCTCTTGGATCATGCCGATGGAGTGGGTGTAGTCCCAGTATTTTTCGGGCACCGGGTTGATCCAAAGGTTTGACGGCCATTGTTCGCGGGCACGTTGTAACCAAACTTGACCGGCCTCTTTGTTCCAGTGTTCGTTTGCACCGCCGGGATAGGCGATCTCGTAGGGGCTCATCGAGGCGTCGCCAACGAAGATGCACTTATAGTCGGAACCATAGGTTCGCAGCACCTCATGCGTAGGGGTTTGCTGGTCCCAGCGGCGGTGGTTGTCGCGCCAGACGCCCTCATACAAGCAATTGTGGAAGTAGTAATACTCTAGATGCTTAAACTCGGTCCGAGCGGCCGAGAACAATTCCTCGACCACCTTGATATGCGGGTCCATCGAGCCGCCGACATCCAAAAACAGCAGAACTTTGACCGCGTTGTGACGTTCGGGGCGGGTTTTGACGTCCAGATAGCCGTGCTCGGCGGTGGCGCGGATGGTGCCGTCCAGATCCAGTTCGTCGGCGGCCCCCTCGCGCGCCCAACGGCGCAAGCGTTTCAGGGCGACCTTTATGTTGCGTGTCCCAAGTTCAACTGTATCGTCCAAGTTCTTGAATTCGCGCTTGTCCCAGACCTTAACCGCGCGCTGGTGACGGCTTTCCTTCTGCCCCATACGCACGCCTTCAGGGTTATAGCCATAGGCGCCGAACGGAGAGGTCCCGGCTGTGCCGATCCATTTATTACCGCCTTGGTGGCGGCCTTGCTGTTCCTGGAGTCGCTCGCGCAGCGTTTCCATCAGCTTGTCGAACCCGCCAAGCGCCTCGATCTCAGCCTTTTCTTCATCGCTTAGGTGTTTCTCGGCCATCTTGGCCAGCCAGTCGGCAGGGATATCGACGGCCTCAAGGACCTGATCAAAGCTGATTTCGTCCAGACCTTCGAAACTGGCAGCAAAGGCGCGGTCAAACTTGTCGATGTTACGCTCATCCTTCACCATCGAGACACGGGCAAGGTAGTAGAACGCCTCGACATCATAGGTCGCCAAACCCTTTTTCATGCCCTCAAGAAAGGTCAGGTACTCGCGCAAGGACACGGGAATACCGGCTTTTCTGAGGTTTTCGAAAAAGGGTATGAACATGGTCAGACCACGAAACGCACTAGAAAGAGGGACAAAATCAGCCCGATCAAACCAAAAGCAATGCCGTAGCCGGCGGCGTATTGCGCCATGTCTGCGCCGGTGCCGTTGCGTTTGCGTGCTGTCAGTGCCCCCAGGATTGCGCCCAGGATTGCCATTCCCACAACTACGACCATGCGTTATCCGCCTCTGTTGTTATTTCGGGGGGCCTCCGCAACGTCCTGCATAAGTGACCGCACCACCGTTTCCGAGCCGAACCCGTAGCGCGCCCATCCCAGGCTGTCCAGCCTGACGGAACGTGCCTGAGTTGTACGCCCCGCTTGATTAAGCGCCTCGGATTTCAACAGTAGCAGGGTTGCCAGTTGCGCGGCATTCTCAGCCCTCATCATCACATCTATGGCCCGTTCCAATTCTGGCAAGACGCCCGGGCCTTTGCCCTGCGCCAAAGCATAAGAGGCCGTTTGGGTGGTGATATAAGCCTGATGGACCTCGGTGCCGGGTGTGGCACGCAGAAACTGCATTGCGGTCTGGTAATTGCGTAACGCCTCCTGCGGATTGTCGAACTGCTCCATGCGTCCTAATATGTAGTAGGGATAGGCGCGGCGATGGTCGGTCCAGCCTTGTTCCTGTCCGATCTGGGCAGCCCTTTGCGCAGCCCGTTGACGGCGTTGCGAGCTTAGTTGCGGGCGCAGAGATTTCTGTACCGCATTGATCCAATCCCGCGGAGTCTCGGAGACCGGTTGTGCTTTCAGACCGTTTCCACGGGGGTTCAGGCGGCTGAGTACACCGGGCACGGCAGCCTCGACCTCTTCGCGTTTCATACCGCTGCGCAATTCGGGCGAATAGGCCGTGCGCAGGATCAGCATGTCGAACCCGGTCAGTACTGTATGGATGTTGTCATCGTTGAACACCGAATCCGGCAGGTGGTACAGGTCGTTCAATGGCCCCAGCGCTTGGGCGATTTCCTCATGCAAGCAGTCCCGCTTTTCCTGCGGGCTGACGTCGTAGGGAATGAATATACCCAGACGCTCGCGGCTGCGCAGTCGGCTCCAGCTGCTTTTCTGTTTGCGCCGATCGCGGCGGTACTCTTCGAAACTGGAAGAATTGGGCACCACGAAACAGGCCGCTTGCGGCAGGATTTCATGGATTTGCTCCTGGCTGACAGCCTCGATCGTAATATTGGCTGAACCGTCGGAAATTTGGCGAATGTCGATCTTGGCCTCACGGCGCAAACGGTTCAGCAACTGAGTGAGGTCGCGCTGCATCGATGGCGTGGGTGAGCCGGTCAAGCTTACCGTGATGGGTGTTTCGAACCGCGTGAACACAGGGAGTTGCGCGCCGCCCTCCAGCGCAAAATGCAGTGACACAAAGTCTGCCGCGATATTCGCATTCGAGCGGGCCGGAGGCGTTGGTGAGGCACGAGTGAAGGCTTTGGCCGGAGGCAATGTCTCTTCGATCGCCTGCACGCGGGTTGGCACTTCGGTTGGTTCAACCGTCGCGCAGCCAGCAAGCGCCATGGCTGCAAGGAGAGCGCTCCATCGCATCATGGGCGCTGATACCGGATGAATGGCGTCTGCTTGCCGATGCGGTCATAAAGCTTGCGGGCAGTGTGGTTGAAGTCTTGCGTCAGCCAATAGACGGAGGGGGCACCTTGACGGTCGGCCTCGTCATACACGGCTTGGATAAGGGCTCGTCCTACACCAGTGCCGCGCGCTTCGGGGCGGGCAAAGAGGTCCTGTAAGTAGCAAACGGGCTCCACTTTCCATGCATGTCGGTGAAAAAGATAGTGGGTCAGGCCAACCAGTTGTCCATTCTGTTCCGCTACAAAGCAAGAGAATTCATGAGGATCATCGCCCAGCAGGCGTGCAAATGTGATGTCGTAAATCTCATCTGGCACCTCGGTTTCATAGAAGGCCAGATAATCCCGCCACATGTCGGACCATTCTGCGCGATCTTCAGGTCGCAGCGCGCGGATCGTCAAAGTGTCAGCCAATTACAATGTCCCGTTCGTTCACGTCGAAACTAACCCGGTTGGCCCGGGCCGCCACCCATTGATGCTGACATCCGGCCCCACTCAAGGCAAGCGGGGATCACCAGATATTCAACGTGTCAGCGTTTGCTGCGCGCAATAAAGGCCAAACGTTCGAACAAATGCACGTCCTGTTCGTTCTTCAGCAACGCCCCGTGTAACTTGGGTAGGGCATTGGCGCCATCGCGTTTTAGGTCCTCGGCTGTCAGGTCCTCGGCCAACAGCAGTTTCAGCCAGTCCAGCACCTCAGAGGTCGAAGGTTTTTTCTTCAACCCCTGTGTTTCGCGGATTTCATAGAACTGGGTCAGCGCCGTGGTCAGCAGCGCGTCCTTGATGCCAGGGTGATGGACCTCGACGATCCGGCGCATGGTCGTCTCATCCGGGAAGCGGATGTAATGGAAGAAACAACGGCGCAGAAACGCGTCAGGAAGTTCCTTTTCATTGTTCGAGGTGATGATGACGATGGGGCGGTGCTTGGCCCGGATGGTTTCGCCCGTCTCGTAGACATGGAATTCCATCTTATCAAGCTCTTGCAGCAGGTCGTTGGGGAATTCGATATCGGCTTTGTCGATCTCGTCGATCAGCAGAACCACCTTTTCGTCGGCTTCGAAGGCCTGCCACAATTTGCCCTTGCGGATATAGTTCGAAACATCATGCACGCGCTCGTCGCCTAACTGGCTGTCGCGCAGACGGCTGACCGCGTCATATTCATACAGGCCCTGCTGTGCACGGGTGGTGGACTTCACGTTCCACTCGATCATCTTTAGCCCCAGCGCACCGGCCACCTGCTTGGCCAATTCGGTCTTGCCGGTGCCCGGTTCTCCCTTAACCAACAAGGGGCGTTCCAGAGTTACGGCAGCGTTGACCGCAATAGTAAGGTCGTCGGTGGCAACATATTCTGCGGTGCCTTGGAAACGTGCGGTCATGGGCCCCTCGTGTGGTTTCGCGCGAACTGTGCTGTTCGGGTTACAGAGGGGCGATGATTTTGACAAGCGGGTCGCGGCGTCGTGCGATACGAATTTCGTAACGACTCCAATCTCTTTTGGGTGATTCGCATATATTTGGGTGTCGCGTCGGTTGTGGGTTGCCCAAGTTTCGCCCGACATTTTCCACAGAAAAACAAGGTTTTGTTGTTATATGTCTCATATTTAGACAAGCCGGAGCGGTTAGGTATCAACTCGACGTTTGTGTAGTGACATTCCTACGCGCGTCGGTTACACGCTCCGCAGAAGGGGGTGCCAAATGTCAGGTGAAACAACAGCAACCGACGTTTCTGGCCATACCGAGGGAGCAAAAATGAAGCAGGAAGTTTTTCTGCCGGAAGACTACCGCCCGGCCGAAGATGAGCCTTTCATGAATGACCGACAGCTTGAGTATTTTCGTCGCAAGCTGCTGGATTGGAAGAATGAACTATTGGCGGGCAGCCGCGACACGATTGAGGGGCTGCAGGACAACACCCGTAACATTCCGGACGTTGCAGACCGCGCGAGCGAGGAAACCGACCGCGCGCTGGAACTGCGCACCCGCGACCGTCAGCGCAAGCTGGTGGCCAAGATCGACTCGGCCTTGCGCCGCATCGACGAGGGTGAGTACGGCTATTGCGAGATGACCGGCGATCCGATCTCGCTGAAGCGTCTGGATGCGCGTCCGATCGCGACTATGACGCTGGAAGCGCAGGAACGCCACGAGCGCCGCGAGAAAGTTCACCGCGACGATTGATCGCTGTGAAATTCTGGAAAACACGAACGCCGGGGCCTGTTGCTCCGGCGTTTTTGCGTTAAGCCGTAGCCATGAATATCGAAGGTCTGAAAATCAGTGTCATTGGCGGGGGTATAGGCGGACTGGCGGCAGCTCTGGCGCTGCGAACGCGCGGGGCAGATGTCACAGTTTTCGAGCAAGCTCCGGCTCTGACCGAGGTCGGCGCGGGATTGCAGATCAGCGCCAACGGAATAGCGGTCCTCCGGGCACTGAACGTTGTCGGAGACGTGCCGGAAGACGGGCAGTTGTCCCACGGCACAGTTCTTCGGGACTATCGCAAGGGCCGTGTCATTAGCCGCATCCCTCCACCTATGGCCGGTCCGACCTATTACTATCACCGCGCTGACCTTCTGGAACTGCTGCACCGGGCAGCACTAGAGGCTGGCGTTGACATTCGTCTTGGTGCGCGGGTGGTACAGGTACTCAATCATCCGGCTGAGGCCGAACTGCTCTTGGACAGTGGTGAACGCTTGCGTTCGGAGTGCGCCATAGCAGCTGACGGAGGGCGCAGTGCTGTCCGCCCGATCCTGAATGGCGCTGAGGCCCCCCGATTCACACATCAGATCGCCTGGCGCGCGACGATACCTTGGTCAAAACGCGAGCAGACACCGCGCGCCTCTCTGACCATGGGGCCGGGACGCCACGTGGTTACATACCCGCTGCGCGACCAGCGCCTGATGAATCTGGTGGCGATCGAGGAGCGTTCCGACTGGCAGGATGAAGGCTGGCGTCTGCAGGGCGACCCGGATGATCTTCGTGCGCGGTTTTCCGATTTCGGCGGGCCGGTGCGTGAAATCATGTCTGATGTGAATGAGGTCCACCTCTGGGCCTTGTTCCTGCGTCCCTTGGCGCAAAACTGGCAAAACGGTCGCCTGGCGCTGCTGGGTGATGCCGCGCATCCAACACTGCCTTTCATGGCGCAAGGGGCCTGTCTTGCATTGGAGGATGCCTGGGTTCTGGCAAAGTCCTTCGAAGACCAGTCGGGAGTTGCTCAAGCCCTTGCCGCCTATGAAACCCGCCGCCGTCTGAGAGCAAAACGGGTCGTGCAGGCTGCTGGAGCAAACGCGCGTAATTTTCATTTGCGTGGCCCCATGCGGCTTGCGGCTCAGATGGCATTAAAAGCCATAGGGCCCAGACTTTCGCGGAAATACGAGTGGATCTACGCGTACGACGCGACTGCGTGACTCGTTACAGGTCTAGGTCGACCCAGACCGGCACGTGATCCGACGGTTTTTCTTGCCCGCGTACTGCTGATTCAATCTGGCAATCGCGCATAAGATCGGCGGCTTGCGGTGTCAGCAGGAAGTGGTCGATACGGATGCCGTCATTCTTGTTCCAAGCGCCGGCCTGATAGTCCCAAAACGAATAGTGGCCAGGACCTTGAGTGCGGGCTCGGAACGCCTCGGTGAAGCCCAGATTGAGAATTTTTCGAAACGCGGCCCGGCTTTCAGGGCGAAACAAGGCATCCTCGCGCCAGGCATCCGGTCGGGCAGCATCTTCGGCCTGTGGAATGATATTGTAGTCACCTGCCATGAGGGCTGGCTCTTCGCTGGCCATCAGATCGCGGGCGCGGTTATACAAACGCTCCATCCACGCCAGCTTATAGTCGTACTTCGGACCAGGCACCGGATTGCCGTTGGGCAGATACAACCCGCATATCCGCAATGCCTTTTTGCCGATCACCGTGGCTTCGATCCAGCGTGCCTGTTCATCCTCATCATCGCCCGGCAGTCCGCGGGAGACATCTTCAAGAGGCAGCTTCGACAGGATCGCGACGCCGTTAAAGCTTTTTTGTCCGTGTGTTTCGACGTTGTATCCCCGTTCCTCGAATATCTCGCGCGGGAAGTTCTCGTCGACCGACTTGATCTCCTGCAGCAGAACTACATCGGGTTGCGCATCATCCAACCACCGGGGCAAAGCCTCAGCCCGCGCTTTAATGCCGTTGATGTTGAACGTGGCGATTTTCATGCGCGATCCCTCCGGTGGCTTGAGGCAACCTATCGCCTAGAACGAGCCCAACGGCAAGGCGGATGGCGGGGGCAAAGCCCCCGCTGGCGATTACATCGAAAAAGAGGTCCCACAGCCGCATGAGGACGTGGCGTTCGGATTTTCGATTACAAAACGCGCACCGATCAATTCTTGCGTAAAGTCGATAACCGCATTTTCGAGAAATGGCAGAGAAACCGAGTCCACGATGACTTTTTGACCTTTGCCTTCCAGGATCAGGTCGTCCTCTTTAGGTTCATCCAACGCGATTTCATATTGAAAACCGGAGCATCCGCCGCCTTCCACCGCGACGCGCAGGGCCTGTCCCTGATCTGCTGCGCCAATCTCGGCGAGCCGATTAAAGGCGCGTTCTGTGACTGTTGGGGGCAGATTCATGCCGGTCTCCAAAGGTTTATTTCTTCAGCACGGTACAATATATGAGACCTAACGACAGGCGACAAGGACAAGACCTTTGGACAGAGCGGGTTTTGCCTCGGATCCAGGCCGTGCCAAGGGGCGGCTTGTGCCGGAGGAAGAAAGCAGTTTCCGGTCATGCTTTCAGCGTGATCGCGACAGGATCATTCACGCCAGCGCCTTTCGGCGACTAAAGCACAAGACGCAAGTGTTTGTGGAGCATGAGGGCGACAGCTATCGCACACGTCTGACCCATTCCATCGAAGTAGCGCAGGTGGCGCGCACCATCGCAGGCGCGCTTGGCCTTAACCCGGAGCTGACCGAGGCCGTCGCATTGGCGCATGATCTGGGACACACACCCTTCGGCCATACTGGAGAAGATGCCCTACACGCGTTGATGGGGCCTTATGGCGGGTTTGATCACAATGCGCAGGCAATAAGGGTCCTGACCAAGTTGGAGCGTCATTACGCCGAATTCGATGGCTGCAATCTGACATGGGAATGTTTGGAAGGGATTGCGAAACACAACGGGCCGGTTGTGGGCGAGCTCCCATGGGCACTGGCAGAATGCAATGGCGGCTTTGACTTGGAACTGCACACTCATGCCAGCGCAGAGGCTCAGGTAGCGGCTTTGTCCGATGATATCGCCTATAACAACCATGACTTGCTGGATGGTTTGCGTGCAGGCCTGTTCACGGATGAAGAAATTCGGGACTTGCCCATCGTAGGTGCTTGCTATGCCGAGGTAGATCGCAAGTATCCGGGAATCGACCCGTATCGACGCCGGCACGAGGCACTACGACGCGTATTCGGGGTCATGGTTTCGGACGTCATCGATACCTCGCGGGATTTGATCGCCGGTTCCGGCGCACAGACGGTCGAGGAAATTCGGCATCTGGGCTATCCGGTGATCCAGTTCTCAGGCGGGCTTTGGGCGCAGCTCAAGGAAATTCGGAGTTTTCTGTTTTCACGGATGTATCGTGCGCCGAGTGTCATGAAGGTGCGGGCCGAGGTCGGTACGGTGGTTGAGGAATTGTTCCCCCTCTATCTGAACGACCCGAAACAGATGCCCGCGCATTGGCATTCCGAGATCGAGGCGGCTCCAAATGAAACGGCCTTAGCTCGGATTGTATCGGACTACATTGCCGGGATGACCGACCGGTTTGCGCTTCAGGACCACGCCCGGCTGACCGGTCGCTGATTACTCGACTCCGATATAGGCCAGTGCCCAGACCTGCTGACCGGCCTGTTCCTGTGCCTGATCGGCATCATCTGTGGGCGGGAAGACGATCATGGTCGGGCCGTACCCGCCGATCCCCATCGGACTGCCATCGGCGTGAGTTGCCACGATAGGTTGGTTCTCCGCGATTCTGTCCCATGGAATTTCGGCCTGATAGCCATCCATCGCCATAGGCTTCGCTGTTTTCCCTTCTGCCCCGGCTTGGGTCATCACCTCTGAAAGACGCGGGCCCGAAAAGGTGATGTCGCGCTGATTGCCTTCCGGACCATAGGTGATTGTAATTTCAAATTGCTCGAACCCATCCAGCGCTGCCGCATCGAAACCAACCGCGCCGTCGTGCTGGACCTCGAGATAGCCCAATAGTCCACCGTCATTTTCTCCCCGCGCGGGCAGGTTGGTCTCGGTCACGGCGCCGCCCAGTGTCAGTAATACGTGGCCTTGTGGCGCAGGCATCTCGGACGATACGGGAAGTGCAGTGGTCAGCAGAAGGCTAAGGGGCAGGGCAAGGCGCATCGTCGGGTCTCCGGGTAACAGATTTATGCCGACATTAGCTAGCTTTGGCGTTAAACCAAGCTCAAACTTTAGGCGTCCATTGACCTTACCGCAGTGCGTGATAAACCGCCGGGCAAGCAAAAGGACATCCGAAATGAACCTGTTTTCCGAGATCCGCGGCCTGGTACTGGACGCGCTGGCGCAGATGCAGTCCGAAGGCGCGCTGCCCGAAGGGCTGAGCTTTGACAACGTGGCCGTTGAACCGCCGCGCGATGCGGCGCATGGGGATATGGCGACCAACGCGGCGATGGTGCTGGCGAAACCGACCAAGATGAAGCCGCGTGACATTGCCGATGTGCTGGCCGGTAAGCTGGCGGCGGATGAGCGGATAACCAGCGCCGAAGTAGCCGGACCCGGTTTCCTGAACCTGCGTCTTGCGCCCTCCGTTTGGCAGGGCGTTCTGGCGGCGGTGCTGGAGAAGGGCACTGACTACGGTCGGTCGACCATGGGGCAGGGGCAGAAGGTTAACGTGGAGTATGTCTCGGCCAACCCGACCGGTCCGCTGCATGTGGGCCATACGCGGGGGGCTGTGTTTGGTGATGCTCTGGCGAGCTTGCTGGCCTATTCCGGCCATGATGTGACCCGTGAGTACTACATCAATGACGGTGGTGCGCAGGTGGATGTGCTGGCGCGCTCGGCCTATGAACGCTATCGCGAGGCCAATGGCCTGAGCCCCGAGATTGCCGAGGGGCTCTATCCGGGCGACTACCTGATCCCGATCGGCGAGGCGCTGAAAGAGAAATATGGTGACGGCCTGATCGACAAGCCAGAAAGCGAATGGCTGGAAGAGCTGCGCAACTTTGCCACCGACGCAATGATGGACCTGATCCGCGCCGACCTGAAGGCGCTGGGCGTCGAGATGGACGTGTTTTTCTCGGAGAAGTCGCTTTATGGCACCGGTCGGATCGAGGCCGCGCTGAAGTCGCTGACCGAGAAAGGCCTGATCTACGAAGGCGTGCTGGAGCCGCCCAAGGGCAAGAAGCCCGAAGATTGGGAGCCGCGCGAACAGACGCTGTTCAAATCGACCGAACATGGCGATGACGTCGACCGCCCCGTTAAGAAGTCGGACGGCTCGTGGACCTATTTTGCCCCGGATATTGCTTATCACTACGACAAAGTCAGCCGTGGCTTTGACGCGCTGATCGACGTGTTTGGCGCGGATCATGGCGGCTATGTAAAGCGGATGAAGGCAGCCGTGTCGGCGCTCTCCGATGGTAAAGTGCCGCTGGATATCAAGCTGACCCAGCTAGTGAAGCTGTGGAAGAACGGCGAACCGTTCAAGATGTCCAAGCGGGCAGGGAACTTTGTCACCCTGCGCGACGTGGTCGACCAGGTGGGCCCGGACGTGACCCGTTTCGTGATGCTAACCCGCAAGAACGATGCGCCTTTGGACTTCGATTTCGACAAGGTGCTGGAGCAGAGCCGCGAGAACCCCGTATTCTACGTGCAATATGCTCATGCCCGCGTCATGAGCGTGCTGCGCCGCGCAGCCGAGGCCGGGATTGCTGCCGATGACGCGACCCTGTCCGGAACTGATCTGAGCAAGAACGATCACGCCTCGGAACTGACCGTTGCCAAAAAGCTGGCTGAGTGGCCGCGTCTGGTTGAGATTGCCGCGCGGACCAACGAACCGCACCGCGTTGCCTTCTACCTCTACGAACTCGCAGGGGACTTCCACGCGCTGTGGAATAAGGGTAACGATGAAACCCAACTGCGTTTCATTCAGGATGGCGATGTTGCCACAAGCCAGTCGAAAATCGCACTGGCCCGGGCTGTTTCTGTTGTGATTTCAGCGGGCTTGGGTATTCTTGGCGTCACTCCGGCGCTGGAGATGCGGTGACAAACTCCGCCCGACGCGCCGGTACGAGGTAGGCAAGAAATGACCCGCGCGCCTTATTTTCAGGCGTGAATCGGGCGGTGAGGCGGACATGGCACGTTACGATTACTCGGGGCAAGCGCGCCCCGAGCAGATGCATTACACGAATCAACCGCATCCTCAGGATGGGTACGATTATTCCGATGACATGCAGGGGTATGAGGAGGCACCGCGTGCTGCGGGCCTTAGCCGTATCGTCAATGCGATGGGGGCGGTGGCGTCTTTGGCACTGGTCGCCGGGGTTGGCGTTTGGGGTTATAAACTGGTGATGCGCGATGTCAGCGGCGTGCCGGTTGTACGGGCGATCGAAGGGCCGATGCGCATTCAGCCCGAGAATCCGGGCGGAACACCAGCGGATCACCAGGGCTTGGCCGTGAACGCGGTAGCCGCTGTCGGAACCGCGGCACCTCCGGCAGATCGTCTGATCCTTGCCCCGCGCCCGGTGTCGCTGACGGACGAAGACACACCCGTAGAACCTCTGAAAGCAACCCCCGCTGTGCACGTGGTTGAGGAAGAGATCTCTGATCAGGAAGCCGCGCAGCTGCGTCAGGGAACGGTGGATGCTCTGGTTGCCGAACTGGCGGGCGAGGCGGTAAAGATTGACCAACCGGACGAGCCTGGTGTGCAATTGGCCGCTCTGGTAACACCTGAGGAAGAACCCGCGATCGACCCCGCCGATCTGGCCGCGCAACTGCCCGATCCAGAACTGGCCGCACAGCCGGGTGTCCGCCGGTCTCTGCGCCCGAACACCCGCCCGGCCCGTGTCACACCCAGCGGTATTACCCCGAACAGCAGCACCGAGGCTGCAATCAACGCTGCCGTCAAAGCAGCCGTTGGTTTGGATGTGGACCCGAACACCCTGTCCAAGGGCACTCGCATGGCGCAGTTGGGAGCGTATGAAAGCTCGGACGTGGCTCTTGCGGAATGGAACCGTCTGAATGGGCGGTTTGGTGAATATATGAACGGAAAGCAGCGTGTTATACAGAAAACCTCAAGTGGTGGCCGCACCTTCTACCGCCTGCGTGTTCTGGGTTTTAACGATCTGAGCGACTCGCGACAGTTCTGTGCCGCACTTCAGGCGCAGGGTGCAGATTGCATCCCGGTGGCTGCTCGGTGAGTTTCGGCGCAGCGATCACCGATGCGGAAGGCCTGCGCCTGACGCCCGAGGAAAAGAGACTGTTTCGTGAAATGAACCCGTTTGGGTTCATTTTATTTGCACGCAACGTCGATACGGCCGATCAGGTCCGTGCCCTGTGCGATGATTTCCGTGAGGCCGTGGGGCGTAATTGCCCGATCACCATTGATCAGGAAGGCGGCCGTGTGCAGCGCCTGCGGGCCCCTCTGGCGCGGGAATGGATGCCGCCGCTGGATCACGCTGAACGAGCCGGAGAGCAGGCGGAACGCGCCATGTATCTGCGCTACCGCCTGATCGCCAATGAGCTTTTTGAGCTTGGCATCGACAGCAACTGTGCTCCCATGGTCGATCTGGCACGTGAGGGCACTCACGCGTTTTTGAAGAACCGCTGCTATGGCTCCGACCCCAAAACCGTTGCCGAAATCGGAAAGGCTGTCGCCAAGGGGCATCTGGACGGGGGGGTGCTGCCTGTTGTCAAACACATGCCGGGCCATGGCTTGTCGACATTGGACAGCCATCACGACCTGCCGCACGTCGACCTGTCGCAAGGCGCGTTGGAGCAGGCTGATTTTGCGCCGTTCCGTGCGCTCAACAACCTGCCGATGGGAATGACTGCGCACCTGGTTTATGACCGTATTGATACCAAACCGGCAACGATCTCACCAACGATGATCGGCCTAATCCGCGAACAGATCGGTTTTGACGGCCTTATCATGACCGACGATATTTCGATGAAAGCCCTAAACGGCGCGCCAGAGGACGTCACTCGCCAAGCGTTGGCCGCAGGATGCGATGTAGTCCTGCATTGCAACGGAACGTTCGAGGCCCGCACCAATGTGCTTGAAGCCGCCGGAGAGATGACCGATCCGGCACAGAAGCGCGCAGAAAAAGCTCTGGCGATGCGTCAAAAGCCTGCGGAACTTGACATCCCTGCCGCCGAGGCGGAACTATCTGCCCTAATGGGCGGGCAGGTATATGAACGATAACCTTTTTAGCGAAGACCCCGTCTCGGTTGCCGATCGACTGGCCGCCGAGGCCCTGATCGTTGACGTCGACGGTTTTGAAGGTCCGCTGGACGTGCTGCTGACTCTGTCGCGGACGCAGAAGGTTGATTTGCGGAAAATCTCAGTTCTTGCGCTGGCGCAGCAATATCTGGCCTTTGTGGAAAAGGCCCGCGCGCTGCGAATTGAACTGGCGGCTGACTATCTGGTAATGGCGGCTTGGCTGGCCTTCCTGAAATCCCGCCTGCTGCTGCCGCCAGATCCGGATGACGAAGGGCCGTCGGGTGAGGAGCTGGCCGCGCACCTGGCATTTCAGCTGGAGCGCCTTCAGGCCATGCGTGACTCCGCTGCGCGCCTTATGGCACGCGATCAACTGGGCCGTGACTTTTTCAGACGCGGGCAGGGCGAGGATATCACTCGCATCCGCACGGTAACCTATTCGGCAACACTGCTGGATCTGATGCAGGGCTACGCCCGTATCCGCACCCGCGACGAATTCCGCCCCTTTGTCATGGACCGCGACTCTGTGTTCACCATGGAGCAGGCGCTGGAGCGTATGCGACCGCTGATCGGTTTTGCGGGCACCTGGACGGATATGGAGACCTATCTGCCCCAAGGTTGGGATGCAGATCCGTTGCGCCGCCGCTCGGCCACGGCTGCGACCTTTGCGGCCTCGCTGGAGCTGGTGAAAGAAGGACATATGGAAATCAAGCAAAGCGAAACCTTTGCCCCGATCCATCTGCGCAAGAGGACTGAAACACGTGACTGACGCCCCCGAAGACGAAGGCACCGGCACCCTGTTCGAAGCGCCACCAATAGCTGAGCAAGAGCGCATGGTCGAAGCCGTACTGTTCGCGAGTGCTGAGCCGGTGACGATTGCCGATTTGGAGGCGCGCATGCCTCATGGCAGCGATGCGGCGCAAGCGGTTGAAATGCTTCAGAAACGCTATGAAGGCCGCGGTGTCCGTGTGGTCCGTGTGGGTGAGGCCTGGGCAATCCGTACCGCACCCGATCTGGGTTTTCTGATGCAGAAGGAAACAGTCGAAACCCGCAAGCTCAGCCGTGCAGCGATTGAGACGCTGGCCATTGTGGCCTATCACCAGCCTTGCACACGGGCTGAGATTGAAGAAATCCGTGGTGTCTCGGTTTCGCGAGGGACGATTGATCAATTGCTTGAGATGGAGTGGATCAGGCTGGGTCGTCGCCGTATGACTCCGGGTCGTCCGGTCACCTTTGTTGTGACGCCGCAATTCCTGGACCATTTCGGGTTGGAAAACGCCCGCGACCTGCCGGGGCTCAAAGAGCTGCGCGCAGCCGGGTTGCTGGAAAATCGGCCGCCCCCGGGCACCATCCCTCTGGGAGAGGGGCGCGATGACGAACAAGAGGAAGATCAGACTGAACTGTTCGAGGAAGAGTGAACAGACAGCCCTTTTGTTGTCATACGGATCGCCTATGTTGGGACTCGGGAAACGGAGTTGAGCAATGAACGCCAATCGGATCATCGACATGATCGTACGTCAGGTTATGCGTCGCCTAGTAAACAAAGGCGTGGATAAGGGATTTGACATGGCGAGCCGCATGGGGGGCCAGCCAGACGAACCCAAGCGGGCGAGGAATAACGGACCACGCTCGTCGCAGAACCTGAAACAAGCGCAGCGGATCACCCGCCAGATGCGGCGGTTCACAAAGTTCTGATCAGCTAACTGACTTGAAATGTTTGGATAATTTCAGGCCTTGTCCCTGATAGTTTGACGCGATGCCTGCACCGTATAGCTGCGTAGGCATCTCGGCCATTTTCTCATAGACAAGCCGTCCGACGACCTGACCATGCTCCAGCACAAATGGGGCCTCGTGGCAGCGCACTTCCAGTACGCCGCGCGAACCCGCACCACCAGCTGCGGCGTGGCCGAAACCTGGGTCAAAGAAACCTGCGTAGTGAACGCGGAATTCACCTACCATCGCTAAATAGGGCGCCATTTCAGCGGCATACAGGGGCGGGATATGAACCGCCTCGCGGCTGACGAGGATGTAAAATGCGCCTGGGTCGAGAATAATACGGCCGTCGGTGGTGCGCACCTCTTCCCAATATTCCTGCGGATCGTATTCGCCGATCCGGTCTAGGTCGATCACTCCGGTATGCGGTTTGGCGCGATAGCCAACCAGATCGGTGTCAGGCAGTTGTAGATCGACCGAAAACCCCAGGCCGTCCTGAATCACCGCAGGACCATCCACCAGAGGTGAGTCACTATGCAGCGCGGTCAGTTCCGCATCGCTGAGTACCGCCTGACCCTGACGGAATCGAATCTGATTCAGGCGCATGCCCGGTCGCACCAGCACCGAGAAGGAGCGGGGGCAAATTTCGGCGTAGAGAGGTCCAGTGTAACCAGCGGGAACACGGTCGAATTCTGTACCGCCATCGGTGATGGTACGCGTCAGCAGATCCAGACGCCCGGTCGAGCTTTTGGCATTGGCCACCGCAGTGACGCCATCGGGCAGGGCCAACGACTCCATTAGTGGCACCAGATAGACGCAGCCTTTCTCAAGAACTGCGCCGTCCGAGATGTCGATGCGATGCATCTCGAACTCAGCCAAACGATCCGCCACCGAACGTCCTTCGCCCGCGAGAAACGACGCACGCACGCGGTAAGCAACTGTTCCAAGACGCAAATCCAGGCTGGCGGGCTGAACTTGGGCAGCGATGATCTCGGGGTTTGCTGTGATCTCACCGCGTTCGATCATCGCCTCGATCTGTTGGTTTGGGCATACACCTGTCATTCCGATCCCCCCTGATGCCAGAGCGGGATCTGGCCTATTTGCCATAAACGTCGGTGTGATTTGGTCGGGCTAGCAGGACTCGAACCTGCGACCTTCCGTCCCCCAGACGGACGCGCTACCAGGCTGCGCCATAGCCCGACGTTGAGGTGTTCATAAAGACTTTCCCGGCAGGGGCAAGAGGAAATCATCGCCTTTTTTCTTATCCCGCCGTTCGGTTTTCAATACGATCCAATACGGCGCGTAAGTCCTTTGCCACCGGTGCAATCTGTTTCAACAACTGATCGTCAAAATCGGTGCGTTCCCACGCCTGCGTTGCGATTCCACCCAACAGAGGGGATTCATCCAGATACTCCGGCTCAGGCTTTTCAGAGGTCGTTTCAGGTACGGGCGCGGACGGTTGCGCCTGCGCCGGTGCAGCCGGCGTCTCTGGTTTGGCCTTAGCAGCTGCAGAATCGCCAAGATCCAGCTTGATCTGTTCGTTCGCCGGGGCTGGCTTGGAGGTGAAGGGAACAACAACACTGTCGTTCGCCGAAGCTGCCGGTTCAGCGGGCTCATCCAGCCCTTGTGACAACGACGCGACATAGTTCACACCCTGTTCGCGCAGGATGCGCTGGACGCCCTTGATAGTGATCCCATCCTCGTGCAGCAATTTCTTGATGCCGCCGAGAAGACGCATGTCATTGGGGCGGTAATAGCGCCGACCCCCGGCACGTTTCACCGGCTTGACCTGATTAAAGCGGCTTTCCCAGAATCGCAGTACATGAGCCTGAACGCCCAGCCAGTCCGCAACTTCACTGATCGTGCGAAAAGCGTCGGGGGACTTGCTCATGACCGTGCCGTCCTGATCTTACTTGCGGTTCCCTGCGGCGACGCGATCCTTCATAAGGTGCGACGGGCGGAACGTCAGAACTCGGCGGGGCTGAATCGGAACTTCTTCGCCGGTTTTGGGGTTGCGGCCGATGCGGGCGGTCTTGTCCCGAACGCTGAAGGTGCCAAAAGACGAGATCTTCACCTGCTCACCGCGCACCAAGGCGTCGGACATGTGGTTCAGAACGCTTTCAACCAGCTGCGCACTTTCGTTGCGTGACAGGCCGACCTCGCGGAAGACGGCCTCGCTCAGATCCATTCGGGTCAGTGTTTTATCGCCCATACCATTTCCCCTGTTGATGCCATAGAATATGGCGGGGGGAAATTCACTGTCAATATCAATGAATTGCGGGCCTGTGTGTAAGCCGAATTGCGCCGGTTACCAGCGCAGAACAACCGCACCCCATGCCAGACCACCTCCGATGGCCTCAGTCACGATCAGATCGCCTTGTTTGATCTGCCCGCGCTGTTTGCCGACAGAAAGGGCGAGGGGAATCGATGCTGCCGATGTGTTGCCGTGATCTTGTACGGTAACCACCACGTTTTCTATTGGCAGGCCCATTTTCTTGGCGGTGCCCTGGATAATGCGGATATTGGCCTGATGCGGCACGATCCAGTCCACATCCGTACTGGCAAGACCCACGTTTTCCAAAGCGGTATTGGCTGTTTTTGCAAGTTTTTCAACGGCATGGCGGAAGACTTGGTTGCCCTGCATGCGCAAGTGACCGGTTGATTGGGTTGATACGCCCCCATCCACGTAGAGCAAGTCCTTATATCGACCGTCCGAGTTAAGATCGGTAGACAGAATACCCCGATCATCCGAAGTTCCTTCGCCCTCTTGCAACTCAAGCACCAGTGCACCAGCGCCGTCACCGAACAGCACGCAAGTGGAGCGATCTGACCAATCCATGATTCGCGAGAAGGTTTCGGCCCCAATGACCAACACACGCTTGGCCTGACCCGACAGGATCAGAGCGTTGGCGTTGCTCAGGGCAAAGACGAATCCGGCACAAACGGCCTGAACGTCAAAGGCGAACCCTTTGGTCATACCCAGCCGTGCCTGAACCATCGTCGCTGCAGACGGGAATGTCAGGTCGGCGGTCGAGGTCGCCACAATAATCGCGTCGATATCGTCAGCGGTCAGCCCGGCATCGGCCAACGCGGCCTCGGCCGCATTGGTGGCCAAGTCCGAAGTGGTTTCATCCTCGGCAGCAAAATGGCGGCGTTCGATACCCGAGCGGGTCTTAATCCACTCATCTGTTGTATCGAGCGTCTTTTCAAATTCGGAATTCGGAACGACGCGCTCTGGCAAATAATGTCCGACACCTACGACAACTGAACGGCCTGCCATACTGGGTTACTGCCTTTTTTGTTATTCGCCGGCCTTTGACGGCGTGTGGACGGCATCTTGTGCAAGCTCGGCTGTCGATGCAACCCGTGCCGCCAATTTTTCGGCGAAACCAGACTGGGCCAGAGTGAAGGCCAGTTTGACTGCCGCAGAGACTCCGGTGGCATCCGCGCCACCATGTGATTTGACCACAGTTCCGTTGAGGCCAAGGAAAACCCCGCCATTCACGCGGCGTGGGTCGATACGCTTTTTTAGACGATTTAGTGAGGTTATCGCTAGCACAGAAGCCAAGCGCGACAGCGGAGAATACTTGAATGCCTGACGCAGCAGGTCGCCAATCAGGCTGGCCGTGCCTTCGCCCGTCTTGATCGCGACGTTGCCGGTAAATCCATCGGTGACAATGACATCCGCCTTGTCACCGGGAATGTCGCTGCCTTCCACAAAGCCGACAAATTCGAAATTCGCCTGCTCTGAGAAATCCGCGATCATCCCGTGCGCTTCTTTTAGCTCGGCGCGGCCCTTGTGCTCTTCGGTGCCGACATTCAGCAGGCCGATCCGGGGTCGTTCCAACGCCATGCCATTGCGGGCGTAGGATGCGCCCATCAATGCGTATTGCAACAGATCCTTGGCGTCGGCCCGCACATCCGCGCCTACGTCAAGCATCACGTTGAACCCCTGCGGGTTGCGCGAGGGCCACAGAATCGCAATCGCCGGACGGTTCACGCCCGGCAATTTGCGAAGCCGCATCATCGACAGCGCCATCAGTGCACCGGTATTACCGCAGGAAACAGCGCCATGCGCCTCTCCCTGACGTACCGATTCCAGCGTCGACCACATCGAGGTCTGTTTGCCGTTACGGACAACCTGACTAGGCTTGTCCTCCATCGTGACCACATCGGAGCAATCACGAAAAACGACGCGCCCCTGGAGGACACGCCGTTTGGCGACAAGTTTGCGCAGCAATTGCTCAGGTCCATGCAGAACGAAGGCGATATCAGGGTTCTTGTTTGCCGAATTGGCAATGCCCGCAACCACGGTTGCGGGCCCCGAGTCTCCGCCCATAGCGTCAACCGAGATGGTAATCCGTCCGGTGTGCGAGGGCTGTTCAGTCATGCCTTGCCTGCGCTTTTAAAGGCTTAGGCCGCGTCTTCGTCCAGATCGATTTCGTCGGCCTGTGCGACGACTTCGCGGTCATCGTAGTGACCGCAGGATGCGCAGACGTGGTGCGGGCGCTTCAGCTCACCGCAGTTCGGGCATTCGTTCGGGTTTGCAGCAACCAGAGCGTCGTGTGCGCGGCGGTTGTTGCGACGCGACTTGGAAACTTTGTTCTGTTGGACGGCCATGGTCTCAACCTTTGTCTACTAAGGGCCAACAGATTCGCTGTGGGCCGGGTTTCATTCTTCGTTTTCTCGTGGTTTGACGCGCGTTTAGGGGACCAGCCCCACGTTGTCCAACCCAAATTCCGATGAGCGCGCGAAAATACTGCGATTCTCGACATGTTCAAGCGATTTTTCTGAGCGCCTGCTATGACAGGAAAACAGACCTATGTCACTCGTCTTTTTTCAGTGCGTCGCGCAGACCGGCCAGACCGGCAAATGGTTTGACATCCTCATCGGTCATCGCCTGTTTGCCGGGCTCGGTAAAGTCGGCCTGTCCCAGTTCCGCACCGTCCTTGCGCGGATATTGGGGCAGCGCGAGCGACAGGGCCTCGATCATAACAAGGGTAGGGTCGATCTCAGCGCCAAGCTGTTCGGTCTCATCACCTTCGGGGATTTCGAATTCCGGCTCTTCGGGGTCGACCCAGTCGGCAACATAAATCCGGGTTACCGGAATATCGATCCGGGTGGTGACCGGCTCCAGCGTTACGACGCAGGGCTGAATCACCGTAGCGCCCAGTTTTCCCTTCAAAGCCCAGTCGCGTTTGCCTTGTGCCCTTACGTCACCCACAAAGCTAAGCTTGCGCAGGCCCAACAGGCCAAGCTCGCCCTTAATGGCCTCCAACGCCTTAGAGTCAGGGCGTAGCTCAAATGGGGTAGGTGCGTTTTGGGGCAGGTCGGCCACCCGCAGAGATGTTTGCTTGCTCATTCGTGACCCTTTCCTGTGTTGAACCGGGGCTGCGGTTTCTGTAATCGGATAGGGTCCGTACGGGGCCAAGGCAAGAGGGTGTAAATGTTGAAGGTTGTGAACAGGTTGAAACCGGCGTCGAAAACGCTTGTCTTTGCGGCCTGTCTGGCAGCTGTCGGAGCATGCACGCCCGTCTTCAAGAATCACGGATATATCCCGACGCCGGAAGACTTGGCCGAGATCAAGGTGGGCGTCGATACCCGAGACAGCGTGATCGAGACCGTCGGTGCGCCCAGTTCGTCCGGTGTGGTTCGAGACTCCGGCTTTTATTACGTCCGGTCGCGCGTCCGCCACTATGGTCCGAAAAGACCGGAAGTGGTCTCGCGCGAGTTGGTGGCGATCAGCTTCGATGATCGTGGTGTCGTTCGCAATGTCGAACGATTTGGGCTGGAAGACGGAATCGTTGTTCAGCTGGATCGTCGCGTGACTGAATCGTCGATTGAAAGCTCGGGCTTCCTGCGTCAGCTGCTGGGCAATATCGGCAACTTCAACCCGGCCAATGTTCCGGGAGCCACCCAGTAACAAAAAGCCACATCTTGCTGTAGTCACACGACGGTCACACGATGTGTGCTAAGGGCGCAGCAAGAGGAAATAGGTCGGCAACTGTGGAGTATGCGACCATGGCACTATTGCTTGGCAAGGGGCGGTATCGCGCCCGTTTGGCACAGTCGCCGCAGGATATCGCGGCGGCGCAGCTGCTTCGAACGCTTGCCTTCGAAACAGAGCTAGCCGATCAGGACGGTTTTGATCCGCTTTGCGCACATATTCTAATTGAAGATATGTCAAAGGGTGGACAGTTGGTCTGCTGCTTCCGCTTGCTGACTATGGATGATGGGACCGAGATCGGACGCAGTTATTCTGCGCAATTCTATGATCTGTCCGCCCTCGAAGGATTTGAAGGCCGGATGGTCGAGATGGGGCGGTTCTGCATTCATCCCGGGTGGACAGACCCGGACATTCTGCGTGTCGCTTGGGGGGCGATGACGGCATATGTTGATCAGAACAACGTGGAGATGCTGTTTGGATGTTCCTCCTTTGCAGGGACGGAAACCGAGGAGTATCTGGACGCCTTCGCGATGTTGAAACACAGGCATCTGGCTCCGAAACGCTGGTTGCCGCGAGTCAAGGCACCGGATGTTTTCAGATTTGCCACGCGTTTGCGCCGCAGGCCGGATGCAAAAAAAGCCATGCTGCGGATGCCGCCTTTGCTGCGCACCTACCTGATGATGGGGGGCTGGGTAAGCGATCATGCGGTGGTCGATCGCCACATGAACACGCTTCATGTTTTCACCGGGCTCGAAATCAGGGCGATTCCACCGGCGCGAAAACGTCTGCTGCGTGCGGTGGCCGGGTAATCGCCGTTGACGCCTTGGCCCTGCCGGTTTAGCTGGCGGGCATGGCGAGAATTCCTTTGTTGCAGATGTCCGGCATTTCCCTGACCTTCGGGGGTGATCCGGTGTTTTCCGAGCTTGATCTGGTGGTTCAGCCAGGCGACCGTGTGGCCTTGGTTGGGCGAAACGGGTCAGGTAAATCCACCCTGATGAAAGTTATGGCCGGATTGGTCGAACCTGATCAGGGTGAGATTGTAGTCCCTCCTGGGAAATCAGTGGGTTACATGGAGCAAGACCCCGGAATGGAAGGGTTTGCCACGCTTGGCGACTATGCCTCCAGCGGGTTGGAGCCGGGGGAACTGTACAAGGTTGAACGCGCCGGTGAGGGATTGAAATTCGACCCGTCCCGTTCGGTCGAAACTGCGTCGGGCGGTGAGCGTCGGCGAGCGGCATTGGCCAAGCTGATGGCTGAAGCGCCTGACCTGATGCTGCTGGACGAGCCGACCAACCATCTGGATATTGAAGCCATCGCGTGGCTAGAGCGTGAATTAGGATCGACCCGCGCAGCGTTCGTGCTGATCTCACACGACCGCGCCTTTCTGCGTGCACTAACTCGCGCGACCCTGTGGATTGATCGCGGTGCCGTGCGGAGGCAGGAACAGGGGTTCGAAGCATTCGAAACCTGGCGTGACAAGGTCTGGGAAGAAGAAGACCAACAGCGCCACAAGCTGAACCGTCTGATCAAGTCCGAGGCCAAATGGGCCGTTGAAGGCATTAGCGCCCGGCGCAAACGCAATCAGGGTCGAGTACGAGCCTTACAG
Source organism: Ruegeria atlantica (assembly GCA_013032095.1). Lineage (GTDB taxonomy): Bacteria > Pseudomonadota > Alphaproteobacteria > Rhodobacterales > Rhodobacteraceae > Ruegeria > Ruegeria atlantica_E. Next base: position 126,576 of record WQBJ01000004.1, on the reverse strand, counting down.
GTGTTGCGGGCCGAAAAAGCTGCACAGATCAAGCGGCAAGGGTCGGCTGCGATGACGCTGGAGGCTGGACCGAAGTCGGGTCGAAAAGTAATTGAAGCTAAAGGGTTAGCCAAGGGCTTTGACGACAAGCAGATCGTTCGGAACTTTGACCTGTTGGTGCAACGTGGCGACCGGGTGGCTTTTGTCGGACCCAACGGCGTTGGCAAGACGACACTTCTGAAGATGCTCTTGGGCCAAGAGCAGCCGGATGAGGGCTCGGTGACCTTGGGTACTAATCTTGAAGTTGCGGTGTTTGACCAAACCCGCGCGCAGTTGGACCCTGAAATGAGCCTGTGGGACAGCCTGACCGGCGACCCCGAGATGCGGGTGTCGGGCAAGGCCGATCAGGTAATGGTGGGCGGCCAGCCCAAACATGTGGTCGGCTACCTCAAGGAATTCCTGTTCGATGAACGGCAGGCAAGAGCGGCTGTTAAGTCCCTGTCGGGCGGCGAAAAAGCGCGGTTGTTGCTGGCTAAACTAATGGCCAAGTCCTCGAACCTTTTGGTGCTGGACGAACCGACCAACGATCTGGATGTGGAAACGCTGGACCTGTTGCAGGAACTGCTGGATGACTATGACGGCACCGTTCTGCTGGTCAGCCATGACCGGGACTTTCTGGACCGTGTGGCCACTACGACCATCGCGATGGAGGGTAATGGTCGTGCCACAGTCTATGCGGGCGGGTGGTCTGACTATATCGCTCAGCGTGGGGACATTTTTGAAAAGAAGGTTGAGAAAACAAAACCCTCCAAGCCAAAGGTGAAGCAAGAAAACCAGCCCAAATCCGGTCTGTCTTTCTCGGAGAAACACCGGCTTGAAAAATTGCCAGCCGAAATCGCCCGGCTTGAAGCCGAAATCGGCAAGCTGGAAGAGCTCATGTCCGACCCCGAACTCTTCACCCGCGAGCCGGTCAAGTTCCAGAAGGCGACTGAGGCGCTGGTTGAGCGGCAGGAAAAACTGGCCGCAGCTGAGGATGAATGGCTGACGCTCGAAGAAAAGGCCGAGGGCGCCTAGGGCCGTTCCAGCGGTCGGGCAGGGTTTCCGATTACCGTTTCTCCCGCGGCGACGTCTTTCGTTACAACGGCGCCCGCGCCGACGGTCGCGTTGTCGCCGATTGTGATGCCGGGCAACAGGATGGCACCTCCGCCAATCCAGACATTCTGGCCAATTGTCACTGGCAGCCCGATTTCAAGGCCCCGAGCGCGTTCAGCGGGGTCCTTGGCATGCTGGGCGCAATAGATCTGAACATGGGGGCCGAGCATTGTGTCGTCTCCTACACGGACGGGCGCAGTATCAAGAACCACGCAGCCTGCGTTGAAGTATACTCGCTTGCCCAAGCTAACGTTCATCCCATAGGCGCAATGGAAGGGTGCCTCGATAAAGCAGTCGTTTCCTGCGCTGGCGAAAAGGTCCCGCAGTTCAGGTGCCATCGCGCCACGTTCATCCGGCGGGCAGGTATTATGGGCGTGAACCGCGCGCCGTGCCTGAGCACGTAACGCCTCCAACTCCGGGGCCAGGCAACAATACCATTGCCCGGCCTGCATTTTTTTCCGCTCAGTCATATACAAGGCCTAACGCATACGTAGGGCACCGTCGATGCGGATGACTTCTCCGTTCAGGTAGCCCATTTCGACAATGAACCCGGCCAATCGTCCGTATTCACGCGGGTCGCCCAAGCGGGGCGGGTTGGGAACGTCAGCGGCCAGTTGCTGTTGCACTTCTTCCGGCAAGCCAGCCAGCATTGGGGTCATAAAGATGCCGGGGGCTATTGCCATTACCCGTATCCCGGTCGAGGCCAGGTCTCGCGCCATTGGTAGGGTCATTCCAACGACACCCCCTTTCGAGGCTGCATAAGCTGCCTGACCTTTTTGCCCGTCAAACGCTGCAATCGATGCGGTGTTGATGACCACCCCGCGCGCGCCGTCCGGCTCAGGCTCGTTTTTTGCCATTTCGGCGGCGGCGAGTCGCGAGACGTTGAAAGTTCCAACCAGATTGATGTCGATAGTGCGTTGAAACGCATCCAAAGGGTGGGGGCCGTCCTTGCCGACTGTCTTGATGCCATAGGCAATTCCGGCGCAGTTTATGGTGGCCGTGATACGTCCCATCTTACCTTTCGCGTAAGCTATAGCGACCGCGACTGAGGCTTCGTCGGTCACGTCTGTCTCAGCGAAGTGTCCGCCAATCTCGGCCGCGACATTCGCGCCACGCGTGGCATCTCGATCCAGAATGGTGACCTGTGCACCTTGTTCCGCGAAGTGGCGTGCGGTTGCTTCGCCCAGTCCTGATGCACCGCCCGTGATAATCGCACATGTGGTGGCCAATTGCATTGCGGTTCCTTCCTTCAAAGATATGAACACATGTTCATTTAATGCAAGTATTTAAGTCCTGTCCATAATTTTGGCGCAGATTTCCTGCGGTCTAAGCCTTTTCTCAAGCCTTTCTCAGACACTCTTTAATCAAGCTTAATGCTCAAGTCTCACATCGATATCCAGCTAGATGACGCGTCCAAGAGACGCCGCGCAAGGAGACAAAGGTAATGGGTAAGAGTTTAAAGCTAGGAATTCCCGCGCTGGTGGCAGCACCGTTTTTAACTGTTATGGCGGCCAGCAGCGCGGCTGCGGCACCAGAGGTTTGCAACTGGAAAACCGCGCGGGATGCCGCAAACCGTGGAGACTATCAGGCAATGTGCGATTGCCAGCAGGTGACGCCCAGCTTTTTAGAGCGCCTACAGTCGCGATCGGATTTTCCAACCACGTTGCGCAATACGTCTGCGCAGTGTCCGGGACTTGCCGCCTTGCTGACCGATCTGCCAACTGGGTCAATAGGCGCATCTGGGACTCAGGGAGAGACCCGTGGGGGCGAACAGTTTGCTCAATTTGACTCCGACAACGGTGGTGGCAACGGCAACAGTGGTGGCGGCGGCAACGGCGGTGGCGGCGGCAATGGCGGTGGCGGCGGCAATGACGGCGGCGGCGGCGGCGGCAATGGCGGCAACAATGGCGGCGGCAACGGCGGCAACAATGGCGGCGGCAACGGCGGCAACAACGGTGGCGGCAACGGCGGCAACAACGGTGGCGGCAACGGCGGCAACAACGGTGGCCCGGGCAACGGCAACGGAAACAATGGGAACCCCGGTAACGGCGGCGGCAACAACGGTGGATCCGGTCCCGGCACTGGAAACGGTGGCGGGAACAATGGCCACGGTAATGGTTCCGGTCATGGCGGCGGCGGTCACGGCAACGGCGACAACAATGGCGGCAGCAACGATGGCCCCGGCAAAGGCGGGGGTAAAGGCGGAGACGGAAAAGGTGGCGGTAAGGGCGGCCAAGGTGGCAACAATGGCGGCGGTAAAGGCGGCAAGAAGTAACCGCACCGGCGCATGCATCAAAACTTCCTGAAAAGAGAACGGCCACCCGATCGGGTGGCCGTTACGCGTTTAACTGTGGGTATTGATTAGCCCAGCTGAACCAAAGCGTGGCGCTTTTTACCTGCGCTCAACTTGATCGGAGACGACAAAGCGCCCGCATCAATCATAAGCCCTGCATCAGTCAGCGGAGCGTCATCCAACTTGGCACCGTTCTCGGCAATCAGGCGCTTGGCTTCTTTGCCTGATTTCGCCAGGCCCGACTTCACGATGATTTGAACGATGGACATGCCGTCGCCCAACTCATCGGCGCTGAGGGTCAGGGTAGGAAGATCACCTCCCACACCACCTCTTTCGAACACCTCGCGCGCAGTGGCTTCGGCGGTCGCCGCAGCCTCAGCACCATGGGCAAGGGTGGTCACTTCGTTAGCAAGACGGATCTTGGCCTCGTTGATCTCGGACCCTTGCAGCGCGCCCAGACGATCGCACTCATCAACCGGCATTTCCGTGTACAGCTTCAGGAAACGCCCCACATCCGCATCGGTGGTGTTGCGCCAGAACTGCCAGAACTCATAGGGCGAGCGCATATCGGCGTTCAACCAGACTGCGCCGTCCTGAGATTTGCCCATCTTCTTGCCGTCGCTGGTGGTCAGCAGGGGGGAGGTCAGGCCGTAAATCTCATGATCTAGCACGCGGCGGGTCAGGTCGATACCGTTGACGATGTTGCCCCATTGGTCGCTGCCACCCATCTGTAGAACGCAGCCATAGCGGCGGTTCAGCTCAAGGAAGTCATAGGCCTGCAGGATCATGTAGTTGAACTCAAGGAAGCTCAGCGATTGTTCGCGATCTAGTCGCGATTTTACCGATTCAAAGCTCAGCATCCGGTTGACCGAGAAGTGCCGTCCGATGTCCCGCAGGAAGTCGAGGTAATTCAAGCCGTCCAGCCACTCGGCATTGTTCAGCATCAGCGCCTTGTTTTCGGCGTCGCTGTCGTAGTCGATATAGGCCGAGAACACCTTTTTGATGCCGGCGATGTTTTCGTCGATCTGTTCCGGGCCCAACAAGGGGCGCTCGTCTGCACGAAATGACGGGTCGCCCACTTTGGTGGTGCCGCCGCCCATCAGGGTGATCGGCTGGTGGCCGGTTTTTTGGAACCAGCGAAGCATCATGATTTGGATCAGGCTGCCCACATGCAACGACTTGGCCGTGGCATCAAAGCCGATATAAGCCGGTTTGCACCCACTGATCAGCGCTTCGTCAAGGCCTTGATAATCGGTGCAGTCGGCGAGAAAGCCGCGCTCGATCATCGTGGCGATGAAATCTGATTTGGGGTGGTAGGTCATATCGTGCCCTTTGGGTTGATGTTGCGGGGCACTGTATAGGCGGCGTGTTGGTCGAGGAAAAGGCACCATTTCCAAGAAAAACGCGAGCTCCACACGATGTGGCTTGCCTTGGCTTTACGTTACCGTGCAGGTTGTGGGCAACGCGCCGAGAAACGGGTGCGACAGGCTATAAGAGGGCGAACGTGAGCCGGGCGATCAGCAAAACAGGCGCAATCAGGGCGTTGGGCGCAATGTCCGGGACATCACTTGATGGCGTGGACGCCGCTGTGGTCGAGACAGACGGGCTGCGCATTCTAGGATTTGGTCCAAGCGGATACCGGGCTTATTCGGACCAGGAGCGGGAAGTCCTGCGATCTGCGCTTGGGCAATGGCACGGGCCAAACGTGGACGCGGCTGCCGAGTTGGTCACCATTGCCCATGCCGAGGCGTTGTCTGAATTCGAAGAGATCGACCTGATCGGTTTCCATGGTCAGACCCTTGCACACGAACCACGTGGGCGCGGGACATTGCAGGTGGGCGATGGAAAGGGGCTGGCGCAGGCGTTGGGCGTTCCGGTCGTCTGGGATTTCCGCAGTGATGACGTGACTATGGGAGGCGAAGGCGCGCCGTTGGCGCCCTTCTTCCACTTCGCCTGCGCCAAGTGGATCGGCGCCACGGAACCGCTGTGTTTCCTGAATCTTGGCGGAGTGGGGAATCTGACCTATGTCGACCCCAGCTTTGATGGGCCGGAAACGCCGGGGGCGTTGCTGGCCTTTGACACTGGTCCTGCAAATGCACCGGTTGACGATCTTATGCAGGCACGTCTTGGGCAGCCGATGGACCGGGATGGCGAGGTGGCCCGCGGCGGCACAGTTGAAATGGGTGCGCTGGAGCTGTTTCTGGCTGAGCCGTTCTTCTCTCGCATGCCTCCGAAATCGCTGGACCGTAATGACTTTGCCGAGATGATCGGGCTGGTGAAAGAGCTGTCCGACGCTGATGCCGTGGCGACCTTGACCGGCATGTGCGCGGCGGGAGTGTTGCGGGGGATGGAGCATTGTCTCAAGCCGCCCTCCCGTGTGTTGGTGACAGGCGGTGGGCGGCGCAACCCGGTGCTGATGGAGATGCTTCGCGTCTCACTGGACTGCCCGGTTGAACCGGTCGAGGCAGTTGGTCTGGACGGAGATATGCTCGAAGCGCAAGCCTTTGCTTATCTCGCAGTTCGCGTTGCGCGGGGCTTACCAACCTCATGCCCGGGGACGACGGGCGTGAAGGCGTTGGTCGGTGGAGGCGTGGTAAGTGCGGTTTCGTTGCGCTCGGGTGGCTGAAAGGTGTTCGACGCGGTTCTTGATTTCAGAACCAGAAAGCCCAGTAAAACTTTTTGAGTAATGTCGCGTGTAGGCTAGCTCGGGTGATAGTTCCGGGTAATTCCTTCCTACATGAGCAAAAGCGACATTTATCAGAGGCTGCTGCACCTTTCCCGCGATGCTTACGTCGGGCATTCCGAGTTGATGTCCTTCGCACCCTATCCGGACGACGTTGCGCGGCAGGCGATCACGCCTTTCCATCGCCCGTGCGGTGACGTTCTGCGGCAGGAGACGGGTTTGGTTTCTGAAACCTATGCCGAACTCAAAGACGCAATAATAGATGCGGCGCCGTACGTCGTCTGGCGCGAAACCTATAAGCACACAAATATCGGGGATCGGTTCCTTAACAACTTTGGGTGTTACTCCATCGTTGGTGAAGGGGGGCCATTCTCGTCGCGGCAGATTCGGGTGTGGGTCGTCTACATGCCCGCTGGGCTTTACTATCCGTGGCATCATCATCCGGCAGAAGAGACGTATCTGGTGATATCTGGAAGCGCGGTGTTTAAACGCAAGGGTTGCCCGGATGAAACGCTCGGCGAGGGCAGCACAGTGTTCCACGAAAGCAATCAACCTCACGCGATGGAGACGCTGGAAGATCCAGTTTTATGTATGGTCGCTTGGCGAAACGGTTTCGACACGCCGCCGGTGTTGACCACTCCGACTTAGTCACCGGTTATGTGCTGCCTGTGATCTACTCTTGTCGGTCGGAGTGTTGCTGGAAACTGTTAAGCGCCCTGTTTTACAGGGATTTCACGTAGTCTACCGTAAAATCAGAATACCCATCCGAGGTCGATTTCAGGTGCGCCTTGGTCCAACCATGTAAGGCAGGCAATTGGTGAAAAGGCACGTTGGGAAAGGCGTGGTGCTCGGCGTGATAGGGCATGTTCCACGCCAAGAATTGGACGATGCGATTGGTGAATGTGGTGCGGGAATTCTCGAGCATATTGGCGACCGAAGGGCACATGCCGTGTTCGGCCAGCAGGTAGAGGCGCAGGAACGGTTGCGCGATCAGCACCGGCAGAAACCATAGCCAGAAGAGTGTCATAGAATAGAACAGGCTAAGAACAGCCGCCGAGTACAGACCCAGCAATAGCCGTGCTTCAAGGCGCACAGCCCCGTGCTGTCGGGCAGGCAGGTAGGGCGCGTCAATCCGATTAATGGCGTTTCGGATCAGAATCTGTGCCATCCCTGCCCAGTACGTCCAGCCGCTGAGATAGATCAGCAGGTCACGCCAATTCCCGGGCCGGGGTTTGCCGCCCAATTCCGGATCATTCTCTGGGTGGTTGGTCCATTTGTGATGGGCCAGGTGGAAATAGCGAAACCAAGTAAAGGGTAGGGCAATTGGAATTGAGACCAGATGTCCGATGACATCGTTTAGCCAGCCGCTACGAAACGGTGTTTTGTGCGTGCATTCGTGGCTGAGGGTGAACAGGAAGACAAGTAAGATACCCTGAGGTAAGACAAACAGAGGCCAAAGAGGAACTCTGAATGCGATACAGGTGGAGGTGCCTGCCAGCAGTGCGCCATATAGCGCTAAATGCCGAAGCCCTGCCGCATCAGACCGCTTTTGCAGGCTTTCCTTCGCCTCGGACGGGATCGACGCTATGAGGGCGCGATGGTCCATGTCTCAGCAGCTTGGGATATCGAACCCAGGCGCGGCCAGCTCGAACCCGTCGAATTCGAACCCGGGTGAGACTGTGCAACTGACCAGAGTAAAATCTCCGGTCGTCTGCGCCGATTGCCAATGGTTCGTCGGCACGATCACTTGCGGCGCGCCTTTCGTAAGGTCCGGGGTCAGCAGGTGATTGGTTGCGGGGCCGTCTTCGGTTGCGCTGAGCGACAGGGTCAGTGGGGCGCCGGCGTGGTACAGCCAGATTTCGGTGGCGTCGACGCGATGCCAGTGGCTGCGTTCACCCGCCTGCAGCAGAAAATAGATACAGGTGCCAGAGGCGCGGCCTTCGTTGTCGGCGCGCCATGTTTCGCGGAACCAGCCGCCCTCTGGGTGGCGCTGAAGGTCCAGGTGCTCGATGATCTGTAGCGCGGTCATGATGATCTCTTTTTTAGTTCGGGGCGATTATGCACGCGGGCGTGCGATCCGCTATGGTATTTGTGCATTTCAGCAATATGTTTGCGTCATGACGCTGACTATCCCGTTCGACAACAGTTACGCCCGCCTCCCTGACGGTTTTTTTGCGCGTCAGGCTCCTGTGCCTGTACGTGCTCCCCGTTTGGTGGCCTTCAACGAAGGGTTGGCGCAAATCCTGCGCATCTCACCCGGAGATGTGCAGGAGATGGCAGAGGCCTTTGCAGGTAACACACTGCCTGAAGGGGCTGATCCGATTGCACAGCTGTATTCGGGGCATCAATTCGGGACCTACAACCCTCAACTCGGTGACGGGCGCGCGGTTCTGCTGGGGGAAACGGTTGGTGCTGACGGAGTGCGACGAGACATTCAGTTGAAAGGTTCGGGGCAGACGCCCTTCAGCCGCCGGGGTGATGGCCGAGCTTGGCTTGGGCCGGTGCTGCGTGAATATGTGGTTTCCGAAGCGATGCACGCGTTGGGCATCCCGACGACCCGCGCCCTGGCCGCGGTCGAAACTGGCGAGGTCGTGCTGCGCGAAGGCCCAATGCCCGGGGCGGTCCTGACCCGTATCGCTGAAAGCCATCTGCGCGTGGGTACTTTTCAGGTGTTCGCAGGGCGCAGGCAGGTCGAAAACCTCAAGCGGCTCACCAACTATGCGATCGGCCGTCACTATCCACAAGCCGATGGACCGATGGGGCTGCTGCGCGAAGTGCGGGACGTGCAGGCGCGTCTTATCGCGCAATGGATGAGCGTTGGCTTCATTCATGGGGTGATGAATACCGACAATTTCTCGATTGCGGGCGAGACGATCGATTATGGCCCCTGTGCCTTCATGGACAGTTATCACCCGAACACGGTCTACAGCTCAATCGACCGAATGGGGCGTTATGCCTACTCCAACCAGCCGGACATCGCGGTCTGGAATCTGGCGCAACTGGCGACGGCTCTGATCCAGCAGTTGGATGATCCTGAAAGTGCCGTGCATGAAGCCACTGAGATCGTGCATGCGATGCCTGGCCTGATCCAGCAGGAATGGCTGAAACACTTCCGCGCCAAGATCGGCTTGATCACTGAAGAAAAGGGCGATGAGGCGCTGATTACCGACCTGTTGACCAGAATGGCGCATAACAGTGCGGATTTTACCAACACCTTCCGGGCGCTGGGCGGTGACAATGCCCGCGATCAGTTCCTTGACCCTGAAGCCTATGATGAATGGGCCAAAGGCTGGCGCGCTCGGCAGGAGCGCGAGGAAGACCCGCAGGCGGTGATGAAAGCCGCCAACCCGGCTTTCATTCCGCGCAACCACCGGATTGAGCAGATGATACAGGCAGCCGTTCAGGGAGACTATGCTCCGTTCCATCGGCTGAACGCGGTACTGGCACACCCCTACGAGGACCAACCTGAAGCGAGTGATCTGACGCATCCTCCGACCGAGAAGGAAGTGGTACACGCGACGTTTTGCGGGACATAGTTTAGTTGGGAAGCGCCCTCATTCCCGGATAATCTCCAATGCGGCGGCGCTGACGATCAGGGTTGCTCCCAGTAGTTCACGTAGGCCGAACGGCTCACCGGAAAGGGCCGCGGCCGAGGCAAGCCCAACCACCACTTCGCTCATCAGTAAAATACCGACGCGCGCCGGGGATAGTTTTGTCGCGGGCCAGATGGTCATGAAAATCATCGGCAGGACATAAAGGGCCGAGAGCAAAACGAAGACCAGAATTCGGAGCGTATCTGTTCCTGCAATGTCTGGTCGTATTGGGCCCGGTAAAAACACGAGGCCAATCAGCGACAGGACCATCGCGCCCAGAACAAATGACAACACCTGTCCGGACAAAGAAATACTGTTTGTACGATACAGGCCGAGCGTACCAAGCGCCCAGCACATGCCGGATGACAGGGCCAGCCAGTCACCTAAATTCTTGGGCCAGGGCAGGCCGCCCGCGTCGCCAAGGACAACGAAAAGCCCTCCGATCCCGCAAAGCAGGCCGATGATGCGTCCAATGCCAATGCGTTCTCTAAGAAATACGACGCCCAGTATCGTGCCCCATATAGGTGTCAGGTAAAACAACAGGATCGAGCGGACGACTTCGGTATAAACAAGGCTGATTGAATACAAGCTGAAAGCCGCGCCTGTGAACATGCCGCTGATCATGAGATCCCGCCATTGCGACGCCAGCGTGTGCCGCTCGTGCCAGACTAGGGGAACCAGAACAAGAAGCGCAGAGCTATACATCGCGATGCCAGGCCATGGGCCAGTCAGCCCGAGGTCATAGAAGAACCGAACGGGTATCCAATAGAGGCCCCACATCATGCCGCCGATCACCAGGACGAGGCTGGCGCGTGTGGTGTTGCCCGACTGGATACTGCTTGAAACCATTGATCCCTCCGATGGGTTGGCAATGCGCCACCGCCGTTATGACGGGATAGAGCCTTGGCGGGTAACGGATCAAGGAAAACAGCTTTAGCTGGTCGTTTCTTAGGCAAACGTCTTTGTCGCGCTGTAGAGCCGGGGCTAAGTCTGCATTGCCGCTGTTAAAGGGGTTGCACCCAGCGAGCAGCGTGGCACTCTGGATCCATTGGAATGAACAGAGCCTCATGAAACCTCAATCGACCCTGCGTATCGCCAGCTACAACATTCAGAAATGCGTCGGACTCGATCTCCGACGTCAGCCGCAGCGTATCCTACAGGTAATCGACAGCATGCAGGCCGATATAGTGGTATTGCAGGAGGCGGATAAACGTTTACCGCCGCGCCCCGCGGCGCTACCGCATTTCATGCTGGATGAAGGCGGATGGCAGATCGTCGATCTGGGCGGTGCCGGCAGTCTGGGTTGGCATGGGAACGCCGTGATCTGGCGAGGCGACGCAATCCGGGTGCGAAAGACCGGGCATCACGACCTTCCGGGGCTGGAGCCTCGGGGTGCGGTGCGGGTCGAGTTTGATACACATATCGGGCCGCTGCGAGTGATGGGGATGCATCTGGGCCTTTTGTCGGCGTCTCGTCGCCAGCAGATCACGCATATTCGTCATTTCGACAATGAGCTGGACCACATGCCCACTGTCTGGGCCGGAGATTTCAACGAATGGTCACGCCAGCCTGTGCTGGACCATCTGGCTCCGGATATGCAGTTCCTGCCACCGGTCCCAAGCTTTCCGGCCGCACAGCCACTGGGCGCGCTGGACCGGATCGCGCTGGGCGAAGGGCTTGAGGCGGTGCTGCATGGCGTACACAGCGCGCGTCCGGCGCATATCGCCTCGGACCATTTGCCGGTTTGGGCCGACCTGCGGCGTGTAGCCTAGAGTGCAAATACCCTGTGGCGTGATCCGCACTTAGGGTTTAAGACAGAGAACCGAACTACTTTGAGGGTCACTCATGTCCGACACGATCATCGCCCGTTGCGAAGCCAAAGGCCTGCGCATGACGGGACAGCGCCGTACGATTGCGCGAGTGCTGCAGCAAAGCGAAGATCATCCGGATGTCGAGGAACTCTACTCCCGTGCCTCTCAGGAGGATTCGGGTATTTCCATTGCCACCGTCTATCGCACCGTGAAATTGTTCGAAGAGGCGGGGATTCTTGAACGACTGGAATTCGGCGACGGGCGCGCGCGCTATGAAGATGCCGAGCGTGACCACCACGATCACCTGATCGATATGCAATCGGGTGAGGTGATCGAATTCGTCGACCCCGAGATTGAGGCGCTACAGGAAAAAATCGCGGCCAAGCTTGGATATAAGCTTAAGGGCCATCGGCTGGAATTGTACGGCGTACCGCTGGAACAGGACTGACTCATCACAAAACGCGAACGGTGGGCGCACGGGAAATCATGTTTTCCGGGCGGATAATGCTTGCCTGAACGGGTGTCTTGCGCTTTTCGTGGGGTAAGTGGCGCAATTTGCGAGCGCAAGTATCTACGGACATGACTATGAACAACGTACACGGCATATTGCTGGTCGTCGTCGCGATGGCGGCTTTCGCGCTTGAGGATATGTTCATCAAGCACCTGTCGGTCAGCGTATCGACCGGCCAGATCATGGTTGTTCTTGGCGTGGTCTGCGGGCTTGTCTTTGTGCTGATGTCCCTCGCGACGCGCAAACGCATCTTTGATCCCGTGGCGTGGAAACCCTTACCTTTGGCGCGGGCCGGCACCGAGGCGGTCGGGGCGCTGACCTTTGTCACTGCGCTGTCTCTGGTCGACCTGTCCATCGTGGCTGCCGTGTTTCAGGCACTGCCGCTGGCCGTCACAATGGGGGCTGCGTTATTTCTGGGCGAAAAAGTCGGTTGGCGCCGATGGAGTGCGATTGGCTTCGGCTTTATGGGCGTTTTGATGATTATCCGCCCGGGATTTTCGGGTTTCCAGCCCGAGTCTCTGTTCGTCGTGGCAACCGTGATCGCCATTGCCGCGCGCGACCTGATTACTCGACAGTTGGACGTTCGCGTCGCTTCGTCTGTTGTAGCGATGCAGGCCTATGTGGCTGTGGCCCTGTCAGGTGCGGCGTTGATGGTTATCTTTGCCCAACCCGTTGTTCCGTTGGAAACCGCCCAAATCGGGCCGTATCTCGGAGCTGTCGGATTCGGTGTCATAGGGTACTACGGCATCGTCACGGCGATGCGGATCGGCGAAGCCTCGGCCCTGACGCCATTCCGTTACACCCGCCTGATCTTCTCGATTGCGGCAGGCATGCTGATGTTCGGCGAACGTCCCGATGCGATTACGCTGGTTGGGGCCACGCTGATCATGGGGTCGGGCATGTACACATTCATCCGCGAACGTAGGCTGGCCCGGCAGATGGCGGTCGCTGCCTGACGGATCGTCGCAGGTTGGCGCAAACATCTGCCTACAGCCGTGTTAGCGTTAACATGAATGGTTTACTTTTTGCCCGGTGATGCTAAGAGGCGTGCAACTGATTGCAGCCACAGGGACGGGCCTCATGAGCACCATCATCGACATCCACGCACGCGAAATTCTGGACAGCCGGGGCAATCCGACGGTTGAAGTGGACGTGATTCTGGAAGACGGCACCATGGGCCGCGCCGCCGTGCCCTCGGGTGCGTCGACCGGTGCTTATGAGGCGGTGGAAAAACGGGACGGTGACAAATCGCGTTACATGGGCAAGGGCGTACTGGAAGCTGTCGCTGCCGTGAACGGTGAAATTGCCGAAGAACTGGTGGGTTTTGACGCGACCGAGCAGGTCGCCATCGACCAAACCATGATCGAACTGGACGGAACCGAGAACAAGGGTCGCCTCGGTGCCAACGCCATTCTGGGGGTCTCGCTGGCGACCGCAAAAGCAGCAGCAGATTTCACCACGCAGCCTCTGTTCCGCTATGTGGGCGGCACCTCGGCGCGCGTGTTGCCTGTGCCGATGATGAATATCATCAACGGCGGCGAGCACGCCGACAACCCGATCGACATTCAGGAATTCATGATCATGCCGACCGCCGCCGCGAACATCCGAGAAGCGGTGCGTATGGGCTCGGAAGTGTTTCACACGCTGAAGAAAGAACTGTCCGCCGCTGGTTTGGCCACCGGTGTTGGCGACGAGGGTGGCTTTGCCCCGAACATCGCCAGCACCCGTGAGGCACTGGATTTCATTCTGAAGTCCATCGAAAAGGCGGGTTACAAACCGGGTGAGGAAATCCACCTGGCGCTGGACTGCGCTGCCACTGAATACTTCAAAGACGGCAAGTATGTTCTGTCGGGTGAGGGCATTTCGCTGACCTCGGAAGAGAACGCAGCCTATCTGGCGGCTCTGGTCAACGATTACCCGATCATCTCGATCGAAGACGGTATGTCCGAGGATGATTGGGACGGCTGGAAGGCTCTGACCGACGCCATTGGTGACAAGGTGCAGCTGGTGGGCGACGACTTGTTCGTGACCAACCCCACGCGTCTTGCCGAGGGGATCGAGCGCGGCTGTGCCAACTCGATGCTGGTCAAGGTGAACCAGATTGGTTCGCTGACCGAGACCCTGCGCGCCGTCGATATGGCCCACCGCGCGCGTTATACCAACGTGATGTCGCACCGCTCGGGCGAGACTGAGGATGCCACCATTGCCGATCTGGCGGTGGCGACCAATTGCGGTCAGATCAAAACTGGTTCGCTGGCGCGGTCCGACCGGTTGGCCAAGTACAACCAGCTGATCCGTATCGAGGAATCTCTGGGTGAGGTCGCCGAATACGCCGGGGCGTCGATCCTGAAATGACGCGAATGTCGGGGGCTTCGGCCCCCGTTTTTCTTGGAGGGGGCTGTGGTGAAACCCACGTATAAACTGCTGGACCCGCGTCCGAGAAAACTGGAAAGCCCGTATACGTTTTATCTACCAAGCGCCGAAGAACTGGCCGAGGTCAGTCCGGGCGTAATTGTCAAATTAATGTTCAGCGCGATACCTGCCTCGGAAAAGTATGACGCCGAGCGTATGTGGGTTGAAGTAAACGAGCGGCAGGGCGACCAGCTTATAGGAACGCTTGACAATGATCCCTCTGACATCCCCGGGTTGACCTGCGGCGACGCCGTCGAGTTTGAGCTGCACCACATCATCGCGGTTTACTGGGAAGATCCCAATCTAAAAGCCAGGTTTTCATCCGATTTTGACAACTGGTTTGCCCGGTGTTTCGTAGACCCTGCTGTACTAGAAGGGCGCGCTCGCGTGGGGTTCTTGTATCGGGAAGATCCCGAGCATGAAGAGGGCGATAAATATCCCGACACAGGCTGGCGAATTCGAGCGGATGTCATGGAGCTATCCGACGCTGAATATGAAGCCTATGATGAGATTGTTCCCGAATACGTTGCCATAGGCTCGGTATTAAACAGGGATGACAGTATTTTATCTGTTCTGGGGGCGCCGACTGGTAGCCGGTTTGTTCGCGACGAAAAAACAGGCGTGTTTATTGAAGATGATGATTAGAAAAAATTTACATTATTAATGGGTTGCGGTTCGTTTCTTGGCGAATTTCCGTTGATTTGTAGAGTGTCTTGTCCCGAAGTGTGCCGAAATACAAGCCCCGGTTGAAATCACCAGATTGTCAGCTTTTGGAGGAATTTATTTCGCCCTCCAAGCTGTTGATTCACAATGCAATGCTCATGAAGAGTCTGTTTAATGGCCTTTATGTGTGAACTAGTTCCTAACGTGTGGTAAACTGTTCTTGCTATTCATTCTCTATTGCAGAGAGGAGAATACGATGACTGTTTCAAAGTTCCTTCTGACGATTTCCGTTCTCTCGATTGGGGTACTGGCTGCTTGTTCCGGCCCAGGTACCTATCCGGTTACCGGTATGGCTGCTTCGGCAAATGATCCTGTCGTGAGCATGGACATACCAGGCATGGATATGGGGGTAGAGGCGCGCTAAAGCGGCTTGCTCATTAACATATACCGTTCACGCGGTTTGAATCCTGTTCGCAGGTACAAATTTTGCGTGGCTTCGTTGGCACGGTCGACTTCAAGATGCAGGGCTGTCAGGCCCGCTCCTGCCAGGGCTTTCGGCAAAGCGAGGAGAACCTCGGTGGCAATCCCGCGTCCACGTACTGCTGGGCGGATGTATATCTCATCGACAAAGCCGTCCATGCCGCCAAATTCCACCGACCAGCCGAAGGTCAGCACGATGTAGCCCAGCGGCGCGCGACCGGGACCGATCAGATAGACGCAACCGTGGGGGATGCCGTCTAGCAAGGGGGCTAGGGCGTTGCGAGTTTGGTCGGCATCCTGAGTGATCCCGGATTCGGCGTGAAAAGCCGTGACCAGCCCCATAAGACGATCCAGATCTTCAGGGCGGGCGAGTTTTAGTGCGGCGCTCATAGGCGGGCTAGCCTTTCTGTTAGCAGGTCGAAGAATCCGGCGGCGTCGACGTCGCCCATGAACATTGCGTTCGGGGCGCGGTCGGTGACACGCCACCAGTCGGCCACGGTCATGCCCAGCGTCAGTTCGGACTGCGTTTCGATCTCAACATTGATATGGCGGCCCGAGAACAACTCTGGCCGGATCAAATAGGCTGTTACGCAGGGATCGTGCAGCGGTGCCCCTTCCGAGCCGTATTTTTCCTTGTCGAAGCGTTCGAAAAAGTCGGTCATCTCAGCCACGGCATGACCGACTTTGCTGTCCAGTGCCCGGAACGCATCGATTCGATGCGGTGTGACCAGTGCATCATGGGTCACGTCCAACGGCATGACGACGATATGAGCTCCAGATTTAAACACAATTTCAGCGGCTTCCGGGTCGACGTAAATGTTGAATTCGGCAGCGGGTGTGATGTTGCCAACCTCAAAATAGGCACCACCCATCAATACGACCTCCTGCACCTTGTCGATGATGTCGGGTGCTTTCTGAAAGGCCGTGGCAATGTTGGTCAAAGGTCCCAGCGGGCAAAGCGTTACGGTTCCGGGTTCATGCGCGCGCAGGGTGTCGATGATGAAGTCCACCGCGTGCCCATCCGCCAGAGGCATTTCCGGGTCGGGCAGGACGGGTCCGTCCAGCCCGGTTTTGCCGTGCACATGTTCGGCCGTAACCAAAGGACGTTTCAATGGGGTATCGCACCCGGCATAAACCGGTATGTTTGTGTGTCCGGCCAGTTCGCAAACAATGCGGGCGTTCTTTGCGGTCAGTTCCAGGGGCACGTTTCCGGCAACTGCGGTGATACCCAGTACTTCGATCTCTTCGGGGCTGGCCAAAGCCAGAAGAATGGCGACGGCGTCGTCCTGACCGGGGTCGGTGTCGATGATGATTTTGCGCGGTGCCATGTTTCGCCTCCGGGGTCTTGAAGCGCGGACACTCGCAAGTGTCACCGCGCTTGTCTAGCCGATTTACGTATCGGCAACAGCATCCACTGGCGGGAGTTTGCCGTTGGCGCGATGCTCTTCAGTTTTGACTTCGTCCCAAAGCGCATCCATCTCTGCCAGATCGCTTTGCGTCGGCGTTTTGCCACGGGAGGCCAAGCGAGCCTCAACCTGTTCAAAACGACGGGTGAACTTGGCATTGGTGCGGCGTAGGGCGGCCTCGGGTTCGATTCCCAGATGGCGACCCAGATTGACCATGACGAACAGCAGATCGCCGAATTCATCCTCGAGCGCGTCCGCGTCCATGCTGTTGCGCGCCTCTTCCAATTCGGCGGCTTCTTCGGTGATCTTGGCCAGCACGTAGCTGGCATCGGGCCAGTCGAAACCGACGCGCGCAGCACGTTTCTGCAGCTTGTGCGCGCGCAGCAGGGCGGGAAGGTTTGCCGCAACGCCATCCAAAGCGCCTTTTTGTTCCTTACCGGCGCGTTCGGCGGCTTTGATCGTTTCCCAATCCACTGTCTGTTGATCAGCCGATTTGTCTCGAGATTCGTCTCCAAACACATGCGGATGTCGCGCGACCATCTTGTCTGACATGGTGCGTACCACGTCCTGAAAGGTGAAATGCCCGGCTTCTTCGGCCATCTGCGCGTGGAAAACAGATTGGAACAGCAGGTCGCCCAGTTCACCCTTCAACTCGTCATAGGCCTCACGCTCGATAGCGTCGGCGACCTCATAGGCCTCTTCGATCGTATAGGGTGCGATGGTGCCGAAATCCTGTTCAATGTCCCACGGGCAGCCTGTTTCCGGGTCGCGCAGGCGGCGCATTATTTCCAGCAAACGCTCAATCCCCGCGTCGCTGTCGTGGATCAGAGGATTTTCAGCCATTGCGAACCCTTTCTTTCCGGTGTCAGATGCATCCATTCCGCAGTCAGGATCAGGAGTCCACCCCAGATGCCCGTCGTCAACCGAATTGCCGATTTCTCTGCCGATATGGCCGCATGGCGCCAGCACCTGCATTCGATCCCTGAACTTGCGTTCGAATGCCATGAAACAGCGGCCTTTGTCATCGACCGACTACGAGAGTTTGACGTGGATGAGTTGCACGAGAGTATCGCCAAGACTGGCATTGTAGCGATCATCAACGGGCAGGGCGAGGGGCCAACCATTGGTTTGCGGGCTGACATGGATGCTTTGCCGATCCCAGAGGAGACCGGCGTTGAATATGCCTCGACGAATCCCGGCAAGATGCACGCATGCGGCCATGACGGGCACACCACGATGTTGCTGGGGGCCGCTCGCTACCTTGCCGAGACACGGAATTTCCGCGGCCGCGTGGCACTGATCTTCCAACCTGCCGAGGAAGAGGGCGGTGGCGCTGGTGTCATGGTCGAAGAGGGGATCATGGAGCGGTTCAATATTTCCCAGGTCTACGCGCTGCACAACGCGCCGGGGTTTACCGAAGGGGCATTCTACACAACGCCGGGACCAATTATGGCGGCAGTGGACACGTTTCACGTCTATATTCAGGGTGTTGGTGGGCACGGGGCTATGCCGCATGAGACCCGCGATCCTGTGATGGCTGCCTGTGGTATTGCGCAGGCGATCCAGACGATTGTCAGCCGCAACCACTATGCGCTGGAAGATCTCGTCGTCTCGGTTACGCAAATCCACACAGGTACGGTCAATAACGTGATCCCGGATACGGCCTATATCAACGGTACCGTGCGTACCTTTGATCCGGCCGTTCAGAAAATGGTGATGGAACGGATGGAGCAGATCGTGCAAGGGCAGGCGGCCTCTTACGGAGTTGAGGCTCGGCTGGACTACGAGGTGAATTACCCAGCCACGATCAACGACGTCGAAAAGGCCGGATTCGCCGCTGGTGTGGCCCGCGAAATCTCAGGCGCTGACCGCGTGACTGCCAATACCGGCCGCGAGATGGGGGCCGAGGATTTCTCGTATATGCTGCAAGCCAGACCCGGCGCTTACCTGTTCCTTGGACAGGGCGAGGGTGCTGGGCTGCATCATCCGAAATACAACTTTAACGACGAGATCGCGCCGGTGGGAGCCTCCTTCTTTGCGCGCATCGTGGAAAAGGCGCAGCCGTTGGGCTGATGGGGGAAGATATGGCACTGGAAGACGCAAAAAATCAGGTAGATGAGGCCTTTACCAACCCGGACCTCAAGGGGCTGTCGTTTGAGAATACGTTCGGAGGAGCAACCTCGTTTTTACGGCGGCTGTACACCAAGGAGTTGAAAGGCGTTGATATTGCCGTGACCGGCGTGCCCTTCGATCAGGCGGTCACCAACCGTCCCGGCACCCGTCTTGGACCCCGCGCAATCCGAGAGGCCAGCGCACTTCAGTCGCCCGATGCGCCCTATGGCTGGCCCTTTGACGCGCTAAGCGAGCTAGCGATTGTCGACTATGGCGACGTGGCGTATGACTACGCCAACATTCCGGCTTTTCCCGACACGCTGACCGACCATATCCGCACTATTCTGGCCGCCGACGTGGCCTCGGTTTCGCTGGGCGGCGATCACTATATCAGTTTCCCGATCCTCAAGGCCTATGCAGAAAAATACGGGCCGATGTCTCTGCTGCAATTTGATGCGCACACAGACACGTGGGCCGACGACGACATGACGCGCGTTGATCACGGAACGATGTTCTACAAGGCGGTGAAGTCGGGGATCGTGGACCCGAAACGCTCGGTTCAGGTCGGTATCCGTACCACCAATGAGGACACGCTGGGTGTCAAAATCATCGACGCGCGTGAAGTCTACGAATCCGGCCCCGCAGCCGTGGCGCAGAAGATCAAAGGCATTCTTGGCGACAGCCCCGTGTATCTGAGTTTCGATATCGATGGTTTGGACCCTGCATTCGCCCCCGGTACTGGTACGCCGGTTTGGGGTGGGCTGAGCTCCATTCAGGCTCAGATTATTCTACGCGATATCGCCGGGATCAATATAAAGGGCGGCGACGTGGTTGAGGTCTCTCCGCCCTATGACACGTCCGGAGCGACCGCGATAGCCGGGGCGCATGTGGCGACGCAGATCATTTGCTTGCTGGGGTGGAACAAGCTGCAGCCTTAACCTTTGGTTAGCCATCTTTCCGGTATTTGGTTAACCAAAAGACCGGACGGGAGAATAACGGGCATGACAGATTTCAACCAACCCATCAGCGGCAATGATTTGGCGCGGTTTTCGGGGCCGAACACGTTCATGCGCCTCCCACAGGCGGACACACTGGCCGGGCTGGATGTGGCGGTGCTGGGCATTCCGATGGATATCGGTACGTCATGGCGGTCAGGAACGCGGTTCGGACCAAAGCAAATCCGCAGCGAAAGTGCGATGATCCGGCCTTACAACATGGCAAACTCTGCGGCCCCGTTCGACAGCCTGCAAATCGCGGATATCGGCGATCTGGCAATCAATACCTTCTCGTTGGCTGACAGTCTGACGATCATAAAGGAGAGTTATGACGCCATTCTGGCGCAGGGCGTGATTCCGGTCGCGATGGGGGGCGATCATTCGATCACCCTGCCGATCCTACGGGCGATAGCGGCCAAGCGCGGGCCGGTTGCGCTGGTCCATGTGGATGCGCATGCGGACGTGAATGATGAGATGTTCGGTGAGAAAGAGACTCACGGCACCGTCTTCCGCCGTGCCTATGAAGAAGGGCTGATCGTCCCAGACAAGACATTCCAGATCGGCATTCGCGGTTCGGGCTATGCGGCGTCGGATTTCACCGAAGCCAGAGGCTGGGGCTTCCGCCAGTTCCCGGCCTGGGAATTGTGGCAGCAGAACTTGACCGAGATCGGCTCGCAGATTCGTAAAACGGTTGGGGATCATCCTGTCTACATCTCGTATGACATCGACAGCCTGGATCCGTCCTTTGCCCCCGGTACAGGCACACCCGAGATTGGCGGCCTCACCACACCGCAGGCGCTGCAACTGATCCACGCATTGGCGGGCATGAATGTGGTGGGGTGCGACCTTGTCGAGGTGTCGCCGCCCTATGATCCCTCGGGTAACACGGCTCTGACGGCGGCAAACCTGTTGTTTGAGATGTTGTGCATTCTACCCGGAGTGACGTCACGGTAAGGGGTTGGGCTGCTTGTCCGGTGGTTTGAACCGAATATTGTTGGCCAAAAGGAACGAACGGGATGAAGAGAGTGGTTTTCTGGCTCGTCATCGGTTTGGTCGTGGCGTTGGGTGTTTACATTCGGATTGCTCCCTCTGATCCCGCAAGATGGCACGTGATACCTGCGGCTGAGGCGGATCGCGATTTGCAAGGTGGCGTACTTCGGGTGGTTGACACCGGCCCGGATGGTCTCGCTCGTCTGGATGCCATTGCGCGCGCAGCGCCGCGCACTTCGGTTTTGGCCGGATCAGTGGAGGATGGGATGGTCACTTACATCACCAGAACCAAAGTGGTCGGTTTTCCAGATTACACGACGGTACAACAGGATGGGGACATCCTGCGCATCAACGGACGTTTAAGATTTGGCCGGCGAGACTTCGGGGTGAACAGAACCCGGGTCGACGGGTGGCTGGCTGAATTGCAGCCCTGACGACAGGCACCCTTCCTGCACTTCGCGCCACATGGGTACGTTCAGCGACATCTGGCATTGCGCCGTGAACATGCGGCCATCGACCTGTAGGCAGATCATTTCACCCAGTTCGACGCGTGTACCGGATTTATCTGTGCAATAGCAGTCCTGGACCTTGCCTCCGGGGCCAACTACATCGGCAAAGGCAGGGGCAGTGCATAGTAGAAAAACAACTGCCAAACGTGTCATGGAGTCAGCTTAGCACAGTGACGGGCCTTGACCAAAGCCTCGGATTGAGAGACACCGCGCGGATGATCCCCGAAGAACGCCTTGAACAGATAACTCAGAGATTCCAATACCTCGAAGCCGCCATGGCTGATGGCGCCTCGGGCGGTGATATTGCCGCGCTGGCCAAGGAGTATTCGGATCTTAAACCGGTGGTAGACCAGATCATGGCGTGGCGGCAACTGGTCGCTGATCTGGCCGAGGCAGAGGCAATGCTGGCCGATCCCGACATGAAGGAATTGGCCGAGGAAGAGATTCCCGGTCTTCAGATCCGTATCCCCGAGGCTGAACACGCATTGCAACTGGCACTTCTGCCAAGGGATGAAGCCGACGCGCGTCCTGCGATGCTGGAAATCCGCCCCGGCACCGGAGGCGACGAAGCCGCTCTGTTCGCGGGTGACCTGCTGCGCATGTATCAGCGTTACGCTGAAAGCAGGGGCTGGCGATTTGAGATCATCGAGGAACAAGCCTCGGATCTTGGTGGGATCAAAGAGGTTGTGGCTCACATCAAGGGTGACAATGTTTTCGCGCGTATGAAGTACGAGTCCGGCGTGCATCGTGTACAGCGCGTGCCTGAAACCGAAAGCGGCGGGCGGATTCACACTTCAGCGGCGACTGTGGCGGTTTTACCCGAGGCTGAAGATGTCGATATCCAGATCGACGCAAATGACATTCGCATCGACACCATGCGCAGTTCTGGCGCAGGGGGGCAGCACGTGAATACCACGGATTCGGCCGTGCGGATCACACACCTTCCAAGTGGTATCGTGGTGACGAGTTCGGAAAAGTCCCAGCACCGCAACCGCGAGATTGCGATGCAGGTATTGAAAACGCGCCTGTATGACATGGAGCGTCAGCGCATCGACAGTGAGCGATCGGCCGATCGCGCCAATCAGGTGGGGTCCGGCGACCGGTCCGAGCGGATCAGGACCTATAACTTTCCGCAGGGGCGCATGACGGATCACCGCATCAACCTGACGCTCTATAAGCTGGACCAGGTGATGCAGGGTGATCTGGATGAGGTAATCGACGCGTTGACCGCCGATGATCAGGCGCGGCTTCTGGCCGAGATGGCGCAATGATCGCGGCGTTGACAGCAGCGCAGGCGATGGTTGCCGCCACTGCGCGTTTGCGGGCGGCCGGAGTGGCCGATCCGGCACGCGACGCTCGCGTTCTGCTGGCACACGCTGCGCGGATTGAGGCCAGCCGGGTTACTTTGATCGCGCCCGAAGAATTGTCGCCTGAGATCGCCGAACGCTATGACCAGTTAATCTCGCTGCGGGCTATTCGCGTTCCGGTGTCACACCTGCTGGGTGAGCGCGAGTTTTATGGCCGTCGCTTCCGTGTCAGCCGCGATGTGTTGGACCCGCGCCCTGAGACAGAGACGTTGATCGAAGCGGCCTTGAGCGAACCGTTTGATCGTGTGTTGGATCTTGGGGTCGGTTCCGGTTGCATCTTGATCACATTGCTGGCAGAGCGTAGCAGCGCCTCGGGCATCGGTGCCGACCTAAGCGAATCCGCGTGCCTACAGGCCAGCGCCAATGCGGTGCAGCACAACGTTCAGGGCAGGGCCGAGATTTTATGCTCGGACTGGTTTGAAGACATTGAGGGTGAATTTGATCTGATTGTTTCCAATCCTCCGTATATCTCTCTGACAGAGATGGAAGAGCTTTCCCCCGAAGTACGCGAGCATGAGCCGCGTATGGCTTTGACTGATGAAGGTGACGGGCTTGGGGCTTATCGCCGAATTGCGGCCTCGGCCCCCGATTTCCTGATGCCCGGAGGGCGAATCCTGGTTGAAATCGGGCCAGCACAAGGCAAAAGCGTCGCAGCATTGTTCCAAGCTGCGGGCCTCGTCGAAACACGGATCATTCCTGATCTGGACGGTCGTGACCGTGTGGTTGTCGCCAGAATGCTACAATAGTGGCGTGAACTGAGGCTGAAAAGCGCCGATAAATGTAAAAAATCTGCGAATTTTTAGACAACCCTCTTGTCTGCGGGCTCGGGACATGCTTACTCAGAGTCAGTCGGAGAGGTTGACGCTGTTTCAGCGGGCCCCTGACGCCAAGCCCAAAAAAGTCGACATCGCGTGACGGCTAAAGCCATTGAGCAGTGCAGGACACGACGTGATCGACATCGAATGACAAGGCTGACGTAAAGAAAGATGAGATCTTCCAAATCCCGCTCGCGGGCCAAAAACAACCGCAATCGTCCTTCCGGCGGCAACGTCGTAAACCGGGTTTTTGACAGCTCGGGCCCCGAGGGCAAGGTGCGCGGAACGCCCCAGCAGATCATTGACAAATACAACCAGCTGGCACGTGACGCCCAGCTTTCGAATGACCGTGTGGCGGCTGAAAACTTTCAGCAGCACGCCGAGCATTACCTGCGCCTGTTGAGCGAAGCGCAGCGTGAAATCGAAGCACGCCGCGAAGAGCAAGAGCGCCAGAATCGCGAACGGCAGGCTGAACGTGATCGTGAACGCGCCGAGCGTCAGGAACGTGAAGCGGCGCGTCAGGCTGATCCGGCCGAGGCACCGCAGCCGGACGTCATGGACTTCGGAGCTGAAGCCTCCACACCCGAATCTGGATTGGTCGAGACGCCCGAAAGCAAAGATTCTGCACCGGCGGCTGAGACGCCTGAGAAGAAAGAAAAGCCCGCGCGCAAACCACGGGCACGGAAGCCCAAAGCCGCGCCGGTGGCTGATGAAGCGCCCAAAACCGATGGTGATGCGCCGGAAGCTGCTGAGTAAGAGCTCACACTGAATTTGCGAAAGCCCCGGGACTAGCCGGGGCTTTTTGCGTTCAGGCCCTTTGAACCTCGCGAGCCAAGGCGCAGAAGGCCTCAAGCGGGACTTGTTCCGCCCGTTCAGTGGGTTGGATACCTGCAGCCAGAAGGCGATCTTCGATATCGGGGGCGACACCCTTCAGTGAGGCGCGTAGCATTTTCCGGCGTTGGTTGAAGGCTGCAGCCACCACACGGGACAGGACTGCGGCGTCTGCCGGATAGCGTGGTTCGGGCAGGGCGGTCAGATGGACCACGGCGCTGGAGACTTTAGGGGGCGGGGTGAAAGCGCCAGGCGGCAGGGACATGGCGATGCGCGCTTCGGCCCGCCATTGGGCGAGGATGGCGAGGCGGCCATAGGCTTTGCTGCCAGGTTGCGCGACGATGCGTTCTGCGACCTCACGCTGAAACATCAGGGTCAGGCTCTGCCAGAAGGGGGGCCATTCTGGCGGTGTCAACCAGCGGACCAGAAGTTCGGTGCCGACATTGTAGGGCAGGTTGGCGGCCACGCGAATCGGCGGTGTCAGGTGCTCAAGTGGATTAATCTCCAGCGCATCACCGTTGATGACCTCAAGCCGATTGGGGTAGGCGGCCGCGATATCGTTTAAGGCGGCAATGCAGCGATTATCTTTCTCGACAGCTACGACTTTGCGTGCGCCCTCAGCCAACAATCCGCGGGTCAAACCTCCAGGGCCAGGGCCGATTTCAAGCACGTCACACTCGGATAAGTCTCCGGCCTGACGCGCTATCTTGGCTGTCAGGTTCAGGTCCAGCAGAAAATTCTGGCCCAACGATTTGCGCGCCGAGAGTTGGTGCGTGGCGATGACTTCGCGCAGAGGGGGAAGATTGTCGATTGCGCTCATGATCCGGTTACCGTGTCGCAGGGCGAGGGGGATGCGCCAGTGAATTTTTGCCTCCGGCGGGGATATTTCCAGCCAGATGAAGGATCAAGTGCTTTGAGCCATACGTTGGGCGAGTTTCAGAGCCTCGATCAAGCTGGTTGGGGTGGCGATGCCTTTTCCTGCAATATCCAGCGCGGTGCCGTGGTCTGGTGAAGTACGAATGAAGGGTAGGCCCAGCGTCACGTTCACGCCACGGTCGAAATCCAGCGTTTTGATCGGGATCAGAGCTTGGTCGTGATACATCGCGATCGCCGCGTCATAGCGGGCGCGGGCGGCAGCGTGGAACATTGTGTCGGCCGGGTGCGGGCCAGTAGCAGTGTAGCTTTCGTTGGGCAGGTCGCCGATCAGCGGAGCGATCCAGTCCAGTTCTTCGCGACCCATTTTGCCACCTTCGCCCGCATGCGGGTTGAGGCCGGCTACGGCGATACGGGGATGGGCGATGCCGAATTGGTGGCGCAGGCTTTCGGCGGTAATAGCGATCGTATCGCGCAGCAGGTCTGGAGTCAGAGCCGAGGGCACGTCAGACAACGCGATGTGAATGGTTGCAGGCACCACGCGCAGCTGATCGCTGGCCAGCATCATGACCACGCGGTCTCGGCCTGCGAGGGCGGCTAGAAACTCGGTATGGCCTGGATAGGCGAACCCGGCGCCGTCGATCAGAGCTTTTTTGTGGATGGGTGCGGTGCAGAGCGCCGAAGCCGCGCCGGATTGTACCAGAGATACGCCTCGTTCAATCGCAGCAATGACCGAAAGCGCATTGGCTGGGTCGGGCTGGCCCGGAACATTGGTTGCCGGAAACTCCAGTTGTAATACCGGCAATGCGGTAGCGCTGATGTCAGCGGCCTCGGATGGGTGCGAGATGTGTTCGACGGGTGTTTCGGGCGGCAGGTGGGTTGCGTCACCGATATAGAAGAACGGGCAGCTGTCTCGCAGGTCAGACCACGCTTTGGCTGCAATTTCCGGGCCTATTCCAGCCGGGTCTCCACAGCTAAGCGCGATCGGGGCGTTCATTGTTCTACAATTGTCGCTTCGGCACGCAGCTGCGCCAGCAGGCTGTCCGCAAATGCCGTCAGGCGCTGTTGGGTAAGTGCGTTGGCCACGTCGGTACGCGAGGTTTCCTCACCGCGGTCGCGGGTACGAGTGCACAGCATCAGGAACAACAGGGTTTGCCCATTGTTACGGGTCAGGGTGGTAGACACTTCGTTGATATCGAGCTTAGCAAGTTCCAGCGCCACGTCGCGTGGGATTTCGGACGGGCTGGATTGAATCCGTTGTAGAACTTCGGCCGGTTGATCCTTGGCAATACCATACAAATCATCGCAGGTGTCAATCTGCTCTCTGAGTTTGGCTGCTTCGGCCAGTGTATCGGCACTCCGACCACCCGGCATGTTGTAGATCGCGTAGTCAATCTCGGAATAGTTGGTGGTGCCGGTCGCAACTTCGCGAAGACCGCGCATCTGGAACAGCGCAATGGCGTTGGGCAGGTTGAGCGGTTGCGTGATGTCCCCGTTCTTCAGGCCAAGGATTAGAGGTTGCAGCGCCGGAGGCAGGCTGGAAAGGTTCAACCAGTCCAGTCGTCCGCCGTTTTCACGTGTGGCAGCCGCTGAATACTGGGTGGCTGCTGCTGCGAAAGCGTCATAGCCTTCAAGCCGAGCGATTTCCTCCGCTAGAAGCTCGGCCTGCGCTATGGTCTGCTGATTGACAGGAATGATGATCTCGGACAACAGCACTTGCAGGCCGCCTCCGCCCGATTGTCCCAAGGCCCGGTTAATTTCGTCATCTGTCGGGCGCGACTGTGACAGGTACCGCGCGCTAATATAGTCACGCCACGAAACTTGGTCGGCCACGAAGTCGCGAACAGTCTCGCGATCAACCCCTTGATCCGCCAGCAATTGCAGGAACTGATCGCTCGACAGCTGTCCCCGGGCTGCAAACTCGTCGATGCCGACCTGAATATCCTCTGGAGCAGCCTCGATTCCGGCTTCACGCATTGCCTGACGGCGTAGCCGCTCGTCGATCAGGGCTTTGCGCACTTCGGTTTCGGATGCGCCGGGTGCACCCAAAGCACTCAGGAACTGTTGGCGTTGGTTTAACTCATACCAGGTAATGATGTCCTGATTCACTTTGATCGCCGGAGAAAACAGGCTTTGGGCATCGGCTTGAGGCGTCGTAACAGCCATCATCGCCCCGACCAAGACGGGGGCGACCGGTTTAAGCCAACCGGAGCGAAGGAAACGGGCGAAACCTGAAATCAACTGCATCTTCTCTTGTACTGTTGGCCGTCACTTTTAACGGAGTATCCCGTCAGGGCTACGGTAAAGCCGAATTCTGTCGAAGGCTCAATACTAGATGACGAGGTAAAGCGCCTGCTGACGTTCATGTTAACCTGTACGCATTCATTCTGATACGTGAGACCCAAGCCATATCGAATTGGCTCGGACTCAGCTAGGTCATAGCGTGCAAGGGCCCGGGTGTTCCAGTTCTGATCAACTCTGTAACGTCCGGTCAACCGGATTTCTGAAATTTCGTCATCCAGGTTTTCGGCCGGGTCGGGCTCTTGCCATAGATAGCTGCCTGTAACGGCAGCCGTCTTTTGTTGCCAGCTGGCCCGAAGCTCGGCCTTTGCAAAGCTGAAATCTCCATTCAACAGCCCGCGTCCCGCCACTGTCCAGCCATTGTTGGTCTGAACCTGCCCGGCCAGCAGTAGGTCGGAAACCGTGCCTTGTAGGCCCGAGGTCAGGTTAAAGCCCTGATCCGCTTCCGAGCGAAAGACCTGACCAATGGTTGCAAGGGCGCGCCACCCTCCAGCCGCGTAGCGGGACCAGTTGAGCCCGACAACACCCGTCAAGCCGTCCTCACGTCGGTCTGGCGCAGGGAAACGGGACAGCGACAACAGGTTGCCCTGATCGAATTCCTGAAATGTGCTTTCGTCATTTGGAACATCATCATCAGATACGTGGGTCCAGCCAATCTGGGCGATCGGTTCCAATATCTGGGTGGCACCGGATGCATCCCGTTTGCTCATTGGATAACGTAGCGTCAACGCTGCGCGGGGTGTTGTTCGGGTAACCTCTTCGGGGAATTCGCTGTCGTTGCGAATGTCAAACGTGTCCACGGAAGCGCCAGCTCGGACCTCGGCCCGCAGACCCGACGTGAACGTCCAGTTGCGCAGCCATACAGCGTCAATGGTAGCGCGCGCGATGTCGCGACCAATGATGTCCTCGTCACTGGTGCGTTTATGTGCGTGAGCATCAAAACTCAGCCGGACTTCGCCACCGATCGAAGTCGGGAACAGGCGCTTTTGATAAAACAGGTCGAACACCCGCGACGGGATTTCGTCCTGATCTTCGCTGTCCCTCAGGGTTTTGTAATGGATAAAGCTGGTACGGAAAGCCGTGTCCCGCTTGATCCGTTCAAGGGCGACTTCGCTGCGCAGCCGGTCGAGGTCCGGCAAACCGTAGTCGGCCAGATAAGAGTCGTCGGACGTTGTCCTGATGTTGAATGTGAACCGAAAATCGTTCTGGAGATTAAACCAGCCGTTTGCAAAGAGGTATCCACGGTTTTCGTCGGGTTGCAGATCGTCCCTTGTATGTGCGCCTTCCAGTTGGATACGCCCGTTCTTGAAAGCCTGACGATAACGCAGTCCAAGGGTTTTGGTCTTGGATGAGACATAGGGCGTCAACGTCAGATCCTTGTGATCGCCCAACTTGATGAAATACGGCACCTGAAGGCCGGTTCCCAGTTGAGATGTAGTCCGTACGGACGGCACCAGAAACCCAGTGGCCCGCTCCAGCGTCGGGTCAGGTAGCCGTAGGTAGGGCAGGTAGAAAACGGGCACGTCCAGGACCCGGAATTGCGCCCCTTCGAAATACAGTTGGCGTTCCAGTTGATCGTGCGTGACCTTGCGGGCACGGATTTGCCAGAGAGGTGGCTTGCCGCTTGCGCAGACATGGCATGAGGTGGCCGACACCTTACTAAACTGTGTGTATCTACCACCGGCACGCGTGGCTTGAACCGAGGCGATTTGCACCTGCTGTTCGAACACCATCCGTGCGCCGATCAGCAATCCGTTCTGGATGCCTTCGTCCAACTCGGCAGAATCCGCCAGGATCGTAGTATCGCCAGCCTGATCAATACGGATCGGACCCTCCAGCGTCAGCGCGCCGGATTCGCGGTCAAAAGTGATGCGGTCCGCACTCAGTTTGATGTCGCCTTGAAAGGCCTCGACATTGCCCTCGGCCACGAGGACGCGTTCCGGAGTGATAAAAATTTTGTCCGCTACCAGCAGGGCGGGTTGATCTTCCTGTTGCGGATCTTGCGCTTGTGAGGGAGCAGGCTGGTTTTGTGCCGCCGCACCAGTAGGCATCGCCAGTGCAACTGCGCCGGACAGCAAAAGGCTGGATATGACCCGCATTAGCCGTCCTCCGCGTGGAGCAAGAGTCCGAGCGACAGAAGAATGGCTGCAAAGGGCGGCGCCCAAGCCGCGACGAAGATAGGCAATTGACCGTTTTCCCCGAGTATTTGGGCAAAGTTACGAACGAAGTAGATGGCGAAACCCAGCAGAACAGCGGACAACACCGCGATGCCCGTACCACCAAAACGTACATGGCGCATAGTAAAGGCCGCGCCGATCATGACCATAGCCATCAAAAAGAAAGGCCGTGCCAACTGCACCTGTAGCCAGACTTCATACTGCTTGGTTGAAAACCCGGCTTCGCGGAGGTCGCGGATCAACTGGGGCAGATCGTAGACCGAAACCGAATCCTGCTGCCCGAGCGTATCCAGAATGCGCTGCCGAGTGAGTGAGGTCGGAAGTTCGATAGTCTGATGTAACTCGGAAGTGGCTTCCGGGTTCACATCGTCGGCCAGAGACCAAATTTTTGCATTGTGCAAAATCCACGACCCATTCGAGAGTTTTGCCTGGTCAGCCACAATCTGTTGCGTCGGTTTGCCGTCCGGCGAGAAAGTGACAATCGTAACACCAGTCAGTTCAAGTGAGTTGGCATTTGTGGTGCCGCGAGCGTGGATTACTGATTGCCCTTCTGCCGACCCTTGGCGTAGCCACAAACCTTCACGGGTAATCGACAGTGCGGAGTTGCCGTTGTTTTTGTAAGTGTCCGACAATCGCTTGTATTCCTCGGACGTTGCGGCCGAGATCGGGTTCAGCAAAGCGACTGCCAGCGCCCCGATCAAAAGAGCCAGCGCAACCGGCGCGAGCAGCGCTCGGATGCCCGACCGCCCGATGGCGCGTATGACAACCAGTTCGGAACTGCGTGCCAGTCCTATGAACAGCGCAATTGTGGACAAGATGACCAGCAGGGGCAGCATCTCGCTGATGGCCGCCGGTGTGTTCAGCAGTGTCAGGTGCAGCAGACGACCGAACGAAAGGTTTTCCGACTCGAACCGGCGGGCCTGCTCGACCAGGTCGATCAGAATCAGCAGAGCCAGAAAAATACCGCCGATGACCAGAAAGCTTTGCATGAACCGGCGGGCAAAATAGCGGTCGAGGATCACGACTGCGCCTCCGACGTAACGTCGCTGCGGGGGAAACACGGAGTCAGAGCGCCAGAATCATCTGCGCATGCGCGCAATGGCTTATGCCTGCCCTGTCTCGCCAATTCGTTCTCCCCCGATCCAGCCGGAATTTTTCGGAGACTGTAATGCAATTGGCGCGCGGGGAAAACTGCTATCTGGTCAAGCCGCGCAGCGCGGGCTAGGTCTTGGGGAACAGATTTTGAGGAGTTCGCAATGAGCAGTCTTGTACCGATCCGGATTCAGCCTTTTGATGTGGATGCAATGGCGGAGGCCGAGGGGCGGGTTGCAGTAATCATCCCGTCTGATGGCAAGATGAGTCCCGCTGTGCGCCGTGCCAACCGCCTGACCCGTGGCGCGGTGGCGCGGCTGGTCGAAAGCCCCCGGTTCGAAAAGGTCAAGACAGGCGACGTGATCTCGCTAGCCTGGCCCAGTGGCATGGCGGCTGAAGCGCTGGACATCGTGATCCTGCCCCGTCGTCCCGATGCAGCCGAGGCGCGCAAGGCTGGTGCAGCGCTGGCTAAGCTGGCGAGCGGCAAGGATATGCTGCTGATGGCAGGCAATCAGGTGCGGACCGACGATATCGCGATGGGCATCGCCCTGCGCAGCTATGACTTCGATGCGCACAAGACCAAGGAGTCGGATGAGACCGGCACCGTCACCATCAGCCACCAGAAAGCGGAAGAAGTCGAAGCAGCTTTCGCCCCGCAATATGCCGTGGCCGACGGTGTGCGCATGACGCGCGACCTGACCAATGAACCGGCCAACGTTCTGACCACCACCGAATTCGCTGACCGTCTGGCTGAGATGAATGAGCTGGGCCTTGAGGTCGAGGTGCTGGAAGAAGACAAGCTGGCTGAACTGGGAATGCGCACGCTGTTGAGCGTCGGGCAGGGTTCTGTCAGCCCGTCCAAGGTTGTGGTGATGCAGTGGAACGGCGGCGACAAGGACGATGCGCCGTTGGCTTTGGTCGGCAAGGGTGTCGTGTTCGATACCGGTGGTATCTCACTAAAACCTGCCGGGGGCATGGAAGACATGACCATGGACATGGGCGGCGCGGGGGTCGTCGCGGGCACCATGCGCGCGCTGGCCAAGCGCAAGGCCAAAGCGAATGTCGTCGGTCTGGTTGGACTGGTTGAGAACATGCCTTCGGGCAACGCGACCCGTCCTGGCGACGTGGTTAAATCGATGAAGGGCGACACGGTCGAGATCATAAACACCGATGCCGAGGGCCGCTTGGTGCTGTGCGACGTGATGTGGTACGCGCAGGAACGGTTCAAACCCGTGGGCATGGTCGATCTGGCGACCCTGACGGGCGCGATCATCATCGGTCTGGGGCATGAGAACGCGGGTGTCTTTTCGAATAACGACACCTTCTGTGAAGCTTTTCTGAAATCTGCGAAGGCTGAGGATGAGGGCGCATGGCGGATGCCGTTGGGCGAGGCCTACGACAAGCAGCTGAAATCGCGCATTGCGGATATGAAAAACGTTGGCGGGCGTCCGGCGGGCTCGATCACGGCCGCGCAATTTCTGCAGCGGTTCGTCAAAGAAGAAACACCGTGGATTCACCTCGATATTGCGGGTGTGGCTTCGGTGTCCTCGGAAACATCCTATGCACCGAAGGGTGCGACTGGCTGGGGTGTGCGCGCGCTTAGCCGCCTTGTGCAGGATCACTTCGAGTAATCCTATGGGCGCCGTCTATTTCTATCACCTGACCCGCCAACCTCTGGAATACACCTTGCCGGTATTGCTGGACAAGGCGAGGCAGGCCGGGTGGAAGATTGCTGTGCGGGGCACCGATCCCGTGCGGATGGACTGGCTGGATGAGAAGTTGTGGTTGGGGCCTGAGGACGGGTTCCTGCCACATGGCCGAGAAGGCGGTCCGCATGATGCGGCGCAGCCCATTTTGCTGACAACCGGGCCCGAGGCCGCCAATGAACCGGCCTGTGTCATGGCCGTGGACGGGGCCCCGGTAGAGCCGGATGAAGTGGCAGCGTTGGAACGGGTCTGTATTTTGTTCGACGGTAATGATGGTGAAGCTGTTCAGCGCGCGCGGGGACAATGGAAAGCCCTGACCGGCGCAGGCTGCGCGGCGCAATACTGGTCCGAAGAATCGGGCCGGTGGGAGAAAAAGGCCGAGGCATAATCCTGCGGCTGCAAAGAAACTCTCGGGAGATTGAAAGATGGATATGAAGCCTTTGGGCCGTACTGGCATCATGGTGTCGGACCTGTGTCTGGGGACAATGACCTTTGGCACGCAGACATCCGAGACCGACGCGCATACCCAAATGGATATGGCGCTAAACGCCGGGATCAATTTCGTGGATGCGGCCGAGATGTACCCGGTGAACCCGATTTCCAAGGAAACCGTGGGACGAACCGAAGAGATTCTCGGCAATTGGAATTCTGCCAACCCGTCGCGGCGTGAGGACTATGTGCTGGCGACCAAACATTCCGGGGCGGGGTTCGCTCATGCCCGTGACGGCGCTCCGATCTCTGCGCAAACAATCCCTGAGGCCATTGAGGGTTCGCTGCGTCGGTTGCGGACTGAGTGCATTGATCTTTACCAGTTCCATTGGCCAAACCGCGGCAGCTACATGTTTCGGCAGAACTGGAACTACGCGCCTTCGGGGCACAATACCAACGAAGTTCTGGATAACATGCAGGAGTGCCTCGGGGTTCTGCAGGCACAGGTGGACAAGGGCAATATCCGCGCCTTCGGTCTGTCCAACGAAAGCGCCTGGGGCACAGCGCAATGGCTGCAGATCGCAGAGCAAATGGGGGCGCCACGGGTTGCGTCGGTGCAGAATGAGTATTCGCTGCTATGTAGGCATTTCGATACGGATATGGCTGAGTTGAGCGTGCATGAGGATGTAGGCCTACTTGCGTTTTCGCCTCTGGGAGCTGGGTTTCTGACCGGCAAGTATCAGGACGGAGCGGTGCCGGAAGGTTCGCGCATGTCCTTGGTGGCTGAGATGGGTGGTCGCAAAGGCCCACGCGTCTTCCAGGCGGTGGCAGCGTATCTGGAAATTGCCGAACGACACGGGCTGGATCCAGTACATATGGCGTTGGCTTGGTGCCGGACACGGCCGTTCATGATGTCGGCCATTTTCGGCGCGACCTCGGTAGCGCAGTTAGAGCATATTCTTGCAGGGAAAGATTTGCGGCTATCGGCTGAGGTCGTGGCCGAGATAGGTCAGGCGCACCGCGCGCATCCGATGCCATTCTAGAGGGGGGGGCACTGCCCCCGCCGTGCTATGCGCGTTTCGCCCGGGATATTTGCGCCAGATGAAAGGAAACCGGTCAGTGATGGGTGGGGTAGGTGCGTTCCTGCCTCAAATCGCGGGCCGACAGACCATGGGCTGTACGGAAGGCGCGGGCGAAGCTGGATTGTGAGGCGAAGCCGGTAGCCAGTGCTACATCCATCAGGGACAAATCTGTGTCGGTAACCAGTCGTCGGGCCTCAGCCAGGCGCAGTTGCAGGTAATGGTCTTGGGGCGTCGTGTTCAAGCGCAGGCGGAACTGTTGCTGCAGGGTTCGAGGGCTGGTGCCTAGTGTTTCGGCTATGTCTGCCAGTGGCAGAGGCTCGTCGAGGGAGGACTCCATCAGCGTATTGGCCTTGGCCGTCAATGCCGTGTGGCGATGTGGGGGACCGGTGCGGCTTTGCGGTTTGGTCGGTTCAGGCGCGCCGTCATAAAGAAACAGCCCGGAAACTCGCGCAGCAAACCCTGCGCCGTGGCGCGCGGCGATGATGTGTAGCATCATCTCGACCGCCGGGATCGCGCCGCCCGACGTCAGGCGGTTGCCGGATACGGTGAACCGGTCGGGGCGCACATCGACCTCGGGGAAACGGGTGGAGAAATTATCCAGGTCTTCCCAGTGCGTCGTTGCAGCGTGGCCGTCCAACAGCCCGGCTTCGGCCAAAAGCCACGGCCCTCCGTCGATACCTGCCATGGTTGCGCCGGTGCCTGCGATGCGGCGTAGTCCCGCCAACAGACTGGGGGTGGCGTGGCGCGCCAGTTGGAATCCGGCCACCACGATCATCAGATCGCAACCTTGCAACCTAGCCAGAGGGATGCCCGGCACGTTCAGCGCGCTGGTCAGCATCGCTGGTTCTGCTGTCGCGGTCACATAATCCCAATCGAACGCCGGACGGTCCGCCAGCCGGTTGGCTGCGCGCATCGGATCAACCGCCGAGGCGAAGCTGAGTGTGTTGCATTCGTCTAGCACCAGCACCGCCGTTTTCAGGGCGCGATGTTCGGGTTGGAGTATGTTTTTTGCGGATTTCATCAAGTTCGATTCGCATTCTGGCAAGTGTTTCCACAAGGCTGCGTCAGAGTTGAGGGTAACGCAAATCGGAATCCGGGGAGAAGCCTGGGGAAAACTCACGGCAAAACCGGGTATAACTTGGGGAAAACGCCATGCCTCTGGAAATGAACCGCGACGTCTTCATCACCTGTGCCGTTACCGGCTCGGGCGGAACGCAGGATCGCAGCCCACATGTGCCGCGTTCGCCGCAGCAGATTGCGGACAGCGCAATTGCCGCGGCCAAGGCAGGAGCGGCGGTGGTGCATTGCCACGTGCGCGACCCCGAAACCGGTGCGCCCAGCCGTCGGCTGGATCTTTATCGCGAGGTGACGGATCGCATCCGCGAGGCCGATGTGGACGTGGTGTTGAACCTGACCGCGGGCATGGGTGGCGACATCGTGTTCGGCGGAGTCGAGAGCCCGTTTCCGGTGAACGAAGCGGGCACCGACATGATCGGGGCGTCAGAACGCGTTGCGCATATAGCCGAATGTTTGCCCGAAATCTGCACTCTGGACTGCGGCACCATGAACTTTGCCGAGGCCGATTACGTCATGACCAACACCCCCGGCGCGCTGCGGGCGATGGGTCAGATGATGACCGATATGGGCGTGAAGCCCGAGATCGAGGCCTTTGATACCGGTCACTTGTGGTTTGCCAAACAGCTGGTGAAGGAAGGGATTCTGGAGCCGAATGCTCTGGTTCAGCTGTGCATGGGCGTGCCGTGGGGCGCGCCGGACGATCTGAACACCTTCATGGCGATGGTGAACAACGTACCGGACGACTGGACGTTCAGTGCGTTCTCGCTAGGCCGTAACCAGATGGCCTATGTCGCGGCGACGGTGCTGGCGGGCGGTAATGTTCGTGTCGGGCTGGAGGACAACCTGTGGCTGGACAAAGGCGTGCTGGCCGAAAACTGGCAACTGGTCGAACGTGCCGGCACCATCATTGAGAATATGGGCGCTCGGGTCATCGGCCCGCAGGAGGTGCGCGAGAAACTGGGCTTGGTGAAGCGGGCGCCGGTTACGAAGTGACAGACGTGGTTTGGGGGCCGGCTCCCAAACCTCCGGAGTATTTCTGAAACGATGAAGACTGTTTCTCTTACAGGCGGGATGGCATGAAAACAGCAGCTATCATTGGCGGCGGCGTAATCGGCGGCGGTTGGGCCGCCAGGTTTCTTCTCAACGGCTGGGACGTCAGGGTGTTCGATCCGGACCCCGAGGCTGAACGCAAGATTGGTGAGGTTCTGGACAATGCACGGCGCTCGTTGCCGGGGCTGAGCGATGTGCCTTTGCCGCCTGAAGGTGCTTTGACGTTCCACGAGGATCTGGCCGAGGCGGTCCAGGGTGCCACGTGGATTCAGGAAAGCGTGCCGGAACGGTTGGACCTGAAGTTGAAGGTCTACAAAGGGCTGCAAGAGGCTTGTGATCCAAGCGCTATCATTGGCTCTTCGACAAGCGGGTTCAAACCCTCCGAGTTGCAAGAGGGTGCGTTACGGCCCGAGCAGATTGTGGTGACGCATCCGTTCAACCCGGTCTACCTTTTGCCGCTGATTGAACTGGTGCCAACAGACAAAAACCCGTCCGAGATGGTGGAGCGGGCACAGGAACTGCTGAAATCGGTTGGCTTCTTCCCTCTGCACATCAAGAAGGAAATCGACGCGCATATTGCCGACCGGTTCCTCGAAGCCGTCTGGCGTGAGGCACTCTGGCTGGTCAAGGACGGCATTGCCACGACCGAGGAGGTCGACGAGGCGATCCGCATGGGCTTTGGCATCCGCTGGGCGCAGATGGGCTTGTTTGAAACTTACCGCGTGGCGGGCGGTGAGGCCGGAATGCGGCATTTCATGGCGCAGTTTGGCCCGGCACTGAAATGGCCCTGGACCAAGCTGATGGATGTGCCCGAGTTCACCGATGAATTGGTCGATATGATTGCTGACCAGTCGGATGCGCAGTCCGGCATGCATTCGATCCGCGAGTTGGAGCGTATTCGCGACAACAACCTTGTGGGGATGATGCGGGCGCTGAAGGCGCAAAACTGGGGCGCCGGCGCGGTGTTGAACCAGCATGACGCGGCGCTGAAACCCGGTGCTTTGCCGACGATGGAACAGGCCGATCTGAGCCAGCCGATCCTGACCGTTTTGCGCGCGGTGCCGCTGGATTGGACCGACTATAACGGCCACATGAACGAGGCGCGTTATCTTGAGGCCTTTGCCGATGCGACCGACCGGTTTATGGAGATCATCGGCTGTGACGCGGATTATATCGCCTCGGGTGGCAGCTATTTCACCGCCGAAAATCACATCCGCTATATCGATGAAGTTCACGCGGGCGCCAAGATTGAAATCCGCACGCAGATGTTGTTGGGGCAGGGCAAGAAACTTCATGTCTTCCACAGCATGTATGAAGGGGACAAACTGTTGGCCACAGGCGAGAGCTTCCTGCTGCATGTCAGCCTTGAAACCCGTCGACCTAGCGCTCCGTCTGCCGCAATCGAGGCCGCAATGGCGCGCATCGCCGAAGCGCAGGCTGGTTTGCCTTACCCGGAAGGGGCCGGCGCCGCGATCCGGAAACCGGCATGAGCGGGCGTGTTCTTATTACGGCTGGTGCCTCAGGTGTCGGTCGGGCCATGGCCGACGCCTTCGATGCGGCTGGTGCGCAGGTTTGGGTGGCCGATGTCGATACGGCTGCCTTGGACGGATGCCCGACGCACTGGAAACGGTCCGAAGTAAACGTGGCGGACGAAACTGCCGTGGCCGCGTTGTTCGCTGAAATCGAGACCGCGTGGGGCGGGTTGGACACGCTCTGCGCCAATGCAGGGGTCGCCGGACCGACAGCGCAAGTCGAGGATGTGGCGCTGGAGGATTGGCGGTTCTGTCTGTCGGTCAACCTTGAGGGCGCATTCCTGTGCGCGAAGTACGCGGCACCGATCCTCAAAAGGCAACGCAGTGGAGCAATGTTGATCACATCCTCCACCGCCGGGCAGTACGGCTATCCCAACCGCGCACCCTATGCGGCGGCGAAATGGGGGGTGATCGGGCTGGGCAAGACGCTGGCGATGGAGCTTGGTTCGCACGGTGTACGGTGCAACGTCATCTGCCCCGGCGCGGTTGAAGGCCCACGGATGGAGGGCGTCCTTGCCCGCGAAGCCGCAGCCAAGGGCATGACCCGGGATCAAGTTTATGCAGGCTATGCTTCGGGAACCTCGATGGGGCGGTTTGTCGAGGGCGAAGACATCGCCAATATGGCCGTTTTCCTCGCCTCGGATTCGGCGAGGTTGGTGTCGGGCCAGGTAATTGCCGTGGATGGCCATACGGTGAACCCCGACCCGAAAATTTAAGCCGTTTCAGCCCTGATTTGGTCCGCGAATCTGGCGAATGGTTTGTCGGACCGCTTGCCAGTCCTTCGCTTCCTGCACATTCCCGGCGGCTTCGCATTCGCGCATTTTCTGCGCTGCTTCCGCTTCGGCCTGATCGCCGTGAGCAGTATAGAGAGCCCGTGCGTATTGAGCGGTTTGTAGTGCGTCCATTCCTGTTGTCCTCCGTCAATGATCGGAATACCCGAAGTTTCGCGCCGAATGACGATAACACAAGAAAGCCTTTGGTGCATACTTAGTTGTCAGAGATCGTTGCGCGCAGCGCTCTCAGGTGCTCGGGAAAATCGCGGGCGGTCACATCTGCTTCGCGCACAAGGCGGTCAAAATGGCGGGTGAATGTCTCAATCCGGTCGCGGTCGCGGAAGGCCATATAGTGGCTGCCAGCATAGAATACACAGAGCAAAGGGCCGAAAATCGTGACTGGTGCAGAATAAAGACGTTTGGCATCAAACAGATAAATGCGGAGACGGGGGTAAAGCTGCTCGCAAATTTCCAACAGGTGGTCAATTTGCTCCAACCTGATTTTGGGGCATAGCCCTTCGTAGTACCCGGTGGCATGTGCAAAGCTGTCGATTTCAAAAAGCGGCATGGCAATTTCATAGTCGGATTGCGCACTGCGCATCCACATCAGCCGGTCCGCCGAGGCTCCGATGGCCTGATCTGCAGTGCGCCCCAGATGCGGGGCATATTCCCACTCCAAAACCGCGCGTGTCTTCAACATATCGGGTAAAGTGGCTGGAACATAACGGATTTTGTAGCCTGCGGCTTCCTGATGCCACTCAAAGATACGCTCATCTACTAACGCTCGAGGTGCCTCGGTCATGGTCAGAGAGCTGGCCAGCAATTCTACGGCGCTTTCCGGCCGGTCCGACAGGCTGAGCAGCCAGTCTGCCGACACCCCAAGAGCTGAGGCGCAACTGCCAATCACATGGGCGTTGGGTAGACGCGCTCCAGCATCACTTAATAGCTGCGAAACAGTCGAACGGTCGACGCTGATATGTCGGGCCAGTGCGCTCTGGCTGACGTGGCGCTCCTCCATGGCGCGGGCGAGGCGAGCGCGGAACTGGGCCGCACGGTCCCGTTTGTCGATTTTATCCTGCATGTGTTTATAAATATCACGTATGATGAGTTTTGTTAATCATATTCAGAATTTTCATCGCGTGCTGCGGCCCGTATTTTTGATGACATAATAATAATATGGGTGACGGAATGGAAACGCGACGAAGATCTGTCGTGAAAGCAGTGCTGTGGAATATCATGGGCCTGTTCGTGATGACGCTGGTGGGGCTGGTTGCCACCGGGTCAGCTGCTGTGGGCGGGACGCTTGCAATTGTAAATACGGTAATCGGACTGACGATGTACGTTATTTACGAGCGTATCTGGGCCGGGATTTCATGGGGTCGCAATGTTTAGGCGTGAGGCACCCGAGTGGGGCACCCTAGCGCTGATCTTGGCGTGTTACGCAGCATGGTTGAGTGTGATTTTTCTGCTGCCGCTCTGGTTGGCAATCCCGGTTATGGCATTCGTGGCGGCCCTGCATTCCTCACTGACACATGAGGCGCTACACGGTCACCCGTTTCGCACAAAATGGCTGAATGAGTTGTTGATGGCACTGCCACTGACGCTGTTCATTCCGTACCAAAGGTTTCGCGACCTGCATCTGGCGCATCACCGTGACGAGACGCTTACCGATCCGTATGACGATCCTGAGTCGAACTATCTGGACCCAAAGGTCTGGGGCGCGCTCAGCACGTGGCAGAGGCGGTTGCTGGCCGCGAACAACACTTTGCTCGGGCGGATCGTGTTAGGTCCGGCAATCGGTCAGTTCACGTTTATGCGCAACGAACTGCAAGGTGCTGTACGCGGCGACAGGAATATCCTTCTCGCCTGGGCGCTGCATTTGCCGGGCGTAGCGGCGGTGCTGTGGGTTGTAGGGCAATCGGAAATGCCGATTTGGGTCTATGTGCTGTCTGCCTATTTCAGTCTTGGTTTGGTCAAAATCCGCACCTTTCTGGAGCACCGTGCACATGAAAATGCCCGTGCCCGAACGGTGATTATTGAAGATCGTGGACCTCTGGCTTTTCTGTTTCTGAACAACAACCTGCATGTGGTTCATCACATGAATCCAGGCACGCCTTGGTATCGGTTGCCCGCCCTGTATCGCGCCGAAAAGGATCGGTACTTGGCTAGCAATGAGTCCTATGTCTACCGTTCTTACACCGATGTGTTCAGGCAGTATTTCTGGCGAGCGAAAGACCCGGTGGCGCATCCTCTCTGGCCAAGGCGTTGATTTAACGACACAAGGGAATCCATGAGTTTATGGATTCCCGTCACCATCGCTGCCGCTTCGTTTCAGACGGTGCGGTTCATGCTGCAAAAATCTCTCAGCACCGTAAAGCTGAGTGCGGCCGGCGCGACCTTTGCCCGGTTTGCCTATTCCATGCCTTTGGCGGTGCTAGGGCTGATCGTGGCGCTTCAGGTGAGCAGCCTCAGCGTGCCTCCGCTGAACGGGTGGTTCTGGCTGTTTGCGGTACTTGGCGGCACCACGCAGATTCTGGCGACCATTTGCGTAGTTGCCTTGTTCAAACAGCGCAACTTTGCTGTCGGGATTACCTTCAAGAAAACCGAGGTTATTCAGACCGCCATCGTAGGCTTTCTGATTTTGGGCGATCAGGTTTCTTCTGGGGCGCTAGGGGCGATCTTCTTGGGTCTGATGGCGGTGTTGTTGCTGTCGAAATCCGCCGAAGGCGACGGTCCCTGGTGGAAGCATCTGACCAATCGGGCCTCACGCCTCGGGCTAGGGTCAGGAGTGCTGTTCGCGTTCTCTTCGGTTAGCTATCGCGGTGCATCGCTGGAGCTTGGCGATATCGACGCGTGGTTCCGGGCTCTGGTGACGTTGGCAGTGGTTGTGACGTTTCAGTTCCTAAGCATGGGGATTTGGTTGCTGTGGCGGGATCGGGCCGAACTGCGCGCGGTGTGGAACACCCGTCGCACCGGCATTTTTGTCGGTTTGACCAGCCTGTGCGGATCGTTTTGCTGGTTCTTTGCGTTCACTTTGCAGAACGCTGCGTATGTCAAAGCGCTGGGGCAGGTCGAACTGCTGCTCAGCCTGTTTGCGTCGATTCTGTTTTTTCGGGAAACCATCACCCGGCGCGAAATCGCCGGGATGACCTTGCTTGGCGCCTCTATTCTGGCGCTAGTGCTCGCAATTTAACCAGCGCGGCGCTCATCAAAGCTGAGAGCGATGAAGCTGGGCAGGTGATCGCCCATGCCCACAACCGCTGGACCGCTGTCGTCGCGGCGGCCACGACCTTTGGACTCCTTGTCCTTTTTGCGATCAGCCTTCTTGCTGTCCGAAGATTTGCTCTTCTTCTCGGGCTTTTCTGCTTCAGCTTTCGGTTCTTCTTTAACCGGGTTGTCGATCCGAGGGATTTCCTTCTGGATCAGCTTCTCGATCGCATCCAAAGCCTTTTCATCGCGCCCCGAGCAAATTGTAACGGCCTTGCCTTCGCGCCCGGCACGACCGGTGCGACCAATGCGGTGGACATAATCCTCGGCATGGCCGGGGACGTCGAAGTTGAACACGTGGCTGACCGACGGGATATCCAACCCGCGCGCGGCCACGTCAGATGCAACCAACAGGCGCAGCGAGCCATCGCGGAACCCGTCCAGCGTTTTCATCCGCTGCGACTGGTCCAGATCGCCGTGGATGGCGGCGGCGTTATAGCCGTACTTCTTCAACGATTTCGCGCAAATATCGACATCCGTCTTACGGTTGCAGAAGATGATTGCGTTGGTGCACTTTTCACCCTCGGCATCAATCAGCGCGCGCAGAACCTTGCGCTTGGCGCTGGCTTCGCGGTCGCGGCGACCGCCTTTGAAAATGACCACGCCCTGTTCGATGGTCTCGGACGCGGTGGCCTGACGAGCTACTTCAATCCGGGCAGGAGCGGAAAGGAACGTATCGGTGATGCGCTCAATCTCGGACGCCATTGTGGCCGAGAAGAACAGCGTCTGGCGGGTGAACGGCGTCAGCGAGAAGATGCGCTCGATATCGGGGATGAAACCCATATCCAGCATCCGGTCGGCTTCATCCACCACCATGATCTGAACGCCGGTCAACAGCAGCTTGCCGCGCTCGAAATGGTCCAACAAGCGGCCTGGGGTGGCGATCAGAACATCCACGCCGCGGTCGATTAGCGCCTCTTGTTCCTTGAAACTGACGCCACCGATCAGCAGCGCCTTGGTCAATTTGAGGTGCTTGCTGTAAGTGTCAAAATTCTCGGCCACCTGCGCGGCCAATTCCCGCGTCGGACACAGCACCAGCGAGCGCGGCATACGGGCACGCGCACGGCCCCGCGCCAGCAGGGTGATCATTGGCAGCGTAAAACTGGCGGTCTTGCCGGTGCCGGTTTGAGCGATACCCAGAACGTCCTTACCCTCAAGCGCAGGTGGAATCGCCCCGGCCTGGATTGGGGTGGGAGTTTCGTATCCGGCTTCCTCAATGGCTTTGAGGACCTTCGGGTTCAGGTTCAGTTCGTTAAACTTTGTCATGTATGTCCGGTTCATGCGGACTCTAGACCTGGCCCGCGCGTCAAAGGTCTGCCGGGCCCGGATGGCCATACGCAGCATTGCGCAATTTCGGCTTGGAGGGGGACATAACAAAATCATTGATCAGGGTCAAATGAAGAGCCTTTTAGGTCCTCGTGTACACAAAGTGTGCGGATTTCACGCAACAATTCAAACACTTCCGGGGAAGTGTTTCCGAAGTTTTTGGTCCAGATCCAGTGGTCGATGCCGGATTAACCCTTGCTGTTCAAGGCGCTTGCGCACATCAGCGTCCGCGCCGCTGATCTCGTCAAAAAAGGCGCGTAGGCCGTCCATGCCCTCTTCGGCTTCGATCCAGCTGAAGAGCTCATTCTTGTTCATCCCGCCGCG
Organism: Ruegeria atlantica; assembly: GCA_013032095.1. Lineage (GTDB taxonomy): Bacteria > Pseudomonadota > Alphaproteobacteria > Rhodobacterales > Rhodobacteraceae > Ruegeria > Ruegeria atlantica_E. Next base: position 82,965 of record WQBJ01000004.1, on the reverse strand, counting down.
TTCCCGCGCGACATTAGGGGACATGCCGGGTTGATACGAGCCGTGCTTAAGCCTGAACCGATAATGGGCTAGCCAGTGCTCCCAGTCAGGGGCGTGGCGGTGGCACAAGTCAACAGAGGGCAGTTCGCCCTTGCAGGGCAGCGGATCGCCATTCTGAAACAGGTTGTGGATTCGAAAACTGATTTTGGGCAAGCCGGTGCGGGCGAATAGCTTGCCTTGCACATGGCTAAAGAAGCCAGCCAACACGAATGCCCCATAGTTAGGGTAGAGCGCCTGTACGATGCTGTCGCGGTTTGAACCTGTGGGGATATAGGCTTTGTACAAGTCGTCACCACCAGCGATCGCTTCAATCGGGCGGACTCGCATACCGGGGATTTCGTCGGGAACCTCGGCCAGAAGCTTCGCAACGGAACGTTCCGGCCACAGAAACTCATCCACGTCGATATGGGCGAGCCAGTCCTCGCTGGCCTTGCGGTAGGTAAAGGTGGCATTCGCGGTTTGGCGGGTCTGGTGTTTTTCGGGGCGCTCGCGTTTGCGATTTGCCCAGAACCCGTCATTGCAGTTGCGAACTGCGACTTTTGAGTGCCGGTTCAGCGCGTTGAACGCCTTGGGGTTAGGTTCGTCCAGATAGATGTACATCCGGTCGACGCCTAGATCGAGGTGATAGGCCACAAAACGCAGGATGTCCGGGGCCGACCCCCGGACCGTCGAAACGATACCCCAGGTCGGGCTACCGACCATATGCGGCACTCGGGCCGATCACGTCATCATTTCCTTGGTGGCCGTCAGGCTCAACTCGGGATAGTCGCGCTCGACGCGGTCAATATCCCATTGCAGGCGCGTCAGATAAACGATGTCGCCGTCATGGTCGTGGGCGATGTGCTGCTTATTCGCGTTGACGAACTTGTCGACCTCGGTCTTGTCACCGCTGACCCAGCGAGCCGACGTGAACTGAGACGCCTCAAACCGTACGGGCAGGCCGTACTCCATCTCAATCCGGCTGGCGAGCACTTCGAACTGCAGCGCGCCGACGACACCGACAATGAAGCCCGAACCAATTGAGGGCTTGAACACCTTCGCGGCGCCTTCCTCGGCGAACTGCATTAGGGCCTTTTCCAGATGCTTGGCCTTCATCGGATCGCCCGCGCGTACACCTTGCAGCAGTTCCGGCGCAAACGAAGGGATGCCGGTCACGCGCAGCGCTTCGCCCTCGGTCAGCGTGTCACCGATGCGCAGTTGCCCGTGGTTCGGGATGCCGATGATGTCACCAGCCCAGGCCTCTTCTGCCAGTTCCCGATCTGAGGCCAAAAACAGCACTGGGTTCGAGATCGCCATCGGCTTTTTCGACCGTACATGGGTTAGCTTCATGCCGCGCTTGAAGTGACCCGACGCCATGCGGACAAAGGCCACTCGGTCGCGGTGCTTGGGGTCCATATTGGCCTGCACTTTGAACACAAAGCCAGCGACCTTCTTCTCATCCGGGGAAATCTGACGCGGTTGTGCGGACTGCGTCTGCGGCTGAGGACCATAAGCACCGATGCCTTCCATCAACTCCTTTACGCCGAATGAGTTGATAGCTGAGCCGAACCATATTGGGGTCATATGCCCTTCAAGCACGGCCTGTGGGTCGAGCGCAGGCAGCAACTCACGCGCCATCTCGACCTCTTCCAGCAGTTTGTCGAGCAAGTGTTCGGGCACGTGTTCGGCAAGTTTCGGATCGTCCAGGCCGTTGATCTCGATGCTTTCAGCCACCTTGTTGCGGTCGGCGCGGTCCATCAATTCCAGCCGGTCACGCAGCATGTCGTAGCAGCCGATGAAATCCCGACCCACACCGATCGGCCACGCAGCAGGAGTGACGTCGATGGCCAGCATTTCCTGAATTTCATCGATGATCTCGAATGTATCGCGGCTTTCGCGGTCCATCTTGTTACAAAAGGTCAAGATCGGCAGATCGCGCAGGCGGCAAACCTCGAACAATTTCTGCGTCTGGCTTTCGACACCCTTTGCACCGTCAATCACCATAACGGCCGCGTCCACGGCGGTCAGTGTGCGATAAGTGTCTTCCGAGAAGTCGCTGTGACCGGGCGTGTCCACCAGATTGAACCGGAAATTCGCATAGTCGAACGACATCGCCGAGGCGGAAACCGAGATGCCCCGATCCTTCTCCATCTGCATGAAGTCCGAGCGCGTCCGCCGCGCCTCACCCTTAGCGCGCACCTGACCGGCCATCTGAATTGCGCCCCCATAAAGAAGGAACTTTTCAGTCAGCGTCGTCTTGCCCGCATCCGGGTGAGAGATGATGGCGAATGTCCGGCGCCGGGCAATCTCGGGCGGCAAGGTGGGTTGGTTCGAGGTATCAAGCATGAGCGCGCGTATAGGCGGGTAATCCTGCCGAAGCAAGACAAAGGGGGTGGTTCGAATCGTGCGGCTATGGCAATAAGAACATATAGTGAACAAATTGTGGAGAAAACCAATGAATTTGAAAGAAATCGCCGATGAGCTGGTCGCTGGATGCCGCGAGGATCGAGCCAAGGAGAATCTGGATAAGCTATACGCACCGGATGCCGTTTCGGTCGAGGCGCAGGACTTTATGGATATGGGCCGGGAAACCCACGGCATCGACGCCATCCGCGGGAAGCATGAATGGTGGGAAGGCGCACATGAAGTGACGGAGGCATCGGTCAGTGATCCGTTCCCGCATGGCGACGACCGCTTTGCCGTGATCTTTGAAGTGAAGGGCAAAGTTAAGGAAACCGGTGAGGCCTTCGATATGCGCGAAGTCGGCGTTTACCACGTTGCGAATGGCAAAATTGTTCGGGAAGAGTTCTTCTACTAACGCATTTTGATTTCTGGTCTTCCTCGTCTGGCGGGTGCTAGACGTGCGGACAATGACAGATGGGGAGGATCGCATGGATCTGGGAATTCGGGGAAAACGCGCGCTGGTCTGTGCCAGCAGCAAGGGCCTTGGTTTGGGCTGTGCGGAGGCGCTGGCCGAGGCGGGCGTCGATCTGCTGATGAACGCGCGCGGGGCCGAGGCGCTAGAGGCCGAGGCCGCCCGACTGCGGTCTGAATACGGTGTGGACGTGCAGACGTTGGCCTGCGACGTGACCGAACCGCAAAATCAGGCTCAGTTGATCGACGCGGCGCAGGGCATTGATATCCTTGTAACAAATGCGGGTGGCCCTCCACCCGGCCTGTGGTCGGACTGGGACCGTGAGGATTTCATCAAGGCGCTGGATGCCAATATGCTGACGCCGATTGCTTTTATGAAAGCGCTGTTGCCTGGAATGATCGACAAGGGTTGGGGTCGCGTGGTGAATATCACCTCGCAATCTGTGCGCGCGCCGATTGCGGCTTTGGGCCTGTCGAACGCCGCGCGGACCGGTCTGACAGGATATGTGGCGGGTACTTCGCGGCAGGTGGCGCAATATGGAGTAAACATCAACAACTTGCTGCCCGGTATTCACGATACGGACCGTGCTCTATCGCTGGATAGTGGTGTGTCGGAACAGAAGGGTATTTCGTTGGATGATGCCCGCGCCGCACGTGCGGCGACAATTCCCGCCCGCCGCTATGGGACGCGGCAGGAATTCGGCGCAACTTGTGCGTTTCTTTGCTCGCAACACGCCGGGTTCATCGTTGGGCAGAACATTCTGCTGGATGGCGGTGCCGGCAATATGACGATGTAGCCATGTCGCAAGGGTTTTCGCTGAAGGATCAGTTGTTCAACGCTGAAAAGACCCGTTATCTCGCGGGCCTTTTTGCCGGGGCTGAGGCGTCCTTTGATGCCGGGTCGTTTGAGGCGCAGGTCATGTCGCGCCTGTTGGATCTTGAGTTGAAGGAGCGCATGGCCTGGATTGCCGAATGTCTGCAACAGGCCTTGCCGGGAGAGTTACCGGACGTTGCTCCGATCCTACTGCGTGCGCTGCCACCTCCGCTGGACCCTGACAAAACGGATGACGATTTCGGTGATTTCATCTTTGCGCCTCTGGGCGATTGGGTGGCGGTCGTTGGGATCGACTATCCCGATCTAGCGCTGGACATGTTAGCAGAGCTGACACAGCGGTTCTCGATGGAATGGGCAATCCGGCCCTTCCTGAACCGCTATCCGGATCAGGTGTTGGAGCGAATGGAGCAATGGTGCGCGCATGACAGCTATCACGTGCGCCGCCTTGTCAGCGAAGGTACACGGCCGCGTTTGCCCTGGGGGCAGGCGGTGGGGTTGGAACTGACCGATCCGTTGCCGTTGTTGGACCGACTTCATAGCGATCCAACACGCTATGTCACGCGTTCGGTGGCAAACCATTTGAACGATGTCACCAAGAAAGACCCAGAATTGGTGCTGGGTCGGTTGCGTACATGGACCTCGGCGGAGAAGCAGGACACGGATGAACTGCGCTGGATGACCTCTCATACCTTGCGGGGGCTGGTGAAGGCAGGGCATCCGGGGGCGATGAAAATGCTAGGATTTGATCCAGAGGCAAAGATAACAACCACCGTGCAGGTGAATGGCGATGCCCGGATCGGTGAGGCGCTGGAGTTTGATGTCACCCTATGCGGTGAAGGTGATCAACCTGTGCTGGTCGATTATATCATTCATTTTCAACGCGCTGGCGGAAAAACCTCAGCGAAGGTGCACAAGTTGAAGCAGACCGCTTTGCGCGATGGTGTGTTGAGCCTGTCCAAGAAACACAAGCTTAAGGGCAACGCGACGACGTTTAAACTGTTCCCTGGTGCGCATCGGTTGGAAATTCAGGTGAACGGGCGTGTCCGCGCAAGTGTGGAGTTCGAACTGTTGGCGTAATTCCTCACGCTTTTGTCAGATTCCTGATGCTAGCATTGCGCAGATTGCGGCGCTGTATTAGCTGCTCTTGAAGTCTAGGGGAAAAGGATCGCCGCGATGAAGCATGAATCTGTGCAGAATTACTATGGCGAAGTACTGCAGAGCAGTTCAGATCTGCAGACAAACGCGTGCTGCACACCCGATGACATGCCGGATCATCTGAAGCGCATCTTGTCCAAGGTGCATGACGAAGTGCTGACGCGTTATTACGGCTGCGGCCTTATCGCGCCGTTGGATCTGGAAGGAATGAGTATCCTTGATCTGGGATGTGGTGCTGGTCGTGACGTCTATGCCTTGTCCGCGATGGTGGGTGAAAAGGGCCGGGTGGTCGGGGTCGACATGACGCCTGAACAGCTGGACGTAGCCCGCGCGCATCGGGACTACCACGCAGAGGCTTTTGGCTATGCGGCCAGCAATGTGGAATTCCACCACGGCTATATTGAAAAGCTGGATGAGTTGAACCTGGAACCCGGTTCCTTCGACATCATCGTTTCGAACTGTGTGATCAACCTAGCCACTGACAAAGAGGCCGTTTTGCATGGGGCGAATCGTTTGTTGAAGGAAGGCGGCGAGATGTATTTCTCGGACGTCTACGCCGACCGTCGCGTGCCGCAGGCAATGGCAGAGGACGAGGTTTTGTATGGCGAGTGTCTGTCGGGTGCGCTCTATTGGAATGATTTTCTTTCGATTTCACGTAAGGCAGGCTTTGGCGATCCGCGCCGTGTGACGCATCGTCCGCTGACCATGGAAAACCCGGTACTAGAAGAACGAGTTTCGCCGCTGAAATTCCTGTCCGCCACTTATCGTCTGTTCAAACTTCCCGAATTGGAACCAGCCTGTGAGGACTACGGTCAGGCGGTGATCTACAAAGGCACTATCCCCAACGCGCCGCATTTGTTTGAGTTGGACGATCATCACGCGATCGAAACTGGCAAGGTCTTTCCTGTCTGCGGCAACACCTGGATGATGCTGAAAGACACTCGTTTCGCGCGGCACTTCGAGTTCATCGGTGATTTTTCGACCCATTACGGCATCTTCGAAGGCTGCGGTGGCGAAAGCCTGTTTGAAGCCGTTGGTGAGGCTGCCTCGGGCGGGTGCTGCTGATCTCTTGCGCCTGACGGGCGGGGTTGCTATCCCCGCCTAAGCCCGATGAATTTGATCGGGAAAAGGCAATGGGGTCCATCGGTGACAGTAGACGCAGCTCCTCCTCGTTTGGAAATCCGCAATATGATTGCCCGGTACGAGGGGCGGGTTGTTGTCGACAACGTCTCGCTGACCGTGCAGGCGGGGCAGGTGACCTGTCTGCTGGGGCCGTCTGGCTGCGGAAAATCGACCACGCTGCGCATGATTGCCGGGGTCGAGATGCAGGAGTCCGGTGAGATTTATGTGGACGGCAAGCTGATCTGCGACACGGTGTTTCGGGTGCCTCCGGAACGCCGTGAGATCGGCCTGATGTTTCAGGACTTTGCCCTGTTCCCGCATCTGAGCGTCGCCGACAACGTGGCGTTCGGCCTGAAAGGCCACAAAGAGGAAAAACGCACACGTGTTGATGAGTTGCTGCGTAAGGTCGACCTGATTCATTTCATGGACAAGTTTCCGCATCATTTGTCTGGAGGCGAACAACAGCGCGTCGCACTTGCCCGAGCTCTGGCTCCACGCCCGCGCATCATGTTGATGGATGAGCCGTTTTCGGGTCTGGATAACCGGCTGCGTGACGGTATCCGGGATGAGACACTGGCGATCCTCAAGGAAGAAGATGCCGCTGTCGTTTTGGTGACGCATGAGCCGGAAGAGGCCATGCGCATGGCAGATGAGATCGCCCTGATGCGGCGCGGTAAGATCGTTCAGCAGGGTGCTCCGTATAACGTCTACACCCGTCCTGCGGATAAGGCTGCGGTTGCATTCTTTAGTGATGTCAATGTGTTGCAAGCTCAAGTGAATGGAGCTTTGGCCGAAACACCTTTCGGTCAATTTCTGGCGCCGGGTGTCCCGGACGGCACAGATGTTGAAATCGTGTTCCGGCCTCAGCATGTGAAGTTGGATTTCGATCGCAACGGCAAAGGACCTCTGCCGACGCAAACAGACGGCGTGGCAGCGCGCGGTGTCGTTCAGCGCGCCCGGTTTCTCGGCAACGAAAGTTTGGTCGAATTTCGGATGGACCATGACGGATCAATCCTGAAAGCGACGGTTCCGAATGTCTTCGTGCCTAATCCAGGCCGGGTCATGTGGCTGACAGTGCGCCGAAACCGCTGTTTTGTTTTTCCGCGTTAGGCGCTGAAGCCACAGTTTAGCGTCAAGTGGTGCGCGAAAGCCTCAGATTGCGTGCCTGCTTTGCTTGCCGCCGCGCGGGGGCGGGTCTATCAAGGTCAAAACGCTGCGGTGGATGGGGCATATGCGTATTCTTCTGACCAATGATGACGGTATCAATGCACCGGGTCTGATCGCTTTGGAGGCGGTTGCCGCCGATCTGGCCGGTCCTCAAGGTGAGGTCTGGGTCGTCGCGCCGGCCTTCGAGCAATCGGGCGTCGGACATTGCATCAGCTACACCCATCCGATGATGGTCGCCAAACTGGGCGATCGCCGCTTTGCCGCCGAGGGTTCACCAGCCGATTGCGTTTTGGCCGGATTGCATGACATGATGAAGGATGCGCCGCCTCATCTGGTGCTGTCCGGTGTGAACCGGGGCAACAACTCAGCAGAAAATACGCTTTACTCCGGTACGGTTGGCGGCGCGATGGAGGCCGCTTTGCAGGGCATCCCGGCAATTGCGCTGTCGCAGTATTTTGGTCCACGCAATCTGGGCCTTGATGATCCTTTCGAGGCTGCAACCCGGTTCGGAGCCGACTTGGTGCGGAAAATTCTGGATGCGACCCCGGCAGAACAGGGCGATTACCGCCTGTTCTACAACGTGAATTTCCCGCCTGTACCGGCCGATGAGGTGCTGGGTACTCGCGTGGCCGCGCAGGGCTATCGCCGCGACACCCATTTCTCGGTCGAGCCGCACAGTTCGCCGTCGGGGCGGCGGTTCCTGTGGATCAAGGGCGGCTATCAGCATAACCCGACTGCGCCGGGCACGGATGCAGCGGTTAATCTGGCGGGCTACATCTCGGTTACGCCGATGCGAGCCGATCTGACAGCGCATGATACGCTTGAGGCACTGAAGACAATCGAATGACCGGTCCTGATCCCGAAACAAAGATGCAGTTCCTGTTTGCCCTGCGATCCCGCGGGGTAACCGATGCGCGCGTACTGGCCGCAATGGAGCAGATCGACCGTGGACGTTTTGTAAAAGGCTTGTTTGCCGAGCGCGCCTATGAGGACACGCCGCTTCCGATTGCTTGCGGTCAAACGATCAGCCAGCCTTCGGTCGTGGGGTTGATGACACAGGCGCTGGATGTGCGGCCCCGAGATACGGTTTTGGAAGTTGGGACCGGCTCGGGCTATCAGGCTGCGATCCTGTCCAAGCTGGCGCGCAGGGTCTACACGGTAGAACGTCACAAGCGCTTGGTGCGTGAAACCGGGCAGCTGTTTCGCGAGTTGGGGCTGACCAACGTCACGGCAATGCTGTCGGACGGGTCTTTCGGATTAACAGAGCAGGCTCCATTTGATCGGATCATTGTGACCGCTGCGGCAGAAGACCCTCCAGGGCCGCTCTTGGCGCAGCTCAAAATCGGCGGTATCATGGTGTTGCCGGTGGGACAGTCGGATGCGGTTCAGACCCTGATCCGGGTCAAGCGTACCGAGACCGGTCTGGACTATGACGAATTGTTGCCCGTTCGTTTCGTGCCCCTGCTAGAAGGGCTTGGCAAGGACGGGGCGTAAAGAAATATTGTGCAATGAGCGCCGGAACCCCGGAGAACAGGGGCAGGTGTTGAGGACAGTAAAATGAGAGCAGTTTCCAAATCAGCGATGTACCGCTGTGCGACCGGGATGGCGGCTTTGGTGATCTTGGCCGGGTGCGAAGGCCCGTTCGATTATGATCTGCGCGGTGAGGTCGGCGGATTTTCCACCGCAGATGCCGCGCGGGGCGTGACCGCCAATCGCCCAACGCCCGACGCGCGCGGAGTGATTACCTATCCGAACTATCAGGTGGCTGTTGCGCGCCGAGGAGATACGGTAACTGACGTGGCTGCACGTGTCGGTTTGCCAGTGGCTGAACTGGCCCGTTTTAACGGGTTGCAACCCACCGACCAGCTGCGAGACGGCGAAGTGATCGCCTTGCCGCGCCAGGTCGCTGCGGCCAGCACGGTGGACATTGCCACCATTGCCGGGACAGCAATTGACGAGGCTCCAGCGGATGGCTCAGTCCGGACATCGACGTTGGAACCCGCACAGCCTGCTGCGGCCCCTGCGCCAACGCCGCCCGTCGCTTCTGGGCCTGAACCGATCCGTCATAAGGTTAAAAGGGGTGAGACAGCCTTTACCATCTCGCGGCTCTATGATGTTCCGATCAATGCGCTGGCCGAGTGGAACGGGCTGGATTCGGACTTTACCGTGCGCGAGGATCAATTCCTGCTGATCCCGATCAAGAACCAGCCGGCGCCACAGCAGGCGGCTGTACCTGCCACAAATGTTACGCAGCCGGGTCAGGGTTCGCCGACCCCAACACCGCCGAGCGCGACGCAACCGTTGCCGGACGAAGTGATTGCACCGGCTACTCCAGCACCCGACGTGACCGCCGAACCGCCGACAACCCAAAGCAACTCGGCCCTTGGCCTGCCGGTTACGGGAACGATCATTCGAACCTATGACAAGGGCAAGAATGAGGGGATCGACATTGCCGCCTCGCCCGGCTCGCCTGTCAAAGCCGCTGAAGCGGGGACAGTTGCGGCCATTACTGCGGATGCCGATCAGGTGCCGATCATCGTGATCAAGCACAACAGCGACCTTTTGACCGTCTATGCGAATGTTGACAAAGCCGCGGTCAAGAAAGGCGATCGTGTGCGCCGTGGGCAGCAGATTGCGTCCCTGCGTGGCGGAGATAACTCTTATCTCCACTTCGAGGTGCGTAAGGGATTTGAGTCAGTAGATCCCGAGCCCTATCTGAAGTGAGGGGAATGGCCCGTTCCGGGCCATCCCTCCAGAGGTGTTGCTAGCCGGATGAAAGGCGGATCAGGCGTGGGGGTCGAAGTCGCTCAGGCTTTTGCCAGGTTCGTCGGCGAAAATTTCGGGCAGGGGTGAGACTGCCTCAATCAGGTCGATGCGGAAAACGCGGAACCCTTCGCGCAATTCACACCATGCGGTCAGGGTCCAGACGCGCCCCCAGTATTCCATGTGCAGGGGGCGGATGGTGCGCTCGGTTAGAACACCGTCAATCCGGCGATAGGTCAGATGCAGTTTCTGGCGTGATTTGATGGCAGCCCTTATCGGACCCATATGCGCCAGTCCGCGCGCCGCATCGGCAAAGGGGTAGACAGCGAATTTCCATGTATCTGCCTCGGCCACGACCTGGGTAGGCAGCACCGCATCGATCTTTTCAGCCAATGTTTCTGCCGCTGCCTTCAGGTCCGTGTCGGCGGCCTCGGCCACGATGGCCATCCCGAGGTTCAGCGCCTCAAGTTCAGCAGGTGACAGGTTCAGGGGGGGCAGGGTGATTTGCTCGCGCACCATGTAGCCCACGCCGCGTTCGCCCTCGACCGGAATACCTGAGGCGACCAGCGTGTCCATGTCGCGATAGATCGTGCGGACCGACACCTCGAGCCGGTCCGCAATATCTTGCGCGCGGTGTAATTTTCCGTCACGCAGGATCTGTACGATATCAAACAGGCGGTCAGTACGGCGCATGACACGCCGTCCGCACCGCGCTTAGGCGGTCATGTTCCATAGTACATTCTCATGGCGCATTAGGACGCTGTCGGGCTGAATAGCCTCCATAAGGGCCGGGGCGAAGTCCTGTTGCGGGAACTGAGCAGCTGCGTCTTGAGCGGCTTTCATATCCTTCCAGACGACGTAGTCGGTCCAACGGCCATCCTCGCCCTGGCTCAGTTGACGGTGGGCGAATCCGGAGGCTGAGCGAACAAACGCTTCCGAGGCTTGACTGAGTTTCACGAACTCTTCCGGCGTGGTGCCGTTGGCGAGGGTGAAGGTGACGATTTCAGCAACATGGGTCATTTGAATCTCCGTTGATCAGGTTTCGATGCCCTGTTCCTAGCGCTTAACAACTGACATAAACCTGTCAGTTGAAAAAGGCCAGCCAGCAAAAAATGCGTGATCCGATCAATTTTGAACGCGGAATTGATCCGAGGTGCTTTTGCAAACGCACCAGCAGGCGTAGACACAAGCTCAGATTACGTTCCCGGCGCATCGCGCCGATGTACAAGGAGAAGAGACATGCTCAACAATATCGGTCTTCCCGGCCTGCTGCTGATCGCCGTTGTGGTATTGGTGCTGTTTGGCCGCGGTAAAATCAGTTCGTTGATGGGTGAAGTGGGCAAGGGCATCACCTCGTTCAAGAAGGGCGTCAAGGAAGGCGCGGATGAGCTAGAGCAGGACGCAGCCGAAGTGGCCAAGGACGTCACGCCCGAGACTGACAAAGACAAGGCATAAGCGCAGATGTTTGATCTGGGCTGGACCGAGCTTCTGGTCATCGGCATCGTTGCCTTGATCGTTGTAGGGCCAAAGGACCTTCCGGTGCTGTTCCGCAATATCGGCCGTTTTGTCGGCAAGGCCCGCGGCATGGCGCGCGAGTTCAGCAGCGCCATGAACGAAGCGGCGGATCAGGCAGGGGTAAGCGAGATCAAAAAAGGCCTTGATGCGGCCGCCAACCCTGTGGGCACCGCCATGGACGGCGTGAAGGAAGCCGCGCAGGAAATGGCGCGCAGCATGGACCCGACCAAGTTCGACCCCAAAAGCGAAACCGGCAAGTTGGCCGCTGAACGGGCGGAACAGGCAAAGAAGATCCAGGCCTCAACCGCTCGTGCGGCAGCCGACCGGAAAGCGAAAGAAGCTGCAGAGGCGCTAGCCAAGGCTGAAGAGGCCGAGGCTGCGCTGAAGAGTGAAAGCAAAACATGACCAACACCGACGAGATCGAGGACAGCTCGGCCCCATTGATCGAGCATCTGGCGGAACTGCGCACGCGGTTGATCCACTCCGTCGTGGCATTTCTGATCGGGATGGTGATCTGCTTTTCGGTGGCCACACCGATCTTCAACTTCCTCACGCACCCACTGTGTGATGTTCTGGCTGAACGCGGCCAGGATTGCGACCTGATTTTTATCTCTCCGCAAGAAGGGTTCTTTGTCGCCATCAAGGTTGCTCTACTCGGGGGCTTCATTCTGGCCTTTCCGTATATCGGTATGCAGCTGTGGCGGTTCGTGGCGCCGGGGCTTTACCGCTCGGAAAAGAACGCGTTTCTGCCTTTCATGGTGGCTTCACCCTTCATGTTCCTGTTGGGCGCAAGCTTTGCGTTCTACGTGGTAACACCGCTTGCTTATGACTTCTTCCTTGGTTTCCAGCAGTTCGGCTCCGAAGGTGAGGCCGTGACCGAAGGCGCAACTGCAGCGCCGTTGAGCGTAGTTTTCCAGGGGTCGGCGCAAGAATACCTGAACCTGACCATCAAGTTCATCGTTGCGTTTGGACTGTGCTTCCAATTGCCCGTCCTGTTGACCCTGATGGGCAAGGCGGGACTGGTATCGGCCGAAGGGCTGGGCTCGGTGCGCAAATACGCCGTGGTCGCCATTTTGGTGTTGGCCGCGCTGGTGACGCCTCCGGACGTCATCACTCAGGTCATTCTCTTTGTTGTGGTCTACGGCCTGTACGAAGTGTCGATCTTCCTTGTGGGCCGCGTCGAGAAAAGGCGTGAAGAGAAACTGCGCGCCGAAGGCTACTATGACGATGAAGAAGAGGCGGATGAAGAGATCATTCGTGAAGAAGACGGCAAGTAATACTGCCTTAAGATAAGGATCAGGCGCGCCTAAATCCGGCGCGCCTTTTTCGATTCTGGCCCTTGTTGCGCCGGTCGGAACATGGTTTGAAAACTGCCATGAGAAGACCGGAGGCCCCAATGGACGACCAAGCCCTGAACCGCATTGCCGACGCGCTGGAACGTATAGCGCCTGCACCTTTGGCCGCGCCGGACTTCGGCGCTGCTCCGGCCTTCGTCTGGCATGTGGAACCTGATCGGTTGGAGCCGGTCACTCAGGTCAACCGCGTCGATCTGGATTTGCTGGTCGGCATCAACCGCTCGCGCGATACGCTATTGGACAACACACGCCGCTTTGCCGGAGGGTTTAAAGCCAACAATGCACTGCTCTGGGGGGCGAGGGGAATGGGCAAATCCAGCCTCGTCAAAGCCGTTCACGGCACACTACAGACGGATTACCCGGACCTCAAACTGGTGGAGTTGCAGCGAGAGGATATGGGCTCGGTCGCGCGCTTGCTGAACCACCTGCGTGCTGCGCCGCATCGTTTTATCTTGTTCTGCGATGACCTGTCCTTCAGCCATGACGACCAGCATTACAAGTCGCTCAAGGCCGTTCTGGACGGTGGCATAGAAGGCCGCCCTGAAAATGTAGTGTTCTACGCCACCTCAAATCGCCGTCACCTAATGCCGCGGGACATGATCGAAAATGAACGCTCCAGCGCCATCAACCCGTCTGAGGCGGTCGAGGAAAAGGTGTCACTGTCTGATCGGTTCGGCCTTTGGCTGGGTTTCCACCCCTGCGATCAGGACGAGTATCTGGCGATGATTGACCGTTATTGCGCCGCCTACGGCGTTACGGTCGACGCCGATACCCTGCGCGCCGAAGCCATCGAATGGCAGGCTACACGCGGCGCACGTTCGGGCCGCGTTGCGTGGCAATTCTTCGTTGATCTGGCCGGGCGCAACGGCGTTCATATCGCCTGATCCACCCGCTTTATCTGTCTAAAATACCCCTGCGGGAGGCATGGCCCGAAGGGCCATTCCCTAAAGCAGCGCCAAGATCCGCTCGGCTTCATCTGCCGGGCTTGTCAACGCGTCACGATCTTCGCCGGGATGGAACCGGGCACGTACAGCAGTTGGCATCGGCGCAGGCTCGACAATCGATACACGGGGGCCAGTACGCTCGGTCTCAAGCTTCCAGCTGCGCGCCAGAGCCATCTGAGCAGCCTTGGTTGCACCATAGATGCCATAGAACTTCTCACCGGCCTTGGGGTCGTCAAAGAACACAGCATGGCCTGTCTCGCCCAGCAGAGGAGCGATATAGGGGATCAGAACCGACGTGGCCGTGGCGTTTGTGTTAACGGCTTTGGTCCACTCTTTCGGGTCGACGAAATGCGTGGGCGTCAAGGCCGATGTATGGACGGCCGTGTGCAGCCATAGATCCACCTTTCCCCATCGGTCATGAATACCCCGGCACAGGGTCGCCATAGCGTTTGGGTCGGCAATGTCCATAGGTGCCAGAGTGGCCGCGCCGCCCTTGGCTTGAATGCGGTCATCCAGTTCTTCCAGCCCGCCGGTAGTACGGGCAACGGCGACGATGTGGTATTCGGGTGCCAGCGCTTCGGCCAGGGCAGCGCCCAATCCGCGAGAGGCCCCGGTGATTAGGGCAATTTTGGTCTGATCGGTCATGACAGCGGTTTGAACCCCTGCGCGCAGGGCGTCAAGACAGGATTAGCTGCCGGGGATAGTGATCCGCTTGGTCCGGCCGCTTTGTCGCAGCATGACGCCTTCGTCATCAATGGCAACCACGGTTCCAGATGACACCCGACTGCCCAATTCGACCTCTTTCACACGGCCTGATGATAGACGCATCAACGCGCGCATTTCCGATTTCGGACCGAAAACCCCCAGGACGGACATAGTGCTTTTGTTCAGCGCGCCCTTTTGAGTGGCCGCGCTTTTGACGGTAGCGTTCGACATGAATACCGGTCCGGCCGCAGCGACCCGACCCCTTTTGTGAGTGGCTGGCCGGGAGGTATCAAACCGGCATCCCAAGGAAAAGCCTGACCCGTCACCAGAGATCTCACAACACTTCCTGATCCGGCGAAGCCCTTGCGATTACATTTTCTTCATCGAAGGGTTGTGGGCGGAAACACACTCATTCAGCTGGAAAGCACACAAAAAAAGACCCGCATCGCAATCGCAACGCGGGCCAAAATCAGATTTGATTCGGTATTAGGACTACCCCGACGCCAGTTTCGCGCCGTTCCACGATCCGCCGGGCACCTGCATATCCTGTTTCTTTTTGCTCACCCGACTGCTGTTTTCCAGACTGTCCAGATAGTCGTCGCTAACGCTGCCGGTGATGTAGTTGCCGTCAAAGCAGGAACAATCAAAGGCCTCGATATCGGGGTTACCTTCCTTGGCGGACCAGATTAGATCGTCGAGGTTTTGATAGAACAGGGCGTCTGCCCCCAGTTCCTGCCGGATCTCTTCAATCTCTTTGCCATTGGCGATCAGCTCATGCTTGGTGGGCATGTCTATACCGTAGACATTGGGGAATTTGACCGGCGGCGAGGCGCTGGCGATGTATACTTTCTTGGCCCCGGCCTCGCGGCACATCTGCACGATCTTTTTGATCGTATTGCCGCGCACGATCGAGTCGTCGATCAACAGCACGTTGTGGTCTTTGAATTCCAGAGGAACGGCGTTCAGCTTGCGACGAACGGATTTCTGCCGCTCTTCCTGACCAGGCATGATGAAGGTTCGGCCGACATAGCGGTTTTTGACCAGACCTTCGCGATAGGGGATGCCGGTCGCCTTGGCGACTTCAAGCGCCACGGGGCGGGCGCTGTCAGGTACGGGGATGATGCGGTCGATATCAAGACCGGCGGCCTCAATCTGGCGGGCCAGCGTCTGGCCCATGCGCATCTGGGTTTTGTAGACCGAGACACCGTCCAACAACGAATCCGGGCGGGCCAGGTAGACATATTCAAAGATACAGGGAGTCAGTTGCCCTTCGACCGCCTGGAACGTGTGCATGTTGCCGTCCAGATCGATCAGGATCGCTTCGCCGGGTTTGACGTCGCGTAGCTTGTCAAAGCCGTTGATCCCAAAGGCCACATCTTCCGAGGCAAAGGCGTAATCATCACCTTCGCCATCCACATCGCGCTTGGCGATGGACAGCGGGCGAATGCCGTAGGGGTCGCGGAAGGCCAGCATTCCGACACCGGCAACCAGACAGATCACCGAATAGGCGCCCTGAACCCGCTCCATCGTCATCTTCACACCGGCAAAGAGGTTGCGGATGGGCTCGGCATTGCCATTCACTTTGATCGCATCGGCGACTTTGTCGGCCAGCACGTTCAGTAGAATTTCGGAATCCGAGGTGGTGCGTAGGTGACGACTGTATTTGGCTGTTACCTTCTCGCGTTGCTCCGCGGTGTTGGTGATGTTGCCGTTGTGGACAAGATAGATGCCGTAAGGCGCGTTCACAAAAAATGGCTGCGCCTCAGCTGCACTGAGCGAGCCGGCGGTGGGATAACGCACATGTCCCATGCCGATCTTGCCCAAAAGGGTCTTGGCGTCCTGTGCATTAAACACATCTTTGACCAGCCCATTGGCCTTTTTCTCACGAAAGAACTCACCGTTATAAGTGACGATGCCTGAGGCGTCCTGACCCCGGTGCTGTAACATCAGCAGCCCGTCATAGATTTCCGCAAAGACATCATGCGTCCTGCTTGCGATCCCCAATATCCCACACATGTACGGGCTCCAATTTCTATGACGTTTTGATTAGTTGCGATGTTCTGAACTTCTGCATGGCAGAACAATAGCGCGCATTTGCCAAACCAGTTGGTGATGCAGACGCGCCATCGTCCCGAGGGCGAGCGCGAAAGAAAACAGGTACAGCAAGATCGGCGGCTCCGATTCCATGTCAGTTCGGCCCCCACATAATGCTTAATACCGCCTGTGTCATCAAAGGATCACATTTGTGTATTCAAGCAAATGGATTTTGCCGATCACAGTTTCAAAAGGTGACATGTGCGTGAGCTTGTGCTGTCATTGTGGGGTATTGGGTTTTTACCTTTTCCGAGTGATGAGTGGAACTGAGCAATGTGGGAACACAAGCAGGGAAAAAAGAAAGAAGAACCGGTAAAGCGTCGGTGCCATCGCTGCCGTGGGATGGGCAGGTCGCCATGTCCGATTTGTAATGGCGCAGGAGAGGTGATCAAAAGCCGCGATATCCTCGGCAAGCCCATTGTGGGCCGCTGTGAGGGATGCTTTGGCCTGAAGTACATTAGATGCACGGTTTGTGGCGGAGAAGGTTTTTTAACTGAATATATTTAGCAGGTAGAAAAAAGCCCGGTTTGAACCGGGCTTTTCTTATTCCGTGGTGGTCGTTTCTGCCGGTTCTTCCGTCGGAGCCGAACCTTCGGACCCTTCGGTGCAACTGGCGACCAGTTCCTCGTATTGTTGAGTTACCCAACCCAAAGCCTGTTCGGGGTTCTGTTCCTCAATCTTATCGCTGAACTGCTCAAAAACCTTGGCCGAGCGGCTTTCATCCACCATGGTGTAGGACTGACCGGTCATGACCGTGTCGTAGACAAAGAAGGCGATAGCAACCAACAGAATACCGCGTGCAATCCCAAAGAAGAAACCAAGGGCTTGGTCCAGCCCCCCAATGGCTGAACGCTGTACGATCGACGAGAACAACGGTGTGAAAATGCTGACCACGATCAGCGCAATCGCGAACACGGCCGCAAAGCCGGTGATCACAGACAACTCACAGCTGTCGCGTAGGAAATCTCCGACCACCGGAATCTCTTTCACCAGTGGAACCGCTTGAGGCGCAAAGATGAAGGCCAGAATGGCAGCTGCAACCCAGCCTGCAATGGCCAGAACCTCGCGCAAAAAGCCTCGCGAATAGGCCAATAGGCCCGACACGACGATGATCAGGGCAACCACCCCGTCGATTAATGTAAAACCTTCCATGGCCCTCGCCTGTAATTTTATCTGCCCCTCAAGGCGTTACCTTAACCTGCTCCGAAGGTTTCGCCAACAAACCCCACTAAATCAGAGGGTCGGGTGAGTGACAGACCTGCCACAGTACCGGTTTTGCCGCCCGCCGGAGCGATTGCCGATGTGAAACCAAGTTTTTGGGCTTCTTTCAACCTATTTTCTGTCTGCGGGGCCGGTCTAAGTGCCCCGGACAACGAGATTTCTCCGAAAACCACGGTGTCGGCTGGCAGAGCGGTGTCTTCACGTGCGCTGAGCAACGCGGCGGCGACGGCAAGGTCGGCCGCGGGTTCGCTCACCTTTAGCCCACCGGCTACGTTCAGGTAGACATCGAGTCCCGCGAAGGGGATGCCACAGCGAGCTTCGAGGACGGCGAGGATCATGGCAAGCCGACCGCTGTCCCATCCGACAACGGTGCGGCGGGGCTGGGAGTGAGGCGAGGGGGCCACAAGTGCTTGCAATTCTACCAAAACTGGACGCGTGCCCTCGATCCCAGCGAACACGGCTGATCCGGGGCTGGGGGTCCCACGTTCCGACAAGAACAGGGCCGACGGGTTGGTGACCTGCGCCAGGCCTTTACCAGTCATCTCGAACACGCCGATCTCATCCGCGGGGCCAAAGCGGTTCTTGACGGCGCGCAGGATGCGGAACTGGTGGCCGCGTTCGCCTTCGAAATAGAGCACGGTATCGACCATGTGTTCGACGACGCGAGGGCCTGCAATCTGGCCTTCCTTGGTAACGTGTCCGACCATGACGATTGACACACCGTGTCGTTTCGCAAACGTGGTCAATTCATGCGCTGCGGCCCGGACTTGTGATACCGAACCGGGTGCGCTGTCCACATTGTCGGCCCACATGGTCTGGATTGAGTCGATAATCGCCAGACCGGGTTTTTCGGCCTCCAGCGTTGTCAGGATGTTGCGCAGATTGGTCTCGGCGGCCAGTTGGACCGGCGCGTCTTCCAGCCCAAGGCGGCGCGCGCGCATGCGGACCTGCGCGCTGGCTTCCTCGCCCGAGACATAGATGGTCTTGACGCCCGCGCGGGAAAATCGCGCGGCTGCCTGTAGTAGAAGAGTGGATTTGCCAATGCCGGGGTCACCCCCCACCAATAGGGCCGAGGCGGGGACAAGGCCGCCGCCCAAAACGCGGTCCAGTTCCTCAACCCCGCAAAGCGTGCGGGGCGGGGGTGTTTCCTCGGTGGATAAGTCCGTGAGGGCGATGGACTGACCGCGCTTACCACCCAAGGATTTCTTCGCGGGGCCAGCTGAAAGGGGAACGTCCTGCGTGATCGTGTTCCATTCACCGCATGCGTCACAGCGCCCGGACCAGCGCGAATGGGATGCGCCACAGGCCGAGCAGGAGAAAGTCGTCTTTGCCATGTGGCCTTGGTGCCCGAGGATGGGCCGTTCTTCAAGCCCTTGCAGGGTTTTCATCACCGCCGGGGGCGCGCCTCGTCCTCAGGCCCGGTGGGCCATCGCCCGTGGCGGGTGCTGGCGCGCCTATTCCGCCGCGCGGGGCGGTGGTGACATTGCAACTACGCTGGACGTTTTAGCCACATTGTCTTTGGGGGGCGATTGCAGTTGTGCCGAGAGTTCGGGCAGCAATTCAAACAGTTCATCCCGCAGACGGCTTAGCTGGGATTTGGCGATAGACTCTTCAAGCTCTACATCCCACGTCCATTGGCGTAGTTCACTCTGGATCACTTGAGCCTCTTCAAGCCGTTTCTGGAACAACTCGATTTCTTCCTGACGTTGTTGCAAGAAGGTTCGCGCTCGGCTCACTCGGGCGTCACCATAGGTCTCGGCCAGCTCCTGACTAATCTGGCTCATCTGAGCGGCCAGTTCGAGTATCTCCGGCTCAAGCGATTGCAGATTTGGATGCTGGCGCAGGAAGGCCATGCGTTCCTTCACCCCGTCAAATTCGGAAGACATCATGAACAGCCCTCCGCGGTCGGCGGCATGAGCCATATGATAGGCCTCGGCGATATCGTGCATGGTCAGAGCGAACTTGCGATGGTTATTTTCCAGCGCCATCATTCGAGCATTCGCAGGCAGGTAGAACGCCAACATGAGAATCAAAGCGGTCAGGCCGATCTGGATAAACATGCCGGCATCAACGACTGTGCCATCGCCGAATCCGGCCTGCATCGAGAGCCAGGGCAATACACCTAGAGCGGATAAAATCGTGGTCGAAACGGCGAGCAGTGCCGACGCGCATATCAGGAAAAAAGTCAGTCTTAAAAAGGCATTCTGAAATTGCAATGTCATTGTATGGAGGGTTGTCATGATCGACGAACTCCTTCTAGAACCGGTACACACCAAGCCCAAGCGGGAGCATCCAAAACACACAGATTGATCCGCTACGGACCTGAAAACTACAAATTGTCACTGCTCGAAATATAAAGATGATACTCAGATGAGTGTTTTCAATCAATTAGCTCTGAGAATTTCGTGATCTGCGTGTCATTTCGGTAATGTGGCCCAGTACAATTGAGGCCAAGATGCACGCAGTAAACAGGTAGAGACCCCACGCGGTTTCGATGGTCGCGTAGGAAATTCCCTTGGCCAAAGTGATATATAGCGCGATCAGAAAGATGTCGGCCATCGCCAATTTTCCAAGGATGTTCAGCGCGGGTTGGACGCGTACGTCCAGCAGATCCCATTGGATCAGGGCGGTGCCTATGGTTTTGATGTAGGGCGCGAAGAGGGCGAAGACTGTGACGATCAGCGCCAGAAAGACGTCCGATTTCCACAGGGATTGTAGTCCGGTGATGACGCTGATTTCGGACAAGCCGAAGATCGGCAGCAGCCCCGCGCGCATCAGCGGAGCGAACCATGCGATGGGGTAGAGGATCAGGAGCGAAAGGGTGGCGAGGCGGAGGGTCATGGCAGCCAGTCAGAAGAGTTTGGTCTCACTCTACGGCTGTGGGCGGTGCGTGCAAGCACGCACCTCCACCTGTTATCCTACGCGCTTCATCCGTGCCATCAGATTGGTTTTCAGCACGAATTGATGGAACAGGGTGGCTGCTATGTGCAGAAGGATGAGAGCCAGCATCAGCGTTTTAAACACTTCGTGCGTCTCCGCACCCATCTGTACACCACCAAACCATGCTAGGGCGCCGGAGACCGGCAGCAGGACCATCAGCGCATACATTGACAGATGGGTAACGTGCGCGGCCAATTTCATGGCGGCGGTTTCTTTTTGCGGCAGCGGGGGAGCCCCGCGCGTCAGGCGCAACGCAATGCGCCACAACACAAGCGCCAGAATCAGTAGCCCGCCAAACACATGGAATGCAACCATGGGCTGAAAGCCGACCGGCAATCCCTGTTCGACCTTTTGCCACGCTTCAGAGATTGGGTCCTCAAACAGGAATTGAGCGGCGATCAGCAAAAAAATCACCCAATGAAGGGCTATTTGTGTACGGGAATATGAATTGGGCATGGGGAAGCTCCGATGAACATTTAGTATGTGTATGTTCAACGTGCGCCATCAGAAAATCCGTCGATCGTTGAGAAGTTATTTTGGTTTTTCTGCCTAATCAGAGAGCCGAAGAATTAATTACCGCACCGCCTCAATAGGGCCCTCAGCGCAACCACTGATAAACTGCTCGACATAAGGATCGCCGGACGCGTCCATCTGACTTACCGGGCCAGTCCACTGGATGACGCCTCCGTGTAGCATGGCCACGTTGTCGGCAATCGCGCGGACGGAACTCATGTCGTGGGTAATGGTCATCGCGGTGGCGCCCATCTCGGTCACGATTTCGCGGATCAGGTCGTTGATGACGCCGGACATGATCGGGTCAAGGCCGGTGGTGGGTTCGTCGAAGAAAATGATCTCGGGTTCGGCGGCGATGGCACGTGCAAGGCCCACGCGTTTTTGCATACCGCCCGAAAGTTCCGACGGGAAACGGTCGGCCACGTCGGATTTCAGGCCCACGCGTCGCAGTTTCTCGATGGCGATCTCGCGGGCGTATTCCGGCGGGCGTTTTAGAGGGCCGCGCAGCAATCGGAAGCTGACGTTTTGCCAGACGGGCAGCGAGTCAAACAGCGCTGCGCCCTGAAACAGCATGCCGAAGCGGGCCAAAAACTTATCCCGGTCGCCCTTGGTGGCATCCTTGCCATCGACATAGATCATACCGCTGTCGGGCTTGATCAGGCCGAGGATGCATTTCAGCGCGACCGACTTCCCGGTGCCGGAACCGCCGATGATGACCATCGAGGTGCCCTTGGGAATCTCAAGGTTCATGCTTTGCAGAACCTGATTGTCGCCAAACGACTTTTGTACATTCTCCATTCGGATCATAGCGAGAAGAACACCCCTGTCAGAATGAAGTTGGCGGCCAGAATCATAATGGCGGCGGATTCGACCGAGGATTTGGTGGCGCGGCCCACGCCCTGAGCACCGCGGCCCGAATCCATGCCGTAGTAGCAGCCCATGATCGCAGCGATCAGACCGAAAGCGGCCCCTTTGACAAGCGACGAGACGATGTCGCGGGCTTCAAGGAAATTAACCGTGTTCGACAGGTAGTTTGCCGGGTTGAAACCCAGATTCTGGGTCGCGACCACATAGCCGCCCGCGATGCCGATGATGTCTCCGATCCCGACCAGAAGAGGCACGGTGATCAGGGCAGCCAGCACGCGCGGAGCGGTCAGGTATTTCATCGGATGGGTGGACAGGGTGACCAGCGCGTCGATCTGCTCTGTCACTTTCATAGTGGCGATCTCGGCTGCAATCGACGAGGTCACACGCGCGGCGATCATCAGACCGACCAGCACGGGGCCAAGCTCGCGCACCATGCCGATGGCGACGATCTGGGGTACAACGGCCTCGGCATTGAAACGCGCGCCGCCGGCGTAGATCTGCAACGCCAGTGCGCCGCCGGTGAAGATGGCGGTCAGGCCGACAACCGGCAGAGACAGCCAGCCGATATTCATCAGCGCCACGGCAAATTCGCGTGGGTAATAAGGGGGGCGGAATATGTGCGAAATCGCATCCACCGAGAACAGCGCGACTTTGCCGAAGGTGGCGAACAGCGCCAGAACCGCACGGCCCAGCCCGCCCAGCAGATGCAAAGGATTCATTCCACGTAGCCCCGCGAGTAACGCGCGCCAAGCGATGTGAGAATTTCGTACCCGATAGTGCCTGCTGCCTCGGCCAGGTCATCGATGGTTTGGTGTCCATTCAGGATGCGGAGACGCTCAGGGTCTTGCGGCAGGTCGGTCACGTCAACGGTAATCAGGTCCATTGAGATGCGCCCGACTACGGGGCAGGGTTTCCCACCTGCAAACACATCGATGCCGCCACCGATGGCCCGATGCAGGCCATCTGCATACCCGGCGGGAACCGTCGCGATGCGCGACGGGCGTCGCGCGATCCAACTGTTGCCGTAGCCGACGGATTCTCCGACTTTGACTTCGCGGACCTGGATAACGGGCAGGTCAACTGTCACCACAGGTTTCGCATCGGCAAAGGGCATACCGCCATAGAGGCCAACGCCGGGGCGGCAGAAGTCAAAGTGGAATTCCGGTCCCAGCAGCGTGCCTCCGGTTGCTGCCAGAGACCGCGGGGCGGTGGTACCGTCCGTGATCTCGCGGAAGGTTTTAAGCTGCTGCAAGTTCATCGGGTGATCAGGTTCATCCGAGCAGGCCAGATGCGACATGATGACGGCAGTGTTCAGTGCTTCGGCTCTCGGGCGCAACTCGGCCCAGTCAGCGGGTTCCAACCCCAAACGATTCATGCCGCTGTCCAGTTGAATGCCGAAGGAGTGATCCGGCAGCGCCTGTTGATGGCGCAGAAATTGCTCCGGCGAGTTAATTAGAGGCGTCAGGGTATGATCACGTAAAAGATCAGTGTCGCCCTCCATATGACCCGAGAACACTCCGATCATCGGTCCAGGGCCAACAGCCTCGCGCACGGCGACGCCTTCCTCAGCAACGGCAACAAAAAACTTGCGGACGCCTTCCTCGGCCAGGGTCGCAGAAACCGGACCGGCCCCAAGACCATAGGCGTCGGCTTTGACCACGGCGCCGGTCTCGACATCCGTTTTTGCGTTGAGCGCCCGCCAGTTGCTGGCAAGCGCCTGAAGGTTGATCGTCAAACGTGCGGTACTCATGGTGCTGTTCATGACATTGGATCGCGGCAGGTCAAGGGGGTAGGCGCCAATTCTTGTAGATATCGTGGCGATCCTGCGCAGGTTCTGGCCTTTCTTCCAAAGCCTTGGCGAAAAAAGGCCTTTTGGGAACGGGCCCAGGTCTCGCCATTGTGTTTGTGCTGTGATCAACTGAAAGTTCTGAGGTGGGATCTTTGATCTACCTGAAGGAGGCGGACATTGCTGAACCTGACTACAAACTACAAAGCGCGATCAACTGAATTGCCCGGGTTGTTTCGGGATGTCTTCGCTGCCTCTGAGGGAGAAGAGGAAGGCCGCGCGGTTGGTGCTTTGGTCCAAGATCTTTTGAACACGACTCCTGACGACGATTTGCTGGGAGTATTGGCACTGGAAAGCAGTGCGCTGGCGGCCTGTGTTCTGTTCTCGCGCCTGAGTTATGATCAGGACCCGCGTCAGGTGTTTCTGATGTCTCCGGTGGCCGTGCGTACGGACCGGCAGAAATCTGGCATTGGTCAAAAACTGATCAGTTTTGGGTTGGAGGAGCTACGTCTGCAAGGGATAGACTTTGCTGTAACCTACGGCGATCCCGCCTATTATGAAAAGACCGGATTCCAGCAGATCACCGAGACCTTCGCGCAGCCGCCCATGCCGTTGAGTATGCCGCATGGATGGCTGGGCCAGTCTTTGACCGGAGCGGAGACCCCAATTGAGGGCCCGTCGCACTGCGTCAACGCATTCAATAAGCCCGCGCTTTGGTAGATCAGTAACCCTCGATCTGGCCGTCTTGTTGCCAGGGTTTGACCAGATTGCCGAAGCGGGTGAACTGCGCCTCGAATGACAATTCGACCGTGCCGATGGGGCCGTGACGCTGCTTGCCGACGATAACCTCGGCTTTGCCGTGCAGGCGTTCCATGGCCTGCTTCCACTCTTCCATCTTTTCCAGCTCGTGATCGCCGGGCTTTTCGCGTTCTTTGTAGTATTCCTCGCGGAACACGAACATCACCACGTCTGCGTCTTGCTCGATCGAGCCCGATTCACGCAGGTCGGAGAGCTGCGGGCGTTTGTCGTCTCGGCTTTCCACCTGACGGCTGAGCTGAGACAGGGCGATGACGGGGATGTTCAATTCCTTGGCGATGGCTTTCATGCCCATCGAAATCTCGGCGATTTCGTTCACCCGATTATCGGCCATACCGCGGCACAGTTGCAGATAGTCGATCACCAGCAGGTCCAGCCCGTGGGTCCGCTTCAACCGCCGTGCGCGGGCGGCGAGCTGCGAAATGGGCAAGGCCGGGGTGTCGTCAATGAAAAGCGGGCAAGCCTCAAGGTCCTTGGCCGCGTCGACGAAGCGGCGGAACTCGGTTTCGGTCATGTCGCCCTGACGGATCTTGTGCGAGGAAATTTCGGAGGCTTCGGCCAATACCCGGCCAGCCAGCTGTTCGGCGCTCATCTCCAAGGAGAAGAATCCAACCACGCCGCCATCAATTGCACCCTCGGAACCGTCCGGTTTGGTGCCACGTTTGTACGCCTTGGCCACGTTGAACGCTACGTTGGTCGCCAATGAGGTTTTCCCCATCGACGGGCGCCCGGCCAGAATGATCAGGTCGGATGGGTGTAAACCGCCCAATTGCTTGTCCAAGTCGGCCAGACCGGTGGAAATACCTGCCATGCCGCCACCACGCTGATACGCTTCGTTGGTGACGTTGACGGCTTCTGTGACCGCCTTGAGGAAGGATTGAAATCCCTGTTCGGTCTGGCCCTGCTCGGAAAGCTGATAGAGTTGCTGCTCGGCCTCGACGATCTGTTCTTTGGGTTCGCTCGATACATCGACCCGCGCCGCCTTGTCCGAAATGTCTCGCCCTAACCGGATCAACTCGCGCCGGATGGCGAGGTCATAAATCATCTGGGCATAGTCATGCACCGCGAAGGCACTGATCGAGGCTCCGGCCAGTTTGACCAGATAGGCAGGACCGCCCAGTTCCTTCAGGCCTTCATCTTCAGCCATGAAGGATTTCAGCGTCACGGGCGAAGCCAACGCATTCTTAGCGATGCGATTGGCTGCCACCTCGTAAATCCGGGCGTGGACCGGGTCATAGAAATGCTCGGCCCCGATGATCGAGGCCACCCGATCATAGAGGTCGTTATTGGTCAGGATCGCGCCCAGAAGTTGCTGCTCTGCCTCAATGGAATGCGGCATGGTTTCGGCATTCTGAATCTGTGCCGCTGCCTGCTCGATGCTGCTTATCTCGTTCATTGCTGCTCTCACCATCCCTTAAGGCACAGTCCATAACCGAGCCCCGTGAGTCGGGGCAAATTGTATGTTTCTGGGGATAGACTGTGCATATCTCCGGGCCCCATCATGTTGAAGCATGAAGGGGTGATCCGTCAACATATTGTGTGGTATTCACCGTCCTGTCCGACGGCGTTCCAATTTGCTCGACAGGTGCCGTAACGTCAGCTTTTGTGGGCTTCCTGCCAGCCGCGCGGGTCGTTCAGGAAGGCCTCGACGCCGCTAAGGGTTTCTTCGTCAAAGGCCTTTTGCGCCTTGGCTTCGGCCAGAACATCCCACCATGTGCACAGATGGTGCAGCTGCACGCCATGGTCACCGAGGGTTTTTTCGGTCTCGGGGAAGATGCCGTAGTAGAAAATCACCGCTGTATGCCCGCAAGTCGCGCCGGTTTCGCGGATCGCATCCACAAAGGACAGTTTCGAACCTCCGTCGGTGGTCAGGTCCTCGACCAGCAACACGCGCTCACCTTCGCTCATTGCGCCTTCGATCCGGGCGTTGCGGCCGTAGCCCTTGGGCTTTTTGCGCACATAGGTCATCGGCAGCGCCATGCGCTCGGCGACCATTGCCGCAAACGGGATGCCCGCGGTCTCACCACCTGCGATGTTGTCGAATGCCTCAAAGCCTGCATCGCGCATTACGGTGACCGTCAGGAAGTCCATCAGGGTCGAGCGGATACGCGGGTACGAGATCAGCTTGCGGCAGTCGATATAGGTCGGGCTGGGCAGGCCCGAGGCCAGCGTGAACGGCTCGCGCGAATTGAAGTGGACGGCCTTGATTTCCAGCAACATCCGCGCGGTCAGGCGGGCGATTTCGGTGCTATCGGGGAAAGAGCTGGGGATCATGGTGCAACCTCGGGACAAAATGACGTTGCGGGCTGATAGCCTGACCCTCGGCCCAGAGTCGAGAGGCTTGCGCGCAAAAGAAAAGCGGACCCCGTCAGGAGGTCCGCTTTGGCCCTTGCGGGCGCATAGCAGCCAAGGTGGGCTTAGCTGCTCATGTCATAGGCCCGCTCGCCGTGTACCGACAGGTCGAGCCCGTTTGTCTCGGTTTCGGCGTCTACGCGAAGCGGGGTGATGAGTGCAACCACCTTGATCAACACAAATGTGACAACTGACGTAAAGACACCCACGATCACCAGCCCGCCCAATTGCGCGGTCCACGCACCCAAACCGAATACAGCGATCATGATGGTGCCAAAGATGCCGCCCACACCGTGCACGGCGAACACGTCCAGCGTATCGTCGATGTTCAGCATGTTGCGGATGACGTTCACGGCTTCCTGACACAATACGCCAGCCACCGCACCGATGATCAGCGCCTGCACCGGATCAACGTAGCCCGAGGCCGGAGTGATAGACGCCAGACCGGCAATCGTACCGGTGACCAGACCCACCATCGAGGCCTTGCCATACTTGATGCGCTCATACAATGCCCAGGTCAGCGACGCTGTTGCGGCCGAGATATGCGTGACGGTCATCGCCATCGCAGCAGCACCATCCGCCGCCAGTTGCGAGCCGCCATTAAAGCCGAACCAACCGACCCACAGCATCGCGGCGCCAATCATGACGAATCCAGGATTGTGCGGGGGCGTCGTGCGGTTGCGGCGCGGGCCAAGAGCAACGGCGATGATCAGGGCAGCCAGA
The DNA here is from genome assembly GCA_013032095.1 of Ruegeria atlantica. Lineage (GTDB taxonomy): Bacteria > Pseudomonadota > Alphaproteobacteria > Rhodobacterales > Rhodobacteraceae > Ruegeria > Ruegeria atlantica_E. The sequence continues at coordinate 55,200 of WQBJ01000004.1, read as the reverse complement.
CCAGCGGTTTCGTGAACCACGATGCCGCCCGCGAAGTCACGAACGCCGATCTCACCCAAAATGCCGCCATCGGTCAGCATGCCGCCGCCCCAGATCCAGTGAACGACTGGCGCGTAGCACAGCAGCATCCACAGGGCGGAGAAGGTGAGCACGAAGCCGAAACCCACGCGTTCCACATAGGCTCCGACGATCAGGGCAGGGGTGATGATGGCGAATGTCATCTGGAAGGCAAAGAACAGAACCTCGGGCAGGGTGCCTGACAGGCTGTCGGCGTCAACGCCGTTCAGGAAGGCTTTGCCCAGACCACCCCACAAGCCCGAGCCGCCCTCGCCGAAAGCAATCGAGTAGCCCGCGACCAGCCACAGGATGCTCATCAGGCAGGCGATGCTGAAACAGTGCATGAATACGCTCAGCACGTTGCGGGCGCGCACAAGGCCGCCATAGAACAGCGCCAGGCCCGGCAGTGTCATGAACAGGACCAGGGCGGTTGCCACTATGATCCAGGCGGTATCGGCTCCATTCATCAGCCGGTCTCCTCTTCGTCTCCAACTTGCGTTGCGCGTTGAAGCGGAGAGCCAGCGGGGAAAAAAGAGGCAGAGGTGGATTTCAGCGCCTATTTTTAGGGCTTTTTGCCAATCGGTGACTAAATGGGCGTCAGTTGGGGAGACTTGCCTTATTTTTGAGCAAGGCTGAAAAGTCCCTGAGACAGCAGGTCCAGCGCGTGATCGCGCGCGGCAATTCGAACGTTGTCGCGGCCAAGCGCTCCAAAATCGACCGTTTCCGTGCGGGTCGGTACTCCGCCTGTGGCTAAACCAAAGCAAACCCGACCTTCGGGTTTGAACTCCGACCCTCCAGGTCCCGCGATGCCTGTCACGGATACCGTGAGCTGAGCGCCCGAATTTCTGAGCGCGCCTTCCGCCATTTCGCGCGCAACCTGTTCCGAGACCGCCCCATGCGCCGCCAAAGTTTCGGCGTGAACCCCAAGCATCTGCTGTTTGGCGGTATTGGTATAGGTCACGAAACCCCGCTCAACGACAGCCGAACTGCCTGGGATATCGGTCAGCGCCGCTGCAACCATGCCGCCTGTGCAGCTTTCAGCGGTGGCAATCATCACACCTTGCGCCTTGGCGCGTTCGAGAAGGTCGGCAACGTTCATAAGCCCATGACTCCGTGCGCAATGCCTGCGAGGATCAGGACGCCGATCCCGGCGAGGATACCAGCGATCACGTCATCCAGCATCACTCCCATCGCGTCATTGCGTCGATCGGCCCAGCCGACGGGACCTGGTTTTGTGATGTCAAACAGACGGAACAGTAGAAATCCGGCGATCCAGCCGGGCCACAGCGCCGTAATCTCAATACCGTGTGCCCAAGAAGGATAGGAAATCGCCCACAGCGCGATGAACTGCCCGGCGACTTCGTCAATGACGATCTCGGATGGGTCGTGATTTTCCTGACCCGCCGTCATGACGCGGGTGGCCCAGAGGCCGCCGAAAAATACGACGACCGTCGCAATAGCGAGCAACGGGAACCCGCCTAATGTGTGGAGAACCCACACCAAGGGCAAGGCAGCCAGAGATCCCCACGTGCCGGGCGCAGGGCGTATGTACCCAACTCCACAGACAGTTCCGATCAGGCGCGCGGCGTTCATGACTTCACCAGACACGCAGTGGCGAGTGAAGCAATCCCCTCGCTACGACCCGTAAAACCAAGACGCTCCGACGTGGTTGCTTTGACAGAGACCTGATCGGCGTGCAGGCTCATGATCCTCGCCATCTCATCCCGCATGGCGGGCGCGTGGGGGCCGATCTTGGGGTATTCGCAGACCAGTGTGCAGTCGACATTCGAAATCCGATAACCCATCTGTTCGGCCAACTCGACCGCATGACGCAGGAATATCTCGCTGGCGGCGCCCTTCCACTGTGGGTCCGATGGCGGGAAATGCTGGCCGATATCGCCCTGCGCCAGCGCGCCGTAGATCGCGTCAGTGACCGCATGCATGCCGACATCCGCGTCCGAGTGCCCTTGCAGCCTACGGTCATGCGGCACCTTCACGCCACACAGGATCACGTGATCCCCTTCGCCAAACCGATGCACGTCGTACCCGTTGCCCAGCCTTACATCCATGTTCATTCCCAATATGCGTTCCGCCCGGGCAAAATCCTCGGGCCGTGTGATTTTGATGTTATCTGCATCGCCCGGCACGATAGCCACCTCTAGCCCGGCGGCGCGGGCAACTTCTACGTCGTCGGCGGCGCCTCTGGGATGGGTGGCGTGAGCCGTGACGATAGCGTCATAGTGAAAACCTTGCGGGGTTTGTGCGGCAAATAACCCGGCGCGGTCCTGCGTTCCAGTGACGACGGCTCCGTTCCCGGTCCAAAGCGCATCGGTCACCGCTAGCCCGGGGGCCGCCGCCTGATGTGTCTCTAGCGCGGCCAGGACGTGCTGAATCGTTTGAAGGCTGACGCAAGGGCGGGCAACGTCGTGAATGAGGACACGTTCGACCGGAAGATTGATAAGTGCATTTAGCCCATTGCGCACAGACCCCGACCGATCGTCGCCACCCGGGGCGAGAATCAAGTCGGTGCTTTCGAATTCGTCCCATGCGGCTGTGTCATCTTTGGAAAGCACCATCACAATATGATCTACCTGCCCTCGGAATCTGTCGATCGTCCAGTCCGCTACACGCCGCCCGGCCAAGGGGCGCCACTGCTTGGGAACTCCACCTCCGGCGCGCTGCCCGCGTCCTGCGGCGACAATGATGGCGGCAGTGGTCATGGATGTGGACTCCGGTGGTTTGAGGGCAATGTTTAGGGTGCGGTGAATGCAGAGGCAATCACCCGCGTAATGTTGCCTAAAAATTAGGCATGTGATGATTTTGCGGGCTTGATGGTCGCCGATTTGTTGTTCATATGCGCTCAATTCGATATCAAAGCCGCAACTGCCCAAGGATTAAGCACGTTGACACTGCAGCTCGCTGACAAAGCTCTGAACCCGCCGGTCATGCTGGCACCCATGGCTGGAATTACGGACCGTCCATTTCGTGATCTGGTGATGCGCTTTGGCGCGGGAATGGTCGTGAGCGAGATGGTCGCCAGCCAGGAGATGGTGCAGGCTAAGCCCGGTGTACGCGAGCGGGCCGAGCTGTCGGCGGATGTGGAGAACACCGCCGTGCAACTGGCCGGACGCGAGGCGCATTGGATGGCCGAGGCCGCGCGGCAAGTGGCTGATCGCGGTGCGCGGGTGATCGACATCAACATGGGCTGCCCGGCAAAGAAGGTGACCAATGGCTATTCCGGGTCCGCGCTGCTGAAAACGCCGGATCATGCGCTGACCTTGATCGAGGCGGTGGTTGAAGCCGTTGACGTGCCGGTGACTCTGAAAACGCGACTCGGCTGGGACGATGCCTTGCTGAACGCGCCTGACGTGGCGCGTCGCGCGCAAGATGCGGGTATCTGCATGGTGACAATTCATGGTCGGACGCGGTGCCAGTTCTACAAGGGCAGCGCCGACTGGCACGCCATCCGAGCCGTGAAAGAAGCTGTCTCGATACCGGTCATAGCGAACGGAGATATCGTGGATTCAGTAACCGCGAAAACCGCGCTTACCAAATCCGATGCGGATGGGGTAATGGTCGGCCGTGGTGCGCAAGGAAAGCCGTGGCTGCTGGCGCAGATTTGCCACGATCTCTACGGCGCAGCGGCACCGGAGATTCCCGTCGGTGACGATCTGATCGAAATGGTTCGCGCGCATTATCAGGCGATGCTGAAATTCTACGGAACTGACCTTGGACTGCGTGTCGCGCGCAAACATCTGGGCTGGTACATGGATGAGGCCGGAACCCCCGCAGCCCTGCGCCGCGCCGTCTTGACCTCGCGCGATCCAGCAGAGGTGCTTCGCTTGCTGAGTGATGCGCTAAACACAGATGTGGAGGCAGCAGCATGACCTCAGATCAAAGCATCTGGACTTCGCTGCCCGTGCCAGCCTTCATCATCGACGCCGATGAACGGATCGCAGACGTGAACTCGGCTGGAGAAGGGTTTCTTAACGCTTCGCGTAAATCCGTGATCGGTCATCCTGTCTGGGATCAGATCGCTGTAGACGCGCCTCTGGAGGAAGCGTTTGCCCGGGCTCGTGAATTGGGCACGCCACTGTTCGTGAACGATGTGGATGCAGGCTCGGGCAACCGTGCCCCGCTGCAATGCGCGTTGCAGATCGCGCCGCTGGTTGGGCATTCAGGTTCGATGATCATGATCATCTCTCCGCGCGAACTGGCGGGGCGGATGACGCGGGGCAATACGGTGAAATCGGCTGCGCAATCCGCCATCGGCATGGCCGAGATGCTAGCGCACGAGATCAAGAATCCTCTGGCCGGGATTACTGGTGCAGCGCAGTTGCTGAGCATGAATATCTCACAGCAAGATCTTGAATTAACAGATCTTATTGTTGCCGAAAGTCGGCGTATTGTGAAGCTGTTGGAGCAGGTGGAACAGTTCGGAAACCTCTCTCAGCCTGACTTCAAGCCGGTCAACATTCACGACGTTCTGGACCGTGCGCGCCGCTCGGCGCTGTTGGGGTTTGGCGCGCATATGAAAATTATCGAGGATTATGATCCCTCGTTGCCGCTGGCCTATGGTGATCCGGATCAGTTCCTGCAGGTGGTGCTGAATCTGCTCAAGAACGCTTCGGAAGCAGCTGACCCAAAAGGTGGAACCATTCGCCTGCGGACATATTTTGAACACTCCTTCCGCCTGCGGCGCAGCGACGGTTCCGGTCATTCACTGCCGCTGCAGATCGAGATTGTCGACGACGGGCCGGGCCTGCCCGAGAAAATCCGAAGCGATATTTTCGACCCGTTCGTGTCGGGTAAGGAAAACGGTACCGGCCTTGGGTTGGCGCTGGTCAGCAAGATTATTTCGGACCATGACGGCTGGATTTCAGCTGACTCGGTTCCGGGCCGCACGGTGTTCCGCATCTCGCTGAGGCGGGCACCAAAAGACGCAACTTAAAAAAAGCCGATAAGAGCAAAGAATAAGGAGAGCACCCGATGGATGGCACAGTATTGGTCGCAGACGACGACCGCACGATCCGCACCGTTCTGACTCAGGCCCTGACGCGGGCGGGGTGCAAGGTTCACGCGACTTCCTCGCTGACGACGCTGATGCGCTGGGTTGGTGAGGGCAAGGGTGACGTGGTGATCTCTGATGTGGTCATGCCGGATGGAAACGGATTGGAGATGCTGCCCAAGATCGCACAGGATCGTCCTGGTCTGCCGGTTATCGTGATTTCCGCACAGAACACGATCATGACGGCAATTCAGGCCGCCGAGGCGGATGCCTATGATTATTTGCCCAAGCCGTTCGATTTACCCGATCTGATGAAGCGCACGGCGCGGGCCTTGGAACAGAAACAGCGCGTGCATTCTGAAATGGTCGAAACCACCGAGGACCGCCCCGAGGAACTTCCTTTGGTCGGCCGCACGCCGGTAATGCAGGCGCTCTATCGATTGGTGGCGCGAGTGATGAACACCGATCTGTCAGTGATGATTTCTGGTGAAAGTGGCACGGGTAAATCTTTGATTGCACGTGCTATTCACGATTTTTCGGATCGTCGAACCTTGCCTTTCGTAACGGCTACGGCTGCTGATCTGCGTGATCTGGAAGGCCCGGCACGGGTGATGGCGCGTGTGCGCGGTGGAACGCTGCTGATTGATGAAATCGCCGATATCGAGGACGAGTTGCAGGCCCGTATCGTGCGGATGATGGATACCCCGGGCGACCACGTTCCGCGTTTTATGGCGACTAGCCAGTCCGATCTGACCGAAGCAATGGAGAGTGGGCGGGTTCGTCAGGACCTTTATTATCGATTGTGCGGTGCGACGCTGCATGTCCCAGCGCTGCGTGAACGAGTGGACGACGTAACGCTGTTGGCTGATCATTTCCTTGCGCGGGAGGAGCGTGAGCATGGAGCGAAACGCTGGCTCAGCGAAGATGCGGTTGAACTGGTTCGTCGCTATTCCTGGCCTGGCAACGTGCGGCAATTGGAAAACGCCATTCGCCGGCTCAGCCTGACCAGTCGCGCCGACGAAATCTCGAAAGCCGAGGTGGAAATGGTGCTGGGCAGTCAGCCCGAAGCCGAGCCGGTTTTGGGGGATGGAGAGCGTGAAAAACTCTCGGCCTCAGTCGCGCGCCATCTGCGTCGGTATTTCGACCTTCATGGCAATCTTTTACCGCCTCCGGGTTTGTATCAGCGCATTTTGCGCGAGGTTGAAGCACCCCTGATCGAACTGGCGCTAGATGCAACTGGCGGAAATCAGGCGAAATGTGCGGATCTGCTAGGGATTAACCGGAATACGCTGCGCAAAAAGATTACAGACCTCGATATTCAGGTGACACGACGCCGCAAACTGATGTAATATCGCCACACAAATCGTGGCATCTGGGTTCGCTCCCGGCAACGACCACGACATATGGCGGTACGTCGCGCACGCGACACATCAGAATGAGGGCAGACGGTGGCAACCCGAGCACAGAGCGGGCCGATTCCAGCGATTAATCGGTGGCGGAAATCCCGAAAACTGCGCAATATCGGCACGTTGGGGCTGGTTCTTCTAGGCCCTGCTTTGGCGCTGGCTACCTACCTTGTTATTGGTCCATTTGATTTGGGGGCGACTGCCCCCACGTTGCGTCTGATCCTTTTGGCGGACCTAGTCTATGTGCTGGTCGTCGCAGCGCTGGTTCTGGGGCAGGTCTTTAGTCTGATCGCTGCCCGCCGGGCCAAATCCGCAGGATCCCGACTGCACCTGAGATTGATCGGCGCATTTACGCTTCTGGCTCTGGTGCCGACTGTCACTGTTGCGATCTTCGCAGGGCTGACGGTGAATATTGGCCTCGAAGGATGGTTTTCGGATCGCGTACGGCAAGTGGTTGGTTCGTCCCTGACGGCCGCCGAAGCCTACGAGCTTGAGCACCGGCAGGGCCTGACACAGGATGCGGCCGTTCTGGCCCGGTTTTTGGACAATGCCCGCAACTTGGACTTTTACATTTCAGACGCAGAGCTGCGTGAGGTTCTGTCGCAAGGGCAGTCGCAGATTCAACGCGGTCTGAAAGAAGCCTATGTCATTGATGGTAGTGGCGAAATTCGCTCTCGTGGGGACCGGTCTTACCTCTTCAATTACGAAGCTCCGACGCCCGAGCAGATCGTTGAAGCGTCGGATGCCGGGCTACTGATTATTGCTGATTGGCAAAACAGTGAATTCCGCGCGCTGGTGCCTTTGCAGGCATATCTGGACCGGTATCTCTATGTCAGCCGTGAAGTAGACGGGCAGCTTTTGACTCTGTTGGACGACACCAAGGAAACGGCTCAGTTCTACCAACAGCTTGAAAGCGAACGAGGCCGGGTGCTGTTTGAATTCGGTCTTCTGTATCTGGGATTTGCTGTGATCCTTATTCTGGCGGCAATGTCGTTGGGAATGTGGTTCGCTGAACGTCTTTCGCGTCCGGTGGGTCGGTTGACGACGGCGGCGCAGAGGGTTGGTGCAGGTGACCTCAGTGTGCAGGTCATCGAAGAGGCCAGCGATGATGAAATCGCCATGTTAGGTCGTTATTTCAATCAGATGACGCGCCAACTTAAAGGACAGCGCGACACTCTATTGGAAAACACTCGCCACATTGAACGTCGGCGTCGTTTGTTTGATTCGGTGCTCAGTTCGGTGACATCTGGTGTGGTTGGCGTTGATCCGGATGGCTGTGTGACATTCGTGAACCGCTCGGCCGAACGGTTGCTGGACTGGACGAAGGTCGAAAATCAACTGGCCATCGGTATCGCGGTGCCAGAGTTTCTGCCTCTGTTCGAAAGCCTCAAGGAAGGTGGGCAAGAGGCCGTGCAGGGTGAAATCAAGGTAACCCGCAAGGGACAGCTGGAAAACTTGCTGGTTCGCATGGCGACCCGCCGAGGCGAAGACGGTGGGCTAGAGGGCTATGTAGTGGCCTTTGATGACGTGACCGACTTAGTCAGCGCCCAGCGGATGGCCGCATGGGGCGATGTTGCGCGGCGCATCGCGCATGAGATCAAGAACCCGTTGACGCCGATCCAACTGAGCGCGGAAAGGATAAAGCGCAAATTCTCACGTAAGTTGGATGAAGAGGATTGCGCCAGCCTCGAATCCATGACTGACGTGATTGTACGGCAGACCAACGACTTGCGGCGGATCGTGGACGAGTTTTCGAAATTTGCCCGAATGCCAGAGCCGGACCGGCGCGAGGAGGACGTCGTCGGACTGGTGCGTGAGGCAGTCCTGTTGCAGCAGGCCGGGCAGCCGGGCGTGCAGATCGACGCAACTCTGCCCAATCGACCCATTCTGGCGGATGTGGATGCGACGATGCTGAATCAGGCTCTAACAAACCTCATTAAAAATGCCGGTGAAGCCATTCAAACGCTGAAACAAAAGGGCGCGCCGGAAAACTTGAAGCCACAGATCAAAGTGGCGTTGACCAGCGATGATGCGGGTACGGAAATCACTATCGCAGACAACGGCATTGGCCTACCCGAGGATCGGGCGCGCCTGTTCGAGCCGTATGTGACAACAAGGGACGAAGGCACGGGACTGGGCCTGCCCATCGTCAAGAAGATTATCGAAGAACACGGCGGAGCGCTGACGCTTGAAGACGCGCCCGTCTTTGACGGACAGGACCATTTTGGTGCAATGGCCGTGATCCGTTTGCCGGGGGCCAACTTATCCCCGACCGCAGCGCCACAAAAGCAGGCAATTAAAACCAACAAACTGAAAGCAGGCCAAAGATGAGTGACATTCTGATCGTAGATGACGAACGCGATATTCGCGAGCTGGTGTCCGACATTCTGGAGGACGAAGGCTATTCAACCCGGCTGGCTGGCAACTCGGATGAGTGCATGGCCGAGATCAATTCGGAACCGCCGGGGCTGTTGATTCTCGATATCTGGCTGAAGGACAGCCGGATGGATGGGATCGATATTCTGAAGTCGGTAAAGCGTGACAACCCGGACGTGCCGGTGGTGATTATTTCCGGCCACGGCAACATCGAAATCGCGGTGGCGGCGATCAAGCAGGGGGCTTACGACTTTATCGAAAAGCCGTTCAACATCGACCAGCTGATGGTTGTGATCCGCCGCGCGATGGAGACCTCTCGCCTGCGCCGCGAGAATGCCTCGCTGAAACGCAAGGAAGTGACCAGCTCGGACATGATCGGCAAGTCCGCGGCGTTCCGCACCATGCAGAGCCAGTTGGACAAGGTTACAAAGTCCAACGGTCGTGTGATGCTGAGCGGCCCGGCCGGATCGGGTAAGGAGATCGCCGCGCGGTATATCCACGCTCATTCCAATCGCGCCAACGCACCCTTTGTGACCGTGAACTGTGCCGGGATCGAGCCTGAGCGCGTTGAAGAAGTTCTGTTTGGGCGAGAGTCCTCTGAACGCGGGATTGAATCTGGTCTTCTGGAAGAGGCGCATGGCGGTGTGGTGTACTTCGACGAGGTCGCGGATATGCCTCTGGGCACCCAGTCCAAGATTTTGCGCGTTCTCGTCGATCAGCAATTCCAGCGCGTTGGTGGATCGGACAAGGTTCGAGTCGATCTTCGGGTGATCTCGTCCACCAACCGAGACCTAGAGGCGGAAATCGCGGCTGACCGGTTCCGCGAAGAGCTCTACCACCGCCTGAACGTGGTTCCGATTGCGGTTCCGTCGCTGGAGGAACGACGCGAGGATATCCCGGTTCTGGCACAGCACTTCATTGAAATGTGTAATGAATCTCAAGGTCTTGCTATGCGTGAAGTCTCGGAAGAGGCAGTGGCGTTGTTGCAGACGATGACTTGGCCGGGCAACGTACGTCAGCTTAAAAACCTGATTGAACGTGTACTGATCTTGGGGGATGGCTCTGGGCCGATTGAAGCCAAGGAACTTCCCGCGGAAGAGGAAAAAGCGGACGATACCGGCCGTGTTGTCCTGTCGGGTGCATTAGCCACATTGCCATTGCGCGAAGCGCGTGAGGCGTTCGAGCGGGAGTATTTGCTGACGCAGATTAACCGCTTTGGCGGAAACATCAGTCGCACCGCCAGCTTTGTCGGGATGGAGCGCAGCGCGCTGCATCGCAAGTTAAAATCGCTGGGGGTTGTGACCTCGAACAAATCCGGCGCGCGGGTGGCGCAACTGGATGAACCGGAACCGGCGGAATAATCCGCCAGTCCGTCACCCTGATTGACCGGGGTTGAGAATCTGGAACGCCCCGTTGTCGAGTTTCACATAACACGACTGAGTAGTCAGCGGCGGCAAGGTCGTTGTCGGAACGTTAGATGCACTAGATCTAACGCTTTGCTTGCAGGGGGGCAGGCTAACGGGACGGAACCCTTTTTGAGCCATGCACAGCGCCTCAACCTCATCGCGTAGACCTTGGTTCACATCCACTGTGTAAACCTGTCCAGGCTGCCACCAACCAGCCGAACGATAGCAATGTCCCCGACCATCACAATAGGTGCGCCCGGGCCAGTAAGTTGGTGGGCTTTGGCGAACCTGAGTGGCCACCGGTACGTCTTGAACGGCCTGAAGCTGACACTGCGTGGTCTCGGTCTGCAGGCGGGACACGCTCTCGCCCTCGCGATAATACAACGAAAGCGGACTGTCGCACGCGGACAAAGCCATTACCGGAAGTAGCAAGCGAAGTACTGTTTTCATGCACTTATCTTGCCCTAGCCTCACGTAGATGACAAATCAATTGACCGCTTTGGGGGCATCTGTCATTCAAGCAATTCAGGCAGAAGGGCCAAAAACATGAAGGTCATCATATGCGGTGCCGGTCAGGTTGGCTGGCAGATTGCACGGCACCTTTCGGGCGAGCTTAATGACGTGACGGTGGTGGACAACAACCCCGATCTGGTGCGCCGTGCGACCGAGACGCTGGACGTGCAGGGGATTGCGGGTTTCGCCAGCTATCCGGATGTGCTGGAGCGGGCAGGGGCCAGGGACGCCGACATGATCATCGCCGCGACCCATTCGGACGAGGTGAACATGGTCACCTGTCAGATGGCGCATTCGATTTTCTCGATTCAGCGCAAGATTGCCCGATTGCGCTCCAAGTCCTATCTGCAAGCGATCCATTCGGACCTGTTCCGACGTGACCACCTGCCCATCGACGTGGTGATCAGTCCCGAGCGTGAAGTCGCTGCGGCCGCCATGCGCCGATTATCTGCACCGTCCGCGTTTGACACCGAGATGTTCATGGACGGCAAAGCGCAGTTGTTGGGCATTCGTATCGAAGAAGACTGCCCGGTCGTGAACACGCCGCTGCGGCAGTTGACGGACCTGTTTTCAACACTCAGTTCGATTGTTGTGGGCGTTCGGCGTGAGGGAAGTCTTTTCGCTCCGGAATCTGAAGATCAGTTATTCGTAGGCGACGAGTGCTACGTCTTTAGCAATGTCGACGACGTAGACCGAACGATGGAGGTCTTTGGTAAGACACAGAAGAAGCAGGATCGCGTTGTGATCGTCGGAGGCGGCAACGTTGGGCTTGAGGTCGCGCGCACGCTAGAAGAGCGTGAAAGCCGGGTGCGCGCCAAGATCATTGAGCGTGACCGACATTGCGCAGAACTGGCGGCTGAGGCGTTGGAGCGGACGATCGTTCTGAATGGCGACGGGTTGGATGCCGCTCTATTGCGCGAAGCGGGGATTGAGCGCGCCGACGCGATGCTGGCGGTTACAGACGACGACCGAGCCAACATGCTTGCCGCCGTCCGTGCGAAGGCCGAGGGCTGCGCACTGGCGATTGCGCTGATCAATGACCCCAGCATGGTGGCGCTGATGGGCCCGTTAGGCATCGACGCCTATATCAACCCGCGCGCCACCACGGTCAGTTCGATCCTGCGCCATATCCGCCACGGGCGCGTGCGGCAGGTCTATTCCATCGGCGATGCCGAGGCCGAGGTGATTGAGGCCGAGGTTCTGTCGACCTCGCCTATGGCCGGACAAAGACTGCGCGACATTGATTTCCCCGAAGGTGTTCTGGTGGGCGCGGTGCGCAAAGGGGATGAAGTCTTGCGCCCCTCCGGAAGTTTGCGGGTTGAAGAAAAAGATGTGGTGGCGATCTTTGCAATGGCCAAAGACGTGCCAGAGGTCGAGCGGTTGATGCAGGTCTCAATCGATTTCTTCTGATGATACGCACGCAGACACAACAAATCAGACTGGTGCGGCGCTTGCCGCTGTTTCTGCTGATCTGGGGTGTTGTTTCGCTGTCGATGTGGATACCGGCGATCTACGCGTTGGCGTTGGATGATCACGAAACCTCTCGATCTTTTTTCTATTCCGGATTGCTGGGGCTGTTCGTGGTGGCAAGCGTCGCGCTTGCCTCGTCCAACCGGGTTCCGCGGCGGGGCACGTTGGGGCAGCTGGCCGTGTTGCTGGGATGCTTTACCGTACTGCCCTTGTTTCTGGCTATTCCATTGCATGATGCGTTGGGAAACACGACCTTTCTAAATGCATATTTCGACATGGTAAGCGCAATGACGACGACGGGCGCTGACATTTTCCCCGATCCTGACCGCTTGTCCGCGCCCTTACACTTGTGGCGCGCATTGGTAGGTTGGATGGGCGGTCTGCTGATGTGGATCTCGGCCGCCGCGATTCTGGCACCGTTGTCTCTGGGCGGCTTTGAAGTTACCGCGCGCGGGCAACCCGGTCGTCCGGTTTCGGGTGTAGCGCAAAGTGAAAAGGTTGACCCGCGCGGGCGTTTGATTCGTGTCACACGTACTTTGGTGCCTGTTTATTCAGGTCTAACCGCAGTGATTTGGCTACTGCTCTTGATAACGGGCGAGCAGGGGCTGACCGCCATCTGCCATGCGATGTCCACCATGGCTACGTCGGGCATTTCTCCGGTCGGAGGGCTTGAAGGCGCGCAGGCCGGTATCACTGGCGAGGCGATTCTCTTTCTGTTCCTGTTCTTCGCGTTGTCCCGACTTACCTTTTCAACGGATACAGCTACATCCGGATATTCCCGATTGGACAGGGACCCGGAGTTTCGGATCGGCCTGATGATCGTACTTGCCGTGGCTGTACTGCTGTTTTTTCGCGTACTGGCTGGGGTCAATGAAATCGGTGGAACAGTCCAACCGATGGAGGCTGTGAACGTGTTCTGGGGTATGTTGTTCACGGTTATGTCTTTCTTGACCACTGCTGGCTTTGAAAGTGCCAACTGGAATGATGCGCAGCAACTGTCGGGTCTTGGTACCCCGGGGCTAATCCTGATGGGGTTGGCGCTGATCGGCGGCGGTGTTGCGACAACGGCGGGCGGGGTAAAGCTGCTGCGGGTGTTTGCCCTCTACCTGAACGGCGCACGAGAGATTGATCGTCTGATCTACCCCTCGTCGGTAAGTGGCGTGGGCGGAGGCAATCGGCGTATCCAAAGCGATGGGGCCTTTATCGCGTGGATCTTTTTGATGATGTTCGCGCTGACCGCGGCGCTGTTCAATCTGCTTCTGGCGATGATGGGGGCAAGTTTCGAGCAGGCAATGGTTTTGACTGTCGCATCTCTGAGCACAACGGGTCCATTGATCGAACTGGCCACGGATATTCCCATCCGGGTCGTGGACTTGTCCGGTGGGGCCAAACTGACCATGTGTGCGGCGATGGTGATTGGACGGCTGGAAACGCTGGCGATCATTGCATTGATAACGCCAAGCCTCTGGCGCGACTGAGTTTCAACATAAAGCGATTGACTGATTTTTTGATCTGGAAACTCGCTTGATCCCACTCCATACTCTTCCAGAGGGAGCGCGTTGGTCCGCAGCGCGTAGCAAGAACAATGGCGAGATTATAAAAATATGGCTTCGGACAGACAGAATCTGCAGGACGCGTTCCTGAACAATGTACGGAAAGCAAAGGTCCCGGTCACAATATTCCTGATCAACGGCGTGAAATTGCAAGGTGTAATTACCTGGTTCGACAATTTCTGCGTATTGTTGCGCCGCGACGGACAGTCGCAGCTGGTCTACAAACATGCGATTTCGACGATCATGCCGTCGCAGCCGATCAGCCTGTATGAGGGCGAAGACGCCTCTTGATGGAACATGACAGGACGCGCACCCGGGCCTGGGTGCTGCATCCGGAAATCAAATCAGATGAACAGCGCCGTGTCCCTGAACCGGCGCTGGAAGAGGCGGTGGCACTGGCCGCCGCTTTGCCCGATCTGGATGTGATCGGGTCCGAGATTGTGCGCCTTCAGCGGGCGCAGCCGGGCCTTTTGTTCGGTAGTGGCAAAATTGAAGAGCTTGGCGCACGCTTCAAGGAAAACGAAATTGAGTTGGTGCTGATCGATGGACCGGTGACACCGGTACAGCAGCGCAACCTCGAGAAGGCGTGGAAGGTTAAAATCCTCGATCGCACCGGCCTGATCCTAGAAATTTTCAGCGATCGTGCCCGTACCCGCGAGGGTGTACTGCAAGTCGAGATGGCTGCGCTGAGTTATCAGCGGACCCGACTGGTGAGAGCCTGGACCCACCTTGAGCGTCAGCGGGGCGGATTGGGTTTTGTCGGCGGTCCCGGGGAAACCCAGATCGAGGCCGACCGCCGTGCCATTGATGAACAGTTGGTGCGCCTGCGGCGACAACTGCAAAAGGTGGTCAAAACCCGCACGCTGCACCGTGCGGCCCGCGCGAAGGTGCCCTATCCGATTGTGGCATTGGTGGGCTATACCAACGCAGGTAAATCCACGCTGTTCAACCGCCTGACCGGGGCCGAGGTGATGGCCAAGGACATGTTGTTCGCCACATTGGATCCGACCATGCGACGGGTCGAATTGCCTGATGGCCCCGAGGTGATCCTGTCGGACACTGTGGGGTTCATCTCGAACCTGCCGACCGAACTGGTTGCGGCCTTCCGGGCGACGCTGGAAGAGGTTCTGGGTGCCGATATCGTTGTCCACGTGCGCGACATCAGCCACGAGGAAACAGACGCACAGGCGCAGGATGTTGAGACGATCCTGACCTCATTGGGTGTCGATGACGAACGCCCCCGTCTGGAGGTGTGGAACAAGATCGACCTGTTGAACGCAGATGAACGCGAGGCAGCCTTCAAGCGGGCGGACCGTGACCCGTCGATCTTTGCTATCTCAGCCGTGACGGGAGAAGGCGTTGAACCCCTGCTGGCCGAAATCGCGACCAAGCTGCAAGGCGTCCGGCATGAGGAGACGCTGACGTTGGGGTTCGCTGAAGGCAACAAGCGTGCGTGGCTGTTCCGGCAGGACGTGGTTCGGTCGGAAAAACAGACCGAGGATGGCTTCAAGATTACGGTATTGTGGACCGAAAAACAGGCGGCGCAGTTCGCTGGTCTCTAGCGGTCACGCTCCGTCGATTTGCCGTTGCATGTCTTCAACGTCGAACCATCCCTGCGAAGACAGGACCTTGTGGTTCTCGTTCAGGTCCCACTCTTCCCATCCCCGCGTCAGGACATGATTGCCGGTTTTGGCGTGATGACCTTCAAACGTCCAGACAAAGATCGCGTGGCTTCCGGCCCATCGCATCATGTCGCAGCGCAGTTCGAGATCGGGGAAGTCTGATTGAAACCCCCGCGCCATTTCGGCTATTGCCGCGCGTCCTTGCAGAGTTTCCGAACGGTTCATTACCATCTGCCCGTCCGGGGTAAAAAAGCTGGCGACAGCCTCATGATCGCCCGAGCTCCAGGCGATGGCGTAGTCACGCGCAAGATTGTTCAGAATGTCCCGAATACTGGCCATCTGTTTCCCCCGGTTCCAAATCCCTGGCTCGCAGATCGTAGGCGAAAACACCTGCCTGCGTCCACGACCGAGCAAAAAAGGGGCAAGGTCTTGCCGAAACAGGCGAAATCAGCGCGGGATCAGGTTCGTCACGCCAACGGCTGCCGCACGGGCCAGATCAAGGTCCAGTGACATCGGGATATACTCTCCGCGCCGCCACAGCTGTGCTTGATCATCGTAGTAACGTGACAGGAAATGGCCGGACTGGCCGGTGGCCGTGATGAAGACCGAGCTGTCGGGGTCAGCGAAATCATAGACCCCGCGATACCCCGCGCCGTGGACGTTCTGAAATGGGTGCCTGCCTTCGCCCGAGGTTCGACCGCGGAGAAGAGTGTTGTCGCCACCGCTGGTGGATTGGCGGATGTTGACAAAGAAACGCAGAATGGGAACTTCGCCCAGAACGGGGTGATCATGGGTGGCCTGATGCGCATCACCCCAGCGCAGAGACTCCAGTGCGCTGCCGTAGTTTTCTGAGATCCAGATTATTGCGTCGTCCAGCGCCAGACGCGCCATGTCGGTGCAGGTTTCGGTCGGCGCGCTTTGGAGGACGTCACACCAGACCGAAGCACCGTCAATGTCACGGAAAACCCGTTCAATGAATAGCGGCTCGACATGTTTGTACTCTGCGGCCAATGGTCCAAGCTCATCTGAGATCAGGCGGATTTGTAACGCCCGCAACCAGGCTGCGTAGATCAGCGGCTCGGGCAGATGTTCGTTCATCTCACCATTCCACTCGGCCAGCAGGGACAGGGCGATCTGGCGCTGGCGTTCGGGCGTGCCCTCTGGGGCGGAGGCTCCAGTGAACCATAGGTCGGCCCCGATCAAGGGCAGCAGCGAGCGAGCGGTGAAGCTGACGGTGTCCAACTGCGCCTCGATAAAGCTGTCGCGAGTGTGGACTTCGCGCGATTGCATCAGGCGTTCCCAGCGATGCACGCGCTGGGTGTCGCCCCATTCGTAGGACACATGTTCCGGGAAAGGACGGTCAATAATCTTGTTGTTGGTGTTGCCCAGAATGCCGCCCGCAGGGGCGATAAATTCCGGGTTGTCGGCATAAGGTAGGCGGCCCTGCCAAAGGTTTTCAGCCAGCCAACCGGGTGTTGGGATGCGCCCCCGGCTTTGGTTGCGCAGGTCACGTTTTGGCATGGCTCCGATCAACTTCATGCCAATCGTCTCCTTGTCGACCAGCGACAAGTTCTGTGAGGGTGAGATGAAAAGGTCAGCTACATCAATGGCTTCTCGAACAGAACCTGCGTTCATCAACTTCATTGAGGCCGTCATCGACGTGTCGCGCGGGCTGAGCGCTGTCCACGAAAGCGAGGCGACATGACCCGGTGGTGTGATTGTTTCAAGATCGTAGTGACTGCCGGGCAGGACCGGACCGTTTTCCGTCCAGCGAAGGGTCAGAGTAATTGGGGCTTCGTCTTTTATCTCGATGATCGAGGGACGGGTGCGGAACTTTTTGAACCCGTCGGGGGACAAGTACTCTTCGGGGTTGTCGGGGTTAAGTTGTTCGATATGCACGTCCTGATCGTCCAGATAGGAAGAGGTCAGGCCCCAGCCCAGACGGTCGCTGCGCCCGGTCATAACGTTGGGAACACCGGGGATGGTTGCGCCAATGACACCACCTTTGTCCAGTTCAAGCCGCGCGAGATACCAGACGCCGGGTGCGGTGAACCCCAGATGCGGGTCGTTGGCCAGCAATGTACCGCCGCTGGCCGAACGCGAGGGCGCGGCGGTCCAAGCGTTGGACGCACCGGCCAATCCTCGTTTCGGGAAGGGGGACAATGGTGTCTCGGGCATCGGCGTGCCACGAGCATAGCGGGGCAGTCCAGGAAATAGCGCCGCATATTCTGGCAGTGCCGCGATACCAGCGCCCGGAACATTGGGTAGGATGTCGGCGAGCCGTGCCGGATCGTTCAATATCAGCGAGGTACGCGCACGCAGCACTTCGTCCTGTAAATGGCCGGACAATTGCAAGCCCATCAGCTTGATCACCGCGATGCTGTCGCCGGGTTGCCATGGGGAAACCGGTGCGTTGAACAAGAACATCTCGGGCGCTCCACGACCCAGTGCTGCATCGTTGATCTCATCCAGGCGTGCGTTTACTCCGGCCGCATAGGAGCGTAGCGCCGCCTTGGTGTAGTCGTCCTGTACCTCAACCGAACGATGTGCCAGCCCGTAAAGGTCCAGTCGCCGTAACAGCTTGTCGATATGCACGGTACGGGCGCCGAAGACCTCGGATAAGCGGCCCTGTGCGGTTCGGCGCATGACGGTCATCTGCCACAAGCGGTCCTGCGCATGGGCGTAGCCTAGACCGTAGAACACGTCCGGATCGTTTTCGGCTAGGATGTGAGGCACATTAGCGGTGTCTCGGATGATCTCAACCGGGGCGGTCAGCCCCTTGACTTCGACCGACTGATTATAGTCCGGCAAGGACTGGCTAGCGAGGAAATAGATCAGTGCTGCAGCGGCCAGAGCCAGCAGAATAAGACCCGTCGTAATACGCACCAGCCAGCGAAATACAAACCCCATCAGTGACCCACAATCCCGATCCAATTCGAATTGCGGCGAGATTACTGGATGGCTGAGAGGACTGAAAGAGGAACAGCCCGGGAATATTCGTGTTTACAGAGCTATATGAGAAAAACCCCGCCACGCGCGGGGACGCCTGGCGGGGGACCAATGAGGGGGGAGTGGTAGCCCGAAGTTAAGGAATGATCCGCGTGTATTTAGTGCCTTCGATCGTGGCGCCGAATTTCAGACCAGCTTGTCCAAATACTGCCGCCAGCACTGGCGAGCGCAGTGTCGTGGTGTCAGTGGACAAGGAATTTCCAGTCGCATCAACCACATAGCCAATATCAGCACCGGCGGTCCATCCGCTGGATCGGCGAAAATCGTTCAGCGCGTCCTGTGTCATGAAGAACAACACATGCGCATATTGCTGGGCACCGATTTGCAGGCCGGCGGTTCCGGAAATTGCGGAATAGTAGTCAACCGTTGCGCCCTGAATGCGCAGCGCGCCCTGGCCATAGGCACCGCCAAAGAAGATTAATCCGGCGTCGGTGATCAGGGGCATGACCAACATGCCGTTGGCCTTGTTTGCGATCTCAACCGTGTTGGGGTAGTTCGCATACATTTCAGCCAGCGTGGCATCAACGCGGGCGTCGATCTTGGCCGCATTGGAACTGCCAACACCATTGCCGCAGGCTGCGGTTACGGTCAATCCGGCCATGCCAAAGGCAAAGCCACGACGGCTCAGTCGGGGTGCATTGGAACTGCTCATGTTTTTTCTCTGTATAACTGCCTGATTTGCCGGGTGTTCCCGATCTTATGTGCGAGAATACGCCGATTGCGTCTGTGTGTCACGGGAAAGCTGTGGGGCCAAACATCACAATCGGCGAAAAACCGCGACAATTTGAGGTTTTAGCCCTGAAGAGTACGCGCGACCTCTGGGGCAAAGTAGGTCAGGATGCCGTCACAGCCTGCGCGCTTGAAGGCCAGCAGGCTTTCCAACATCACTTTCTCGCCGTCAATCCAACCGTTTTGCGCCGCCGCCTGGATCATCGCGTATTCACCTGAGACCTGATAGGCGTAGGTCGGCGCGCCAAAAGCGTCTTTCACTCGGCGACAGATGTCCAGATAGGGCATGCCTGGCTTGATCATGACCATGTCGGCGCCTTCTGTCAGATCGCGTTCGATAAGGCGCAAGGCCTCGTTCGAATTGGCCGGATCCATCTGATAGGTCATTTTGTCGCCTGTCAGCGCGCCCGAAGCGCCCACCGCATCGCGGAACGGCCCGTAAAAGGCGCTGGCGTATTTTGCAGCATAGCTGAGGATCATCACGTTGTGATGTCCCGCGGCTTCCAGCGCGCGGCGCAATTCTCCGATCCGACCGTCCATCATGTCAGAGGGACCGATGATATCTGCTCCGGCATCGGCCTGCGCTAGCGTCATTTTCACCAGCGCCTCTACCGTCTGGTCGTTCACAATCTCGCCATCGACGACATAGCCGTCGTGACCATTGATGTTGTAGGGGTCCAGCGCCACGTCGGTCATCACCGCAATGTCCGGAGCCGCAGCCTTGATCGCGCGAATGGCCCGGTTCGACAGATTGTCAGGGTTCCACGCCTCGGCGCAATCTTCGGTTTTCAAGCTGGGATCAGTATAGGGAAAGATGCAAATCGCCGGAATTCCCAAGGCCTGCGCCTCAACTGCCGCTTTGGAGATCAGGTCGACCGAACGGCGAACAACGCCGGGCATCGAAGGCACGGGTTCTTCAATTCCTTCGCCATCACGCACAAAAATAGGCCAGATCAGATCATCTGTGGTGAGCGTGTTTTCCCGGACAAGCCCTCGCACGGCCTGCGATTTGCGCGCCCTGCGAAAACGGGTCAGGGGATAGGGGGCGATAGTCGGTTTCATGTCGCGCTCTCCTTGAATATTTCCGCATTGGGTGGCATGAATTCCTCGTAGTCTCAAGGGTAAGGATGGACGCGCCGGTGCGAAAAAGCCCCACAGGACTGAGAACAAAGGGCTGACGCTTGGACTTATACTCTTCGCTATTCGAAATCATCGACATGCGCAGCTTCTCGAATCTGTGGTACTGGATCATGCTGGCCGTTCTGTGGTCATCAGCTAGCCATTGGGCGATGGGTGTTCCTTATGATCTTTTGGTGCGCGCGCGCAGGGCCGGGGGGCAGAGCGAACGTGACCTATTGGATATCGTCCGGATCAACGGCAATCGAATGCTCTACATCGTAGATGTGTCCGGGCTGGTCATTCTTGGCCTGTGCTGCTTTATCTTCTCCGGTCTGGCGATGCTTGGGTTCTACTATGGCGTCGAGTTTGCGCAGGCTGTGTTTCTGCTGCTGTTTCCGTTGTGCCCGGTGATGCTGATTAACATATCAGCGGCGCGGAAGTTGAAGAACAGCGAGGGAACTCTTGAGGTCGTTGGCAAGACGCTGACAAGGTGCAGAATCTATACACAGATCATCGGCATGATCGCGATCCTGATCACATCGCTTTGGGGTATGTACCAGAACTTCTCAATCGGTGTTCTGGGGTAGAAAATTCGGAAAGGCAGCACGATGACGGCTCCGAACCACGTAACGGTTGGCGGCGCCCCCGAGGGGTTTGATGCACAGCTTGTCCTGAACGAGATCGCTCGGTCAGGCGGGCCGGTCTGCCACGTCGCGCGGGACGACAAGCGGATGGAGGCGATGCGCGCTGCGCTTGCCTTCTTTGCGCCGGACATGCCGGTGTTTGTCTTTCCGGGGTGGGATTGTCTGCCTTACGACCGGGTGTCGCCCAATGCCGATATCGCTGCCGCTCGAGTGGCGACCTTGGCCGCGCTGGTGCACCAGATGCCCGAACGGTTCGTGCTGCTGACTACGCTGAACGCGGCGACCCAGCGCGTACCTGCGCGCGACGTGTTGCGCGAGGCGGCCTTCACTGCGCGCGTTGATCACCGTGTCGATGAAACGGCCTTGCGGAATTTTCTTGTACGCATGGGGTTCACTCAAAGCCCCACTGTGATGGAACCCGGAGACTATGCCATCCGGGGCGGCATCATCGACATCTTTCCACCGGGAGAATCCGGCCCGGTTCGGCTCGACTTGTTCGGTGACGTATTGGACGGTGCTCGCCGTTTCGATCCGGTGTCGCAACGCACAACCGAGAAGTTGGAGGTGGTTGAGCTGGCCCCTGTCTCCGAGGTCATTCTGGACGAGGCCGCCATCACCCGGTTTCGCCAGAACTACCGTATCGAATTCGGTGCTGCGGGCACGGACGACCCTCTTTACGAGGCAGTCAGCGCGGGCCGCAAACACCAAGGGGTCGAGCATTGGCTGCCGTTCTTCCACGAGAAACTGGAAACCCTGTTCGACTATTTGCCGGGGGCCACGATTTCATTGGACGATCAGGTCACGCCTGCGCGCCTGGCCCGATGGGAATCGATTGAGGATCAGTATGAAACCCGCCGGTTGGCGCTGGAAAACCGTTCTCGAATGGATACGGTTTATAAGCCGACGCCGCCAGGCCTGTTGTATCTAGACGATACCGCTTGGGAGCGGGCCGTGGGCGAACGACGGGTGATGCAGTTCAGCCCTCTGCCGCAGGCGAGCGGCCCCGGCGTGATCGACGCGGGAGGTCGGATAGGGCGGAACTTTGCCCCAGAACGCCAGCAGGAAAGTATCAGCCTATTTGGCGCGCTCGCCAGCCATATCACCGACAAGCTGGCCAAGGGGCCTGTTCTGATCGCCTCTTATTCTGAAGGTGCGCGCGAGCGTCTGACGGGGTTGATCGAGGATGAAGGTCTGGCCGAGGCGATCCCTGTTACCCATGGTACCCGTATTGGGAAGCGCGGTTTGCATCTGGCCGTGTGGGCATTGGAACACGGGTTCGAAACGCCCGATCTGACTGTCATTGCCGAACAGGACGTTTTGGGCGACCGGCTTATCCGCCAACCTAAGAAACGTCGCAAGGCTGAGAACTTCCTGACCGAGACACAGTCGCTCAGCCCCGGTGATCTGGTGGTGCATGTTGATCATGGCATTGGCCGCTATCTGGGGATGGAAGTGGTCACCGCCGCCGGTGCGGCCCATGAATGCTTGCTGTTGGAGTATGCTGAAAAGGCCAAACTGTACCTGCCTGTCGAAAACATCGAACTTCTGTCCAAATACGGTCATGACGAAGGTTTGCTGGACCGTTTGGGTGGAGGCGCATGGCAGGCCAAGAAGGCCAAGCTGAAAGAGCGCATCCGCGAGATGGCCGACCGGTTGATCCGGATCGCCGCCGAACGCGCGTTGCGCAAGGCTCCGGTCATGGATCCACCGCCGCACGCGTGGGAGGAATTCAGCGCTCGGTTCCCGTATCAGGAGACAGAAGATCAATTGCGCGCCATTTCCGAAGTCATGGAAGACATGCACTCCGGCGCGCCGATGGACCGGTTGATTTGCGGCGATGTTGGTTTCGGAAAGACCGAGGTTGCAATGCGCGCAGCCTTCGTCGCCGCCATGTCGGGTGTGCAGGTGGCGGTAGTCGCACCGACCACATTGCTGGCCCGCCAACACGCGGCATCGTTCAAGGAACGTTTCCGGGGTTTCCCTCTGGAGGTGCGGCAACTTTCACGTTTTGTCTCCGCGAAAGAGGCGCAACAGACACGCGACGGTCTGGCACGCGGAACGGTCGACATCGTGATCGGCACCCATGCGTTGTTGGCCAAGGGGATACGATTTAATAACCTGGGTCTGCTGGTCATCGACGAGGAGCAGCATTTCGGCGTTAGCCACAAGGAACGTCTGAAACAATTGCGCTCGGACATCCACGTGTTGACGTTGACCGCAACTCCGATCCCGCGGACGCTGCAATTGTCTCTGACCGGTGTGCGTGATCTGTCGATCATCGGCACTCCCCCCATCGACCGCTTGGCAATCCGCACCTATGTCAGTGAGTTCGACGCGGTGACCATCCGCGAGGCACTGTTACGCGAACATTACCGTGGCGGGCAGAGTTTCTATGTGGTGCCGCGTATTTCGGACCTGCCTGAAATCGAAGAGTTCCTAAAAGAGCAACTGCCGGAACTCACCTATGTCGTGGCGCATGGCCAGATGGCGGCGGGCGAACTTGATGACCGAATGAACGCTTTCTATGACGGCAAATACGATGTGTTGCTGGCGACGACGATTGTTGAAAGCGGACTGGATATACCGACAGCAAACACGATGGTCGTGCACCGGGCGGATATGTTCGGATTGGCGCAGCTGTATCAAATTCGCGGCCGGGTGGGGCGCTCGAAAACCCGCGCCTATGCCTACCTGACAACGAAACCCCGCCAGAAACTGACCGCTACGGCCGAGAAACGCCTGCGCGTTCTGGGCTCGCTGGATACGCTCGGCGCCGGGTTTACTCTGGCGTCTCAGGATTTGGATATTCGCGGCGCAGGCAATCTGCTGGGTGAGGAACAATCCGGACAGATGCGCGACGTGGGCTATGAACTCTACCAGTCGATGCTGGAAGAGGCGATTGCGAAGATCAAAGCCGGGGAAATGGAAGGTCTTTCGGATGCGGATGATCAATGGGCGCCGCAGATCAATCTGGGAGTCCCGGTTCTGATACCCGAGGATTACGTGCCCGATCTGGATGTGCGTCTGGGCCTTTACCGCCGACTCTCTTCACTCTCAACCAAGGTTGAGTTGGAAGGCTTTGCTGCCGAGTTGATCGACCGCTTCGGCAAACTTCCGAAAGAGGTGAACATGCTGATGTTGGTCGTACGCATCAAGGCGATGTGCAAACGGGCAGGGATTGCCAAGCTGGACGGCGGGCCGAAGGGCGCCACGATCCAGTTCCACAACGATAAATTCGCCTCACCTCAGGGGCTGGTTGAATTCATCCAGAACCAGCGAGGGTTGGCCAAGGTCAAAGACAACAAGATCGTTGTGCGACGCGACTGGAAAAAGGACAGCGACAAGATCAAAGGGGCCTTTGCCATTGCCCGCGATCTTGCCGAGAAGCTGATGGCCGAGAAGAAAAAGGCAAAGGCTTAGTCCCCGCTAACAAAAGTACATAGCTGCCAGTTGCCCGAATCCGATTTCACAATCGCGGCACGGTGGCCGGTCATGGGCCACAGGAAATCCCGGTGCATGTAGCCCTGGGTTCCGTCGGTCAACAGCACGCGTTGGTACTCAGCCGCGTCCTGAAACGTACGGATGATTACGACTTCGTGGCTAATCAGTCCCAGAATCGGTGCGCCTCGAATTGGTTGCTGGCGCAGTGATACATCCTGACCTGTCACAAAAAAAGCCAGGCTCGGATCCAGTGAGGCGGGTAGGGTGATCTGCCATTGATGCGGCATCCAGAACTCGCCTTCCTCATCGAAATAGCCGGGCTGAGACAGGGTGTTCTCCAGATCGGTCCAGTATTGTTCCCGCGTCGCATCCGCGTCGTCGCGATATTCTTCTGACAAAGTCTCGGGGTCGAGGATCAGATTGGCTCGCAGCTCTGCGGGGCCGCCTTCTCCGCCATGACTAAGGTAGATATCGGGGCAGGCCGATGCAACAACGGCTTCAATGTCCCTTGCGGCCACTTGGGCCAGCAACGCGTCGCGAAAGGCCACCAATGACGGATCGTCAGCGGCTTCGTCGACCGGCGGGAAGGTTTGGCGGTCGGCAAAGGCAGGGCCGCAAAGAAGCGCGACCAGAAGAAAGGCATATCTCATTCGGCGGCCCTCATCGCGGCTTGAGCGCAGAAACAGGAGGCGCCAACGGCCCGGTCAGCACGAGCAAGCGCCAAGTCGAGGCGTTGTTTAATCTGAATGATTTCAACAGATTCCTCGCGCGCCTTCAGGCAATCATGCAGACCTTTTAGACTCCAGACATTGTCGGGGTGGATCGAGGCGCGGCTGAGGTTTCCACCCAACCCCAGATCCTCACGGTAGACCGCTTCGGCCTCAGTTGCGTGCCCTTGTTCGAACAGCAACGCGCCCAGCGCGTGGCGGGTAGGTTGCATCCAACCCCAAGGCTCGTCATAGGGCAAAGTGTCGTCCAGTTCGACTGAGTGGCGCAGGTGTGCATAGGCGATGTCGAAATTTCCTTTGCGATACTCAATCTCACCACGTAGCATTTCACGAGCGATTTCAAGCAGATCTACGACGCGGTTATTATGCAGCAGCCGGGTTTCTGGGACACAGGCCTTGGCTGAGAGGAACAGTTTTTCTTCGGCTTCCGCCTCGGCCACCTGACCGGTCGCGGCATGGGCGATGGCGCGGGCATAGTGGATGGTTGCAGTCAGCGTGCGGTAGAGGTCGGGGTCGGCAGGCAATTCCAACGCTTTGGCTTCCTCCCACCGGCCAAAGCGAATGAGAATATGTGGGCCCATGGACATATAGCTTTCGAAGTAATCCGCCATGGGCGGGCTTTCGATGCGCAGCATCTTTTCAGGTGTAGTATCCCACAGGCCCTGATTGGCGCGTAGGGCAGGTTCCATCTGGCCCAAAAATAACGCTCCGTAGATGGCGAAGTGGTAATTGTGCTGACGATAGCCGGTGTAAATGTTGAACGCGCCTTCGCGCTCATAATACTTCAGGTCGGCCTCAGTGGCTTTTTCGTTCCAGTACAAGACATTGTGATAGTGGCCGCACAGAACGTCGATATGGGTTGGCATATGCACCAGATGACCCGCATCGGGAACCAACGAGCGTAAAACATCCCCGGCTTTCAGCGCCTTTTCCGGGGTCGGCGACATCTCCATCAGGTGAACGTAAAGGTGCAGCAGGCCGGGGTGGGACATGGCGGACGGGTCATTGGCCATCGCATCCTCTAGCACCTTCTGCGCCTCAAGCGTGGCGGCACCTTCTGCGGGCTTGCCGGTTTTGAGGTCCCACATCTGCCAGGGAGTGAGGTTGAGCAGCGCCTCAACATAGATGGTGCGTAGGTCCAGTTGATCAGGATGCTCGGCAAAGGCAGCACGCATGGCGTCGGCGAAATCGTGATCCCAATTGTGCATCTCCGGAATCGGGTCGCGCTGAGGATAGCGTGCGGGCAGGGCGCGGATCAGAGCCTTTTCGACCGGAGTGCATGTGTCCAGCAATGCCAGCGCCTGTTGGGTCGCGTCATAGGCCTGCGCAAGCGCCTTCTGCTGGCCGTTTTCGTCGCGCAAATCCCAGGGTAGATTGTAATTTGGACCCGCCGCATAAGCGATACCCCAATAGGCCATGGCGCAGTTCGGGTCGTGCTCGGCCGCGCGCTGGAAACAGACAACGGCCTCTTCATGGTTATAGCCATAGGTCCAGGCCAGACCGCGATCAAACCATAGCTGTGCTTCGGCCAGGGACGTGCTGACCGGACAGGAATGCGTGCCCAGATCGTAATAATCGCTCATTGAAAATCTCCCCTAGGATCAAGGGGAGGTTAGCGGGATTCGCGCAGGCTGCACAGATCAGGCGGGTACTCTGTTTTCGATACGGCCCATATGAAGCATCAATCCGAATCCGGTCAGGCTCATGACCAGAATGCCGGTGGTCAGAGGCGTCAGAGTACCATCGAACAATAGCCCGATAGGCGCTGCGATGGCGGCCGCCAACACGGTCGAGAATGCACCGATGACCGACGCTGCCATACCGGCAATGTGTCCCATCGGCTCCATCGCGATGGCGTTCAGGTTGCCCATCGTCATACCCGCCATAAAGAAGATCGAGGTCTGCCAGAAAACGAAAACCGCGAACGACAGGTTGGGTGACAACGGCACCATGTTCAGCGCGATTACACCTGCGGTGATGACGATTTGCGCTCCCAAGGCCCATGTCACCAACCGGCGCATGCCGACACGGATGACCAGGGCTGCATTCAGCAGGCTGGCCGAGCCTGCCATCAGGGCCACAAAGCCGAACCAGAAAGGGAAGCTGTCGGCGCTGTCATGGATCACGTCATAGACCGGCTGCACCATGGTCAACGTGGTGAACAGCATTCCTAGACACAGCGTCTGCACAAAGATGGATACGCGTACGGTCGGATGGTTGAACATCTCGCGCGCGGCCGAGGCCATCAAGGGCAGGCGCAGCGGTCGGCGGTTCTCGGGCTTCAAAGATTCCGGCAGGCGCAGACCCATCCAGATCACGGTGATGACAGAGAAGAGGATGAATGACACAAAAATTCCGCGCCAGCCTGCGACGGCGATCATGCCCGCACCCAACATCGGTGCTACGGCGGGCACCAGAGTAAAGATCATCATGGCGATGGAAACGATCCGGGCCATTTCGCGCCCCGAATACAAATCACGGATAATGGCCATCGCAACCACGCGCGGTGCGGCGCAGCCGACACCCTGAACCACCCGCGCGATTAGCAGCAACTCCAGCGAAGAACTGGCCCAGGCTACGGCGGCAGACACGATGTAGAGTGCCGAGCCAACGTAGATCACCGGTTTGCGCCCGAACGCGTCAGAGATTGGGCCTACGAAGAATGTTCCGATACCCATGCCCAGCACAAAAGAAGTTAGGATCAGTTGTGCCCGGTTGATGTCATCGGGGCTAAGCTGCGCGCCTATTTCGGGCAGGGCAGGCAGCATCGAGTCGATGGAAAACGCAATCGTCGCAAACATCATTGCGATGAGTGCGATAAATTCTCCCAAAGACATACGATTTGCCATTGCGCGCCTCCTGACCGGTCCGCGCTATCACGACACGGGAGGTGGCGCTAGGGATCAAAACGCACAGAGTCCTGTGCTAATTTGCAGAGGAAGCCTCAAGCTGAGACATGATCTCGCCGATGACTTTTTCCCACATTTCAGGAGGTTGCGCACCAGGAACTGCGTGCTGGTTGGCGACAATGAATGTCGGGACAGAGTTCACTCCCATCTGACGTGAATGCGTGTCACGCGTGCGGATATCCTCTCGGTCGGCGTCGGAATTGAGAAGTTTCAGCACCACGGCGGCGTCCATGCCGACGCTGTCGGCGATGTCGGCCAGAACTTCATGGTCTCCAATATCCCGACCTTGCACGAAATAGGCATCGAACAAAGCATCCACGACGGCGTTCTGCTTGCCTTCGATCCCGGCCCAATGGATCAGGCGGTGGGCGTCCAGTGTGTTGGGGGTGCGTTTCATGCCTTCGAAGTCGATGTTCAACCCGGCCTTTTCGGCGTGTTCCACTACGGGTGCATAGGCGCGGACCGCACCGTCTTTGCCACCAAATTTACCTTCCAGGTACTCTCGCCGGTCCATGCCTTCGTCTGGCATGTCGGGGTTTAGTTGGAACGGGTGCCATTCGATAACAAAGGGATGATCCGGAATAGCCGTCAGAGCCTTGTCCAGGTGAGTCTTGCCGATATAGCACCACGGGCAGATCGGGTCGGACATGATGTCGAGTTTGACGGTCTGGGTCATGGTGAATTCGCCTTGAAATAGGCCGGCAACGCCCGGCGCAGAAGTTTGCCGTTGCCGCCTGTTGGCAGTTCGGGCAGGTGAATGAATGCGCGGGGTTGTTTATACCGTGCAAGGTTTGCCTCCACATAGGTGCGCAGGCCGGCGTCGTCCAGCTTTTCCGGCCCGGTATAGAAAGCGGCGATCACATGTGTGTCCTGTTTGACTTCGACAGCGGCAACGCCCACCTGCGCAACACCGGGGTATCGGGACAGCACCGCCTCGACCTCAACCGGCGAGACGCGATAGCCGCCTGCGTTCATCATGTCGTCGTCGCGGCCGAGGTAAGTGATTTGCCCATCCACGGCCATCGCGCCCTGATCGCCGGTCAGGAACCAGTCGCCCTGCATGCGGGCCTCGGCCTCATCCGGTGCATTCAGGTATGTCAGCATCAAGCCGGGGTCCGAGCGGTGAATGGCGATGGTGCCCTCCTGACCCTGCGGCACCGGTCCGTCCGGCCCAAGGATCGCCACCCGGCGGCCCGGTTGCGGTTGGCCCAGTGCTTCACCGCGTGCCGGGTGGGCAGGGCTTGAAGATATAAAGGTCGAGCACTCCGACATGCCGTAAGCTTCGTACAGCTCGGTCCCAGTTGTTTCTGTCCATTGCGCGTGCAGGTGTCGCGATAGCTTTTCGCCAGCGCACAGGCCGTGGCGGAGGTCCGGCAGGTTCAGGTTTTCGGACGTTTTCAGCAGTTTACGAAATACACCTGGTGCGGCTGCGAACATCGTAGCCCTATGCTTGCGCAAGAGTGCAGGCAGGGCATCAGTATTGGAGCCCGGTTCAGGGATCAGCGCGGTTGCACCGATTGTCCAAGGATCCATAAGCCCGGTGCCCAGCGTATATGTCCAGTTGAACGCCCCGGCATGGCACAGGCGGTCCGAGTTCTGCAGCCCGTACCAGCCTTCGACCATCATCTGACGTGCCCAGATGGCGCGATGAGCGTGCGCTACGGCGCGTGGCTTGCCGGATGTGCCAGACGTATAGACGATGTAGGCCATCCGGTCCGGGTCACCGAACTCGAACATGGCCGGAGTTAGGGCCCGCATCTGAGTCAGGTCGTTCAAAGTTATCTGAAGGGGGTGCGTCGCGCAGGCGACAGTCGGGTCTCGCAAAATGGCGGCGGGCTTGAGCTCAGCGATCATACGCTCAGTTTCTGGCTCGGTCAGTTGTGAAGAGGTCGGGACAGGCACAATTCCAACCGCAATTGCCCCAAGATAGGCAATCGGGAAGTCGACTGTATTTCCCAGCCGCATCAACGCGATATCGCCGGGTTTTAGTCCAGACTGCAGCAAACCGGTTCCGGTGCCCAGAATTGCCGATTTTAGCGCTTCGTAAGTCCAGTCTTCAGTATCGCCGCTAGACAGCACCGATAATGCGATCTTGTCCGAATTGCTATCTGCATGGCGCAACACATGTGCAGCCAAGTTAAATGGTTCCGGGCAAGTTGGGGGTGGCCCCTGATCGAATATAGAAAGCATGGCAACTGGCTATCGTGCCGCTTGGCGCGTTGCAAGCGCGGCGGGCTGGGCCTATAGAATGGCGCATGAGCACTAATGAACAGCCATCACTGATCCGCATCGCCCGCGACTCGGGTGATCATACCGATCCTGAACCGCTTGATCTGGGCGCACGCGTGCGTCAGTTGCGCAAGGCGCGGAATTGGACGTTGGAGCAGGCGGCTACTCAAGCCGGATTGGCGCGCTCGACACTTAGTAAAATCGAAAATGGGCAGATGTCGCCCACTTATGATGCGCTGAAAAAACTGGCGACCGGATTGGAGATTTCGGTGCCGCAACTGTTCACTCCGCCACAGCGTGATCAAGTGATCGGCCGTATGGCCGTGACGCGGATGGGTGAAGGTGCAGAGCACCCAACAGTGACATATGAACATGAGCTGTTGGCCGAGAACCTGACGAAAAAGCAAATGCTGCCCTACCGTGCCCGCGTGCGCGCGCGCTCAATGAACGAATTCGACGGCTGGGTGCGCCACGACGGCGAAGAATTCCTGTATGTGCTGACAGGGGTTGTGAAACTTTATACCGAGTTCTACGAACCCGTCGAAATGCGCCGCGGAGACAGCGCCTATTACGACGGGAGTATGGGGCACAATGTCATTTCAATAAGTGACGAGGATGCGACCATCCTATGGGTAACGTCACTTGCTTAACGCTTTGCTGAACTCGCGGTTCAGGCCTTCGGTAAACAGAAAATCCTCAAGCTCTTCGTGCGCTTCATTCACGGTCAGGTGGTGGCGTTCGGCCAGATACGCTTCAAACCCTTTTCGATCTTTACTCAGCCGTACCTTGTCCTGATCGCGCAGGTTCGGAAAACGCCGTTTAGCACGGGAATACATAGCGTCCCAGTCTTGCGTCAGGTCGGTCCAGTTCAACATCAGTCAGTTTCCGTAGTTCGGGTTTCACGGCTGCTCGGCCCTTATTTCAGGGTACGGAGGGGGTGGGAAACCGGGTGCATGACAAAATGTCGCACCATTGCCGAGCTTACGTAAGGTAAAAAGACCCGTTGCGCAGTTCGCACAACGGGCCTACGGACCTGAGGTTTGAGTGAGTGGAGGCCGGTCCGCGAAATCCAAGTGTTGCGCGTCGAATAAAAAGCTATCTAACGAAATTCTCAGAAAAAATCCGTTTATACGGCGCGTCTAAATATCGATAGGCTATATCGTCAGAGGGCGATCAGTAAAGCCCCTTGTGGTTGTTTTTTGACTTTTCCCTGTAACTTGGTCCAATTGCGAGATTTGGTAATACTGAGTTGTGTTGCCACCATATTTGGTTGCTGTTGTTCGGTGTGCCGAAATCCGCCGAAAGGTGACACCCTCGGACAAGACCTATAAACGCATATTAAAATGCGGATATGAGATTTTCGTGCGGCACAGGTTCCCAAGCCGTTGTTGCCTGCAATTCGCTTGAGCCGGTCACTCTTCGAACCACCAAACCTGCGGCATATACTCGGGCCCATCGCCATAGATCGGTAGGGTCCGGGGGTGTTTAAGCTCTGTGGCGTGAGCGATACGACCGACGTCAAAGTTCCAGATCGGAATCACATAACGACCAGCAGTTAGCACACGATCCAGCGCGCGGGTCGCGGCGACAAAATCTTCGTGACTTTCCGAGGCCAGCATCGTGTCGATCAACCCGTCCACGGCGGGAGAGGCCACCCCCATAAGATTGCGCGTGCCTGGCGTTTCGGCGTTTTCACTGCCCCAATACAGGCGCTGTTCGTTGCCGGGTGAAAGGGACAGCGCGCGCCGAAAGAAGGTCATGTCGAAATCCAGTTCTGCATTTCGACCGGTGAATTGGGCGCTGTCTACCTGTTCGACTGTGACTTGAATGCCGAGCCGTTCCAGCGCTCGGGTATAGATTTCGATGGCGGTCTGGCTTTCGCTGTCCCCTTGCTGCAGCAGAACGGTTATGGTGAAATCTTCGCCGTTCTGATTGCGTAGAACACCATCCTGAACAGTCCAACCTGCCTCGGACAGAAGTCTGTTGGCCTCACGGATGTTGGCTCGGTTGCGAGCTGAGCCGTCCCCGACGGGCAGGGCGTACCCCTCAAGCGCACCAGAGGGCAGGTCGCTCTTGTAGGTTTGCAACAACTCAGCAACCTTTCCGGTGGCAGGGCCAGACTGCATGCCCAGATCCGAGCCGGAAAAATACGAGGTGATCCGCGGCTGCGCGCCGCCTGTAATTGTGTCGTTGATGTATTCGAAATTGAAGGCCAGCAGCAGCGCCTCTCGAACACGCCAGTCGTCGAATGGTGCATTGCGCGTGTTCATGACGAAACCCGTCATGCCAGACGGTTTTCCGTGTGGGATTTCGGTCTTGACCACGTCGCCACGTTGCACTGCGGGGAAGTTGTACTGGGTATCCCATTTGTCAGCGTTGAACTCGCGGACCGCGGTCAATTCCCCGGCCTTGAATGCCTCGAACAGTACGGTGCCGTCGCCATAAAATTCGATCCGCATCTCATCAAGGTTCATGGTGCCGCGGCGGAAGGGGATATCCGCGCCCCAATAGTCTGGATTGCGGCGCAGGTTGACGTATCGCCCGGCTTCATAGCTATCGATCACATAAGGCCCTGAACCGATGGGGATGTCATGCAGTGAGGCATTGGCGAAATCCTTGCCCTCCCACTGTGCTCTTTGCAGGATCGGCCGTAATCCCGCGATCAGTGCCAATTCCCGGTCAGGTTCATTAAATGTAATGCGTACCGTGCGCGGGCCGGTTTGTTCAATACTGTCGATTTTGCCCCAAAGCCCACGGTACCGAAGATGTCCTTCGGTTCCCAAAGTCTCATATGACCAGATAACATCGTCG
Organism: Ruegeria atlantica; assembly: GCA_013032095.1. Classification (GTDB taxonomy): domain Bacteria; phylum Pseudomonadota; class Alphaproteobacteria; order Rhodobacterales; family Rhodobacteraceae; genus Ruegeria; species Ruegeria atlantica_E. The sequence goes on along the minus strand of WQBJ01000004.1, from coordinate 22,170 downwards.
ACAGTTACCGGGCTACCATCCGAGAAACGGGCTTTTTCGCGCAGGGTAAATTCGACCCAAGACCGGTCTGGTGCAGTCTCTACTGATTCGGCTAACAACCCGTAAAGAGTGAAGGGTTCGTCCCAGGACCGGCCCATCAGGCTCTCGTGGGTCCAGAACCGAAGCTGCCAAGGTGAGGTCCCTTTTTGCACAAACGGGTTCAGACTGTTAAAGCCGCCGGTATTTCCAAAAACAACTTTCCCGCCTTTGGGCGCATCCGGGTTGGCATAGGGCAGAGACACAAAATCCGGTGGTAAGGCAGGGTCGCCGTACATAGCTATGCCATGGGCCGATTCTGCGTGGGCGATGGTGACGGCAAAAACGGAGGCGATTCCCGCGATCAGAGGACGAACGGGGCGTAGAAAATTGGGGCGCATTTTGGAAACAATCCTGCTCAGGCCTTATTTTGTTGGGATTCACAGTACCGATGATTTTTCTTATTATCAAACTTTTAGCTTGGACGAAGGCGGGGAATTGCGTATAAAGGTTGCACTGCTCGATAGGTTTCTTGCCTGTATGAAACCTGCCTCAATAACTTAACGCCCGCTTCGTGCGGGCGTTTTTTTTGAAGCATTTCCCACCCGGATGCAGAACCCGGATGTTTCCCCGTTTCCTTTGCATGTGCAGCATGGCACTGTGCCGCCAAAGCGGATTTTGAGGGAGAAAGCTCATGGGCCTGGCGGGAAAAACAGCGATCATCACAGGATCGAATTCGGGGATCGGACTTGGGGTCGCGCGTGAACTGGCCAAAGCCGGAGCCGACGTGGTTTTGAACTCGTTCACGGATAGGGATGAGGATCACGCGCTTGCGGCCGAGATCGCGCAAGAGACCGGAACCAATGCACGTTACATCAAAGCCGACATGTCCAATGGCGGCGAATGCCGTGCGCTGATTGAGAAAGCAGGTGCCTGCGACATCCTGGTGAACAACGCCGGTATTCAGCATGTCGCTCCTATTGATCAGTTCCCGGTCGACAAGTGGGATGCGATCATCGCGATCAATATGAACTCGGCCTATCACACTATGGCTGCAGCGCTGCCGATGATGCGTAAGGCGGGTTGGGGTCGGATCGTCAATATCGCCTCGGCGCATGGTTTGACGGCTTCACCCTTCAAAGCGGCCTATATCGCGGCGAAGCACGGCGTGGTCGGGATGACGAAAACCGTGGCGCTGGAAACCGCGCAGGAACCGATCACCTGCAACGCCATCTGTCCCGGTTACGTGCTGACCCCTCTGGTCGAGGCGCAGATTCCGAACACGATGAAGGAATACAACATGAGCCGCGAGGATGTGGTTAAAAACATCCTGCTGGAACGTCAGCCCTCGAAAGAGTTTGCGACGGTTGAGCAACTGGGCGGCACGACGATCTTCCTGTGCTCCGACGCGGCGGCACAGATCACCGGCACGACGATCTCGGTGGATGGGGGCTGGACGGCTCTTTGATCTAGGAGGCCCGCAATGAAACGGATCAACCTGGCTTTGCAGGGTGGTGGCGCGCATGGCGCGTTTACCTGGGGTGTTCTGGATCGTCTGCTGGACGAAGAGGATATCGAGGTTGCTGCGATCACTGGGACGTCGGCCGGCGCACTGAATGGAGCTGCGTTCAAGTCAGGCATGGTCCGTAACGGGCGAGACGGCGCTCGAGCCAATCTGGATGGGCTATGGGAGCGTATGGGGGCCGTTGGTGACATGCGCCTTGCCAACTGGATGCAAGCGATCGAGCCTGCGCAGATTGCCCAAGCGATGGAATACTCGTTGCCGTTTTCAGCGGGCGACGCCTGGTCCCGTCTGGTCTCGCCTTACGCGTACGGCCCGTTCTATCGCAACCCGCTGGAGCCGGTTGTGGATCGGTTTAATTTCCACGAGATCTGTGCGGATGAGGGCCCGCAATTGTTTGTGTGCGCCACCTGTGTCCGCAGCGGCAAAATCCGAGTGTTCACGGGCGAAGAGGTTTCGACCGACGCAATTCTGGCCTCGGCTTGCCTGCCAAACCTGTTTCAGGCAGTCGAGATTTTTGACCCCAAGTCCGGCCGGACTGAGGCTTATTGGGATGGCGGTTATACCGGCAACCCGGCGCTCTACCCGTTGTTCAACAACGACCTGCCCGATGATATAGTGATCGTGAACATCAACCCGCTGGAACGGGATGAAATACCCAAGACGCCGCAGCAGATCCAAAATCGGATCAACGAAATCAGCTTCAACTCGTCCCTGTTCCGCGAATTGCGCGCGATCAGCTTCGTTCAACGCTTGTTGGCTGAGGGTAAGTTGAAAGCGGGAGAAATGAGCCGGGTTCTGGTCCACATGATCGCCGATGATGAACTTATGAACAATCTTTCGGTGGCGACCAAAACGGTGCCCAACCCGGTGGTACTACACAAATTGAAAGAGGCCGGACGCGCAGCGGCGCATCGGTTCCTCAATGATCACAAGGTGGACCTGGGGAAAGCCAGCACCGTGAACCTGCCCGAGATGTTCAGCTGATCACTCGGGTGGTTGCGTCGGATCTTTGCCGTTGGGATAGACCAACCCGGCTGAAATCACCAGCTTGGCCGCGTCCTCGATAGACATGTCCAGCAGGATCACGTCTTCGGCCGGAAAAAACAGCAAAAAGCCCGAGGTGGGGTTGGGCGTGGTCGGGATGAACACGCTCAGCAAGTCACCTGCGGTTTCGGCGCGCACGGACACTTCACCCTTGGCGGTGGTGGATACAAAGCCGATGGCCCAGATGCCACGGCGGGGGTACTGAACCAGACAGGCTTTTTCGAAAGACCGTTCGGTCTGGGCGAAGACTGTCTCGGAGATTTGCTTAATGCCGGAATAGATCGAACGGACGACTGGCATCCGGTCGACCAGGCTTTCGGTGAATGAAATGAACGAGCGGCCTAGAATGCCCTTGGCAATCCACCCCACCAGAACAGTGAACACCAGAAAGATGACCACACCAACGCCGCGTAGGTTGATGCCCACATATTGCTCGGGCTGAAACTGTTGCGGGATCAGCGGCAGGACGGCGCTGTCGATCCATCCCACCACGGACCAGATCAGCCAGATCGTCAGCCAGACCGGTGCAATGACGACGATGCCCGTAAGAAACGACGCACGCAGCCGGGAAAACAGGCCGGGGCGGCGATGGGGTTCTTCGTCAAACGGTGTGTTCATTGCGATCCTGAGTGATTTGCGGATTTAGGTAAGCAGTCCGGGCGCTTGGTGCAATAGGGCTGTTCTAGGCCGTTCTCGTCAGAGCAATTGCTATTCCAGCAGCAAGGCGGGCGTTATTACGAACCAGCGCAATATTGGCGGTCAGCGAACGGCCGTCAGTCTGTTCGTAAATTCGTTGCAGAAGGTAAGGCGTGACACCTTTGCCGGTGATCCGATGCGTTTCGGCGTCCTCTTGGGCCGAGGCGATGATCGGGGCCAGTTCTTCGGCCGGGATTTGATCTGCACTGGGGATTGGGTTGGCGATCAGCTGGCCTCCGGGCAGGCCGAGCGCACGGCGGGTGGCGTGGGCTTTGGCGATTCCTTCCGCGGTGTCCATTCGCAGAGGCGAGGCATAGGGCGACTTGGCCGACCAGAAGGCCGGGAATTCGTCCTGACCATGCGCGATGACGGGAACACCTAGCGTTTCCAGCACCTCAAGCGTTTTGGCCAGGTCCAGGATCGCTTTTGCGCCTGCGGCCACTACGGTAACCGGAGTTTGGGCCAGTTCGTGTAAATCGGCTGAGATGTCGAACGACGTCTCAGCCCCTTGGTGAACGCCACCGATACCGCCGGTGGCGAAAACTTCGATACCCGCGTAATGGGCGGCGATCATTGTTGCCGCAACTGTGGTGGCGCCGGTGCCGCCAGTTGCAATGCAGGCGGCCATGTCCGCGCGGGACAGTTTGGCCACGCCCTGCGCCTGACCTAGCGACTTGAGTTCGTCTGCCTCAAGCCCAACGTGCAGCTTGCCATCAATCACTGCGATCGTGGCTGGTACGGCTCCCGCGTCGCGGATGTCTTGCTCGACTTGCGCCGCCACCTCGATGTTCTGAGGGTAGGGCATCCCGTGCGTGATGATGGTGCTTTCCAGCGCGACGATAGGCTGGTTTGCGTCTTTTGCTGCGCGAACCTCGGCGGAATATTGGATGTCGATCACAGTGGAGTTTCTCCGGAAACGTAAGTTGCGGCGGCGTGCAGTGCACGAGGCAAGGCTTCGTCGTTCGAAGCGCCACTGGCCTCGGATGCGATATGGGCCGCCATGAAAGTATCGCCTGCACCGGTCACACGGGTGACCAGAACGGACGGGGGTGTTTGGGTCAGGATTTCGTTTGCACTGCCGATGGTGGCTGAGTTTCCGCCGTCGGTGACCAGCACGCGCAGCGCGCCGCGATCCAGCAGGCCCTTGGCAGCGCTCTCGGAATCGGTAAATTCGCGCTGACACAGAATGCCTGCCTCTTCCAGGTTCACATAGAGCGTCGCGCGGGCGTGTTTCAGGAAGGGCAGTAACCGCTCGGCCTTTCCGGGCGAGGCTGGGGCCACGCGCAGGTCAGCCTTCGCAAAGGCGGGGCTTTGGGCGATTTCCTCCAGCAGGGTCAATGTCAAGTTGCCATCCAGAGCAATCGGGCCTTCGAACGGCATATTCTCGTAGCCCAACGGTCCGTGCATCAGGGGGCGCAGGATTTTAGCTCCGGCTGCCTCCAGCGAATGCGCGTCGGCAATTGCAGCGATCAGGCCGTTGGCTCCTTCGACGGCCATATATCGGTCGGTCGGCAAATCCTGCGAGCGATAAATGTGGTCTGTCACCATCCCCAGCCGGGCGCAGGCGTTGACCAATTCGTCTCCCTCGGGGTCCCGGCCAATGGCGGTCAGCAAGGTCGGCGTCATACCGAAACGGACCAGTGTCATGGCAATATTCATTGCCACGCCGCCGGGAAGGCGGGTGATCCGGCCCGGCACGTCCGAGCCCTGCCGCATTGCGCTGGCAGAGCGTCCAATTATGTCCCAAAGGACCGAGCCGATACACAGGATTTTGCTGTTCTGAGTCATGACGAACTCATGCCGCAGCCCCGGCGCGTGCGCAAGGGTTAACGCTCACATCGCGTCGGTGAGCGTCTTTAGCGCGGCAACCGGGTTGTCCTGCGACCAGATCTCGTCGCCGATGCCAAAGAAGTCGGTGTGAGGGGCCAGATCGCGGATCAGGTCAAGGGTCAGGCCGCCTTCGGCCACAACGGGAACCTCGATCATTTCGGACCACCACTGGAACAGGTCTTTTTCTGCGGTTGTACCGTCGCCCAAAGCCGACGCGCCGACCGGACCAAACGCCACATAATCCGATCCCGCTTCGCCAGCGGTCATGCCGTCATGGCTGGAGGCTCCGCAGAAACTGCCGACGATAGCATCTGCACCCAGTTCCTTGCGCGCAGCCCGGACCGAGCGCGCCGCGTCGTCCAGATGCACCCCGTCCAGACCTAGACGCTGCGCCAGCAGGACATGGTTGGAGATCACCAACGCTACATCACGCGCATGGGCGACCTCGCGGCAGGCGTCAGCGGCGCGGGCGATGGCGTCCTCATCCGCACCGGCCAGTGCCAGCCGGATGCAGGCGATATCCGCGCTGTCAAGCACGCGACCTAGTTGTTCGGGGAAGCTGCTTAGAGAGATCGTGGGCGGGGTAATCAAGTAAATCTGCGGCTGCTCGGGGGTGTCCATCGGCGCGTCCTTCGCTTTCAGTCTTTGGCGCGGTTTAGCGGATTGCGCCGGGGAAGCAAACTTTTATGCCGATTTATAGCTTAATTGACTGTCTCGACGCCTTGCCCTGCGCCAGCGCGCCGATTACAGCAGGCGCAGTTTTCCGGAGACAGCCATGCCCAGCGACAAATCTCAGCCTTCCTTTGTGCTCGTGCGCCCTCAGATGGGGGAAAACATCGGTGCCGCCGCGCGGGCGATGTGGAACTTCGGGCTGGACCGGATGCGGATCGTGGCGCCGCGCGACGGATGGCCGAACCCCAAGGCGGTGGCGATGTCCAGCGGAGCCGGTCGTCTGCTGGATGAGGCGCAGCTGTTCGACGACCTGGCAGGCGCGCTGGCTGACAGCACTTTTGTTTTTGCCACCACGGCACGGCAGCGCGGTCTGACCAAGCCGGTCTACAGCCCCGAGCGCGCCATGCAGATTGCGGCCGAAAAGGTCGCGTTGGGTGAGAAGGTCGCCGTATTGTTTGGCCCTGAACGGGCAGGGCTTGAGAACGAAGATATCGCCAAGGCCAATGCTATTATCTCGGTGCCGGTGAATCCGGAATACGCCTCTCTGAACCTCGGTCAATGTGTGTTGCTCACCGCTTATGAGTGGATGCGCCAGACCGGGGATGTGGTGCATGAGGCCACCGATCTGGGTAAGGGCGACTGGGCCACGGGGATTGAGGTCGAAAAGCTGGTCGAACATTACGAGGACCGGCTGGAAGAGGCAGGCTTCTTTTATCCGCCGGAAAAAGCCGACGGCATGAAGACCAACCTGCGCAACCTGTGGTCGCGGATGCGGATGACACGGGCGGATGTGCAGATGCTGCACGGGATCATGCGGCAGATGGTCCGCTGGAAGGAAAAGGGCTGAGGCTGGACCTATCTCCACTCAGGCCCTAGCTTGCGACGAAAATCAGGACATGAGGACGGCATGAGCGGTAAGCGCAGCATCTTCGAAGAGGTTTCGGACACCGAGAAACAACAGGCGGTGCAGCCCGGCATGATCGACCGGGGCCGCGGCGGTGCGCGCGGTGCAATCCGGATTTGGCTGATGATCCTGTTTGCGCTTGTCGTCGTGATGATCGCCGTTGGTGGCCTCACGCGTCTGACCGATAGCGGGTTGTCGATCACCGAATGGCGCCCGATCACCGGAGCCATCCCACCGATGACCGAGGCCGATTGGCAGGCCGAATTCGACAAGTACAAAGAGATCGACCAGTGGCGCATTCAGAACCAGTGGATGGAGCTGAGTGATTTCCAATTCATCTACTGGTGGGAATGGGGCCACCGCCAACTGGGCCGCGTGATCGGCCTTGTCTGGGCGCTTGGCTTCCTTGGTTTCCTCGTGGCGCGTAAAATTCCAACCGGATGGACCGGCAAGTTGCTGATCCCCGGCCTTCTGGGCGGCGTCCAAGGTGCTGTCGGCTGGTGGATGGTCGCGTCGGGCGTGACACAGGGTGAGGGCATGATCGCCGTCGCCAGCTACCGTTTGGCGGTGCATCTGGGCCTGGCCTTCGTGATCCTTGGCTTCCTTGCCTGGTACATCTTTGAACTGGGCCGCGAAGAGCGTGACCTGATGCAGGCCCGCCGCGCGAAAGAGGCGAAATTGTTCTCGCTGTCGACCGGCCTGATGCACTTTGCGTTCTTGCAAATCCTTATCGGTGCGTTGGTCGCCGGGATCGACGCGGGTCGGTCTTACACCGATTGGCCGTTGATCGGCGGGCAGCTGTTGCCGCCCGATGCGACGATGCTGGAACCGCTATGGCGCAACTTCTTCGAAAGCCCCGGCTTGGTGCAGTTCATTCACCGTTGCGCGGGTTACCTGCTGTTCATCTTCGCCATCATCGTCTGGCGACGCGGCGGCACCAGTGCGCACCCGCAGACGCGTTTTGCCTTCAACGCTGCCTTTGCGGCGCTGTCGCTGCAGTTGGTCATCGGTATCCTGACCGTGGTCTACGCGGCCCCGTGGCAGCTTGCCATCTTCCACCAGTTCATGGCCGTTGTCGTCTGGACCCTAATCCTGCGCGCGCGGTTCCTAACCGCTTACCCAATCGCTACCTCAATCCGCGGAGCCTGACCTTATGACCGCCTATGATGACCTGATGGCCTTTCAACGCGAAACCTCGGCCCTCGGGCAGATCGCCGGGCGGCTGGGTTGGGATCAGGAAACAGTGATGCCGCGCGGTGCGGCCCCGCAACGAGCCGAGGAAATGGCCGCGATCGAGGCGGTTCTGCATTCCCGCCGTTCCGATCCGCGCGTGGCCGAGTGGCTGGAAAAGGCTGACCCGCAGGATAAGGTCGGTAAGGCGCAGGTGCGCGACATCCGCCGATCATACGAGCGCACGGTCAAAGTGCCCGCCGATCTGGCGAAAGCCATCGCGCGCGTGACCTCTGCGGCACAGGGTACATGGGCGCAGGCTCGTGCAGATGAGGACGTAGCGGCGTTTCTGCCTGTGCTGCAAGAAGTCGTCGCGCTGAAACGTGAAGAGGGCGCGGCACTGGCGCAAGGCGGCGATGTCTATGACGCCATGGTCGAGGATTACGAACCCTACACAACGGGCGCACAGATCGCCGAGATTTTCGACCAGATGCGCCCCCGTCTGGTGGCTCTGCGTGCTGCTGTTCTGGACAAACCTGCGCCGCAAGCCTTGACTGGAAAATTCGACGAGCTGGCGCAGATGCGCCTGTCGCAGAAACTGGCGACCACCTTCGGTTATGACCTGAACACCGGCCGCGTCGACAAGGCGGTGCATCCGTTCAGCTCGGGCAGCGGACTGGACGTACGGATCACCACTCGCACCAGTGAGACCGACCCGTTCAACTGCTTCTACTCGACCATTCACGAGGTCGGCCACGCCACTTATGAGCAGGGCATCGACCCTACCTATTTGCTGACGCCGCTTGGGCAGGGCGCGTCGATGGGCGTGCATGAAAGCCAAAGCCGCATCTACGAGAACCAACTTGGCCGCTCGCGCGCCTTTACCGGCTGGCTATATGATCAGATGGTGGAGGTATTTGGGGATTTCGGGATCGCGAATGCAGATGCCTTCTACGCCACGGTGAATGGCGTCCATAACGGCTATATCCGCACCGAGGCAGATGAGGTGCAATACAACCTGCACATCATGCTGCGCTTTGATCTGGAACGCGCCCTGATGGCCCAAGACCTGCAGGTCAGCGATCTGGAGGCCGCGTGGAACGACAGGTTCAAGGCCGATTTCGGTTACGAGGTCGACAAGCCGTCGAACGGGTGCTTGCAGGATGTCCACTGGTCTGTCGGATTGTTCGGTTATTTCCCAACCTATTCCTTGGGCAATGTCTATGCCGGGTGTCTCTATCAAGCTTTGCGTGTTGCTGTGCCTGGTCTGGATACGCAATTGGCCGAGGGCGATACGTCCGGCGCAACCGGCTGGCTGCGCGAGAACCTTCAGCGTCATGGCGGGCTGTACGCTCCACGCGAAACTGTCCGACGCGCCAGCGGGGTTGAGCCGGGGCCGGAGCCGTTGTTGACATATTTGGAACAGAAATTCGGTACGCTATACGGTCTTTGAGCGCGGGACCTTCGGCAGCGTTCGTCAACACACTCGGACCGCGTTGCTTGGTTTCGCGCACAAGCTTTAGGAGCGTCGAGTATTGCTAATCGGGTAACAAGTGGATGGTCAGATAGCACAAAAGTTGAAAGCCCCCCTGAACCATATGGTTTTCTTCAAGGTCAAAATTCATGACCGTCTGATCAGCCAAGAAAAAAGCAAGCCACAATCCTAGCGATACGATAAAGGCCGCGTCGACCCGATATTGCCAAAGATCTCTTCGGGAATAAGGGGTGATAGAGGCAAACGCAAAAAGCAGCGTCGATAGAAGTAGCCACAGAATGATTCCGACAAATAGAAACACACTAACGCCCATAGAGGCTCCAAACTGCGCCAGCGTTTTTTGCAGAAACGGAAAGTTGTGACCGTCAAACCAAGGGGTTGAAGTCATCCCCAGCAGCTCTAGCCCGCCGATGAAATCGGTCAAAAACGCAAATGTCCACCAGAGGAACCAAAAGATAACTATACTTTGTTTGAACAAAATTCGCATTAAAACGACCTCTTGAAACTGCTGTTTCAAATACCCTTGGTCATAGAATAGCGATTTTTAGGAAATACAGAAACCAACGCCAATCTGATCGTTCAACTGGGCAAACCGTCGATTGTCACATTTTGGGTGACCGTTGGAAAAAACAGTTCCGCGGCCCCAAAACAACGCGCTCTGGGGCCACTATAGTAGTCTTATTCTTCAGACTCGTCTTCGCCCTGATCCGCGATCCAGGCGACGCTGACGACCTCTTCGCCCTTGCCGGTGTTGAACACCTTCACACCGCCCGCACTTCGGGACCGGAACGAGATGCCTTCGACGGGCACCCGGATTGATTGACCTTTGGACGTGGCCAGCATGATCTGATCGTCGATCTCAACCGGGAACGAGGCCACCAGCTCTCCGCCGCGCATCGCCTTGTCCATGGCCGCAACCCCCATGCCACCGCGTCCGCGGACCGGGTAATCGTGGCTGGAGCTCAGCTTGCCCGAGCCGCCCGTCGTGATGGTCAGGATCAGGTTCTCTGCGGCCGACATCTCGGCATAGCGCTCCTGAGTGATGGTGCCGGGGGTGGCCTCATCCTCATCGGTTTCGCCATCATCGGCGATACCCGCCACGGCACGGCGCATCTTGAGATATGCCGCGCGTTCGTCCGGGCCTGCCTCGAAATGACGGATCACCGACATCGAAACCACGCGGTCGCCATTGGTCAGCCTGATGCCGCGCACACCGGTGGATTCGCGTGAATTGAAGACACGCACATCGGTGGTGCGGAAGCGGATCGCACGGCCTGAGTTGGTGACCAGCATCACGTCCTCATCTTCGGAACAGATACGGGCGTTCACCAGTTCCACGCCTTCGGGCAGTTTCATCGCGATCTTGCCGTTGCGGCGCACATTGGTGAAGTCTGACAGGCGGTTTCGGCGGACGTCGCCGGCGCTTGTGGCGAAGACGATCTGCAGGTTTTCCCATTCCTCGTCCGGCACATCCACGGGCATGATCGCCGCGATGGAGACGCCGGTCGGGATCGGCAGGATATTGACAATTGCCTTGCCTTTACCCGTCCGACTGGACTGTGGCAGGCGCCATGTCTTGAGTTTGTAGACCATGCCTTCGGTGGTGAAGAACAGCAGCTGCGTGTGGGTGTTGGCCACGAATAGGTTGGTAACCACATCCTCTTCTTTGGTCTGCATTCCCGACAGGCCCTTGCCGCCACGCTTTTGCGCGCGGAAATCGGCAAGCGGAGTGCGCTTGATGTAACCGCCCGAAGTGACGGTCACGACCATGTCTTCGCGCTCGATCAGGTCCTCGTCTTCCATATCGCCGGACCAGTCGACGATTTCGGTACGGCGCGGCACTGCGAACTGTTCGCGCACGCTTCGCAGCTCGTCTCCGATGATCGACATGATGCGTTCGCGCGATGACAGAATATCCAGATATTCCTTGATCTTGGCAGCCAGTTCTTCCAGCTCGTCCGTGACCTCTTTGACACCTAGTTGGGTCAGGCGTTGTAGACGCAGGTCGAGGATGGCACGGGCTTGAACTTCCGTCAGGTTATAGGTGCCGTCGTCGTTCATTTTGGACAGAGGATCGTCGATCAGGCGCAGATAGCCCTCGATCTCGGCTGCAGGCCAGCGGCGCGTCATCAGCTTTTCACGCGCCTCGGCTGCGTCGGCTGAGGATCTGATCGTGGCAACGACTTCGTCCACGTTCGAAACGGCCACGGCCAGACCGCATAGGATGTGGCTGCGCTCGCGCGCCTTGCGCAGGTCATAGGCGGTGCGGCGGGCAACGACATCTTCGCGGAAATCGATAAATGAAGTCAGGAACCGGCGCAGGGTTAGCTGCTCAGGCCGACCACCGTTCAGGGCCAGCATGTTACAGCCGAACGACGTCTGCATTGGTGAGAAACGATACAGCTGGTTCAACACCACTTCGGGCGTCGCATCACGCTTTAGCTCGACCACGACCCGCACGCCGTTACGGTCGGATTCGTCCTGAACGTGGCTGACACCTTCGATGCGTTTTTCGCGAACGGCCTCGGCAATCTTTTCTATCATCGCGGCCTTATTCACTTGATAAGGAATTTCATCGACCACAATTGCGTAACGGTCTTTGCGGATCTCCTCAACGCGGGTCTTGGAACGGATAATCACGCTGCCGCGCCCTTCAAGGTAGGCCTTGCGCGCGCCAGAGCGGCCCAGCATCACGCCGCCGGTCGGAAAGTCGGGGCCGGGGACGTATTCGATCAGTTGCTCGGACGTCAGATCAGGGTCGTCGATCAGGGCCAGCGTCGCGTCTACCACTTCACCAAGGTTATGCGGCGGGATATTCGTCGCCATACCCACGGCGATACCACCGGCACCGTTGACCAGCATGTTCGGGAAACGCGCGGGCAGGACGGTCGGTTCCCGGTCCTTGCCGTCGTAGTTGTCCTGAAAATCGACTGTTTCTTTTTCGATATCAGCCAGCAGGGAGGCGGCGGGTTTGTCCATCCGCACTTCGGTGTACCGCATGGCCGCCGGGTTATCGCCGTCCATTGAGCCAAAGTTGCCCTGACCATCCAGCAGCGGCAACGACATGGAGAAATCCTGTGCCATCCGCACCAGCGCATCATAGATCGCGCTGTCGCCGTGCGGGTGGTATTTACCCATCACGTCGCCAACCGGGCGCGCCGACTTGCGGTAGGCCTTGTCGTGCGTGTTCCCGGTCTCGTGCATCGCATAGAGGATACGCCGGTGCACCGGCTTCAGCCCGTCGCGCAGATCAGGGATCGCGCGGGACACGATGACCGACATGGCATAGTCCAAATAGGACGTGCGCATCTCGGATTCGATGGACACCGTCGGGCCGTCATAGGCTGGGCGCTGCGGCGGGGTTTCATCCATGTTTTCTGGGGTTTCTGGCGTATCGCTCACGTAAACTGCCCGTTCTTTGTGCAGGGTCTATATCTTGTGGATGCACCTTATCAGACCCGGCACATAAGGTGCAAGCAAGCAACGTTTTTGCGTGCGAAAAACCCCTGTAACGTCAGAGTAACTAATTGTTAACTAAGGATTAGGGGGTTTTCGTGTTACCCTGAAGAGACCTTGCAACAAAATTGGAGGTCTGCATGGAGCAAAGCGAAACCGAATTGATGCTCAAGGGGTACGGGCTGACGACGGCGGAATTCTTCTACCACATGCCCGACTATATCCACGTTCTGAATACGTTCATTTGGCAGGATTATGACCTGGCACCGGATCATCCGAAGCTCTTTAAATTTGTCGAGTTCTGGCAGCGCGAGATCGAAGGTCCGCTGCATTCGGTCCGGTTCACGCATCGCAAGATGATCGCGCCCGGAGAATGGCGCAATGTTGTGGGTGAATTCAGAGTGAACTGAGTGTTGGGCTGAATTTTTCGGCCAGTAACGATTAAGACCAGTTATATTTTAAGGTGCTTCGGCTAAGGTGTCGGCCAAATCATTGGTCACATACGGAATCGCTTTATGCCTCGAGTTTTGTTTCTTATGGCCGCGCTGCTCATGGGTGGGCCAACCTCTGCCGAGGGTGTTCTGGATAAAATCAAGAAAGGCGCCGAGAGCACCGCAGACGCCATAGGGCGCGGTGCCGAAGCCGTTGGCAACTCTGTAGAAAAAGGCGCCAATGCCGTTGATGAGACGATTAATTCTACCACCGATCTTGTGACGAATGAGGCGACGCCGGAAGAGACGCGTGCCAAACTGGACCTCATGGCTATTGACGTGCTGACCCAACTTCTGGCGGAAGATCCAGATGCTGATGAACTCTTCGGTGTCAGTGCAGGGTATGCGGCGTTCGACTCGCGTAAGATCTCGGTCTTTCCGGTCTCGGCTGGGTATGGACGTGGGGTGGCGGTCTCAAAGGACACCGGCGAGCATACTTATATGAACATGGGGACAGGTGGTGTTGGCGCAGCCGTGGGAATTGGTGGATTCGAGACCAAATTCGTAATCCTGTTCGAAACATCAACCGATCTGGAGAAGTTCATCGAAAACGGATACGACGCGACGGCGGAAACCGGAGCCATGTATGGGGACGACAGTTCGGGGCAGACTGTGCGGTTTACCGACGGCCGGTCATTCTTTGTTCTTGGCAAAAAGGGGTGGCGCGTTTCGGCTGGGGCCTCAGGCACGAAGTTCTGGAAGTCCCCCGAATTGAACTGATCAGCCCGAGCAACTTGCTCCGCCCAGAACGCAGAACTTGGCACAGTGGGGATGATTCAGATGCACATCTGCCTCGGCCTCAGCGAGAGTATGACCCATTTCAAATTCGGGAGCGTAGGGTAGCAGAGTGCAAGCCAGAACAGCGGGGTGACTAGCTCCTTTGCGTTTTACTACCATACGAGCATTGGCGCACATTACTGCGTTCGGTGATTTGTTCAGGATACTCCAGCAAGCTGTTGTAATTTCAGGTACTTCTACAGTTTCGTCCATCTCGGGAAATAGCACCGTTTTGCCCGGGTCCTGGGCGTCTATATCAAACCCATACTCGGCAAAAAACGCCGCATAGCCAGCGCGGCTTTCTGTTTCGCTGTCACCCCAGACGGTGCGTCCTGCAATGGCCATGTTGAACCCGTGATCGCGCAGCCATTCCATCCCGGTCAGGGTTCTGGCGAAACTGCCAGCGCCGCGTTCCTTGTCATGCAGTTCGGGGCGGTAATGGTCGACCGAGATCCGCAGGTTTAGCTTCGTTCCATAGTCGCGCTGGAGTTCCAGCAGTCCTTCGCGCATCTTGCGGCGCATCATTGGTTGCATCGCGTTGGTTAAGATCAGAACCTCATAACCTCGCTCCAGAGCGGCGCGGGTCATGTCTATCATTTCCGGATTCATGAAGGGTTCACCACCAGTGAAACCGATCTCGCGCACCGGCCAGTTTCGGTCCTCAATCTGATCCAGATAATCCCGTACCTCAGCGGTAGTAATGTATACCAGCGCATCATTGGTGGGGCTGCTTTCGATATAGCAGTTGGCGCATTCGATGTTGCACAGTGTGCCAGTGTTGAACCAAAGCGTCTCGGGGTTGCTGAGAGACACAGAAGCCCGCGTTTGCCCGTCAGCTGTCACTAATTTGTCCTGAAACTTGCCGATATTGGCGCTCTGAGGGGCGTTGTCTTTCATTCCGGTATCCGGTTCCTTGATGTCTTAATGCTGACTTAGCCACTTGGACCGGGTTAGTTAAGGGCATCGGACCTGACCTGACAGAGTTTTGATGATGGGAAAAAATTGAAAAATGATTGCGCTAACATTAGACATGTCGACAGGGGTAAGGTAGGGGAAACACATGGTTTCTCGTGTCATACCCGTCGACCCTTTCGATCTGGTCATATTCGGCAGCACCGGCGATCTTGCGCAGCGCAAGATATTGCCCGCGTTGTTTCGGAGGTTTTGCGCAGGGCAATGGCCGCAGGACGTGCAGATCATAGGTGCCGCTCGAGCGGGATACGACCGGGACACCTTCCACCAGGTCGTCACCGAATCGTTGCAAATTCATGCGCCAAGGCACTGTAAGGACACCAATGCGCTTGAGGTCTTTCTGCAGCGGGTCGATTATGTTTCGTTGGATGCGCTCTCCGAGGAAGGGTGGGATCGGCTTGCCGGGAAGCTCACTAAGGATCGGGTGCGGGCGTTTTATTTCTCGGTTGGGCCGCGATTGTTCGGGCCGTTGGCCGAGCGGATCAAAGCCCATGATCTTGCGACCGAGAAGACGCGGATTGTTGTCGAAAAGCCGTTTGGTCACAATTTAGAAAGCGCGCGGGTTTTAAATGCCACTCTGGCCGCGCATTTCTCGGAAGGGCAAATTTACCGAATCGACCATTATCTTGGTAAGGAAACGGTTCAGAATTTGATGGCTGTCCGCTTTGGAAATATGTTGTTCGAGCCTCTTTGGAACAGCCAATATGTCGATCATATCCAGATTACAGTGGCCGAATCCGTCGGCATAGACGGGCGCGAGGAATATTATGAGCGCGCTGGCGCGATGCGTGATATGGTGCAGAACCACCTGATGCAGCTCTTGTGCCTGATCGCAATGGAGCCGCCGGCCAAGTTCGACCCGGACGCGGTGCGGGACGAAAAGCTCAAAGTTATCCGCGCGCTGGACCCGGTCGAACCGCACCACATCGTGAGAGGCCAGTTCGAAGGCGGGCCTAATGGACCCAGCTATCGGGAAACCGTAGGCAATCCCCGCTCGACCACGGAAAGCTACGTGGCCCTGCGGACGCATGTCAGCAATTGGCGGTGGGCGGGCACGCCGTTCTATCTGCGCACGGGCAAGCGGCTGGTGGCGCGATCTTCGGTGATCAATGTGATGTTCAAGGACGCGCCACATTCGATCTTTGGTGCTGACGCCGGCCGGCATGCCAACGTATTGTCGATCCGCTTGCAGCCCAACGAAGGCATCACGCTGAAGGTGACGATCAAGGAACCTGGACAGGGTGGGATGCGTCTGGTCGACGTGCCGCTGGACATGAGCTTTGCCGAGGCGCTGGGACCGGAAAACCAGGACCCGCCGGACGCTTATGAACGGCTGGTGATGGACGTGATCCGCGGCAATCAGACCCTGTTCATGCGTGGGGATGAGGTTGAGGCCGCCTGGGCCTGGACCGATCCGATCATCGCGGGCTGGCAGGCGCGCGGTGATGTCCCCAAACCGTATGAGACTGGCAGCACTGGCCCGGGCGACGCCGAGCTGCTGATGAAACGAGACGGTCGCCGCTGGCAAGGGATAAACCCATGAAAATACAGGAATACGCCGACAGAGATATGCTGGCCATCGACGTGGCAAACGTGCTGGCGGGCGATCTGGAATCTGCGTTGCTGCACCACGACATGGTCTCGCTGGCTGTTCCGGGTGGCACCACGCCAGGGCCGATCTTTGATGTGCTGTGCGCGGCGGATTTGGAATGGGATAGGGTGTGGGTGTTGCCCACGGATGAGCGCTGTGTCTCGAGCGATCATGAGCGTTCCAACGAACGCCTGATCCGTGAGCGCTTGTTGACCAATCGGGCATCGGTGGCGCAGTACATCCCTCTGTTTGTTCCAGGGAAGGAACCAGAGGAGGTACTTCCAGAGATCGAGAGCCTGATTACTCCGATCCGACCTTTGTCGGTTCTTGTTTTGGGGATGGGCGAAGATATGCATACGGCATCACTGTTCCCGGGCATGGATGGGTTGGAAGCCGCGCTGGACAGCCACGCTCCGCCTTTGGCCGTTGCGCGATCTGAAGCGCAGCCAGAGGCGCGGATCTCTTTGACTGCGCCTGTGCTGGACGGGGCTTTGTCGAAACATCTGATTTTCTTTGGGGCTGCAAAACGGGACGCGCTGGAGCGCGCTATGTCCTTGCCGCCCGAGGAAGCCCCCATCGCCGCGGTGTTGGGTGGCATGACCGTACACTGGGCGGAGTAAGTGCAATGCAACTGGACACACTCGCTGCGCTAGCCGCAGACCAGCAAGACCGAACTATCCTTGACCTTTTCGCGGAGGATGCAAACCGGGCACAGAGATTTTCTGCATCTACCGGTGATCTGCTGTTCGACTATTCGAAAACGCAGATTGACGAAGAAATTCGGGATGCCCTGATCGCTCTGTGTAAAGAGGTAGATCTGGCGGAACGCCGCGCGGCAATGTTCTCGGGCGAAAAGATTAACGAAACCGAGCGCCGTGCAGTTCTGCACACGGCACTGCGCAATCTGGATGGCGGCCCGGTTGAGGTCGACGGGCTGGATGTGATGCCCGGCGTCCTGGACACGCTGCAACGGATGCGCGTTTTTGCCGAGGAAGTGCGTGGCGGGGCGATCAATGGCACAGGGGGCAGTTTTACCGATGTTGTGAATATCGGCATTGGCGGATCGGATCTTGGGCCGGTAATGGCGACCCATGCGCTCGCCCCTTACCACGATGGGCCGCGTCTGCACTACGTGTCCAACGTGGATGGCGCACATATTGCGGATACACTGCGCCAACTCGATCCGACGCGGACGCTCGTTATCGTGGCCTCGAAAACCTTTACCACTATCGAAACCATGACCAACGCCCGTACCGCGCGGGCCTGGATGGTGGATGGCGGAGGCGATCCGACGAAACAATTTGCCGCCGTGTCCAGTGCCGTGGACAAGACTGAGGCTTTCGGCATCCCGGAAGATCGTGTGTTTGGCTTTGCTGATTGGGTCGGCGGGCGATATTCGGTCTGGGGGCCTGTGGGCCTACCGGTGATGATTGCTGTTGGCTCGAACGCCTTTGACGCCTTCCTCCGTGGGGGGCAGGCGATGGACGTGCATTTCCGTGCCGCCGATTGGGCTGAGAACATGCCGGTAATGCTGGCTCTGGTAGGAGTGTGGCATCGTCAGGTGCTGGGCCACGCCAGCCGCGCGGTTTTGCCGTATGATCAGCGCCTTCTGCGGTTGCCTGCCTATTTCCAGCAGTTGGAAATGGAATCGAACGGCAAATCTGTTGCAATGGACGGCTGCTCGCTGGAGTTGCCCTCTGGCCCTGTTGTATGGGGCGAGCCGGGAACGAACGGTCAGCACGCCTTTTACCAGCTGATCCACCAAGGAACTGACGTGATACCTTGCGAGTTCATGGTCGCCGCCGACGGGCATGAACCCGAACTCACCCACCATCACCGCCTGCTGCTGGCCAATTGTCTGGCGCAGTCTGAGGCGTTGATGCGAGGGCGCTCTCTGGACGAAGCACGACAGCGCATGGCTGACAAAGGGCTGACCGGAGATGAGTTGGAACGTCAGGCCCGCCACCGAGTGTTCCCGGGCAATCGTCCGTCCTCGACCCTGATTTATCCGAAGCTCACGCCATATGTGCTGGGCCAGATCATCGCCCTCTATGAACACCGTGTGTTTGTGGAAGGGGTTCTGCTGGGCATCAACTCGTTTGATCAATGGGGCGTGGAACTGGGTAAGGAATTGGCGACCTCGCTTGGTCCCATTGTGGAGGGCGATGAAAATGCGGAGGGCAAGGACGGCTCGACCGCAGCTTTGGTTGCTTACGCCCTCCGCTACCGGGAATAAGCCGGATTAACTTGTGGCCTGTCGCTGCGACAGGCTGCATTCTCTTATTGTCAGACAATTAAATGCTTGGCAGGGTTCTTCCGAAGGAAAAGCCGTGACTTCTTTTGCGGGCTAACGTCTGCAAAAGGAACAAAATGGCGCCGTCAAAGGGAGGACGCCCATGCTGGGACAGATGATGACGCAGCCTCTGCTGATCTCGTCACTGATAAATCATGCCGATCGCTATCATGGTCAGACCGAGATATTTTCGGTTGAAACCGACGGCACGGTTACTGAGACCAATTGGGGAAAGGTGGCAGAAAATGCGCGCAAGCTGGCGTCAGCACTGACTAAGCTGGGCTTGGAGCCGCAGGCCCGAATCGGCACGCTGGCTTGGAACAACCGGCGGCATCTTGAAATTTACTATGGGACCTCAGGCGCGGGGTTCGTCTGCCATACGGTCAACCCGCGCCTGTTTCCTGAACAGCTGACCTATATCATCAACCACGCCCAAGACCGCGTTCTGTTCTTTGATACGACTTTCATACCTTTGGTTGCGGCCCTGCAGGAGCATCTACCCGACGTGCAGCATTTTGTGCTGATGGGGCCACGGAACGAGGAGGTCATCGCCCAAATCCCGGGCGTGCAGTTCTATGATGAGTTGATCGAGACCGGTGACGCGGGATTCTTGTGGCCATGTTTCGATGAAAACACCGCCTCAAGCCTATGCTACACGTCTGGCACAACCGGGCATCCCAAGGGTGTGCTGTATTCGCACCGCTCGACCGTGCTGCACAGTTTCGGCTCAAACACCCGCGATGTGATTGGGTTTTCTGCGATGGACGTGGTGATGCCGGTGGTTCCGATGTTCCATGTGAACGCTTGGGGGTCGCCTTATGCCTGCGCGATGTCGGGCTCGCGCATGGTGCTGCCGGGACCGGGGCTGCATGGTGAGGCACTGGTCAATCTGATCGATACCTACGGTGTCACTTTGGCCATGGGCGTTCCTACGATATGGCAGGGGCTACTGGCCCACGCGGAACAATCGGGCAGCAAGCTAGCCAGTCTGCAGCGGACCGTGATCGGAGGTGCCGCATGCCCTCCGTCAATGATTGAGACTTTCCGCGAGACCTATGGCGTAGATACCGTTCACGCTTGGGGCATGAGCGAGATGAGCCCACTGGGTACCGCGAACCACCCTCTGGCCAAACATCGGGATCTGCCGTTGGAGGAGCAGCACAAGCTACGGGAAAGCCAGGGGCGACCGTGCTATGGCGTCGAACTTAAAATCGTTGACGATGACGGAAATGACCTGCCGCACGACGGTGAGACTCAGGGCGATCTTTTGGTCCGGGGTTATTGGGTTCTGGACAGCTACTTCCAGATGCAGGATGAAAACTTGCTGCAGGATGGGTGGTTTGCCACGGGTGACGTGGCCACACTGGACGCCGATGGATATATGACGATCCGAGACCGCTCCAAGGACATCATCAAGTCTGGCGGGGAGTGGATCAGTTCTGTTGAGTTGGAAAATATTGCCGTTGCCCACCCCAAACTGGCCACCGCCGCCGTGGTGGGCGTACCGCATCCGAAATGGGACGAACGCCCGTTGCTGGTCGCGGTCAAAGCGGAAGGCGAAAACCCGACCGAAGAAGAGTTGCTGTCTTTCTTCGATGGTAAAATTGCCAAGTGGCAGGTGCCGGACAAGGTGGTATTTGTCGAAGCTTTACCGCTGAATGCCACCGGCAAAATTCTAAAACGCAAGCTAAGGGCGGATTTTGAAAATACCCTGAACGGCTGATTTTTTTAATAGGGAATGTGGCTCCGGCGGTAGGGATCGAACCTACGACCAATTGATTAACAGTCAACTGCTCTACCGCTGAGCTACGCCGGAACGGTCCGCGCCATATAGCAATCGGATTTCGGGACGTCCAGAGGGTGTTTGCAGTTTTTTGTGCAAGAAATTGATGGAGAACTTGAACCATTCGAAATTGTTGTCCCGGTAGGTTTGGAGCCGAAAATCTCGCTTTATTGCTCCGTGATTGTACTTGACCCGAAAAGCTGTGCTTTCTAAGAAAATTGGTTTTACTTTGGGGACTAGGTTGATTGTCCATCTACGCGCTAAGGGTTTTCAATTTTGGAAGAAGTTAGCATATGGTCCTGACTGAAGAGCAACGAGAAACCTGCAGATCAAAAAATTGAGCCGTGGCGCGATGTGATGACTCGTGATCCCGTTGACGAGGCTCCCGAAGTGATCTTCTCGATACCTTTGATTTCCAAAAAAAAAGGCCAATAACTGGTCGAAGGTTTGTTCCAATCTGGCCAAAACCGTTGAAAGCCTCCGTCGTCAAACAAATCCCAATTGGAAGGCGGTTATCTGTTGTCAGTTCAAACCAGACGGGATCGAATTTGAGGATAAAGTGATTTTTCTGCCGTTCACAAGGGTGCTTGAACGTACCGATAAGGCCCCTAAACGAAAAGCGATATTCGAGTTTTGCCGAGATTCCTTTTCGGGCGACAAATACCTGTTCTATTTAGACGCTTATGATTTGTCCCGCCCAACTCTGGTGGAGTACCTCTTGGATACGCGCGATCCGTCAGGCTAATTGGTTTATCGAGGTTTTATTTACGACACGAGCGCAGGTAAGCTTGCGCCGCTCTATCGACCGGCCCCAGATGTTCTGCAGAAACAGGGCAAAAAGATCCTTTGGACGCGCCAGTTTATCAGGCTTCGTAACATTGGCCGTCGACTGACTGGTCGCGAGCCTATCGAATATCCAGCACGCTTCGCGCGTATGCGTTCGTTTGATTCTAAGTGAGGCTCATGTGTGGCTTGGCGCTATCGCTGCGGCGGCACTCGCGAGAACAGCCCCGATGTGCCGGAGTTTAATCATTCATTCGTTCGTCCTGCGAGCGAGGAGGGGTTGGTCAACCTCCCTAAAATCAGCTTTGAGGCTATGATTTATGCTGTCGGTCGTGGCGAAAACGTTGAGGAGTTCGTTGGTGGCGTGCAGCGAAAACTGGAATAGGCTGACGAGTTTGGGTTGCCAGAACGCGAGGCAAAGAAAGTCCTGCATACCTTTGGTTTGTTGTGACTTTCAAAACAAGGCTGAAGCGTTTTCTGGTCAGTTCTGCCGTAAACTCGGAAAGGCCAAGATTTGGTTATAAGGGCAGTGTGCAGACTTAAGCGTGCGTAATTTGCACAGGTCTTTGAAAGCTCACCAAACTTGATACTGATTTTGGCTCCGGCGGTAGGGATCGAACCTACGACCAATTGATTAACAGTCAACTGCTCTACCGCTGAGCTACGCCGGAAC
>WQBJ01000039.1 GCA_013032095.1 Ruegeria atlantica | reverse complement strand
AGGCGCCGCTGTCCGCCAGGTCCCAGCTGCCGCCGGGGGCTGCGACGGTATAGGTGGCGGTGCGCGGGGTGCCGTCGCTGTTGCTGTCGAGGGACACGCCGGTGACCGCGAGCGGCCCGGCCGGACCGGTGACGGTGATGTCGCCGGTGTCGATGCTGGAGGCGTCCACCGCGATGTTGTCGGCGAAGGTCACGGTGATCTGCGTGTCGGGATTGCCGGTATCGGCCGCATCGATGGCCGGGGCACTGGCGGACTGCACCACCGGAGCGGTGGTGTCTGCAATGTCGACAGTGAAACCGGTGAGGCTTGGATCTGCGGCGACGGCATTGCCGTTGGTGTCGAAGACTTCATCGGTGAGCAGGGCGACGGTATAGGCGCCGCTGTCCGCCAGGTCCCAGCTGCCGCCGGGGGCTGCGACGGTATAGGTTGCGGTGCGTGGGGTGCCGTCGCTGTTGCTGTCGAGGGACACCCCGGTGACCGCGAGCGGCCCGGCCGGACCGGTGACGGTGATGTCGCCGCTGTCGATGCTGGAGGCGTCTACCGCGATGTTGTCGGCGAAGGTCACGGTGATCTGCGTGTCGGGGGCGCTGGACTGAGGCGGGCCGATGTTTTGCGAAAAAGCTGAAACTGCTACGGGAGCGAGTACATCATCCCTGACGATCAACCCATTGATATAGTCTTCTATATTCGAGATTCCGTTGCCGTTTACATCGCCGTGGGCATCAAAAACGTCGGGGTCTGAACCAGCGAACACCTCGTAGTTGTCTGGAACGCCGTCGTCGTCGCGGTCACTCGGTGCGGGGGGATTGGGTACGTTATCGTAGCCGCCAACTTCGCTGGGTGAGTCAATGATGCTGCCGGTCCCATCGATTACCGACTGGATGATCCTTGCGTCAATCGTACCTGGCAGAGGATTTCTTGCGCCAGCATTGGCCAGCACATAATCCATAACTTCGGAAGAGGGCAGTGCAGTGACACCGCTGGGTACAAACAGCAGGTTCTCAGAGATTTCGGAGACAGCATCACCGTCGACTTCTGCAAGGTTGTTCTCTAGGTAGTAGGCCGCGCCTTCTTCCAGCGAACCCAGTTCAATTGCTGCGTTTGTAGATGAACTCGGTCCGGCAATGTAGACGTTTCCGATGACATGTGCGGTCGAATATGTTCGTCCCTCAAACCCAAATGTGCCGTAGTTGTAAATCAAGTTGTTGATGAACTCGACCTGGGTCGAATCCACGACAGCCGCGTTCCTGAATTCGTTGTGAGCAAACAGGTTTCCATAAACGGTCACGTTGGAGCTGTCGTCGCCGATCAGCACGCCCATCGAATGGTCGCCCTTTGAATGGAGCGAGGATTTTAGTGCTTCCGAGAAAATGTTGTTCGAGAGAGTAATGTTTTGGGAGCCGTACCAGACCGTGACCAATTCATCGATTGACCAACTGAAAGAATTGCTGTCGATCACGACGTTTTCGACCTGAACCAAACTGCTGCCGATCGAAATGCCGTCTCTGTTATCGGGATCTTCACCTTCTCCGTCACCCGGGCGGAAATGGAGGCCGCGTACAATAACGTCACTTTCTACTATTCTGAGCCTAGCTCCGGAGATAGTGACGCCTTCGGGCGATGTTTGGCCAGCTATTGTTACATCGCCATTGACCTCAATAGCATCTTGAAGATTAATCTGGCCGCTAACTTCGAAGACAACAATACGTGGACCTTCTAGTTCTTCCAGGGCCCATCGGAGAGTGCCGGGTCCAGAATCGGCGAGACTTGTCACTTTGACGATCTGCCCTCCACGGCCGCCGTCTGCCTCAGCACCGAAACCCAGTGCTCCATCAAAGGCATAGCCGTCCTGTGAAAGACCATTGACCATCAGAAAACCCGTAATTGACTTGGTGGTAACCCCCCCGGGTAGAAGCAATTTGTTCGTCAGTTGAACAAAAGAACGTCAAAATGGAGACGAATTTGCATAAGTATCTACGGGCGCACTATCGCAATTTTCCGCGAAAATTTCCAGTATCAAACTTTCCGACGATTATTCGGTACAATAATTGCAAAGAGATCGGCTTATCGAAATCTTCCCATTTGTGGCGTAGCAAGCCCGTTGGAATTAGGTAATTTCATGGTGCCGAAACACAAAAATTTTCTAGACCGATAAAGAGAACGGCAATCTCAATTAGCCTATCGCAATCCTGAACTTAGCAGCCACAAACAGAATAGAAATTTAGGCGACGTAACCTCTAAGGGCAGCAATCAACAGGTTTAATTGGCGACCGGGAAAAAGCGAGCCTCCTGCCAGGAAACACCGGTAAAGGTATTTCTCATCCAATGAGGAAGGAACCTTTCAAATCGACTGTCTCCTTCGCACTGGAAGGGCGCCTGTTTTCCGCTTCTTGAACGACAGGCAAGAATCAATTCCCTTCAAGCAAGTAACGCCTTGAAGTTTTCCATTACAGGAATGAGATCTGCTAATTTAAGCGAGACTCTTCTTCGAACGTAAACTTACATACGGTTGTTCTTTTTGGATGGTGCGCGTTTTGACGTCCTTTAAAAAAAAATGAGCGCCCAAGGGCGCTCGTCGTATCGACATTCCCTAGTGACTTAGCCACCCCAGCTACGGACTTCTCCGCAATCCATGTGGACAAAGTTTGAGCGGGAGTATTTGCCAACACCGCCTGCGCGGCAGGACATGGCTGCTTTGGCCATTTGGGACACAGAACGCGACGACAGGCGCAAGTCAGCCGCTTGGCCTTTCATGTGAAGCGAGTTCTTGGCAACCCGGCGGGAACGGGACCGTAGCATCGCGTTGGTTTGCGGCGAACGATAGCCGGATAGCAGCATGTAGGGTTCGTTCACATCCAGAAGGTTGTGCGATGCCGCCATGATGTCGATGGTGCGCAGGTCCATGTCTTTGACCTGATCGGTCCGCCAGTCGCGCATGAAGTGGTTCACTTCCTTCACCGCGTCTTTGATATATTTTCCGTCGACCCAATAGATCATGTCGATCCGCTCGCCAGTGCGACCGGAATACATGCGGATACGACGAATGTCTCCGCCACCGCGAAGAAACCCTGCTGCGTTG
Organism: Ruegeria atlantica; assembly: GCA_013032095.1. Lineage (GTDB taxonomy): Bacteria > Pseudomonadota > Alphaproteobacteria > Rhodobacterales > Rhodobacteraceae > Ruegeria > Ruegeria atlantica_E. The sequence continues at coordinate 31,022 of WQBJ01000039.1, read as the reverse complement.
GAATAAGTCGGTGCCGCCACAACTGCCGTAGCCGCAAATGCGCCCAGAAGGGCACGACGGGTCAAACCCGAGGTACTGCTCATCGTCATTTTAGTTTCGTCCCGTACTGTTCCTGCCTGCGCACGATGTTACGCGCGCGTTCTTAATTTTTTCCCATCCCAGATGCGGGAGTTATGACACAGAGGCGAAAGTCAGCCAAGAAGTCTTTCAAAATCACCTTTTCAAGGGGGAATATTCGGCAGTTTTTTGCGCAGGTGACGCAAATATGTATAATCTTGAGGCATTTGGCGGCGTATTTCCGCCGGGCGATGCAAAGACGCATCAGGCGTCGAAAGATGCGCGTCGGTGATACATTTGTGAATAGACAAGTCACAGTGGGCGCAATCATATTTATTCGGCGCGCTGGTTTGCAGCGTAAAAACTATGAATAATCAAGGCCATCCCATGTTCTCAGGCATTCGAACGCGTACTGGTATTATCTTCACCGCATGTTTCCTGGCGTCGGCTGCGATCGCCAACACGGAACCTCGATCGACAACGGCGTTTCAGATGGCGGTGGCGGAGTTTGCGCCGTCAGGGTCGGGGATCGCTGAATTTTACCGCGAGAATGGATTTGAACCTGTTTGGGTTGGGGAAACTTCGCAACATGCCGCGCGACGCTCGCAGTTAATCCGAGCGCTTGCCAAAGTGGATATGCACGGTCTGCCTCAGGGCACTTACAGCGTTCCAACTTTGTTGGAGCGGATGAAAGAGGCCCGCACGACGCGTGATCTTGGCGCTATCGAAATCCAGCTAAGTCGTGCGTTTGTGGAGTACGCGCGCAACCTCCAGTCCGGAGCGTTACGCCCATCCACGATTGACGATGGCTTGGTGCGGAAGGTCGAGCGTAGCTCGGCCAAAGACCATCTGACGAATCTGATCTCGGCCGGTGACGGTAACTATTTCGATCAGCTCGCCCCACAGTCCACTCAGTACCGTGCGCTTATGAAGCAGAAGTTGGTACTGGAGCAGTTAGTTCATCAAGGCGGTTGGGGCCCGACGGTTCCAGTGGACAAGTTGGAATATGGCGATGCCGGTCCCAATGTCATTAGACTGCGGAACCGTTTGGTTTCCATGGGATATCTGCGGCCCACGGCCAGCCCAGAGTTTGATGAGACGCTATTGGCCGCCGTTCAAGCATTTCAATCCGATCACGGATTGGCAGCTGATGGGGTGGCTGGGCAAGGCACGATCACCGAACTGAACCGCAGCGCTTCGGATCGCCTCAAGTCTGTCTATGTCGCGTTGGAGCGGGAGCGCTGGTTGCCGCGCGAGCGCGGCGAGCGGCATATTCTAGTGAATCAGGCTGACTTCTCGGCCAAAATCGTCGACGATGGTTCGGTCACGTTTGAAACGCGCGCAGTGATCGGCAAAAACACACATGACCGCCGCAGCCCAGAATTCTCGGATGAGATGGAGCATATGGTCATCAACCCTAGTTGGTATGTCCCGCGTTCGATCATTACCAAGGAATATCTGCCCAAGTTGAAGTCTAACCCCAATGCAGTTGGTCATATCCAGATTACCGATCGCAGCGGACGGCAGATCAACCGCGGCGCTGTGGATTTCAATCAGTTCAACGCTAGGAATTTTCCGTTCGCAATGCGGCAACCGCCCAGCAAGAGTAATGCTTTGGGGCTGGTGAAGTTCATGTTCCCCAACCAGTACAACATCTATCTGCATGATACGCCGCACAAAAACCTGTTTGCGCGCGAGGTCCGTGCCTTCTCTCACGGGTGCATCCGCTTGGCCGACCCGTTTGAGTTCGCCTATGCGCTGCTCGCCAAGCAGGAGGAAGATCCGAAGGCGTTCTTCCACCGAGTACTCGCAACCGGTAAGGAAACGACAGTACCTCTTGAGCAGCACGTGCCAGTCCACCTGATCTACCGCACGGCCTATATTGGACCGAAAGGGCAGGTTCAGTATCGACGCGATGTCTATGAGCGGGACGGAAGAATCTGGGAGGCCTTGCAGAAAGCAGGGGTGGCCCTGCCGGACGTTCAAGGGTAATCAGCAGGGCAGGTCCTTAATCCGGGAAGCCCGACATGCACTATTCCATTCAGCAAATCGCCGACGCTATCGGAGCGGAAAGTCAGGGTGACACAAGCCTTGTAATCGGGCGCGCCGCGGAGCCGTCGGACGCTACTGCGTCGGACTTGGCGATGGCGATGTCGCCGAAATATGCTGAAGCGCTGAGCGGTGGCTCAGCAAAGGCCGCCGTGTTGTGGGAAGGTGCCGATTGGCAAGCACTGGGCTTAACAGCCGCAATTTTTGTGCCTCGACCGCGAATGGCGATGGCTGGGATAACGGCGATGCTGGATCGCGGGCAGGGGGTGGAGCCGGGTATTCACTCTTCGGCCGTGATCGATCCAACAGCGGAAATCGGCGAAGGCGCAGCGATTGGACCGTTGACCGTTATTGGTGCGCGCGTTCGTATCGGAAAAGGCGCGGTGATCGGACCGCATTGTGTGATCGGGATGGACGCAGTTCTGGGCGATAACGCCACCCTGCGAGAGATGGTGAGCATCGGTGCCCGGGCGCAAATCGGTGATCGTTTCATAGCCCAACCGGGCGCGCGCATTGGGGGGGACGGGTTCAGCTTTGTCACGCCCGAGGTTTCGGGGGTCGAAAACGTCCGCAAGACTATGGGCGATCAGGGCGATGCCCGTGCGCAAAGCTGGCTACGCATCCACTCTTTGGGCGCGGTTGAGATTGGCGACGACGTTGAGGTCGGCGCAAATTGCACGGTTGATAACGGGACAATCCGAAATACCTGCATTGGAAACGGCTCAAAGCTGGATAATCTAGTGCATGTCGGCCACAACACCCGTGTGGGCCAGGATTGCCTGCTGTGTGGGCAAACCGGTGTTTCGGGCTCGGTCGAGATTGGTAACAACGTGGTGCTGGGAGGTCAGACTGGCGTTGTCGACAATATCTTTATCGGTGATGGCGTAATCGCGGGTGGTGGCACCAAAATCCTATCGAATGTGCCCAAGGGCCGAGTGATAATGGGCTATCCGGGCGTCAAGATGGAAACCCACACTGACATCTACAAAGCGCAACGTCGTTTGCCCCGAATGGCACGTGACGTCGAGGCGTTGAAAAAGGCGGTTTTCAAACAGCCCCCGAGCGATTAAATCATCCGCAACGGGATAATCAGAGGACCGACATGAGCATCACCGACCGCGTCATCGCAATCATTGCTGAGCAGGCCGTGCTGGAGCCTTCGGATGTCACGCCCACTAGTACACTTGAGGACCTCGGGATCGACAGCCTGGGTCTCGTCGAGAGCATCTTTGCGATCGAGGAAGAGTTCGATATCTCGGTGCCTTTCAACGCGAACGAACCCGAAGCCAGCGACTTCGATATCTCGAACGTTGCGGCGATCATTGCCGGGATCGAAAAGCTTGTGTCGGAAAAGGTCTAACATAAGACCATGAAACGCGTTGTCATTACCGGGGCCGGGACGATCAACTCGCTGGGCCATTCTGTCCCCGATACGCTGGAGGCTATGCGCGAAGGGCGTTGTGGGATTTCTGATTTAGAATTCCGCGATGTTGAGCGACTTTCCATTAAAATCGGTGGTCAGGTGCGAGGGTTCGAGGCCGAAGGTCGTTTTAACCGTCAGCAGATGAGCCTCTATGACCGGTTCACGCAATTCACTCTGACAGCAGCGAAAGAAGCGATTGACCAGTCCGGAATTGAGTTCCATGGCGAACTGGCTGCACGATCCGGCGTTGTTCTGGGTACGGCAGGTGGTGGCGTTTCGACTTGGGACGACAACTACCGCTCAGTCTATGAAGACGGGAAGAACCGCGTTCATCCTTTTGTCGTGCCCAAGCTTATGAACAATGCCGCAGCCAGCCATGTGTCGATGGAGCATAACCTTAAAGGGCCTAGCTTTACCGTTTCGACGGCCTGCGCCTCTTCCAACCACGCGATGGCTTTGGCCTTCCAGATGGTGCGCAGCGGTGCAGCACCGGCGATGGTGACGGGCGGTTCGGAATCCATGCTGTGCTTTGGCGGCGTGAAGGCCTGGGAAGGTCTGCGGGTCATGTCCAAGGACGCTTGCCGCCCCTTCAGTGCAAACCGAAACGGCATGGTTCAGGGCGAAGGCGCTGGCGTATTTGTCTTTGAGGAATACGAGCACGCTCGCGCACGCGGTGCAGATATCCTGTGTGAGGTTGTCGGCTTTGCCATGTCCTCGGATGCTGCGGACATCGTGATGCCCAGTAAACAAGGTGCCGCACGGGCTATGGCAGGTGCACTGGCGGACGCACGTCTGAATGCAGATCAAGTGAGCTATATCAACGCGCACGGGACCGGTACGGCCGCAAATGATAAAACGGAATGCGCTGCTGTGGCAGATGTATTCGGGCCGCATGCGGATGATCTGATGATCTCGTCCACAAAATCCATGCACGGTCACTTGATTGGTGGCACTGGTGCGGTCGAATTGCTGGCTTGTATCATGGCGCTCCGCGATGGCGTCATTGCTCCGACGATCGGCTATGAAGAACCTGATCCGGAATGCGCACTGGATGTGGTGCCCAATGATGCCCGAGAAGCAAAGGTCGATGTTGCGCTGAGCAACGCATTCGCCTTTGGTGGGCTGAATGCTGTTCTGGCCCTCAAGCGGGCTTGAGTTCCCAGCGATTTAAAAAGAAGAACGCCGCTGGTTGGGTTCAGCGGCGTCCCCAAGCATACAGAAGACTAGTTCTGAAGGGGCACGAGCTTGTCGAATCCGCTGGTGAACCCAGCCAGCGACATTTCAATCTGCAGTAGTTGCGTTGGAGCAAGAATTGAGACAAGCGAAATCGTGGCTTTGGTGCCAGCTTTCATTGCGTCGATATCGCCTTGGGTAAAGCCTAACTGAGCAACGCATCCGACAGGGTTGCAATGATGATAATCATAGCGCTTACCTGGGGCTCCATCTATGGACACAGCGATCTGGGCTTGCAGCATAGTTTCAAGCGGCACGATCAGACTTGCGCCAGCTACCGCAGCGTTTCCCTCAGGCACTTTGTTTATGGAAATTTCGGCCATAGGTTGGCCTTCCTGACCCAAAAGGATCTGGCGCAGCAAACAAGGGTCATCTCCACCCTCGGTCTTAAGGCAGGTGACGTTCCAGTCACCGCTTTGTTCTTTAACGTATTGCTCGCCGACGCGTGGACCGCTTTCACCCAGGTCGAGTTGAGTCCCGGCTTGTGTCTGTGGTATTTCAGACGGGGTCTGGTCTTCCTGTGCCGTTTCTTGAGCGTATACAGCACCGCACCAAATCGCAGCAGCCATTACGTTGAATGGGATAAGTTTCTTGATCATGAATGCCTCGGCAGAGTGATTGAGCTTTTTGTCGCGTTTTACCATCGTTAAATCATGGTGTCAGTCACTAAGCTGAATAAACAATACGAAGTGATCGATTTTTGCTGTTTTCCGCCAGTTCATGCCAATGAGAAAGGGAGCCGGTGGAGCGGCTCCCTTTCAAAAATGTTCTCCCCGTCGGACTGGCCGACTTAGTTATGCGCAGACGTTACGAAAGGCGAGCGCAGGGGTCAACTGCAAACCTGAATTTTTAATGGAAGATCAAGCCTTGCTTAAAAAAAACCGCGCCCGAGGGCGCGGTCAGTCGACAGGGAGGAAGTTTGCAGCCTTGCACCTTTGACAGCGAAGGCAGCAAATTGACTATCGCAGTCAAAGGTTAACTTTGTATGCTGGGTCCAGACCGGTGGAAATTAAGGCCTTATATACATGGACAAAAATATCTTTCTGGGTGGCGCAGGTGATGACTATAGCCAGCCGCAAACGCTGACATTGAAATATGCCAACCGGCATGGGTTGATTGCCGGTGCGACGGGCACCGGTAAAACGGTAACCTTGCAAATTCTGGCCGAAGGGTTCTCGCAAGCCGGGGTTCCGGTCTTTTTGTCAGACGTCAAAGGAGATTTGTCGGGTCTGGCCAAAGCGGGCAGCGAAGCGCACAAGTTGCATCAGGCCTTTCAGGACCGTGCCTCGCGCATAGGGTTTCGGGACTATGCTTACGCCGCGTGTCCGGTGACGTTCTGGGATCTGTTTGGTCAACAGGGCCATCCAGTGCGTACTACCGTGACCGAGATGGGCCCGCTGTTGCTGTCACGTCTCATGGATTTAAGCGAAGCGCAGGAAGGTATCCTGAACATCGCTTTCCGCGTAGCGGACGAAGAGGGGATGCCACTTCTGGATCTAAAGGACTTGCAGGCGCTGTTGGTCTGGATTGGTGAGAACCGGGCGCAACTATCCTTGCGCTATGGCAATGTTTCGACCGCCTCAATCGGCGCGATCCAGCGGCGTTTGCTGGTGTTGGAAAATCAGGGCGGAACAAACCTGTTTGGCGAACCCGCGTTGGAATTGTCAGATCTGATGCGCACGGACGCAAATGGGCAGGGGATGGTAAATATTCTCGCCTCGGACAAACTGATGGGGTCCCCACGACTGTATGCAACGTTCCTGTTGTGGCTTCTCAGCGAGTTGTTCGAAGAACTGCCCGAGGTAGGCGATCCTGACAAACCGAAGCTGGTCTTCTTTTTTGATGAGGCGCATCTGTTGTTCGAGGACGCCCCGAAGGTACTGGTGGACAAGGTTGAGCAGGTCGCGCGACTGATCCGATCCAAGGGCGTCGGCGTTTACTTTATCTCGCAAAACCCGGCGGACATCCCCGAGGATATCCTGGGGCAGCTCGGCAACCGGGTACAGCACGCCTTGCGCGCATTCACGGCGCGGGACCGAAAGAACCTGCGTCTGGCGGCCGAAACTTACCGCGAGAATCCCGCATTCGACACCGAAACAGCCATTCGTGAGGTCGGCGTGGGGGAGGCGGTGACGTCAATGCTGCAGAAAAAGGGCGTGCCGGGGATCGTTGAACGGACCTTGATCCGGCCGCCCGGTTCTCAGCTGGGGCCTATTACCGACGCTGAGCGTAAAGCGCTGCTGGCTGAGTCTCCGATGCAGGTCAAATACGGAACTCTGAAAGATCGCAATTCGGCCTTTGAAATCTTGCAGGCGCGAGCGGATCAAGCCGCGCAATCTGCCGCCGAGGCGGAAGAGAAAGAGGAAACTCAGTCTGTGGCCGAACGCGAATTCGCCACCGCCCGACGTTATTCCGGCAGCCGGGTCGGGCGGTCTTCTTCGCGTGTAACTCGACAGAAGGATACATTTGCCTCAGCAATGAGCGAGGCAGTCATTAAAGAACTGAAAGGCACCACCGGGCGTAGGATCGTCCGTGGAATCCTCGGAGGGCTGTTCCGGGCCAGATAAATCAAGGACGCCGCGCAGTGATTAGGCCACGCGGCGCCAAGCATCTTACTTCAGGCGGCGCTGACCTTCCTGGCGGCAGTAGCCGTCAGCCTCGGCCACAGACATCTTAGTGGCCGGGTAGTCGATGGCACGATCCCAGATGACGCGATCTGGGCGGTACAGCTGGCACGTCACGACACCCTTGGAAGTCTGGACCTTGACCGGGTCGGTTTCCAGATCTTCGGGCGAGGGGATACATGCAGCCAAGCTGGCGGCAACCGGCAGCATTAGGATTTTTGGGATAAACGAAGTTCTCATGTGTCGTCTTCTTACTCTCGATAGGTGACCTGTATTATCAGCGTCAACTGACTTATTAAACGTGAAGGAGATCTGGCGCAGGTCCGGAACATGCCCAACTCTTATGGGTGTATTAAGGTTCGGTTTATGAATCAAGAAACCGCGCCGATTATGCGGCGCGGTTCCCAAAATTCTACTGACTGTGATCTATTTCTCTGGAATCAGGCCTCTTGGGCTGAATCTGAGAACAATCAGCAGGATCAATCCCATGGTCAAAAGCCGCATATGCGCAGCGCTTTCGATCAAGTGCGCCTTTAGGGCACTTCCGTCGGGCATGCCAGAGGTGATCAGGTTCATCAGCCACAATCCAATGGGTTCTACCTGAACCCAAAGGAACCAGATTACAAACGCCCCCAGAACTGCGCCTAGATTGTTGCCCGATCCGCCGACGATCACCATCACCCAGACCAGGAACGTGAACCGCAACGGCTGATAGGCGCTGGGGGTCAGCTGACCGTCCAGAGTGGTCATCATGGCACCCGCGATGCCGCAGATGGCCGAGCCCAGTACAAAGATTTGCAGGTGACGACGTGTGACGTCCTTGCCCATTGCCTCTGCCGCGACCTCATTATCGCGAATGGCGCGCATCATACGGCCCCAAGGGCTGTGAAGTGCTTTTTGGGCCATCCAAAGCAGCACCAGCAACACAATCAGGAACAGCAGCGAATAACCCAGCTTGACCGACAGGGTCGAAGCAGTGACAGGGTCCAGTCCGAACCATTCGGCGCGCGCAACGAAACCGGGATCATTCTGCAGTTCGACCTCATATCCGACAATGGGAGCAGGGCGTGGAATGCCATAGACGTTCTTGACCCCTCGGGCCAGCCAGTCTTCGTTCTTCAGGATCGCAATGATGATTTCGGCAATGCCCAGCGTTGCAATCGCCAGATAGTCGGACCGTAAACCCAGAGCGGTTTTTCCGATCAACCACGCCGCACCTGCGGCCAGAAGGCCGCCAGCAGGCCAGGCCAGAAGAACCGGAAAGTTCAAGCCACCAAGATTACCCGCGACGGCCGGATTGATTGCCTCAACCGCTGCAGCGTTAGGATCGAACACGGCGCGGAAGACGAAGAACCCGACGACCAGAATGCCAATGATCGACAGAGTCCGAACGCGTCCTTTGGGCAACTTTTGAGCCACCATCACTGTCGCCACAATCGTTGCAGCCCCCAACAGCAAGGCGAGAACGATGCCATACCCACCAGCAGACCATGCGCCCGGCGTCATCGGGGTCGAGACCAGTACGACGGCCAGACCGCCCAGCGCCACAAACCCCATGACACCGACGTTGAACAGCCCCGCAAAGCCCCATTGCAGGTTTACCCCAAGCGCCATGACCGCCGAGATCAGCCCCATGTTCAGAATCAGGATCGCGGCGTTCCAGCTTTGCGTGAAACCGGTCAACAGGATCAGACCGCCAACAATAGTAAAGAGAAGCGTGTTTTTGACGGACTCGGTCATACCGCTTTCCCTTTAAACAGACCCGTGGGTTTGAACAGAAGCACGATCAGCAGGATGACAAAGCTGACGGCGAATTTGTAATCGGTGGACAAGAACTGGACCAAACCCGAAGGCTCCAGGCTTTCCGGCGCCAGATAGGTCAGGACTTTCTTCCACGCATAGGTGATCGTCACTTCGGAAAAGGCGATGATGAACCCTCCTGCAATGGCCCCGAGGGGGCTGCCCAAACCCCCGACAATTGCCGAGGCAAAAATCGGTAGCAGCAGCTGAAAATAGACGAAGGGTTTAAAGCTTTTGTCCAGCCCGTACAGAACGCCAGCCGTTGTTGCCAGCGCGGCAACGATGATCCAGGTGATCATAACCACACGTTCGGGGTTAATGCCGGACAGTAAGGCGAGGTCTTCGTTGTCGGAATAAGCACGCATCGACTTGCCGGTGCGAGTTTTGTTGAGGAACCAGAACAGAAGCGCCACGGCGACAACTGCCACCACAACAGTAATCGCTTGCGATGTCCGGATCGCGAGCCCTTCGCTGAGCCCTGTCATCGCCTTGAAATCACGTGCGGAAATCAGGAAGCGTGCGCCGTCGGAAAACCTCTGGTCGTCTGGTCCGATGATAAAGCGCACCAGACCGTTCATGATGAACATCACGCCCATCGAGACGATCACAAGAATGACCGGTTTTGCCTTCTGTTCTCGGTAAAAGCGATACACCAGACGATCAGTGATCAGCACCAGAACGATGCAGCCCAGAATGGCAAAGGGCAGGGCCAGCAGGGCGGTCGGTAATGGACCAAAGCTGATCCCAGCGGCCTGCAGGCCCCAGGTTACCAGAACAGCGATCATCGCCCCAAAGGCCATCGTGTCGCCATGAGCAAAGTTGGAAAAGCGCAGAATGCCGTAGATCAGAGTGACCCCCAACGCCCCCAATGCCAGCTGGCTGCCATAGGCAATCGCAGGCACCAGCACGAAATTCGCAAGCGCCACAAGCGCGTTTAGTATGTCCATCTCACCTTCCCATTCCGACGGGTGCGGCCTTATGGCATGGCATTGAGCAAAGACACAATATTTCACCCGGCCAGTTTGGTCGGATTCCTAGTGAAAATCTGCGATCTCGTGTCCTTTTGACCAATCTAACGAAAGGGTGCGCCGAACCGATTTGAAATGTTCGACGCACCAAATTCCGATTCCTAGTTTTCAAGAAGTCCAACTGTTGCCTCAGTTGGGAGTTTTGCACGTTCCCCGCTCGTTTCGTTGCTGGCCACCTGAGGCTCGGATCTCCAAATTTCCTGTGTCTGTCTTGATCGTATAGCCGACGCTGCCACCGCTGAGGATTTGCAAAAACTCCTGTGCGCCGAGGCTTGGATAAACGTGAACCTGGTGCTCTTGTCCATCCACCAGCAGTATCCCTTTGGATTGGCCTTCGATCTTCTTCAATGCAATCTGGCGGATCGGCTGGATCGGGGCGCATCCGTTGGATTTGCAGGTCTCTGTAATCTGGCACTCATAAACAATTTCACCGTGCGTGGGGGCTTGCGATACGGCCTGCGCGGAAACGGGCAGGACGACGGCGGCAAGCGCTGCCAGATATTTCATAGTATGTCTCCTGAATGGGCCATGCGCCCGATTTAGATTGAGAATCCCATGCAGATTCTCGTTGTTCGCGCGATTTGATTAGGTGTCGATCATGGCAAGAATTCAGCTTAGACCGGGCGGAAATCTGAACAGGCTGATTTTTCTGACATGGGGCTCAGATGGGTAAACTTCTGAGAACGCAGTGTTTAAATTTTTGGGGCTTCGATACGAGTGGTTGGAGAGGTGTTGTTGCCTTATTTTAGCCACTATTGCGCCTTGCTGAAGGGGCAGGCACTCGGCTCGCACACGTCCATTCACCTGACTTCAAGAACGAGTGAAATGTGGGCTGTAGCCCGTTGAAAATCTTGAGTTTCGCATTGTTTTGTATCCAGGCGTGGGGGCGCAGATACAAAAGAGGTTAGGAATGAAATTTTACGCAGCTCTGATACTGTGTGCAGCTTTGCCTGTGATGGCTCAATCTGCGACGAGCGATCCTCTGAACGGGGCGGATTTTGTCGTCAACTGCGTGTCGGAAGGCAGTGGTGGCGCAGTGACGCTGGCACGGTCCGGGGCGACCGACAAGGGGTTCATCATCACGGATGACATTCGCGGAGAGGCGACGATTATCGCAGGGCTGAACTCGCTGACCTTTCTGCACATCATGGACAAGGACGTTGTGACGTTTGTCGTGGATTTCGAAAATCTGAACTATGACATGTCGATCAAAGGTCCACACGCTGCGCAGGACTTTGGGTCCTGTGGTGATCCGATCAGATAAGCGAAGTGTAATTTTTCAGAGGAAGGTAGGGCAAGAAGTGGTGTGCCCTGCCTACTCGGCGCAGCAATATCCAAGATGTTGGCGAAGCAAATTCATCGCTTCAGTCTTGGATGATCAGCTTAAGAAAGCGCGGGAACAAGGACGAAGTTGGGGAGCACTACAAAGGCGTTAAGGAAATCCATCAATACAACCCGTCGGATAGTGAACTGCAGCGAACCAACGTAGCATTGCTGGAGATTTCACGTTTGTTAGCGCGAAAAGAAACTTCGTGAACGATGAAGCCGACGCCATCTGCAATGTCCTTGCGACGAATTGCGACAGCATCAAACCCAAAGTCAGAACTAGTGGCCGCTGTGAAAGACTTTGCCTTGTGGGTGTCGTCAAAAAGCACAGCTCTTGTTGTGTTTCCTCCGTAGCCTTCAAAAAGGTAGGTGTCTCCGTGATAGCTGGATACTTGCACAGCTAGAAATTTTGTCGGAACGCCCGTAGGAGATAAGCAATTCCCTTCTCCATCGCAAATTGCCGATACAAAGCAATAGTATGGATGAGGTCCAGCCGCAGTAACAGCGAAAATTGCCGATGGTGTTGCTAGTGCGGTCAATAAGGGCAATGCGAACCTAAACATCCGTCATCCCCCCAAAAAACTCTTACGCACTTCGGGATCGGCCAGCAGTTCCTTGCCCGTGCCTGTATAAGCGTTGCGCCCCTGAACCAGCACATATCCTTTGTCTGCGATCTCCAACGCCTGACGGGCGTTCTGTTCGACCATCAGGATTGGCAAACCGGTGCGTGAGACCTCGATAATCCGGTCGAACAGTTCATCCATCACGATGGGCGAAACACCGGCGGTCGGTTCGTCCAGCATCAGCACCTTTGGCTGGGTCATCAGCGCACGGCCCACGGCGACCTGTTGGCGCTGACCGCCTGACAGCTCTCCGGCGGGTTGGTTGCGTTTGTCGCGCAGGATGGGGAAGAGGTCATAGACCTGCTCCATCGTCTGGCTGATATCGTCGCGGCGGATGAAGGCACCCATTTCGAGGTTTTCTTCGACTGTCATCGACGTGAAGATGTTCTGGGTTTGCGGCACGAAGCCCATGCCCTTGATCACGCGGTCCTGTGGCGAGAGCTTGGTGATGTCCTCTCCGTCCAGCCGTACGGAACCCGACCGCACGTCCAGCATCCCGAAGACGGCCTTCATCGCGGTAGATTTGCCAGCACCGTTGGGGCCGACAATAACTGCGATCTCACCCTTGTCGACGGCGATGGTGCAGTCATGCAGGATGTCCGGCCCCTTGCCATAGCCTCCGGTCATGGTGTCGCCGATCAGGAAGGGGCCACCGCTGACCTTGCGGGTCTCGCCACTGGTTGGATGCGCGGGTGTCATGGTGCCGATGCCATGAGTGTTGGTAATCGAGGCATCCTTGTTACCGTGGTCGTCCTGATAAGGGTTGTCGCTCATGCCCCGGCCTCCAGCTTGTCTTTGTTCTTCAAGCCGGTGCCCAGATAAGCTTCGATTACTTGTTCGTTGGCTTTGATCTCGTCCAGAGTTCCCTCAGCCAGAACCTTGCCCTCGGCCATACAGATGACCGGGTCGCAAATCTTGCCGATGAAATCCATGTCGTGCTCAATGACCACGAAAGTATAGCCACGCTCTTTATTCAGGCGCAGGATCGTGTCGGCGATGGTCATCAGCAAGGTGCGGTTCACACCTGCGCCGACCTCGTCAAGAAACACGATCTTGGCGTCGACCATCATGGTGCGGCCTAGTTCCAACAGTTTCTTCTGCCCGCCCGAGACCTGACCCGCCTTGTGGTCGGCCAGATGTTCGATGGTCAGAAATTCCAAAACCTCATCAGCTTTGGCCTTTAGGGCACGTTCTTCATCCGCGATGCGCTTGCGGCCGAACCACGTGTTCCAAAGCGATTCACCTGATTGCGCACCGGGCACCATCATCAGATTTTCGCGGCAGGTCATTGAAGAGAATTCGTGCGCGATTTGGAATGTACGCAGCAGGCCTTTGTGGAACAATTCATGCGGGGGCAGGCCAGTGATATCCTCGCCGTCCATGATGACTTTGCCGCTGGTCAGAGGCAGAACGCCCGCAATAACGTTGAACAGGGTCGTCTTGCCTGCTCCGTTCGGACCGATCAGACCGGTGATCGAGCCCTTTTCGATCTCCAGCGATGCTCCGTCCACGGCGTGGAAACCGCTAAAATGCTTGTGCACGTCCTCAACGACGATCATGGTTTTCCCTTGCCTTTTCCCCGAAAACAGAGGTGCAGCCTTTTGTCACTGAAACAGCCCGGACACAAGGCCCGGGCTGTTCGGTATTGTCTTCTTTGAGGTGCAATTAACGGTAGTTGACCGTTTTCATCTCGCCATCGATGACTTCGATCTCGCGGTACGCACCTGCGCTTTCACCGGGACCGATCAGTTCAACACCCGAGGCACCGACATAGTCGATGTCCTGACCTGCGGCGAGCAATTCAAGACCTTTTGCCAGTTCGCCCGGATAGATTTTTTCACCCGGCTCATTGGCAACATCCATGATTTTGCCACCATAGTCTGCCGGGTTGCTGGAACCTGCGGCCTGCATGGCCAGCAGGAACAGGGCAGCAGCATCGTAAGACTCAGGAACGAAGATCGACGAGCCGTCGAACCCTTCGGCTTCGGCCATAGCAAAGAATGCATCCGCGGCTTCGCTTTTCGAGCCAGGTGCCTGACCATAAGAGCCATTCAGATCGGGGCCGACGTTTTCGGGCAGCGAGTCACCAATCATGCCGCCCGGCAGGCCGAACGTGTCGAACGCGCCGCTGTCCAGCGAGGATTGGATGATGCCCAAACCACCCTGGTCGAGATAGCCCGCAACAACCAGAATGTCGCCTCCCGCCGACGCCAGCGCGCCAACTTCTGCTGAATAGTCGGCTTTGCCGTCCTCGTGTGCAGCCACGATGGTCACTTCGCCGCCCAGCGCCTCGAAGGACGACTTGATCGCTTCGGACAAACCCTTGCCGTAGTCGTTGTTGGTATAGGTCAGAGCGATCGAGTTTACGCCACGCTCTTTCAGGATATCAGCCATGATTTCACCTTCGCGCGCATCCGACGGCGAGGTGCGGAAGAACAGGCCGTTGTCCTCCATTACCGACAGACCGGGCGAGGTGGCCGACGGTGAGATCATGACCATGCCGTTCGGAACGGCCACGTTTTGTAGGATCGCACCGGTGACGCCCGAGCAGTCGCCGCCGACAAGGCCGCTGATGCCTTCGGCAACGAGACGCTCGGCGTTAGCGGTGGCCAGCGCGTTGTCGGCGCAGCCCGTGTCGGCGCGCACTGGGGTAACAGTCGAACCGTCAAGCAGTTTGCCCGAATCCGAAACCTCTTTCATCGCAAGTTCCGCGCCAGCGGCCATTGCAGGTGAAAGTGATTCAATCGGGCCGGTGAAACCGAACATAATGCCCAGTTTGACATCTTCGGCCATTGCGGTACCGGCCAGCAGCGCGGTTGCTGCGGTTGCAGTAAGCAGCTTTTTCATGAGGTTACTCCCTGAAGTGGTCTTCAATCTGGCCACGACCCTAGGCAAGCTGTTGGGAAAAGAAAAGTCCTAACGAAAAAGTGTTTTTGTGGCCCAGAACCCTATTTGTTCAGATGGATGTGCGTGTCTGGGGCACGAGTAAAGAAAACGACGGAGGACAGAGATGTTCCGGGTTTTTGTGATAACGATTCTGACATGGACCGGTGCCGCGTGGGCAGACAGGTTGCAAACTTCGCAAGGCCCGGTCGAGGTTACGCAAATGGTGAGTGGGCTGGATACGCCTTGGGCCATCGGTGTCCTGCCCGCTGGTGGGTTTCTGGTGACAGAACGTGACGGAGAACTTCTGTACATTAACGACGGCAAATTTCAGCGCGTTTCGGGTGTTCCCAAAGTCGCTGCCTCGGGGCAGGGTGGTTTGCTGGATGTGACAGTCGCACGGGATTTCAATCGAAGCCGTGAGATATTTCTGACTTTCTCGAAACCTCAAAGCGGCGGTGCAGGAACTGCGCTGGCCGTGGCGCGCTTGTCCGAGAATGGCAAACGGCTGACAAACCTGCGTGTGATTTTCGAGGCGGTACCGGGCGGGTCGAGTGGCCGGCATTTCGGCTCACGCGTGGTTGAGGCCGAAGACGGGAAGTTGTTCCTTACCATTGGCGACCGCGGGGACCGACTTGCGGCGCAGGATCGGTCAAACCACATGGGGACCGTGCTCCGCGTGAATCGCGACGGTTCGGTGCCTAACGACAATCCCTTTGTTCAAGAAGACGGCGTGCGCCCAGAGATCTGGTCATATGGTCATCGCAACCCTCAAGGGGCCGCGTTGGATTCCCGTGGACAGATTTGGGTTTCTGAGCATGGGGCAAGAGGCGGGGATGAGGTCAATCTGGTGAAGTCTGGCCGGAACTATGGTTGGCCGGTCATTTCCTATGGCACGCATTATTCGGGTCAAAAGATAGGTGAGGGCACCCACAAGCCTGGGATGGAACAGCCCGAGCATTATTGGGACCCATCCATCGCGCCATCTGGGTTGTTGGTGTATTCCGGCAAATTGTGGCCAAAATGGAAGGGGGATATCTTTGTCGGGTCTCTAAAATTCGACTATATCGCTCGCCTCGCGGGGTCGCCGCTGAGGGAGGTCGAGCAAATCAAGGGCTCTGAAACCGAACGCGTTCGCGATATCGTCGAGGCCCCCGATGGGTCGATCTGGTTTATTTCAGTAGGTCAGGGGGCCGTTTATCGAATGACCCCCGGTAACTAGGCCCGCCCTACACCGACAAGCGGTCACCCTGTGCGCCGCGCTCGCGATAAGGCGTGGTGTTATAGTGCGCCCGGTAGCATTTCGAAAAGTGCGACGGGCTGGCAAAGCCGCAGGCCAGCGCTACGTTAATTACGCTCATATCTGTTTGCATCAGCAGGTTGCGCGCTTTGTGCAGGCGCAGCTCCATGTAATACCGTTTGGGTGACCGGCTGAGATAGCGGCGGAACAGGCGCTCAAGCTGCCGAGTCGACATTCCGACATCTTTGGCGAGGATCGAAGGCGAAATCGGCTCTTCGATGTTCTTTTCCATCATCAGGATGACCTGGCTCAGCTTGGGGTGTCGCACTCCAATCCGGGTGGGGGTCGACAGGCGTTGCGTGTCCTGATCCGTGCGGATCGAGGAATAGATCATCTGGTCGGCAACTGCATTCGCGAGGTCTTCACCGTAATCATCAGCGATGATCTTTAGCATCAGGTCGATGGACGACGTCCCGCCCGCCGTGGTCATCCGGTTGCCGTCGATCAGGAACACGGACTTCGTCAGTTCAACCTCGTCGAATTCTTCAACAAAACTGTCCGAGTTTTCCCAGTGGATAGTGGCACGCTTGCCGTCCAGCAGGCCAGCTTTGGCCAAGGTGTAGGCTGCAGTGCACAAGCCGCCGATACGCAGGCCCCGCCGCGCCTCACGACGAACCCAGTTCAAGACCTTTTTGGTGGTCGCGTTCTGAACGTCCACGCCGCCGCAGATCAGAACAATATCATCGCGCTGCAATTCGATCAGGTCCGAATCCAATGTGAAAGTTGTCCCTGCCGAGCAAGTGACGGTTTCGCCGCCTTCGCCCATGAGCGTCCAAGAATACAGCTTCTTGTCCGCCATACGATTGGCGATCCGAAGGCTGTCCAGCGCTGACGCAAAAGACAGCAGAGAAAACTTGTCCAACAGGACAAATACAAAATTACGCGGGTTACCCGCTGTGTCTTCCACCGTGACAACTTGGCGTTGCTCTTGCATGGCGAATTGTCCTTGATTCGTTAGCCGCTTTGCGAACAGAGCGGGTATTGTAGCCGACAACATGCTCAAAGCTTGTTTCCGGCGTCAAGGGGCGCAAATCGTATATGGTCAGTCTTCAATGCATTTTGTATAGAGACCACCTGAATACTTCAGCGGAGATCAAAGCTATGACCGAATGGCAAAAAACGAACTGGCGCAACAAGCCCCGGGTTCAGATGCCAGATTATACCGACGAGGCCGCTCTGGCCAAGGTCGAGGCTCAGCTTTCACAGTATCCCCCGCTGGTCTTTGCGGGCGAAGCGCGGCGTCTCAAGCAACATTTGGGTGCCGCCGGTCGCGGCGAAGCCTTCCTGTTGCAGGGCGGGGATTGTGCGGAAAGCTTTGAGCAGTTCAGCGCGGACGCAATCCGCGACACGTTCAAGGTTATGCTGCAGATGGCGATGGTTCTGACCTATGGCGCCAAGGTGCCCGTGGTCAAAGTTGGCCGTATGGCCGGCCAGTTCGCCAAGCCACGCAGTGCCCCGACTGAGGTGGTGGATGGCATCGAGCTGCCCAGCTACCGCGGTGATATCATCAACGAACTCGCGTTCACGCCGGAGGCCCGCATTCCGAATCCCGGAAAAATGCTGCAGGCCTACACTCAGGCCGCTGCGACGCTGAACCTGTTGCGCGCGTTTTCGACCGGTGGTTTTGCCGATATGAGTATGGTGCATTCCTGGACTCTGGGCTTCACCGATGAGCAGGACGTGCAGAAATACTCGGAAATCGCAGATCGTATTCAAGATACGATCGATTTCATGGGCGCGGCTGGCATTACGGCAGACACCACTCATGAGTTTTCGACCGTCGAGTTCTACACAAGCCACGAAAGCCTGCTGCTGGAATACGAAGAGGCGTTGACCCGCCTTGATTCGACTTCGGGCAACTGGCTGGCGGGCTCAGGCCATATGATCTGGATCGGCGACCGTACGCGTCAGCCGGACGGTGCACATGTTGAGTTCTGTCGTGGCGTTCTGAACCCGATTGGTCTGAAATGTGGTCCGACGACCACGGCCGAAGACCTCAAGGTTCTGATGTCCAAGTTGAACCCAGAGAACGAAGAAGGACGCTTGACCCTGATTGCACGCTTTGGCGCGGGGAAAGCGGGTGAGCATCTGCCGCGTCTGATCAAGGCAGTGAAGGAAGAGGGGGCCAAGGTTACTTGGGTCTGCGACCCGATGCACGGAAACACGATCAAATCGGCGACGGGGTATAAAACCCGTCCGTTCGATTCGGTTCTGCGCGAGGTGCGCGATTTCTTCGGTGTGCATCAGGCCGAGGGCACCATCCCAGGTGGTGTGCATTTCGAGATGACCGGTCTGGACGTCACCGAATGTACCGGTGGTGTGCGCGCAGTGACGGAAGAGGACCTTTCGGACCGCTACCACACAGCATGCGACCCACGCCTGAACGCTACACAGTCGCTGGAACTGGCCTTCCTGGTCGCTGAAGAACTGACCAACCTGCGCCGTGACCGCAACAAGCGCGCAGCAAGCTAAGGTTCTAAACAAAAGCAATAAGAAAAGGCGGGCAATTTGTCCGCCTTTTTTCTTAATCAATCGTCGCGGGACGCAACTAGCCTTAAGTGAGATCCGGGTCGTTTAAACTCGGCCTTTTCGTCGGCAAATCCTGCTGAAACCTGAAATGCTGGTTCCTGCGAAGCATGAACATCTGACACCGCGCGAACCTGTTCCCTAGAAACAGTGAATCGACGAGGCGTCGCACCGATTACGCCATCACATACCATCACGCCCAGAGCGCGGCTGACATCACCAAGATCACTTTTCAGCGGCAACAGGATCATACGGGCTTGCAGGCGATTCCGACCCAACGAACCAACCGAAGCCATTGAAAGGTCAGCAATTGCGGGGCTGGCGAACACCCGCTCCATCACACCGGAAACCGCAGTCCTGGCGTTAGATTCAAAAAAAGCCGTCAGGGGCATGCCGCGCACTTCCATACCTGCCAATTTGTTCAAGTGACTGCCAGCCAGACGAAACCGAGCCAAACCAGGTGCGATGCGTTCCAGTATGAAAGTATACTCCAAAATGTTCTCTAGCCCGCGCGGATCGACTTGAGAACGCATCGGAATGCCGTCGCCCGTTAGTAAAGCTGTCCAATACGCCTCGACCTGCCGGATGGGCGATAGGTTGCGCCCGCTGTCAAAACGATCCATTGCGACGATCTTTCCAAAGTTTGACCCGGAACCGTTTCCGAAAAAGGTTTTCATTTTCATCACCCTAGCGTCAATAGACCGTCATTTTCTTAAAATGCCAGATATCTGGGGTCGTCTTTGCCCAGCCAGTTCTGATCAAGACCTATTTGACACGGGTTGATTCAATTTTGGTCGAATTCTTTAATGAATGGTTAACATTCGGGATGCACGTCAAAAACTCAGCAAACTCTTGCCCTGCGCCGACCGATGGCTTTAGGTGCTGCAAGCGAGCAAACAAGGACAGGCACTATGATCAGATCCATGACCGGTTTCGCCTCGGGCAAAGGGGCGTTTGGGCCTCATAGCTGGACGTGGGAATTGCGCAGTGTGAACGGCAAGGGACTGGACATGCGCCTGCGTGTTCCCGAGTGGTTGACCGGTCTTGAAACCGCTTTGCGCGCCCAGATGTCCAAGGCATTGACCCGCGGCAATGTCACTTTGTCCTTGCGGCTGAGCCGCGATGAAACCGTGCCTGATCTGGTTCTGAACGAAGCCGCGATGGCTGCTGTGCTGTCAGCTTTGGCCAGAACCCAAGAGATGGCAGTTGCGAGCGGTGTCACGCTGGCACCTTCCACCGCAGCAGACATGATTGCCATTAAGGGGATGTTGGAAGCGGGTAGCGACGTGGATGATCCGGTGCCGCTGGTCGGGGAACTGACGAAAGAGTTTGCCGATTTGCTGGCCGCGTTTATCGAAATGCGCGAATCCGAAGGCCAGGCTTTGGCAGAAATACTCGACGGTCAACTCAATCAGGTCTCTGCGTTGACTATGCAGGCGGCAAAACTGGCGGAACAGCGCAAAGACAAAACAGCTGAGGCGCTGCGGGAAAACCTTGTTCGGGTGCTGGATAACGCTCAGGGCGCTGATCCCGACCGCGTAGCACAGGAGTTGGCGCTGATCGCGGTCAAATCCGACATCACCGAAGAAATCGACCGTCTGAAAGCGCATGTGGTTGCTGCGCGCGATTTGCTAACGCAGGACGTTGCGGTGGGGCGCAAGCTGGACTTCCTGATGCAAGAGTTCAATCGTGAGGCCAATACCCTCTGTTCAAAAGCGCAAAGCGCCGATCTGACGTCAGTAGGGCTTGAGTTGAAAGCCGTAATAGACCAGATGCGCGAGCAAGTGCAAAACGTAGAATGACTATGGGAACAACTGACATGGCAGATCGCCGCGGCCTACTTATCATCCTGTCTTCGCCATCAGGCGCAGGAAAATCCACTTTGGCCCGACGGTTAATGGCGTGGGATGAAGGGCTAGAGTTCTCGATTTCGGCCACGACCCGCGCGCCGCGTCCAGGTGAGGAGCACGGGCGCGAGTATTTTTTCCTGTCAGAAGATGAATTCAAGCAACAGGTCGCCGAAGGGCAGATGCTGGAACACGCCCACGTCTTCGGCAATTTCTACGGCTCGCCAGCGGGTCCAGTGCGAGAGTCGATTAATGCGGGCCGGGATGTACTTTTTGATGTCGACTGGCAGGGCGAGGTGCAAATACGTAACTCGGATCTGGGGAAACACGCGTTGTCGATCTTCATCCTGCCGCCCTCGATCCCTGAACTGCGTCGTCGTCTGGAGACACGCGGTCAGGACAGCGAGGATGTGATCGCCAAGCGGATGTTGAAAAGCTGGGATGAGATCAGCCATTGGGGCTATTATGACTATGTGCTGGTCAATGACGATCTGGATGCCACCGAAGAAAAACTGAAAACCATAGTCAGCGCTGAGAGAATGCGGCGCATTCAGCAACCGAAATTGCAAAACCATGTTCGCTCCCTGCAGAACGAATTCGAGGGGCTGTCATGACAATCTACGCCTTGGGTGATCACGCACCGCAAATCCACGAAGACACTTGGGTCGCGCCCGACGCCAACCTGATTGGCAAGGTGGTGTTGGAGCAGGGCGCATCGGTCTGGTTCGGCTGCACCATTCGCGCCGACCATGAAGAGATTCGCGTCGGCGAAGGCAGCAACGTGCAGGAAGACTGCATCATGCATATCGACGCTGGGTATCCTCTGACCATCGGCAAGAACTGCACTATTGGGCACAAGGTCATGCTCCACGGCTGTACGATTGGAGAAAACACTCTGATCGGGATGGGCGCAATCGTTCTGAACGGTGCTAAAATCGGAAAGAACTGCCTGATTGGGGCAGGGGCTTTGATCACTGAAAACAAGGAAATTCCGGACAATTCACTGGTTGTGGGGGCACCTGGTAAGGTCGTTCGGCAACTAGACGATGCAGCGGCTCAGAAAATTACGCTTAGCGCTCTGCACTATCAACAGAATATGCGCCGCTTTCGGGACGAGATGAAGCCCGTCTAAAAGGGCGTTCGGAAAGATCGAAAGAATGTCAGACGACCTGCTTGCCGAATTTGTCGATGCCATTCCGATGCCGGCTCTGATGGTCGATCAGACGGAGCGGATCATCGCCGCCAATACCGATGCCAAAGCACTGCTAGCGCATAATATCGTCGGTCGGCATTTCGCGACGATCTTGCGCCAACCGCAGGTGATTGACGCGATAGAGCAGAGCCTGCACACCAAGGGACCGACCAAAACGCGTCACCTGTCTAATGATGGTGCGCAGGACACTACGTTCGAGGTCGAGTGTCGTTACATGAACGGGGTTGGAGCGGTCGAAGGCGGCGCAATGCTGGCGATTTTTCAGGACGTCACGCACGTTGAGCAGGCCAGTCAGATGCGACGAGATTTCGTGGCCAATGTCAGCCACGAGTTGAAAACCCCTCTGACGGCTTTGATGGGTTTTATCGAAACGCTGCGCGGTCCTGCCCGTGACGATGCCGTAGCCCGCGAACGGTTTCTTCAGATCATGGCCGACGAAGCCAACCGCATGAACCGGCTGGTTGGTGATCTGTTATCCTTGAATCGTGTCGAAAGCGAAGAGCGGGTGCGTCCAAAGGAACAACTTGAATTGTCGGGTTTGCTGCAATCCACGTTGAATTCGCTGCGCCCATTGGCAGAAGATGCAGACGTCGAGCTTACGTTAACCGCCCCCGAAGGCCCTGTGTCTTTGGCTGGGGACAGTGATCAACTGCGTCAGGTGTTCACCAACTTAATCGAGAACGGAATTAAGTATGGTGGTAGCGGTGGGAGTGTCGAAGTTATTGTGATCTCGTCCGAGCGGGACTCTGCCATGCGTGGTCCGGCTGTGCGGGTCCAAGTAATCGACAAGGGTCCTGGTATCGACGCTGTACATCTGCCGCGCCTGACCGAGCGATTCTACCGCGCTGACAGCCACAGATCCCGGCAATTGGGTGGAACCGGGTTGGGCCTTGCGATTGTTAAGCACATTATAAATCGCCACCGGGGCCGTTTGCGTGTTGAAAGCGAATTGGGCAAGGGCACAACGTTTACCGTTATCTTGCCGCGGTGATTGGTCAAATCCATCTTCTTTTTAGGCAGAAAGCATATCGTATGTAACGAGTGCATGGCTGCTTTGCGCTGTGTCACTCGATTTTTCCTGCGACTGTCATAAAGCTGTTACAAACCTGTCACAAAAGGCTTACGAGCGACCCGTAGAGGTGCCCGGAAGATCATCATGGGGGTGATCATGAAACTACAATTCTCAAGGAGACTGAAATGTCCTTTGTAAAACTGTCGGCTTCGGCACTCGCCATCGCTGCTGTCTCGGCCACCGCGGCCGCCGCTCGTGATCAGGTTCAGGTTGCCGGTTCCTCGACCGTGCTGCCTTACGCTTCGATCGTTGCAGAAGCCTTCGGTGAAAACTTTGACTTCCCGACACCTGTTGTTGAATCGGGTGGTTCGTCGGCTGGTCTGAAGCGCTTCTGTGAAGGTGTAGGCGAAAACACCATCGACGTTGCAAACGCGTCGCGCGCTATCCGCGAAAAGGAAATCAAAGCCTGTGCAGAAAACGGCGTGACCGATATCATCGAAGTTCAGATCGGTTATGACGGCATCGTTTTCGCATCCGACATCAACGGCAACTCGTTCGAGTTCACGCCGGAAGACTGGTACAAAGCCCTGTCCGCACAGATCGTTGTTGACGGTGAACTGGTCAACAACCCAAACAAAACCTGGGAAGACGTGAACCCGGCATTCCCGGCGCAGCCGATCGCAGCCTTCATCCCGGGCACCAAGCACGGCACGCGTGAAGTCTTCGAAGACAAAGTGATCCTGGCTGGCTGTGAGCACCTGGGCGACTTCGACGTTTACAAAGCTGCCAATGGCGACGACAAGAAAGCTGCTGAAAAAGCCTGTATCGCTCTGCGTACCGACGGCGTTTCGGTCGACATCGACGGCGACTATACCGAAACTCTGGCCCGTATCGACAGCAACAAGGACGGCATCGGCGTCTTTGGTCTGGCGTTCTACGAAAACAACACCGACAAGCTGCAAGTTGCGACCATGTCCGGCATCGTTCCTTCGACCGAATCGATCGCATCCGGTGAGTACCCGGTTTCCCGCCCGCTGTTCTTCTACGTGAAGAAAGCTCATATCGGCGTGATCCCCGGCCTGAAAGAATATGCCGAGTTCTTCGTCGCTGACGAGATCGCAGGCCCCGACGGCCCGCTGGCCGAGTACGGCCTGGTTTCCGATCCGGAACTGGGCAAAGTTCAGGACGCCGTTGCTAACGAAACCGTTCTGGGCGGCGGTTCCTAATCACCCTTGTGAACGGAACCGGGGCGTTTTATGCGCGCCCCGGTTCTTTTTGACTCCACTCACTGCCATCCCCACGGAGTTCTCATGGCACTATCCTGGCTGTTGCTTATCCTGCTTGCGCTGGCAGTGATCGGATATTTCACGGGTCGGTCCCGTGCCTTGGCAAGCGCAGGAGGGGATGCTCGCGATTTGCATTCGCTGCCGTCTTATTATGGCTACAACGTTGCTTTGACGGCGCTTGTTCCGGCTTTGGGCGTGTTGATCGTCTGGCTCTTGGTTCAACCGATGATCGTGAACAGCACGGTATCCGGCCTGATCCCAGATCAGGCAATCCCCGAAGGTTCGGAACGTGGCCTCATCATGAGTGAAGTGCGTCGCGTGGCCAACGGTTTGAATGGCGCCATTGCTGCCGGAGCGTTGACCGAGGCTCAGGCACAGAACGCGAACGCGGATATTGATGAACTGACGACAGTTCTTAAAGGTGCGGGGCAGGTTCTGACGCAAGACGTTACCCAGCCAATTCTGATCGCGGCACAGAAATACCGCAGCATGACTGGAGCCGGTTCGGTTGCAATGCAGGTTGTTGTGCTGGCGTTGGCTCTGTTGGGTGCAGCTTTCGCCTATATTCGCACGCACAAAGAATTCCGCGCGCGCAACGTGGTTGAACAGGGCGTTCTGGCCTTGCTTCTGCTTGCGGCATCCATCGCGATCCTGACCACCGTCGGCATCGTCTTGTCGATGCTGTTCGAGACGATGAACTTCTTCCAACTGCACTCGTGGAAAGATTTTTTCTTCGGCTCGACTTGGGCGCCGAATTTTCGTGGAGGCAGTGAGCTGTCGATCCTGCCCTTGCTGTGGGGTACGCTTTATATCTCCTTGATTGCGTTGTTGGTGGCCGTTCCTATCGGCCTGTTTGCCGCAATCTACCTGTCCGAGTATGCATCCGGTGCCACCCGTTCGTTGGCCAAACCTTTGCTGGAGATCCTGGCCGGTATTCCGACCATCGTTTATGGTCTTTTTGCCCTGCTGACCGTGGGCCCGGCGCTGGTGTCCATGTTCGGTAGCGGAGGCGCGCTGGGGCTGGGTTGGATGGCCAGCTCTAACGCGGTGCTGACGGCTGGTCTGGTCATGGGTATCATGCTGATACCGTTCGTGTCGTCGCTGTCAGATGACATCATCAACGCGGTTCCGCAGTCGATGCGCGACGGCTCATTGGGTCTGGGTGCGACCAAATCCGAGACAGTGCGCCAGGTAGTTCTGCCCGCCGCGCTACCGGGCATCGTTGGTGCGATCTTGCTGGCTGCAAGCCGCGCCATTGGTGAAACCATGATCGTGGTGATGGCCGCCGGCGCCATCGCCAAGTTCTCGGGCAACCCCTTCGAGGCGATGACCACCATCACTACACGGATCGTCAGCCAGTTGACCGGTGATACGGACTTTGCCAGCCCTGAAACGCTGGTTGCCTTTGCACTGGGTCTGACGCTGTTTGTCATCACGCTGGGGCTCAACATCTTTGCCCTCTACATCGTACGCAAATACCGGGAGCAGTACGAATGACCGATATTTCCCAAACCCCTGCCACTGCTCCTGCTGCGAAACCCAAGAATGGGTCGCTGTTTGAGAAAGACGCACGCACCAAACGCCGCAACGCGGCCGAAGGCAGGTTCAAGATGTACGGCATCGCTGCCATCGGCATCGGCCTGCTGATGCTGATCGTTCTGGTCACAAATATCGTGACCGCCGGTCTGGGTGCGTTCCAGCAGAGTTTTATTGAGCTGAATGTCGAGCTGAGAGAAGACAAGCTGGACAAAAAAGGCAACCGGAACATCGAAGACATCAAGAAGGTGTCAACCTTCGGCTACGCCCCACTCATTGCGTCTGCTTTGGAAAATGAAGTTGCGGAGTTGGGTATCCAGACCGACTTGTCGCCCAAGGACATGGGCAAAATACTGTCCAAGGCGGCTCAGGCAGAGCTGAGGAACTATGTCATCTCAAATCCGAATGAAATTGGCAAAACCGTCAGCTTTCGTTTCTTGGTCAATAGCCGCGTCGATGGCTACATGAAGGGCCGAGTGACCCGTGAGTCCATCGCCAACGACAAGAGCATCACCACAGAGCAATTGGACTTCGTCGATCAACTGCGCGATGCGGGCGTGCTCTACAAAGCCTTCAACCCGGCCTTCATCTTTGGCGCGGACGCATCCGACCAACGGCCAGAAGCTGCGGGTATCGGTGTTTCGATGCTTGGGTCACTGTTCATGATGTTCGTGGTGCTGGTACTGGCTTTGCCGATTGGCGTGGCGGCCTCGATCTACCTTGAGGAATTCGCGCCGCAGAACCGGCTGACAGATATAATTGAGGTGAACATCTCCAATCTGGCCGCAGTTCCGTCCATCGTGTTCGGTATTCTGGGCCTAGCCGTGTTCATCAACTATATGCACTTGCCGACTTCGGCTCCGCTGGTCGGCGGTCTGGTTCTGACGCTGATGACCCTGCCGACGATTATTATCTCGACCCGCGCGTCGCTGAAGGCGGTGCCGCCGTCGATCCGCGATGCCGCATTGGGGGTAGGGGCCTCGAAAATGCAGGCTGTGTTCCATCACGTTCTGCCACTGGCCGCGCCTGGCATCCTGACGGGCACCATCATTGGTCTGGCGCAAGCGCTGGGAGAAACCGCACCACTGTTGCTGATCGGGATGGTGGGCTTTATCGCTTCGAACCCGCCAGACGGGATAGTTGCAGGCTTCTTGTCACCAAACTCGGCTATGCCGGCGCAGATCTATGAATGGTCCAAACGCGCCGACCCGGCCTTTTATGAACGCGCATGGGGGGGCATCATCATCCTGTTGATCTTCCTCGTGACAATGAACACCATCGCGGTACTCCTACGCCGCCGCTTTGAACGCCGCTGGTAAGAGGGGCTATTATGAACGACATGACACGATTGGAGAGAACCGTGGACTCCAAAGAAATCAAGATCGCCGCGAACAACGTGCAAGTCTATTATGGCGACACTCATGCCATCAAAGACGTGGATGTGGAGATCGAAGACAAGACCGTCACGGCTTTTATCGGACCCTCGGGCTGCGGCAAGTCCACCTTCCTGCGCTGCCTGAACCGGATGAACGACACGATCGACATCTGCCGGGTTCAGGGTGATATCCTGCTGGACGGCGAGGACATCTACGACAAGCGCGTCGACCCGGTGCAACTGCGCGCCAAGGTCGGTATGGTGTTCCAAAAGCCGAACCCGTTCCCGAAGTCGATCTATGACAACGTGGCCTACGGTCCGCGCATCCACGGCCTTGCTAAAAACAAGGCGGAACTGGATGAGATCGTTGAGAAATCTCTGCGTCGCGGCGCCATCTGGGATGAGGTGAAAGACCGCCTGGACGCCCCCGGGACCGGCTTGTCCGGCGGTCAGCAACAGCGTCTGTGCATTGCGCGCGCTGTTGCGACTGAGCCCGAAGTTCTGCTGATGGACGAGCCGTGCTCGGCCCTGGACCCAATTGCAACCGCGCAGGTCGAAGAACTGATCGACGAACTGCGTTCGCGCTATTCGGTGGTGATCGTGACCCACTCGATGCAACAGGCCGCACGGGTCAGCCAGAAGACGGCGTTCTTCCACCTTGGGAATCTCGTCGAATTTGGTGAGACGGGTCAGATCTTCACAAACCCCGAAGATCCACGCACCGAAAGCTACATTACAGGCCGGATCGGCTGAGCACAGGTATTTAGACATGAGCGAACAACATATTGCATCCGCGTTCGACCGGGATCTCGAAGCCATTCAGGCCCATATCATGAAGATGGGCGGGCTGGTCGAAGCGGCCATCATGGGCGCCGCGCGGTCGCTTGAGAGCCGTGACGAAGAACTGGCTCAGCAGGTCCGCCAGGGCGACAAGGCCATCGACGCGCTGGAAGAGTTGATCGACGAAGAAACTGCCCGCCTGATCGCGTTGCGTGCACCAACGGCCAGCGATTTACGTCTGGTTTTGTCGGTTCTAAAGGTGTCCGGTAACCTCGAGCGGATCGGGGACTATTCCAAGAATATCGCCAAGCGAACCACGGTGCTGGTCAATGCTGGTGAGATCAACGGCAGCGCCGCAGCCCTGCGACGGATGGCGCGTGAGGTTGAGCGGATGCTGCGCGACGCGCTCGACGCCTATATTCAACGGGATGCAGAACTGGCCACCGACGTCATCAACCGGGATGAGGAAGTCGACCAGATGTATAACGGTTTGTTCCGCGAATTCCTGACCTTCATGGCCGAAGACCCGCGTAACATTTCGTCCTGTATGCACCTGCATTTCATTGCAAAAAACATCGAGCGCATGGGTGACCACGTTACTGCAATTGCCGAGCAGGTCGTGTATCTGGTCACTGGCGAGCGCCCGACCGAGGCACGTCCTAAAGCGGATATAACCTCGCATACCCCTCAGGAGATCTGATCAATGTCTGCGGATCAGCCAACCGTTCTGGTCGTTGAAGATGAGCCAGCGCAGCGCGAAGTGCTGGCGTACAACCTCGAAGCGGAAGGGTTCCGCGTATCCAAAGCAGCCAGTGGCGACGAGGCCATGCTTTTGGTTGATGAGGAGCACCCGGACATCATCGTGCTGGACTGGATGATGCCCAACCTCAGCGGCATTGAGGTCTGCCGTCGCTTGAAATCAAGACCCGATACGCGATCGATCCCAATCATCATGCTGTCCGCGCGCACCGAAGAAGTCGACAAGGTGCGAGGCCTGGAAACCGGCGCCGATGACTATGTGGTCAAACCGTATTCAGTAGTAGAGCTGATGGCGCGGGTACGTACGCAGTTGCGCCGGGTACGTCCTGCAACGGTTGGTCTGCGGCTGGAGTTCGACGATATTATTCTGGACTCAGAGACGCACAAGGTCAGCCGCAACAGTAAACCCCTAAAGCTCGGCCCGACCGAGTTCCGACTGCTGAGCACGTTCATGGAAAAACCTGGCCGCGTCTGGAGCCGTGAACAGTTGCTCGACCGTGTTTGGGGGCGAGATATCTATGTTGATACACGTACGGTTGACGTCCATATCGGTCGTCTTCGCAAGGCACTAACGCAGCATGGCGGTGACGATCCAGTTCGTACTGTGCGTGGGGCCGGATACGCTTTGGGGTGAAACCGGGGCAGGGGTATGAGTTTTGCTCATAAACTGATGCAAAACTCTTACTGTTTTTTGTGGTTTGGACGGGTTAGTTTGCGGCGAAGCTGACCAAGCGGAGAAACACCATGAACGCCCCTGAAACAAAGCCCGCGTTACGGGCAAAAGACGCGCCTGACATGGGCAAGTTCGCATGGGATGACCCGTTTCGTTTATCTGATCAGTTGAACGAAGACGAACGCATGATAGCTGCGAGCGCTTATGCTTACTCGCAGGAAAAGCTGCAGCCACGTGTGACCGAAGCGTTTCAAAACGAAGAAACCGATCCTGAGATTTTCCGCGAAATGGGAGAAATGGGCCTGCTCGGCACCACAATTCCCGAGGAATATGGTGGCCTTGGGGCAGGGTATGTCTCCTACGGTCTGGTTGCCCGCGAAGTAGAACGTGTGGATTCGGGTTATCGCTCGATGATGTCTGTGCAAAGTTCGCTGGTGATGTACCCGATCTATGCCTATGGCAGTGAGGAACAGCGCCGGAAATACCTGCCTAAACTTGCCAGCGGTGAGTGGATTGGGTGCTTTGGCTTGACCGAGGCCGATGCAGGCTCTGATCCAGCAGGTATGAAAACCCGGGCCGAAAAGATTGACGGCGGGTATCGTCTGACTGGCAGCAAGATGTGGATCTCGAACTCGCCAATTGCGGATGTTTTTGTTGTATGGGCCAAGTCGGATGCCCATGACGGTAAAATCCGCGGCTTTGTTCTGGACAAAGGGCTCAAGGGTTTGAGCGCTCCTAAAATTCAAAACAAGCTGAGCCTGCGCGCCTCAATCACCGGTGAAATCGTACTGGACGCTGTCGAGGTCGACGAAAGCGCGCTGTTGCCGAATGTCCAAGGTCTAAAAGGCCCGTTCGGCTGCTTGAACCGCGCGCGTTATGGTATCAGCTGGGGCGTTATGGGGGCGGCTGAAAGCTGCTGGCACGCTGCGCGTCAATACGGGTTGGATCGTAAACAGTTCAACCGTCCGTTGGCACAGACACAATTGTACCAGCGTAAATTGGCGGACATGCAAACTGAAATCGCCTTGGGGCTACAGGCAAGTTTGCGCGTCGGGCGACTGATGGATCAAGCCGAAGCAGCTCCGGAAATGGTTTCGATCGTTAAGCGCAACAATTGTGGCAAGGCTCTGGATATCGCACGCATGTCTCGCGACATGCACGGCGGCAATGGTATATCGTTGGAGTTCCAGGTTGTTCGGCACATGATCAACCTAGAGACCGTGAACACCTATGAAGGTACGCATGACGTCCACGCACTGATCCTGGGACGGGCTCAAACGGGGTTGCAGGCGTTCTATTAGGTGTTGCAACCATTCAGAAATGTCGCTGGTTCTGCAAAGTAGAAATGTCACCATAGTGCGCTACGGCAGCAAAGCCTGACAGGGCGGAGACCTCAGTTATCGCAGCCCTGGCTGGCTTTGCGGTCGGCGATGCGCTTCTGATCTGCAAGCGTGTTCCAGCCGTTATTCCGACGTCCCGTCTTCTTGTAATTGTTCTTGTCGCTGGTTGGTCTGACCTTCGGCGGCGATGTTCGCTTTTCCTGTTCTTCCTTGATGTGCGCCAGTACAGCACTGAGGTGTTTGTTCTCTGTGATCGCGGCATGCGTGACGCGCTGCTGGTGCGGATCGAAGATGCTGCAGGGCAGGGCAACGCCTTTTGCGCGCACTTG
>WQBJ01000038.1 GCA_013032095.1 Ruegeria atlantica | reverse complement strand
GAAATCAGTGCCCGAGATCGCGTGAAATCAATGCCCAACTTCCGCGAAATACGCAGTCAGATGATTTGGGCCTCTTGGGGCTTGCCGATCCGGTCGGACGCAAAACGTCCAGGCGCTCAAGGAAGTCTGTGGAAGTTTGTCGGGCAATTGCCAGCAAAAGCCAATCAACGCACCGGAAGGTCTGCACACGTGACCTAATATCGCCGGCAGGCCTTCCGGATCTCCGCCGGCGGCGCGATCGGTGCCCCGAAGTAGGTAACAGACCGGACTCAATATCGCCGGACCCGGTGCGCATCGATCAGCTGCAGCTGACACCGCGGCACCTAAAATGGGTCCGGTTTGATACGTTTCAGGATCTCAGCTTGCCTTCGCGGTTCTCAGCATCAAGCGGAACGGCTGTTAGGCTGTGGTGTCCTGTCCGTTGGCAGCGGCGGAGCCGCAGCGGTTGTGGGGTGGGGTGTAAAGCCAGAGGCGCACGATTGACGGGGGTCCCCGCTTTGCGGGGGTGTTGATCGTTCCTGCAGGCGTGTTCAGCCTGCAGGTTGCAACGCAATTTCCAGAGACCGGAATCCGATTTGAACCCATCCGATTTTCTGAAATTATCAAAATTTCAGATTAGGCGCGCTTATACACGAAACAAGTTTCGTGTATAAGCGACCTGAAATCCAAGCGGTTCTACGTCTTCGATCTGAAAAGCGTTCCAAAGGAGCTCAAGTGTCTGGTCGGCGGCAAGGTCCGGGAACAGATATTCATCGATAACTGGGGCGATGTGCTGCGATGCACGGCCACAATGCGGTCCGGCAAAGTGCCGCCAGGCCAGATTCTCAAACGCCTGTCGGCCCGTCCGCGCAAGAACGATCTGGCCATTGCGATGCGGGAAATCGGACAAATCGAACGGACATTGTTCATCATCGAATGGGCGCTCGATATCGACATGCAGCGCCGGTCCACCGTCGGGCTGAACAAGGGAGAAGCACACCATGCCCTGAAAAACGCCTTGTGGATCGGCCGTCAGGGCGAGATCCGGGATCGGACCACAGAAAGCCAGCATTTCCGCCTGACCTGCCTCAATCTGCTCACGGCAATCGTCGTGTATTGGAACACGGATCAGCTCGGCAAAGCCGTCATGCAGCGCAAGCGGGTGGGCCTGGACACGCCAGAACATTTGCTCAGACACATCTCCCCGTTGGGATGGGAACATATTTTGCTGATTGGACAGTACATCTGGCGCAAGATGCGAGGTGAAATCGCTTAGCGTACGATTTTTCACCGAGCATTAATCGACCCCAGCCATCTGCTCGTCGGTCAACCAGAACAAGTTGTTCATCACGCCTCCTGATGTTCAGGAGCTTGAAGCAGCCCGGCGCATCCACCGCAACCAAATCAATGGGTCCAGAGCCTAATAGCTCAACCAATAAACTGTGGAGCGCCCACCAGCTTCAGACCGCTTCAATGCACCAAAATCTTCCATTGAAAGCAAATCTCTAGTCGCGGTTGCCGTTGAAGCACCGCTGATTTTCCGGAATGTCTTAGCGCTGATACCCAAATCAACGCGCGCTTGGCCTTGTTCGAATAGCTTGCGCAGGACATGTTCCTGCCGTGCATTTAGCTGCGAGCCAAATCGCAGAAAGAACCGATTGCGCCTCAAGACAAATTGCGCTTCTTCCCTAGCAAAAACCGCCGCGTTCTCTAACGTTTGCAAAAACCAGATAACGAACTCGGTTGCGTCGATGCCCCCCCTGCCCTCTTTCCGGCCAGCCTGTAGAGCGTGATAATACGCTTTCTTGTCGCGCTCGACCTGACGCGAGAACGAAAAGGACAATGCACCTTTCTGAGCAAACACGAATTCAATCAACGCCCGACCAATTCGTCCGTTTCCATCTGAGAATGGGTGGATCGATTCAAACCAAAGATGTGCCAGCGCCGCCTTGATTGGCACTGGTGCTTCCTGATCCTGCGCCAGCCAGGTTAAAAACACAGTCATTTCCTGCTCAAGCCGCTCGGGCGGCGGCGCTTTATACAACACGTCATTAGAGCCTGCGACCGCAGAGCGGACGATTTCCAGATCGAAGCGACGCCAACGACCCAAATCTTCCACTTCAATGCCAAAAAACAACAACCGGTGCCAATCGTACAATATGTTCGCGCTTAGCCGCCCCTTCGTCGAGCGAGCGGCAGCCATCAACTCGACGACTGCATCAGATCGGCGTGTAATAGCGCGCCGGTCGCGGTGCTTTAGAGACGCAACAATCGAGGCCTGGATCTCGGTCTCATCCAGGGGCACTCCTTCGATTCCAAAAGAGGATATAACCTCCTGGGCAATTTGCGAAAGATGAAACTCTTCCCGGTCGGTATCCGGAAGCCCAACAATGAGGCCTGCGATTTCACCGACCATGTGAGATGATGTTGCCAGGTACGGCTCTACCCGCTCATGGTCATAAGTGAACTTGGGCCAGTACTTGGATTGCCAAACTTGTGCCATGAGGAGATTAGTAAGCACATTCCAATCATTACTTCAATGTTTTTGATCTGAATAATGAGTTGATTCAAATCAATAGTAGCTAGCGTGTGGTCCGACAACCGAGGCAGGTTCACTTCGAGACTGAAAGGATCGCCCTAGACATTCAGCCTAGTGCCGGATGTATCGCTTGGGGCGATGCTATTCTGCTGCTTCAAAGCGCAGGCTGCGCACGTCTGGGTCAACGCGGCTATAGGCAGAGAGCAGGCGCCCGGACCACTTCTGTGCTATATAGTCGGCCATAAACCGAGACGGTGCCATCAGAGTCACCACGCCCCCTGCCCTGCCGGCCTCGGACAAATGCTGGAACCAACTGGACCAAAGCTCGGGATCGCGCCCGTGCAGAATGGTCTGCACCTGCGTCCAGACATCTGTGTTGTTCGACTCAGGTCCAGGTAGTTTCACCTTGAATGGCACGATATTGGTGTCGCCCTCCGGCTCTTCGGTCATCCGCGCCTGGAAATCGGGGCCGATAGTAGGCCAGACCTCGGACGTGTCTACTATCAACTGCTTCAGATCAAATTCATAAACCGCAACCCGACCACGGGCCGCCGGGCGTTTCACGGTGATCCAGCCCATTGTCCGCAGCTTGGCCATTTCCCGCTTTACCGTCCGTTCGTTCACAGACCATAGCCGGGCGATCTCTTCCCGACCGATGGACAGCTCATTGCTGCGCCAGTTATAGCGGGTGGTGATCAGAGCGATAACACGGAGAATGCTGCGCTGGCGGTGCTTGTCCCTGGACAGAGCGTGCACAGTCAACGCCGACAGAATGTCATATTTTATAGTGGGCGCATTTCGCCCGACCGGTTTTGCAACCTGCATTTCTGTTCTCACTGTCTGTCTGCCTCGGACGGGTGATACCGCCTTCGTTGCGCCGTTTCCCAACGCTTTTCGCCACCCTGTCCTGATTAGCGTCCAAACGGACGATTCTGTCAAGCGGAGTCTGATTTGAGTCGGGTTTTCATCCATCTCCATCTCCAATTTCAAAAAGAAAAAGGTGAAGTATGGGTGATAGGGGACATTCAAAGTGACCCCGTATTTTCCTGTTTTGTCCCCCTAAATAGGGTGGTCCGTCCTGTAGCGTCCCCCTAAATCCTGACGCTGGGACCATGAACTGGGTGGCATTCGAATCAGGCGGCTCCCGAATCGGTTGGCGGCTGGGAAGTCCTTGTTTTCTTACCCGTGGGTAAGATCACACTCTCATCATATTTTCTTTTGCGTAAAGCGCAAATCAAGCGTAAATAGATAAAACATAGAAAATAGCGTCCCAAAGAACGAGACCTGAGGCATGTACACGCACGAAGACCTGAACGCATTGCGCAATCAGTCCCTCAAGTTGCAGGGCTGGATTCGACAGCAGACCTTCAGCCCCGAGATGGAAAAGACCCTCCGCCGCTTTTCAAGCTGGGAGGTGTCCGAACTGATCTTTCGCGTTAACCAATCCACCTTTCGCGGTAAGTTGGCCGCCGACCCCTCGCTGCCTGGGGGCGAGGTTGAGCCCGATGGCCGCCAGCGCTGGTTCAGCCTGGAAGAGGTGAATGAGCTTCGCCGCCGGCTCAAGGTGAACCGCAAATCCCTAATGCCGCCCCGCCCCTCCGGCAAGCGCGCCATCCGCGCAGCCGTGGCCAACTTCAAAGGCGGCGCGGGCAAGTCCACCGTTGCCCTGCATCTGGCCCACGCCGCCGCGCTGGATGGCTACCGTGTGCTGGTGGTGGATTTCGACCCGCAGGCAACGCTGAGCCATTCCATGGGGCTGACCGACGTGGCTGAGGATTTCACCGTTTGGGGCATCATGGCTCGCGACCTGATCCGCGAGACCGAGAGGATGAACAACCGCCCCGCCGCTGCCGAATCCGGGACCGCCCTGCCCCGCCGCGAGTTGCCGCCATCGATCACCGATATGGGTCTCGGCGATCTGCGGATCTCTGACTTCATCAAGCAGAGCTCCTGGTCGACCATTGATGTCATCCCCTCCTGCGCCAACGCGGCCTTTGTGGAATTTGCCTCGGCGCAGTATCGGCATCTGAACCCCGAGTGGTCGTTCTTTGCTGCAGTGTCGCGCTATCTGGATCAGATCCCCGACGATGCCTATGACTTGATCTTGTTCGATTGCCCGCCTGCGATCGGCTACCAGTCGATGAACGCAGTGTTCGCCGCGGATATGCTCTATGTTCCCTCCGGCCCCGGCTATTGGGAATATGACTCGACCACGTCCTTCATCGGCCAGTTGGCCGAGGCACTCGAGGATTTGGCCTATGGTTTCGATCAGACCTTACCCACGGGTAAGATCGGCCTACCGAAAACTTTCTGTGAGCTGCGATTCCTACTGACTCGGTATGAACCGGGTAACGCTTTGCACTTGGCCATGTTCGACGCGTTCAAGAAAGTTTTCGGCGAACAAGTCGCGGAACACCCGGTTGAGATGACACGCGCTGTTGAGCAATCTGGCCGCTTCCTCAGTTCGGTCTACGAGATGGACTACCGCGAGATGACGCGCGAGACCTGGCGCCGCGCGCGCTCGACTTTTGACAATGTGTATGAGGAATTCCGGGGCGTGATGCTATCGGCCTGGGACAAGCTGGAGGATGACGCATGAGCCGTAAACGCAGAATGTTCGACATCGACATGCCGGCCATGGATGACATCCCGGTTGGCAAGGTTCCGGACAAGGTGCTGGAAAAGCGACGCGGGCCTATGGCCACGGCGATCTCGGAAAACGCCGATGCTTTGCGCAATCAGCAGTCCACCGAGGATACCATCCGTGCCGAGAACGACCGTCTGGCGCATGAACTGGTTCGCTTGCGGTCCGAAGGTTTGGTGACCGAGCATGTGGCCTTGGCGGATGTCGTAACCGAAAAACTGACCCGCGACCGCAAGACTGGTGCCGACCCTGAACTGGAGGAACTGAAAGACTCGATCCGGGATATCGGTCTGTCGAATCCCATTCGTCTCGAACGCCGGTCGGACGGGCGGTTCGACCTGATCCAGGGGATGCGTCGGCTGTCCGCGTATCGGGCTTTGCATGAGGAAACTGGTGAAGAGTCCTACGCTAGAATCCCAGCGGGCATTTCCGATGCGACCGATCTAAATGACAGCTACCGGCGCATGGTGGATGAGAACCTGATCCGTAAGGACATCTCCTTTGCGGAAATGGGGGCGCTGGCGCGGGCCTTTGCAGATGACCCGGCGAATGATTGCCCAGACGTGGACAAGGCCGTAGCAATCCTCTTTAAGTCCGCCAGTTACACCAAGCGGAGTTACATTCGATCCTTCGCCAGTTTGCTGATGATGTTGGACAAAGTGCTCATGCACCCCAACGAGATTCCCCGCAATCTGGGGGTCGAGCTGAAACGCAAACTCGACGCCAATCCCGGGTTGATCCGGCAGGTCAGCACGGCGGTGATGAGTGAACCCGATCGGGATGGCCCGCAGGAAGTGGCCATTCTCCGCGAATTTGTAACGCCGGAGAACGGCGCGCCGAAAAAATCTGCAGCGTCGGGGAGCGGTAAAACGCGCCGCGCGAAAACCACGTTTCAGGTGTCG
Organism: Ruegeria atlantica; assembly: GCA_013032095.1. Classification (GTDB taxonomy): domain Bacteria; phylum Pseudomonadota; class Alphaproteobacteria; order Rhodobacterales; family Rhodobacteraceae; genus Ruegeria; species Ruegeria atlantica_E. The sequence goes on along the minus strand of WQBJ01000038.1, from coordinate 29,561 downwards.
GGTAGGGCAGGGGTGGCCAAGTGTTCGGCATCCAGTGGTAGGATTGAGTTGCGCTATGATCTGGACTTTACCCGTGTGGATAGGGGTAAGTTGGAACAGGCCATTGCCACTCTAATTGACGACTTGCAGGGGGAAGACAATCTTACCCACGGGTAAGAATGAAACATATCTTTGCTTAGGCGAAGCGTCGGGCCCAAAGCCCGGCGTTTTCTTTTTTGATGTTCACCCCAACAAGTCCCCTGCCGGGTTCTCTGCAATATCGACATCGTCATAATATTTCTGCGCCTGCGCCATGGAACGGTGCAGCGACAGGCGCATGGCGGCCTGAATCGGGGCGCCGTCCAGCGCGGCCTGGGTCAGAAAGCCCGAGCGCAATCCATGCGGCGAGGCAAATCCTGCCGGGAGCCCAGCCAGTGCCAGCCGGTGTTTGACGATCTGAGCAATTGCGTCCGGTGAGAGGCGGCGCTTCAGCACCCGGCCCGCCTTGGAGATCGGCCGGAACAGGGGGCCGTCCTCGATCTCTCCCACCTCGATCCAATGCACCAGCGCCTGGGCGGCGCGGGTCTTCAGCACCAGCCGCGGCGTTTCACCCTTGGCCGTGGTCTTGGTCTCCAGCAGCGAGATCCAGACCAGACCTTTCTTATCGAATTCCTTCAACGACACATCCTCGCGCCTCAACCCGGTGATCTCCGAGCGTCGTCTACCGCCAGAAGCCCAGCCCAGCATCAGGATGGCGCGGTCGCGGCAATCCCGGCGGGATCCCCGGCAGGTGGCCAGCAACTGCTCCAATACATCGCGGGTGATCGGGTGCTGCGATTTCGGGGCAGGGGGGCGGGCGGCGGCACGTCGCGCCTTGGCGCGGGCCTGTTTCACCTGTGGCGCATCAAAGGGGGAAGGGAGGTTCTTCATCCGGTGAAAGGCCAGCCAGGAGGCGATGCGCCGGTCCAGGGTCGACGGCGCCGGGCAGGCCAGCGATTTGCGCAGTCTTTGCGCGATCAGGGTCTCTGCGGCCTGGCGTGCGGGATCCTCGAGCGGCGCGTCATTCAGATCGCGAGCGTGATCGAGAATGAATGCCAGCGCAGTGGCCTCGGATTCCGGCCAGTCCAGCGCTTCCACAAATCGTGCGGACTTCCAGGCGGTAATGTAAAGCAGGTCGCGCTCATAGGCGCGGAGCGTGTTGGCGGGCGTGCCGCGCACATAAAGATCGGTGAGCGCCTCCTGGTCTGCCTGTGACAGGGCCGGGGAGGGGGCGGGGAGGTACGGCGCAAGGGGCTTCATGATGTCGATTTTCCCTAACTTATAGACTCGCCTGAGTGTGACCGTGCTGATTTACAAGAGCTGATGCGGTCTTGTTTGTACCTTTAGCTGTAGACTCGCACTGGGTTTGTGCTGATATGTGTTTACAAAACTGCATCTTTCAGCGCGGCGGCTTGGATCCATGTGGTGCTGAAAAGATTAACACTTTTCGCTTCAGTTTTGTACCTTTGGCACTGGCCCAAAACGCCGCGCGGGGCAAGGGTCTACGGGTATTGGACCAAAACCGTCACGAGCCCAGTGGTTAAGGAAAACCGACATCATGAGGCACATTCTGCGTCTATTTGGCCTAACCGGCCCGAAGTTGCGAAATCGGACAAATTCTGGAACATTTGTGAACATTACTTTCTGAGTTCAAGGACGCCCAGCTCCTGCCACATCCAGGTGAAATCGTAGAGCGGTGCGCTTGTGTCGGCTCTTGCTTTGGCTTCGTTCAGTTCGAGAATCTTGAGCCAGGCGGCGATTTTCCGTCGACCGTTCGCCGTTCGCGCGCTCTCGCGCGGAGTTTTGTCGTCGAGCAGGCCGATTGGTTGATCCAGGATATTTTGATAATGCTGTCCCATCACTTCTGCCTGGATAGCTGCCTGCTCCTCGTCGGAGAGATCGAGAGGTTCGGTAGGTGCACCCTTCTCGCGATGCGCCGCCACGGCCTGTTCCAGTGTTTGCCGGGCCATGAGCGGCGGCTTGACAAGATTGCCGAGCAAATCAGTGAGACGGGCTTTGATCTCATCCGCTCGGGGCTCGGAGTTGATGTCCGCTTCGAGCATGCGGCCCTTGAGGGTGATCATGCCGAGCACTGGTGACCCGTCGTCAAGCTGGGAGCTATACATCTGACCGCCCTCCGGCAGGGCTTTTTGCGGTTTTGTCCTGGTGCGCCCCCCGCGATCAACCCAGTTCCAGATTTTGTCTGACGCGGTTTCCATGTCCGCCTCACCGTCGAGGATCTTGCGTATCTGGGCCTGGGTCGTTCTCTTTTCGAAACGGTAGACGATCTGGATGAACTCAATCTCGTCGCCATCGAAGTTGAAGAGTTTGGGGAGCGTTTGCTCATCCGGATGCAGGGGCGTTGCGGCCATCCAGGTTGTGGCGAAGAAGGGGCTTGTCGATTTCAACACGACGCCGAGGGCGATATCCTGGATCCCCTCAGGAGGTATCTCTTCGTCAAAGTCGCTTTCAGCATGTGTTTTGGCGATCATCGCCCCAAGCCCGGTTTCGGCCTCTGCGACCATTTCGTTGAATTCAGACAGCAGATCATCTGCGAGGTCCGATTCGAGCGGCAAAAGCCCACCGGCAATGATGTTCTGGCCGCGCACATTCACAATACGCATAGCGAATTGTTCCCATGGCGCCATTGTCTTTGTTGCGCTGCGTTCCAACACACGGAAGGGTTCACCATCCAGGATCAGATCACGAGCTAGAAAAGATTCTCCGGGCACGATATCGCTGACCTCATAAAGGCTGACGGCGGACTCCCGGATGCCTTCCAGATAGGCGCGGGCAATCTTGGTTTCCTTCCAGCCTCGTCGCTTGAGGTACTGATCGACAACATTGCCATCCTCGGTTTCCCGACCGAGAAAATCATTCAATGCCATGTCATTCAGTACGCTCACCCAGTGCCCGCCGATCCGATCGGCAAGCTCCTCGAAGCTGTCGATATCGTGGGCTTCGCAATAAAGTCCGGTGTGGTCGTGAATGGCCTGCTGGAAATGCTCGGGCCACGGGCCCCGAACCATCCATCTGACCAGACCCTCAAAAATATTGTCAGGAATTTTGATGGTCACTCTTTCTGTCCTCTACCATAGCTCTTCAAACCGGCCTGCGGCCGTGCGTGTATAATGTGCGGTGTGACGTGGATCCCGATGCCCGAGATAATCCTGGATCAGGCGCAGGTCATGTCCTTTGTTGGCCAGGGCAAACCCACAGGAATGTCGCAGCATATGGGGATTGATATGCCCCAGTTTCGCCTGCTTTCCCGCCCGCGCAACAATGTAGTTCACCGCCTGGCGGGTAAGGGGTTGCTTGCGTTCAGACACAAACAGCCATGGAAGCGTATCTTCTCGTAAAGCCAGCCAGCGGCGGATCGTCCGTAATTCATCCCCTGCAATGGGCTGTTCGACGCTCAAACCATTCTTAAGGCGTGATATCCAGAGACGCGCCTGATCGAGGTCTGCGTCGGAGCGGCGGAGGGCAATCGCTTCCGAGACACGCAGCCCGTGCCGGAACATCAGCAGAAGCAGAAGATGATCCCGAACGCCGTGACGCCCCCGTTTGGCCGCTTTCAAAAGCCGTTCGATTTCCGCCTCTCCCAGAAAATCCCGAGCACGCTCGTGACTATCTATAGGGCGACCATGTTCACCACTCTTTACTTTTCGCCGGTTGGGCGGCATTTTCCCGAGCCTCTCATTGCCCTTGTTTTGCTGACCAGTTTATCCGCATACTTTTTACAGTTCGCGTACTTTGTAAAGAGTTCTATGCCGCCAGCTTTCCAAAGTCGATCCGCTTGCCCAAATCCACATCAAACCGGCCGTATGGGTTGATGTGAAGATAGAAGAGTGGGGACAACCCTTGCAGATCCCGCTCAGACAATCGGCTGATCCATTCCGGTTCCGACAGGACTGATTGCACCATGCGTGTGTTCACATAAACCAGTGATGCCTGAAGCAAGTGCAAGGCATGCGCCGATATCTCCTGATCCGCAATCCGGTTGCTGGATATTTCGCCGCCCTTGCCAAAGAAGACAAAGCCGTTGGCGCTGTTCCAGTTCTCAACCACGTTCAGTCCTTCATGGATTTCGCGGCGGAAAGCCTCAGAGCGCAGATAGCGGCACAGAAAGATAGTTTTGATCGCCCGGCCCAACTCAGCAAGGGCCTTGTAAGTTGGGTGCATCACATCGGCACGGGTAAACCGACGCAGGATGGCTTCGGGATCAGCAGTGCCATGCTGCATGGCAGCGGCATACTTGACCATCTCATCATATTGCCGCTCGATTTCGGCCCAGTCGATCATACTGGACAGGATTGGCAATAGGTTCGGCAATTGAGCCCGAATGCTTGCACTTGGCACGGCAAGTTTCTGGCTTGCAATTGCCTTCAGGCGCGGTGCCAGCTCAAAACCCAGGAGATGGCAGAAAGCAAAACCGATGGCGCTCTGCCCATGGCTGTCAACATATTGGCGTTGAATCTCCATATCCGTGCAATGTCGCAAGACACCTTCGATCATGCCAGCCACTTCAGATGATGAACAGCGTTTCAACTGTGAGTATATGCAGGTGGCCTGGCGTTCGACATGCCAATAAATCATCACACCGCGCCCACCATAGCGGGCATGCCATTCCGTCATCAGGTTCCGGTCCCAGGCCCCAAACTTGGTGGAATCTGACGCACAGGCAGTTCCGGCTTCACCCCAGATAGCTGGGTTCCGAATAGCCAGCGTCGCATCCGCGACCCGGCTGCACGCCGCGCGCAGGGAAGCCGGATCTATATATCGCCGCCGGATATGCAGCAATTCGTCATGACTGACTCCTGGCGTCCCCGCGGCCACACGTTTCAAGCCCGCATTCGTGCCCAGACCATATAGAGAAAGCAGCAGACGCTGATCTCGCACATCCGGTGGCAGCACCTCTCGGGTCGCTGAGGTCTCAAAAACATCCAGAAAGCCGGTGTCCAGAGCCGTTTCTTTCAGCGTATCCAGCAGGCCGGTCATTGGCCAACGCCGCCCAACCTCTGCTTTGAGGCCCGCCAGACCTTTCGGCTCTGATGCGGGATCAAAAGGCGTAATGCAGATCCGGTTCTCACCCGACCAGCGCAATCGAACCTTGCCGTTGTCAGGCAACGTCGCGTTCAACTGGCGCAACTCCTGCTCTAGTTGCTCTCGTACCGAATTGGAAAAGGCGCGGGCATCCTGGGTGAGGTTCAGACCAGCATAGTAAGCGTTGCGCCGTTCGGGAAAATCTTTCGGCAGATCGTCATCCGGATTGCGGTAGCGATCCGCCCCTTCGACCCAGATTTCTTTGGCCCTGATGCGCTCCCGCAATTGCGTCAAAATACAGAGTTCATAAGAAATAACGTTCAAGCGCCCCCGGTTATCCATAACGGTGCCCCGCCATTTGCGCGGAATAGACCCTTCCGGAGCCAGAGTGGTTGGAACAAAACGCCTGCCTTCTTCATTCAGGCGGACAATCAAAGACAGAGCATCCATGATCGGTCGCCAAACCTCATTGTTTGACCGGAACTTCAAGACAGACAGCAATGATGGCAACATCCGGCGATAGTGGCTGGCATAGGACCCACGCATGACAGTCTGAATCCGGACATCTAATGTGCCTTTGGCCTTGTGTTCATCAATGATGGCTTTCAGCTTTGCTGCCCCGGCAACCGGGAAAATAACCTCGGCAACGCGGCCATTCGGAGCCATCATGGCCGCTGTCGCAATATCAACCAGCAGTCGTTCTTTCCCGTGCACCTTCTCGATATCAGCCGCGATCTTGCCGATAACCTTGCGTTTGGAGCGTGTGCCGATGCGATGGACAATCTCAAGCAGCAAATCCACCAGCCCGTCCAGCAATTCCGCCCTTCGGGTCATCAGATACACAGCCAACAAACCAAGGCGCTTTTCCCTATCGTGCCTGCGCATCTCGGATGCGGATTCTCCCTCGGTCCGGCGCGCCAACATCTTGACCCAGGAGTGGTCAATCTCTCCGATCGCATCATTGGGCAAATCAAGCTTCTGAATGAAAGCCAGCCGATCCGCCGCGTCCAGAACGTTATCCAATGTTGCGGCACCCACATCACCCTTCAGCCGCTGGAACCCAGTGCGCCCACGCGGGTCAGTAAGACTGGCTTCCAGTTCTAAGGCTGCTGAATCTGATAACCGCGCAGCAACCGATGCGAGGTAACTTTCTAGAAAGCGTTGGCGTACGGAACGTACAATGCGTTCAAGAGCTTGTTCCGAAGGTGAGACCAGCTTGCTATCCAGAAACCAATGGCACCCCAACTCGGTCATCTCTGAAACAGAACCGCCCCGCTGAACAACATCCGTAAGCAGCCAGGTTGCGAACTCTACCAAATCAGTTTGCTTGGGCCGGGAGAACCCCAAATGCTCAGCAACACGTATCCGATAGCGCCGCGACCTACGATCATCAAACAAACTGGTTGGATGATCTGTGGGTCGCTCGGTTTGACCGGCGACATAAGAAACCACTTCGGATGAAACGTGCGACCAGTCTTCGATAAATCGACCTGTTCGCTGCAAATGACAAAGCTGAAGGCCTGCTTCCAGTCGAATATCTGCGGGCTGATCCGCAAGAAACATCAGATCAGAAAAGGACAGGCCCCAGTCGTCCACAATACTCACCGTCAAAACAACCTCCGCCAAGTAATTCGCGCCAAAATTGCGGGGAGAACCTGCCGGAAAACAACCCTCGTTCACAAATGTTCCAGAATTTGTCCGATTTCGCAGCCTCTGTCGATTTTCCCAAACCTGTAGACTGCTCTTGCTTGTTTTGACCATTTTTCATGGTTGGCCTTGTGCTGTGCTGGTCCTTTAAGTGTAGACTCGCGCTGGATTTGTGCCAATACTTGTTTACAAAATGGCAGATTTCAGCGCGGCGGAGACGAATGGGTGGTGTTGAGGCGATTGACGAAGCCCGTTGGGCGGAGGCCGTGCGGCGTGAGCGGGAAATCCGCCCCCTGTGTCAGCGACGGGGCAACCGGGCCGAGGTTGCACGGGCGGCCCGACGGCTGAACCTCTCCGTAGCCTGGGTGTACCGGCTGCTGAACAGATATTCGGAAGATCCCCGAACGGTGTCGCTGGTCCCTGCAAAAGGGGGTCGTCCAAAGGGGCATCGTTTGCTCTCGGATGCGGTTGAGGTCATCATCGCCGATCAGCTGGACCGGTTTTATGGGTCGCGACAAAAGCCGGTCCTGTCTGCTGTACACCGAGAGATTTCGAGGCTCTGCCGGGCGCAGGGTTTGAAGCCACCGGGTTTGAAGGCAGTCAGATCCCGTGCCTTACGCCTGAATCGGGTCAAACTGACGCGGGCACGGGAGGGGTATAGGGCTGCTCAGTCAAAGGTCGGGCCGTCCAAGGGGGTTCTCGAGGCCACTTTGCCCCTCAGTGTCGTTCAGATTGATCACACGCTTGTTGATGTCCAACTGGTCGATGATGTTCGGCGCAAACCGATCGGCCGGCCCTGGCTGACACTTGTACTGGATGTCGCCACCCGCATGGTGCTGGGATTTGTTGTTTCCCTGGACCCGCCATCCCGCCTGTCGGTCGCCCTGGCCATTGCACAGGCCGTCGGGGACAAGGCGGAGTGGCTGGCGGCGCGCAATCTCGCGCATATTTGGCCCTGTACAGGGCTTTTTGACATGATCAAGCTCGACAATGCGGCAGAGTTTCGGGCTGTTGCACTGAAACGAGGGTGTGAACAATACGGTATGGCGCTGGATTTCCGCCCGCCGGGTGCGCCCTGGTGGGGTGGCCATATCGAGCGTTTGATGGGCACATTGATGGCCGAATGCCATCTGTTGCCGGGCACGACGTTCTCTAACCCGGTCGAAAAGGGGGGGTATGACAGCGAAGCCCGGGCCGTCATGACGCGCGCTGAGCTGGAAACCTGGCTCGCCGGCCGGATCACTGGTGTCTACCACAACCGGGTACATACGGCGCTTGGACGCACGCCGTTGAGTGCCTGGAGAGCGGCCGAGGCTACAGGGTGGGTGCCCAGAATTCCAAAAGATCCGGACCGGTTGTTGCTCGATTTCCTGCCCTTTGCATACCGCACGCCGCGCCGCGATGGGCTGCAGCTGTTCAATATCGCTTATTGGCATCCGGACATGGCGGTTTGGGCGGCGTCAAAGCCCGGCAAACTGCCGGTGCGCTACGATCCCCGGGATCTGTCCTGTGTCTGGCTTCAGACGCCGGAGGGGCGGTTGGAACGGTTAACCACCAAACATGCGGATCGCCCGCCAATCACCCTTTGGGAGCACCGGGCGGCCCTTGCGGCGTTGCGCGAGGAGGGGCAGGGAACGGCAAATGAGGCCGCTGTGTTCGACGCCATTGAAGCGGGCCGCCACCTGGTGGCGGCTGCCGCCGGAAAAAGCCGGGCAGCGCGGCGGGCTGAGCAGCGCCGAACCGATGCGCATAAGGCACTGGATGCGCCAGAATCCGGGGCTGAAGCGGAAGTGCCAGACACGAATTATGTGCCAAAAATCTACGATTCCGAACTCTGGTGAAGGCATGAACGCATCTTTTACACATTTACCGCCTGCAATACGTCCGCTGGCGACCCTGGGCGCCGCGGAGCGCAGGCGGATTATCCGGTCTGATCGGTGGGTGAGCTACCCGCTGGCGATGCAGGCGGTACGGCGGGTCGAGGAACTGTTGCAACGGCCCAGGGTGTCACGAATGCGCTCGCTGTTGATCCATGGGCCGTCCGGCATGGGCAAAACCCTGATCCGGCGCAAACTGGAACGGGATCATGCGGACGGCTTTGCTGTGCCGGGCAGCGACAGGCCGCATCCGCTGGTGTCGATGCAACTGCCGGCCCGTCCCGATGAGCGGCGGTTTTATGCACATCTTCTGGACCGGCTGGGCGCCCCTGCGCGCCCGCGGGACACGCTGGACCAGATCGAGATTGCCGCCCTTCGGCTGTTGCGGCACCTGCAGCCGGCGGCGCTTCTGCTGGATGAGTTCCAGCATGTGGGGGCATCAGGGGTTCGGGATGTTCAGGCGCTGCTGAACCTGATCAAGTTTCTGGCCAACGAGCTTGAAATGCCCGTGATCGCCTTTGGTACCGATGCCTCCTTGCATGTTCTGAAGCTGGATACCCAGGTCGACAGCCGGTTTGACAAGCATGGCCTGCGGGTCTGGCGCGACAATGAAGCTTTCGCGGATCTGGTGTGCAGTATCGTGGCCGCAATGCCGTTGCGCGCCCCCAGCCCGGTGCAGGACAGGACAGTGATGCGGGCGCTTGTGGCCCTGTCGGGTGGTATCACGGGGGATGTGTTTCATCTGCTGACGACGGCTGCGGCAGCAGCGGTCGGGGGTGAAGAGCGTATTACGTTACAGGGTCTCGAAGCCGCAGCTGCGGGGGAATGGCAGGCCCTTGCCTGACAAATTGCCATTTGTCCCTACGCCTCGGGCCGGAGAAAGCCTTTCGGGCTGGTTGAGTCAGCTGGAGGCGCTGTATTTTGGGACGGAACGGCGCATGTGGTGGTGGATGGGCCAGCAAAACGGCCCCGCGGATAGCGATCGACCCGATCACGCCCATCTGGAGGCGCTGGCCCGGTGCACTGGCATCGATGTTGCACGGTTATCTGCGATGGTGTTGCCGTGGGTCGAGGAGGCGCCCAGGCTTGCGGATCGGCTTCGGGTCACAGCTGCTCCATGGCGGATCGGGCCGTTCCGGCTGTTAGATGGCACCCGGCGCTTTTGTCCCCGGTGCCTGGCCACGCCGCTATGGCCGCTGCACTGGCGCATGGGCGGTCCGGTGTGCCTGACGCATCACGTGTGGCTTGAGCGGGCGTGCAGCCACTGCCAGGAGCCCTTGCCTGTGACCGGCCTGCCACTTACCTGTTGTGCCCGCTGTGCCACGCCCTACCGCGTCACCCCGGTTGATCCGGTCGATCCCAGGGCAATGGCGTGCCTGGCCTCGATCCATCGGCGTATCGTGAAGATCGTGTCGGACCCTGATCGGACACGGGTCCGGGCGATGACCGGGGCTCTGGATTGGGCCGCGCTGGGACAACTGGCCGGGCAATACGGACATCACCTCGCGGCAGGCACATCTGTTCGAGACTGGCGGGCGGCCTTGGAAGCCTGTGCAATCGCGGCCTCGGAACAAAACGTTGTGTTGGCCGATATGCCGGTCTTGGCGGCGCGCGAGGCGGCTCCGACCAAGGGTAAGGTGCGTGTCGCACCGGCGCGCACAGCCATGGTGACACCAAAACCTCCGCAGCCGGTCTCTGTTCTCGACGGGCTGAAGGACCGCGTAGTGGAGGCCCTTGCGCAAGCCCGCACAGATCTGACGGCTCAAGGCCAACCGGTCACAGTAAAAGCGCTGCGGCGACAGGCAGATCAGATTCTTCGGAAGCAGAATGTCGGGCAGGGCAGGAGTCTACGGGTTTTGGACCAATGCCGTCGCGAGTCCAGTGGTTAAGGAAAACCGACATGAGGCACATTCTGTGCCGATTTTCGTGAGAAATCAATTAGAGATGATAAGCGGTACTTATCGAGTGTGATGGAAAAAACTCGCGGATAGCCATACAATGCGCAAAACAAAGGAATAATGCGCTTAAAGCCCGCTTTCCACATGACAAGAAAAGGAAAGCGGTAGCTCCAGAAAAAAGCCGGGCAGGGATGCCCAGGCTTCGTGCATCGTTGCCACACTGGCTGTCCTCAACATCACACGCGGCGGACGCTGCGATCAGCGGTGATCTGTCCGATCGCATTCTTGCCGCAAATCACCGGCTGCGCGTGATGGCCCCCCAAATGACCGCCTCAGTGAGAAACATGACAAAAGCGATTCGATATAACCGTCCGAACGAAGGTCAATCGGGTGGAATCTTTGATTGATGCCTTCCTTGAAGCAGAAGCTGGGCTTGGGATGTTCGTCTGGCTCTCAATTGCGGAACGGAAAGTTCCAACCGGTTGTTTGAAATCCAAATAAGCATGCAATTCCTTCACACAAACAGCATTCAACTTTGAAGATTAGGAAAACACTTCTGAGGAGCACCAAATGATCCACCTGAAAATCTTTTTGACCTTAATCACCGCAATCACGGTTACCTGAATTCGAGATGACTTCGCTTGCGGGCGGTCTCGAAGAACGGTTGCTCATCAAATCACCGGGTGTGCAATTTCTTTGACGGGATTAGCAAAGCTGAACCTGGCAAGTAGCTGTTTTGAACCCTTATCCCTTTTTCGGATTATCTGGTTGCTGCTGGTGCTGTCGGCGGCATTCAGCATCAAAGCCGCCTGATCACGACCTCAATCCACCCGACAAATTATATCACCCTGACGGAAGTGACCCTCAAGAAAGCGAATTACGAAGAATGCGCTGAGATAGGGCAACATAACAAGCGCGCATAACGCTCGAATAAAAAACAGAAAGTTAAACGAGTGGCGATCAAGAAAACTGATTTGTATGCATCACTCTGGGCCAGTTGCGACGAGCTGCGCGGCGGTATGGATGCATCCCAATACAAAAACTACATTCTCTCACTTCTGTTCGTGAAATACGTGTCGGACAAGTATTCCGGCCAGAAATACAGCGCGATTGAAGTTCCCGAGGGCGGTTCGTTTGCCGATATGGTTGCGGCAGACGGCCAGCCCGATATCGGCGATAGGTTGAATAAAGTCGTCGGCGCGCTCGCAAAAGCCAATGACATGGATTGGCTCCAAAGCGCAGACAACGATTTCAACAACGAAGATCGACTGGGCAAAGGCAAGGCCATGGTCGACACGCTGTCGAAACTCGTCCGAATTTTCGATGGCCTCAATCTGGGCCGGAACCGGGCGGATGGCGACGATCTGATGGGAGACGCTTACGAGTATCTGATGCGCCACTTCGCGACAGAATCCGGAAAGAGCAAAGGGCAGTTTTATACGCCCGCCGAGGTCTCGATCATCTTATCCAAGGTCATCGGCATCGGCGCTGACACGACACAAGATCAGACTGCCTATGATCCCACCTGCGGTTCGGGATCGCTGCTACTCAAGGTCAACGGTGAAGCGCCCAACGGGCTGTCCCTCTTCGGCCAGGAGAAGGAGCAGGCAACAGCCGCCCTCGCAAAGATGAACATGGTGCTGCACAACAGCCCCAGCGCCGAGCTCTGGCAGGACGACACGATAACGGAACCGCACTGGGTCAACGCAGATGGGTCTCTGCGCACTTTTGACTATGCGGTCGCGAACCCACCATTCTCGCTGAAATCCTGGAGCAATGGCATCACGGTGTCGGATGACCAGTTCAACCGGTTCGAATACGGTGAGCCGCCCGAGAAGAACGGCGACTACGCCTTCCTGCTCCATATCCTGAAGTCGCTCAAAAGCACCGGCAAGGGAGCGGTCATCCTGCCGCACGGCGTCCTGTTTCGCGGAAACACCGAGGCCGAGATACGGCGCAAGCTGATCCACCAGGGCTATATCAAGGGTATCATCGGCCTGCCTGCCAACCTGTTCTATGGCACCGGTATCCCCGCCTGTATCGTGGTCATCGACAAAGCCGGCGCAAAGGCCAACAACCCGATCTTCATGATTGACGCCTCCAAGGGCTTCATCAAAGACGGAAACAAAAACCGACTCCGGGCGCAAGACATTCACCGCATCGTGGATACGTTCAACAGCCAGGCCAAAATGGGTCGTTATTCCCGCCTCGTTCCCTATGATGAGATCGCTGAGAAGAATGGTTTCAACCTCAACATTCCCCGTTACATCGACGCAAGCGAACCCGAGGACATTCACGATCTCAGCGCCCACCTGCAGGGCGGCATACCCAACCGCGACATAGACGCCCTTCAGCGCTACTGGGACGTCCTGCCGGGACTGCGGGATATCTTGTTCGGGCCTGGATCAAGAGAAGGCTATAGTGTCGCCTTAGTGTCCCCCAGGGACGTCAAGTGTACGATCCTGGCTCAACCTGAGTTTGCCAGCTTTAAGGCAGCCACGATGGAACTCTTCACCGCGTGGCGAGACCGGCATATCGACCGGCTGAAGTCCATCACCGTAGGCGACAACCCCAAGGACCTGATCTTTGAGATTTCCGAGGACCTGCTGTCCAGCTTTGCCGCGGCCAACCTGCTCGACAAATACGACATCTATCAAATCCTGATGTCCTACTGGGCAGAAGTGATGCAGGACGATGTCTACGTGCTCGCTCAGGACGGCTGGCAGGCCGCGACCACCGTGCGCCAGCTAGTGCCGGTGAAGGATAAGAACGGCAAGAATATCTACAAGGAAGAGGCGGATTTCGAGCTGGGCACGGGCAGGAGTAAGACCAAACACAAATCCGACATTATTCCGCCCGCGCTGATAGTGGCCCGGTTCTTTGTGGAAGAAAAAGCGAAACTCGATGCATTGACCCAAGCTAAAGAAGAGGCGGCACAAGCGCTCGATGCCTACATCGAGGGGAACAATGGCGAAGATAGCCTGATCAATGCCGCGAGGGGTGACAACAACAAATTCACACAGGCCGAGGTCAAACGGCAGATCAAAGAGGTCGCCGACCTCGATGAGCTAGCCGCGCTGAAAGAACTTCTGGCGCTTCAAGTAAAAGAAGCCGCGACGAAGAAAGCCGAAAAAGAGGCCCAAGCCGCGTTAGACCTGAAGGTATTTGCAGGCATTCCGAAACTGTCAGAGGGCGATGCGAAGACCCTCACGGTGGATGACAAGTGGTTGGCAACCATTGAGTCTGAAATCAATGAGCAGATTGAGCGTGCTACGCAAACGCTAACCTCCCGAGTCCAGGCGCTTGACGAACGATACTCAAAGACGATGTCAGCGCTTGTAGATGACGTCACCAAGCTCAGCGCTCGCGTTTCCAAACATCTGAAGTCGATGGGGCTGCAATGGTGATGCCGGGATACAAGCAAACTGAAGTTGGCAAAATCCCCGAGGATTGGTCTGTCGAATTCGTTGGAAAACTTGGGGCAGTCATCCGGGGCGCTAGCCCAAGGCCAAAAGGGGACCGGCGGTTCTACGGAGGCCCAGTCCCAAGACTTATGGTTGAGGATGTTAGCCGTGATAGAAAATTTGTTACGCCTATTGTTGATTCACTCACGCTCGAAGGCGAAATGCTCAGCAGACCCTGCAAACGAGGAACGCTGACGTTCGTATGTTCGGGGGATGTTGGTATACCGTCATTTCTAGCCGTAGACGCATGTATTCACGATGGCTTTCTCGCGCTCATCGCGATCTCGGAGGATTGCCACGATGACTATCTTTATCACTATATTGGCGCTCATCGCGACCGACTAGATAGTGCTGGAACCCATGGCGGCGTGTTCAAAAACCTGACTACTGACGTGCTTCGGGCATTCCCGATAGCGGTGCCATCTAAGCCAGAACAAAAGGCCATCGCCGAGGCCTTGTCGGATGTGGACGAGTTGATCTCCGGGTTGGAGGCTTTGATTGCGAAAAAGCGCGCGCTCAAATCCGCCGCCATGCAACAGCTCCTCACAGGCAAAACCCGCTTGCCGGGTTTCGGTCGTGGCGCAAAGATGGTTCAAACTGAATTTGGTGAAATTCCATCTGATTGGGAAGTCAAAGCGCTTGGCTCTGTTATGAGAATCAGACATGGCAAAAGCCAGAAAGAGGTTGTTTCAGAAAATGGGCTTTTCCCAATTCTGGCAACCGGCGGTGAGATAGGTCGGGCAAATCGGCCGATATACTCAAAGCCTTCTGTACTGATTGGAAGGAAGGGCACCATCGATGAACCGGTCTACATGGACAGCCCTTTTTGGACAGTGGACACCTTGTTTTATTCGGAAATTGATCCGGGCGCGGATGCTAAATTTATTTACTACAAGCTCTGCATGATCGACTGGTATAAGTACAATGAAGCGTCCGGTGTGCCGAGCCTGAATAGCGCGACAATTGAGAAAGTGCGGCAAACATTTCCTCCAACCTTGGAAGAACAAACGGCGATTAGCAAAACCATCACTGACATTGACAATGATATTGAGTGCGGCGTTGCGCACCTAAAAAAAGCGCAAGCCCTAAAACAAGGTATGATGCAAGAACTACTCACGGGGAGAACCCGATTGATATGAGTAGGATTGGACAGGTCGAACGCATTACCCAAAACCGGGTGATCAAGCTTTTCCAGAGTGATCTCGGCTATACCTATCTTGGCGATTGGAAAAACCAGCCGCGCACTAGCCCGCTTGAGAGAGATCGACTTTCCGAGTGGCTGACCAAGCAGGGTCACAGTGAAAGCCTCCAAACCCGGGTTTTTCGCGAACTTGAAGTTGCCGCAGCGCTCGGCTCCGGTCGCCATCTCTATGAAGCAAACAAAGCCGTCTATGGCTTGCTGCGCTATGGCGTGAAGGTGAAGGACGATGGCGACGAGCAGACCTGCACCGTCTGGCTGATCGATTGGAACAACCCCGAAAGCAACGAGTTCGCGGTGGCCGAGGAAGTTTCGGTCGAAGGAGAAAACAAGAAGCGTCCGGACATTGTTCTTTATGTCAACGGTATCGCATTGGGCGTGATCGAGTTGAAGCGGTCCAGCGTGTCTGTATCCGCGGGCATTCTACAGAACCTCGACAACCAAAAGAAGGCGTTTATCCGCAACTTCTTCACCACGATGCAACTGTGTATGGCGGGCAACGATTCTGAAGGTTTGCGGTATGGCACTATCGAGACGCCGGAGAAGCACTACTATGCGTGGAAAGAGGACGTTAAAAACCCTTATGACAACCCGCTGGATTTCCACCTGAGTCTGATTTGCGAGAAGCGTCGCTTTCTGGAACTGATCCACGATTTCATGGTCTTCGACAGCGGGACCAAAAAGACCTGCCGGCACAACCAGTATCATGGTGTGGTCGCCGCCAAGGAATATGTGCTGGGGCGTCGTGGTGGCATCATCTGGCACACGCAGGGATCGGGTAAGAGTCTCACGATGGTATGGCTCGCCAAGTGGATCAGGGAAAACGTGCAGAACGCACGTGTGCTGTTGATCACCGACCGTACGGAACTGGACGAACAGATCGAAGGTGTGTTTCAGGGCGTCGACGAGATGATATTCCGCACACGCGACGGCAACGCGTTGATCTCGACATTGAACAGCTCAGCCGAATGGCTCATCTGTTCATTGATTCATAAGTTTGGACGGTACGGTGAAAAGGAAAACGACAAGGCTACCAAGGCCTACATCGAAGAGCTGAAGGCCAGTCTTCCGTCAGATTTTGAAGCCAAGGGCGAGATTTTTGTTTTCGTGGACGAGTGCCATAGAACCCAATCGGGCAAGCTTCATGAGGCCATGAAAGCCATCCTGCCAATTGCCACGCTCATTGGTTTTACGGGGACGCCACTGCTTCGTCGGGACAAGCGACGCAGCATCGAGGTCTTTGGCCCATACATCCACACATATAAGTTCGACGAAGCCGTCTCCGACAATGTAGTCCTGGATCTGCGCTACGAAGCTCGCGATATCGATCAGTATGTCGGTGCGCCACAGAAGGTTGATCGGTTCTTCGAGAGCAGGACCCGTGCACTCAGCGATTCAGCCAAGGCGCAGTTGAAGGAAAAATGGGGCACGTTGCAGCGTGTCTATTCGAGCGAAGACCGCTTGAAACAGATTGTAGCGGATATTCTCTTGGATATGGAGACTAAGCCTCGCCTGATGGATGGGCGCGGAAATGCCATGCTTGTCTGTGCCAGTATCTATC
This sequence comes from Ruegeria atlantica, assembly GCA_013032095.1. Taxonomy (GTDB): domain Bacteria; phylum Pseudomonadota; class Alphaproteobacteria; order Rhodobacterales; family Rhodobacteraceae; genus Ruegeria; species Ruegeria atlantica_E. Next base: position 12,855 of record WQBJ01000038.1, on the reverse strand, counting down.
AAGCTTGCAAAGTCTATGAGATTCTGAGTTCAAGCGAACTTAAGGGTAAGTGTGCCATTGTCACCAGCTACCATCCGTCGCTGGCCGACATCAAAGGTGAAGATACCGGTGAAGGTTCAACAGAGAAACTTGCCCAGTATCAGATCTATCGGCGCATGCTGGCGGAGTATTTTGAACAGCCCGAAGACGATGCAATGAAGCGTGTCGGCGAATTCGAGAGGACAGTCAAAAAGCAGTTCGTCAAAGAGCCTGGTCAGATGCGGTTGCTTGTGGTCGTCGACAAGCTGTTAACGGGCTTTGATGCCCCGTCTGCCACCTATCTCTACATCGACAAAGAGATGCGAGATCATGGCCTTTTTCAAGCCATATGTCGTGTGAACAGGTTGGATGGCGACGACAAAGAATACGGCTATATCGTAGACTATAAGGACCTGTTTCACCGCTTAGAGAGTTCTATCGGAAACTACACGAGCGGAGCATTTGACGCCTACGAAGAGGCCGATGTAGCGGGCTTGCTATCTGATCGCCTGGAGCGAGGCGCTGAGCGCCTGGCTGAGGCCCGCGAGAGTATCAAGGCAATCTGCGAACCCGTTATGGAACCGAGAGAACAGCAACAGTACTTCGCCTACTTTATCGGTGACCCCGCGGACAATTCCGAGATCAGGGATAACGAGTCCAAGCGCATTGCCTTCTACCGTGCAGCATCATCTTACGTCCGCGCCTACGCAAATCTGGCGAACGAAATGCTGGCCGCAGGCTATTCGCCAGAGCAAGAGGCGGAGGTTAAGCTGGAGGTTGAACACTACGGCAAGCTAAGCGCTCAAATCAAACTGGCGAGCAGAGACTTCGTCGACATGAAGCTCTACGAACCCGCTATGCGAAGGTTGCTGGATACCTACGTTAAGGCTCATGATAGCGAGGTTGTCGCGGATTTCGAAGAGATGGGATTGATCAACCTGATAGTTGAGAACGGCACCGAGGTGCTTGAAGATCCCGCCAACGCGATGATGGCTGATGAACGGTCTATGGCTGAGGCGATTGAAAACAACATTCGTAGCGTGATCATCGACGAGCAGCAGGTGAACCCACATTACTTTGAACAGATGTCTGAGTTGCTGGAGGCGCTTATTGTCGAGCGGCGACGGAATGCCCTAGAGTACAAAGAATATCTTGAGCGCGTGAAAGAATTGTGCGTCCAAGTAGTGAACCCAGGCGGCATCAACCCCTCAAACTATCCTGAGGGCGTTGATACCACGGCCAAAAAGGCACTTTTTGACAATTTTGAAGTTGATGAAGCATGGGTCAATTCCGTCGATGCAGCAATTCGCACAACAAAAAAAGCTGATTGGATTGGCAATCCAGTGAAGGAACGAGAGATCAAACAAGCCATCTATCGCGCTGTTGGAGATGCAGTGGATATTGAGCAAATTCTCAACATCGCCCGAAATCAAGATGAGTATATCTAAGTCACAGATTTTAGTTGGCGGCCTAAAGGTCGAAGTCACGCGCAAAGACATCAAAAACGTGCATTTGTCGGTGTGCCCACCGGATGGCCGTGTCCGCATGTCTGTTCCGAACAGATTATCCGACGAGAATGTGAGATTGGCGGTCGCTAACCGGCTTTCATGGATCAAGCGGCAGCAAGCCGAGTTCCGGAAGCAGAACCGTGAAACCGAGCGCACATTTGCCCAGGGTGAGAGCCATTATTTTGAGGGCAGGCGCTATTTGCTGAAATTGGATCAAGCGGATGCGCCGCGCAGGGTTGAAGTGTTGGGCAACACGCGGCTCAGAATGTCGATCCGACCCCAAGACACGATCGAACAGGCGGAACAGACAATAAACGACTTCTACCGCTCCAAACTGAGAGAGCGTATCACGCGGATTCTTCCCGAATGGTCTGAGAGGGTCGGTGCTACACCGTCGGCCATTCGGATAAGGAAGATGAAGACTAAGTGGGGCAGCTGCAATTCGAGCACTGGCAGTATTTTGTTGAACTTGGAACTGGCGAAAAAGCCACCCAAATGTACCGAATATGTATTGGTTCACGAATTGATCCATCTTCACATTCGACCCCACAACGAAGAGTTCGCGAAACGAATGAATGACGTAATGCCCGACTGGCGATCACGGCGAGACCTTTTACAGTCACTCCCGCTCGCCCACGAGGATTGGACCTATTGAGTGTAGCGTGACGCGCTTTTTCAGCGTTCGGAGCATATAACTTCAGCCGCCTCATTTACTGTCACACCTGTACCCAACGTCTTGGCAACAACGTAAGCGTTGCGTGACGGTCACCTTCCGACGCTATGCCTGATCTGAGATTCCACCTTGGAGTGATTTTTTGAGGTGAGTTTCTCCATGGAGAGTACAAGAGAGTTTCTCATTGGGCTCGGCGTTATCTTCTCAGCTGAAGGGAGGCGGCGTTGGCCGGATGATTTGAAGGCGCGGATTGTAGCTGAGACGTTGCTGCCGGGAGCGACAGTGAATGATGTTGCTGCCAAATATGGCTTGAAGCCAAACCATGTCTCGTCGTGGCGACGGAAGGCCAAAGATGGTGATCTTGTTCTTCCGGTTTTGGAGGAGGAAGCTGCGTTTGCGCCGCTGGTGGTTTTTGAAGATCCGCCTTCGCCACCGGTCCCGGATGTCGCGCCTTCTACGCAGCCCATCGAGATCGCGGCTGGAGACCTCTTGATCAAGCTGGATGGGGCCACTCCAGCGGTACGGGTTGCTGAGCTTGTCCGGGCGCTTGGGGTTGGATCATGATCTTTCCGTCGAACCGGGTACGGATTTTGGTGGCGACTAATCCAGTGGACTTTCGCAAGGGCCACGACGGGCTTTCGGCACTGGTGCAATCGGTTCTGCGCAAAGACCCCTTCACCGGGACTGTCTTTGTGTTTCGTTCCAAACGCGCTGACAGGCTCAAGCTGCTTTACTGGGATGGGACGGGCCTCGTGATGGCGTACAAGCGGCTGGAAGACACGAGCTTCACCTGGCCCGCCATTCGGGACGGTGCGATGGCGCTGAACCACGCCCAATTTGAGGCGCTTTTTGCGGGGTTGGACTGGCGCAAGGTGAAGGCTTTGGAAAGTCGTCCGCCAGCTGCGGCTGAATGAATCAGGAGGTTGTTTTGGCAGCGCCAAACCTGGGCCTTCGTGCTATGCGGTGGGCATGTCTGACGCTGCCAAAGACCTTGATTTGAGCCTGCTGCCGCCCGAGTTCCGGGCGCTGTTCGAGGCGCAGGCTGCGCAAGTCGCAGAGCTCAAAGAGATCAACAAAAGGCTTGAGCATCTGGTCGCGGAGTTGAACCATGCGGTGCATGGCAAAAAATCCGAGAAGCTGGATGAGGACGAACGCCAGCTCTTGTTCGAGGAGCTCGAAATTGCGGTCGCCTGTGTGCAGGAGTGCAAGGACACTCAAGTCACGGGCGAAGACACCCCAAAACGCAAACCAGTGGCGCGACGCAATCTGGGCAATCTGCCCGAACATCTGGAGCGCATTGAACGGGTCGTTGAGCCGGACAACCTGACCTGCCCCTGCGGCTGCGGGGAGATGCATAAGATTGGCGAGGACCGATCCGAACGTCTGGATATCGTGCCCGCCAAACTGCGCGTGATTGTCACCGTGCGCCCCAAATATGCCTGCCGTCATTGCACTGACGGAGTGACCCAGGCCCCGGTGCCAGCGCGCCTGATCGAAAGAGCGCTGCCGACAGAGGGCGCCATCGCGCATGTGTTGGTGTCAAAATATGCGGATCACTGTCCGTTGCACAGGCAATCCCAGATCCTGGCTCGTGCTGGTATCGACATTCACCGCTCAACACTGGCCGATTGGGTCGGCAAAGCGGCCTTCCATCTGGGTCCGGTTGTGGACCGGCTGGCCGAACATCTGAAGACATCTACGAAGCTCTTCATGGATGAGACGACCGCTCCGATCCTCGATCCCGGCCGCAAGAAAACCAAAACCGGATATCTCTGGGCCTTGGCGCGAGATGATCGGAATTGGGGTGGTGATGATCCGCCTGGTGTCGTGTTCTTCTACGCCCCTGATCGTCGGGGCGAGAATGCGGAAAAGTTCCTCGTGGGCTTCAATGGCATTCTGCAATTGGACGGATATCAAGGATACAATCGCCTGACCCGCACTACACGCAAGGGCGGTGATCCCATCGTCGTGGCTCATTGTTGGGCGCACGCCCGCCGCAAGCTCAAGGAAATCCACGACCGCGACAAATCCGAGATCGCAGCAGAAGGCCTGCGCCAGATCGCTGAAATTTACGCCATCGAAAAAGACATCCGAGGCACATCCCCCGGCCAGCGTCTGTCTGCCCGCCAAGCCCGAACCGCGCCCCTGGTCGCCGCCTTCGGCGAGTGGTTGCAAACTCAACGCATACGCGTCTCGGCCAAGTCTCGCCTCGGCGAAAAACTGGCCTACATTCACCGCCACTGGGACGGCCTGCAAACTTTCCTCAATGACGGACGGGTCGAGATCGACAGCAACAATGTGGAAAACCTGATCAGACCGATTGCCTTGAACCGCAATTATGGCCACCGCGTGATTATGCACAGCCCGCCGGAGGAAGGGCTGCAAAGGCTGATGCGCCGGTGTTTTCCAGCACGTCGAACTGCGCATAATTCAAAGGCTCTGAAGGAACTGCATCAGTTGGTCCGGTGGCCGGTACCGACCGGGGCGCGCTCCGATCGGTTGCAGACGATCAAGGGTGCGCTCTTTCATGGAGAGGTCGGCCTCAAGGTACATATGCGTCGTTGAGGGGCTCTCGTGGCCCAGCCAGAGTGCGATGACGGTAATATCGACACCGGACTGCAAGAGGTGCATCGCGGTGGTGTGACGGATCGTGTGCGGCGATATCGAGCGTCGCGCAAGTTGCGGGTGGCGCGCTGCGGCGACCGAGACGGCCAGATTGAGGCGTTGGGTGACGTTCGAGCGCGCCATCCTTGTTCCGCCCCGGCTTGGGAACAGGATACTGTCATCGCCGGCGCTCTCCAGCCGGCGCTTCCAACCCCGGATCAGCGAGGCGGTTGAACGCCAGAGCGGCACGCTTCGGTCCTTGCGCCCCTTGCCGTGGAGATGCGCGGCCATCGTACCGTCGCCGACGACATCGCCAACCTTCAGGCCGATGACCTCGGACACGCGGACGCCGGTGTTGTACATCAGGCTAAAGAGCACCCGATCCCGCTGACCCGTCCAGGTTCGAGGGTCCGGCGCCTCGAGGACAGCCTGCATCTCCGGGCGCGACAGAAACCCGAGCATCGGCCTGTCAAAGCGCTTCATCGGGATGGCGAGCGCCTGCTCGATGACAGGCAGGGCGGTCAGGTCGTGGTGGGCGGCATACTTCAGGAACGATCGGAGTGCTGCCAAACGGGCGTTGCGGCTGCGCGCGCCGTTCTTGCGATCCGTTTCCAGATGATCAAGGAATCCGAGGATCATCCTGGCGTCGAGATCGACTAATTCCAACGCGGTCGGAGACTTTCCAATTCTTGTCTCGGCGAAGCTGAGCAACAGGCGGAACGTGTCCCTGTAGGCGGCGATGGTACGTGGGCTTACGGCGCGCTGATGGCCCAGATGCTCAACGAAGAAACGCTGAAGCAAGGTGGAAAAGGTCGGTGACGAGGTCGGATCAGTCATGATGTTCGCCTCCGACGGTTGCCGCGAAGAGTTCGAAACGCGTGGCGGCGACGGCCATGAGTTCCGGAACACCGGTCAGATACCAGTATGTGTCGGACACCTTGGCGTGACCGACATAGGTCGAGAGTGCGGCCATGGCGTTGCCGATATCGGCTCCGCTCTCATGCCAAAGCTGGACGCGACGGCAGATGAACGTGTGGCGCAGATCATGGATGCGCGTCTGGCCGTAGGCGCCGCGCGCACTCCACCGGAGTTCGTCGCGTAGCCGCTGGAAAACGCCATGAACGGTCCGCTTCGGCAGCACCCCACCGGATGACGACAGAAATAGCGGTGCATCCCGTTGGGGTGTGCTGTGACGCGCCCGCAGAACCAAGTAGCGGTTCAACGCCTCGGCCACGGTCGGATGCAAGGGCACATGCCTGGATTTGCGGAACTTTGTGTTCCGGACCGTGAGGACGCGCTGATCGAGATCGACATCGCCACATCGCAACTGGAGGGCCTCTGAAAGGCGCAGGCCAGTGGCGGCAATCAATCCGAAGATCGTCTCATAGGTCGCCGGCCGCAATCCACCGTGTGGCGCAAGGCGCCGAGCGGCAGCAAGAAGATCGCAGATCTCCTGCTCCGAATAGATGTGCGGGGCCAGACGGCGATGCGCGCGGCCAAAGATTGCCGTCTGCGGGAACTCGGTCGCAGGGTCGAGCCGCGCCAAATACCTGGCGAATGGACGAAGGATGTCCAGGCGGCGCGCCCAGGACGAGGGCTTTGCATGCTGGGATTGACCCTGCACCCAATCCATGGTGATGCGGGTCGTGATCGGGCCGGTATGGCCTGCCGCGTCGACGAAGCGGGCAAAAGCTGTGATCTGTTCGCCGGGAATACGCAGGTCAAACCCCAGCGCGCGACGCTCGGCCAGGTAAGCCTCGGCCAGCGAAAGCAGAGTGCGGGTCGCAGTCATGACGCGCTCCCTGGCCAGGGCATGGCCACTGCCGCGAGCTTGGTCAAATCGACCTTGGCGTAGATCGCCGAGGTATCGAGGCTGCGGTGGCGCAGGACGTCGGCGATATCCTTCATAGGCACGCCGGTGCGCAGAAGGCGGCTGGCGACGCTGTGCCGCAGAATGTGAACCCCCGTGCAGGACCATCCGCACCTTCGATAGCTTGCCAGGACCGCACGCTCGACGACGCCCCTCCCGATCGGCGTGTCATACGGGGCAACATGCCTAACAAATATGGCCCGGTTGGAGGTCTGGGGTCGCTCCTCGCGCAGATAGGCGACGATCGCGCTGCCCGTCGCCCGGGGCAAGGGCAGGACATCGGTGCGCCGCGTTTTGGTCCGGCAAAGACTGATCGTCCCGTTGGTCCAATCGATGTCTTCGAGGCGCAGGTTGACGACCTCGCTGCACCGCAGGCCGAGATCGATCAAACACCGCGTCATCGCATAGGCGCGCCGATGCGACGGAAAGGGGTGTTCGAATGATCGCAGCAACGTGTCGATCTCGGCGTCGGAGAAAACCTCCGGCAAGGACGCTAAGCGCCAATGGGCTGGCCGCGGTATAGCGGCCGCCAATTCGCCAACCTGGTCACCGGTCATGCTGCGGAAACGTAGATAGCAACTGATGGCGCCGCCGATCACACGGATGGAGCCGGCGCTGCGCCCTTGGTCGCCGATAACAAAACGCTGGACAGAGGCGGCGTCGATCTTCGACATTGTGATCTGCCCTTCGCCGAAATGGGCCAGGAGAAACGCGCCCACGATGTTACCGCGTTGACGGCGGGTGCTGTCCGCCAGGCCCCACACATCACGCATGTGCCCGTCGAAGCGCGCCAGTTCTTGCGCAACGACCGTGCGGGAGGTTGGATCCAGCGTTCCCACGCCATCGGCTCTCAACACTTCCAACAGCTGAGAGAGTGCTGCGCGCAGTTCGTGGCGCAACCGACGAACCGGATAGGGACACTTGCACACCGGCAGATGCTCCGACAGGAACCGTGCAACCAAGGCTTCGTCGATCGCGCTTAAGCCACATCGCTTCCCAGTCAGCCAGTGAGCGAAATGCGCAACGCAACGCAAGTAAACGCGCTGGGTGCTCGGGGCATATCGCCCACGGCTCAAGTGTGCGCCGTAGAGCGAAACATAGGGCTGAAGAATACTGTTCTCCAGCCACATTCTGGGTTGCGGCTGGACGACAATCTGCTGGGACATGGTGACCTCCTATCAGGTTGAATGAGCCTGGAAGTAGATCAGCATTATGTGTAGGACGGAGCCCTATCAGCGGGGGCCCACGCCCTGCTCAGTCTCAGGAAATCCGGTCCTTCCACTGGCGGGCTGTGCATAATCACGCGGTGGCCATAATTGCGGTTATGCAGACCTCTGCATAACCGCAAAAACGCACTGTTTGCAGGGCACGATGAGGGCGGAAAGGCATGGGGCCGCATCGCCTCTCTGATCGAAACCGCGAAAATCAACGGTGTTGAGCCCTTCGCCTATCTCAGGGCAACGCTCGAAGCCATCGCAGCAGGTCACCCCAAAAACCAAATCGACGATCTGCTCCCGTGGAACTTCAAGCCGTCAAGCTGAAAACCCAGCGGCCTTCAGCCACCGCTTACGCAACAACGCGCCCCTTGAAAGCACTATTCTAGCGCCGTCTGTCAGACAGGCCGACATTAAAGATGCCCTGCATATGGTGCTCTACATGTCCTATCAAAGCCTTCTCCATTCCAATTCTACACTTGGAAACGGACTTGCAGATCAAGTAGCCATCAAGAAAGTGGGGTCAATGCACCGAATAGACTTGCAGTCTTCAGACCTTTAGGTTTCCTAAAAAACTTGGTGCTAGGAATTAACAATGAACCCTATACCTTCCACCCGCAACATGGCCCGGCGTGGCTTCGAATTTGAAGATATCGTAGCAGATTTATTCAAGAAACTTGGCTATTCCGTAGAGCGCGAAGGCCGCATCGGTAAAATGGAAATCGATTTAGTTCTTCGTCGTGGCGATTCCGTAGTTCCGGTTGAAGTGGCTGTCGCAAGCACACGCAACACATTGCCCAAACTTCGTGCTTCTGCCGAGCGACTTGGATCACTCGTTGACGCGGCAGAAGATTTTTCAAAGCCGATCATAGTGATTGGCTCTGACTTAACACCAGCAGCCAAGAGCTGGTCTGAAAGCCAGTATGATGTTCAGGTTTGGGATCTGGCGGATATAGTCCGCCAAGCGAATCCGTTTCCAGATATTTCCCAGCGAATGGAGAAGTTCAAACGGGATGCACCAAAACGTTATTCAACTGAAGATGATGAGATCAAATATCTAATTCAGAAACTGAGCGCTCATATCGAACAAAACGAATTGAAACCTTCAGAATACGAAAAGCTGTGTACGGAAGTGTTTATCAAGCTGTTCGACCCTTACCTTTACGGTTTTCAAAGGCAGGCAAGCACCTCAGATGGCAGTAACCGGTATGATTTCATTAGTCGGATAAAATCAGGAAATACATTCTGGGACAGTCTTCGACAGGATTTCAGAACTAAGGCTATCTTGTTTGAATGCAAAAATTACGAGGAGCCTATCGGGCCAGATCAAGTCTATTCAACAGAGCGATACCTGTTCTCCGGTGCGTTACGAACTGTCTGTATTCTTGTAGCGCGCCTTGGGGCTAACGAAGCCGCAATCCGGGCCGCTCAAGGCGCAATGCGTGAGACAGGTAAGTTGCTTATCCTATTGTCCAATCAAGACCTCATTGAGATGTTAAAGCTGAGCACTCAGGAAGGTGGCCCCGAGGACTTTTTAGACAAACGTATCTGGGACTTCATCATTAGTCTGCCAAGGTAGTTTTTTAGTCGATGCTGTGTGAAGGAAACGTTAGCTGCAGGCGCAACAAAAGGGTGAAAAGCACAGTTGATGCTAATTAGCCAGTGCCATGAAATTTAACTCAGGCCTTTACTGGAATCCAAGCGCCATATATTTTGTCGTCTGTACACTCGGAAAGTAAGCAGGCTTCGCGTTCTGCCTATTTTCAGCAAATCGTTAGTGATAACCAAGTCAGTGAGTAAACCCGTCTTCTCTCAGCCGTTCCAACGCGGCTGCCACAGCAGGCTCTGGGAAACTGGCACGTTTGTGATCATTCCACGCTTCCAACGCACGTGACATCTCAGGCTGGGTGGTAATGCCCTCAGTTACTGACAAGAAATGAACACTAGCCAAAAGTTCCATACCATAGGGGCTTTCATAACCTTCTATCAGCAGCGACAGCTTGTCGATGATTGAAGAAATCTCTGACCTGTTTTCCCCCAGAAACTCGTCAGCAGCGGCATAAGTTCCAGGAGTCACGACCACCTGGCGTTCTTCGCTGGTGTAGCCGCTGATGTAATTTTTGGCTTCCATAGCCTTGAAGGCATCATGCAAAGTCTCAGAGTACGGGCCATATTGCTGCTTCGCGAACTTGAGACCAAAATCTACGCCAAGAACCTGCAAGAAGTAGGTGATCTTCTGAGCGGTAAGCCGCGTCAGGTGACCGCCGAAGAACATTTCCAACTCGGCAAAGGTAACCATCATGGAAGCACGACTTGTTGTCAGGTCCCTGGGAACCTGAGTCTGTTCAGTCTGTTCAGTCCGATCTTCTGCTGGCCCAAAGATGACGAAGTGTACTTCTGGTAACTTTGCCACAGCTTCTTCGATCAAGGGCCTGACATCAGCCCAGTCAAGACCACCATTGCCGCAACCCAACGGGGGAACCGCGACGGATTTTATGCCAAGTTCATGTACCTGTTTGATGAAATCAACCAGACCGTCTTGTACGTATTCAATCTTTGAACGTGAGCGCCAGTGCTGCTTTGTCGGGAAGTTGATCAGGTAGCGATGTTTGCCTGCATCAAGGAAGTCATTATTGTCGAAGACAAACATCTGACCTGGCGAAAGCTTCTTATCGTCACATAGGCGCTTGTACGCTTTAAAGTTGTCAGGCCAGCGGCGTTTAAACTCCAGTGCCACGCCCTTGCCCATGACACCAACACAGTTCACGGTGTTCACGATAGCCTCGGTGGGCTCGTTAAACATATCTCCGTTTTTGTATTCGATGGTCATGATCAGAAAAAACACCCAGGCTTCACATACACAGGTATATGTAGGTCCGACGCATTAACCCAAGCCTGCACCTCTTCCAAGTGCGTATTGTTCTTTAGCACGATGCACGAAACTTCGTTCATCTGCAAATAGTCCTTCACCATGAACTCGGCCATGCGCTTTTTACTGCGCATACGGTAGCGATCTGGTTCATCTCTATCATGCTGCCATTTACAGACGCCTGTGTAGCCGATCTCTGCGATGTGTCCCATCTTAGGGCTTTCATCGAAGAGCGGCCAGTCGATGTGATTGGCCATCGCTGCCATGTCGTTGTTGTAGGTTGCCGGGACGCCAGAGTTGCATGCAATGTTCGTAAACCAACATGCCCTACCAGATGCGAATAGGACGGATGGCTGGACCACAAGATATGCGACATCATTCATTGCCGCGACACCAAGATGCGCACCGTCGGGTGCCTTCAGAGGAACATTACCCTTATAAATGGTGAATGCCATGCTGGTGCTTGGTGAGAAGTAGAACGGTACAAAGTCGTTTACGTTGGAGCCACAAGGCGTCGTAAACTCAGGCGTACCTCGACGTGCAACGATGTCATCGTATGAGATGCGGTAACCCGCCTGCACATCTGGGTGGTTCTTCGCGAACAAATACCCCGATGCTAGATACGTCTGCAAATTCCTAAAATGCGTCATACGGAAAAGAAAACGGGTTGGTGGCAAAGAGGTAGTCCAACTAAAACGGGAAGTATTGATCCATCGATTAACACGAACATGGCTGTGGTTCCAGCGAAGCTGCAACGACTTTTGCCAGCAATAAGGAGGCATTTTTGCCGGCTATACGCATGACAAGGTCTGAGCTTCACCGGCTGGCTCGGTAGAAGCCTCTGACCAAATTGGCCAAAGAATACGGCGTTACGAGTATGGGCTTCGCAAAAATATGTGATCGGCAGGGTTTCCCGCGCCCACCCCAAGAGCACTGGACACGCTATCAATTGGATAAAGATGTAGCCATCCCACCGGCTCCGGAACCTGAGGAAGGCCAGTCTGAGCATTTCCACTTCCTTCCACCTATACCCAAGATCGCACCGGCGCACTAAAAGGCACAAGTTGAAGAAAATGAGATTGAAGACACAGGTGAGCTTGACGACTTCAAGAAATTATCCCCCGATGTGAACGCAGGCGTGATGTTTAAAGCTTTGCAAGAGACCCATTTCCCGATCTCATTGAACAGGATAAATACAGGTTTCAAGCTCCAAACACGATCCTCAGGGCCTTGGAAAAAGCAGGTGCGAGTGTGTCACAAGCTAGGATTATCGGGAAATTCGCGTGACGGAATTACATGCAATTCAACTTAGACCGTTTCAAGAGAACTTTCTTCAGAGTTTCCTTGCCCGAAGCAATGTTCGCGAAGCGCGTGGGCGTTGAAGATGATGACTATGGCTTCTTGAAGAACGTGTTTTGTTATGCCGCCGACCTGTTGTCTGTCTCTCGGCGCGAGTTTGATGGATAGTTTTGGAAAGTTGAATCCCTCAAAGGATCTCGACAGCTATCGTTTGCGATTTAGGCATTAACCTGCGACACAATACTTGTTTCACAAAGTCTCGAAGCAACGCTACTAATCTTCTACCATCTGAGCGGGGCGGCCGGCTTGGCGGTAGAGAAGTTATTTCGCCATAAATTCAATTACTACAAGGACAACCAGTTAGCATGACGTGGTTAGACCGAATAGAGCAGTGGGATGCACATAAAGAAGATGCCCGAGATGCCGGAGACATTGACTACGGCCGAGTAATTCACTCCGCCTCATTTCGCAGGTTGCAAGGGAAGACACAGATTTTGAACCTGGGAGACAGTGATTTTTACAGAACCCGGTTGACCCATTCTTTGGAAGTCGCACAAATCGCCTCGGGACTTGTAAAGCAATTGGCCAAGTCGTTTCTTGAACATGACGCTACAAAATGTTTGCCTGAACGAAGCACGATTCAAGCTATAGGATGTGCTCATGACTTGGGGCATCCCCCTTTCGGTCATGGTGGTGAAATCGCCCTTAATTACTGTATGCGAAATGCCGACAGAGAAAGGATTGGTGCGTATTTCGCGGAAGTTGGGCATTGATTTCACGCGATCTCGGGCACTGATTTC
>WQBJ01000037.1 GCA_013032095.1 Ruegeria atlantica | reverse complement strand
AAATTCGACCGTGATGTCAGCATCCTGTTTCGACCGGATGATGTCGCACACAGGCGTCAGTTCGGTCATTGGGAAGGCGATTTGATGCTGTTCAAACAGGCGCTTGGCCAGTCGAATGTGACGTCGCTGGTCGAGCGCGTCAGCCGGTTCACGGTGCTGCTGAAGAACCCGAACAAACAGACGAAACCAGTCATGGGCAAGATCATGAAGGCTGTCCGCGACTTGCCCCACCCGACGCGCAAATCGATCACCTTCGACCGGGGCACGGGATTTGTGAGTTGGCCACATCTGCAAGCCGAGATTGGCACCCAGACATGGTTTTGTGATCCATCCTCACCCTGGCAAAAAGGCACAGTCGAGAACACAAATCGCCGGGTTCGAAGATGGTTGCCCAAAAAGCGCGACATCTCGGCGGTCACAGATCATGAATTGAAAATGATCTGCGACCGCCTCAATTCAACGCCGCGCAAGTGCCTTGGGTGGAAGACACCGGCAGAGATGTTCCGGGAAAAGATGCTGGAGGAAATGCGATGAGCCCCCTACCCTGACTACCAACAGGAGTCGCGGTTCAGGTATCGGTCACAGCGGCCATGATCTCTTCCAAATCCCGATATGACACTGTGTATCGCAGGTAGAAATACACGGCGTACAGAACCACACCCCTGGGAAAATAGCAGCCTTTCAAAGAGATCATACTAAGACCTGTCAGAAAACTTTTTGCGCGAAACAAGTGCCAGAACAGGCTACCCAGTCAATCTGACACGAATGTTTGTGACACATCCCGCAGATGGTCTATTGAAACTCTCGTCGAATTAGTATACCGCCGCATACAAATGATTGCCGGGTCTGGTCAGACTGCCGTGATCCTGGCTCAAAACGTCACCAAAAGCAGATAGCCGGAACAGCCATGAGCCTTTATACAGACTACCTCAGCGAGATCGAAACCCGCAAAGAACAAGGGCTGCATCCCAAGCCCATCGACGATGGCGCTCTTGTGAAAGAGATCGTCGCTCAGATCAAGGACGCAGGAAACGAACACCGCGACGAGTCGCTGAATTTCTTCATCTACAATACGCTGCCCGGCACAACCAGCGCTGCAGGTGTAAAGGCGAAGTTTCTTAAAGAGATCATTCTTGGCGAGGCGGAGGTCGAGGAGATTTCGGTTCCCTTCGCATTTGAACTGCTGTCCCACATGAAAGGCGGTCCTTCGGTCGAGGTTCTGCTGGATCTGGCGCTGGGTGAGGATGCAGCGATTGCCGAGCAAGCCGCAGAAGTTCTGAAATCTCAAGTCTTCCTGTACGACGCTGACACTGATCGCCTGAAAGCGGCTTATGAAGCTGGCAGCGCAGTCGCGAAAGACATTCTGGAAAGCTATGCCAAGGCTGAGTTCTTCACCAAGCTGCCCGAGGTTGACGAAGAGATCGAGGTTGTGACCTACGTTGCAGCTGAGGGAGACATTTCGACCGACCTACTGTCGCCCGGCAACCAGGCGCACTCGCGCGCCGACCGTGAACTGCACGGCAAATGCCTGATCTCGGAGAAGGCGCAACAGGAAATCCAAGACCTGAAAATTCAGCACCCGGGCAAGCGTGTAATGCTGATCGCTGAAAAAGGCACCATGGGTGTAGGGTCGTCCAGGATGTCGGGCGTGAACAACGTGGCACTGTGGACCGGTAAGCAGGCCAGCCCCTATGTGCCCTTCGTCAACTTCGCACCGATTGTTGCGGGCACCAATGGTATCTCGCCGATCTTCCTGACCACCGTGGGTGTGACCGGCGGTATCGGTCTGGACCTGAAAAACTGGGTCAAAAAGGTGGATGGAGACGGCAATGCTATCCTGAACAATGACGGCAATCCGATCCTTGAAGAGAAATACTCGGTCGCAACCGGTACGGTTCTGAAGATCAACACCAAAGACCACAAGCTCCTGAGTGAAGATGGCGACGAGTTGGTAGATGTGTCCTCGTCCTTCACCCCGCAGAAAGTGGAATTCATGAAGGCGGGCGGTTCCTACGCCATCGTTTTCGGCAAGAAACTGCAGACATTTGCGGCCGAGACGCTGGGCGTCGAAGCGCCTCTGGTCTTTGCCCCGTCGAAAGAGGTCAGCCATGAAGGTCAGGGCCTGACCGCGGTTGAGAAGATTTTCAACAAGAACGCCGTTGGCACAACGCCGGGTAAGACCCTGCACGCAGGTTCGGATGTCCGTGTGAAGGTCAACATCGTCGGTTCGCAGGACACCACCGGTCTGATGACCATGCAAGAGCTTGAATCGATGGCCGCGACAGTCGTGTCCCCCATCGTTGATGGCGCCTATCAGTCGGGCTGTCACACCGCGTCGGTCTGGGACGCCAAGGCGCAGGCCAACACGCCTCGTCTGATGAAGTTTATGAATGACTTCGGCCTTGTTACCGGTCGTGACCCGAAAGGTGTCTATCATTCGATGACAGACGTGATCCACAAGGTGTTGAACGACATCACCGTGGATGACTGGTCGGTTATTATTGGCGGTGACAGCCACACCCGGATGTCCAAGGGCGTCGCCTTCGGGGCTGACTCGGGCACCGTGGCGCTGGCGCTGGCCACCGGGGAAGCTTCGATGCCAATCCCGGAATCGGTCAAGGTGACCTTCAAAGGCAAGATGGCCGAGCACATGGACTTCCGCGACGTGGTGCATGCCACCCAGGCGCAGATGCTGGAGCAGCATGGCGACAACGTCTTCCAGGGCCGCGTGATCGAAGTGCATATCGGTACGCTGCTGGCGGACCAGGCCTTCACCTTCACCGACTGGACTGCCGAAATGAAGGCCAAAGCCTCGGTCTGTATTTCGAACGACGAGACCCTGATCGGTTCGCTGGAACTGGCCAAGTCGCGCATTCAGATCATGATCGACAAGGGCATGGAGCATGAAAACAGGATGCTGCAGAAGCTGATCAACATCGCTGATGCGCGCATTGCCGAAATCAAATCGGGCGAAAAACCCGCTCTGCGCCCCGATGATAACGCGAAATATTTCGCGGAAGTTGTTGTCGATCTGGATCAGATCGTCGAGCCGATGATCGCCGACCCGGATGTCAACAACGCCGATGTGTCCAAGCGGTACACCCACGATACGATCCGTCCGATCTCGTACTACAATGCCGAAAAGCACGTGGATCTGGGCTTTGTTGGCTCGTGCATGGTGCACAAGGGTGATATCAAGATCGTCGCCCAGATGCTGAAAAACCTCGAGAAAGAAACCGGTAAGGTCGAATTCAAGGCCCCGCTGGTGGTTGCCGCTCCGACCTACAACATCATCGACGAGTTGAAGGAAGAGGGCGACTGGGAAGTGCTCGAGAAATACTCGGGCTTCGAATTCGACGACCTTTTCCCGAAAGAAAAAGCGCGCACCGAGTACGAGAACATTCTCTATCTTGAGCGCCCGGGCTGTAACCTCTGCATGGGTAACCAGGAGAAAGCCGCCAAGGGTGACACTGTTCTGGCCACATCGACCCGTCTGTTCCAAGGCCGCGTCGTGGCAGACGCGCCGGACAAGAAAGGCGAAAGCCTGCTGGCCTCGACCCCGGTTGTCGTGCTGTCGGCGATCCTGGGCCGGACGCCGAAGATCGAAGAGTACAAGGCGGCGGTCGAAGGCATTGACCTGACCAAGTTCGCCCCGCCTGTGGTGCCGGAGAACACCAAGTCGGCGCACTTCTAAAATTTTTCAGGCCGGTTCAACTTGAACCGGCCTGATTTTTTTCGATGCGGCGTTCAATCGCCTGTCAGGAAAACACCAGCGCCTTGACCGGCAGCAGGATCGCCTGCGCCCTCAGAACTATCGCATTTGCGATCCCCATGCCATCGACGATCCGCGCTACAAAAGCAGAAAATCCGGTGATTTCTCCGTCCTCGATTTCTTGCGCGCGGCTGGTATAGGCAACCCCGACGCAGGCGCTGCCGGGCGGGATGTGATCCAGATGCGCCGGAAAGATCGGCATAAGGAAAGCTGTCACGGTGCCCGGTCGCGCGCGGTCCTGCTGATCAACCAATGCATCGCCAGGTCGGAATTGTCCGGCCGCAATGGCGTCCTGTACCTCATCAACGACCATCGGGATAATAACCAGAGGCTTGGCGGGGCAGGTGATTTCCACCAGCATTCCAGGTTTCAGAACACTTACCGAGATCTGTCCGAATGCAGCCACGAAACGTCCTTGGCCCGTGACGTCCGGCACCAGAATGCCTGCGGGCCGCAGGATGGGATTCACGATGTCGCCCGGTTTCAGAAGAAACTGCGTTACGGTGCCATTGACCTCGGCAAAGACAGTGGATTTGGCGATTTCGGCCTCGGCTTCCAACAAAACAGCACGCGCACTTTCGCGTTGCGCTGGCAGCAAGGTGCTCTGGCGCAGTTTGATTCCGTCGAGTGCCGCAATTGCAGCAGTGCGCTGGCCGTCTGCGCGGGAGACCGCCGTTTGCAACCGTTCAAGCTCCTGTTCGCTGACGGTCGCATCATTTCGTTCGGCTAGGGACTGGCGGCGGTTCAGATCATCCGAGGCCTGACGAAAATCTGCCTCGGCCGCCTCGACCTGCGCCTGAGCCGCGGCAATATCAGTAACGATCACGCCGAGGGCGGCGTCGATCTCGTCGATCCGACGACGGGCAGTTTCCACGGCCGCCTCTTGCCGGGTGGTATCCAGCCGGAAAATCGGCTGCCCGGCAGTCACGGTTTCACTATTGGTCACATAGACCTCGGCCACGCGGCCACCACGGTCAGACAGAATGGTGACTGTGCGAAAGGCAGCTGAGACGTTCCGTGTGGAAGGGTGGAAATAGAAGATGACGGTTATCAGGGTTACGGCCAGGATGGCACAAGAGGTCAGACCCCAGCGCAATTCATACCAGATATTAAACAGAGTAATCTCATGGCCCCACCGTTTGCCCTGTTTATAGCGACGATAGAGGTAGTCCGGCACGATCGTGATCAGGGCTGAGAAGATAAGTTCAAGCATCGTCCTGTCCCGCCTTGACGTGCAAGGGGAAGATTTCGTGTAGCGGAACGGCGGCGACCAGAATGGCGGCAATCCAGAACGCGTTGTTCAGTGTGAACAGGGAAATCAGGCCCAAGACACCAACCAGTTGCATTTGCACTTTGTGCGCTCCGGCCGCCATTCGATCGGGGATGGCTTGAATCGTGAAATAAAGCGCTCCGAACCCCAGCAGTACAAGGACGAGAAACACTCCGACCGTGATCAGAAAACCATCGGTTTCACCAGGCGGCGTGACCCAGAAGGGCAGCCGGGCCAAGGCCTCATCAGAAATAGAGCTTTCCATCGGCGCCCCCGTTTTCCAAATGATATTTGGCAATGATAGGCGCACATATTCAATTAGATCAATGATTTTGCCGGATGTGGGTGTGCAACAGACCACGTGACCTGACTATTCTGCGTTACTACAGAAGGCTGAGCCTCAGCTGTGTTGCAAAGTACCAAACACGCCGAGTTGTTTTGGTGCTTGCAACATTTTTTGGCACCAGCCCAGCGAAGTGTTGGAAAGGACAAGGTCCGGAAACGAGTTGGCCCTTGCGGAGCATGAGTGCACCTCGTGCCGGGGGCGGCCACCGTCGCCTTTATCGGACTGCTCGAGGCAATATCGATCGGACGCGCATTTGCAATACGGAGGGGTGAGAAATACGACTCCAACCAGGAAATTGTTGGGCAGGGTCTGTCTAACGCGGTAGGGGGTTTTGTGCAGGCCTACGCGGGCTCCGGATCGTTCACGCGGTCGGGGCTAAACGCTGAATCGGGGGCACGAACACCGCTGTCAGCCATATTTGCTGCAATATTCTTGCTGCTTCTGTTGCTGGTTGTGTCGCCGTGGGTCACCTATGTCCCAGTGCCGGTGATGCAGGCATTATCATGTATGTGGCGTTCAAGCTGATACATGTCGGAGAAATCCGGCACATTCTGGATAACAGTCGCAGTGACACGCTCATTCTGGTCATCACCTTTCTGACCGGAATAACCACTCATCTGGACACCGCCATCGTGGTCGGCGTCATCACCTCGCTTACTGTATTCCTGCGTCAGAGTTCGGCACCTTTCGTGGCGGTTCTCGCGCCAGCCCTTGAAAAGGGTCAGCGCAGCTTTCGCAATGTACAGCTCTATGATTTGCCAGAATGCCCTCAGATTCGCGTGCAAAGAATGGAAGGTCCATTGTTCTTCGGGCCTGTCGAGCAGTTGAAAGCCGCATTTGAAAAAGCCGAGGAACGTGGTCCGGACCAGAAGATCAAGGTGTTTTCCCTCAAGGGCGTGGGCAAGTTGGACTTGGCGGGTGCAGACTTTTTGATTCAGCAAATCAAAGAGGCCCGTCAATCAGGTGGCGATTTTCATGTGGTTGCCATGTATCCAAGCCTGTTGCGCGCATTACATCGCATGCATGTTGTCGAAAAGCTTGGCAAAGACCATCTGCATGTCGCAAAGGGTCACGCCATAAAAGCCGCAACAGATCAGGTTGACCTTGATATTTGCAGTAGATGTAAATTGCGTGTTTTTACCGAATGCGCGGACAAACCAAAACCGACCGGGTTGTCGTCACAGCCTGAACTCAAGCGAATTAATCCGGTTGATCGGTAAATTGTAAGCATTGCGTCTGACCCGCAAAACGATGCCTGCATAAGTCAGGGTGGATAGTTTTGAGCCCGTCGAGTTTTCTTGGCGTTTGCAACATGGATTCTGACCTATCGTGAACGTCCGGTTGCGCCGTCTGTCTTCAATGTGTTGGCCAGAGTGCTCAAAGTTCGGTAAACGTCACCTGCCTCGGGATGCCAGCGCGCAACATCATTTCCTTGAGAGGTAACAACCTTTTCGTCTCCACGGGCTGCCGGGCCTGTCAGGGCGTCTTGCGGCCCAAGGGCAATGACATTCTCAACGGTACTTTCCAGCAGTTTTGCGTTCAGTAAGGGAATAATGTCATCCGCCACACCGGCTTTGGCCCAAGCTTCACGTGCAATCGCCTGCAACACGACGGTGAAATTGTTCGAGATTACGGCCGCCGCGTGATAGAGGCTTTTTCCTTCCGAATGGATTGAAAAACATGAGGCGCCCAAGTTATCCAGCACTGGTTGAAGGAATGCGATGGCATCCTCATCTCCTTCGAGACCACAAAGCGCGCCCTTGAACTGGTCTTTTGCCTTGTCGGGGTCAGCAAAGGACAAGACCGGGTGAACGCTTGCCAGGCGCCAATTCAACTGGCGCAGAGGCGTCATCTCGTCGGCCGGAAAAAAGCCGCTGCAGTGAAACGCAATTGACGGTTGGCCCGCATCCGCCTCAGCCAGTGTTTTTGCAAGCTCGGATGCAACGGCTGAAATCTGAGTATCCGGAACTGCAATGATCCACAGATCGGCGGGCCGCAGATCGGATATATGTTCCACGGCCCGACCTGCGCCAAGCTGTTGAACAACTTGTTGCGCAGAAGCGTAATTTGCGCTCAGCACATCCTGTATCTGGCAATCCGCAGAAGCGTTCAGCAAGGTCAGGAATGTTTGCCCGACCCGACCTGCCCCGATTAGGTTTACTTTGTTTCGGTTCATTTCCGCTTGTCCCTCAGGTTCAGTTTTCAGGGTCAAACCTACATTAAATACACCTGAGCCTGGGCGCTAGCTGACCTTGGAAATGGCGCACGGCGCGGCAGCCCCACCGCGACCATGCACGTGTCCCGAGTTTTCGTATGCAAGTTGGGCTCAGGACACATAATCAGTAAATGCAATTGCCGCGCATCTGCTTTGGGAGCTGGTTGTGTTGGGTGGTGATGTCAGCCGAGCTGAATGAATACCTGGCCTTCCTCGATCCTGACCGGATAGGTTTTCAGATCTTCGGTGCAAGGAGCCGACAGCGCTTTGCCGGTGCAGATGTCGAACCGGCCGCCATGCAAGGGGCATTCGATGACGCAATCGATGACCAGACCGTCTTCCAGATGCTGCTCTTCATGGGTGCAATGGCCGTCAGTGGCAAAGAAGCCTTTTTCGGTGTTGTAGATCGCATAGGTCTGACCACCGTGATCCCAGCGGATCAGGTCCTCTTCGTCGATGTCATCCGTGCTGCACGCCTGTATCCAGTCGCTCATGTGCCTAGACCTCTTTCGTCATCAGTTCTTCTTCAAAGGGATATCGTGACAGGGTGATCGAGCCGCTTTCCGTGACCAGTACCATGTCTTCGAGTTTCACACCCTCGACCCCGCCGATCTCGCCGATATAGCTTTCGACGCAAATCACCATGCCGGGCTCAAGCCGGCCGTCGTAGAATTCCGGGTGGTCGGGGGAATGCAGGATCACCGGCCATTCATCGGCCATGCCCAGACCATGCATCATGCAGGGGTAAGGCTGATCGCCAAAACCCGCAGGCGGAAGATGGCGGTTCAGCGCGATGTCGGAAAACGCCGCGCCGTTCTGGACCAGCTTGGTGTTCTCCATCACCTCGGTATGCGCCATGGTGTACAGGCTTTTCTGATAGTCAGTCGCCCGCCCCGGCCCGCAGCGGAAGGCGCGCGAGATATCGGCGCCATAGCTAAACGGTCCAACCATGCCGCAATCGAACACGACCAGATCACCGGCACGGATCATGCGGGATGACGCCTCTTGCTGCCACGGGTTCGTCCGCTCGCCCGAGGCCAGCAGGCGGTAATCCAGCCATTCTCCGCCGCCCTCGATCAGGGCCGACCACATATGCGCCCACAGTTCCTGTTCCATCACACCGTTGCGCATGTTGTCGCGCATCCGAGTCATGCCATCCTCGGCCACCGCAATGGTCAGGTTCATGGCAAGGATTTCCTCGGGGGATTTGATCTTGCGGGCATGGGCCAGAACCGGGGCGACATCCGACACCACGTGGCCCTTTTCGACCAAAGCCTGCTCGGCATGGAACCCGGCACGTTCGATGGCGATTTTCTTTTTGCCCTGACCGCAGTGCTTCTGGATCAGATCATCCATCTGATCGGCCCATTTGCGCGTCCATTCGTCATGGCGCGGGCCCGCAAACATATAGGACAGCGGCAACAGGTCGTCGCGGATCTCGTCGATGGTTTCCAACGTGCTGCCGGTGTTTCTTCCGGGCTCGGAGTCGAAATAAACCACCGAACCATCAGCGGGCATGAACAGATACCCGGCCTGAATGTGCATCTGAAACAGGGTGCAGTTGCGCACGCCGGTTGCGTAGCGGATCGACAGAGGTTCCACCAGAATGATCGCGTCGAAGCCCTGCGCCCTGATCTGTTCCCGCAACCGGTTCTGGCGAAACCTGCGCAAGCGCGGCACGTCGATCATCCCTTCGGTATCGACGGCCTGCATTGGCGGTGTAATCCAGGCAGCCTGTTCAAGCGTCAGCGGTTGGGGCTTGGCGGCAAAAGCCTGGCTATAGTCGGTGGCGTCGTTCATTGGTGCGTCGGTGTCCATTTATCGAGGGCTTCGAGGAACTTTGCCTTCTCACCTGCATGCATCGAGATATTGGTCTGCGGATAGGGGAAGTTACCTGCGGTGACTTCACGGTGGAACTTTCCCAGTGCGGCGACGCGTTCAGTGTGAATCTGCTTGTGCAGGCGACCGACCTGACCAAAGGCGTAGGCGTGTTTCGGTGGTTTGTCTTCTTCGCTCGTCTCACCGCAGACGTCGGCCAGGAACGAGAAGATGGCATCCCCGGCCATGCCCGAGCCCAGGGAAAACGTGACGACCGTAGTCTTGTCGTTCACCGCCTCAAGGACCTCCTCGGCGATACACTCAGCTTCGACCGCAAAGACGCCGACGTCTTCCATGCGCTTCAGTGTGGTCCAGATTTCCATCGCCTCGTCCGCCTTGCGGCCAAAGGCGCGCAGGCCACCGCAGTGATGGCTGAAGGTGGGGATCAGACCGATGTGGCTTTGCACTGGAATACCTTCGCGAGCCATGCGCTCCATCACGTCGAAGGACCGCAGAGTGTAGTACATGTCGGCCCCACGCCGCATCGCTTCAAAAGCATGGGCGACGATTTCATCGTCCGACCCGAACTGGGCCCAACTTGATCCGGCACCAGTAAAATGGGTCGGGGCCAGATCGCGTACGTCTTCCATCTGATCGGTGCCAACTACGAACAGGTTGATGCCAGCCTCGACACAGGCGGTAATCTGATCTCGATCCGCCGGATTGGCCATCGACAGCTTCTTGCCCGAACCCTTCAGTGCCTTCAGATCGGCGACCGTATAGTTGCGGACCGCCGGGTTGCGGCTGAAATCATAGATCCGCTTCATTTACATTGTCCTTTCTGCAACACGCTCAATCGGCCCGCCGTCAGTAATCATGTGGGGCGCCTGCCGGATTGACCCGGCCTTGGTCGATAACCCCAGCGATCGGCGGAGCGTGACAACGAAGACCTCCCAGTTGGTGCGGAGAAATCCGGGATCGGGTTCAGGCAGTTGGTCCTGCACCGCTTTGGCCAGCTTGGGCAGGGCGTGGAACGGCACCTGCGGATAGAGGTGATGTTCGACGTGGTTGTTCATGTTCATGTACAGGAAATTCGCCAGCCAGTGCCCTTGGAAAGACCGGGTGCTTTCCAGAATAGAGGGTGAGTTCTCCTGCAATTCGACATGCTGGATCAGGGTGAACAGCAACATGACGGGCGCGCCCATGATGCGCGGGATCACGATGAACCAGATCGGCCACCAGATTCCAACGAATGGCGCCACCGCGATCAGCGCGTAAATCGCCAGCATGATCCGCGCATTGCGGGTCATTTTCGCAAACTCGTTCTCGGGCGTCACCATTTTCATGGTGTCGGTGTAGTGGCTGATGGCCAGATGCCAGAACACCTGCATGTGAAAGCGTAACAGTCCAAAGCCGGTGATCTCTGTGAGCCAGCCGTCAAAGCCCATCGGCGTGTCGAACGGCATCTGACTGTCCTTGCCCACATGCCATGTATGCGTGTGGTGGTTCGTGTGCGTATAGCGTCGGTGCAGGGGCTCTTCCATGTACAGCAGCGACGTGACCCACAGCACGGTCTCGTTCAGCCAGCGCGTGCGAAAGGCCGTGCCATGTGCCGCTTCATGACTAAAGGAATAGGCGGGCACCGTCAGCACAACGCCATGGATGAACATGGCAGGCCACATCCACAGCGTGCCAAGGCTCAGCCAGACCAGTGCGCCGGTCAGCCCAAGGACAACCGCCCATTTGGCCAGATAGATCAGGCCCGGACGGTCAGACCGGGTCGCGATGGATTTCAGGGTCTTCTTGTCCAGTTTGACGCCGGAAGAAGCCGCGTTCGTGGGGACGTAGTCTGGCACTGTCTCAGCTCGCGTAGTCGTCGTTTTCGTGGTCAAGAATGGCCTTCAGTTCCGCCAGATGGCGGTCAGCCTGATCAGGATAGTCTTCCAATTCCCGTGCTGTTTTTTCTGCAATCTCGTCCGACAGGACGCGCAACGGAACATTGCATTGCAGCGCACGGATATAGGTCTCGGCGGCACGCTCGAAGTAGTAGAGACGGTTGAATGTGTCCGCGACGCTGTCACCCATGACCAAGACGCCGTGATTGCCCATGATCATGACCTTCTTTTTGGGGTCCTGAAGGGCAGCGGCGCAGCGCTCTCCCTCTTCGTCAAAGGCCAGCCCGCCGAAATGCTCGTCCACCACATAGCGGTTGAAGAAGGTTGCGGTGTTCTGGTCGATCGGTGGCAGGGTGCTGTCGGCCAGACAGGCCAGAACGGTGGAATGGATTGAATGCACATGCATCAGGCAGCGGTGATGTGGGCAGCGGCGATGGACCGAACCGTGCAGCCCCCATGCGGTCGGGTCCGGCGCGCCAGGGCGATCCAGCGTATCGGGATCGTTCGCGTCCAGCAACAACAGATCTGAGGCCCGGATACGGCTGAAATGCATCTGATTGGGATTCATCAGGAATTGTGTGCCGTCATCGTTGACCGCCAGGGAAAAGTGGTTGGCGACCGCTTCGTGCATGTTCAGCCGTGCGGTCCAGCGAAAAGTCGCGGCCAGATCTGTTCTTTCTGACCAATGTGTCAGGTTCTCGGAATGCGCGGTTTGCAGCATTTGGCATCTCCTCTAGAATTCAAAAAGAGATGCCCTACGATGTGGTTTGGTGACAAATGATGAATCTTTGGTTATGCCATTAGAAAAATTAATGGAGTGATCATGCATGATTGATCCAGCGTCGGGATTGCCCCCTTTGACCTGGCTGCGTGCCTTTGAAGAAAGCGCCCGCCACCTGAGTTTTACCCGGGCGGCAAATGAGCTTGGATTGACTCAATCCGCCGTCAGCCAACATGTGCGGAACCTCGAAGCCTATCTTGGGCGAGATTTATTTGTCCGCAAAACCAGAATGTTAGAGTTGACCGAGGACGGTGCGAACTATTTGCCCAGCATCCGTGAGGCCTTTGCCCTGATTGCCAGCGGCACCCGCGCTTTTACCGGCTCCCCCAGCGGCGAGATCGTTCGGGTGCAGTGCAATATGGCGTTTTCCGTCTTTTGGCTGACACCGCGCCTTCATCGGCTTTATGCGCGATATCCCTGGCTTGTTCTCGACATTGTTACTCCGATCTGGGACCCAGAACGACACGCGTCGCAGGCGGCGATGGAAATCCGCTTTGGCCGCCCCGAAGAAATGCTTGAGTCAGCCGAGAGATTGACCACGGACAACTTCTTTCCCGTTTGCACGCCGGATTATCAAAACGGCAACGTGAATCTGGAAACGGCAATTTTGTTCGATTGCGCCGGAACAACTGGCACATGGGAGGCCTGGTGTCAGGCCGGAGGTCTGAAATTCAACAGGTCCGGACATATCAATCTGGCATCCACCTACGTGATTTCTGTCAACGCGGCATTGAACAACGCAGGAATGGCAATGGCCCACGATTCACTGGTGTCCGATTTGCTGACAAAAGGGCAATTGGTTCAGCCTTTTGAAGCTGAGGTAAAGCTAGCCGAAGGGTACTATCTGTTTCCGCCTTCTCCGCATGCAATGACCCATGCACGCGAAGCCTTTTTGAACTGGCTTCGCGAAGAAACAGAGAGCGGAATTGAAGCAGTTCTCTAACCGATTGATCCAACGCCAGTCGGAGGTGGTTCAGTCGTAGGCAGCCGTCACAATCATTTCAACCTTCAGTACATTGCGCGCGAGCTTGGACTCTCCGCAGGCACGGGTTGGAGCGTGACCTTCGGGCACCCAGGCGTCCCAAACGGCGTTCATCTCAGCAAAGTCTGCCATGTCGGCCAGCCAGATTTCGCATTTCAGAATCCGCGTCTTGTCACTGCCGGCTTTGGTCAACAGGTCTTCAACCTTAGCCAGGATGTCGCGTGTTTGTTCAGCGACTGTAGATGCGTCCGAAGTCTGGCCGCACAGATAGGCGACGCCGTTATGCTTGACGATCCTGCTCATGCGCTGGCCGGTTTCAATTCGGGTGATAGTCATGTCTTGTGTCTTTCCAGTTTGGGAATCTTACGGTGATATTCGTTGACGCCAAAACGGCGATTGGCAGATAAGGTTTTTTGCGTCCTGCGGTAAAAAAACCAAGGCTCAAGTAGGTAGGGTTTCGGGACTGTTTTGGTTGGTTTTACGATAGGTTGTCTACCAACTCGTTTTGATACCCGAAGAGCGCAGGCAACCCACCCGTGTGCAACATGACAACTTTCTGCCCGGGTTGAATTTCTCCTGCATTCACCAGATGCAGTAACCCCGCGAAGGTTTTCGCGGAATAGACTGGATCAAGGAATATTCCTTCGGTGCGCGCCATTTTTTCCAATGCAGCGCGAGTCATTCCGCTTACTTTGCCGTACCCAGGGGGCAACGCTTCATCCAGTACGTTGATCCTGTCCTGCAAAGGCGCTGCGTCGATACCTAGCAAATCCGCCAGTTTCTGCAGGACGGTACTCATTCGGGCCTGTTGCTTTTCGCGATCCCTGCGCACGCAGACCCCAAACACGGAAGCGGCGTTTTCTTCCAGGGCTATTCCCGTCAACAAGCCTCCATGTGTGGCTCCGCTACCAGACGGGACGACGACCGCATCGAAGTCTGGCATCTGCTGGCACAATTCCTGTCCGGCGACGACATAGCCCAAGGCACCCAAGGGGGGATGGTTCAACCCCAGGTGAATGACATAGGGTTTGCGCCCTTGAGCATTCAGTTCCTCGGCGCGCGCGTGTAACGCAGCGTCCGCACCGGTTTCGTCTTCACCCTCGGGATAGCTCATATGTTTGGCGCCAAGAATCTGTGCCAACAAGACATTCCCGGAACTGTAGTATTCCTCGCCCATATCCGGCACGCGCTCTTCCAGTTGCAGCACGGATTGCATGCCCAATTTGGCGGCAGCGGCTGCTGCGGACCGAACGAAGTTTGACTGAACTGCGCCAGTGATCAGAATGGTATCGGCACCTTGCCGATGTGCCTCCCCAAAATAGAACTCAAGCTGCCGCGTTTTATTCCCACCAAACCCCAGCCCGGTCAGGTCATCGCGTTTCAGCCAGAGGTCTATCCCCAATTCCAAAGACAATCTGTCCAACCGTTCCAAGGGTGTTGCACCAGACATGAGTTGGGTTCGTGGAAATTTGTCCAAGTTGTTACTTTGTGTCATCGTCTGCCCTTCGATTTTATGCGATCGTAAATGCGCGATGAAAGAGAACACAGCAGGCTATCAAAGAGACCACGCGGATAGCTGCTGTGACGAGCGATTGTGGCAAGTAAGGGCCTATGACGCGACCGAGGAGGCTGCCGATCAGCGTCAACGCAACGAAGCCCCATAGTTGCGGTCCATAAGTGAACGCCTGCGTCTCTGATAGGCTATGCAATAGGAATGCGATGCCGTACGCCACCAGCGCAATGGGTTGAACCAGCTTTGCAACCTCTTTGGCTGAGCGGCCTTTCGCAATCAATCCGAAAACCATAAGAGGGCCGGGGGTCGCCGCCCAAACGGTTGCCAGTCCAGACAATCCAGAGACAGTTGAAAATCCCCCGGTTCCAATTGAGCCGCGCAAGGGCAGCAAGGTCGTAAGAAGCCCGATCAGCAACAGGCTGGCCGTCAAGCCAAGGACAAACGCCTCGCTCAACAAGGGATAGACGACGAGGCCTGCAACCACTCCGACGAGGCATCCGATGATTGCTGTTCGAATTGTCTGTTTGTCGGCCTTGAGCACGTGCCGGTCTGTTGCCACCGCTGAAACAAGGGTGTTCAACAGCAGCAGTATGGGAACTGCCGCCGATGTCCCAAGCAGGATCATCATCGGCGGTCCCGCAATGATGCTGAACCCGATGCCAACGCCGACTTGCAGCATTGCGCCAAGGCCGATGGCAGCCATCAGGATGGCAAAGTCAACGGACACTTAAATCCCCCACGTCCCGCGCGATACTACTATCCCTTTACGCCCAAGGCATGATGCCGCCATAGGCTTGGCGCGTCGCAACGGTATGCGCCATCTGCGCTAGAGTCGTCAAATCGAAGACGGGAAGTTGCAACTCTTCCTGAAGGCGCGCAGCATACGGCGGCAAATCGGTACACTCCAGCACCAGCGACCGAATTTCAGGTGCTTGGTGTTTTAGTCGCCGCGCCGCCTCAAGAACTTCGGCCTCGATCAGATCGGTGTCCATGCGGGTCCGCGTGTTCCGCAAGATCACCTCAGCGAATTCGCTGGTATCCTCCAAACCTTGTACCGCGACAGGAATACCAGCCGCTCCGACACCTTCGAAATGCCTCGGCGTAAGCGCTGACGCATCAGCGGTCAGTACGCCCACCGGGGCAGTCGCTCCGGTCATGTGAAATGCCAGAGGCACCTGGATCAGACTGGACGCAAAGACAGGCACAGAAACAGCCGCAGCCAGTTCCTTTTGAAACAAAGCCAGAAATCCGCAGCTTCCTGTGATGGCTCGAACGCCCTCGGACTCAAGCCGCCGCGCGCCCTCGATAAAGGGGGCCAGCAGCTCGGGCGTGGGGTTGTTCAGCAGGGTAGGGACGGTGATGCCGTCGATCATTTCGTATAGCACCGGAAACGGAAGGCTGGACGGGTTCTTGATGTGTCCGGGCGGTTTTGGGAAATAGCTCTCAAGGCACAATACCCCGATCGAAGCCCCGCAGATGTTTTGACCACCTTCGTAAATTGGCATGGTGCTTAGGTCCTTTCGAATTGGAGATTTAGAATCGGGCCAGTGAGAATGGGTCCAAACTGATATTTGGGCTGCGATCAGACACGAGATCCGCCACAAGCTCTCCGGTCTTCGGTGCCATCATCAGGCCATAGTGAGAATGCCCGAACGCAGTGTAGAGCCCCTCTTTGCCATTGAGTGGTCCAATCGCGGGCAGGCTGTCGGGAAAAGAGGGGCGCCGTCCCATCCAGAATTGTGCTTCATCTGTATTAAGGTCCGGTACCAAAGACTTGGCCTGATCGGTCAGTATCTTTTCTTTTCGCGGATCGGCCGGGGCATCGACGCTGCCGAATTCGGCCGTTCCGGCAACCCGCAGGCCGCCCTGCATCGAACTTGCGACGACCTTTGCATCCACATCCATGACGGAATTGTTCAGCACAGCTGAAGGGCTTGGGAATTCAACATGGTAGCCCCGTTCAGCCACAAGCGGCACGGGTAGTCCGAGAGGTTTCAGCAGATCGGCAGACCACACACCGGCCGCCAGGACAACATTGCGCGCGTGCAAACTGTCTTGCGACGTGACAAGCTGCCACCTGTTATCCTCGGCGCGGCTCAGCTTGGTGACTTCGGTCCGAACGAATTCAGCACCTTGGGCACGCGCTTTTTCGGCTAAAACCGCGCCCAACCGTCCCGGAGAGGTTGCGCGTGCTTGGCCTTTGATCACAATTGCGGCCTTGAACTCCTCCGATAAAGCGGGTTCAAGGCGCCGCAACTCAGCGCCGTCCACACGCTCCAACTCGCCGCCTTTTTCCCGGCGGATCAGATAACCAAGCCCGTCTAGGTCGGCCTCTTCCGGTTTACGGAACGCGTGGATATAGTAGCTGTCTGCGATCAGGTTTTCGTGACCTGTGCCTTGCAGATGCCGACGGTATAGGTCGATGGACGGGCGACATAAAATCTCCATCGCATCCGAGACTTCGCGTACAGACTTTTCGCCGGACTTGCCCAGAAAGCGCAGCCCCCACGGTATCATCTTCGGCCAGAAGGATGTCCGGACCGACAGTGCGCTTTTTGGGTCCAGCAGCATTTGGGGAAGTTTCTTCCAAATGCCTGGAACCGCCTGCGGAATGATTGACCAGGGTGACACCACGCCCGCATTGCCGAACGAGGTCTCTTGCCCCGGGTCACCCCGGTCTACAAGGCGGACCGGTATGCCCCGCTCTTGTAGAGATAGTGCGCAACAGATGCCGACAATCCCTGCGCCAATGATGGTAACTTGCTCCGTCATCGTATCAGGCCGGCGACTGGCTGCGATTGCGCGCGATCAACTGGGTGACGATGACCGGCGAGGCCACAGCCAGCGCGATCAGGTCAGCTGTCAGGCTCGGCGCAACGAAGATCACCCCTGCGATTGCCATCAGAACACGCGACGCGAGGTTCAGTGGTTTCAACCAGTAGCCGACCACGGCTGCGGACAGAGCAATGACACCGGCGATGCAGCTGGTCGCGGTATAAGTGAACTCCCACAGGTTAAACCCAGTCGAGGACACAAACAGCAGAACCGGAGCATAGACAAAAGCCATCGGCGCGATCACTTTGCCCAATCCAAGGGTAAAGGCAGACAATCCTGTTCGGAACGGGTTCGAGTTGGCAATTGCCGCCGCCGCATAGGCCGAGGTACAGACCGGCGGTGTGATTTCAGAAACCACGCCATAATACAGCACGAACAGGTGGCTCGCGATAGGTGGCACGCCCAATTGCGCCAGCGCGGGCTGCGCCACAGAGACCAGCATGATATAAAGCGCCGTGGTAGGGATGCCTGCGCCCATCAGGATGCAGACGATGGCGATGAAGACCAACGAGATGAACAATTGTAGGTCTTCCATTGCGAACAGCTGGAAGCTGCCGAACGAGATCATGTTATAGAGATCCGCCGCCAGATTACCCGCGCCCTGTGTCACCATGAACCCGATGCGGAAACCGATACCGGTTGTGTTGATCACACCGACCACGATGCCGACCGCAGCCGCAGCGGCACCTACTGCCAGTGAGTATTTCACGCCCAGCTCAACCGCTTGCAGCATCTCCGGCACTTCGATGCGTTTTTGCGGGTTCAGCGTGGCAATCACCGACAATCCGCACAGGATTACCGTCATGGTCAGATCGAATCCGCCATTCGAGAATTTCCACAACACAAAAGCCAGAAACGCTGCTGCGTAGATCAGTGTCGGAGGCTGTTTAAGGCGCGACATGCCCGCGATAACGGCGAGCGAGATGCCGCAGAAGGCTGACATGAACGGCGTGTAACCGGTGAACAAGACCACAAGCAGACCTATCAAGGGCACGATATTGGCCCAACCTTCAGCCCAGACGGCTTTAAGCTGCGGCAGTTGTTCCTTGGCCAGGCCCTGCAGGTTCAACTTGCGCGCCATCAGGTGCACTACGGCAAAGACGCCGACATAGTGCAGGATCGCGGGGAAGATCGCCGCAATCACGATGGTGGTGTAGGGAACCTCAAGGAACTCAGCCATGATGAAGGCCGCAGCCCCCATGATTGGCGGTGTGATCTGGCCACCGGCCGAAGACGCGGCCTCGACGCCGCCTGCAAAATGGCCGGGGTATCCAAGGCGCTTCATGTTGGGAATTGTCAGCGCGCCGGTCGAAACGGTGTTGGCCACCGAAGAGCCCGAGATCGTGCCGAAGAAGGCCGAGGATACCACCGACACTTTTGCCGGACCGCCGGTATAACGGCCCGCCAAAATAGTTGCGTTGTCGATGAAGAGTTGCCCCAATCCGGTGCGCTGAGCGATCACACCGAACAGGACAAAGTGAAAGACGATGGTCGAGACGACCCAAAGGGTGACGCCATAGATGCCTTCCTGCGGGAAATACATCGACGACACGAAGGTTTTGAAGTTCACGCCGGGGTGTTGAAGCAGGCCGGGGAAATACGGCCCCAGCAACGCGTATGAGATGAAAACACAGATGATCAGCGGCAGCACCCATCCCAGCGTGCGGCGTGCGATGTCCAGCACCAGCAGGATGATAATCACACCCAAAATCACGTCATACGTGTTGGGGTTGCCCATGCGGAACGTCTGTTCCTCGATCCCCAGAAACGGAATGCCGCGCCAGGCGACGCCCACATACAGCGCCGCAATGATCCCCAACGCCATGAAGACCAGATCGTAAAGAGGGATGTTGCCGATGCGGAATCGGCTGACCTTAAGCGCATAAAGGCTCTTGGTCCCGATAATCGGGATCGTCGCGTAGACCAGAATGAACAGCAGGGCCAAATAGATGCCCATGTGCCAATGATCTGCAGGCAGGCCGAACCCGGCGGTGAAGAACTCGTAGAACGCAAAGATCAGGGCAACGACGCGCAGTACCTTGCCCGTGGTAGGCGTAACTTGCCGGACTGCGGCGCCTTCGTCGAACTGTTCCTCAATGGCGGCCAGTTCCTCGGCCGTCAGTTCGTGGTCATCAAGTTGCTGGGTCTCGGACATGATGGCCTCCCTGTTATTTTAGTGCACTTTTAGATTACGATGCCCCTATTGGGGCACCGCATCTGCAGGTCAGTTCAGTGAGTGGTGGATTAGAGAAGACCTGCTTCTTTGTAGAACTTCTCAGCCCCCGGATGCAGCGGCACACCCAGAGCTTCGACACCGTCCAGCGCCGTATCAGGTGTGATCTGCTTGCCCTTGGCATGGCCGTTGTCCAGCAGCTTGCGGGTGTTGTCGTTCCAAAGCGCCTTGGTCAGTTCATAGACCAGTTCGTCGGACAGATCCGACGACACAACCAGCATCGCGCTGACCGCAGGGGTCTTGGTTTCGCCGTCGATGCCTTCATAAACGCCGCCCGGGATGGTCGACGGGATATAGGCCGGGATGATCTCGTTGATCTTCGCCAGGTCTTCCTCGCTGAAGGAATGCAGGTTCATGCCCTTGGTTGAGGACAGCTGAACCATTGCGGCAACCGGCCAACCTGCGGCATAGAAATATGCGTCCAACTGACCGTCGGCCAAACGTTCAGCGCTCTGGCTGTTGTTTAGCTCGGCTTCGTCCATGTTGTCACGGTTGACGCCCCAGGCATCCAGCATCTGCAGCACGGCAACTTGCGTGCCCGAACCCGCTTGTGCGATACCAACGCGCTTGCCTTCCAGATCGCCCAGATCATTGATTGACTGACCCGCTGGCAGAACCAAATGCAAATCCTCAGGGAAGAGGTTTGCCACGATGCGCAGCTTGGGGTGAGGTTTGCCCTCGAACTTGCCTTCACCCAGATACATCGAGCGGGTGACGTCGGCTGCGGCCAGACCGGCCTCAAGCTCTCCGTTCTGTACAGCCGCGTTGTTGAAGACCGAAGCGGTGGTGGATTGCGCGATTGCGATCAGGCCTGGAACACCGCACTGGCCGCCTTCTTCACACGGACGCGAGCCCGGAGGGGCGGAGATTCCGTTTGCGATGGTTCCGCCGATGGGGAAGTACGTTCCGCCTGCTCCACCAGTCCCGATGCGGAAAAAGGTTGGGTCCTGAGCCAGCGCAGGGGCGGCAAGCGCGCCTGCCAGGGCCAGTCCGGTCAAGCATTTCACAAATTTCATCATCTCATCTCCCTTGTTGGATCGTCGGATTCGGTTTGGCCGAATTTCGATCCCACAAGCGTAATGGTAAATTTCATAAATACAAATTTGTTATATTTCACAAAACTAAGGTTTGGCTTATATATTGACCATGAACCTTACGCAGCTCACCGTCTTTCGCGAGGTGATGGAGACCGGCTCTATCTCTCAAACCGCCAAGAAGCTGAATCGCACACAGCCAGCGATCAGCCTGGCCTTGAAGAACCTTGAAAAGAATCTGGGCCTGACTCTGTTCGAGCGCAAAGGGCGGCGGTTGGTACCTGTTCCCGAAGCGCATTACCTTTTGGCCGAAACCACAGGTATTCTGGACCGCCTTGCGACGATTTCCAGTACAATGGAGGGGCTGATCAAAGGGCATTCCGGCAGCCTCAATATCGCTACAATGCCGGGCCCGTCCGCCTTTTTGTTCCCGCGGTTTATCAGCCAATCGGTTGGTGAGAACCCAGAGATACGCATCACATTGTCAACGCGTAGCTCGCCCCAGATTATGGAGCTTGCCGGGACGCAGAATATAGACTTCGGTTTTGCGGATTTTGAACATTCGACCGGGAAAAAGCCTCAGTACTCGGCCGAACTGATACGGGCAGATTGTTTTTGTGCCGTCGATCGTAATAGCCCGCTTGCGTCGTACAAAACCGTGACCATTTCCGATCTCGACGGGGCACCAATGGGGGGATTGCATGCCACGCATCCATTCCAAAGCAAAATTCGGAAAGAGTTTCAGGATGTTTCCGCTGACTACAATCCAACGGTGACTTGTCAGTACTTTCTTCCATTGATACCCTTTGTGAGCTCAGGTCAGTGTTATTCAATCGTGGATCCGTTGACCGTTGCGACTGAACGAGAACTAAACCTGTCCAATGGAAAAGTTGCGTTCCTACCCTTCGAGAAACCGCTTAGATATGAATACGCGTTCCTTGAGCCCGATCACCGACCACCGTCTCAATTGGCATTAAAGATCAAAGCAGGTTGGAAAGCCGAAGTGTTGAGGATGTTGGAAGGGGTGAAAGCCAACCCTCACGCAGTTTGGCCTGACGAAACGGGTGGCGAGCAGAGCTGAATGCCTTTGGTTTTGCGGTCCGAAAACTTGAGGGAGCAAATGACCGCTTTGACCAACTTTCTGAAGGTTTCTGTTTCAAAGTTCTTGTTGAAACAAACAATTTGGTGGTGGCTGAAGTATCAGTCAGTCAGTTTTGAAATTTTGAAGGGGGCGGAATTCCGGTGTCAGGCGGGCGCTCGACAGTTCATAGTTTAAACTACTAAGTCGGGCATCTTGAAACTCTTACCCTGACGAGACTCAAAGACAGGTCTGCCAAGGTGGCGGGAGCTTTGAAGTTTTTCGAAAGGGCGGGAACCAAACAATCGCTGCACGTCTTGCGAATGTCCAAGCTAATGGGAAAATGACCAAGGCGAAGTTAAAAGGCTAATTCAAGTGTCGGGCTTTGTTGTGCCAGTTCAGCTACAATTTCAAACAGCGCATTTTCAAACAGATGAAGAGCTTCAGGCTTAGTGTCGGACAAAGGGTAAAGAATGCCAAATGTCATCCAACGTTCAGGCGTCACAGGAACAAGTGTGAGTTTGCTCGACTGGGTCTGAGCGGCGACCAATTCGTCTGCGATTGTTACACCGGCTCTCTCTGCAACAAGCGAGCACGCGAGCTGAGATGCGGCGACTTCGCATGTTTGCCTGGGCGTGGCACCCGCCGAATGAAAAAAATCGTCCAGTTGGTCGCGTAGCAAAAGGCCATGCATCAGGCGTATGACCGTCTCGTCTACAAGATCATCTGCAGTCAGCTCCTTTCGGGATGAAAGGGGATGGCCTATGGGCAAAACGGCTTGTGCTCTTACTCTCAGTAAAGGTTTGGTGACGATCCCAGGATGATCGACCGGCAGTGCGCCAATGCCAATGTCGTATTCCCGTCCGGCCAGCCATTTGCCCGCTTCGCGCCTCGCTCGAACATCGAGGTTGATATTTGTGTCAGGGTTGTTCTGCAGGAAGCGAGCAACTGCCGGAGCCGAAAGGGACTGGGCAATTCTGGGCATGGTGACAATACGCAGTGTCTCAGTCCGGCCAGCTTTGATTTCCGCTGCGATGCGCGGGATCTCATCAAGGTTATCGAGTATCCGCCCGGCCTCTTTATAGAAGGCCAGCCCTTCTGGTGTCGGGGTGAGATTGCGGCCGCTGCGATCAAACAGCGTCAGCCTAAGTTCGGCTTCGAGTCCTGAGATTAGCCTGCTGATCGCAGGCTGGCTGAGGTGAAGGATGTCGGATGCAGCGACAAGCGAACCTTCGGATAGGGTCGCGCGAAACGCGCGCAGGGCCTTGATGTTCATTCCTCAATGCTTTCATATTTTGCAAGAGTAGATAACACCTTTGCATTTTTTACAATTGGTGTTTTGGCGTAGTCTGTTCCCAAGCTGAATTGGGAGGAACCTCATGAAACGCAGAACGCTTCTTGGTGCTGCAATTGCCGCAATTGCTGTCACCGCAACGGCCACCGCAAGCCTTGCCGCAGATTGGCCAAAACGGCCGATCAATCTGGTTGTACCGTATAAAGCCGGTGGTGGGACCGACGCCTATGCCCGCGCTATCTCGGCCGCCGCGGAAGGGGTGCTGGATGTGCCAGTGGTCGTGGTCAATAAACCGGGGTCGGGAGGTTTGAACGGCGCCAATGCCGTCGTTGGAGCTCGACCAGACGGATATACTTTGATGATGACGTCCGGAGGGTCGTTCCTGCTATCGACCATGACCCGGGATACTGACATTGACGCACTGGAGAGTTTCGATTTCGTCGCGCAGGTCGGGCAGTTGCAGACCTCGCTTATGGTGCCTGTGAACAGCCCCTATCAGACCGTTCAGGACGTTATTGACGCGGCCAAGGCCAACCCCGGTGAACTGCGTTGGGCGCATTCGGGACGCGGAGGGTTCCATCATGTCGGCGGGCTGGGCTTTCTGGCGAGCAACGGCATTGATGCGCAGGATGTGCCGTTCAAAGGGGGCGGGCCGACCCGGGCTGCTCTGATCGGAGAGCAGGCGGATTTCGGGTTCCTGGGTGTTCAGCAGCTAGCCGGTTTCGAAGAACAGCTTCGCGCGCTGGCTGTAAATAGCCAGGACCGGGATGGGATCATGACAGATGTCCCCTCGTTTGGAGAACTGGGCATTCCCTTTGCCGCTGTCTCCTCCCCGGTCATCGTGTTTGCGCCAAAGGGTACTCCGACTGAGGTGATTTCCGCGATGGAAACAGCGTTGGAGCAGATCGCGGCAAAGCCCGAATTTGCGGAGCTTCTCGCCTCGCGCGGGACCGGCCCGGTCTACCAAAATGGTCCGGATGCCAAAGCGACCCTCTCGGCAATGAAAGAGGACGCCACTCCCTTGGTCCAAAGCCTGACCAACTAAAGTCCTCAGGGCCGGGCGGACTATGGTCGTCTGGTCCCTTTATACCTGTTGAAATCTGGGAGGAACGACATGCGTGCCTATGCAGAAGGTCTGGTGCTTGCCCTCATCGCACTTTTCGCCCTCTGGGGGGCCTGGCAAGTGCCTGCGGCATCTCCGGGGGATACCTGGGCCGGGATAGTGCCATTTTCGGCGTCGGTCGCCTTGCTGCTCCTGTCCGGGTTGATGCTGGCGGGTGCTGCGCGCCAGACGGCGGGTGACACTGGGCAGGATCAGGATAACGTGGCGACCCTGCAAATCATCGGTCTGTTCATCATCGCGTTGCTCTACCAACAGTCGTTTCGCTGGTTCGGCTACCTGTTGCCGACAGCCATCGTGGCCCCAGTGGTCCTCTATTTATTCGGTGTGCGCAGCCGGATCGGTCTGATCCTGTCCGTCGTTCTTTGCCCGCTGATCTTCCATCTCATCTTTTTCGTACTGCTGGGCGTATTCCCGCCCTATGGCGAGGTTTTCGATCTACTCAGCTGGCTTCAGGGGTAAAACATCATGGAGATCTTTCCCGCACTTCTTTCGGTGATCACCGATCCCTCGTTGCTATTGGCAATCGTGCTCGCGGCAGCGGTGGGCATGGTGGTTGGCGCGACGCCTGGGCTGACCGCTTCAGCGGCCATTGCGATGCTGCTGCCAATCACCTTCTATATGTCGCCGATCTTTGCCCTCGCGTTTCTGTATGTCATCGGCAAATCCGGGCGGTACGGAGGCTCGATCGCAGCCATTCTGTTCAACACGCCCGGAACGGCGGCCAGCGCTGCAACGCAGATTGATGGTTACCCGCTGGCCCGTACCGGCAAGGCAGGTAAAGCGATGAAAGTTGCGACCATTTCCTCGATTATCGGAGACCTGATGGGAGATATCCTGCTGGTGATCGGAGTCGGTTTCATTGCGGCCATTGCGCTGAAACTCGGCCCACCGGAAACCTTTGCCATCTACTTTGCCGCCTTTGTCGTTATCGGATCGGTGATTGGTAACTCCATCGTCAAAGGGTTGGCGTCGGCATTGATGGGTATCCTGATCGCCATGGTCGGGCTGGACCCAATCTCAAGCGAGGAACGCTATACGTTCGGATCATTCGACCTGTCGAATGGCATCGGCCTTGTGCCCCTGATGATTGGTGTTTTCGTTCTGGGCGAAGTGTTTGCTCAGCTTGGATCCCGCAGCAAAGTCACTGGTGAGACCAAGGAAAACGAGAGTACCGCAGATGGCAACAGCCTGACCTGGGAGGAATACAAGCCCTGTCTGCCACACGCGTTGCGCGGCGGGTTTATCGGCGCAGGTATCGGTGTTCTGCCAGGCCTGGGTTCGGCAATCGCGGCCTTCATCTCTTACGGAGAAGGCAAACGCCGTGCCAGGAACCCCGAGATGTGGGGCAGGGGCGCGCTGGAAGGCGTTGCCGCGCCCGAGGCTGCCAACAACGCGGTGTCCGGACCGTCGATGGCGCCGCTGCTGACCCTTGGTATTCCGGGTTCAACCATCGGCGCGATCCTGCTGGGGGTCTTCCTGATCCACGGCATTCAGGTCGGCCCCACCTTGTTCCTGACCGACAAGGAGTTGGTCTATAAACTGTTCGCCTGTGGCATGCTGGGAATTCTGGCTTATGGTCTGATCGGCTATTTTGGTGCAACGCAGGTTGCGCGGTTGATCCTGAAGATACCGACCAACGTCTTGTATCCCTTGATCTTCCTTACGTCTTTTGTTGCTGCCTATTCCGCGCGCGGATCGATGTTCGATGTGACCGTTATGACCATTGCCGGCTTTGCTGGTTGGCTGATGCGGAAATACGATTTTAATGTAGCGGCTTTCGTGATCTCTTTTGTGCTGGCCAAGGGGGCCGAGGAAACCTTCCGCCAATCCCTACTGATGTCGGACGGCGGAGCCCTGATCTTTGTGGAACGTCCGATTGCGCTCGCCTTCCTGCTTGTCGGGATAGCAGCCATGGCTTTCCGAATTCGCGGAATCGTCAAAGAGCGCCGCGTCGCCGAAGGGGGGCTCGGTGATGCTTGATTACGCCATATACCGGGATTGTTTCTCCAGTGCCGAGATGCGATCCATCTGGTCCGAACACGCGACACTATCAGCATGGCTTAAGGTTGAACAGGTTCTTGCCGCTCATCAAGCTGCCGTCGGTCTGATTCCGGCTGAGGCGGCAGAGGCAATCAAGGCAGTTTCGATCTGCGACTTGGACTGTTCCGAACTGCAGGCAGAGATGATGCTTGTCGGCCGCCCCATCGTCGGCTTGGTCAGGCAGATGCGAAGTGTGTTGCCGGACCACACCGCCCACGTGCACTTCCGGGCGACAACGCAGGACCTCATGGACACTGCGATGGCGTTGCAAATGAAACTGGGGCTGGAGAGCCTCCAGCACACCCTCCAGTGCGTCACCGCGGCAATTGATCATCAGATCTCGTCCCACAAGGATACGATGATGATGGGCCGAACTAACGGTCAGCACGCGGTTCCAATCCATCTGGCGACGAAGTTTAAAGTCTGGCGCTCGGAATTAGAACGCCGATCCAGGGCTTTGAGAGAGGCGGCAGAGCGCGGGTTAAATGTTCAAATCGGTGGCCCGGTGGGGGATTTGCGCGGTTACGAGAACGGGACAGGGCAGCAGGTTAAGAAGGGCGTTGCGGCGTCGCTGGGGCTGAATACGGTCGAGCCGCATTGGCAAAACGCCCGGGACGGTGTTGCTGACATTGTCATGGCCCTCGGTGCGCTGTGTGGAACGCTGTGCAAAATAGCCCACAACGTCAATCAACTGTCATCCTCTGACATCGGTGAATTTTCTGAGGCTTATGAGCCAGGTAAGGGTATCTCTTCTGCGATGGGACACAAGCGTAACCAGCGGGCGTCGGAATTCGGAGAAGCCGTTGCTCGACTGGGACGTCAACGCGCTGAACAAATCGGTGAACTGACCTTACACGAACATGAACGGTCAGGCGGTGTCTGGATTGGTGAATGGATTGTTGTGCCGGAGACGTTCCTATTGACCTCGGGCGCATTGCAGTGGTCAGAACAAATGTTGAAATCCCTGGTCGCCGATCCTGATGCGATGCGCAGATTGCTGGTAGATAGCTCTCAATCGAGCGTGTCATGCACGTGACTTGCCGTGGCATTGGGGGTCGAGTGCGGCTGAGTGCTAAATCCTGTTGATTTCCGCTGAGAACTGACCCGGTAGGTCTCAAAATTTTCACTGAGAATTGACCCGTGTGAACACGTACCCCGACGGATTTGGTCGGGGAGATATGGAGTGATCGACATGGGATTTTTGAGTGTCATTCGACGCTGGGCCTTGCGAGATAAAATGCCAATTCGAGAGATCGCCCGACACACGGGCTTGTCTCGCAACACCCTCAAAAAATAACTGCGTGAAGGCGCGGTTGAGCCGAAGTTCAAAACGCCACCACGGCCAAGTAAACTGGATCCTTATGCGGATCTGTTGAAGCTCGGTCTACAAAGCGGCAAAGTCGCGTTCGCAAAGATAGAGAATCCACCAATGGTTCCCAAATGCGCAGCACTGCAGGTCAAGACCGTAGACAGATGCTGAATTGATATCTAAGCCACCGGAAACATTAGTCTGGGATATGAACACGCCTGCAAAATGCGTATAGAAAAACCTTATTTCGAGATCACCTTTACGGCCAGCGGATCGGGCACGGTCAAGCATATGATCCAACGCGACTCCGAGGAAGCGGCGCTGGATCGGCTTAAGGCTGCCTACCCGGGTCAGACACTGACCATACTCAACATCGAGAAATCTGTCTTGCTCCACGACACCAGAACCGTTGGTCGTACACCCGTGAGGGGAGCACCTAAAAAGTAAAAGAAGGCCTCTTTTCCTGTCGGTTTTCACTCTGGCAAAAGGACAGAAACCGATGCTTTCCAACGGCAAAACCCGCGCACTGATCGCGACCCTCAAATCCCATATTCAGACCCGGACCCTCGATACACGCCAGCTGAGCGACGTGATGACCGAGAACCTTGGCGGCACCGATGCCAGCGGGGCCTGGGACCGGAGTCTGGCCTTCGACCTGATGTAGATCGCCGCCGGTCACGTGGTCCGGATCGATGCCACAAAGCCGCGTCACACTTTGGCGCAGCTGACCGATCTGATGGGCCGCCTGCCCACGGAAACCCGCCGCTCCGAGAGCCAGGTGCAATTGCAGCAGTTCAGGACGCCGATCGATCCGGGCTTTGTCGTCTCTTTTGCAGCGCAGATCTGGAAAGATGACTTGGTGCTGGAACCCTCGGCCGGTACCGGCGCCTTGGCCGTGATGGCGGCGGGGCATGGGGGCAAAGCTGCTGCTCAACGAGTTAGACCCCCAGCGCCGTGCGCTGCTACAGGCGGCAACCGGACAGACTGTTAGAACTGCCCAACCAGTCTAAATAGCTCAGCGCAGCTAGATCAGAACGATGAAAGTTTCATCGTACCAGTGTAGGTACACGCCCAAACCGCCGGGATTACACTGAAGTACCGTGCCAGATAGTGGTAGCATCGAGCGTAGGGCTTCCCTATTTTCGCTATAATAGCTAAATTAAGTGCATTCTACATGGAGGATGCCATGCGCCAGTTTTCATCTACTGAGCTTGCAAACAACACCGGCGACGTTTTGGCTGCGGCGGCGCAGGAGCCGGTTCAGATCGCGCGCCACGGAAAACCCCGTTTTGTTATGCTGACCACTGAACAGTATGCCAAATTGCAAAGCGGCCATGATACGCGGCGTTCTGTTCACGTAGAAGACCTGGATGACGCCGAAGCCGCCGATCTGATAGCAAGGCTCCAAGAGAGCATCGACAACGACTGATGCCCCAAGGATCGGTGACGTGTGGAGTTTACCTTTTCTTTGGAAGCGGGAGGCGATGCACGGCGAAACCGAAGGCCGCAAATACCGCCCTTGCACTCTTGCCCTGCTTACGCAAACTGAACACGGCGAGATGGAGGTTCTTCTTGCTCCCATCACTTCCCAACCGCCCGGTAATAATCCGTTTGCGATTGAGGTTCCGGAGATCGAAAAGAAACGGGCTGGTCTGAATGTGCACTTATCGCTCTGGGTTGTAACACAGGAATACAATCTCGACTGCCCGCCAACTCGTTCTATTTCGAGCCAGATGGTCGGATCGGGTCCTTCAGTTCACAATTCACGAAGGTTGTTCAAAGCAAACTTATTGCAGCGATCCGGAGCCGAAAGGCCCGCGGCGTGAACCGGTCAGACTAAAGGTTCAAACGAAATGAGTGCAGAACTTCACGACATTGCCGCAAGGCTTCGAAGAGGCCTGGAAACGTCGGAGGCAGAGCTGTTCCGGTTTCTCAGCGCGTGCAGGATCGAAGAAAAAGATGGCGGAGGCAATTTTGTCTGTGTAGCCAGTTGTGAAGGGGCGACTGTCCACCTTTTGACTGCCAATCGCTCAATCAGAGTTATTTGCGGAGATCGTCGCGTGACCCATCATCTCGATGTAGACTCGCGTCTTTTGTTCGATGCATGCCGTTGTATTGTTCAAACAAGCCGGATCAGCGGTTGATTTTTCCCTCCAGTGCTCCGGACAGGTCTCATCAAGTACCTCGATGGATACCTCGTCCTGAAGGTGGGGGAGGAAAGCCAGAGCGGCGTTTAGCCGGTTATTTGATGTATTGTGCGATCACGGACATCGGAGCGCCGCCGCAACTCGTGGCGAAGTAGGAGGGTGACGTTGGGGAACCCTAGGCCAAACATGCGTTGACTCTAACTGGCGTCAGTCACAAAGTTCACGTTAAGGTAAACTTGGGATTGATCGTGCCATGCCTGAAAAGACGAAACCGATCCTATGCGGAAAGTGCCGTGTACCTGTCGAGATAGTCATGTTGAATGAGGATAGAGAATCCGCGCGCTGCGGTACTTGCGGAATGCAGGCTACCCTGCACGAGGCGATCCGCACGGTTGGCGACTATATCGTAGATAACATGGCGCATCAGGTGATCGAGGATTTGAAGACCCGCGCGCCGGGCGATCGGTTCATGCATATCTCGGAGCGCTTTTCGGAAGTGTTCCAATATGATTTTGTCGTGGAACTGAGCGTTTAGGGGCTAAGGTTGGCAGCAGTTTACCGCCAGATCCCTCAAACTGCGACGGTCTCCCTGCCATCGCCCAGCGTGGCAGAGGGTGCCGCCACCGCAGTGGTAATGGGCCGGTTCTTCTTTCATGGTTGCGAGATTCGAGCATATCAACCCACGATCCTGAAAGCCGCTTGGGCTTGGCGCGATCTATGGGGAAAGAGGAATTGCAGTTGATAACGACGCTGCCATCGACGCGCTGCTCTTAGTATTGTGCATGTCGGTAGCCCCCAATCCTAGCGGCATCTGCGGCGGG
The DNA here is from genome assembly GCA_013032095.1 of Ruegeria atlantica. GTDB lineage: Bacteria > Pseudomonadota > Alphaproteobacteria > Rhodobacterales > Rhodobacteraceae > Ruegeria > Ruegeria atlantica_E. The sequence goes on along the minus strand of WQBJ01000037.1, from coordinate 5,850 downwards.
TTTTTCGACGGACGAAGAAGCGTTGTGCCTTTGGGGGTCGTGTGTGGCCCCTCGGTTCATCGGTCTATGATCCTACAGATCCCATGGGAAAGATGTTCTTCAACATTCTCGCCACCTTCGCTGAGTTCGAAGCAGACTTGATCCGCATGCGTACACGTGAAGGCATGGCCATCGCCCGAGCAAAGGGAAAACTGCGCGGAAAACAACGAAAGCTATCTGACAAGCTGCAGAAAGAACTCTGCCGCATACATGGAACCGGAGAGTATTCAATCAGCGATCTGGCCGAAGTGTTTTCCGTGTCTAGCCCATCCGTCTACAGGACCCTCAACCGGCACCAGAACTGACTTTCGCGGCTTCATGATCGAACCGGAAAAACGCGGACAAAGCACCAGTTCGCTGCATGCGAACCAATGTCTCCTAAGTGCACATTGCGTCCGAATTCTCAGCTAAATACCACGCTGCAAGTTTTTAAGTGGATGCGATCTAACTGACTGAGTTACTGCATATGCTGCGGAGATAGATGAATCTGGTATCGGGACCGGATCAGGTCATCTGTCGCGCGATCAATATGCGACGGGAAATGCTGACTCAGGAGCCACCGAGCCTGCTCACGGGCGCGCGTTTGCATGTCAGTCTTTCCCGCCTCGGCCCATGCGTCGGGGCTCTCACGGTCGCTGAGGGATGGATAGAAGTAATCGCGCTGCATCGCTGCCAGGGTTTGATCACCTCCCAGAAAGTGGCCTTCTGTGCGAATGGAATGTTCGATGGCCTCCAGGTTCAGGGTGTCACCATTGACCTCGACGCCGCGCACGATGCGTTGAACCGAGCCGAGGATATCGTTGTCGATTACAAATCCCTCAAATGACACCCCCAAAAGACTGCCAAACATACCGGCGGATTCATAGATCAGGTTTCCACCGGCCAGCCCTGCTGCCAGCGTTGTCAGACCCTTCTCATATCCAGCCTGCGCGTCGGGCAGTTTGGAATCCGTCATAGATGCCGCCACCCCGGAAATCAGACCAAGTGAATTCGTCAGCTGAGCAGAGCCAGCATTCAGGATGGCCATTTCTGCGCTACCACCGGCGAATGCGCCTGTCCGTAAATCGACGACGAATGGCCAATTGGAGAAGATGACGGGATGCCCAGGCTTCAACAAGTCAATCAAGACCAGTGCGGCAAGGGTTTCAGCAAGCGATTGTGCCAACATCCCCGCCAACGGCGCTGGTGCTGTCGCACCGGATTGGGCGGCGATGATCGTGTTGACGGGCATGTTGTGGCGCAGTGCTGCTTCGGCCACGTCAACGGCGTCTTCACCGTAGCGCATCGGAGAGATAATCGGCGAGATATGGGCTTTGCAAAACGGGCGCTTCTGAAAGGCTCCGGGCTCGCCCAAAATCATGTCGAACATCTCGATGCAGGCATCCACATGACTGCCAAAGCTGAAACTGTTGCCGATGGGCTTTGTCGTGCCACTTGCGATGGTGTAAGCCGTGTTGACATCCAAATCAAAGATGTCGGGCACATCCGTGGCCACGCAACAGCGGGTGAACCAGCAGATATTGTCCAACTGGTCCGCCAGTCTGGCAAAGTCATAGAGGTCGCGCAGGGTAGAAGGGCGATACGTACTGGTATCCAGGTCAAGCGTTTGCACGGCTGCACCGCCGGTGCCAAAGCGGACATCCTGTTTCTTGACCTCGAAATCATGTCTTGGATCTTGGCCAAACAAGGTCAGGGATTTCGGCGTCGAATCAATGATGTCTTCGACGAAATCCCGCGAGTAGAGCACCCGACCCTCGGCATCGATTTCGCATCCACGTTCTTTTGCCAGCTTCTTGATCTGCTCGGGCACCTCGCCGATGCCGACAGTGCTTAGCAAGGTAAAAGCGGCGTCGACGATCTGGGCGCACTGCGTGTCGGTCAGGGGGCGGTATTGACCGCCGGGCAAACCGGAAGGGGCCGGGTTTGGAACCTCATCGCCCGGGTTCTGGCGCGATGCCACGCGGGCCGCACGACCTCCGGCCCGGGTTCGGCGTTTGGGGGCTTCCGTCATGCCACACCTCTGGGCAGAGTGTTTTCAGGATCGAACAGGCACAGTGGAAGAACTGTGGCTCGAGCAGTTTCACCAATCGGAAGAACTTCCAACTCCGTGCCCACCTTGGCATGTTTTGGATCAATATATGCCATGGCAAGGTTCTTACCCGTGCGATAGCCCCAGGCGGCGGAGGTAACGGAGCCGACCGATCTGCCATTCACGAACACGCCTTCGCCCGGTTGGGCTGGACCTGTGTTGCTATGGAGTTCCAACACAACGCGTTCTTTACGGTTTCCGGCTTCGATTTGCATCTGCAGCCCTGACTTTCCGGGGAACTCCTTGTTCAAATCCACGAAACGATGCAGTCCGGCTTCAATTGGGTTGAACTCGGTAATGAAATCACCTTTCCAATGTCCATAACCCTTTTCCATACGCATGGAGTCGATCGCATACATGCCAAAGTGGGAAAGCCCAAATCCCTCACCGGCCTTGGTCAAGATTTCGTAGGCGGCATAAAGCTGGGTGTTGGGAATATGCAATTCAAACGCTTGCTCACCTGAATAGCTGATGGCGATGGCCAATGCCTCGACATGGCCAACAAAGACCCGTTGCGCGGTGAGCCAGGGAAAGTCGGATTGCCCCCATTTCGTGCGCGGTGAAACCGCCACCAGCAGATCACGGGATTTGGGACCGGCAAGGACAATCATCGTGTGGGTGTTGGTGCGGCTTTCGATGCGAATGTCCGATCCCTTGGGCAGATGTTCGGTCAGCCAGTCCATATCGTGATATTCGGCATTGGCGGCTGAGCCATAGAAGATGCTGCCATCCGGCAACGGTACCATCGTCGCCTCGCCTGAGACGTTGCCTTTTGGCGTCAAGAAGTAGCAGAGATTTGCCTTGCCTGTTTGGTCCGACACCCCCGAGCATGTCAGGCCGCTGAGCCATTCCAGCGCGCGAGTACCGGTAATGCGGTAATGGTTGAAACCCGAAAGCTCGGCCAAGCCGACATTCGAGCGAAGGGCATCTATCTCGGCTCCGACAACATTGTGCCAATTCTGGAAAGCGTAGCCATGTGTTGGCTCGAACTCGGTGTTAGGCTTGTAGAACTCCGTACGCTCCCAACCGTTGACGACACCAAATTCCGCGCCTTTGGCTTTGAGCACCGGATAGAGCGGCGATGTTTTGGCGGGCCGTCCAGCCGGGCGATGTTCGTGCGGCAGATGCCAGCGGAACTCGTGCTGATAATCCTCGATGGACTTCAGGGCGGTGAACTCGGTGTTGGCAAAGCTGGTGATGCGGCGCGGGTCGAGTTTCCAGCAATCCCATTCGGTTTCGCCATGTACGATCATCTGCGCGATCATTTTGCCATAGCCACCGCCTTCGCCGATGCCAACGCGCAGGCCGTTCATCGACCAGCAATTGCGCAGGCCCGGCTGTTTGCCCACCAGTGGCCCCGCATCAGACGCATAGGCAATCGGCCCGTTCACCACCGATTTGATGCCAACGTCCTTCAGACATGGCAGGCGATCAAAGATTGGCTCCATCTTTGGCAACAGGCGGTCAAGATCATCAGGGCAAAGAGCGTTGACGAAATCCGGGTCAATCCCGTCCATGCCAAACGTCTTGCAGTCATGTTCGTAAATCCCGACCAGCAGTCCCTTTTTTTCCTGTCGCATGTAAAACGTATCGCGCGGGCAGCGCACCATGGGCACGCGGGTCTCGCGCGCAGCCAGTTCCGGGATGTCCTCGGTCACGAAATACATGTGCTCCATCGCGATGACCGGGTATTCGATGCCCATCAGCGCACCGACCTCATTGACCCGATAACCTGCAGCGATGACGATGTGTTCGGCGGTAATCGTTCCCTTGTCCGTCGTCACCAGCCACTCGTCATTGGGCAGTTGTTTCAGCGCTGTGACGGGGGTATGCCGGTGGATTTTGGCTCCGGCCTTGCGCGCGCGCGCGGCCAACGCCTGACAGAGCTGCGCGGGGTCGATGTCACCGTCCTTTTCGTCCCACATCGCGGCCAACACCCCATCGGTGTTCAGAAGCGGGTTGCGCCGTTTGGCCTCGGCGGCGTCCAGCAGGTCAAAGTCAATTCCCAACCCTTTGGCCACTGAGATGATATGATGCACCTCATCTACATGGGTGGGATTGGTCAGCAAGCGCATACCGCCGGTGGCATGGTGATAATTGATCGGATAAGCCGGATCATCGGCCAGTTCCTTATAGAGTTTGATCGTGTAGTCCCGCAGCAGAAGCAGCAATTGATTGAACGCCACGCTTGGGCATTGCGCCGCCGAATGCCAGGTGGTTCCGCTGGTCAGTTCGTTGCGTTCCAACAAGACAGCATCGGTCCAACTTTCCTGACAGAGATGGTAGAGCGCGGATAATCCACCAACACCGCCACCAACGACTACTACGCGCGCATGGTCCTGCATGAGCCACCTCCAAGATTTCTAAACTACAAAACCAAGTATCGGTCGAATTATATCTTTTGAAAAACAGAAAATATGAAATACAAACTTCATAAAAAATGAATATAGACAGCCATATGGACGACTATGGATACCAGCTTGAAAGCCTTGCGATACTTCATGGCAGCCACAAAAAGTGGCAGCATTACCGAAGCATCCAAGCAGATGAATGTTGTGCCATCCGCTGTGCTGGCAGCGGTCAACCAAGTGGAAGAGGCCTTTGGATTGCAGTTGACAGTGCGGCATCGCTCAAAAGGGATTGCCCCCACATCGACTGGGAAACTTCTCATGGCCCGCATTCAACATCTACTGGATGAATATGAAGCGCTCATGACGCAAGGCGCTGAGATGCGGACACAATTGATTGGAACCCTGCGCGTCGGGTATTACGCCCCAGTTGCCCCAGCGTTTCTGCCGACCATTGCGCATGGCCTCCTAGCCGATAATCCACGCGTCGATATCAAGTTCATCGAGTGCGATACCCATAGCGCGCAGGTGGGGCTACTGTCCGGTGAATTTGATGTGATCCTTTGTGTTGCCGAAAGTGGGACTCTTGGCGTGGTCTATGAGACCCTGATAGAGGTGCCTCCATATATTCTTGTTCCAAAGCAGCATGCATTTGCAGCCAGAACCAGCATTTCCTTGTTTGAGTTGAACAACGAACCCATGGTGCTCCTCGATCTGCCCGTGATCAGCGACTATTACGGCCGGGTGTTTGAGGCTGCCGATATCGCACCACATGTTGCCTGTACAGCAACAACACTCGAAATGGTACGCAGTCTGGTTGGAACAGGGGTCGGATGTTCACTGCTGCATATGCGCCCGAAAACGCGTGTGACCTATGCAGGGCAAAAAGTCGTGGAAGTGCCATTGGATCCATCAACTGACCCACTGAAAATTGTTCTTGGATACCTGCCGAACAATCCACGCCGTGTTGTGAAGTACTTTATTGAAAACCTGCGGGACTTGTTTTTGACAGAAGAAGCCGGTCGCTTTCTGGTTAAACGCCGTGCTGAAGAGCGAAACTCCGAAGGGCACCTTTGAGGCAATTAAGACAAATTCGCGCGCAATGCAGAAACTGGTAAATTGGGCTCGAAGCCGCCATTCTTCGCAGATCAGGCGGACTGGTGAATAGAGCCCTTAGCTGACTTTAGTGGCACTTCCGGAGTTCGCATATGCAGCGCGACGCGAACTGCATAAAGCGGAAGTTGGATGTACCACTCTTGAATGGCAGAGGAGCGGACAAAGCTACAGTTCAATCGAATGGCTCAAATGTCTGCTTCCACTGTTGCAACCAAGTAGAAATGTCACCGGGTCTGCAAAGTAGAAATGTCACCATAG
>WQBJ01000036.1 GCA_013032095.1 Ruegeria atlantica | reverse complement strand
CGGATAAACCATCTCAGGTTAACCCAACCGGGGGAGCAGCCGGTTCATCCCATTAGCTACCGTCGATCATACTTCGGTCTTTTGCAACTGCGGCACGTCGCGAACGCGCATTCCGGACGTTTGGAACCAAGTGGCAATTGGCAGGTGAGCGGACGAAGCCGACCATGAATGCCGCTCCATCAATGTTCGGTTTCGTTGTGTGGTGTTGTTCTCAATTCTGTTTCCAGCTCGACACTCAAACTTGCGGCCAAGTCAAAAAACCGCCGCCGCACGATCTCGGCGTTGGGATTGGCCTTCTCAATCGCTTCGAATACTTCTGGCGCATCATGCTGAACCATGGAAATCGCCTCAGATAACAGGTCAAAGCTCTTCGTTGTCATGCGCGTTGGCAGCGGTCCCATTCTCAGTAGCACTTTGGCAATGAGGTGCGTGAGCCCCTGGACAACTGCTGCTTCTTGGTCGTGATCTTCTGGTGTCGTCATGATGACGGTCAGGCCCAGAAACTTGCGCAAAAACGCTGCCAGCCTCGCATGTCGTCTTCCCTGAATGGGACAGATCGCAATTTTTAGACCCTCAATACCTGTCGTGGCACTCTGTGGACCGAACAAGGGGTGAGACGCTACGATGTCTACATGGTTCGGTAGCAGCCGCCGCATGATTTCGGACGGAACTACTTTGACTGAGCCAACATCGACAATCAGCGCGCCAGGTTTACAAGCAACCGCGATCTCGCTGACAACCTGCTCAAATGAGGACACTGGTGCCGCAATGAGGATCACATCAGCCTGCGATACAGAGCGCAATGATGACAGACGCACTCCGTGTTGCTTTGCAACCTTGGCAACGTCCAGGGACGGATCGTAGGCCATTATTTCAAAATGCTGGCCGAGATGAAGTGCTGCAAGTTGTCCGAATGCACCAAATCCCACGATACCTAGCGACGTGATTTGACTTTTGCTGTTGTTGTTCATTTCTCGACCTTTGAATTTGCCGCCCGGCACAAGGTCGATTGCATGTTGACCGCTGTCAGGGGCAGCGGAAAACCAATGATAAGTGACCCGCAGCTATAGAAGCTGAGGATAATAGTCCTGCGATGCGAAGAACGATTTCACCATGAGGTCAGCGATAAGGCACACAAGAGAGCGGAGTCAACGAAATATGCTGCCTAGCGGCCATTGACTGTGGCGCAGCATTCTAGATGTATGGGCTCACTACCGACATTTTCGACATACCACGTCGGCGGCAGACCGCAGCCAAACCGGACTTTGGCTACTGAGCTTTTGAAACTCCTAGAACCTGACAGACCTGTGTTTCAGATCACTCCCACTGAGCGTCCGCTTGTTTAAATGTCTGGAAGCGCTGGAGCTTCTTCAGCCCATATTGGGCTCGGCTCGGTAAGGACACACGCATCTCACATGTTCGCTGACTCAGCCACTCGCATCTTGATATCTTTGCTGTGCTTCCACGCTTCCAGATTTTGCTGAACGAATTGATCGATGGAAGTTGGCAACGAGCCGGTCAATTTGAGCACATTGTTGGTGACATGAACCTCGGATCCGCCAGCGATTGCGCCGTCCATAGCAGCCAGTGTCTTTGCGTACTCTTCCGGCAATCCGAGGCTCTGATGACGCTCCGCTAGCTCTTCGACGGTTAGCCCATGAAAGACAGCACTTGATCTGCCACTTCACGCGGGGCGTCTTCAGGGCTGTAATGGCCGGCACCCGGCAGGCGTTGAATTTTGCCGTTCGGAAACACCGCCTCGAACAGTGGAAGAAAGTGCTTTGCATGCAGCGTGCGGTCTTCTTCACCCCAGATCGCGAGTGCTGGTTTCGCACTGATCGCCAGCCGGGCCGCTGCGTCCGGTTCTTCGAACTTATGCGCCCCAGTCGCAAACCCCTTGGCCCATCCAATCGCGCCGGCAGCTTCTGCCGGTGTTGGGAATGGAGCCCGATAGGCGTTGAGCCAAGCGTCCGTGACGATTGAGGCGTCTTCGAAACCGTTCAGCTTCATTGTGGACAGGATCGTGTAATCAAGCTGGCCCAGAAGCGGTTCCAGAGTGCCGTCATCTTGCGCTTTCAGGATCCATTGAAACCAGGGGGCCTCGCCAGCATTCGCAACCAGCCGGTCAACGAGATCAGCCTGCCCGAACGGCGTTGGCCCGTTGACGGAGACAATCCGCTTTATCCGGTCCGGATGGCGGATTGCGAACCCCATACCCGCCGGTCCGCCGAAGTCATGCATCACAAGGGTCACGTCGCGCAGGTCGAGGGCAAGAGCGACCGCCTCCAAATTGTCGATGTGGTCCTGCAGCCAGTAGGTCCGGCCGCCTGGCGTTGCGCTCTTGCCAAAACCCATATGGTCAACCGCCACGACCCGATGATGGCGCGACCACGTGGCGATTTGGTGCCGAAAAAGATAGCTCCAGGTGGGCTCGCCATGCAGCAGAAGCAGAGTCTCGGGCCCCTCGCCGACATCAACGTAGTGGGCGGCGTAACCGGGCGCGTCGGTGTAGTGTGCGGGAAAAGGCCAAGTGCCGTCAAATGTGGCATTGGCCGGTACGGCAGGTGTCGGGTGGGTCATGTTGGGTTCTCCAAAGCTCGCGGATGGTCGAAGGCCCGCGCTGAACGCGCCCGCCACGGTTAACTGCAGCATTGTGCGGCGTGTGACCTGGCTCTTGTAAGCGGAAGGGTCGCGTATGCTCATCACTGCCCCCTTCCGGCGCACATAAGGCATTTGATCTCAGCGTTGAGACTTCCAGCCCCTTGATCGGCGGCCCGCCAGCGACCGTGTAACCGGCGTGCGAATTCTTCGGAGGCCTGGTCAGCAGTTTCTTGGACTGCGCGATCAATATCGCTCGGTTCCAAGCCGATGTCACTCAAACGAACGCGTTCGAGTCCTTCCAGTGCCCGTCGGGTCTTGCGAGTTGTCAGGGCATGGAAGCCCGCAACGACAATGCGTTGAGGCAGGCTGAGATCGACAGGCGCGTCAAACTTGTCTGCCGCAGGCGTGGAATCGACGAGATTTGAAAACAGGTGTTTTTGACCGTGTGTTGGGCGGTTTTCGGGTCGCGTTTTAGTCATGGCGTCCTCCTTTCGGCTACAAGGAGGAACGTAATTTGGCGCCTGATTTCTTACCAATTCGAAGGAGGCGTTTAAGTGATCGATTAAATAGATCGCTTGGTGGTAAGGCTCAAATACCGGTTTCTGCAAGAGCCTCGGTGAGCCAGTCAGCGAATAGCGACATTGCTCGGGTGAAAGGTCGCCCTTCAGCGCTTACCAGCCAATAGCCGAAGTCCTCGTCTACTGTCTCGGGTTCTGCGAGCCAGCTGAGCCGACCTTCACGCACGAGTGTTTCAACGAGTAATTGACGGCCGATCGCCACACCTCCGCCATCGATTGCGGCCTGGATCACCACATTATAGTCATTGAGCGGCATCCGTTTCGCGCCCGCAATATCAATTCCGCGCGACTCCGCCCAAGACTGCCATTCCTGCTCCTTACGGCTCGTAAGAAGTTGTTCGTCAGACAGGTCTGTGAGCGGAAGGGTTCGCTCGGAATGTGCAACGGGGGCAATCTTTTCGACATGCAACAGCCGGGCATCCACACCCTTCCACGGGCCGGTTCCGAACCTCACGCCCAGATCAGCCTCGTCGCGAGCAAAGCTGACAATTTCGAGTGTCGGGTCCAGTTCAATGTCAATCCCTGGATGCGCATCCGAAAAAGAGGCAAGACGCGAAATCAGCCACATTGAGCAGAAGGACGGCAGCGCCGTAACGCGAAGCGTCTCCCGCCCAGCTTCGGCCCGAAGTTCTGCGGTCGCATCCGTGATCGTACGGAATGCGGCGTTGATTTCTACGAGATAACGCTCCCCCTCAGGAGTTAACGAGATGCTGCGGGCATGCCGTGCGAAAAGCGGCGTTCCGAGCATCGTTTCAAGCTGCCGAATGTGATGGCTGACCGTGCTTTGCGATATCAGCAATTCATCCGCGGCCTTTCGAAAACTTAAGAGCCTCGCAACAGCTGAAAAAGCACGAAGCGATAGAAGCGGAGGAAGGTTCGGGCTTGAGCGCAAACAGTTGGCCTCGTATTTCTCAGCGAAAGTACCTTAAAGTAGTACAGCGCGTTATGGCCAAGTCCGCAAGCCCACGCGGTACTTACCTGTCATCGCCTACGGCCCATAGCAGTCCTCAGCCGCCAAATTAAATGCTGCAGTGCAGCTGAGCCCAAGCGGCCGTTCTAAGGCCCCCACATTGAGCAGGTCTCGCAGATCCTTCCTGCTTAGAAATTTGCCCCCTATGAGCTTCGGCTACATCCCAGAAAGCCCAGCATTGGTGTTCAATAGAAACTGGCGGAAAACTGGGCTGCTCGCCGCACCAATGCCTCGGGCGTTTTCCCCAACCGCTGCGGCTTCCACGACTGGCGGAATCAAACCGCGTTTGTCTTGGTTGACTAAATAACGGCGAACCCTTGATACCAGTTCTTCTCGAACTTCCGGCGGGAACGCGCCGTCGATAAATATGGCCTCAAAGTCGATGACAGCGCAAATGGACAGTGCAGCCTTGGCCAATTCCTGCGCCGTAGTACCGATCCATGGTTCGACATAGCGAGAAATGCTGCTCCAATCCTGAGGCTTCTTCCAGAGAACTTCAGGATCGACACCTGCTTCGATCAACCTGTCCTCAAGCAGGAACAGCGAGGCAGTGTCAATCAGTTGCTGGCTTTCGCCCAATGGGCCCGTAGTCCGCATAGCGCCTAACGCACCGGCATTGCCTTGGTTTCCCTCGAATACGGTGCCGTTCAATGCGACGCCACCGCCGATCATCGAACCGATGAAGAAGTAAAAATAATCGCGATACTCAGCCCCTCGGCCATAGAGGTGCTCGGCGTGACACGCGGCCGTCGCATCGTTGACGACAAAAACTGGCAGGTCGCTGAACTTGGCAACCTCGGAAAAGAAGTTCACGTTTTTCCAGGACCGGAATTTTTTTGCGGCAAGCCCAGATAGGTCGTGCCATTTCCAAAGTTCGAATGGGGTCCCGATCCCGATCCCGCAGACGCGGTCGCGAAGCCTCTGAGGCTCGTGGGACAGAAGCGTTTCTAAACCGGACTCCAAAAACCCGAAGATAACATCGGGTAGCGGATAGTCATAAGTCGTGGAAAGTTGGCGGCGCGGCGTGCCCGTAAAGTCGATCAAAAGCAGATCGGCGCTGCGCCGCCCGATCTTCATCCCAACCGACAAGATGCCTTCCGGGTTTAGTTCCATGGGGATCGACGGTTTTCCAACCTTCCCGCGCAGTGGGGTTCCACGCTTGAGAATCGAATCCTTTTCAAGCTTGCGCAGAATGATTGATACAGTCTGAGGAGACAGGCCCGTTAATCGCGCCACATCGGCGCCTGCGGCAGGCCCATGCCGTTGTAAAACTGTCAAAATCAGACGTTCATTGTGATCGCGAACTCCGCTTTGACTTACTCCACCGGTCAGTGTTTTGAGCGCCTCTCTCTCCATAACCCTGAACATAACCACCTTGTTTTCTTATGAAAAGGCACTCAGGTAAATTAATAAATAAACTTTATTTATTTATTGACAGAGAGACCAGAATCACAGTTTGTTGAATAAGACCTTCATTGGAGGATGGAGGCGCGTCTCGCAGGAACGCCGCGCGGGGCGATAACATTTTTCTGGGAGGACAACATGAGAAACTCACTCAAGCTTGCAGCATCTGCAATGGTACTCACGATGGCTGCTGCATCTGCTCAGGCTGCTGGCGAGACCGTCTGCCTGATCACCAAGACTGACACCAACCCCTTTTTTGTAAAAATGAAGGAAGGTGCAACGGCGAAAGCTGAAGAGCTCGGCATGACGCTGAAGGCCTTTGCAGGTAAAATCGACGGCGACCACGAAACTCAGGTACAGGCCATTGAAACCTGCATCCTCGACGGCGCAAAGGGAATTCTGCTGACTGCGTCCGACACAAGTTCGATTGTTCCCGCTGTTGAGCAAGCACGCGATGCCGGACTTCTTGTTATTGCGCTGGACACACCACTTAGCCCGATTGACTCTGCGGACGCGACCTTCGCGACAGATAACTACAAGGCGGGCTTGTTAATCGGACAATGGGCGAAAGCAAAGATGGGTGACGCAGCAGCGGACGCGAAAATCGCAACGCTAGATCTGAACGTCAGCCAACCAACTGTCGACGTCCTGCGCAACCAGGGCTTCCTCGACGGTTTTGGAGTGGAATTGGCTGACCCCAATGTTATCGGCGATGAAACGGACGCACGGCTGGTTGGCAGTGATGTAACCGACGGCAACGAAGAAGGTGGTCGCCGCGCCATGGAAAACCTTCTGGCTAAGGATCCGACGATCAACGTTGTTCACACAATCAATGAACCGGCAGCGGCGGGCGCTTACGAAGCTCTGAAGTCCATTGGACGTGAAAACGACGTGCTGATTGTTTCAGTTGATGGTGGCTGCCCCGGCGTGCAAAACGTTCAGGCCGGAGTGATCGGCGCCACAAGCCAGCAGTATCCGCTGTTGATGGCTTCGCTGGGAGTTGAGGCTGTAAAGAAATGGGCCGACGAGGGCGTGAAGCCTGAAAACACACCGGGAAAGGACTTTTTTGATACCGGCGTCGCGCTAATCACCGATCAACCTGTCGATGGAGTGGACTCGATTTCGGTCGCCGAGGGCTTGGACCTCTGCTGGGGCTAAGCGCGACCAGGTGAGGCGCGAGAGCGGCTCACCATTCCTTTCACCTGCAAACCGAAACTTCCTGTAAACTGGCCTCGTGGCCGCGATGCTCGCCACGGAAGGGGGAGATATGTCTGAAGCAAACCAAGGCGCCCAGGAATTTGAATCTGCAGCCAGTCGCACTGAAACTGTTGCAGAGTTCGAGGACCACCGGCGCGGTGTATTGGGGAAGTTACAGCACCTTCTCCACGTAAATCCGTCCTTTGTGCCTCTTATAGTTTTAGTCGGTGCGATGTTGATTTTTGGCCTGCTTCTGGGTTCAAAGTTCTTCTCTCCGTTCGCAATGACTTTGATCCTTCAACAGGTCCAGATCGTCGGGATCGTGGCCGCTGCGCAAAGCCTTGTTATTCTGACGGCCGGAATTGACCTGAGCGTCGGCGCAATCATGGTTTTTTCTTCCGTCATCATGGGGCAGTTTACGTTTCGGTACGGTATTCCAGTGCCAATTGCGGTTATGTGCGGGCTTGCAGTCGGAACTTTGATCGGAGCCCTCAACGGGTGGCTTGTCAGCCGCGTCAAGCTCCCGCCATTTATCGTCACACTTGGAATGTGGCAAATCGTTCTGGCTACAAACTTCCTGTATTCCGCGAACGAAACCATTCGTAGTCAGGACATTGAGGCAAACGCTCCGTTCCTTCAGTTTTTTGGGACCAAGTTCAGCATTGGTGGAGCGACATTTACCGTAGGCGTCATTTTCATGCTCGTCCTGATTTTTGTGTTGGCATATGCACTAAAACACACGGCCTGGGGGCGGCATGTCTATGCGGTCGGAGACGATCCTGAGGCTGCCGAGCTCTCCGGTGTCAACGTCCACAGAACTCTGATGTCCGTCTACATGCTGTCCGGATTGATCTGCGCCTTTGCGGGCTGGGCTTTGATTGGGCGCATCGGATCGGTCTCGCCGACCTCCGGCCAATTGGCCAACATTGAAAGTATCACCGCGGTTGTGATCGGGGGCATCTCATTGTTCGGCGGGCGAGGATCCATTCTGGGATCGTTGTTCGGAGCTCTGATCGTTGGCGTGTTTACTCTGGGGCTGAGGCTTCTGGGCGCAGATGCGCAGTGGACCTTCCTGCTCATCGGTCTTCTCATCATCGCAGCGGTCGCAGTCGACCAGTGGATCAGAAAGGTATCGGGCTAATGTCAGACACAACCCCAGTCGTCCAAGGGCGTGGAATCGTGAAGCGCTATGGCCACGTCACCGCCATCGATCATTCCGACTTTGAATTGCGTCAGGGAGAAATCCTTGCAGTCATCGGAGACAACGGCGCGGGCAAATCGTCCATCGTCAAATCGATCTGCGGTGCCACAATCCCGGATGAAGGCGAGATTTTGATCGAAGGAAAAAAGGTCAACTTCACCTCACCGATCGACGCCCGGAACATGGGGATCGAAATTGTCTATCAACAGCTCGCCATGTCCCCTGCCCTATCAATTGCAGACAACATGTTCATGGGGCGCGAAATCCGCAAACAGGGCTTCATGGGCAAATACATGCGTCAGCTTGACCGGCCTGCTATGGAGAAGTTTGCTCGAGAAAAGCTAACCGAACTTGGACTGATGACTGTGCAGTCGATCAATCAGGCGGTAGAGACGCTGTCAGGAGGCCAGCGTCAGGGCGTTGCCGTTGCGCGCGCAGCCGCCTTTGCGACCAAGTTCATCATCATGGACGAGCCGACAGCCGCATTGGGGGTGAAAGAGAGCCGGAAGGTGCTTGAACTGATCCAGGATGTGCGGGCGCGTGGCATTCCGATTATCCTGATCAGCCACAACATGCCGCATGTCTTCGAAGTCGCTGACCGCATCCATGTGCACCGGCTGGGCAAAAGGCTCTGCACTATTGATCCCAAGGACTACACGATGTCCGACGCGGTGGCCTTCATGACCGGTGCCAAAGAGCCCCCGAAAGAGGACGCAGCGTGATCGAGCAAGATGCAAAACGCGTTTGCGATCTGGTCTCCTCCCGGAGGCAGGTTGGGGCCCGGACGATTGTCGCAATCGCCGGCCCCCCTGCATCCGGCAAGTCGACCCTGGCAGAAACTGTCGTGCAATCGCTTAACGCGCAACAGAGCTCAGCGGTTCCGCAGGCCACGCTGGTGCCCATGGACGGCTATCACCTAGACAACCGCTTGTTGGAGACGCGTGGTCTGCTGACCAGAAAGGGTGCTCCTGAAACCTTCGATGCGGTTGGGTTTTGCACTGCGGTAAAAGCTCTGCAGTCTGCGCGGCACGAGTCCTTTCACCCCAAATTTGATCGACAAATGGATCTGGCCATTGCCAACGCGATTGCCGTTCATCCCAACACTCCAATTGTTGTGGTTGAGGGCAACTATCTTCTGATGGACAGCGAGCCCTGGAGAACTTTGCGGAGCGTCTTTGCCGTAACGGTTTTCGTCAGTCCCACTTTGGAAGAACTCGAAAGCAGGTTGCAGCAACGATGGATCAAGCATGGCTTTGATCCGTCCTCAGCGCTGCAACGCGCGACGACGAATGATCTGCCTAATGCTGAACTTGTCATCCGTGAGAGCCGGAAAGCCGATCTTACCTTGAACCAGAATTGCACCGAATTCGGGATGCGCTACGCGTTCTAAACCTGCGCACTGGATTCAGGCATCTGTTGATTCAGCGCCTCTGGGCGGTTTCGGGTGTAATCAAAACCACCCCATATAAGATGACGAAACTCATGAAATTCTTCGTGGACATCGCAGAAAGGTGCTGTCAGACAAATTCGAACCAGTCTCAGCTAGGCCAGTATAGCTGCCCTTTATGCCATACCAAGTTCGCGCCACTCGGCAAGAGCGGCGGCGCGGGTCCGCTTGAAGGTGTCTCGGCTGGCTAACGATCTTTCCTGGTTGAAGTGGTTGTAAACGGAGGAATGGACGGAGGCGAATTTCTGCAAACTTCGCATGCGCCTGAAACGTTGCATGGCGCGTTCGCGTCTTCGAAACGGGAGGTGTGAATTCTCAACCCGGTTATTGAGCCACCTGCCCGTCTGCTGTTTTTCGGTAGAACCAAGCTCTCTGAGAGCGGCCCGATACGATGCGAAGCGATCCGTGACGCCGGTTTCCGCTTTGCCGTGTCGCTTCATTAACTTCTTGAGGAATTTCAGTGCTGCAGCTTTGTTTCGGCGTTTGGTAACAACGGCTTCCAGCACCTCGCCTTCGTGATCAACAGCCCGCCAAAGATAATGCCGCTTGCCATTCACCTTCACGAAATCCTCGTCCACGTGCCACTTCCATTTCGAGAATGCGCGCAGCTGCTGAACACGCTTCCGTCTGATCTCAGCAGCAAACATCGGGCCAAACCTGTTCCACCAATATCGGACAGTTTCGTGACTCACGTCGATGCCTCGCTCGTGCAGCAAATCTTCGACACTCCGATGCGAGAGCGGGAAGCGGATGTACGGCATCACCGCAAGACGGATGATCTCGGGACTGGTTTTTAAGTACTTGAAAGAGGCAGGTCTGGTCATGGGCAAAAGCTACGCAACCGCCCTGCCCCGCTCAAGCAAAGTTCTTCTGACAAGACCCGGCGCCACCCTTCGAATTTTATTTTAGTTGATAAAATTAATCATGGAAGACAACGTTCAAGGCGACTGTCGCGCTACTCCAACTTAACCCAAGCCGCATTCCTTGCAGAACTCTGCACACAAGCCGCGACAAACCTGACACCATTCAACCCATCCTGAACGGTGGGATAGATCACAGACGGATTGGGCGAGGTGCCACTTCGAACTGCTAGTATGGCATCCGCAGCTTCACTATAGATATTTGCAAACCCTTCCAAATAACCTTCCGGATGGCCCGGAGGTACCCTGCTCAGCCGATTAGCGGCATCCTCGGCTCCGGCCCCATTCCGGGTTATCAGGCGCTTTGGTTCGCCATAAGGCGTAAACCAAAGATAGTTCGGATCTTCCTGCGCCCATTCAAGCCCACCCTTTTCTCCGTAGACACGCAAACGCAAGGCGTTTTCGTTGCCGGGTGCAACTTGGGATGACCATAGCATCCCGCGCGCGTCGCCTTCGAACCGTAGAAGGACATGCGCGTTGTCATCGACTCTGCGTCCTGGCACAAAGGCCTGCAAATCAGCCGCGAGGCTTTCCGCCTTTAAGCCTGTCACAAAGCAGGCAATGTTATACGCATGGGTTCCGATGTCGCCCGATGATCCCCCTGCGCCCGAACGCTCAGGATCGGTTCGCCATTCGGCCTGCTTGAAATCCTGCTGCTCGGTTAACCAATCTTGCGGATATTCAACCTGAACTACGCGAATTTTGCCGATCTCCCCATTGGCGACCATCTCACGCGCCTGGCGAACCATTGGATAGCCGGTGTAGTTATGGGTCAGAATGAACAGCGCGTTTGAGTTTTCCACGGCTTTGACCAGCTTCTTGGCGTCCCCAAGGGTCGAGGTCAGGGGTTTATCGCAAATCACATGAATGCCGCGCTTCAGGAACTCGCGCGCGGCGGCGTAGTGAACGTGATTAGGCGTGACGATCGAGACTGCCTCTATCCCCGATTTCAAACGCGCCTCTCTGATCGCCATCTGCTTGAAATCGCCATAAACCCGGCCAAGCCCCAACGCTTTTCCGCTTTCCCGGGATTTCTCCGGCGTAGAAGACAACGCACCTGCTACCAGTTCGAACTTGTCGTCCAATCGCGCTGCAATGCGATGCACACCACCAATGAAAGCGTCATTGCCACCGCCAACCATGCCAAGGCGAATGCGTCCAGGTATTTCCTCGCTACGTCCAGTTACCATCAATCTATCCCCAGCATTTTTCGATTGGCCGCTTCGTCTGCGCCACCGTCAGCGAAATCATCAAAGGCTTTCTCTGTCACACGGATAATGTGGTCGGATACAAACTGAGCGCCCTCTCGCGCGCCATCCTCGGGGTGTTTGAGACAGCATTCCCATTCGACCACAGCCCAGCCGTCAAAGTCGTTCGCTGCCATTTTGGAAAACACGGCCCCGAAGTCGACCTGACCATCACCAAGCGACCGGAACCGTCCCGCCCGATCAACCCAGCTTTGATAACCGGAATAGACACCCTGCCTACCGGTCGGGTTGAACTCAGCGTCTTTGACATGAAACATCCGGATCCGGTCTTTGTAGATGTCGATATTGTCCAGATAATCGAGACATTGAAGGACGTAATGCGACGGGTCGTACAACATGCAAGCCCGAGCATGATTGCCCGTCCGTTCGAGGAACATCTCATAGGTCACACCGTCATGCAGGTCTTCGCCGGGATGGATTTCGTAGCACACATCAACGCCGCAATCTTCTGCATGGTTCAGGATCGGCACCCAACGGCTGGCAAGCTCATCAAATGCAGTTTCGATGAGGCCCGCAGGTCGTTGCGGCCAAGGGTAGACATATGGCCAGGCCAACGCTCCGGAAAACGTCGCGTGTGCTGAAATCCCTAAATTCTTGGAGGCTGACAACGCCTTCTTAACCTGATCCACAGCCCATTCCTGACGGGCTTTTGGATTTCCCCTGACGCTTTCGGCAGCGAACCCATCGAAGGCAGCGTCGTAGGCCGGATGAACGGCCACAAGCTGGCCCTGAAGGTGCGTCGACAACTCGGTAACGTCTACGCCGTTCTCTTTGGCCGTACCCTTGAACTCGTCACAGTAATCCGTGCTTGAAGCGGCTGTTTCAAGATCAAACAACCGGCCATCCCAACTGGGCACCTGAACACCTTTGTACCCACAATCCGCCGCCCATTTGGTGATGGTATCCCACGAGTTGAAGGGCGCTTCATCTCCAGCGAACTGAGCCAGAAACAGCGCCGGGCCTTTTATCGTTTTCATATTGTCTCCTCCCCAAAAACCGATGCCTCTATGGCGGCAAATTTTCCTTCAGATAAATGTCGATACGAATGCGCTCTTGTGCCTTGTTGAAAGGAACCTTGTCGGATGTTGCACGCAGTAGACGGACTGCGGACCGGACTAGATGGCCTGAATCTTGCGAAATTAGCGCATCAAAAGTTCCGCGACTTAGCGCTTCGCGGCTCAGCGGTGTAAGCTCGTGGGCAATAATCACCAGATCTTTGCTGATATTGCCGTCTGACAGAAATTGGATCAGTCCGGCGTTTCCAGCAGCGGAAGAATAAATTCCGACAAGATCCGGGTAGGTCTCAAAAATCTCGGGCATCATCTTGTAGATCAGCTCCGGGTCATCGCGACCTTCGACCGACGCCACAACTTCCAGATGCGGATAATCCTCGGTGATAACCAGATCGAAACCCTGCCGGCGTTCCAGATGATCTCGCGCCAAACGCGAGCCTGTAAGAACCAACACCTTGCCCTTGCGATGCACAAAGCGTCCCATCAGCTGAGCCGCCGTGCGACCAGCTGAGACATTGTCAATTCCAACGAAATGGTCGCGGTCCGAGCTGGGCAGGTCAGACACCAACGCAACGACCGGCACGCCTTTGTCCCGGACCCTTTTCACAGCGTCGCGCACAGAAGGCGTTTCCGGGCCGAAAACGGCGACACCATCGACATCCCGGCTGTCCAAAGCATCTAAAATTTCGACTATTTCCTGAGGATCAAACGGAGCCACCCGTTGAATTTTCATCCGTGTCCGCTCGATGAACTGATCGCGTGATTGTTCTAAAATTTGCTTGCTAAGCGCTTCGACAAACTCGTTGTCCGTATCTGGCAGGACGAACAAAAAGTTATAAACACGCTGTCGCGCGAGATTGGCTGCAGCGGTGTCGCGGACATAGCCAAGCTCATCGATTGCCTGTTGAACCTTTTCTACGGTCACGGCCCGAACGCCCGGTCTCCTGTTCAGGACCCGATCAACAGTTGCCAGGCTAACACCCGCAACACGCGCGATGTCATTCACCGTTGGTTTATTCACCAATTCTAGTTTGTGTTTTTGATCTTCCACGAGTCGTTCAGCCTTTGATTTCCTGCGCCAACCCCTCAAACAACAAGGCAACGGCTTCAGCGCCAGGATCGTTGTTTCCCATCAGGTTTTCCTCGGGAACATAGGCAGCCCGACCGGCCTTGGCACGGTGAATGTTTGCCGTACTGTCCGCACCTTCGCGCGCTGCCTTTGCAGCTTGAGCCAAACCCGAAGGCAGAGCGTCCAGCGCGGGTGCCAATGCATCGATCATCGTTCTGTCCCCAACTTTGGCCCCGCCAACCTGGCTGACGCGGTTCAAACCTTCCAAAAGGGATTTCGGGATTGACGCGCCGCTGGCACAGGCGTCTCCTGCAGCATTGAAAAAGATGGCAAGTATTACGCCTGAAGAACCGCCCATTGTCTGGCTGAGTTCGTTACCCAAAGCCGGGAAGAGTTGCGTCAAATCCGCAAGGGGCATTCGGTCCAGACTGCCCTGCAATGCCCTCGCCGCAGTTGCCAACGTGCTGCCAGTATCTCCATCGCCTGATTTGGCATCCAATTCGTTCAGTTCTTTCTCGGCATTGATCAGCAGTTCGGACAATCGCGTAATTGTTTCCTTTGTGGCTGGATTGTTCGAGGGAATAGGATCAATTGGGGTCAAGCCATCGGGCAAAGGCGCAACCTGAATTGGGCCGATCGCGTTGACGCCAGGCCATGCCGCCAGAGCGACCGGAGCTTCAAGGGCCGACAATTCACCTTGACTGACGGTCAACACAGAAACAGAAAACCCGTGCATGTCTAGCGATGTCATCATTGGCGCAGGTCCAATGATATGACGCGCCAACCCGGTTTCGGACAATGCGTGTGTCAGAACGGCCATTTCCAATGGAGTTGTCGACCCAAGGTTGTTGATCAACGCGACACATCCCCCAGAGCTAACCCGTTGTTTCAACTTTTCTACGATGGTAGACATAGCAGTAACCGCGTTCGCAAAATCCACCTGCTCGACACCCGGTTCGCCATGGATACCCAACCCTAACTCCGCTTTGCCCGGCGCGATCCTGTCCTCTTTCGGAGACCCCGGAACGGTGCATGTGTCGAGGCTCATCCCGATGCTGACCACCTTGTCGATAACGCTTTTTGCAGCCTTGGTTACTGTTCCCAGATCAGCGCCGCGCTCCGCAAGCGCGCCGGCAATTTTGTGCACGAATAACGTTCCTGCCACGCCACGCGGCTGCGGCAGGTCCGGCAAGGCGATGTCATCATCCACCACCACCATCTCAACCTTGCGCCCTAAAGCACGGGCACGCTCCGCCGCTAGCCCAAAGTTCAACCGATCGCCCGTATAATTCTTGACGATCAGCAAACACCCTGCCTCACCAGTAACAGCGAGAATACCCGCAAGAACCGCTTCGACTGAAGGTGATGCAAACACTTCTCCACACACGGCCGCAGTTAGCATACCAGCCCCGACAAAGCCCGCATGAGCAGGCTCATGACCAGACCCGCCGCCAGACACCAAAGCCACCTTCGATTTGTCCCAGTCCGAGCGGTAGACCACCTTGATATGCGGGTAGCCGTCCAATCGGGTCAATGCGCCGCCGGAAGAGGCCAAAAGGCCGTCTATCGCCTCTGTTACAAGGGTTTCTTTTGTGTTGAGGAACTGGGCCATGCTTTTGCTCCTTAAGTCACGCGTGCGCCAGAGGCGTCAAAATACAATGGGTTGTGAGGGCGTATTTTTATCGTTTGTCCTGCGGGGTAATCCTGATGAACATCGATCAAGGTCACGACCGAATGGCCGTTCAAATCCAGGTGCAATCGCGTTTGGTCCCCCAGGTGTTCGGCACGGATAACACGGGCATCACTGCCCTCACCTTCCACGATATTCTCTGGACGCAGGCCAATCTGAGGGCCTTTGTGATCCCCTCCAAACAATTCGGATGGCAGAATGTTGATCCGAGGCAAACCCAACCGGCTGGCAACATAAACGCTGCGCGGATTTTCATAGATGTCCCGAGGCGTGCCGTATTGAACCAACCTACCCTCTTCCAGCACGCCGATATGCGTTGCCATGGTCATAGCCTCGACCTGATCGTGGGTCACGTATAAAAGTGTGGACCCCAAATCTGCTTGAATTCTTTTCAACTCGACACGCAAGTCTGCACGCAGCTTGGCATCTAAAGAACTGAGCGGCTCGTCCATGAGAAATATCTGCGGATCGCGCACCAGCGCTCGCCCTATTGATACCCGCTGCATTTCGCCGCCAGACAACTCGGTGGCCTTGTTGT
This sequence comes from Ruegeria atlantica, assembly GCA_013032095.1. Taxonomy (GTDB): domain Bacteria; phylum Pseudomonadota; class Alphaproteobacteria; order Rhodobacterales; family Rhodobacteraceae; genus Ruegeria; species Ruegeria atlantica_E. Next base: position 20,840 of record WQBJ01000036.1, on the reverse strand, counting down.
CCAGTTTGTGCGGGATTTGTAGGATCTCAGCGACTTCGTCCACCTTCTTGGTGATCTCTTCTTCCGGTGTCCTGAGGATCGGAGATCGCAGCGGAAACGAAAGGTTCTCGCGCACTGTCATGTGCGGGTACAGTGAGTATTGTTGGAACACCATCGCCACATCACGCTGCGCGGGTGTTTCAAGCCCGACGTCCCGGCCAGCAATGCGAATTGATCCGGAATCAAGCTTCTCCAGCCCTGATATCAACCTCAGCGTGGTCGTCTTTCCCGCTCCTGTCGGACCCAGCAGTACTACAAAGGCACCGTCCGGGATCGTCATCGAGATATTGTCGACTGCCTTAAGGCTGCCGAAGGATTTTGAGATGTTTTCCAGAACGACTTCAGCCATTGCTCAGTACCTCGTCGTTCAGAGCGGACCTCAACGCGCGTCCGGTAGATTTGTCAAATAGCGTTACTGCGGGTGAGCGGAACTCCAATCCCACTGTCTCGCCGGGATTAACCACTTCGCGTGCATCAATTCGGGCTTTCAGTTCTCCGTTGGGGCTTTGCAGTGTTACGATCTGAGTGGTCCCCAGGTATTCTGCCGCCAGAACCGTGGCCCGGTAGGTGCTCGAATCCGATAGAAAAACGTGCTCGGGGCGAACACCGAACACCAAGTCACCTTCCGCCCCTTCCATCAGCCGCGGCACGGCTTCGTCATGGCCATTCAGTCGTACCATTTCCGAGCCAGGCTCGACCTTTCCCTGAAACGGCAGGAAGTTCATCGAAGGAGACCCGATAAAATCTGCAACGAACATCGTAGCTGGCTTGTCGTAGATTTCCTGGGGTGTGCCAAACTGCTCAATTACGGCGTTGTTCATCACGACGATTTTGTCGCCCATCTGCATGGCTTCCAACTGGTCATGTGTGACATACACCGTGGTTGCACCCATGCGATCATGAAGGGCGCGCAGTTCCTCAGCCATATGCTCGCGAAACTCGGCATCCAGTGCGCCAAGTGGTTCGTCCATCATGAAGGCTTTGGGTTCACGCACAATCGCACGCCCGAGCGCAACGCGTTGCCTGTCTCCACCGGAAAGCCCACCGACGGGGCTGTCGAGAATATCTGTTATCCCCAGAATTCTGGCAACTTCTTCCACCTTGGCTTGGACAGCCGCGCGCGGCATCCCCTGCGATATCAACGGATAGCTGATGTTCTTTCGCACGTTCATATGCGGATACAGCGCAAACATCTGGAACACGAAGGCAATGTCTCGCTCTGAAGGTGGCCGTTGGCTAATTTCTTCACCATCAAGGTAAATCTCGCCAGATGTTGGAAGTTCCAATCCCGCGATCATCCTTAGAGTCGTCGTCTTTCCGCAACCGGATGGCCCCAGCAGCATGAAAAACTCACCGTCTTCAATCGTGAACGAGCTTTCGCGGACAGCCGTGAAATCGCCGAACATCTTTTTTACGTTTTTGACTATGATCTGGGCCATTTCTACTCCGGGAAATGGCTGACGATGATGAACATGACGGTTCCGATCAGCGTGACGATGAAGGAATAGGTGAAGGCCCAAAGGACAAAGGGCTGCATCAGCATGAAGACACCCAGTGCAATAAGGATAGTTGCGACCATCTCCCATGGGCCGCGGCGGAGCCGTAGTAGTCCGGTAAAAAACTCGCTCATTTGCGCACGGCTCCGAATGTGATCCCGCGCAGCAAGTGTTTGCGCATCAGGATGGTGAAAATCATGACGGGGATGAGGAAGATCGTCGCGCCAGCTGCCACGGCAGGCCAGTCCAGACCGCCGATACCAATAATGGTCGGGATGAACGGTGGTGCAGTCTGCGCGTTCGCGGATGTCAGCAGCACGGCAAACGCGTACTCATTCCAGGCGAAGATCAGGCAAAAGATAGCTGTTGAGGCTATGCCAGTCGCGGCTTGCGGCAGCACCACTTTGTAGAATGCCTGAAACCTCGTGTAGCCATCTATGAGGGCGGCTTCTTCGTACTCTCTTGGGATTTCGTCGATGAAACCCTTCAGCAGCCAAACCGCCAGGGAGATATTGACCCCTGTATAGAGAAGGATCATTCCAAGATGCGTATCGCTCAATCCAAGGTTTCTGAACATCAGGAAGATTGGGATGGCGACAGCGACCGGAGGCATCATCCTTGTACTCAGGATAAAAAATAGAAGGTCGTCCTTTAGTGGGACCTTGAACCTGCTGAACGCATAGGCGGCCAGCGTACCAAGGAAGATGCTCAAGAACGTCGAGCCAAATCCGATGATAACCGAATTCATAAAGCGTTCGCCGAACTTTGATGGCCCCACAATCACCATGTCATATTGGCGGACGATCTCATCGGCCCAGTTCTGCGGCGGATTAGCTTCCAGAAACTCCTGGGTTTGCCGCGTGCGCGTGGTGAAGAGATTGACGTAGCCTTCAAGTGTTGGGTCAAAGACCACTTTGGGCGGGTAGCTGATCGCATCGGCCGGGGATTTGAAACCAGTCAGCAAAATCCACACCAGCGGGATCATTGTGATCAGCGCATAAGCGATGACCAGAAAACCGGCGATCCATTTGGACCGGTTCGAGGGTTCAGTGACGGAAAAACTGCTCATCTCTGTTTCACCTTGTTCAGAGCTTTTACGTAGATCGACGCAAGGCCGAACACGGTGACGAATAGGATGATCGCATAGGCCGAGGCATAGCCCGTACGCCACTTCTCAAACGCCTCTCGCTTGAGATTGATCGAAGTGAGTTCCGTAACAGAACCGGGCCCTCCGCCTGTCAGCTGAACCACCAGGTCGAACATCTTGAAGTTCTCGATCCCTCGAAACAGCACCGCGAGCATCAGGAACGGTAGCACCATCGGGATAGTGATCGTGAAAAACTGCCGCAGTTTGCTGGCCCGATCGATCTCGGCGGCCTCGTAGATATAGTCGGGAATACTTCGCAAACCGGCCAGACAGATCAGCATCACGAAAGGTGTCCACATCCATGTGTCGACAATCACAATCGCCCATGGGGCCAATGTCACTGATCCCAGCATTTCAAAGCTAGAAGGGTCTTTGCCGGTAAACCAGGACACGATGTAGTTAAACAGTCCGATCTGCGGCTGATAGAGGAACTTCCAGAAGTTCCCGACGACTGCAGGAGACAACATCATCGGCAGCACGATGATCGTGGTCCAAAGATCGTTGCCCTTGAATTTCTTGTTGATCAACCAAGCCAGAGTAAACCCGATCAGGACCTGGAAAAAGATCGTCCAGAACAGGAAATGCGCCGTCGCCTGCATATTTAGCCATGTGTCTGAGTCTGTCAGAATACGCTCGTAATTCCTGAGCCCGACATCCTTGACTTCACGCCCGATCCGATTGGCCTTGTAGTTGGTAAAGCTCAGTTGGATGGTCCAGATCAACGGAAAGATGTTGATCGCCAGCAATAGAAAAATTGTTGGGGAGATGAATATCCAGGCGATCGCGCGGTCGGATAGCCCCTTGATCTTTCGCGCAACTCGCTCGGGCGTTGCCTGCGCAACGCGATCTACGGTCCTGTCAGACATCTCTTTGCCAGTTCTTGTTGGTTTAGTGCTCACGGGTGAAGGTGGAGCGGGATTGCACCCGCTCCTGCCTGTGTCCGGACTACAGCTTGCCTTCGTCTTCGAAGACTTCCGTCCAATCTTCGATCAGAAGATCAAGTGCTTCTTGAGCTGTGCCTTGGTCGGCAACTACGTAGTCGTGGATGCGTTTCTGCATGGCCAGCAGGAGTTCAGCATAAGCAGGCTCTTGCCAGAAATCCTGAACTCCAGCCATTGCTTCCAGGAAGTCACCGGCAAACGGTTGGCTGTCCACGAAACCAGGATCTTCCAGCACGGAGTTATGTGCCGAGTAGCCGCCTAGCTCCCACCATTTGGCCTGAACTTCTGGCTGTGCGAACCACTTAATGTATTCAAGTGCGGCGTCTTGTTTGTCAGAGTAGCTGACAACAGAAATGCCTTGTCCGCCAAGTGTCGAACCTGCCTGATTTTGTGGTGGGTTCACAAAGAAGTCGATCTTGTCACCGCCTGTATTGGGATCGGCATAGAGACCTGGGAAGAACGCAAACCAATTCATAGCCATGGCGACCTGACCGGACTTAAAGGCATCCAAGCTCTCACCCATGTAAGAGTTGGTATATCCCGGGGGTGTCGCCGTTTTGTAGAACTCTTTGTAGAATTCTAGAGCTTCAACAGCTTCCGGTGAGTTTACAGCACCTTCCATATCATATGAGCCTGGAGTGTTTTCGTATTTGAAACCCCATGGATACAGCGCCCCGGTGACGCCCATAGTAATCCCTTCCGAGCCGCGTTCGGTAAAGATTGCTGCCCCGTAGACAGTCTTGCCGTCGATCTCACGACCCTGAAAGAACTGGGCGATCTGCAATAATTCTTTCTGGGATTCGGGCTCGCGTAAATCCTGACCAGTTGCTTCTTTGTATGCGGCTTGGATTTCAGGATTTTCGAACCAGTCCTTGCGATAGAACCAGCCATTCGCATCGCCCATCGCAGGCAGGGCATAATAGTTTGGTGTGCCCTTGGGCCAAGTTGAATAGGCGTAGACAGTGGCTGGCGCGAAGTCATCCATGCTGATGCCTTCAGCATCGAAGAACTCGTTCAGTTGGACATAGTGACCATTCTCAGCGCCCCCGCCGATCCATTGACTGTCACCAATAAGCAGGTCGCAAAGCTTACCACCAGAATTCAGTTCGTTCAGCATCCTGTCCGCAAAATTTGGCCAGGGAACAAATTCGAAGTTCATCGTATGGCCGGATTCTGCTTCGAATTCTTTTGATAGCTCAACAAGCGCGTTGGCCGGGTCCCATGCAGCCCAACAAAGCGTAAGGTCTTCAGCATTTGCCTTGGTAGAAAGAGTAGTAGCGGCAAGGACTATTGCGCTGGCCGAGGCCAGTTTTGTGTAAGTCATCCATTCCTCCCTTTTTTCGCCGTCAATCGAGGATGTGCGAATCGCGGCATACCTCTAAGGCTATTTGAGGTACGCACCTCAAGTCCAGAATTTTTTGAGGTTCGTACCTCAAAACTACTAAATCCACCTTAATAATGGTCGCTAGTAGATTGCTTTTAATACATACTTCACCACACCCACTTTCCTAAGATTCATCATGCAAAAAGGGAGAGGGAATTCGAAATCGAACGGGGCTATGCTTCAAGCCAGGGCGCAGACAGCTTTGGAATGCCAACCCGAACCCACCTATCATGGTGCCAAAACCAAATTCTTGCCATTCACCAAGGAGCCGCAGTGGAATAGCTTGAAGGGCGCGTGCTAGCCCCACCGCGGGAATATCTCGTCAAATCAGGATCCCACGAATGAATGAACTCACCATTGTGCGGATGAACCGGTACCCTATCAAAGGTTTGAGCCCGGAACCACTAAGCACCGTAAACCTTCGAGCGGGAGAAGGCATTCCTGGTGACCGCCTGTTCGGCTTTGCACGCTACAACTCTGGTTTTGACCCCCTTGATCCGAAACCGTTGGAAAAAGACCGATTTGTAGTGCTTTTGAATGAAGCAAGTCTGGCCGGTATCCAAACCAAATTCGACGCTCAAACTCAGCTGCTGGAGATTGAAGCAGGCAAGAGAACTCACCGCTTCAAAATGCGTGAGCAAAAGGGGCAATTAGAGGCGGCGAATTTCCTCCACAGCACACTTGGCTTGAGAGACCCCGAGCCGCCAGTGTTTGTCTCTTCTTACCCACATCGATTTACGGACGTTTCGGTTGTGTCGCAAAAAATGATGAACGCTATTTCCGTTCTCAACCTAGCCTCTGTCGACGCGCTTAGTAGACTGCTAAACGTGGAAATACACCCAGCAAGGTTTCGCGCGAATATTGAATTGGACGGGCTACCACCGTTTTCCGAGTTAGATTCTATCGGCTCTACTTTGGCGTTTGGCGATGTGAAGCTAAAAATGATCTCGCGAACAAAAAGATGCGCCGCTACTGAAGTTAACCCAGAAACAGCCGAACGAGACCTAAGAATCCCGTTCCTTATTCGAAAACACTTGGGCCACATGGATATGGGTGTGTACGCCGAGGTGAAGGACAGCGGGATACTAAACGTAGGCCAACACGGAAAGAGGTCGCAGTAGGACAAATTCGAGCCAATCTGTGCGTCGCTTTCAGGCAAGTTTGAACCAATCTCTGCTAAGCCAATAGCGCTGCCCTCTATGCTGCACCAAGTTCGCGCCACTCGGCGAGAGCAGCGGTGCGTGTCAGCTTGAAGGTTTCTCGGCTGGTGAGAGACCTTTCCTTGTTGAAGTGGTTATAGACAGAGGAATGGGCGGCGACGAACTTCTGCAAACTTCTCATGCGCCGGAAGTGCTGCATCGCGCGTTCTCGTCGTCGGAACGGGAGGTATGAGCTCTCAACCCAGTTATTGAACCACCTGCCCGTCTTTTGCTTTGCCGTCGTACCGAGTTCTCTGAGTGCCGCCCGATATGACGCGAAGCAATCCGTAACCAACTCGTCCGCTGCGCCGTGCTGCTTCATCAATTTCCTGAAGATTTTCAATGCCGCCAGCTTGTTTCGACGCTTGGTGGCCACGCCTTCAAGCACCTCGCTTTCACAATCTACTACACGCCACAGATAATGCCGCTTCTGGGCCTGTCGCCACAAGAGGTTTTCGCATTGAATGAACCTCAAGACGGCTTCATCGAGTTTCGCGACGGACATTCAACTTTGATTGAACATTAGGGCCTTGGCGTTTGATCGTTCGCAGCAAGAATCCAGTGTTTCGTTGGCTTCGAGGCTGGAAAACTATTTGCGGAGAAAAAAATCAAATCTTCTCATTCCGGTTAAACCCGCTCCGAGCCAGAATCGATATGAATGGCATTGCCTTTGTTCAAGGTAACAATTCGCGGATCGATTTGTTTTTTCTTGGATTGCTTTTTAGGTCGAGGAGCAAATCTTCCAGCTCTGGCTGTTTGAGTGCTTTCGCTGCACCCCTGGGCGAGAACCAGTGCCTTTTTCTTTGGTGCCTTTCCTTCCAACGGCGCTTTACCTTATCAACGTAGAGTGGATAGACGATGGCTTTCACATTGACACTGGTACCGTCATTAAAAAACTTGGCGTATTCGAACTCACCGATGGGTTTGCGAGAAATTGTGCCTTCCACCCCGGCCTCCTCCAGCGCTTCGATTTCTGCTGCACGCCAGTCTTTCTTGCCATCCATCGGCCAACCTTTCGGCATGATCCAACGCCCCGTGTCACGCGACGTGATTAGGAGGACCTTAAGGCGGTCACCGAACAATTGCAGGGGCAACGCTGCAACTTGTTTAGTACGCTGAACCACTATTCTTTTCGCCTAGCTGGCCAGATTAAAGTGGTGATGTGATTTATCCTTTTCGATTGTGACTGGAAGAAACAAAAAGAGCGTCAGGATCTTGCGACTAAGAACTCACTAGTTTCCGACGCGCCACCTCATACACAAATCCGACAAATGCCTTTGAACCCGACCGGGGTAGTCAGATACGATTGCATCCACGCGCAGGTCGATCATCCTGTCTATTTCTTCGTGCTCATTGACCGTCCAAACGGCAACACATAGGCCCAGATCTTTTGCGCGCGCCACATTTTCAGCCGTTACATCCGCATAGTACGGGCACCAAAGCGAACCGCCAGCTTGCTTGACCAAATTTGGAATTTCATCATGACGACCATGAAAGTCGGGGCAAACCGCTTTCGAGGAATCCTCTCCAACATCATCCGCGTTATCTGGAAGCTGTGTAAGGTAGGAAGACGGCATATCAGGAGCTTGTCGCTGACATTCCTCCAGAAGGTTCCAGTCAAAACTGTGCAGCACCGCGCGCGACGAAAGACCTTTGGCGCGAACCTCCTGTAGAACTCGCCCGACAAAATTCTCCCTATGAAGCGGATCATGGGCCACGTCAGGATCCGACTTCAGTTCGAGCATCAGATAGGCATCGCCGTATTTTGGTTCACTTACCAAATCTAGCAAGTCCATCAGCCTTGGGACTCGAACGCCGTCCAGTTGCGCCTGATCCGGGAAGCGTTGGCCATAGTCAGAATGCCCGTCTAACCGTCCAATATCGAATTGCTGAATCTGTTCGAAAGTCAGTGACGAAACTTTCGGTTCCTCCCCGGTCAGAAACAGGCCATCTGCGCCGCGAAAGCTCGGGGCGTGCAGACGATGATTATGAGTTATGACCGGCACGTCATCCGCCGTCAGCACAATATCAAACTCAAGAAGCGGGACACCGATAGACAGCGAGAAATCAAAACCAATCATGCTGTTTTCGGGCAAAACGCCTCTTGCCCCTCGATGGCCCACGACCCGGATCAGGTTTTCTCCACCACGGAAGGCTTCGACTTGAGGAAACGCCATTAGCCGCCCAGCCTTTCACCGGTTGATTGGTTAAACAGATGCATGTGCTCTGAGGCGACCGAGAACCGCATGTTCGGATGCCGGCCTTCGATTGGGTGGACGCCCGGTAGGCTTATCGTGATCGCTCCGCCGACTCTCGCGAGTTGACCGTGCAACAGAGTGTTGGCCCCTAACGGTTCTGCCATCTGAATCGCCGCGTCTAGCGGACCACTATCATCCAACAGCAGATGCTCTGGGCGTATCCCCAGCTTCAACGCGGTATCAGGACCTGCAGATCGGCCGACCGCAACTTCACCGATCTTGATCGTTCCGTTTTTACGCTGGGCGTCAAACACATTCATCGCAGGGCTGCCAATGAATTGTGCCGCGAACAGAGTTCTCGGTGTTTCGTAGACCTCTAACGGCGTTCCAATCTGCTCGGCAATGCCACCATTCATCACGATCATCCTGTCGGCCATCGTCATGGCCTCGACCTGATCGTGGGTCACATAGAGCGCCGTAATCCCCAGCTTTTCCTGAAGTTCGCGAATTTCCAGACGCATCTGAACCCGCAGCTTGGCATCAAGGTTCGAAAGCGGCTCATCAAACAGGAAAACTGCTGGCTCGCGTACAATGGCTCGACCCATCGCCACCCTCTGACGTTGCCCGCCGGAAAGTTGTCTTGGTTTGCGATCCAGCAAGGATTCCAGTTGCAACAGCTTGGCGGCCTCGGTCACCTTCTGGTCGATCTGGTTCTTGGGCAGACCGGCGATCTTAAGGCCGTACCCCATATTCTGGCGCACAGACATATGTGGATAGAGTGCATAGTTCTGGAACACCATCGCGATGTCGCGATCCATCGGCTCTTTGTCGTTGGCCCGTTCCTCTCCAATACGGATTTCGCCCGCAGTCACGGTTTCGAGGCCCGCAACCATTCGCAACAGCGTAGACTTGCCGCAGCCCGAGGGGCCGACGATCACGATGAACTCACCATCAGCAATATCGATATCGATGCCATGGATGACGTCCGTCGGGCCAAAGCTCTTTTTGACGTTCTCTAGGGTTACTGTTGCCATTTCTTACTTCTCGCTATCGACAAGGCCGCGGACAAAGAGCTTTTGCATCGACACCACCACTATGACCGGTGGGATCATTGCCAGAATAGATGTGGCCATGATGACCGGCCATTCGGCCACATCATCGCCGGACGGGAACATCTGTTTGATGCCCATCACAATGGTGTTCATTTCAGGGTCGGTGGTGATGAGCAGCGGCCAAAGGTATTGGTTCCAGCCATAGATGAACAGGATTACGAACAACGCCGCGATATTGGTCCTGCTCATGGGCACAACGATATCAATGAAGAACCGCATCGGGCGTGCGCCGTCGACTCGAGCTGCTTCGGCCAGTTCATCTGGGATAGTCAGAAAGAACTGCCGGAAAAGGAATGTTGCCGTGGCCGAAGCGATAAGAGGGAAGATCAACCCATAGTAGCTGTTGAGCATGCCGAACCCGGCGACAACTTCAAAGGTTGGAACAATGCGGACTTCGACCGGGAGCATAAGCGTCAAGAAGATAAGCCAAAAAAACGTCGTTCGACCGGGAAATCGGAAATAGACAATCGCAAAGGCTGACAATAGCGAGATCACGATCTTGCCCACCGCAATACCAATGGCCATCACGAGGCTGTTGAACAACATCGTAGCGACTGGGACATTCACGCCGGAAAACAGCGCGGCCTTGTAGTTTTCCAAAAACTGATCACCCGGCACCAACGGCATCGGCGGGGACACGATTTCCGGCTGGGTAACGGTCGAGGCCACAAATGCCAGCCAGATAGGAAAGAAGATGATCAGAACACCAAGGATCATTAGCGCATGGGTCGACCAGACCCCCATCCCGCGTTTTTCGACCATTCCGTGTTGTTGGGCGGCCATCAGTAGTGCACCCTCTTTTCCACATATTTAAATTGGATGACGGTCAATAGGCCGACCACGATCAGCAAAATGACCGACTGCGCCGACGATGACCCAAGATCCTGCCCAACGAACCCGTCCGAAAAGACTTTGTAGACCAGAATAGTCGTCGCCTGCTGCGGCCCACCTCCGGTGATCGTGTGGATAACGCCAAAGGTTTCAAAGAAGGCGTAGACGACATTCACCACCAGCAGGAAGAACGCAGTCGGAGACAACAGCGGTAGAACGATTGTGAAGAACCGTCGCCAGAAGCGCGCGCCGTCGATCGCGGCAGCCTCGATCACCGACCGCGGAACCGATTGCAGGGCTGCGAAAAAGAACAGGAAGTTATAGCTGATGCGCCCCCAAGCCGATGCTACAACCACCAACCCCATGGCCTCGGTGCCGTTCAGAACGTGGTTCCAGTCATAGCCGAGTTGGCCGAGGTACCAAGACACGACACCAACTCGCGTGTTGAACATGAAAAGCCACAGTACACCAGCCACGGCGGGGGCAACGGCGTAGGGCCAAATCAGCAAAGTCCGGTAGACGCCCGATCCCTTGATTAGACGATCTGCGATTACCGCCAGAAACAAGGCCGGGATCATTGAACACAGTGTTACGAGCGTTGAAAACACCGCCGTCGTCACAAAAGAGGCGCGGTAGAATTTGTCACTCAGCAGGAATTCAAAGTTGCCGAGCCCGACGAATTGGGACGACAACCCAAAGGGATCAGGTATGAACAGAGACTGCCAAACGGCCTGGCCTGCGGGGTAAAAGAAGAAAACGGCGGAAATGATGACCTGAGGGGCGATCAGCGCCAATGGCAAAAGCCAGCCGCGGAAGGTGACGCGTTTTTCCATCCTGATAATCCACCGAAGAAAGAAAATGCGGGCCTTAATAGGCCCGCATCAAATTACAACTTATTGATTGGCGGATTCGAACCGGCGCAGCAGTGCGTCACCGCGCTCTTTTGCGCTGTCCATCGCTTCCTGAGCGGTCTTTTCACCGGACCAGACGGCCTCAAGCTCTTCGTCGATGATGCCGCGAATCTGGTCGAACGAGCCCAGACGCAGACCTTTCGAGTTTGCGGTTGGTTCCTTCGCTGTCATCTGGATCACCGCGATATCGGTGCCCGGGTTTTCATCATAGAAACCTGCAGCACGAGTAGCTTCACCCGCTTCGGCCGTGATTGGAAGATAACCGGTATTTTGGTGCCAAGCAGCCTGAACGTCAGACGAGGAAAGGAAGCTTAGGAACTCTCCAACACCTTTGTATTCCTCGGGATCATGGCCTTCCATTACCCAAAGGGATGCACCACCGATAATGGTATTCTGCGGCTCACTGGTGACCGCCTCCCAATAGGGTAGCGGGCGCACGTCGAACTCGAACTCAGCTTCAGAGCTGATACCGGCGTAACCGGCCGAGCTTTCCGTGAACAACGCGCATTCACCGGCCCGGAAATTTGCACCACCCTCGTTTCTGCGCCCGGTGTAGATGAACTTGCCATCCTTGGCCCAGTCACCCATTGCTGTCAGGTGTGCGACCTGCGCCGGACCGTTCAGCATCAGCTCGGTATCCAGACCGGCAAAACCGTTGTCCTGCGATGCGAACGGAACGTCGTGATAGGCCGACAGATTCTCGAGGTGAATCCAGCTTTGCCATGCGGTCACCAGCGGGCAGTCCTCGCCGCCAGCCTTCAGCTGCTCGAGTACGTCGCCGACTTTTTCCCAGGTCGACAGATCCGTGTCCGGATCAACGCCCGCCGCTTCGAAAGCATCGCGGTTGACCCACAGAACAGGCGTGGACGAGTTGAAAGGCAGCGACAGCATCTCGCCGTCCGTAGTCGTATAGTACCCTTTGACAGCCCCGATATATGCATCCGGATCAAAGGATGCGCCGCTTTCGGCCATCACTTCATAAACCGGTTTGATCGCACCTTCAGCCGACATCATCGTTGCCGTGCCCACTTCGAACACCATCAGGATGTGGGGCTGCTCTCCGGCACGGAAAGCCGCAATACCTGCGTTCAGAGTTTCCGAGTAGTTACCCTTGTGGCTTTCAACCACGACGAACTCATCCTGGCTGGCGTTGAACTCTTCAACCTGCGCTTTAACAAGCTCACCCAGCCGGCCGGTGAAGGCGTGCCAGAACTGAACTTCAGTTTGCGCCATCGCCGCCACGGGGGACAACGCAGTAGTTACGGCGAGAGCGCCTAGAAAATTCTTTTTCATGATTCCTCCCATGCATCAGGTTCGATGCTTCGTTGAATACCGACCGCAACGCGTAATCGGCAGACATGACGATTTCACGACGTTAACGTTACAATTTTATAATTCAAGCATTTAATTTTTGATAAAAACATAACATTACATTATAAATGTGACTATGCAAGCAACGAACCAGGTTCAAAGTATGAGTCAAACTTTGAGGATCCGCCAATTGGAAGCGCTCATGGCAGTTTCCACAAACGGGTCGGTCACTGCTGCAGCTACGGATCTTGGGATAAGCCAGCCTGCGGTCAGCCGACTGCTTTCTGATCTGGAAAAATCGCTTGGCTTTCAACTTTTTGATCGCCGTGAAGGTCGGTTAGTGCCTTCGCAGGAGGTACGCTATCTGCAACCCAGCGTAGAGCGCGTTTTGGAATTGATGAAGCAAATCTCGGATGTCAGTCAGGACATAACCAAACGCAAAGCGGGACACATTCGCATCGCATGTTTGCCCGGGTTCGCCACCAGTCACCTTCCCAACGTCATCGCCAAGTTTTTACAAGATCGGCCAGGCGTAACGATGACGATCGAACCTGACAGACCGGAACGCATTCTCGAGTGGATGATCGGTGAGCAATATGACTTCGGAATCACAGATAACTTTAACGGGCATCCGGCCGTCGAAAGCAGAGACATCGATGTCCGTACAGTTTGCGTGTTTCCTACCGGACATGAATTGGAGAAACTCTCCGAGGTGACACCAACGGATCTTGCAAATGCCAAAATTATTCACACACGGCGCGACAGCGATTTTTTTGGACAGCTTTCAAAAGCGTTTCAAAGCGCAAACGTCAAACTCAATTCCCACATCGAAGTCAGGCAGTTCACGGCGGCTTGTGAATTGGCTGTAAAAGGTGTTGGGATTTCCGTGGTCAGCGAGTTGGACGCTGTCCAATATGCAGACAACGGATTGAGCTACCGACCGTTCAAACCGCTCTTGTCACATACGCTTTCCCTTGTGCGTCCGATTTTGAAGCAACCGTCACTGGTGACGCTAGAGTTCATCGAGCAGTTCCAAGAGAGCCTAGCCCCGTTCAAGGTAGGCAAACCCCATCACTGATTGTAGGGCGGCAAACGCCAATGTTCGCTGCCAGCAAGCCGTACATTTTTGATCTTCATAGCTTGAAACCAATTCTTGAGCATTTGGAATAGCCCCCGAGATCGATCTCGCATTAACAGCCAAGAACGGCGAAAAGCCGAGTAGTTTTGCAATTGAGCATCGATGATTTAGTTCCCAATCCCAGGGCACTCTAGCGCCCGCTTTATCCGCTAAGTAGAAATTCAAGCAAGTTGCAGCGAACGTCCGCAATGCGGACAAAGTCGCCTTTAAAGGCAAAACATCAAACGCGTGCAGCCAATCAGCCAGTCGCGTAAATTTAGAACGCGGTGGCAAAAGCCGGAATTGTAGAGTGACCCGTAGATAAATGAAAGCAGACGCCATTCATTGAATAGTCAGTTCATTTTTAAAGCGTATTCTTGATTAGTGCCGCGTATCTCAGCATGATCCAAAGATGTCGGCTGGAATAGACAAATGGTTAAACGATCTCGACCTGAGTCAGTACGCAGATGTTTTTGCGGAAAACGATATCGATGCGCGTGTTCTGCCGCTACTATCTGGCGACGACTTAAAAGAGCTCGGAGTAAGCCTTGGTCATCGCAAAATCATGCTCGCCGCAATTCACGAGCTAGTCGACCAACAGCACGCAACTTCTCCGTCACAACCAGTTCGTGAACAAACGCCCGAAGGCGAACAAGCGCCCACCTCAGACAATTCACAAAGTGATGATCTGCGCAAACAAAAGCATGTTGAACCGCCTACTGCAGAGAGGCGTCATGTAACTGTTTTGTTTGCCGATCTTGTAGGTTCGACTGAACTTACCAATCGCTTTGATCCCGAAGACATGCGGGACTTGCTACAGAACTATCAAGATGCCGTTGCAGGAGCCGTAAGCCGATATGGTGGCTACGTTGCAAAGTACTTAGGCGATGGTCTTCTCGTGTTTTTCGGATGGCCGCGGGCTTACGAAGATCACGCGATTCGGGCGGTAAAAGCCAGTCTTGAGGCTGTTCACCGTGTCAAGGAACTCAAAACGCCTGACGGAGAGCCCTTGTCAGTCAGACTGGGAGTTGCGAGCGGTGATGTTGTGGTCGGTGATACCATTGGCGAAAACACATATGAGGAGGGGGCCATGACTGGTCCGGTCGTCAACCTTGCAGCACGGCTTCAAGAACATGCAGAGCCAAACTCAGTCGTTTTGTCAGTTGAGGAAACCGAGACAACTTTGCATCGGATATTCGAGTTTAAATCTCTTGGGCAGGCAGAGCTAAAGGGGTTTGCTGAACCACGTAGTCTGCAGAAAGTGGTGTTGGAACGCACTGCGGAAAGCCGGTTTCGCGCCTCACATCGAGACGATGTCGACAGCGTCATGGTTGGCCGGGACTACGAAAAGGGTATCCTACTGCAATCATGGCAACGTGCTCAGAATGACCACGGAGACGTTGTTCTGCTCTCCGGTGAGGCCGGAATTGGAAAGTCGCGGCTTACAGAGGAATTCCTTGCAGAAATCACCGAAAACGACCAAGCCGATGTCATAAGGCTGAACTGTTCCCCCTATCTCAGCAGCAGCCCATTTCATCCGGTAGCCCAACGAATATCTCAGGATGCGGGTGTTGAACCGGACTTTGATGACAATCTGATCCTTGAGCATGTCAGAAAAATGCTTGAAGGACGGCCAGGGTTGGACTGGGAACAAGTTCTACCTTTCTTTGCAGCGTTGGTCGCACCTCGTAGTGTGCTTGCCCAAAAGGTGCTCGAGATGTCACCGCAGGAGCAGCGCGACACGACAATCCAAACATTGATCCACACAGTGCAGGTGCGGGCAAGTGTGCGCCCGGTTGTTCTTTGCGTAGAAGATGCTCATTGGATCGATCCTTCCACACAAGCATTATTGGAGCGGTTTAAGTCGATATGCACCGATCTTCCTCTGATGATCTTGATAACCCACAGACCCGGGTGGGAATTGGCCCGTGATGATGGGGACACACATGTACAGTCTCTAGTTTTGCGCCGATTTGATTCTGCGCATGTCTCAAACCTTGTCGAAAACATTACAGGCAAGAGACCGGACGAAGCTCTGATCTCTACAATAATTGAAAAAACCGATGGTGTTCCACTATTCGTGGAAGAAGTGACCCGAGCCATTGTCGAATCCGGCGAGCAGGGGCAAGGCCACATACCATCGTCATTGAAAGGCGCATTGATGGCGCGGCTCGACGCAGTTTCACCAGAGGCAAAACAGGTCGCCCTTACTGGATCGGTTATTGGCCGGGAGTTTGAGCCGAGCATATTATGTGCCGCAAAGGGCCTTGAAGAATCCGATATCAACAAATGTCTCGAAGAGCTGTCTCGAACGGGCTTGATCTTCGAAAGCGGTCACAATCGCGGGCACTTTGTATTCCGTCATGCCCTTATCCGCGATACCGCCTATCAGTCCATGCTGAGCTCGACTCGAAAACAACAACACGCAGATGTGGCGCGTGCGTTGATACAGACAAGGTCCGCCGAGATCGCGCGTCGCCCCGAACTGGTAGCCCGCCACCTATCAGAAGCTGAGGATTGGAGGGCCGCGTTCGAAAAATGGCGAACTGCGACAGAAATGGCGTTGGCGCGATCTGCCAGCCAGGAAGCGATGACGAACGCCAGAGAAACTCTACAAGCTGCAGAAAAACTTGGCTCAGACTCCAAAACAGAATTGATCAAAGGCAAGATCCTTGTTGGCCGCAGCCATGACAGCCTCGGCCAATTGCCTGAAGGGATAGCAGTTCTGAAAGACGCCTCCAACGCGGCCCGAGCAGTGCACGATGTGGAATTGGCCGCTGACGCGGCCAATCATTTCGCCGACTCATGCATGATGTCCAGCGAAAGGCACAATGAAGCAATCGATCTCTGCGACAATGCACTGAAAGATTTGCCCGATGATGATGAAGTCCGTCGTTGCAGATTGATGAGCCAACTCGCGCGTGCCCACATGTTCGTCGGTCAGTTCTCCGAAGGTGCGCGTTTCGGCCAGCAGTCCATGGAGCTGGCCGCAAAACTGGGAGACTATAAATCTCAGTTCTCGGTAATGATGATGCATTTTGGGGCCCCATTCGTTGCGCGTAAGGGAAGAGAAGCCCACCATTGGCGCGAAAATCTGGAGGCCATGCATGGTGTGGCCGAGCATCTTGGTAGTATCGATCAAGGGCGGGACCGAACTCTGAGCTTGTTTGTAGGCGCCGAGATGGCCGACCGTGAGTTGATGGACCATTCTCTGGGTTTGCTTACCGAGATTTCGGAAAAGGACAATCATCTGCAACTCTATTGGGTTCAGAAACACGCACGCGCCATGGTTGCAATTATGGACGGCGATTTTGAGAAAGCCGAGAAACACGCCACCGAGGCGGTGAAGATTGGTCGACAGACCCACGGGGAACATGTTGAGGGCGTCTTTGGAGTTCAGATGTTCACGATCCGCCGCGAGCAAAACCGACTGCACGAGGTCGCGTCTGTGATCAAGAAATTGATGACGGACAGTCCCGAAGACATTTCGTGGAAACCAGGATTTGGCCTTATCGCGGCCGAGCTCGGGTATAAGGAACCTGCTGAACGTATACTGAATGAAATGGCCGACAATGGCTTCGATCTCCCACTCGACGCCATGTATTCAACGACATTATCTTATTTGGCAGACATATGTGTCGCCGTTGAGCATCAGGAACATGCCAAGAAACTCTATGAAATACTGGCTCCGTACGAAGAGCTGACGATCACCGCAGGGGCAACGACAGTATGCACAGGTGCGGCTGCGCGACGCCTCGGCAGTCTGGGCACGGTGTTAAAAGACTGGCATGCCACTGAGATGATGTTCCAAAAAGCTATTGAAATTGACACGCGCATGAAATGCCCGCCTTGGATTGCGCACAGCAAAGCGGCTTATGCATCCGCATTGAGGCGACGGGGACGCCCGAATGATGTGGAACAGGCGTTTCAACTGGAAGGGGAAGCGTTGGCAATTTCGCAGAAATTGGGTATGGTTTCCCTCAGGTCAAAGCTCGAAGGAATAGCGAGTTAAGGTGCTTGAATGTTTTGGGGGACTTTATGCCTAGGTACATAATTGAAAGAAACTTTGCCGAGCAGCTAAACGTCAGCGATGATGACAAAATTCACATCAAAGAAATCAATGACGAAGTCGGCGTCGAGTGGATTTTTTCGTTTCTCAGTGCAGATAAGCGCAAAACATACTGCTTGTACGAAGCCCCTGATGAGGAGAGCCTCAGAAAGGCGGCTGAGCGCCTGAATATTCCTGCCGACGTCATAACGCCCGTGGATCGGATTGATCCGGCAATATTCGCCTGACCAGCAGCCATTTTTTACTCAACTCAATGAAACGACTTCGCAAGACAAAGCGACGGAAATAGCAATTAGCTGAGGCAGCCCTGCAAGAAGCCTGACCTGACTACTGGGAGGCCTACGCATGTTTGACCTGAAAACACTCGACGGAAGTACAGCTATTGTGAATCAAGACACTTTGGACGCTCTTGATGCATCACTTCGCGGCGGGGTCTACCAGAAAAGCACCCCGGAATACGAAGACGCAAGAACAACGTGGAACAGCATGTTCGAACGTTACCCAGGTTTCGTGATCCGCGCTCTGGGGGCAAGCGATGTGCAGAAGGCAGTGAATTTCGTACGAGACACCGGCCTCGTTATGTCAGTTCGGTCAGGTGGGCATCAGATTGCAGGGCACGCCGTCGCAGATGAAACAGTCATGCTCGATCTGTCCCAGATGCGGTCGGTTCACGTAGACCCTGTCAACAAGACTGCTCGGGTTGCACCGGGAGCACTGCTAGGAGATGTGGATCGTGAAACCCAGGCACATGGACTTACCGTTCCCGTTGGCATCAACTCGACCACGGGCATCGCAGGCCTTACCCTTGGCGGCGGCTTTGGGTGGACCACCCGGAAATTTGGCATGACGATCGACAACCTGCTCTCAGCGGAAGTCGTGACGGCGAACGGAGCCATTGTAACCGCATCCCCTACAAGCCACCCGGAACTTTTCTGGGCTATCCGCGGCGGGGGTGGAAACTTCGGTGTCGTAACCTCATTTGAATTCCAACTGCATGAGCTAGGACCCGATGTCCTGTCTGGCCTCATTGTTCATCCGATAGAAAATGCGCCAGAGCTCCTCGCTGAATTTGCTACGATTGCTGACAATTCCCCGGATGAGCTGACCGTCTGGAGCGTGATGCGAAAAGCGCCCCCTCTACCGTTCCTGCCAGCTGAGTGGCATGGGCGAGAGGTGCTGATCTTTGCAGCCTGCTATAGCGGGCCGATGGCAGAAGGTGAAAAAGCTGTGGCGGTACTACGCGCGCTAGGTGAACCAATCTCCGATGTGATATCTCCCCACAAGTTCGTAGACTGGCAGGCCGCTTTTGATCCTTTGTTGACGCCAGGCGCCAGGAATTACTGGAAAAGCCATGATTTCGATGCACTTTCTTCGGATGCAATCTCTGGACTCTTGGAAGCAATTTCCAGCCTTCCTGACCCGGCGTGTGAAGTTTTTATTGCCCATGTGGGCGGAGAAATGGCGCGCGTCGAGGCTGGTTCAACCGCTTATCCCCAAAGATCTGCTCACTTCATCATGAATGTTCACACGCGTTGGGAGGATCCCAGCAAGGATGCCGAATGTATTGCTTGGGCGCGAGATCTTTACGACCAGATGCAACCGCACGCGACCGGAAGTGCGTATGTCAACTTTATGCCCGAAGACGAAGCGGACCACATGGCAGGTGCATATGGTGACAACGGTGAGAAGCTTTCTAGGATCAAGGGCACATACGACCCAACCAACTTGTTCAGGGTAAACCACAATATCTTGCCTGCGTGATGAAATCCAGAACTGCATAAATTGATCCAGATTGATGTTGATTGTTTTGCCTTGGCGTCACGCCGCGTTTCTCGTTGGCTAGTTTTCAGGCGAAGTGGAGCATCCAAGCGACGATCGCGCTGGTGATCTTGCACCCAATGGGTTGTGGTTTCCGTAGATACGGCCAAGAAAATCAATATGCGTATGTGTCCGCTTTGGGCTCGATGCGGCCATTCTCTGCGACGTCACCAATTGGTCGAAAGAGCCCAAACTTGCACAGTGCTGCGTTACGTACGAAGGTCAGCTTTCGCGATTGTTGGATTCGACCGCACTCATTGAAATGCTATCGAGGATCACAGAAATGCAGGGCTCATCAATAGAAATTGGTGACTTCGAAGCATTAGAAGCGGATCAGCTTGGTGTTATATTCTTCGATGCCGTGCGCAAAGGAGCGACCGAATTCTATAACGTAGAGCAGCGACAGGCTTGGGTGTCGAAGACGCCGTCCGGGCCAAACTGGGCATCGCGCCTGGCTGCTCAGAAAACCGTAGTCGCGCGCAAAGCGGGTCTGCCCGTTGGCTTCATGACGCTCGACAGAGACGGCTACATAGATCTTGCTTTCGTCGCACCTGAGCACCAACGACAGGGTATCGGTGGAAATCTTTATGCTCGGATTGAGGCGTTGGCACATGCCGCCAACATGACGCGCCTTCATTCGCAAGCGAGCTATCTCGTCCGAGGACTTTTTGAGCAGCAGGGTTGGGAGCTTGTTCAGGAGCAGCAAATCGAAAGGGCTGGCATTACATTAACGAATTTCCTGATGGAGAAGCGTCTCCATGATCCAGTCCAGCGCACCAACGTTGCTGCGAAGTCCGAGCATAGCTGACCTTCAGGCTGGGCCGACGAAGCTCTGCTTCGTCCGCATCTGGGAATTTGCGGACCTTTTTGACGAAGGTCTGCTTCGGGCTGCGACCTGCCGACTGCGTCCGCAGTAAACAGATAGCCAATGGATGACTGGTAAGGGCTCTTTGCAGATCTCGGAGCTGACGCAGCATAGGCCCCTGCCCCGCATTCCCGGCTCATTGCGGACTTTGATCTCAAGCGACTCAGCTGCGTCGCAGCAACTGCAAAACAGAAATTCGTTTGATTTCAGTCCAGCGAAATGCCTCCGCCGGTGCTGACAGACAAATTCGAACCAGTCTCAGTTAGGCCAGTAGAGCAGTCCTTTATGCCCCGCCAAGTTCGCGCCACTCGGCGAGAGCGGCGGTGCGTGTCAGCTTGAAGGTATCCTTGCTGGCTAGCGATCTTTCCTGGTTGAAGTGGTTGTAAACGGAAGAATGGACGG
>WQBJ01000035.1 GCA_013032095.1 Ruegeria atlantica | reverse complement strand
CGCTTCTTGTGCCGCGAAGCATCAGCTACAAGACCGGCATATCGGCTCACCCAACGGTTCAGCGTCGCGTGATCCAGTTCAACGCCTCTTTCCGCCATGATTTCTTCCAGATCCCGATATGACACACCGTATCGGAGATAGAAGAATACAGCGTACAAGATCACTTCTTTCGGAAAGTGCGCACCCTTGAATGAGATGGTCACGGTCTGCTCCTGTCTTATCTGAGCATGCGCTACCAAAACGACACTCAGTCTGACAGGCGGAACAAAGTTTGCGACAGAACCGGCCTGATGTGTATCTGTCAGGTCGTTTGCAAACCCACAACGGCACATTGAGGCCAGCGGAGGCGTCTGCACCTTTGTCACTGTGCCCTTAATTTCTGGACTGTATCATTAATTACTGGACTGAGCTCTTAATTCTAAGACCGCGCTTCTTGTGGGTAAGTTGCGTGGCAGTCAGACGTGAACAGGGAAAATCACCCATTGAGTTCCTACCCAAGTGTATGGGCGATCACTTGTTTGGGCCTGTGGACATCCAGAAAATAAGGGCACAACAACAGGCGCGGTTATTTACCAAATGCGTGGTTCCGCGAGTATGATCCGACAATGCTTCTGGGGAGTTTAGTTGCACACTAAAAGAAGGTGCACTAAAGTAACCAACCCAAGAAGTTCAACCTTCCAGATGATAGGGCGCAATCAAAGGCTCGGCCGGTATCTTCCAGGCCGCTGTCACTTTCCTGATCATGGCGAGATTGAGGGATCGTTTCTTTTTCAGCACTTCGGATGCACGAGGTTGCGAACCGATAACGTTGCCGAAATCGGTTTGATTGAGGCCATTCTCCTCCATGAAGAGGCTTATGAGTTCAATAGGGTCCGGCGCTTCGATCGGGAAGTGCTGGTCTTCGTAGTGTTCAACGAGGTCCATAAGGATATCGAGCCTGTTACCATCTTCGGTACCAGGTTCAGCGCCCCACAGGCGTTCGATTTCTTTGAGTGCGTTTATGTGGTCTTCGTCGGTTCTAATTGGGAAGAGGTCCATAGTTGGCTCCTCATTTTATTGTCTCAGAATAGATCGATTGTTGCTGCATCGATCTTGTCATATTCGGCGTGAGTGCCGAGGAACTTGATAAAGGCGATGCTCCGAGCGAAGTCGAAAGCAACAATCATGCGGAAGTTTCCGCCTTGGACTTCAAAGCAAACGCGGTCCTCACTCACCACCTTCGCTTTCGAGAAGGAACCGGTGACTTCCAGAGGGGTTTTCCACTCTGACGCTCTCGCCACCTGATACCAATGTTCCAGAGGGGCCTTGGTTGCCGGATGCTTGCGGTAGAAATCAACGAGAGTGTGTCTGGCGATGATACGCATCGGGCAAATCGATCCTACTGAACTGCCCTCAATTTATTCCCAAAATGGGAAAGTTCAAGACACATATTTCCCAAAATGGGAAATTTATTTCCGAATGAGGGAAAGAAATACCGAGTCCGGCGCATGCAGACACGGCCTATCCTGCTTTGAATACCTTCAGATCGAAGTCTTGGCCCTTTTCCTCCACGTTCGCACACATGACCTTCTTTCCATCGGTCCGGATATTAGGGTCAGGATGCATTGATTTTCGCGGCGCGGCGTGGTTCACGGCTCGGAAAACATTGCGGTGACATGAACGACCTTTATTGGCTTACTGACGAGCAGATGGCTAAGCTCGCTCCTTTCTTCCCGAAGTCGCACGGCAAGCCTCGTGTTGATGACAAACGTGTGTTGAGCGGGATTATCTTCATCAATCGCAATGGGTTGCGCTGGCGAGACGCCCCGGAAGCCAATGGGCTGTATAAGACGCTCTACAGCCGGTGGAAGCGTTGGAGCGAGAAAGGCATCTTCGCGCGGATGATGGCCGGTTTGGCCGCTGAACACGGTGAAGAGAAGACCGTGATGATCGATGCAACTTACCTGAAAGCGCACCGAACAGCGACCAGTATGGGCGTGAAAAAGATCCCATGAAGAGTGGTGGACAGCGGCCTGTGGGAGAGCAGAGTCGGTTTGCTACTAACCACTCTGGAGGGATTTGCCATGACAGCTGAATTAGTTTCGCCACCTGCCGCTATCCGCGTTGATCTTGGTGCAATTTTCGTTTCGTTGGAACTGTCGAAATCGACCTGGCTGGTCACGTCGTTGTCGCCGGGCCGCGGGAAGATGTCCCGCCATTCGGTGCCGGGCGGCGACATGGCAGCCCTTCAAGCCTGTTTGAACGCATTGCGAGAGAAAGCGCAGGCGCGTACCGGCCAGCACTTTCCGGTGGTTGTCATCCAGGAAGCGGGGCTCGACGGTTTCTGGATCCACCGCGCGCTGCAGGCGGAAGACTGGATCACGAGCCATGTCGTGGACGCCGCCTCGATTGCGGTGTCGCGCCGGCACCGCCGGGCGAAGATCGACCGCATCGACGGAGAGACGTTGGTGCGCACACTGATGGCGTGGCTGCGGGGCGAACCGCGAGTATGCTCGATGGTGCGCGTGCCGACGGTTGAGGACGAGGACCGCCGCCGGATCGGCCGGGAGCGCAAGGCACTGGTCGAGGAGCGCAAGCGGCATGTCAACCGGATCAAGGGGCTGCTCTTCAACGTTGGCATCCGAGGCTATGAACCGATGCGTCGCGACCGGTGCGCGCGTCTCGAGGAGTTGCAGCCGGGCGCCGGCTTGCCAATGCCTGCCCATCTCAAATCGCAGATCGACCGGCTGGAACTGCTGGTTGAACAGATCAAGGTCTTTGAGACCGAGCGTGATGCGTTATGTGCCGAAGCGGGTGAGGCTTCGCCGCAGGCGATGCTCAAAGACATCAAGGGCATTGGCGCGGAGTTTGCCAGCACCCTGGCGCAGCGGTGGCATTGATCGTGAGCAGGGTGTCTCGAAGGCAGGCAATCCAAGGCTGCGCAGGATGATGATACAGTTGGCCCGGCTCTGGCTGCGCCATCAGCCGGACTCGGCCCTGACGCGCTGGTTCCATGAACGTATCAGCCACAGCGGCGGTCGTGGCAGGAAGGTCGCGATCGTGGCACTGGCGCGCAAACTCCTCGTCGCCTTGTGGAAGTATACGGCCAACGGCACCGTGATCGAGGGAGCCGTCATGACCAAAGCCTGAGCACATTCCCCTAAATCAACCCAATCCTCGGGGCGAGCAGCCCTGACGGATCCAGGCGAACGGACCGAAGCCCCCATGGCTTCAATCGCCGCTAAAAAGAATGGTTCCGTTCCCCTGAGCCCACCCCGAATGCGGGATTATGGTGCAGCCGTCCCGAGCGGCGACCGGATATGAGGTGGTACAGGTGAGGCTCGACCTGCCGGTACTGAAAATGGGCGCAACTGGATACCGTCGATGGCATGTAAATGCCGTTTCAAAAATCCCCAAGTGGCAAAGTAAAATTCCCCACTTTCCGGTCACGGTGATCAGCCGATTGCTTCGATCAGTCTCTCCTTTTTTGGGGGTCTGCCGCGCCGCTTTGGGGCGGGCGGCGGTGTGATGGGTGCGTTTGCGCGGACGTGTTCAGGGATGAGATCGGTGTGCGCGCGTAGGCGGTAGCTGGCGCCCTCGATCTGGACGACAACGGCGTGATGCAGCAAGCGGTCCAGAAGTGCGGTGGCGACGACAGGGTCGCCGAAGACTTCACCCCATTCGGCGAAGCCTCGATTTGACGTCAGGATCATAGCGCCAATCTCGTCCACGATCAGCAAGGATGCCCGTGAAAAAAGCGGATCTTCTCGGCTAGGCGACCTTCGCGCTCAGCCTTGGAGAGCCCCTCGATCAATTCCGCCAAGGTGGCGCGGTAGACGCTCTTGTCCTTCTTGACGGCGGCCATGCCAAGGGCGGTGGCCAGGTGGCTTTTGCCCGTACCCGGCGACCCAAGGAAGTGGACGACCTCAGTTCGAGTGATGAAGTCGAGCTGTGCCAGAGCCCTGATCCGATCTCGGTCCAGCGACGGCTGGAAGGTGAAGTCGAAGCTCTCCAGCGTCTTTGGCGGTGTCAACCTCGCCGTTGTCAGCGCGACGCCGACGCGCCGATCCTCGCGGCAGTTGAACTCTTCTGAGAGCAGGCTGTCGATGGCTTCGATTGCGCCGATCTCACCCTTTTCCAGGCGCTGGATCATATGATCCAGCATCTCCATCGCGCGCGGCATCTTCAGGCCCAGAAGGCTGGCGCGGATATTGTCCACCAGCCCGGTCATGACACAGCCCCCGCGGCCAACCGGCGCCCGACGGCACCATAGAAGAAAGCGGTCTGCGTCCGACACCAATCGGCGCAGGCGGCTTGGGCGCGCGGATCGGTGGCGCTTTGCGGTGGCTGGGATCAACGCGGCGCTGGTTTTTACCCTCAATCACGGGATGGCAAGCAATAAACACGCCGTCCTCAAATATCTGCAGTTCGGTCACGTGATGCTGAACTTCCAAGGTTCTGCACCGCGTCGTATCCGGCACCGAGTAATGATTGCCGCCGACCGAGATCATGCCGTCTTTGGTGACGCACCGTTCAATCGTCAGCACCGCGCTGTAGGGAATTGCAGGCAGCGGCCGCAATGATGGGCGCTCCTCTGCAAAAGCCTCATCAACGATACGCTGCGTCGTGGCATGCACCCGTGGGTTCGCGATCTGGGTGCGCCAATCCTCGAACTGGGCGTTAAGGTCATCCAGATTCCGGAACGTGCGCCCAGAAAGAAGTCTTGCCGGATATAGCGGAACGGACGCTCCACTTTGCCCTTTGTTTTGGCTCGATACGGCAGGCACGCGCGCGGTGCGCAATCGTAGTGGCCCAGCAGCGAGACAAGCGAGGCATTGTAGGTGACAATGCCGTCCATGCATTCGCCGATCACCGCCGTCTTCATTCGGTCGTACAGGATTTCTTCCGGCACACCGCCCATGGCCGTGAAGGCTGCCACATGGCAGCGCATAACGGTCTGCAGATTCTGGCTGGCGCAAAACCGGCCCCAGATCCAGCGCGAATGGCCAAGGACCATTGAGAACAGCCAGACCTTACGAACAACGCCGGGCTCATCCGTGAACTCGACGGAAAACTCTGCAAATTCCACCTGCGCTTGCTTGCCAGGCGGCGTTTCAAACCGGCGCTCGAACTGCGTTTGCTTGGGAGGCCGTATCTCGCGCACAAACGTCTTCACAGCTGTATATACGCCCTCATAGCCCCGTTCGCGGATTTCCCTCATCAGACGTCGCGCCGTCAAATCTGGGAACGACGACAACCGCTCCTGCAAATACACCTCATAGGGTTCAATTATACGCGCACGTGGCGCCCGGGATTTGTATTCCGGGGCTTCCAGACCACGCGCCAGATATTTCCTGACAGTCTTGCGATCGAGCCCGGTCTGCCGCGCAATCGCGCTGACGCCAAGCCCCTTTCTTTTCAAATCATGGATCAAAACGATCTCTCCCAGTCCTATCAACTCGAAGCCTCACTCCTTATTCTTGAGCTTCGAGCTTAACGGCCCGCGTTCCGTTCGATTTTTGAATAATTGAGGTTCAAAAATCGCCCAGAACGCTACCAACCGGGGAAATTTCAAACGCCCCTTGGGGAGATTACATCCGGCACTTACATGGCAGAAAGAAATGGCTACAAAATGGTCACTGCCCCCTTGACCTCCAACTCATCACATGAGGGGGGGGCGTGGCCGCCTGATCGGTCAAATTAAGGGCGGTATGAATACCAAACTGGATGCGCCAAGGACAACCGGTCCGTCTGTTTGCAACTGCAGTGTAAATCAGTGACTTTACCGGTGCTCGGGCTCTGCTCAGCAGCATACTGAATGTGGACTGGCTGTTTGGTGGTCGTGAATATGACGCCGACTGGTTCTGAGACGCATTTAAAAACAGGGGAATACGCGCCTGCTTCCCCGGTGGAAAACAACACAAGACACAGGCCAAATATGGCAAGCGCAAATACATGCGGCGAAACCGCATCGAGATCATGTTTGGCAGGCTCACGGATTGGAGGCGTGCGGCGACAAGTTAGGATACCTGCCCCATAGTATTCCTATCAGCCGTCGCTCTCGCAGCAACTGTCATCTGTCGGCTATGAATCCTGACCCCAGGTTACTTTTCGGTCGAAATCGGTGCCATTCCATCATTTATTTCCTCTTCAAGCCCAAGCAGTCTTACCATATCCCAAAGGCCATGCATGTTCCTTAGACTCCACTTATCGCCCGCTGATAAATTTCTTATCCAGCGACTGTCCTCTTTCAGAGGGCCATGGGTTTTTAGAAAGTCAATTGTCGATGAAAAAATCTGCGTTGCGGCTTCTCCCATGCCATCCGTATTAGAGCGCGAAGCAGCCAAATTTCCACCGAGATCATGGTTTCCA
Organism: Ruegeria atlantica; assembly: GCA_013032095.1. Taxonomy (GTDB): domain Bacteria; phylum Pseudomonadota; class Alphaproteobacteria; order Rhodobacterales; family Rhodobacteraceae; genus Ruegeria; species Ruegeria atlantica_E. The sequence continues at coordinate 31,352 of WQBJ01000035.1, read as the reverse complement.
GAAATTCCCGGCCGATTAAACAATTGTTTTTTCTCGCTCCCCCTGCAAATTTCAGCAATAGTACGCACAAAACGTTCCGGGTTTTTCAAAAAGTCGTTATGCCTTATGGTAATCACCGGTACAGGAAAGGGAATTCGATTAATCACATACAAACATGAGGCATTCACTTCTATCCATTGGGAAATCGCAGCCCTTGGGTGGGTGATTTTTTTTCTTGCAAGAGATTCAGCATAAGCAAGAGGGTTTCGAACACAATGAACGACAACCAAACGGTTTTCCAGTTCATCAATACCTTCACTCTCAAGAGTCTTCAAAAACCAGTATGGGGTTTTAGAACCATCCACAACATTCGCACAACGTGATTGCTTTGCAATCGCTTCGTACAAAGGAAAGCCCATCTCAGTCAGGCTCGAAATAAATGCAGGGGTCCATAGCGAGCATTTTTGGCCTGAATTTTTACAATGCCCACACTCCTTCAAGCTATGACCAGATATATGCTCATGGATGCCAAACTGCTCAAGTCGGTCAACTTCCCCAGCGGAAACAAAATTCGGGTTTTCATTAAGCGCCTGGCCCAAAACAGTTGAACCTGAAAACGGCGTTCCAATGAGCCACACAACTTTATTGAGCGCCGCTGTTGTATCTTCACCCATCTGAAGCTTCATCTCTGCCCAACACCTCTAATAGAATCGTCAAACGAGTGATGCGCTATCTCTTCTGAATTTAAAAGTCTTAATCAGTGGATTGACATGCAGGCGTCCGCCGTGCAGATTTCATGTCGGACTCCGAAAAAGAACTTCAGGAGACCAACAATAAAGTGAAAATTACTCCAATCAAACCGATCAAAACGACAAGCGGATACTATTCCACTTCGCCGCTAATTTTTATTGTCTCGGCCATCAGGTTGGCGATGGCACCCAAGTTCGACAAAATCCTTCCGAAAAGCTGATGATTTCGATTTCGAGCTTGTGTAATTTCAACGGGTTAGAGTGGCTCACAGACTAAAGGCATGTAGTTACGCATCGACCTTATTATCAGGCCTTAAATCATGCCATTTTCGCCATATCATGCGTTCCCTGTTTACACACATCACTGAGAGCGGCGGGCGCCGTTATCTTCAAATAATGGAATCCTACTGGAATAGTGCAGGCAAGCAGCGCTTGCGTGTCATCGCCAATCTGGGACGTGTAGATGGTATGAAGGATGGCCACCTTGATGCGCTTATCCGCGGCTCAGCCGTGCAGCCGGACGTGAGGAACCCGCCAAAGCGACAATCCGCACGAAATAGCCCGCAGTTACGGCGATGTCTTTGCCTTGCACGAATTCTGGAAAGATCTGGGCTTTGATCGCGCTCTGCGCTCAGGCAAACGCAGGATCGATGCCGGGCACCGTCACACACCAGCATCTGCTTCGCTCCATGGATGCACTGAAGGACAATGCGGAGGCAGTCGAAGAGGCCCTGGCCCGTCAGATCCGCTTGCTGGTCGATCGCGATCTCGCCGTCGTCTTCTACGACCTGATCACCGTGCGCATTCACGGCGAGGGTGAGGTCGGAGATGACCTGCGGGTCTATGGTATGAACAAGGAAACTGGCGGCAACGCCGGCGAGTCAAAGACACTGCAGGGCATGCTGCAGAAAGTTCTCGCCCGTTTTCCGGTTCAGCACATCACACTGGTGGCTGATCGCGGCCTCCCGAGCCTCGACAACATCAAGGAGTTGAGCGCACTGGCGGACCAGGGTGACCACAAGCTCGAGTTCATCCTGGCCGTCCCCGCCCGCCGGTGTGTAAATGCCGTTTCAAAAATCCCCAAAAGTTGGAGTGCGCCCCTGCGGGTGGACCACGCGCCCCCTGATTTTCCCCAGCCTGGGCTTTCGGACCGCATCCGCGTGCATGCACTGATCTGCTTTCTCGCTCTCGTGCTCTACCGCGTCATGCGTATGCGGCTGTAGGCAAGTGGCCACAGCGTAAGTCCGCGTACCGCCCTGAATATCCTGGCTCGCATCCAACGTCACACGGCGAAAATTGCGGAGCACACCGTGAATGTTCTAACAACTACTCCCGAACAATTGGAGTTCTTCAACACACTGAACTTTCCAAAACCCGCCTGACCACGCTCGCGCAGTTACATTATTAGCCTTCCGGCCATAATAATATCAATCACTTATCCGTTTACTGATGAACTTGGGAGTCTAGAGCAAAAGAACTCAATCACGACGCCACAAAAGTAATTAGTCCCGCCATTGTGCGTGGAAATGTGAAAAACAGAAACAAAAAAATTCCGACACCAATCACCTAAGCCATTCAATTACCTCAATCAATATTCCCCGAATGAATTTTCATTTGAGTAATGTTGAACAAAAACTTTTGCCAATCTATCGCGTAAAACCGGTTGTTTCGTAATTGGGCATATTAGATTCAGCCAAGGCAAAAAGTTTCACCCGCATTCCCCAGGTGATCTATTAAGCAGCAAACCTTTTACAGCCGGATTTTCTTTCGCTTTCGCAACAATAATTTTAGCCACGCGCGAGTGAAGCCGTTGAGGCTGGCGCCATAGGCGGCACGCCAGCGGCTGTTCTTCACATTATAATAATGCGATCTCTTATCGCCGATTCGCGTCAGGCTTTCACCTGTCGTATCACCAACACCTGCAAAAATCCGGGCATCTTTGAAACGCCTTGCGTCCTCACGATGTGGTTTGCTCAGAAAATTGCGGAGATCACACTCGTCTTCTCGGGACGTGTATTTCTCGAGCACCTCAACAGGCATGGTGCGCAGCACCGAATCGATGGCGGAAAGCGCCCCTTTCTGGATTTTCGCGGCGAGGTCGAGATTGGCTTGCTCCAGTTCCGGCACCTCGGCCATTTCCCAAACCATTTCGCCATCATCGTTTTCGACGACCCGCAGAACGCTGCCGTGATCCGCGGAACAAAGGAACTCTACGATATCGCGGAAGTCGCTCACCCAGGGCAATTTATATGCCGGCAGACCGTTTTCCGTCGTGTAACTTTCGTAATCCAGGTCATTGCGGCGCAGAATAGACACGGCCTGCCAGCCGGTACCAAAATAGAAGCCGCTGACGCGTGCGCTGTCCTCTGTAATCTCGTCGATGGACCGCTGTAGGCTGCCGCGCCAACCGACATCGAACACTGCCGATTTGCTATTTGCCGGAAAGGCGTTGCGATAAAATTTGGTCAGGGTCTCACGTTCATCAGCAAAGGAATCGTAGACCGCCTGAGAATTCTCCATAAGTGTTTTTAGAACCTTGCGGCGCTCTTTGCGGTCCAGAGGATCCGTCGCCTTTAAGCCAGTACCTTGAAAGAGTTCTCTAATTTGTGGGCCCGCAGCTATTTTCGAAAAGAAGTCGTCAAGCGTCGAGGACCCCTCAACCGTTGCATCGAACATACCAAAAATGGTGTCGGAGTCCAAGTGCGTAAACGGGAGCGTCAGCAGGCGTCGCGACGCCGCAATATAGCTGGTTTCGAATCCTGTTGGCCATAACAGTTCGAAAACGGCTTTGGGGAACATCCCGTCCCGGGCAAGAAACACCACCCGATCAATGCCCCTTTTGTCCATCTGCTGCTTCATCCAGATCATAAAGGAAGTAATGATCGGTGCCAGCAGAACTGCGCCGAAGGCCTCAAAATACGCATCATCCGAAAGCTCTCTGAAATCAAGCGACTCGGCGTCGAAATGGTGCGTTTCAAGGTAGTTGGCGATGAAAACCTGAGATATCGGTCGATGGCCTGCCAGTAGATGCGAGTGCCGTTTTGGCTTCGGCGAACGCAATGGCAGATCTTTGCTGGCCAGCACCACATAAGTTTGCAATCCGGCAGCGGCGGCCATGTCCCCATCGGCATGCCGATTGTCACCGATATGGAGAATCTTTTCAGCCGGGACACCGAAATGATCAATTACATCCTGAAACAAGGTGCCGGTATGTTTGGTGCGGCCCTGTTCATTCGATACGAATACCCTCTCGTACCCGCTAAATCCCTTGGCTTCCAAAAGTTCTTCCAAAAAACCTTGCGGCAAGTACATATCCGACGTGATGACAAAGCGTTTGCCGGTCTGACGTGCATGGTTAATCAGGTTCTGCGCAAACGTGGTCGGATACAGCACATCAAGCTCGGTCTGAAGCTCAATGGCCTTGATCCCCTCCACCTGTTCGAATGTGCAGTTCGTCAATTGACTGAAGCAGGTATATATCTCGTCAAGAGAAACATCTTCGGCTCCCTTGGCCGCCGCGTCTTCGCGGGCAAGTTGCTCGGCCGCAACGCGAAAATCCACAAAGAACTCTGTTGCTTCCAACACCTGATCATGGCGCGCCATGAAAGCAAAAACATCTATGGGCGACTTGCTGTGACGAAACAGAAGCGTGTCAAAAATATCGATCGAAAGATATTCGAAGGCGTGCACTTTCGGGTCAACATCCGCGCTGTCCAGCCATTCAGGCGCGCGGTTGACGTGTTCCTGGCAAACAGGCTCCCGGTGCAGCCTGTTTGCATCGACGGCAATGACGTTCACGTCGGAAACCGCGACTATGAGGTAACCGTTTCGTTTGAGCAGCTCGGAGATGCGGTTGGAGTTACCCTGCTTGAACTGTTCCGATGGTTCGGCCTGAATGATGTAAGGCCGCCAGCGGGAAAAGGAAAAATCACTCAGGATTCCAAAATCCAGACCTTCAACGTCAATAGACATGAAGGCCGGTGCCTCAAAGGGAAAATACTCTTCCAAGATGCTGTTGATACGGCGGGCAGGAACCTTGCGGCCCTCTGAAAGGCCCACCGTGCCGTTATTCCAGGCGTCAACGAAATCCTTGTCTAAGGAACTGATCTCACCCTGGTCCGACAAATACAGCTCGACAAATTCGGCCTCCGTGTTCGTCACTGCGGCGTTCACAACGATGTCTTGTGTACGAATCCGTTTCAGGTCCGGAATGATCGCCTCGTTGGCTTCGACCAGAACGCCCGTCATCCCCAATGTGATGTGTGGCAGGTATGTTGCGCTGGTGGATATCGGGTGATTGGCACCAACCTCAAGGTAGTGCATCTGCGTCAGGTCTGTGCCGGTTCTGGCAGCCAAAGCACGCAGCAGCGACACAACGATGAGGTCTTCAGCACATTGGCCAAAATACGGCTGATCCAGTACCTCAATATCAGGGAAAGGCACATCCAGGGTTTTGCACGCCTCGTAAATAAAACTGTTCCTTTGGCGCTTCATGACTCTCTTATTCCAAGTCTGTAATTTGGTCGCTTGTGATCGGCCTTTCCCACCGTGTCAAGAGATGGGGCCTGATCAAAAAAATTGCAGCCGCAGGGATACAGCCAAATAGGCGCGTATCCGGTTTGCATGAGTAATCGGAATAGGCACGTCCAAGTTGTTAAAGACCGGCAGAAATATGTCCAGGTGTCATTCAGGGACAGAACCTGGCCAAATGACCAACCCATATGCCGGTTATATCCTATCTGGATCGGCAATGGAATTTTCATAACGTTGTTTCAGCGTCTGTTGGAAGCGGATGGTAAAAGTCGGATTTGCGTTTGAGGTAACCGCGGGACAAAAGAAGCGGGGCGCTGCCACAATCGAGCAACTTTAGACAGCACTACTTGCTGTGCGCATTTGCTTTTGACAACAACGGCCACTATCTGGCACATGCATTCTTTGTGCCATCAGTGCTGACGCTTTTACCATATCGCGTGATCTGCGATTCACGCAGGAAGTCTGAGAAAGCACATGTTTTTCATGTTCTGGAGAACGCAATGATAATGATAAAGCGCGCCTGGGATGAATGGCGATCAGGCTACATGATGCGTCTCATCAGCGAAAGCTTCGTTGCGCAGGGCGGGCTGTATGCCGTGGCGATTGTCGCAATGATTGCCGTTGCGACAACGACAGCCGGATCCGCTTATTTGATGGAATATATCGTAGACGCCATGACGAGCCCCGAAATGCGCGGGTGGGCTCACTTGATTGCGGTGAGCGTTATTGGCCTGTTCCTGGCGAAAGCGGTCGCATCCTATGTTCAGGCCGTTTATCTGGCGCGAGCGGGCAACAGGATCGTGGCAACCCAGCAGGAGCGGGTTTATCGCAAGTTGCTCACGCATGGCGTCTCATTCTTCAGTGAAAATGAGTCCTCTGACCTGTTGATGAGAACGACGCACGGGGCTCAAGCCGCGCGGCAGTTGATTGATGTTCTTGTCACGGGTTTCGTGCGTGATGCCCTGACGCTGATTGGTCTTGTTATCGTCATGGTGAACCAGCAACCTGTTCTTTCGGTGATGTTCTTCGTTGTCGGCCCCATTGCATTGCTGGGCGTTCGGTATCTTCTGAAAAGCGTTCGTTCTATCATGCAGGCCGAGTTCAAGTCTCTGGCCGAAATCATTCGCGTTCTTCAAGAAACCACTGCCGGGATTAAGATTATCAAGGTATTTTCGCTTGAAGACAGGATGATTGCCCGGATGGATATTGCCATTCGCAAGGTCGAGCATCGCTCCAACGACATTGCCAGATTGCAGTCCATCGCCAGCCCGCTGATGGAGTTTCTGGCGGGTCTTGCCGTCGCCGGGGTGCTCGTGGTCAGCACGATTGGGATTGCTGGCAGCGAACAGCCCACTGCCGGTCAGTTGATGTCTTTCATCACGGCACTGCTGTTGGCATATGAACCCGCAAAGCGCTTGTCCAAGATGCGGGTCCAGATTGAAACCTGTATGGTCGGGGTTGGTCTGCTGTTCGGTCTGCTGGACCAGGAAGGCACGATGCAGGAAAGCCCTGACGCCCGTGATCTGACGGAAGGGCCGGGCCGGATTTGCATGCGGAATGTGACCTTCAGCTATCAGGGATCAGTTCCCGTGATAGAAAACATGAACCTGTCCTTCGAGCCGCGCACAACCACTGCGCTGGTGGGTCAGTCCGGTGGTGGAAAGTCGACCATTTTTAACTTGATCATGAGATTTTACGATCCGGATACAGGCAGCATTGAGATTGATGGTCAGGATCTGTGTGGTGTCAGCTTTTCGTCGCTGCGGAAAAAAATCTCATATGTTGGTCAGGATACATTCCTGTTTTCGACTTCGGTATTGGAGAACCTGCGCTGCTCGGCGCCCGATGCCAGCGACGAAGAAGTTATTGCTGCGGCAAAGGTTGCCAATGCGCATGACTTTATCAGTGATCTGCCTAATGGGTACGACACGCAAGTCGGTGAGAACGGAACGTTCCTGTCGGGCGGCCAGAAACAAAGGATTGCCATTGCCCGGGCCGTGTTGCGCAAGGCTGAAATTCTGTTGCTCGACGAGGCCACCAGCGCCTTGGATGCGGAATCCGAGGCCGTTGTGAAGGAGGCGCTGGACGCATTGACGCGTCATGTTACAGTTGTTGTAATCGCGCACCGCCTGTCAACCATTCTAGAGGCGGACAAGATCGTGGTCATTCGAGATGGCGCCGTCGTTGAAGAGGGGAGTGTAGTCGATTTGCTTGAGAAAAACGGCAGCTTCCGCAATCTGTACGATCAGCAGTTTAACAAGCGCAGAGTTGCCACCGAGTGTTGAAGCGTAGTGACGACGACGGTATCCGTCACACCTTTGAAGTGGATCAGTTGAGTTCAGCCCCGGCACCAAAGTTGCGGGTTTCGTTTATCTCTGATTCATTGGCAAGGATGTGATTGCCCGGAGGTTTGGGGAGGACAGTTTCACCGTGCGCGGAAAGGCTTTCTGACTGGCGTGGGTCCTTGGGAGACCTGAAGTCGTCTGTTGGCACGTTGGACAGCAGATCCCTTAATAGATGGCTTGCTGTCGGGGGCTGAACACAAGACGGGTTGAATGCTTTTGGAGGAAGCCGGTTTTGACACGCCGTATCGGATACAGTCGCTGACTGGGCACTCGGATTATCTGGCAGCATATCGGCGGCGGTCGTGCTACGGACCTGCAGTGGGCCTCAGCTTCACGGATGGGGCGGCTTGAGACCACTTTTATCCTGAACGGTCAGCGGATTGATCGCTTTCATGAGCGCAAAGGTCTGAAGTTCATCCTGTTGGACATGGACAGTTCGGCCAGTGCGACCCGTGGTGATCAGGAGAGCTCGGCTTAGAACGGGCATTTTGACTGTAGCTACTACTACCCGCTCTTTGTACTCAACCAATTTGGCATGTGAGACCGCGGCGCCCTGCGTATGGCAATGTCCACAGCCCAAATGGCTCGCCTTGCGCCCTTAAGCCCGTCATAGCGTGCCAAGCGAAACCCGAACCTATGCGCTTTTCCCATGCCGAGGCCAGTCCCGTGACCAATGAGGGTCTCAAACAAGCAGGTTTCTCCTATGCACCTGCCTACCTGCCGATGCGGTTCCGTGCAAGAAGAATACCCATCGGATGACCCGCCAACCGGGCGGCCCTCGCAGGTTAAAGCGAAAAAACCTCTAAAAGGACCTTCTGTATCATGCCGCATGTTGAGAGGGGCCGTGCTGCGTGATTTAAATGATCGAATGGCATCTGGGCTGGTTGGCCCTTCGCGTCGTCCATCGCGCTTGCGCTATCGCTTTCCAATTGGTCGGGATGGCCGTGACCCGCCCAATGATCCGGCCCATTCTCACCACCATTCATCAACAGAAAACCATAACGACATGTGTATGAAGTCCGGGTCGCTTAGATCGGAAGGAAGCGACACGACGGATTTGTTCAGACTCAGGAAAGCAGAGCTGTTTGCAACGTGGAAAAGCAACGGACAGCACAGTCACACCAAGAAAGAACTTCTTTGGCCGAAATGGCTTCGGATTAGGGACGCTAAGCTGCTTATCAGCGGGCGAACCCGGTCCATCCCCTGGGCCAATTGGTGTAAATTGCCTGGGAAATCTTGGGTCAAAAAACGCGCAAGATATTTGCAACCTTAAGCTCAATTTTATGGCCGAACATGGTGATCAAAACCTTCATACTCAGCCTGCCAAAAGATGTGGAACGGCGGCATTTATGCAGGGTCGAGCTTGAGAGCTTGGGACTCTCGTATGAGTTTTCTGACGCCACGTGCGGCGAAGAGTTGAAACCGTGTGACCTGCAGCACATTTATTGCGCGGAAGCGAACCGCATCAAGTTCAAGCGTCCTCTGAGCCACAACGAAATCGTCTGTACCCTCGGGCATCGCCGAATCTGGCAAAAGATTGTAGATTCAAACGAGCCTGTGGGCCTTGTTCTTGAAGATGATGCGACGTTCATTCAAGATCCCGGCGCATTTCTGGACGGGGTGTCCCGCTATCCCGAAATGTTTGATGGCGTGATGATCAAATTGGATGGTTTGCCGCGCAAGAACGCTCGAGCATTAAGGGCATTTGCGGGTCAGAATCTGGTGTTGTCCGACCGTCTGCCGTCTCGAACCACCGGGTATCTGATCGGCCGGCGCGCCGCAAAACAGCTTTTGGCGACTGACGCCCCAATTGGGCGTCCGATTGATATCGATCTAAAATTCTACTGGGAACACAAGGTTCCCATCCTGACGCTGGATGAGAAAATGGTTGCCGAGCGTCCGGGACTGGATAGCAATATTGAAACCTACCGGAACAGTAATAAACCGGGATCGTCTTTAAGCCGCTTTATCCGCAACCTGGTATATCAATTCAAATATACACGCGGCCGATTAAGCCACCCGCTCAAGCCTGACATGATCGATGGCCTCCAGCCATTGCTGAACGCTGAAAACGGAGCGCAGTTCCGGTCATGAAAAAGAACCTTGTCGTTGTCCGTGCAGGCGGCAAGTCGTTGCATTACCGATGGCGGGATATTCCCTACGACGAACGCCACTATGATCTGCTTGTCAGCTACTTTTCAGACGAAGCCTATGGAAATTTTGTAGCCGAACCGGGTATCGAGGCTGTTTTGATCAAAGGCGGCAAATGGGACGGTCTCTATAAGACACTGAATGACCGCGACCTGAGGCAATATGATTTTTTCTGGCTTCCCGATGACGATATCGATATCAGCGCTGGGGATGTGAACGCTTTGTTCGCGGCAATGGAAGATTTTGGGCTACGCGTCGCGCAGCCATCGCTTACCCTGAATAGCTATTTCTCACATTTCATGTTCAGCCAGTGCCCGGGCTTTGTGCTGCGGTACACCAATTATATCGAGATCATGGCCCCGTGTTTGCATCGGGATGTTTTGCAAAAAACGCTCCCCTTCTTCCAAGGTACGATGAGTGGTTACGGTCTTGACTATATCTGGTGCCGATGGGCCGAAGCGGGGGCCTTTCGGGCTGCTATTCTGGACAAGATTGCCATGCACCACACCCGACCGGTCGGCAAGAACCTCAAAGCAGCGATGGCTGAGGCCGGGAATCACAGTTCCGAAGAAGAAGAGGCCGTGCTGAAAGAAGCGTTCGAGTTGTCCCGCCGGACTGTTCCTTTGGTTTTAGCGGGAATCCTTACCGGGGGCCAGCCGGTCTCGGGGCGTTTGCAGTCAGGATGGCGGATGTGCCGAAACTGGATGTCGGTGCTGTCTGATTTTCGCAGTACCCGTGAGGCGTGGGCGGGCATATTCAAGATCGCCCGGCGCCAGTTGATCAAACCCCTTGATATGACGACGATTTCGCCGAACAAAAAAGATGTCTGAATGAGAACTGTTCGATTTTTGGTGGTTGGTGCCGGACTGTCCGGTGCTGTAATCGGTCGAAGGCTTGCCGAACAAGGGCATGATGTGACGATTGTGGAAAGTCGCAGCCATATCGGCGGAAACTGTCATACGGAACGGGATGTCGACACCGGCGTTATGGTTCATGTCTATGGGCCACATATCTTCCACACCGATGATGAAGAAATCTGGAACTATGTGAACAGCTTTGCAAACTTCCGGCCCTACAAGAACCGCGTTAAAACAACGTCTCGGGGCCAGGTTTTTTCCTTGCCGATCAACCTGCACACGATCAACCAGTTCTTTGGCAAGACGATGCGCCCAGACGAGGCGCACAGCTTTATCACGCAGGAACAGGCGGATACCTTGATCACCGACCCCCAGAACTTTGAAGAACAGGCGCTGCGGTTTGTTGGCCGAGATCTCTATGAGGCATTTTTCAAGGGGTACACTCTGAAACAGTGGGGATGCCATCCGTCAGAACTGCCCGCGTCGATCCTCAAACGGCTGCCGGTGCGGTTCAACTACGACGACAACTATTTTTTCCACAGGTTTCAGGGGATGCCGGAACACGGCTATACTAATATGATTGCGTGTATCCTTAATCACCCTTCGATTACTTTAAAACTGAACACAACTTTTGATCGCAGCATGTGTGAGGCTTACGATCACATTTTCTATTCCGGTCCGTTGGACGGGTATTTTGACTATGAACTTGGCCGTTTGGGCTATCGCACGCTTGATTTCGAACGCTTCACCTATGACGGAGATTATCAGGGCTGCGCAGTGATGAACTATGGCGAAGAAAAGGTGCCCTATACCCGCATCACCGAGCATAAACATTTTGCCCCTTGGGAAACGCATGAGGGTTCTGTTTGTTACCGCGAGTACTCCCGCGCGGCCGAAGCGGATGACATTCCGTATTATCCGATCCGACAAGTGAAGGAAAAAAAGCTGTTGAGCGCGTATGTTGAACTCGCCAGCAAGACGTCCAAAGTCACTTTTGTCGGGCGCCTGGGAACCTACCGTTATTTGGACATGGATGTAACGATCCGCGAGGCCCTTGATACGGCAAATGGCGTGCTGGACGCGTTTGAAAAGGGTAATGTGCTTAGATCGTTTTTTGTTTCCGTTTTATAGGAAGTAAAACGCCCAGTTCATTGTCTGAAATGACGGCAAAATGGCGGCGTAACCGCCCCGCGTTTTAGGCCTATCTGGCCCGAAGCTGTATGTGTGGACGTAGATAGACCCCACATACCACCCGAGCGAAGCGGGCTTGCCCGATGAAGGCCCACAAGGCGCAATGTAGAAAAAAACGCTTGCTGAAGTTTTGTGTGTCAAACGCAGAAAAAATGTCGCGCTACTCTCAGGACAAAGGCTCACGGCTGTAGAAAGTGATGACGCCCCGCATGAGCAGGGCGTCGTATCTATCATCAGATAAAGATGAAGTCCTCTTCCGTCAGGCTTTCTGGGTCGAAACCTTTCACGGTGATTGTCCCGTGGCCAGCAACCTGGATTTCCGCGTCTGCGCCGCTATCCGCAATAACCAGGTCCTCTTAGGACACGCCGGATATCCCAACACGGATCAGGTCTGTGTTGTTGTCGAAGTCGCTGATGATATCGTCCCCGAATCCGTCTTCAAAGACAAACTGGTCAGAGCCATAACCGCCTATCAATGCGTCATTCCCGGCACCACCTACAAGCAAGTCATCTCCGCCATGCCCTCGAGCGTGCCATCACCCGCTCCACCATAAAGCTCGTCTGCTTCGTCCACCGCTGCAAACTTGGTCCGAGTTTCCAAGCCTGTATCATCGTCGTGAAGTGCGTAAACGATGTCATCGAAGCCATCACCGTCAAAGTCGTCGACCTTGGGAGACGTTTCACTCCAGAGATGCGACCCGTCCGAAAAATTCGTGGTGTAGCTTGCGTAGCTCCCGTCACCATTGGAGGCCTTGACACGAATCTGGTGACCAGAGCCATCTGTGTAGAGCGAAAAGCGATGGTAGACCCAGACCGCATAAGCGATGATCTCGCACAGAAAAACGAAAACCTTTCAGGCGAGACATTTTCCTGCCCGTACTGGAACCAGTTCATGACGAACAAACAAGTTGGCAATCACGATCAGACTATGTGCGACGCGATCGCAGTTGCAGGTATAGCTATTTGGGCCCTAGTCCTGCTCTCTAAGGGAGGAAAGGGTGAATTGCACTGTTCCGTAAAATCCGCAAAATGGGGAGATTTTCTCCTGACTGTAGGATTATGACCATGAAAACCATCAGTTCAACACAAGCCAGCAAGACCTTTGGTGAGTTCATCGAATCTGTTCAACGTGGTCCAGTCATGATCACCAAGCAGGATCGACCTGTTGCCGTTACTTTGTCTATCCATGATGCTAATCGCCTCTTTGGTGACCGCATCATCGCAGGTGTTACCCAAGGCTTGGAAGACGTCGAAGCAGGTAGGGTCACCGAAATGGGCGGTGACCACCTTGAGGCATTGCGTGAACGGTTTAAGGCTCTCCGTAAGTAAGTATGAGGGTTGTAATCACCGAGACCGCTGAGATTTCTCTGGGAGAAATTTATCTGTACAAATGTGAGTACAGTATCCGTCATGCCGACGAATTTCTCGATTAAATCTATGACTTTATCCTGAGTAATCTGTCCGAGTTCCCTATCCGCGGTCACTTCAATAACAAAGAGAAACAGCTGTACCGTCTAGTGTATAGCGATGGTTTCAATGTCTATTACACTCTCTCTGATGAGACGGTATTTGTTCTATACATCATTGATGGGTCAATCAGCTTTAATCAAGATCTTCAGGGCGCGGATGTTGTGTTGCCTGGTACCGACTAGATCATGTTGACAAATGGCAGAGCCACAGGCGGATTGACGTGATATCGACGAAACCGAGGAAGCTTTCGGCAGTTTTGTCGTAACGTGTCGCGACACGGCGGGCATTCTTCAACTTGTTGAAGCATCTCTCTACCAGGTTCCGCAGTCGATACAGTGGGCGATCAACTCCAACACGCTTCTTTCGCGACTTCCGCATGGGAATTACCGGTTGGATGTCTCGGCTGCGCATATTGTCGCGAATGCTGTCGGCATCGTACCCCTTGTCAGCCAGCAGCACCAAAGGTTCCGGCAGATTGTCGTCCATGATGAAATCGAAGCCGAGATAATCGGACGTCTGGCCGAGAGTGATGTCCGTTCGCATCGGCAGGCCGGCGGCATTCACCCGGAGATGGATCTTGGTCGTGAAACCACCTTTTGAGCGGCCAAGACCCTGTCGTGGAGTCCTTCGGACGTTCGGGGTTGGAAATCATCCACCGGATAATTTCGCACCGCCCCTCATCCCTTTAGCGCCCGCTGCCTGATGATGGGCACAAACGCTGTCGACCATTTGAAGGGCGACAGCTACGACAATGCCCTGGCCGAAAGCACAATCGGCCTGTTCAAAACTGAGGTGATCGGCTTCATGGGACCGTGGAAATCCGTCGGACAGATCGAATGGGAAACCCTGAAATGGGTGAACTGGTACAACACCAAGCGCCTACACTCGAAGATTGGCTACATCACGCCGCAAGAAGCAGCCTAACATTTGAACCAAACACTCTCTGGTAAACCCGGGGCGGTTCAATCACTGGTCGCACAAGGACCTCAACAATCGCGCAAAAGACAGTCACCTGTCGTTTTGAAAGCGAGAAGGGGCGATGCAAAGCTTTCGGTCTCCGGGCGGATTACAGCGTTTCGTGTCGGGTCATTCAGCAGCCCGCAATTGCTTCTCTGTCCCATCCCGCAGGCGCCGCACTGACCACCCGCTACCATCGACTGCAGGCACTCGACGCCTGGAAGGTGGCAGCCAGTATCGCCTGATCAAGCAGCCTTCTCGCCTTCGCTGACCGACAAAATGTTAATGTGACATTGCCCTCCGGGGGCGCAGATTGCGCACCCCGGAAGCTTTTCAGGCAATCGTGTCAAATCCAAGATCTGTCAGTTGCAGAATGAAAGAGCCACCATCCTCCAACAGCGCGTTGTTCGGATCGGCGGTGAAATTGGCAAGGCTCAAATCCTCGGCCTGTATGCCCAGCAAGGTCGTCACATTGCCGCCATTGCCCAGCACTTCGATTTCAAGATTGCCAGCGGTTTCCCGAATCTCAACCTGCCCGGCTCCAAGAGCATTGAAGTCGAAACTGTCCTCGTCTGGATCAAAGCCTTGGATCGTTGTTTGCGACGCCCAGTTCCAGTTGATGTCAACACGATCGGCCCCGGCACCAAGAACAACCGTCCCGCCGGGCGTTTCGACCGGTACATCCGTTTCGCTGTCATCCGGCTGACCGCCATCGGGCATGTCCGGCAACCCGCCATTCATGTCCCCGGTGTGCGTTTGAAAACCGTCCGTGGTCGCCCCGTCGGGTGCTTGCGGCGTCAACAAAACCGTGCGGTCCACCAGCGTCACATCATTCTGATCAAAGCCGAAGGGCGTTTCCAGATTATCCTCCATAACCTGATCAAAATGGAACTCGACCAGACCCGGAACCAGGTCAGCCTTGGTGACACCGGTGAAGGTAAAGCTCTGCCCCGTGGGCAAGCTTGAGATCACCAAACCCTCGCTCGTGTCTTCAACGCTCAGCCGCTCGCGCGTGCCAAAATACAGGAAACTGATCTTCATCGTGCTCGGATCAAACCCGTCGATCACCTCGGCCCGGCCATACTCGTGGCTGCGGATATAGACCGTATCCGCGTCACGCGGACCAACGCCCTGTTCCCACGAAACAACGCCGCCCAGATCCTGCCGCAGGTGTTCATTCCCCACGATGCCAAAGCTGTCGATGGTGACGTCCTGATAGTTGACGCCCTGTACGATCTGCGCCGCATCGGACCACGGGCTGTCAATCACGATTTCTCCAGCCCGCGACTTGGTCAGGATCAGGCCGTGCACCGAAGTATTGCCGAAATCCAGCTGATCCGAGGCGGGGTCAAACCCGGTGATGTCATCGGCATTGCTGTCGGCCCGGAACTTGCGCCCGCCCGTATCGCTGTCGCCGGTGATCTGAGCGGGGTTTGATCCGTCCGCGTCATAGCTCAGCGTGTATCCATCGGTTGTCGGGGCCGAGATGTCCTGATTGATCGTGCTGGCAATTTCATTCAGAACGAACTGGTTGTCGGCCGAGAAGTTGGCAATCGCCAGGTCATCCAGCCCGATGCCGGTCAGGATAATCTGCTGTTCAACGCCATTCACGGTGATGCCAATTCGAACGGTTTGACCAAGCGCTTCACCGCTTTCTTCAAACAGTGTAAAATCTGCCGCGCTGACATACGGGCTGATCTCGATCACGTCGCCCATTGCGGGATTGAAGCCGTCAATCACCTGTGTCTCAGTGTCATACCCGATGGTGACGTGAAGATGCTCATGCCCCTGGCCAGCCCCATCGCCGGCATGACCGCCGTCCGTATGGCCGCCATTGGATTGATCGTCGTCTGTGTGACCTCCGTCCATGTGTCCGTCGGCGCTGATCAGCGTTGCCAGTTCCGCCCGCGCCGTCACGTCCAGCGCGTTGATGTTGCCGGGCTCCAGCATGGCCAATGTAACACCCGCCAGCGTCAGGGTCTGGTTGTTCGAGGGGACTGAAATCACGACAGAGCCGTTGATCTCCGAGACCTCCAGCATGTCCGCTCCAATCCAATCGATGAACAGGGTGTCGGTCGCAGGGTCGAACTCATCGACAACCGCGTCGGTCCCATAAGCCCAAGTTACGACAACGTCTGCGTTCTGATTTGTAATGGCCGAATTGTCGAAATCCGCCGCTCGCCCGCCATGGGGCGGATTGGGCTGCGGCTCAGGGTTTGGCACGGGATCCGGGTCCGGGGTCGGGTCCGGCTCGGGTTGAGGTTCTGGTTCCGGCTCCGGACCAGGGACCGTTTGCCCCGTGCCGACCAGAGCGAGGATTTCCTGCGCAGTGGCACCATCCTGAATGGTGAAGTTGCCCACCGACAACTCGGCCAGTGTAATGCCTGCCAACGTCACCGTTTGCTGGTTGGATGGGATCGTGAAAACCGTCGAGCCACCGACATCGGCAACCGCAATATCGTCGGCGGAAAACCAATCTATGAAGATGGTATCGTTGGATGGATCAAAGTCGGTGATCCGTGTAACGGCCCCATAAGACCAAGTAATCACAACATCCGCAGTGTCCTTTGTGACGCCGGCATCCCCGTTTGATACACCCGGCACAGCATCTGGCGTACCCCCGTCACCCGGAGCGCCAAGCCCCTCATCGCCCGTCACACGATCCTGATAGAAGGCGATCATGTCGCTGACGGACGGGCTGTCATACCCACCGAACTGATCCACATATTGCAGGATCGATGTGCCAAACTCATCCTGCGACACCCCTCCATTCAGCAAGAGGTTCAAAGTGCCGTAAGCACCTCTGAGGTGCGCCGCTGCCAGAATTCCCGTCAGGGAGAATTCAACCGTAGTCGATCCACCCCTACCGTCCGGAAACGTGACGGACTGACCCAGAAAATCGTTCAGGCTGAGCCCTGCATGACTGAGACCATTCTCGATGATCTCGAGGTTGTATCCGAACGCCTCCTGGATCGCGACGGTCTGAGCGCCTTTGGTAGAGAATTCCGCCAGCGAAGTGACGCCATTCTTACCGGTCCAGGTACCATCCCATGTGTTGCTGGCCACCCCGTTTCCATAGAACAGGTCATCGTCATAATACCCCAGATCAATCAGCAAAGCCTCACCAAACTGGAAACCGACAAACCCCAGCGAATTCATCGAGCGGTAGGCCATCATCTCCCACTCGGCATCGCTTAGATCGCCCCAACTGCTATAATTGGAGAAAAAGTCTGTAACTGTGCCACCCGCCCATGCGTTCAGCTGCCAATCCTGAATATTGCCGGTTTCGTAGCGCGCCCTGTCCCAGCCGGACTCAAACGCAAGCAAAGCCGATGTAAAATCGGTGAACGTTCCTGTATTCATTTGATTACCTTCAACTTGTGAGTGTGGCGAATGTCTAACGCGCAAACATTTCTCGAACGAATACGTAAATTCCGGAAATGCCTCAAAGTCGACCTAGCCCACCCATCATCGGCGGAAATCACGTATTTTCATTAATTTGCGAGCAGACTCTTGCCCATTTCAATCTGAGACAAGCCCTTCAGCGGGTTTACGACCGAGGCCCAGTTTCCTAAACTCGAAAAGCGGTAGAAAATCCTAAACACACCCCATGGTTGTTTTTGAAAGACGTGAAATTCACGTTATAAGTAGTGAAAAATCGCGTTTAACTTTGCTGGCAACTGTGACCCGGCCTCTTGATCCGGGCCGTTAAGATGTAGAATCCGTCCTGTTTGCTCTGCTACCCAATCTCAGGCCACCGCGGGCTAGATTTTTCACCGTTTTCTCAGCATGACAGGCTGGTTTCGTCACGTGAGTTTGCAGGCGTTATCGGCGGGCAAGGCCAAGGGACTGCCTGATCAGCTGTTCGCCCCCGACTATGGCGGTTCGTTTCGTATTTTCGCGCTCGAAGTCGACCGTGGCACGGAGCCAAAAATCTCCCCTGCACGGCGGAAAAGCTACTTCAATGCCATTCGATTGTATGAGCACGTCATCGCAAACGATATGTACCACCAACACTACGGGTTGCGAGCCAATCTGCAGGTGCCCGGGTGTTCACCCGTCGCACGTATGAGGAGCGGTTTCTTGAGCTGACTGTCAAGCACAGTGGCGGCGTCGCACTGAGGTCATTTCTGACCCATATTATTGCGCTTGATGGCTGTATCCGCGCGAGCGCGATTTTAGACCAACTCTTTCTGCAACCGTGGCAGCAGAGTTGCGGAGCCTCAGTGGTCTTGCGTGGGTCAAATGGTCAACGCCAGCCTATAGAGTTTGGCCTCTGAGCCATCTGTTTCAGAGCATTCCGCCCCACAATTCCTAGACCAGCTTCCGGAAAATACCTGCACGCGGCCGCCAACGAACAATTGGTTCCCCTCGTTGCTTATTACATGTGAGAACAACGGCTGCGTATTTGAGGCAAAGCCACCCAAGTTCGGCCTGCAACTCAACTGAGGCAAGTGTAGCTCTGGCGCCTGCTCAATGCACCATCACATGCCAATAGGCTAAAACGGAGTACTTTTATGGCCAGGCTCAAAGCTCTCATTTGGAGCGCCGCAATTTTCGCGCCGATGCTTTTACCGCAACCGGTTTTTTCTCACTCAGGGGGGCTCGATGCAAACGGTTGTCATGCCGGATCACAACCGTATCACTGCCATAGGTCACAATCCCCCAAAAACCGGACCAACTCCACAATCCCCGGTTCCAAGTGCCACCCAAGCTACAAAGGGAAATGTGTTCCAATTGCAAGCGACGTTGACTGCGCGGGAGGGGGCGGAAACGGGCCAGCATATGTCAGTGGTCCCGTGCAAGTTGTTGGGCCAGATGTATACGGACTTGACCGAGACCAAGACGGCTGGGGATGCGAGTAATTTCTGCAGAACAATCTCTAACATCCCAACCCAAAGACGGCCCGAAGATCATACCTTCGGGCCGCCCGCTCCCATCCAAGGAATGTCATTGGGTTTTAGCGATCGTCCAGCCGTGATTGCAGCCAGTCCAGCACGTCGCTTTCCAGCCATCCTACTCTATTACGGCCAAGCGTTACCCGTTCTGAGAATTCACCCGCCTTTTCCAGACGTCCGATGCGCAAGGACGAATACAATATCAACTCCTGAACTTGACGCTTCGATAAAATCCTCATCACGATCTCCCCATGATTGAAGAGCATCGCGATGCCCTAGGGTTGAGCCGCTCCCAGTGAAGTGGTCCTCCGCCGTCTTCAGGAAGACCAATTGCAACGTACAGATCACGCGCTATGAGTTGATCGGTACCTGCAATGACAGCGACATCCGCCTCTAGGCCCTTTAGGAGCAATGTACTCCCAACGGCTCGCCGAGGCATTGATCGGCCAAGGACGCGTGACTGTTCTCGGGCCTTGAGTGCCATCTCAAAAAAGTCATCTGCATCAGGGCATGCATTGAACGCTTGAATGCAAATTCGATAAAGTGCTGGCCGCAACCTTGAGACGCCCGGTTTTTTGTTGATGTCAACAAGAAGGGAAACTGCAGTTGAAGGGCTCGGCGCCTGGGCGAAATTCACCGCTGCCACCTCTGCTTCATGAGGGATGTACGTGCCCTAGTCCTTCGGCAATCCCGAACGATAACCGCGACGCAACCCTTAACATCCAGCCTCGCTCTTTAACCCAATTGAATACCGCCGATCCTTGGATTACGCGTATCGCTTGCGACTTGAACTAAGACCAAGCAACCAGTCTTCGACAATGCGTTTTTCGGGGAATGTCGTACGCTGCTGGCTCTTGAGCAGGTAATATCCAGACTGTGTGCGAACACAAGCATTCCCGGCGGGTCGTACCAAGGCTCCGCTGTCCAACAGCGGATCGACCAGATGCGCCCAACCCAACGCGACACCCAAACCATCAACGGCCGCCTGAATGGATAACGGGTAAGTGTTGAAGGCCACAGCACGTTCGGCCGGAGCGGAAGCTACGCCGTTGCTGCTCAGCCATGTTCGCCATGTCATCCATTCGGTGTTATTGCTGGTCACTTCTATCAGATCCAAGTGCGGAAGCGCGGCAGGGTCGGATGCTGCGGGATTTCTTCCCAGATACTCGGGGCTGCAAACCGGAAACACTGTTTCACCAAACAGCAGCCGCGCCTTATATCCCGGCCAGACCCCATCGCCACGCAGAATAGTCAGATCCATTGTATCGGAAAGGCACTCTGAGTCGCTGTCCGAGGACACAAGTGAAATCCGAATGCGCCCGTTGGACTGGTTGAACTTCCGCAACCTGGGCATGAGCCAGAGCGAGGCTACTGAATTGGTCGCAGCTACTTTAACAGAATTGGGTTTGTGTTCGGCCAGCATGCTTCGGCTAATCTCGCGCATAAGGTCGAGTGACTGCTCGACCGTTGCCAGCAATATCGCCCCTTGTTGGGTCAACGAGACCGATCGATGCCCACGCACGAACAACGGCACGTCATAGTGCTGTTCCAACAGGCGTACCTTTCGACTGATCGCTGTTTCAGAGATATTGAGAACCTTGCTGGCGCGGGCAAAGCTCTGCACCTTTGCCGCAGCTTCAAAGGCCAGAAGGTAGTCGAGCGGCGGCAGAACTTTTTCGGTGACTGGTGTTTTGCTTGGCATTCTTGGGCCGATATCCCGGATTGGATGTGGTCACAACAAATAGTATGTGCCCTCACGCGAGCGTTGCAAGAGCATATAACTATTTGCTGGTATGCAAAAAAAGCGCATTTGCCCCCAGAAAACGCAGGCAAAGCCTCTCAAATTTCTTTTCTGCGATCAAGGCGTTTTGGGCAATATTCTTCCAAGCCGAACCAAATTCGTTCCAACGCGGAATCGCCACCGAGGAAGTAACCATGAACCTTGAACACAGTCCCACTGCCCAACCAACGCGAGCACGAATCGGGCAGTTGCCGAACAAAGCGGGGAACCGGAGACCCATTTGCCCCGCTGGGCCGAATAGCGCAGGCGCGCTCTGGGCCTCGACGAACCGGAGTTTTTCAAGATGACCGTTCAGCCTGTATTCGAGGTGCCGTTTGAACGCAGCGGGGTTCTAGCCCCCGGGCTGCCGATCCTGCCGCACGGGACCGAGCGCCACCCGGTGCCCGGCGCGGGGTCGCGCGCAGTGCCCGTGACCAAGGGCGACCAGATCACGTTGCTGGATCGCGACGGCATGCAACCTGCCGAGATGGTCTTTTTTGCTCCGGACCGAAGTTCAGACGCGGCCATGCTGGGTGCGCAGGGCCACGGCCGTCCGGTTGGATTGATTGCCACGCTTTCCAATGGCTCCAGCTCTGGTAAAAAAGTCCTGCGCGCGCTGGAGGTCGCTGGGTTCGATATCGGTCAAGGCGACGCAATCCGGGGCTTTACGGATGGGTCGCGCCCCGGCGACACGGTGAACTTCGTCGCCGAATGCGACGGTCTTTTGATCGTGGCGGCACCCGGTGCGGACATGCGTCCCGAAGAGCAGAACCCGCCCACCGAAATCATTCTCTACATCCAGCGGGCAGCGCCCGGGTTGCAAAAACCCGACATCGGCCCGCCAGATCCGCTGGCCGACCCGCTCAAGGATATCAATATTCACCCGGGCAACGCCCGATCCTACGAGGTCAAGGCGGGCGAGTATATTCAGATCGTTGACGTCAAAGGCCGCGAATGTTCGGATTTTCAGGCGTTCAGCCGTCGCGCGCTGGATCAGGGGATCGAACGTGAGATCGATCCGACGACCACGCGCAGCATGACGGGCAGCCTGTATCCCCAACCCGGAATTTTCTCGAAATACTGGTCTGTGGACCAGGAACCTTTGGTCGAGATCGTTCAGGATACATGTGGACGTCACGATACATTCGGGTTGGCCTGCACCGCACGGTACTACGAGGACCTTGGGTATCCCGGTCACGTGAACTGCTCTGACAATATCAACAAGGATCTCGATCAATATGGCATCAAGCCCCGCGGCGGTTGGCCAGCGATCAATTTCTTTTTCAACACCATGCTGGATGACGCCAACGCAATCAGCATGGACGACCCGTGGTCACGTCCCGGAGATTTCGTCCTGCTGCGCGCTTTGACTGATCTGGTCTGCGTCAGCACCGGCTGTCCCTGTGACATCGATCCGGCAAACGGATGGAACCCAACCGATATCCAGGTGCGTACCTACAAGGCCACCGAAGATTTCAAACGATCCTACGGCTACAGAAAATCTGCGGAGGCGGATGTGGAAGAAACTAAAAAAACTGCGTTTCACGACTGCTTCGCGCGACATACGCGTGATTTTGTCGAATACAACGGCTATTGGCTGCCCAATACCATGACCAATCACGGCGCAATCGCCGAATACTGGGCATGCCGGGACAAGGTCGCTGTCATGGACCTCAGCCCGCTGCGGAAATACGAGGTGGTGGGCCCGGATGCCGAAGAACTGATGCAGCTCTGTGTCACTCGCAACATGAAGAAGCTGAGCGTTGGACAGGTTGTCTATACCGCGATGTGCTACGACCATGGCGGCATGATTGACGATGGCACGGTCTATCGCCTGGGCGAGACCAATTTCCGCTGGATTGGCGGCAACGACACCAGTGGCTTGTGGCTGCAGGAGCAGGCGCGCGAGCGCAACCTGAATGTCTGGGTTCGTAACTCGACGGACCAGTTGCACAATATCGCCGTGCAGGGTCGCCATAGCCGCGAAATCCTCGGCAAAATCTTCTGGACCCCGCCGCAGCAGCCCACGGTTGAGGAACTGCCCTGGTTCCGCCTGACCATTGCAAGGGTCGGCGACTTCAGCGGCACCTCGGTGGTGATCTCGCGCACCGGCTATTCCGGTGAGTTGGGATATGAGATCTTCTGCCACCCCAAGGATGCGCTCGAGATATTTGACCGGGTGTGGGAGGCCGGGCAAGACTATGGCATCACGCCGCTGGGTCTGGCCGCGCTTGACATGCTGCGGATCGAAGGGGGGTTGATCTTCGCCGGATCGGAATTTGACGATCAGACCGATCCGTTCGAGGCCGGGATTGGCTTTACCGTGCCGTTGAAGTCCAAAACCGACGATTTCATCGGGCGCGCCGCGATCGAAGAACGGAAGGCCCACCCCCATCGCAAACTGGTCGGATTCGAAATCGAAGGCGGTACTATCCCCTCTCCCGGCGACTGCGTGCGCATTGGTAAGGCACAGGTCGGAGAAATCACCAGCGCGATGAAATCCCCGATTCTGGGGAAGGTCATTGCTTTGGGCCGCGTGGCGACCACGCACGCCGCAATCGGCACAGAGATCGAAATCGGTCAACTTGACGGTCAGCAGAAACGGCTCAAAGCCAGGATCGTCGCTTTCCCGCATTTCGACCCGACAAAAGAGCGGGTGAAGGGCATCTATTCAGACGTGCAATTGACTGACGCCTTAGAACTGTAGCCCCATGCATTGAGAGGGCGCACCCGTTCAACACCGGGACGGCCGCAACGCGGCCGCTCCGATCACCTGCTTCGTAGATGTAACGGCTTGAGTTCATCCGCGTTCTGGCGCGGGATTGGTGCACGAAACAGCGCAATCGACGCATGCTCTGCAAAGTACTCCACGCTGCACCAACCAGACGTGCGTGGTTTGAACACTGGGATCAACATCTACCTTTCAGGCCATTTCCACCAGAAGGTCCAGAAATTGGTCTATTTGGTTTCAAAATCAGCAGTAATTCTACAGATTCACAAACTGATATTAAAAAAAGTTTCTGTTGATTAAAAAAGTTCTTTCTAAAATGCTAATTTTTCGGCATGATCCGTACTCAACCAATCAGCCGACAAATAGGTCTGAATTGGTACTATCCAGGTGGGCCTGGATACGCGTCTGCGCATGGCGCCAATCACTTCAACCGGCGGCAACAAGGCCGGTGAAAAACAGGGATACCAACCAAGAGGAAGTAGAAATGTCAGTTGAAACGACCGCTGTATATGCAGAACAGGTCTCGCTCAATTCACTTGTTCAGAACATCTTATATGCTTCGGGTACGGTGGGGGCCATTCTGGTCGTTGTCGGACTTTTGATGATCGATGCCGGAACCGCACGACGCAAGAACCTGTTCAACTCGACAATCGAAAAGACCATGGGCTTCTTTTTGGGGTTCGCGACTTATTTCGTGATTGGGTTCGGCCTCTGGGCCGGACAATATTACATCATGGTCGACGCAACCATGATGGATTCCATCAAGGATTGGTGGTTGGGGGGCGCATTGACAAACGCGACGGCGCAGCACACGGACCCTGCCGTCTTTCCGGGCCTGAACACCTTTCAAATATTCATCTTTTTTCTTGCCACCTTTGCCGGGATCATCAATATCCTGCTGCATTTCGCGGTGTCTGAGCGGATGAAGGCGTCGGCCTATTACATTCTCTGCATTGTCATGGCGGTGGTGTCGTCAGGGCTAAGCTGGGCCACCTGGGGATCCGTCGGGCCGTTGACAAATGCCGGGTTCCACGACTTTTTCGGCGTCGGGTTCGTGTATTTGTTCCCCGCCGGCGTCGCAATGGTGCTGACCCCGAAACTGGGTGCGCGTCCGGGCATGATGGAGCCGCACCCGCGCGTTTCCGCCTATCTTGCGCCGAGTATCGGCCTGGCCGCACCGGGCTTGCTTTTGATCTTCGCAGGCCTGCCGATGGTGATCCTGTCCTGCCTATTCTTCTTTGATCCAGAAGCGCTGGCCGTCAGCGTCACCATGGCCGACACAAGCGTCGGAATTGCCATCAACAACTATGCTCTGGTTTGGGCCGGGGGCGCGATTACCGGAATGCTGTTGTCCTACAAGTCCGGCAACTACGCCTATACCTTGCTTGGACCGCTTGCAGGCTATGTCGCGGGTGCTTCGGGTTTCGACGTGTACCTGCCATGGCAGGCCTTTCTTCTGGGTTTGGTTGCACCCTTGGTCGCTTTTGCGGTGTATGAATTCACGCTCAAGCGCGGCATTGACGAACATAAGCTGTTCCCGCTGTTTCTGGGCTGCGGCACCTTCGGGATGATCATAGTCGGGTTGCTTCACGCTGGAACGCCCCGCGGTGGATACTTTGGCATCGAAGAGGGACCATATGCCTTTCAGCATGGAGAGATTTCCCTGTTCATGCAGCTGATCGGTGCCGTCGTCTGTGTCGGGGTAGGTGCCGTAACCGGGATGGTTATGGGCTTTGTATTGGAAAGGACCACCGGGCTGCGGGTGTCCGAGGATGATCAGATCGAAGGGCTGGACAAGATCCTATGGGAGATCGAGCCGGATGTGCATACCCCTGCGGACAGCAGCGTGCAACGCGCCTGATAACACCTATTCAACCACAGGCCCCGGCAGACGCCGGGGCCTTTTTGATTGGCTGCTCATACTTGCTGTTGGTCGCGGCACTGCTCTATGGTGGTGGAAAATCGGGATCGTTTCCCGGAAAGAGACACTGTATGACCCAGTTGCAAAACGTGAACCCGTCAATCGAACAGTCGATTGGTGAAACCGTTCGTGTCGTGTTCGATACTCTGTTTGCCCGAATACGAACAGGAGAATATCCCCCGGATTCAAGGTTGCCCAGCGAAAGGGCCCTGGCGGCAGAGTTGGGCGTGTCGCGGAATACCGTGCGCGAAGCTTTGGATGTTCTGGAGACGCGCAAGGTCATTCGCAGACGTCAGGGCAGTGGCAGTTTCGTTATATTCAAGTCCAACCGATCGGAACCACCCGCACCCGGTTCGATCGGTGAGCGGACCAGCCCGCTGGATCATCTGGTCGTTCGCTCGATAATTGAACCGGAAATGACGCGCCTTGCCGTCATGAACATGACGCCGCGCGAACTCGAAATGCTGGCGCGGACCGTCGCGCAGATGGAGACCATACGGACCGATATCAACGAGTTCATTCACTGCGAAGAAGAATTCTATCGCCGAATTGCGCAGGCCACGCGCAACCCGCTGCTGGAATCCTGCTATGAACTGACGATCGAGGTCTGCCGTCAAAGCTTTCGCACGACGCTGCTGCGTAAGCATCTGACACCCGATCGAATTCAGGATTACCAGGCCCGTTTCAATTCACTGTTCAACGCCATCGCCACCCGTGACGTCGAAGCCGCCGTCGAAGTTACGAAACTTCATCTGGTGGAGGAACAGAAGCTGTTTCTGCACGAGGGTTGAGCGGGTCCGCAACGACTCGTGCGGCCAGCCCGGCTCTGGCGGTGCCGCTCTCGATTCTCTGCTGCCAAAGCTGACCGACCCGCTTCATGTGTTCCCGCAACACCTCCTGATGGGTATCAAGCCAGGCGGGTACCGAAACGAATTCTGCGATCTTGGCCCGGCCCTCGCGCAGCGTAACAACGGGCCAATCGCCGATCAGCGCGTTGTTGATGCCAAAGATCGTCTCTCCCCACCACCGTGCAGGACCGAACGCATGCGTGACAGGGCCCATCTGTTTCATCGTCGCCAAAACCGAAGCCGAATTGACCGAACCGACACGTTCGACCGCCGCGTGCCAAATGTCCAGGATGGAGACGTATTCCCAGCTGACCGCGCTCCACGTGCCGGGATAGCGGGCATTGTATTCGTTAAAGAAGGTGCTGGGACGGTTGAAGAAAAACGCCTTCTTGGATAATTTCGGATCGTCGAAATCGGGGAACTGAAAAACGGTTCCCTCCATGAATTCGACAGAGGTCCTATCCACAAGGCGTTGATAGTTGTCCAGCGTACAAGACAGAATCTGACCAGAAAACCCCTGCTGGTAAGCATATTCGGTCATAGCATGGACCAACGGCGTATAGCTGGTGCACCAGCAGACGATGTCCGGTTCAGCATCCAGCATGGGCTGAACGATGGCTGGCACATCGGTTTCTTCCGGATCGTATTCTATGTCCTTGACCACCGGGATGCGGGCCGCCTCGAACGCGGCGCGATAAGTTGCGATAGAGGGCAGGCCCAAAGCGTCTTTCTGACTGCACAGGGCGACGGATTTTAGCGCCGGCCTGTTACGAGCCAGCCAGTCCACACCCGTGACGTTGTAGACCGGATGCACCTCGGACGGGGCAATCAGATAACGCGTATCCGGGGACAGGTCACTGGGCAACAGCGTGGACGTAAGCACTTTGTTTTCGGCCAGGAAGCCGCGCAGCGGCGTAAAGGTATCGCCACCCAGCATCATCAGGAAGTGCACTTTTTCAGACTGCACCAGGTATCTGCCGCCATCCATGGCCCGATCGGGATCGTATCCGCAGTCGTAGGGAATGATTCTGACAGGGTACCTCCGGTTGCCGATCAGCATTCCGCCCGCATTGTTCAGCCAGTCCTCCCAAAGACGGCAACCATTCAATCCCGGCAATCCCCACGAGCTCACCGGGCCGGTCAAAGGGGCCAAAAAACCAATTTTGACTGGTTCCGGCATGCCGACTCTATCCCGCGGGAAAAGAGAGGTAACGGCCATGCGATGTGCAAAACTATTGGAAAGCATAGCGATTGGTATCACCTTAACCCCCAAAGTCAAAAGACTTCCCCGTCCCGTAATAAAAATTGTTTCCTTAAAATAAAAATATTGACATTTTGGTCCAATATAATCCAGCTTTGGTTTAGACCAATAGAACCATTTAGTCGAACCAATACGGGAGAACATGATGAGCCAGAAACGCGTCGCCGTCATCGGTGCCGGTCCATCCGGACTGGCGCAATTGCGAGCTTTCCAGTCCGCCGCCGCCAAAGGCGAGGACATCCCCGAGATCGTCTGCTTCGAAAAACAGGACAATTGGGGCGGCCTGTGGAACTATACCTGGCGCACCGGGCTGGACGAAAACGGGGAACCCGTGCATTGTTCAATGTACCGTTACCTGTGGTCCAACGGACCAAAGGAGGGGCTGGAGTTCGCCGATTATTCCTTTGAAGAGCATTTCGGGAAACAGATCGCCTCATACCCGCCACGCGCCGTTTTGTTTGACTATATCGAAGGGCGCGTAAACAAGGCCAATGTTCGCGATTGGATTCGCTTCGATTCCGTGGTGCGTTGGGTGTCCTACGACAATGACACCGGCAAATTCACCGTAACGGTTCACGATCACAGCAAAGACTATATCTACTCCGAGGAATTCGACAACGTGATCTGCGCCTCGGGCCATTTCTCAACCCCGAATGTCCCCCATTACGAAGGATTCGAGACCTTCAACGGGCGGCTGCTGCACGCACATGACTTCCGGGATGCGCGCGAATTCGCAGGCAAGGACATTCTGGTTATGGGTTCGTCCTATTCCGCCGAGGATATCGGTTCGCAATGCTGGAAATACGGCGCGAAATCGATCACCTCATGTTATCGCACGGCGCCAATGGGTTTCAAATGGCCTGACAACTGGGAAGAGAAACCCGCGCTGGTTAAGGTCGCCGGAAACACGGCACATTTCTCGGACGGCTCGAAGAAAGAAGTGGACGCGATCATCCTGTGCACAGGGTACAAGCATTTCTTCAATTTCCTGCCGGACGATCTGCGCCTGAAAACCACCAACCGCTTGGCGACAGCGGATTTGTATAAGGGCGTTGTCTGGGTGCATAACACCAAGTTGTTCTACCTGGGCATGCAGGACCAATGGTTCACGTTCAATATGTTCGACGCTCAGGCCTGGTGGGTGCGGGATACGATTATGGGCAAGATCGACCTGCCACAGTCCAAGGACGCAATGCTGGCTGATGTGAACGAGCGTGAAGAGCGCGAAGAAGCCAGCGATGATGTAAAATATGCCATTCGGTATCAGGCAGATTATGTCAAGGAATTGGTGGCTGAAACCGACTATCCCAGCTTCGACATCGATGGCGCCTGCGAAGCGTTCTATGAGTGGAAGAAGCACAAAATGGAAGACATCATGAGCTTCCGTAACAACAGCTATAAATCTGTGATCACGGGAACGGTCGCCCCGATCCACCACACGCCCTGGAAAGACGCGCTGGATGATAGCATGTCCGCTTATCTGCGTAATTAAGGTCTAGGTTTTCGCACAAACACTCAATGTCGGCCCCCTTGGGCCGACACTCAATTGGCCCCTTCTTATTTGAGCCTTTCGCGAACTCAATCAGCCCTGGCTTCTTTTTTGAATTCTGAATGCCTACCCGTGATGGCGCGGTTCCGTTGTGAATTTGCTTCAGCAATGGTCGAATAAACTCGATATCAAGCAGCAAACTAGGTTTAAAATTCTGATCTGACATTACTCTCTCAATCTCTGCCTCCGCCTGAAAGTCCAACTCCTTAATGATGATCTTGCCTGACTACTATTTTGTTAGCTCGCGCTGCAGCCAAATCGGCCCGGCTGCGGCGGGGCGCACGGGCCGTGGTTTCTCGCCGTGGACCATGCTGGTACTGCGCGGGATCTGGGGGATACCGCGGATATGCCCGGACCGGGCCTCGCGCGGTTTTCCTAACCTACCGCAACGGAGCTCTACTACTCGGTCTTCCGGGCCTACGATCTGGCGAGAGCTTAACCGTGGCTCCTATCCCCAACCGCACGCGGTCCGGGACTGTCGCATTGATCTGTTTGAGACACGCCAGCCGCTGAGATATTAGAGTTTATACAATCAAGCCAGAACCTACATCATGGACAAGGGCGACCTCGCGCTGAACACTAGGCTCCATGTTAGCGATGTGGCGGGTCTTGATGGTTCTTGCGGCTTCGATCCGGCGCTAAAGTTACGCAGTTACACTTATTTCGATTATAACACTTATTTCACTTGTCTTTTGTAGCCATTATCCACAAATATTGGGATACCCGGAGGAAAAACCAATGATGGATAAACCTGATATTCTGGCGCTGGAAGGACTCAAAAGTCGTCTTCCAACTGCTGAAGAAATTGATAGTGCAGCACATGCCGCCACAGCGATCGCGATCGCGATGGAGCGGGATGGTGGTCTTGTAGTGCCTGGTGAAAACGGTCAGCATGTCAAGATTGCACCGGCTATCGGAGAGCTTGTAATCGAACTTCTGGGGCATGTCAGCGCGGGGAACATGGTTACTCTCGTTCCCGTGGGTGCCATGCTTACGACGCAGGAAGCGGCCGACATGCTGAATGTCTCCCGCCCCTACCTGACAAAACTCCTTAAATTGGGGAAAATCAAGTTTGAAATGGTAGGCTCTCATCGAAGGGTTCCACTACAAGCACTGCTTAAATATCGCGACACCAAAAAGGCTGAACAGGAAAAAGCCCTGAGTGAGCTGGCGCGTTTGGGGCAGGAGTATGATTCCGTTTGAGCTATGTTGCCAACCCATTCGTCGTAGTCCTGGATGCTTGCGTCTTGTACCCGTTTCGCATCCGGGACATCCTCCTGACATTTGCAGCAGAGGGGCTCTGTAGGGCTCGCCTGACTGAAGACATTGTGGACGAGTGGACGCGCAACCTCATCCAGAACAAACCTGATCTGGAAAAGAGTGTGCTTTCACAAAAGCTGGCCATCGAAACTCACTTCGAAGAAGCGTTTGTGACCGGCTACAGACCGTTAATTGAAGGTCTTGAGCTTCCCGATCCCGACGATCGACATGTATTGGCTGCCGCTATCAAATGCTCGGCTCAGGCTATCGTGACCGAGAATCACAAGGACTTTCCCAGCGAGTATTTGGATGAGTTTGATATCGAAACTCTAAGCGCAGATGATTTTCTTGTGCAGACCTTTGAGCTCTTTCAGCCGCGCGCCTGTCTGGCGCTGCGGTCAGTGCGGGAACGATATGGGAACCCTCCATTTTCCAGGTCGGAGTTTCTCGTGGACCTGACGGCAAATGGCCTTCCGAAGCTGGCCGCAGTCGCACGAGCTCACATCGAGTTCTTGTAGAAGTAGCTTCAAGATGCGAACTCCAGATTGAGGACACGCCACCAATGACGGGTGGGTACATCACTCGGGTTCCGTTGCAAAGTTTGCGGTTGTTCGGAAACCTGCTTTTGTGCCGATGGGTTAGGCCGCCAGTTCTGCGAACTGTAGAAATGGACAGAGTCCGGGCGTGAATTGACCTTTGCGGATCATGTTGACCAACTCGATACCAGCGAAAGCAGACGCTGAATCGAACAACTTGAACCCCAACATCAACCTGATCCGGCGTCCAATGAACCTAAGGCCTTTGTTCAATGATATTGTTATCCGGCATGAATGATCGCGACGCTTCAATCGGAGGTTCTGAAGGCTTCGATG
>WQBJ01000034.1 GCA_013032095.1 Ruegeria atlantica | reverse complement strand
GCGACTTCCGAGAACGTGCAAAAGCTCACTTGCGAACAGCAGCCGGTACATACATCAGGGCTCAAAGCAGACCTCTGATGCACTGTAGTATCTGACCCATGGAAAGCAGTCCGCACAAACAAACAGCCTATATCGGACCTTCGACCGACCCTGAAGATGCTGCGTTGCGGCTCGTCAGACCGGCCATTCGCTTCGATTGAAAACTGGGATCGAAGTCAGCCTCGGGTTTGACGTCGTATCTGCGTCAATCAGGCACCTTATGATGCCTAATTTTCGTAGTTACAGCGGTCTCAAGCTATCAACTCGTGGCCAGCTTCGTGTACCCGTCTCTGGTTTGTGGCGTTTTAATACCCAATAAACTACCTGCGACCTGTGTTTTTAGGATCTGGGCGGTTCCACCGCCGATGGTAAACATGCGCACGTCGCGATACATGCGTTCGATCGGCTCCTGCGCGCCGTACCCGCGCGCACCAAATACTTGTAAAGAGTCATTGACGACTTTGATCGCCTGTTCAGACGCAAAGGCCTTTGCCCGGGCTGCCATCATCATGTCGGGAAACCCAGTCGATCCAAGAGTTCCTGCGGCTTCGTGCAACATCAGACGGGACGCATGGACCACCGTGTCCATGTCTGCAAGCATCCATTGAAGACCCTGAAACTCCTGCAATGGGCGACCGAACTGATGACGCTCTCGCAGGTATCTCTTCGCATGCTCCAGCGCACCCGCGGCAATTCCCATGGCCACCGTTCCGGCCCCGACACGCTGGCTGTTATAGGCGGTCATCAGATCGGCGAAGCCGCGTTTTATTCCCGATGGGGTGACCAGCGCGAAACGCTCATCAACTTCCAGATCGGTAAAACGAAGCACAGTTTCGGGCATTCCGCACAGGCCCATGGTCCGTTCGCGACCAAGCACGTCAAACCCTTTGGGGGCGATACCGTTTTCGGGATCGTAGTGAACCAGAAAACCGGTGATCCCCAGATCGGTTCCGTCTTCATCCAGAACACGCGCAAAAATCAGGTAAAGCTTCGAAACGCCGCCACCGGTGATCCAGTGTTTGCTGCCGTTGATCAGATATTTTCCGCCAACACGCCGGGCTGTTGTCTGCATCTCGGTCGCCGCGCTGCCGGCGTTGGGCTCAGTTATACAGATCGCGGGCTTGTCCCCGGATAGGACAAGCGGAGCCACAAAGTCCCGTTGTTGGTCCGTCCCATAGGCCATGATTGCGCTGATGCCGCCCATATTGGCCTCAACGACGATCCGGGCGCTCAATGCGCAGGCTTTGGCGATTTCTTCTACGGCCAGAACCACGTCAAGGTATGAAGCTCCTGGCCCTCCGAACCTGGGCGGAATTGTCATGCCCATAAGTCCGGCATCGGTCAGTTCACGTACGTTTTCCCAGCAATAGGTGCGGGTTTCGTCCCAGTGACCGGCGCGTTCGGCAAATCCGGGAACCAGTTCACGGGCGATTTCCTGATAAGTCTTTGTTCCCTGATCAAGCATTGGGTCATCCTCTCTGCTCACAATTATGTGAGGACTCGCATGTTATTTTCAATCGAATTTACTTTGTGATTAAATTAAGATTTATTGAATTTATGCAAATTTCCGCCTTTGAAACACTAGTTGTGATTGCCCAACACAGCTCATTTTCCCGAACCGCAGAAGTGCGCAACATGACGCTGTCTGCCGTCAGCATGCAGATGAAATCGCTGGAAGAAGAACTTGGCGCAACGTTGTTCAATCGTCGGTATCGGCCGCCCAAACTTACGCCACTCGGAATAAGAGTTGCTCAGGACGCCAAGACAATAGTTGATGCCTACTCAGTTCTGAAATCAAGATGTGTGCCCACCGATCAACTGTCTGGAACTTACCGGATCGGGTTAGTCCCCTCTGCTGCTGCCCGTATCCTGCCCTTGTTTCTCAGAAACTCAGCGCAGTTGGCTCCAAAAGCAATGTTGAACACGAGCACCGGATTGTCGGAGAATTTGTGCGAACAGGTCCGAAACGGTCAACTGGATGCAGCAATTGTAACTGAAATCGCGGACGCAACATTTGACCTTTCCTGCGAAACCCTGCTCCGTGAAGAAATGGTGGTTGCCGCGCCAATACTCAGCAAAGCCGGAGGATTGGCGGAGTTATCTATGACACATCCCTTTCTGCACTTCATTCCATCCTCGGGCATTGGGAAACTGATCGCCCAATACCGCGATCAGATGCAATTGAAGTCGAAGGAAGTGATAGTCCTCGACAGTATCGAAGCCATCGTCAACTGCGTAAAAAGCGGGATCGGGTACGCGCTTTTGCCAAAAACAGACGTATTGCGGTATGGGGCTGATCAGGTTCTTGTCCTGCCTTGTAAGCCGCAGCCGTTGTTTCGCAACATCTCGCTGGTTACACGGGAAGACACCCTGACAGAAATATGGCGCCCAAAGCTGAAGGCACTGCTTGAGGCCAGCATAACCGGTCTGGAAAACGCGGAAATTTAAGCTGCCCAAATCGTATGGTTTATCGCTAGCAACACCCGAACAGAAAACCTGCAGATGACATAAGCCAGACGATTACCCTAGTCTGACACAAGGCGCGGCCATGAGTGCTGCGTAGATATATCGTCGGGATTGTTACACCGAAGGTTGGCATCATGCAGGAGCTTCAGGTCCAGTCTACCCGTTCCCGTTGGCGCGTGTTTCTGTCGCTAATGTCGGGCCCGATACTATTTTTCCTCGTTCGTTCGCTTGATCCACCGCCCGGCATGTCCGAGGCGGGTTGGACGTTGCTGGCGTTGCTGGCGTGGATGGTTGCATGGTGGCTTAGTGAGGCTATTCCCCTAGCCGCCACTGCATTACTACCGGTTGCCGTCATGCCTCTTGCCGGAGTTGCCGAGATTGGCACGGTCACGCAGGCCTATGGCCATCCCCTCATATTCCTGTTTCTGGGTGGGTTCATGCTGGCCATGGCGATTGAAGCTGTCGGCCTTCATCGGCGCATCGCGCTTACGATCATTTCAAAGGCCGGTACGGGGCCACGCAATCTGACCCTTGGCTTCATGATTGCAACCGCATTCCTTTCGATGTGGATCACGAACACGGCCGCAACAATCATGATGTACGCCGTTGCGCTGTCCGTCATCGACTTCATCAAAAGCAAAGTTGCGGCCTCAGATGAGCTGCGCCGGTTTTCTGTCGGCCTTATGCTTGCCGTGGCCTACAGCGCATCGATTGGGGGAATGGCCACGCTAATCGGATCACCTGTCAATGCTTTGCTGGCGACAACCATGTCCGGCGAATACGGCATAACGGTCGAGTTCGTTGACTGGCTGATGATTGGTCTTCCGGTGACAATGGTAATGTTGTTCATCGCCTGGGCCTTGTTGAGCTTTGTCTTGTTTCGGTGCGACGGCTTGGCGGATAACGAGCTTGCCGACGCGGTTCGCATTGAACGGGAACGGCTTCCGCCGATGGGCCGCGCGGAAAAGACTGTAGCGGCAGTCTTTGTTCTAGCCGCGATGGGTTGGATCTTCGGAGATCAGTTTACCCACGTCACTGGATTGCCAATCACCGACACCGGTGTGGCCTTAACTGCCGCTCTATTGCTTTTTGCCACCCCTGTGAACGCTGGCTTGACAAAATTCGCCCTCGACTGGGACACCGCGGTGAAATTGCCCTGGAACGTGTTGATCCTTATCGGAGGTGGGCTAGCCGTGGCATTAGCGTTTCAGATCACCGAGCTGGCGGATTGGATCGGAGAACAGGTGTCAGAAATTGACATCACGGTTCTGGTCATGGTGCTTCTAGTTGTTGCAATGATGGTCTTTCTGACCGAGATAATGTCAAACCCAGCCTCGGCCGCAACGATACTTCCGGTGGTTTCTGCCGTTGCTGTCGGTTTCGATTGGAGCCCGCTTTTACTGGCCGTGCCGGCTGCGCTTGCGGCCAATATGTCTTTCATGATGCCAGTCGCTACGGCCCCAAATGCGATTGTGTTTTCGAACCCTGATCTTAAAATCACCGATATGGTTTGGGCGGGGTTTTGGCTCAATTTGTGCGGCATTGCCCTGTGCACTTTAGCGGTTCACTTCGTCTTTCAACCCATTTTGGGTTGGTAGTAACTCAGGCAAATTAACGGCCCTTAACAGACCTTGGCCCTGCTGCTCCGACGCTGCGGTGTGCAGACAAAATTGCCTTTCGCTGCCAAGCGTTCCAAACCGAAATTTAAGGCCGAGAATTTGCTGGTCGTCGAAGCTCCACTGATTTGATCAAGCGGATTTTATCAATGTTCCCAGATATTCTCGAGTGTCGGCGTCCCACGAGCTAGGGTCTTCTCCATGGGCAACCACCGCGTGCAGTTCCATGTGTCTCCATACTTCATCTTTGGTCGCTGCGATCACTTTACCTGGGCAGGCCTCCATGCCTTCGCAATCCTTGCAGGCATATGAATATGCAGTGTTCATCACTTTCTCCTCGGTTCGCTCAGAAAGTTGATTAGAACTCAAGAAACGTCGACAGCCCGTCGTCGAGTTTTATCCATGGCTGCTGATGTGAAACGAAGACATGGGCTTTTGGTTGAGCAAGCGATGGGTCATCTAACGTCGCAGCCGCAAACCACGCGTCGGCGCTCCAGTCTTGGCCTTCAACTTCATGGGCACTGGCATATGTAAGCGTCGTTCCACAATCCCGACAAAAGCCGCGGCGAATACCCGGAGTTTTCTCAATGTGTTGGATTTCGCCCTTGATCACGGCGAAGTCTTCGACGGCCACTTTGGCCCAAGTCACAAAGGCACCGCCAAGGGCCATTTGACATGAACGGCAATGGCAATGACCCGACCAAACTGGCGGGGTCGCTATCTGATATCGAATGGCACCACAATAACATCCACCTTCAATTTTTTCCATCGTATCAAGATCTCCTGGCGTGCGGCTAAGCTGACATCAGTGATGAAGTCTTTCCACTCTTCTTTCCGAGTTTCAAATCAGATTTTGCTGTGAATACTGCCAAGAATGACGATATCATGCGACTCAAATAGTCTAACTAAACATTAGAAAAACTATCGTATGGATTGGTTACACCTTCCCCCGATAAACGCTTTGCGCGCTTTCTCAGCGGTTGCGGAAGCTGGAAGTTACACCATGGCAGCTCAATGTTTGAACGTGACCCAAGCAGCTGTCAGCCAGCAGGTAAAATCGTTGGAAAAGCATCTGGGTGTAGCTCTCGTTTCCAGACGTGGGCGCAGCATTGAATTGACAGAGCCAGGCATCATTCTTGCGCGTGAACTGGGTATCGGCTTTGAGATCATCAGAAGGGGTGTCGAGCGACTGGCAGAACACACAGCGCACCGTCCCGTTCAAGTGACCATGTCACCAGCGTTCGCGGTGGAGTGGTTGTTGCCGAGAATGGCCGAGTTTCAACGTCAACATCCAGAGATCACTCTAATGCTGAACCCAACCTCGGAGTTGGTTCAGATAAGACCAGGTGGTATCGATGTCGCCATTAGGTATCACGACAGACGCATGCCACGAAAAGAGGAGGACGCTGTCCTTGTCTCCGACATGGTCGTGATCGGAGCAACTTCTTTGGTCGAAGGCCAAGATCTGCGTGACCCGGCCTCTCTGACAAAGCTGCCCTGGCTGCAGGAACTGGGCACCAACGAAGCGGCGGACTGGTTCACTTATCACGGGGTAGTGCCTACCGAGCCATTGACCATAAATCACATGCCGGGGAACCTTATCATGACCGCGGTTCGCCGGGGTGACGGTATCACGTATTCTGCCAGAGCTTTTTTTGAGGAAGATCTTTCATCTGGTCGGATGATTGAATTGTTCTCTGAGCCACTCTTCGGCGTTTACTACATCCAAACGCAGGCAGAATTTCAGCGTCCTGAGGCTAAGGTATTCGTCGAGTGGCTCAAATCTCAATCACAGGTCGTTTCGAGACACAGCTATGGAGCCTGAAAAGCTTCAAGTGACCCTCTGCTCTGTTTACCGAGACCAGTGGTTTTCTCCACCGGAATACAGCTATTTCTGACGGAGTTGTTCGAGTATTATGTTGCTATGCCACAATCCATGCTTCGAAAACTCGCTGCCATCGTTTCAGCAGACGTGCCTGGCTACTCGCATCTGATGGAATTGGATGAAGCCGGGACAATCTCCCGCCTTTCTGAATGATTCGACAATGTCTTCTCGCCGCGCGTAGATTCTCGAAATGTACGTGTCGTGAAATTCATGGGCGACGGCGTTCTATTGGAATTTTCGTCCGCTCTGGATGCCGTTAGGTGCACGCTGGAAATCCAGAACGCCCTGAAAGAGTGGGAAACCGATGAAGAAACAGCCCACCGAATGGAATTCAAAATGGGCATCAATATCGGAGACATTACGATCATCGGTGACGATTTCTTTGGCGACGCGGTCATTCAGGCGGTGCTGTCAGACGAATTCGAACCAGTCTCAGTTTGCCGCCAAATCCGCGAACTTATACGGAACAAAGCTGACGCCACTCGGCAAGAGCGGCGATGCGTGTCAGTTTGAATGTGTCTCTGCTGCTAAGTAATCTTTCGTGATTGAAGTGTTTGTAGACTGGAGAGTGAACGGCTGCGAATTTCTGTAAACTTCGCTTGCGCCTGAATCTTTGCATGGCACCTTCTCTTTGTCGGAAAGGGAGGTGTGAGTTTTCGACGCGATTGTTGAGTCACCTCTCAGTACATTGTCTGTCTTGCGCTCTCAGGTCTCTCAAAGCGGCACGGTAAGACGCCAAGCGATCTGTCACCACTTCGTCGGCGTTCCCATATCGCTTCATCAGTTTCTTGAGGAATTTCAATGCTGCGGCTTTGTTTCGACGTTTAGTAACAACGGCTTCAAGTGCTTCACCTTCGTGATCGACGGCCCGCCAGAGGTAGTAGCGCTTGCCATTCACTTTCACAAAGACTTCGTCCACATGCCACTTCCATTTTGAAAAAGCTCGCAGTTGTTGCACGCGCTTTCGCCTGATCTCAGAAGCAAACTTCGGCCCTAACCTGTTCCATCAGTAGCGGACGGTTTCGTGGCTGACATCAATCCCACGTTCGTGCAGCAGATCTTCAACATTCCGAAGCGAGAGCGGGAACCGGATATACAACATTACCGCTGGGCGGATGATCTCAGGGCTGGTTTTGAAGTATTTGAAGGAGACAGGTTTGGTCATTCCCAAACGCTATTCAACCACCCTGCCCTGCTCAAGCAAAGTTCTTCTGACAAGACCACGGACTTAACTCTCCGCCCCTGTCTTACTAGTTCGGGAGCTTTTTGCGAAAACTTCTATTTTTCTCAAAAATCTCACTAAGGGTTGAACGCACATCAGGAGGAACTGCGGTAAAGCGCACCGTAAAACAACCATTGTCGTCGCGCGCATCCAGTACTTTACCGTATAGAGTCAGAGTGCTTTCAGAGCCGTTTTGCCACTCGATCTGAAACTGGAGATCGCTGAAAGATTTTGGTGCTGTTTTGGTTTGTATGCACGCTTCGGCGGAAGAAAGCTTCAGAAGTTGGCCGTCCTGCGCTTCACCCACGACCTGTTTGCCAACGACCGTTCTGTACGAGAGCGCAAGGGGCGGGTTGATTTCAGCCATTTCGACAGATTGCGAAGAAAGGGTGATCGCATAGGTACCACCCATGCCAATCAATTCATGAAGCTTCAAAGGATTGCCAGCACCTTTGGGTTCGACCGTGCGCATCGTTCCTAATTCAAGTGGCGTTTTGACGGCTTCGCGCGTTTTGTCTGCGATCAGGATCTGGCCACCGACGGTGTAGCTTTCGATTCTAGCAGCCAAGTTGGTTGTGCTACCTACAACGCTGTATTTTGCGCGTTTGTCTGAACCGATATTGCCAACAACGACTTCACCAGTGTTCA
This sequence comes from Ruegeria atlantica, assembly GCA_013032095.1. Classification (GTDB taxonomy): domain Bacteria; phylum Pseudomonadota; class Alphaproteobacteria; order Rhodobacterales; family Rhodobacteraceae; genus Ruegeria; species Ruegeria atlantica_E. The sequence continues at coordinate 31,468 of WQBJ01000034.1, read as the reverse complement.
GTCCGATTCCCATCTCAATCTCAGGGAAACCGTTTCTGAGATTCCATTCGTTTACCCAACTCATCCTTTGTTGCATTTCCAACGCACACGCCAAAGCACGTTCAGCATCGTCGGGTCGTTGCAAGGGCGCACCAAAAACCACCAAGATCGCGTCGCCGATAAAGGCATCAATCGTGCCATTGTATTTCTGGATAACGTTGGTCATTTCGCTGAGGTATGTATTCAGCATTGCCACAATGCTCTCCGGCGGCAGTTCGTCAGAGAGGGTCGAGAACCCCCGAAGATCTGACATCAACATGGTAACCGTGGTTTTCTTTCCACTGAAATCCACGCCATCCGCCGACTTCAACAACTGGTCCACAACTTCCGTGGCAAGAAACTGACCGAAAGTTTGCTCCAGGAATTTGGCGTGAACCTCAAGCTGTTCGGTCCGTTCGCGAACTTTTTCTTCCAGATGCTCAACAATCTCAGCATTGCGCATTGAAACGGCGATCTGACCCGAAAGCAGTGATAGAAGGTGCGCACGTTCAGGTTTGAAGGCAGAACTTACCAGATTGTTTTCCAGATACACCAAGCCGATCAATTCGTTTTGGTGTAGGATCGGCTGACACAGAACGGAACGGGTTTCGTTTTCCTGAACGTAGTGGTCCACCATGAAACGCTCGTCAATTTGAGCATCGTCCACCAACACAACCTCGTGCGTGCGGGCCGTGAAATTGATTACGCTGGCCGGGACAATTCTGGATCCTTGGTCGGAATCGAGAGGTACGGGTGTCTGGAGTGTACCTCCGTCGGAAGTAACGCTGACTTCTGTCTCGATCATCAGTGCGTCACCACGTGCAAGTAAAAGCACGCCGCGTTGGGCGCCGGCATTTTCGATCAGGATTCCAAGTAATCGGTCCAGAAGCCGCCCCACTACCACTTCCGCTGAAATTGTCTGCGCCGCTTTCAGCAGCGTATTCAGGTCAAGATCCTGTCCGAGGAATTGGTTGGTCGCTTTTTCGGTGGTTGCGGAATAGCTTTCGTTGAGCTGTTGCGTGGTCGCGCGACGATCACGATGTTCGGTGAGCAACTGAGGAAACTCCAGCTCAAGCTCCTCTACTTTGCGATGAGCACCCCAAAGGCGATAGGCATGCCGCGCATCACGTAGGTACATCAAGCCGATCCGTGCATTGGGTCGACGGTTTATCACATAACGCGCAGCCAGTTCGCACGCCAAGGCCTCATCCTGCAGAAAGCGTCCCCTCTGTGCCGCGCCAATTGCCGCGTCATACAGGTCCAGCACCTCTGTATCTTTGCCGCCCAGGCGCGCAATTTCTGCCGCCACCATCAGGTGTTTAGCCTGAAAGTTGTCCGGGCCGGATTCTGCCCATTGGCCAAGCCTTTCGTGATTTGCTTCCAGAACGCTTCTCATCTCGGGATCGGGCCCGCCACTCTGAAGACGCGCGGCGATCGAAAGCGACTGATAGAGAAGATGGTCGGCAAGGCAGGGATGGTTGACGACAAAGCTGAGGATCGGTTCAACCAAACGCGTCTCAGCAAGCGCTTCCTGAGGGCGGCCGAAAACATAGAGGGCCTGGGCCTTTAGAATTCTAAAGAAACAGATGGCCATGGACATCTGGTTCTCTTCACACCCGGCCAGAAATGTTTCTTCGTCCAAATCTTCGACGGAAAAGTCAGTGCTGGATTGCGAACGCCCCGCCAGCGTTGAAAGCACCAGCCGATATGCATTTATTCCTGCCGCGGCACCGTGGTTTTGCGCCCGCTGGAGGGCGTCCAACTGGGCGGGCATTGCATCCAGTGTTTCTTCAAGTGGTTTGCCTGCAAAGCTGTCGATCACGACCCGGTACATAACCAGATAGCCAGCCCAAAGGATGTCGCCCGAGTTCATCCCCTCGCGATAACCCCGTTCGATAACGGGGATCGAGTTGCGCACATGTTGCACCCAAGGGATCAGTTCCACGCCAGCAACCAGGCACACAGTGGCTGTCGGGGCGCGAGCACCAAACTTGTCGCAGAGCCGCAAGGACAGCTCACCGAATGCCGCACCCTCGCGGTACTTGCCCATGAACGCGCCGAGGATCAGGCCGAAATTGGCAAAAAACAGTGCAGATTCCGGCGCGTTACCGTGCTTCAAAGACAATTGTACCGAGGTGCCGACAATCAGCGGGAAAAGCTCTTGGTTGTTCAGGAACGCTGCAATGGTAAGATGCCGCAAGCTGCGTTGTGCCAGCGCAATTTCAGGGCTGTCGACATCCGGATTGTCAAAAAGTGCCGCCGGGTTGGTGGCGCCAAGCATCGCTGCGGCTTGGCCGATCGCGTTTTGGCCGGCTTCTTCGAGATTGTCGAGGCTCATCTGGACACCGACAAGCCCCAGAGCCTTGATGCCTGCATCGATGGCTTCGTCGAATTCCATCAGCAAAGTATGTTGCGCGATGCGCGTGAAGTAGATTTCGGCTTTCTCAAGGTCAGTTCTGGCGTGTGCCAACGTTGTCGTAACAATTTCGGTGCATCGCTCGAAATTGCCGGTCAGGTACTCGAGCGATGCGGACAAGCGTTGAGCTTCGAACATCAGCTCATAGTTCTCGTCCCAGCCGTCTGCTCCCAAAAGCTCGGACGCGACGTTCACAAAGGACAGTGCGGCGCCGTAAGCGGCAGAGTCATATGCTCTGCGCGCGGCAATCAGGTCAAGATGCGCAAGATCAACCTGTTCGGCACGGTCTTCCATTCCGTCCCGCCCGATATTGAGTTGATCGACCACCTTAAAAATTCGGTCATTCAACTCTTCCGGAGTCAGACGCGCCCTGAGTTCGCGTCCAATGGCAAGATGTACGCTGTTGTGACCATCAGTGTTGATCAGACCGTAGGCGGCTTGTTGAACACGGTCGTGTTGAAACGCGAACTCTCGTACCACAAGCGGGGACAGGGCGTTGTCCGTTTCCATCACGACTAGGTCAGACAGAGGCTGAATCATCTCTTCCTGAATGGCTGGAAGCAGGCATTCGAACGCTTCCTGGGGTTCGATCTTTAAGATCAGCGCCAAAGTGTCGATATCAAAACGGTTGCCGATACAGGCCGCAATTTGCAGGACGGATTGCGTGTCTTGCTCTAACCGGCGCAGTTTCTCCAACAAGAGGTCGACGACATTGTCGGTGATCTTTGCTGCGCGGATGGCTTGAATTTTCCATGTCCATTTTGCGGGTTCATCGGGACTATCCGCCTTTTGCGCAATCAGCTTTTCATGGTGCAAATCCATCAGAAACTGCCGCGCAAAAAGTGGGTTTCCCTGGGTCTTTTGCACCACGAGTTGCGCCAATTCGAAAAGCTGCGACGCTTCGCATTGGAGCGTGTCCGCAATCAAATTCGCGATGTCAGACATGCCCAGTGGGGTCAGCGACAGGCTGGACAGGCGTCCACCGGCCTCCTCGACGGCATCCAGTGCTCGCGACATGGGATGCATCGCGTTTACTTCGTTGCTGCGATAGGCACCGATCAACAGCAACCGCCCGATCTGATCGTCGGTTAAAACAACCTTCAATAGTCCCAGCGTGGCGCTGTCGGCCCATTGAAGATCGTCCAGAAACAGCACGACAACTCGGTCGTGAGCACATAGCGCACGCAAAAACTGCTGAACGGTCTGGTTGAACCGGTTCATCGCCTCTGCGGCGTCTAGTTCAGGTGCCTCGGGCTGCGGCCCGATGATTAGTTCAAGTTCCGGCACAACATCCAGAATGACCGATGCGTTCGGGGCTAAAGCATCATTGAGTTCCTTGCGCCAGGTTGCGTGACGCGTTTGGCTTTCTGTCAGCAATTGCCGCACCAGGTCCTGCAAGGCGACCGTAAGGCCCGAATATGGGTCGTTTTTCTTGAACTGTTCGAATTTACCCTTGATGAAATAGCCACGCGCCCGGGTGATCGGTTTATGAACTTCGTTCACCAGTGCCGTCTTGCCAACACCCGAAGATCCGGACACCAACATCATCTCGGCAGGTCCCTGACGCACCCTTTCAAATGCTTCGAGCAATGTGTGCACTTCTTGATCGCGACCATACAGGCGTTCAGGAACCGTAAAACGCTCCGTACGATCCTTGAGACCCGGTACAAACTGATCGAGGTTGATGCCAAGCCGAACGGCTTCAAGGTCTGCAATGATGCCAAGCGCGCTTTGGTATCGATCCTCGGCCTTTTTTGCCATCATTCTCTGGACAATCTTGGACAGTGCCAGTGATACGTCCGGGATTTGCCTATGGGCAGGAACAGGTTCGCGGGCAACGTGGCAGTGTACAAGCTCTAGTTTGTCGTCAACCTCGAAAGGTGGCACACCTGTGAGCATCTCGTAGAAGGTCGCACCCATCGAATAGAAGTCGGTGCGATGGTCAAGCGTTCGATTCATGCGCCCGGTTTGTTCAGGCGAAATATAGGCCAGACTGCCTTCCAGAACCTCAGGGCTTTTCAGGATCGGATGCTCGGTTGAAAACTGCGTCGCAATCCCAAAGTCAATCAGTTTCACCTCGCCAGTGCCCGGATTGATGAGCACGTTTTGAGGCGAGATATCTTTGTGGATGACCTGCGCCTGGTGAATGCCGTCAACAGAGCGGGCGATCTGAATAGCGGTCTCAAGGAACTCTTCGTGTGACATAGCCCGGGTCGACAACAGATCCGCGACAGAGGTTCCATCGAAATCTTCTAGAACCATCATGAGCGATTTGTCATGGCGTTGCAGGTCCAGCGCTTTGATCACGCCCGGCAGGTTCAGGCCGCTGGTAATCTCAAACTCGCTGCGGAAGCGCGCAAGTCTACTGGCGCTGGGGAAATCGCTTTTGAGGATTTTGATGACGACGCGTTCACCGTCAGAGTCGCGCGCTGCTCGGAACACAAACGAATTGGTGCTTTCATAAAGGCGCTCGGACAATTGGAAGCCCGGGACGAAAGACATATTCACGTTATCCATTTGCGCTTTCACCTACCGACATTTTGTTAGCACCATAGTATCCTATGCCATGGCCAACTTGCGCAAAATTAAGCTCCGAAAAGTTGCCAAACGGGATGAATTTAGTCAGCTTTGGCAATATCTCCCGCTCCCATCGATCTTGTTCCGCACAGGTCCCGATTTGTGCGCCGGGCAAGTCGCGCCCAACGTCCAGAAAATCGGTCATCGCATCCACGTGGCCTGTCAGGTACTCATGTTTGCTCGCGCGCTCAAGGCTGCGGGCGGCCAGGTTCCAGAATGGGCTATCCCACCGTGATCCGCACGCATAGTGCCAGGCGATAAACAGAGAATTGCGCAAAACATAAGAACGCATGGTTTGGTTCGCGTGGTCCACGGCGCCCAAATCTGGCGCGCTTTGAGGGTGGTTTTCCTCCATCCAGCGTTGCGCGTTGCGAACCTGCATGATCGTGGCACCGATGGCAGTGGCCTCGAGTGGTTCGACGAATGATGCCGCGTTGCCAATGGTGAAAACTCGGCCGTCAAACCAGCTTCGACGCATGAAATTCGGGAAACTGACGCGCACGCGTATTTCCGTGGGTTCAACCTGCTCATCTTCGAGAAAGGCGTCGAAATCCGCCAAGACGTCTTCGTCGCTGCTGAGCGAGGGATTGAATACATACCCGCAAGAGGTCCAGTCGCGCAAAGGGATTTGGAACACCCACCCATGCGGCCGAGCGATCAAACGAGACATACTGGTTTCGGTACTGGGAGGCAGACGGCGGACCATCGCACGGCCAGTGGGTATCCAATCCATGCGGATAATTTCTGGATCTTCAGGCGCTTGCGCCCAGGCTCCGGCGGGAAATCCACGCGCGTCCAACACATAGTCACAGTCCAGTTGGCTGCCGTCCTCAAATCCGATCGTAACGCCGCCGGGCTGAGTCTCAAGGGTTTCAACCCGGGCATCAAGCTGCTTCGCCTGTACGTGATCAGCAATGACCCCTGTCACACGGCCGGCGTCAAAGTGATACCCGAAAAGACGCGGCGGCTGAAACCTGTTCACAAAATCGGTGCTACGTAATCCCCATCCTTCATAGTGCGACCCCAGCTTTACCGTGGCTCCACAACGCGCTTGGAGCTCGTCTGGTCCGATGCCAGTGACCTCGTCCAGCCACAGCGGGAAGCGTGGGGTCGTTCCTTCTCCCACTCCGATTGTCGGAATGCGGGAATCGTATATGTGCCAAAGCTCGGCCTTTGGGAAATATCGGGTGATGTGGGCCGCCGCGATGAATCCGGCCGTTCCGCCGCCTAATACAGCAATTTTCATGCAACAGCCTCGTTCGTTAGTGTTTCCGGTGCGCGCAGCATATGCTGGAGTTCCAGCAACAGTATGGCCAGTTCGGGGTCAAAAGGTGCAGCCCGAGTAAGGCTGTCAATCTGATCTGCCATACCGGGGTTTGACGCACCATGCGTCCAATCACCCGTCGCGATCATCCATGGCCACTGGTTGTGCTTGGCAAGCTGTGACTGAAATGATGCTTCAGTACGGACTGAATGATCCAGATACCGTTGGAGCAATTGGACACCTCGCGCAGCGGCCGTCATTCCCAGACCGGCATAGGGGTCAAGTGCGCAGGCGCTGTCGCCAATCGCAAACAGGTTGCCCGGCCAGAAAGGGTAATCCTCATAGTGGCGACGGCGATTAGCGGTGCGGCCAAACAGGTGCAGAGGCGTTACCGGCATGGCGCGTGCAAGAACGTCGTACAGACTTCTGTCTGGTAACGCTGCCGCTGATGCAAGAAAGGCCTTATCATCGGTCGGCAGTGGGACATTTTCGGGAGTTTGCAGCACCACCCCCCAAAGGTCCTTCTCGGCACGCATCATCATCCCTGCACGTCCGCCTGACTCAAGGGTCGGCGCTAACGAAAGGCCTTGCCAGCCCGGGTCCTGATCGGGCGCGAGCCGCACCCAACGTGAAACATATTGCCGACCCGGCGCGACCTCGGTCCGAGCGATTTGATGCTGCTCTCCATAAATCGTTGCGAGCCAGCGCGGTAAACGCGAAGCGGTACCGCTGGCATCGACGACCACGTCCGCATTTGCCAAAACATGGGAGCCGCCGGTGGTCGACTGAAGTCTCACACCACAGACGCGCGCGCCATCCTGCGAAACCTCGAGGCCGATAACGCGTTGCCCCGTTTGGATCCTAACGTTGTCTGCCTCGCGCAATACCGAAAGCAGCGCTGCTTCGATGAGGCCGCGTGAAGCACCATAGAGGGTTATGCCGGTTTCTACACGCGGCAACCAACCTGAGGTCACCCGCATGGCAACATCGGAGCCCACGTCATAAGGCACCGCTTCGCGCGCAATCAATTCAACGCGCCAGCCGGGCACCAGTTCGTCAAAAGCAAGGGTGCCAGCTCCCATAAGCATGTGCAGACAGTGACTTTGCGGCACTTCGGGGCGTGTTGCGGGCGTGCTATCTGAGGGTTGCGCATAATTCGACCGCTCAAGAACCGTTACTTTGCTAAAACGGTCCTTCAGCATATTTGCACAAAGCAGTCCTGCGATACCGCCCCCGATGACAAGTGCTTGTGCACTTTCCATTCGCGAGTTGGCTGGCTGTGGGACTGCTGGCCCTGGCATATGGATCAGAACGCGTTTTCGGGTACGTCGTAGGAAATTCGCTCGAAAGTTTGCGACACAACAAATTGGAAACCGTCGGTCTTTCCATTTGCATCGCGCGGAACGAATGGACCGATTATGCGGCGCTGATTGGGATTGAGGAAGTACTGATTGTTATAATAGTCTCCAGTCGGGAAGTTGAGATGAAACAGGTAGGTTCCGGGGGAACTCTCAACACCGTGGACCTTTATGTCACCGGTGATCGACTCGCAGGACTTGCCATCGACTTGAAGCTCAAATTCACGCAGAACAAACAGATCCTTGAGCGCTTCGCCGTGCTCGTGCTCTTGTATCAGTTCGTCCAGGCTTCCAAGGTCTTCCTGCCGGTAATGCATGACTTTTCCCGGCTCTTTCCAGTCGATCGTCAGGATACTGGGCCCGGTGTAGAGATAATTCCCTTTGTTGTCATAAACGATTGAATGGCCCGTCCACATTCCGATCATGATGTCGAAAGGGCGGGCATAGTCGAAATAGCTGCTGCTGGTCATCTCCGCATACCTCATTCAATGGGTCAAAATTGTATAACGTGTGGGTTTAGGTCTTCTTCGCGCGTTTGCGTAGAAAGCCATCCCTGACGTATGGGCACGTCATAAAGGCGCCCAGGTCCGAACCTGGCCCAGAAATGGCGCAGGCCTGGGGCCACAACGCGCACGACCGGGAAATTCACATCTGGCCGTGTCTGGTCGAGAACCAGCACATCGATATCGTTTGCCTTTAAGCGAGAAACGCAAATCTCGATATCCGCAAGAACGTCGTCAGTCGCCAGACTTCCGATGTCAGCCAGCGTCAACGTCGCTTGGCTGTCGTCAGGGACAAGGTACTCCGCTTGCGACAGCCGCGTCGTACGCCACCAATTGATCGCATCAGAACTGCCAAGATAAGTTACTTCGGCGGCTGCGCCGCCCGGCTTCGGAACGGCTTCCAGAGACTGGTTTATTTCCGTAAGGGCCCGCGACAGAGCTACCTCGGGATCGAGATGGCAGCCAAACCCGTAAATGATGTCCTCTTCAACCTTGTCCGTTCTTCCCGAGATCGCCGCAAAGGTCGGTATGCCAATGTCGCTTGTGACATCTATCACCCGCAGGGTTCTATGGACTTGGGAGTAATGCGTTAGAAGTTCTTGGCCGTATGTGTCACGGGAGCTTGCAATATCCACGCCGGGGCGGGTCAACCGATTGTACCACCAAATCGCGACGGCATCTCTTTCGATCAGTTCCAGCAAGCCTTGCAGAATAGCTTCTTCTAGGGTGCCGCCAGCGGCGCAGCCGTTGGAATCCGCACGTCCAAAGTTGGGCCCGTTTCCCTGATAGCCGAAATAACACATTGATGTCGGCAGGTACCGCATGGCGCAATCACTCAGCGACCATAGCGGCGTCCATTCTATTTCGGCTTCCGGATCGAAAGGCTCGGAAACCCAATATGCTTTGTGATCTTTGCGATTATGCTCGGCACGATCCGCATATTGTTGCGCACTATAGCCTAGGCATTCGTTTGGAAGAATTACAGGCGCGTTGAGGTCTTTGAGCCGGGCAAGACGGCGCGGCTCAGTGCCATCAAATACACCGCAATAGCGTTCCAGGGATTCAGCCACCGCACTGATACGAGCCTGCTCCGGGCTACGACCTTTGCCGCCTGACCGCCGCCGCAGCCCTTCGCGAAGGAAAAACCGGGTATCATGCGAGTCTGAAAAGTTGTGGTCGGCTGAATAAGTTGGTGTGATCCAGAAACCATTGTCGGTAGGACCACTACGAACACCCGGGGCCAGAGATCCAACGATACCAGTTATCGGACTTAGATTCCGCTCCAGTATAGCCTGTATTTCATTCGGGCGGCAGGATCGGTGCCCGCCATCGCTGCTGTGCACCTTCGGTCGGGATTGCAGAACTGGTCGCGGGGTTATCTCGGCCAAGGCAGAACTGTCACCGCATACGGGGCACTGAGGTCGGCGCGTCAGTGTATGGCTTTTCCGTTCCATTGATAGCTGATCCGTGCTGATCACCCGGTTCGCCAGCACCGATGGGCCGCCAACACCGATCCAACGCGTCACTTCGGTGACGAGTTCCGCCATCGCCGCAACTGGCGAAGTATCAATGCTGGCTTTTGGTGCCAGGCGGTTGCCGGCCAGACCAGAAAGCTTGCCAATATGGGTTTCAACGCGGCGATGCCATCGCAGACGATGCGCAAGGCACTCCCAGCAGGCGGTTTCGCCGGGAACAAATGCAGGACCCAGCCAGCTTTGAAGGCCGCCGGGATTGGCCAATATCCATGGCTGATTTTCCTCAACGGCCCGCTTGTTCCACTCGGCCAAATCAGCAGCAAGATAGTTATCGGTGGCAAAAACAGTCAGCGCGCCGCGATCAACAACGCGAAGACCGTTTTTTTCGAGAGCCTCGCGCATGTAGGCGCCATCCTGACCGATGCAGGTGACATCGACCGGAGTTTTTGCCAGACGCTCGGCGGCGTTTGCAGGGTTCACGCCGGCCAATTCCCAAAAGGCCTGCTGGCTGTGTGGCATCGACAAACTGTCTTCGGCCAAGAAGCCACGCTTTTTGAGCAGGTCTAGAGCTGAGAGCACGTCGGCACTGACATGGATCTGACACAGTTGCTCGAAGATGTCTTCAACCAAGCGCGTTCCGTCCAGCAAAGGCGCCAGGTCGGAGAATATTGTGCCCTTCAGACAGACGTGACCATGTTCGCTGAACAGGTACAAACCTTCTTCAGGAACTACGATTGCCTTGATGCTGGATTTGAACCGGGGTGCCGCGATGGCACGGTCATACATGAGGGCGCGCGCCCTCAGCAGCAGGCCGGTGGCGCAACGGCAGTATCATGCTCGTGAAGATCATCATCGTGTACGTTGTCGGGTCTGTCTCCGACATTTACGATCTGTGTGAAAGTCTTGCCGATTTCTTCGCCATATGCCTTAACTGCGGATGTTGGGTCTTGCTCGAGCAACGTCCGAAATTCCGGGTCTTTCCAGGCTTTCGCGTGCATCTTTCCCCAGTCTTCATTCGTCGGTGCTGTCATGTAAAATTCCTCCCTCGGTTGATTTTCATCTATACATTTACATAGCGTTGCTACACTTCCTTAATCTTTTCACACAGGAAAAAGACACGATCAAGTTGTGATTGGATCTTTGAAGTAACAGTTAGTCTACTAAACGCGCATACATCACGGATTTCGGTAGTTTTGGGCGCCAGGCCGACGCAGGACATCGAATTGGTTGGTCGTTCCGGATACGGGTTTCAACTCAAAATTTCGAGCAATTGATTGAATGATGACGGCCATTTGCGACAAGGATTGGGCAGCCGCAATGCAAACTCTTGGACCGGCACCGAAAGGCATATAAGCTTTGGCCGAAACTGGCGGAATACGACCTGCGGCAAAGCGGTTGGGTTGAAACTCAGAAGGCTGCGAAAAGTAACGAGGATCCCGATGCAGCAGACCTGGACAAACCCAAACTCCGAGCCCTTCACCCAATTGATATTCGCGCACTCGAAAGCCGCGTGCCACTTCACGGTACAGGATTGGCGCCGGGGGCGTCAGGCGCATCGACTCTCGCAATATCCCCATCGTGCGGCTTGTGCCAAGCGTTGCGATGCTGAGACGCTCGGCATTGTTAAGCGTCGTTGCTTCATGAGCCAATTTCCTGTCCAGCCCATAGCGGGCAATGTCGTACCAGAAATGCGTCAAAGCAGAAGGCATTGTCAGGTGGCCAGCAAAAAGCATCTGAATAACTTCGCTCACGACATCTTGCTTGGAAAGAACCTCGGGGGCCATTTGATGTGCTTTCACCAAGGCCGAGAGAACATCACCTCGATCAACAAAGCTATCGAAGCGAGCACGGATGATGGCCAGAACTCCATCCAAATTGCAGGGTGCCCGAGGGCGTGTCATCTGCACTGCTCCTTCGCCACTGCCCATGGTGGCGGTGAAATCCTCTCCGTAGCCTTCGAGGTAAGGGACCAAACCACTGCGGCCATGACCATCGCTGTGGCCCTCAAGGTCAGCATCCAAAACTGTGCGCAGTGCGCTGCGGCTGATCAGCACCCGAACCTCATGAACAAGATCAATTGGTTCTCCGTCCTGCCAACGCGCTGTGATGGCCTCAGCGAGCTCTGCCGCAACAGACAACCGTGGCGCGCGCAGCGAGGCGCGAAAGAGCGGCAGCAAGAGTTGCCTTCGCGCACGCCAGGTTTCGGGATCGTCAAGTGTTGTCAGCCCATCGCCCCAATGCCCAGCATTCGAATCTCGCAAGAAAACAGGCTTGCGCAGATCCGCCTCGTGGAAGCGAAAGAGCGTCCGAACAAGGTCAGCATCATGCACAAAAACGATTGGTCCGGCACCCAGATCAAAACTCGACACGTCTCCGAACGTGTTCGACAAGTGGCTAAGAAAGTCGAGCGGACTGCGCCCAAAAAATCGTGCATTGAGCCGCGCATTCTGCGCGTCCACTGGTCCGGGTGGCAACGTCACTTTGATACCCTGAAAGGAAGTGAGTAATGGACCAGCCGGACATCTGGGCATACGGGTTGGCACCTGACATTCTGCTGGACGAGGCAGATCAAGGTGTGAATTTGCGCAGCCCAAGCGGGTCGATATCTATTACCGACAGGTCCGAAGTAACCCTCGCCAGAAAGCTCGCTCAGGGCGGTGTGAGTGAGGCGGTTTTGACAGCTTGCCTCGCCCCAAATCCGGATGCAGCGGATGTCTGCGCGGCGTTCCTGTTTCGCCTGGATCAACGCGGCTTTCTGTGCCGTTTTGTCATACAGAATTCTCTGGCTATTTCGGTTTGTGTCCCACAGCGCGCACCAGAGACTGGCCTTCCAACGTTCAAACCGAGAAAAACTTTCAGACTGTCTCCCCAAACGCTGTTTCAGCCTGACAAGAAGGGGTTCAGGGCGATGGTCCCAGGTAGTTGGGCGACCGTGGATTTGCTGGACCCACAGATAGGTCCATTGCTTTTCAAGTTGTCCGAGGGGATGGAGGCTACGCAGGTCACAAACTGCGTGCCGGGTCTTGAACTCCACGCTTTCGAGGCATTGATGCGGCTCTTTGAGTGGTGCGATTTGCTGGACGGCACTGCAAAAACTCAACCGCCTGTGCACGAAGTGCTGTTCCACAGCCATACACGCCTCGGTTTCACAAGGACTAAACTTGGGAAAACGGGGAAGCCGCAAACATTTAGACAGACAGCCAAAGATATTCCGGACATCGCGCTGCCGCTTCCAAATGTAGCGGATCTTATCGCAAGCGACCCGCCGCATTTGCTGGTGTCCCGCAGTCGCAGAAGTCGACGCGACCAAGGCCGCACATCGATCAATCTTGCGCAGCTTAACGAGTTGCTTTTCCGATGTTTCTACCAAGAGAATGGTCACCGCTCTTATCCCAGTGGTGGTGCTTTATATTCGTTGACTACGTATCTTCTGGTCAATCGTTGCGATGGATTAGTGCCTGGGCTTTATGCCTACGATGCCGCCAGTCACGGCCTCACAATGGTTACCAAATTCACTCGCGCTCTCAAGGGCCTTTTGGAAGACGCCGCCGCATCAGCGAACTGTGCTTCTAACACGCAAATTCTACTTCTGCTATCTTCGGACATGGCGATCACTCGAACCGCCTACGGCGACTTGGCATACTCATTGACCCTTAAAGAGGTCGGCGCCGTTTACCAAAATGTTCAACTCGCGAGCGAAGCAATGAAGTTAGCGGCATGCCCTTTGGGAACCGGAAACTCTTTGGCCTTCGCAAAAGTCATCGGGCAAAATGTGTACGATACGCCCTTGGTTGGTGAAATGATTATTGGTTCAAGTGAATGAGTTGTTGAATCTATCGCAAACTTCCCAATTTAAAACCCAATGAATTGGCAACTGAACAAGAGTACATAGAGCGTGAAGTTTGGCGTTAGCTTTTTCAGCAGTTCATTCACCATGCCGGAAGCTTTTGCTCGTATGGATCGCAAACCTACTTGCGACACAGAGGCGATCCTCCCCCGCACGTTAGGCATAGCGCCTCGAAAACTGGGCACTCCTTTTGCGCACAACGGTTCTTAACGATGCCGCATCATCTTACCTGGACGGCCCAAACCGGCCATTGATCGAGGCTTCCCATCGCTGCGGTGCGGCCCACCAGACCGGACTTTCGCCGCAAGAGCAAAGTACTGAATCTTGCGGACTCACAAATTAGGCACGAAGCGAGCGTTCGCAGTCACGAGTCAAACATCTGCTTTGTAGTGTGCCAGGAACATTTCGACGCAATCGTCCAAAACATCTTTGGGCGTCGGGTTCTCGCCGAGAAAGAACTCAGGCCAGAAGAAGAAGATTTTCACGAGTGCCAATAGCTGGTTGGTCGCAAAAGCCGGATCGGCATTTCGGATTACGCCAGCGTCCATGGCTTCGCTGATCAGCCTCGTTATTGGTTAATCATGTGTTGCTGTTTCAGTGAAAAATTGCCGGGACCGATCAAGGTCACGGATCAATTCTGATATGACCATCCGGTTTATGAGTTCCAAGAGAACTGTAACGCAGATCGCATATGAATGCGGTTTTTCGGACAGCAGCCATTTTTCGCGCTGGCTCAAAACGCGCCTCGGCGAAACACTCAGAACCTACCGAGAGCAAAGGCTCGCCAAACCTCTTTGAGCGTTGGCCAAAACGTATCTTCTGGGTGTTTCGTAGTCGCCGGCCCAAACCAGTCGTTCATCTTGCCAGACGGTGCCTCAGTGCAGCTTCACCAAAGCTGCCATTCGCTGCGCAGGCGAGATCCAAGCGTTTCCCAAGACCAGCTGTGCGGACAAAACTGACCTTCGCGTGGTCATGAATTTCCGCCACCAGATTATTAACTCATTCATTCAACCGTACTCTAAATGTGTGACATCCCACCGGAGGCGCCTGAATGCAGCGAGGATCAGTTTTCGCGTGTGATTTGTATTCACAAGCCCAAAAAGCGGGTACCATCTTGGCACCTATCCAAAAGGGGTTTTGATCATGCTTAGAGGATTAGTTTTTTCTGCAATTGTCGCCTTCATGCCGGGGTTTTCCAGTGCGCAAGGGAGTGACAAACCCAATATTCTTGTGATCTGGGGCGATGACATCGGCCAATTCAATGTCAGCGCTATTAACCGTGGTATGATGGGGTATCGCACTCCAAACATTGACCGATTAGCTGCTGAAGGTGCTTTGTTTACAGATTGGTATGGTCAGCAAAGTTGCACCGCTGGACGCGCGGCCTTTATCACCGGTCAGTCGCCAATGCGCACTGGACTGACTAAAGTCGGGTTGCCTGGTGCTCCTGAAGGTATGCGGGTAGAAGATCCTACCATAGCAGGGCTATTGAAAAACCACGGTTATCTGACAGGCCAGTTTGGCAAGAACCATCTTGGCGACAGGGACGAGATGCTTCCCACCAATCACGGTTTCGACGAATTTTTTGGCAATTTGTATCACCTAAATGCCGAAGAAGAGCCTGAACATCCCGACTATCCAAGTGGTGCAGAATTCCGAGAACAATTCGGCCCACGCGGGGTAATCAAATCAAGCGCTGACGGCTCCATAGAAGATACAGGTCCATTGACCCGAAAACGGATGGAAACTGTCGATGAGGAGGTAACTGCCGGAGCGCTTGATTTTATGGACCGTGCAGTTGAGCAGGAGAAACCTTTCTTCCTTTGGTGGAACTCCACGCGAATGCACATCTTTACGCATCTTAAAGAGGAGAGCGAAGGAGTTACGGGTTACGGCATATACGCGGATGGCATGGTGGAACATGATGGTCATGTAGGCCAGTTGCTCGACAAACTCGAAGAACTTGGAATCGCCGAAAATACCATTGTGATGTACTCATCCGATAACGGAGCAGAGACATTCACATGGCCTGATGGCGGCACCACGATGTTCAAAGGTGAGAAGAACACGCAGTGGGAAGGCGGATTCCGCGTACCGACTTTGATCCGCTGGCCAGGAACAATTGATCCCGGGACAGTAGTTAACGACATTGGTGCTCACGAAGATATGTTGCCGACCTTTTTGGCAGCTGCTGGCGAGCCTGACATAAAAGAGAAGCTACTACAGGGAAACGTCGAAGCTATCGGTCGCCAGTACAAAGTGCATCTTGACGGGTACGACCTAGGACCAGCTTTGCGTGGTGAAGCCGAATGGCCGCGGAATGAGTTTCTTTACTGGACCGACGACGGATCAGTCGCTGCCCTGCGTTGGACAGACTGGAAGTTCACATATCTCAAACAGCATGCTGAAGGGTACAAAGTCTGGACAACCCCTTTCGAAGTTCTTCGCGCTCCTTCACTGACGAATTTGCGAATGGACCCCTTTGAACGTGCCGAGGCAGAAGATGCGATGGGCTATCAGCGGTGGTGGGTGGAGCACATGTTCGTCTTTGCTCCCGCCGGAGCCTATGTCGCTAACTGGCTAGCCAGTTTTCAAGAATTTCCGCCACGACAAAAGCCCGGAAGCTTTAACTTGGACAACGTAATGGAGATTATGATGGCTGGATCGCAGGGAAATCAGTGACCCTCCATAGACAACAAATCTTTTCGGAATTCGGGGCGGTTTAGACTGCCCTGAGTTTTTCACAAGATCCTCAAAAAAAAAGGTCGATAAGATTTCCGTAAACGAATTGGCTGACGGAACCTAAGGTACTTTGGGCTCATTCCAGACCTCGGATGCACCGCAGTATCTGATCCGTGGAAAGCTATCCGCACAAACAAGGGCGGCCCATTGCGGGCATTTGCCGTACTGGATGTGCTGCATCGCAGCGTTCCCAAAACGGACCTTGGTTGAATGCAGAGAAAGTACTGGTACGTTCAGAGGTCTCAAATTATGACTGTTCAGACGCAAATTATTCACGTCTTTCAGACCACCCCCTTCTGAATGAAGTTGGCGCTTCACCGTAGCGTTTCTTGAATCGTACCGTAAGTTGTGTAGCGCTGCTAAAGCCTGTGGCTGCGGCGATTTCCGCAACCGCCATCTCGGTTTCGCTAAGCAATGCGAAAGCCCTCGAAACGCGCAGTTCAATATAAAACTGTACAGGCGAAGTTTCGACATACTTTTGGAAAAGGCGCTCCAACTGGCGACGAGATATCTGCACGGCTTCTGCTATTTCAGAGATATCTAACGGCTCTTCCAAGTTTTCTTGCATGATCTGCATCGCATTAATCAGGTACTGATTACGACTACCCAACGCCACAGAAAAGGCTGATTTCTGAAGCGTTTTACTATTGTTGGACCGAAAGTGGATGCACATGTCCGAAACGATGACCGCCAGATCATTTCCGAAATCGGATTCGATCATGTCCAACATCATGTCGGTAGCGGCATTTCCGCCGCCACATGTCATAAGCTCATTGTCTATCTCATACAGGTTGGACGACGGCTCCAAGTCATCAAAATGTTCGACGAAAGCAGGGTGGTTTTCCCAATGCAATGTGAATCTTTTACCTGACAGAACTCCAGCCTTAGCAAGGGCGAAAGCTCCCGTGCAGATACCACCCAGATTACATCCAAAGGTTCTTTGGCGGCTGATCCACGACAGGATTTTGGGGTTTGTACTTTCCGCCGGTTCAATACCCGAGCAAACAAACAGCCGCGACGATCGCGGTAGGTTGTGCAAAGCAAAATCCGGCGTAATCTCAATCCCATTCGAACAGGAAACTGGATTTCCATCTTCGGTGATCAGAAACCATTTATATAGTTCTTTGTTTGTAACCTGATTTGCGATCCTCAGAGGTTCCACTGCGGCGCTAAAGGCCAGCATGGTCAGCTTTGGCAGCAGCAGGAAATAGATCTCCTGGGCTGATCCATCATAGTCTATGCGATAGCTGGCCGCGCCCTTTGGGACAAAGTTTCTCGGGTCCATATGCTCTCCTCCCAGTATCGACCAAGGCGGATGAAGGGCACCAACACCTCATTTGGTGTTGGTGCAGAACGATCAGGCACTCATCTGCGCAACAGGTTCGCCGCTTTCCTCCCAGGAGCGGATTTCTTCTTCGCTCGCTTTAGGCGAAAAGAGCCCTGTCATGGCATAGAAGATACCGATGACCGGTGACAGCCAGCAAGCGAATGCAAGCGGAATATACAGCAGGTTTTCGAAGTTGCCGTCTGCGATACCCAAGCCAAGCGCCGTGATGACAAACGCACCACCCGCATTCCACGGGATCAGAGGGGACACCAGTGTTCCGCCTTCCTCGACCGCCCGGGATAGGTTCAGTGGGGAATAGCCCATCGCGCGATAGACAGGTGCATACATCCGTCCTGGTAGTGCAATTGACAGATAGGGGTCACCTGCAACGGTGTTGGTCGCGACAGAGGTCAGGATGGCCGAGGTTTGAATACCGGCAAACGTCTTCACCTTCGAGATGACAACATTGATGATGGCCTGAAGGCAGCCGACGCGTTCAAGCGCTCCACCAAAACCAAGGGCCAGCAACACCAGTGAGATTGTCCACATCATTGACTGGATGCCGCCACGGTTCAGCAGAGGATCGATCTCCGGCACACCAGTGTCAATCGAGTAGCCACTGTTAGCGAAGGTGAACGTCTCATGCAGCCCAGCACCCTGACAGAAGATGGCCATGAAGCCACCCGCAACGGCGCCTGCGAACAATGACGGGATCGGCGGTTGTTTCATGACAGCCAGCACAATAACCAGAACAGCCGGAAACAGCATGATCGGCGAAATCCAGAACGCATCGTCCAGCGCTGTGGTGATTGCGTGAATCCGGTCAAACGAAACCTGGGACGTGTCGATCAGAGTGAAGCCGACGATAAAGTAAATCACCAGCGCAATCAGCATCGAAGGAACTGTCGTCGGAAGCATATTCCGAATGTGATCAAACAAATTAGTCCCCGTCACGGCAGGTGCCAGGTTTGTCGTGTCTGATAAAGGAGAGATCTTGTCTCCAAAGAATGCACCAGAGACCACCGCCCCCGCCGTCCAGTACATGGGGATACCGAACCCGGCACCGATCCCCATCAACGCGAGGCCCACCGTGCCAGTCGTTCCCCACGAGGTGCCCAACGAAACAGAGACAATAGAGCAAAGGACCATTCCTGCGGCAAGAAAAAGCTCAGGCGACAAAATCTTGAGACCATAGTAAATCAGCGTCGGGACAGTACCGCTTGCGATCCACACACCAATGATCATTCCAACTGTGATCAGTATCGACACTGACGGTAGGGAGATATTGATGACGTGAAACACGCCTTCTTCGATGCTCGGCCATTTGTGACCCAACATGAGGCCAACGATGCCAGTGATCGCGATCCCAAATGCCAGTGGTATGTGCGGGGTAAAGTCGCCGAAATAGAAAAGCTGCAGCCCAAGCACACACAGGGTAAGCACTATTGGCACAAGGGCCAGCACTAAGCCGGGCTGCCGTATGTTGTCTTCATTCGCAGACATATGGGTCTCCTCCTTTGGAATAATCCAGATCCGTGATGATCTGCGGAAGAAACCAAGTTTGACGGTGTGAGACTGTCGGTCAGAGCGCACATCTTGTTAGAATTTGCGACATTAGGGCGTCGGATTTCGGCGTCTTCGAATGAATAGAAGACTGACCAATGCGATCACGCTAAACAACTTACCTGCGTTTAAGCCATCTCACCTCCTTTATTGGAGCACCTTACAAATTTTGCTAGAATTGAAGTGGTTCTGTTGGTCACGGCCCTTTGCGAACACTCGAAATTGTGTTGGCATGCTTCGGTCGAAGCCCGCTTTTCAGGCATTCGCCGCACAGGCAAAGCTTAACGGTCGGCGAACTCGCAGAAAGCGCAACAAAGCAGACTTCCGCTATCGCTGCACCTACGCCCGGTTGTGGAACCGGCCATTGCTCTGGTGTTGAAGCGAGACTAGAGAAAAACGTTTTCTTTCATAGCGTTTATGTCCTCAGCCAGTTTCTGGCTAAAGCTTTGAGTTATCAAAGACGCCGGGCGATGTGCGGGGGTGAGAATTGAAACGCTGCTGCTGATTCTGGGGCTAAAGCGGCGAAATACTATGCCACCGGTGCCGTGCAGGGGATCGTTGCAGCTAAAAGCTGTAATCAAATCACAAATCAAATAGCACAGGCCCGCTTTGACAAACTGTAACCCAGGTAGGAATGTCCGCAGCTCGAACCTGCGCTCAAAACTCTTTCCAGTGTTCTTGAAGGCCGCAGAGGTCTGCAGGAAAGTCGGATGCTCTGAGAAAAGCGTTGCCAGATTTGCGCCATCCAGATCTTCTGTTGAAATCAGGGATTTCGCAGCCAACGGGTCCGAAGCGGGCATGGCACACAGGCATTCCAGATCGAAATCCTGCTGATGAATCGACTTTCGTGGCTCAGGTGTTTCGGTAAAACCGAGATCGTATTGCTGCGAGGCGATCAGTTCCTCGATGACTTTGGACGAACGCATCATCAACGACGCCTTGATAGCGGGTTTGTCTTGCAAAAACTGGCCGAGAACGCCCGGCATGAAGAATCCTGATGCGGCTGGGTGGCAAGCGACGCGTAGGCGGCCACGCTTCAGGTTCGATATTTCCTGCAAAGTATGCGTGGATTGTGTAAGCCGCGACAGGACGGCCTCGGCCTCTTCCAAAAAATAGTGCGCTTCGGGCGTTGGCGTCAGCCGGCCATGCTCTCGTTCGAACAGCCGAAATCCGATCTCATTCTCCAGGCCTGCAATCATCGCACTGACCGACGGTTGCGTGCGCCCGAGCGTGCGCCCGGCTTCGGAAATGGACCCAGTGCGGAGCACTTCGCGAAATGTAGTGAGTTGACGGATTGTCAGGTTCATGTGGTTGCGACCCCCTTTGGCCATAGAAACAAACTATGGATACAACGTAATTTTCAATTTGCTTCTATGGAAGAGGAGAAAGTAGGTACTGCGGCGACGGACAATCACGTCGCGAGGGGGGGAATGGAACGCTTCGTAAAATACCTGCTGACCAGCATCATTTGCATCGTGGCCTTGGGCCAATTTGTTCAGGTCATCACCCGATATGTACTGCAAATACCGGTGATGGGGCTTGAGGAAACTATGGCCTACCCGGCGCTGTGGCTCTACGTCCTTGGGGCAGTAAATGCCTCGCGGGAAAACACTCATATCCGCGCAAATGTGCTTGAGATCTTCCTGAAGACGCCGCGCCAGCATGTCATTCTGGCGATTATCGGCGAAGTGATCAGCCTGATTGTCGGGCTCTGGCTGCTGAGTTGGTCTTGGGAATTCACCCGCTATTCATGGCGCGTCTGGAAAGAGAGTCCGACGCTCTACATTCCCACATTCTATGCCGAAGTCGCTCTGACAATCGGTCTGGCGCTGATGATGATCTACACAGCGATCCATCTGGTCCGCCACATTCTTGGATATGATACTGACGAGGAGATTCACCTTGGTTGAAGTCGCCCTGCTTGCCGTCGCTGTCTTGGTGATTCTGCTGACCCTCGGGGTTCCGCTGCCTTATTGCTTCGGCGGAGCGTTGATGGTGATGTATTTCATCGGCGGCGCCACTATGAAGGGCAATATGCTCTGGGGTTTCCAGCAACTTGGAAACCCGATTTTGCTGGCCATTCCGCTATTTGTTCTGGCCGGATCCATCATGAGCGAAAGCGGTATTGCTGCCTCTCTGTTACGTTTCGTCAGTGCCTTTATCGGTCACGTGCGTGGCGGTCTGGGTGTCGTGGCGGCGGTTAGCTGCGCAGTGATCGGGGCGATCTCGGGGTCCGGCCTGACCGGCATTGCGGCGATCGGACCGCTGTTGATCCCGGAAATGGAAAAGCGCGGCTATCCCCGCGAATACGCGACCGCATTGATTGCCAATTCCTCGATCCTTGGTTTGCTGATCCCACCCTCGGTCACCATGATCATCTACGGTTGGGTCACCGACACCTCGATCCTCGCCTGTTTTCTCGCGACGCTTGGGCCGGGTCTTTTCATCATGTTCAACTTTTCAATGGTGAACCTATGGATGTCGCGCAAGTTCAACCTGATACTGGATGAAAAACCCACGTTCAGCGAACTCAGCAGCGAAGTTGCCAAACGCGGCGCTCACGCCTTCCCCGCACTGTTGATGCCGGTAATTATCCTGGGCGGCATCTACGGCGGCATCATGACACCGACCGAAGCTGCCGCGGTAGCGGTGATCTATGCACTGCCCGTCGGCTTTCTGATCTACAAGGGGCTAAGGTGGGAGAACTTCCTGATGGCCGGTAAGGAGTCCGCAACCGCCGTCGGTGCGATCCTGCTGATGATCCTGTTTTCGATGATCCTGAGCCAGATGTATGTGATGGAAGGTATCCCGCAGGCACTGGTCGCCTCAATTTTCGAGATCACAGACAACAAGGTTCTGCTGCTTATCCTGATCAACATTATGCTGTTTCTGGTCGGAATGGTCGTGAACGACGTGACCGCAATCATCCTGATAGCGCCGCTGCTCTTGCCTCTTATGAATGCCATTGGTGTCAGCCCGGTGCAGTTCGCCGCGATCATGGGGGTCAACACCGCGATGGGGGGCGTGACGCCACCCTATGCTTCGATCCTCTATCTCGGGGCACGGATCGGCAACGTGAAGGTCACCAAGGTGATCCCGCCCGCGATGATCCTGATCGTGACTGGTTATGTGCCTGTGGTGTTCCTGACATCGCTCTGGCCAGACCTGTCGCTCTTCCTGCCCAGACTCTTTGGCTACTGATCCTGAACAAACTAAACCCTAACGGAGGAAACCCAATGAAACGCATGATGATAACTGCCGCGACCGGTGCGCTGATGGCGCTGTCGACCACCGCGATGGCGGCTGATCTGAAGATGAGCCATGTGCGCCCGCAAGGTACGACAATCGACGTCGAGCTGAACGCCTTTGCCGCCGCCGTGGACGAAGCAACCGGCGGTGACGTCAAAGTCAAAATTTATGCCGCCTCGGCATTGGGCGACTATACAACAGTGCAGGAACGTATTTCGGTCGGCGCGGTCGACATGGCGACCCAGCCGGCCGCCGCCGCCGCAGACCGCAAGATGCAGATCAGCTCGTTCCCCTATCTCGCCGGAAACTGGGATCAGGCCCGTGCGATCTACGGTCCTGGCGGCGTGGTGCGTGAAACCATGGATGGGCTCTACGCCAAGCAGGACATCACCATGCTAGCCGCCTATCCGGTTTACTTTGGTGGCATCGCGCTCAATACCGACGCAGTGTCGCCGGGCGATCCGTCGGTCGATAACGGCATCAAAGTGCGGGTGCCTGGCATCAAGAGCTTCCAGTTAACTGGCGATGCATTGGGCTACATCCCCGCGCCTATCCCGTTTTCCGAAGCCTTCACAGCGGTGCAGACCGGCGTTGTTGACGGTGTGATCGGCTCGGGTGCCGAAGGCTATTATGCCTCGTTCCGCGACGTGACCAAAACATACATCCCGGCCAATACCCATTTCGAAGTCTGGTACATGATCATCTCGAATGAATCCCTTGCCGGCCTAGACGCCGAGGATCAGGACGCGCTGAAAGCGGCCGCGGCAGAATTTGAATCGACCCGTTGGACCGTGGCGGAAGCCGACCAGAAGGCCAACGAACAGAAACTGGCCGATCTGGGAGCCACCATCGTCTCGCTAAGCGACGCGGAACTGGCCGCGATGTCGGCCAAGGTTCAGGCGGAAGTCTGGCCGGTCGTTCTCGAAGACGTGGGAGTGGAATGGGGTCAGGCGATCTTGGATAAAGTTTCCGAGTAAGCAGCCTCTCGTCTGATACAATCCGGGGCGACACCTTTTTTCGCCCCGGCTCTACTCAAACCTAAATTCAGAAACTGAGATCATGGAAACCGACTTTGCAATCATAGGCGGTGGTGTTGTCGGCCTGTCTGTTGCATGGGGACTATTAAAACGCGGCAAGCGCGTTGTGGTCCTCGATGGAGGCGACGGCAGCTTTCGAGCCAGTCGGGGAAATTTTGGACTTGTATGGGTGCAGTCCAAGGGGATCAAACAACCACGTTATGCCGCTTGGAGCCAGCAATCCGCCGCCGCATGGGCCGGGTTTGCCGATGAGCTTTCTGACGCGACCGGACATGACATGTCGCTTGAGCAGACGGGCGGCTACGACCTGCATTTCTCAGGAGAAACCCTGACGAAAACAGTCGCGCAATACGAGGAGTTGAAGGCGAAGCTGGACGGCAATTACCCATATGATGTTCTGGACCGGAAGGCGCTCCTCACGGAGGAGCCGGAGATCGGTCCCAAAGTCGTTGGTGCGATCCTTCACCATCAAGACGGTCATGTGAATCCATTGAAGTTGCTGCGGTCTCTCGCCGACGATGTCCGGCGGCTTGGTGGGCGGGTGCTGAACGAAAAAACTGTCACAGACGTCAGGAAATCGGATGTTTTTACTATCTCATGCGCGGACGGAAGCCACGTGCAGGCTGACAAGGTGATCCTTTCCGCTGGTTTGGGCGCAATGGAACTTGGACCCAAACTGGGCTTCAAAGCCCCAATCCGGCCACAGCGCGGTCAAGTGATGATCACCGAGAAGCTGCCAAAAATAATCAACCGCCCCTCGCTGATCGCACGGCAGGTAGATGAAGGTGGCGTCCAGATAGGTGCCACCAACGAAGAGGTGGGCCTGAATGACGGCGTCACCCAGCCTGGTCTTTCCGGCCTCGCTTCCGAGGCGGTCGCGGCCTACCCGGTGCTTGCCAAGGCGCAACTCGTGCGCAGTTGGGGGGCTTTGCGAATTCTGTCGCCCGATGGCTTGCCAATCTACCAGGAAAGTCCCGAGATGACCGGTGCTTTCCTAGTCACCTGCCACAGCGGCATCACCCTTGCGGCGGCCCACGCTCGTTTCCTGCCCGACTGGCTGGAAGGCACCAACGTCGCACCGAATCTGGAGGTGTTCAGTGAAGACCGCTTCGTCATTTCTTGAGTTGGAGGAAAGGCGCCGCCTGGTTCCAGTATGGTTCGAAGGCGGGGAACTGCAGCTGCCCGAAGGTTCAAATCTCGCGGCCGCAATGCTGGCCGCCGGTGTAGGAACTTTCAGGTACACACCGGTTTCGGGCGCTCCACGCGCGCCATTCTGCATGATGGGTGCCTGTTTCGACTGCCTCGTCGACGTTGACGGCGTGACCCGTCAAGCCTGCATGCTTGAAGTTACGGAAGGGTTGCGTTTGTCGATGCCGCGCAAAGGAAGGAACGTGATCGATGCAGATAACTGATCTTGTCATCATCGGGGCCGGCCCTGCCGGAATGGCCGCGGCAGCAACCGCCGCAAATGTTGGCCTGCATGTTATCCTTTTGGATGAGCAGCCCCGTCCGGGCGGACAAATCTACCGCGATGTGGATCGGGTCGCACCGGTCAGAGGCGAAATGCTTGGTAAGGACTATACAGACGGATTGTCCCTCACAGCAGGGCTGGATCACGGCAACATCACCCATATCAGCGGCGCGGTGGTCTGGGCGATCGAAGAGGGAATTCGGGTTCTCTACACCGCTGATGGTCGTGGGGGCGCTATCGAAGCAAAACGCATCCTCATCGCCACAGGAGCCCTGGAACGCCCGATGCCGCTACCGGGCTGGACCTTGCCTGGCGTGATGACGGCGGGGGCGGCGCAAATTCTGTTGAAACAATCTGGCGTCCTTTCGAAAAATGCGGTTCTAGTCGGATCAGGACCGCTGCTATACCTGATCGCTTCGCAGATGATACGGGCGGGCACATCGCCGCTAGCACTTGTAGAAACTCAGACACAAGCGGATCTTCTGCGGGCTCTTCCGCATCTGGGTGGAGCCCTTCGCGGCTGGCGGTATCTGCTAAAGGGGTTGACGATGCTATCGGAAATCCGTCGCGCCGGGGTGCGCCGCTACACTTCCGCGACAAATATTTTGATTGAAGGAGAAACTGCCGCCGAAGACATCCGCTTTACTGCGGACGGAAAGACCCGACATATTCCATGCGACACAGTGCTCCTGCATCACGGTGTCGTGCCTAACACACAGGCGGCCCGCTCCATCGACGTGGCGCATCACTGGGACGCACGGCAGCATTGTTTTGTGCCTAACCTCGATGACTGGGGCGGGACAAATG
The DNA here is from genome assembly GCA_013032095.1 of Ruegeria atlantica. Classification (GTDB taxonomy): domain Bacteria; phylum Pseudomonadota; class Alphaproteobacteria; order Rhodobacterales; family Rhodobacteraceae; genus Ruegeria; species Ruegeria atlantica_E. Next base: position 5,814 of record WQBJ01000034.1, on the reverse strand, counting down.
TCGAAACGGTCCATATCGCCGGAGATGGCGCGGGCATCGGTGGCGCGAAGGTGGCGGCATTGGCAGGCCGCCTTGCAGCATTGAAAATGGCCGCCGATCTGGGTGCGATTTCGACGATCGAGAGGGACGACACCGCCAAACCAATTCGGCGTAGTATCGCGCAGGAACTGGCGGTGCGCCCTTTCCTTGACAAGGCATTTCCACCCGCAATCGAAGCCACAAAGCCCGTCGACGCGACTATCATCTGCCGTTGCGAGGAAATCACTGCAGGAGACATTCGTCGCCATGCTGGAATTGGCTGCGCGGGTCCGAACCAGGCCAAAGCCTTCAGTCGTGCCGGAATGGGACCATGCCAAGGCCGATATTGCGGACTAACCGTAAGCAACCTGCTGGCCGAAGCGAACAGCGCTACAATGGATGAAACCGGATACTATCGGATCAGGCCACCGTTGAAACCCGTGACTCTTGGCGAACTGGCAGAGATGGGCGGTTCGGTGAACAGCGCAACCAACTAAGAAAGAAGCCCCCATGATCTAACGTATCAATACCAGCCAACGCATGAGCAAGATCGTCAAACACAACGGCGTCGCAATTCTCTGCGGGCAGGTCGGCGAAGGTGCGACAGTGGCAGAGCAGACCCGCGAGTGCCTGTCTCGCGTCGATGCGCTTCGACCTGTCAGATAAACAGACATTCAACGATTTACCAATCTGGTACTAAGCGTATAGAAATAAACAGTAACCATAAAGACAGTTGAAGAACTGAGACGAAGGTCGTTTCGGTTTTCGGCACAGCCTAACAGCCTAGGGAACCCAGTTTTTGTGGGTGATCGCATAGTTTAATGCTTCGAGATCTTCAGTCAGTTGGCTGAATGAAATTGGTCCACCCAGACACACCCTGACCGCTTCATCGGGCGTTCCTGTCACCGTAAAGGCATTGCTCGGCATGATCCCGATTTGGCGATTGGCCATGTGACTCATCACGTCAGCTCGGCTGGATCCTTCAGGCAGTGTCAGCCAGATATTAAATGCCTCCCGACTGCCCACAAAGTCTTGGCTCTGCATAATTTTGGCCGCCAGGTTCTGTCTGCGGTTCGCTTCCTTTCGGACGAATTTCTGCACCGCCGCGGCTGTACCATCCTCGACCCATCGCGCCATCAAAGCTGTTGTGATCGGTGATGCCATGACATTCGATGCCTGCAAAGCCCGAGTGAAGTGAGTTTTGGACAGGCCAGATGGAACCACCGTGAGCGCCAGCCTCAAACCAGCACCAAGGCATTTCGAAAGACCTGCGATGTACCACCCCAATTCAGGGATATGTTGTGAGATCGGTGGCGGCGCATCCGGCGACACAAAGCGACAGGCGTCATCTTCAATCAAAGGCAAACCATACTTATCCAAAACGGATGCGATCTGCTGACGCCTCTGCATCGGAATCGTAAGCGTTAGGGGGTTTTGCAGCGTTGGATTCAGATAAAGTGCAGAGGGCGCGTGCTCTTGGATGGCGGCTTCCAGATCATCAGGGAGAATACCGCTGCTGTCTGATCGCACGCCAACAAGCCGGATGCCAAGTTGAGCGCCGATGGCACGAATACCGGGATAGGTCACACGCTCACAGAGCACGGTGCCTCCGGGTTTTGAGAGCAATGTCAGGATCGACAGCAGGCTGGCATGTGCGCCGGGCGTAATTGCCAATTGGTCTGCTGTAATGTCGATACCATTGATGGTCATCCAGCGCGAAGCGGTTTCCCGGTCCTGCCGACTCCCGATAATGGATTGGTAGCGAAGCAGAGGAACAAGGTTCGCAGCAACATGCGTGAGGCCTTGCTCCATACGGGCGACCAGAGCCGGATCGTCTGGCTCCGGGGGCATATTCATGTTCGGGTCTTCTTCAAGCGCGCGGCGCGGGTCTGCTTTTTCCGAATTATCATCTGGTTTCCGGATGAACGAGCCCCGCCCGACAAAGGTGTCGATATACCCTCGCTTCGCAGCCTCAGAGTATCCGCGGGACACGGTCGTGAAGTCTAAGCCAACCAGCTTGGCGACGCTGCGTTGAGGCGGAAGCCTGTCACCAGCATCAAGCACACCTGTTTCTACATCATGTCTGATTGCTTCCGCGATCTGGACGTAGAGTGGCTTTCCGTCGTCGCGCAGATTCGGTGTCCATGACTTCAAGGCTTCGCTCCACTCAATATAGGAGATTGTGCCTTTCACATTTACCCTTTTACAAAAAAATTATCAACAACTTGTCGCACTTGCTATCATATTGATTGGCTATTGATTGCATTTTGTTTGAAGATAAACTATCTGAGGCAAAACAGAAGGAGATCAAAGATGTCCGAACTTGCAATTGACGCCCACGACGACAGTGAAGACCGCCCCATCAAACCCGCGATCATGAATGGGATGCGCCTCAAGTGCCCCAAATGCGGGGAAGGCAAACTGCTGCATAGCTACATCAAAGTGAACGATGAGTGCTCGAATTGCGGTTTGGATCTGAGCCATCAGCGAGCTGATGATGGTCCGGCTTATCTTACGATCCTGATCGTTGGCCACTTTATGGGGTTCGCGTTGCACATCGCTTGGGTTACCTGGAGGCCAGAACCCTGGGCCCTGGCTTTGAGCATGTCTGTGATTGCAGTTGTAGGTGCCTTGGCACTGCTGCCGGTCATGAAGGGCCTGATTGTCGGGTACCAATGGGCCAAACGAATGCACGGGTTCTAGGTCACGCCGAACGAATTCGGTAATCGAAGCTGGAGTGCTCCCGGTCAGGCTCTGTACGTTATCGGTTAGGCGAGCCGCCCCTCCCAATGAATTCTCAGCCCTTTCAAAGGAAGGATTTCTTGATGGATTTGGACTTTTTTTCACTTGAAGCGACAGCAAAGACGATTGCGGATCTCACATCAGCCGCGCCCCTTATTCCTGCGCGAACCGCTGTCAATGTGGCCTGGCTGAACGATGAGGACGATTACGACAGGCTGCGAACGGTGCGCCGGATCGACGATGCCGGACTATTGCCGGTGCCGATATTTGCAGCTCGACGCCTTCAATCAAAAAAACACTTGTTTGACCTGACCGAAAAACTTCGGTTTGCCGGCGCACAAGGACAAGTTATGGTCGTTGGCGGTGACCCATCAAATGCGTCGGGACCATTCAACAACACGATGGATCTCCTTCGAACCGAGTGGATTGAAAAATACGCGATCAAGAGGGTCACATTGCCGGGTTTTCCAGAGGGAAACGCAGCCATAGGTTATCGTTCGGACGTGGCCTTACTGGAGGAAAAAGTAAAACTTCTGGAGTCCTACGGGTGCAGCGTGAGCATAACCACTCAACTTGCCTTTGATCCAACCAGAATTCTCAACTGGATAAGCCAGCTTCGAAACGTTGGTGTTAGCCAGACGATCCAAATTGGGATACCCGGGCCAACTAAAAAGGATCGCCTGCTAAGGTTTGCACGCTCATTTGGGGTTTCGACAGGCGGGCTTAACAACGTGAGTGACACCGTGGACGGGATCGTTGATTTTTCCCGTCTGGTCCGTTTGATCGATCAAGAACTGCAACGACGCAATTTAGCTGATGTTGCGATTCACCTTTATCCCTTTGGTGGCGCGAAGACTGCCGTTGAGTGGCTTACTGCGGTTAAGGCGCGGCAAACGTGGGATACTTCGAGTAAAATGCTAGCTTGAGGTAAAAAAGGCCGGCCATTGAGGTCGGCCATGCTGGTTTTTCGAGAGGGTTTCTTCTGATTGTTGAAGGTGTCAAGCCGCCAGAGCGACTGAGTCCTTTCCAGCGGGGATCCGAAGTGGACATGTGCTGTCGGTGACGGCTCTCCAGATCGCCTGAACGACATCCTCGGAGAAGGTGAACTCCTTCCCTTCGGTGTTCATGAAGGCAGTCATGGTCTGCTCGACGAACGGCTTGTAGTCTTCAGGCGTGTCATTGGATTCTGACATTATTGCCATTGCGTTCTTGCCAAAATTCGTCGTTGGGGCCTGACCTGGTAGAACGATATGGGTCCGGATACCTAGCGGAGCCAGTTCAAGGGCAAGGCATTCGGTGAAGGCGTTCACCGCAGCTTTGCTTGCCGTGTAGACCGAAGCCAACGGCAGCGGTTTGAGTGTGACGCTGGAAGAGACATTCACGATCACCCCTGATCCCGTGGCGCGCATTTGTGGCAGCACGGCACGGACCATTTCCATGGTGCCGAACGTGTTGGTCTCAAAAATTCGGCGCAGGTTATCCTCTGATGTGCCCTCAAAAGGGGAAAGCCAGCCGACGCCTGCATTGTTCACCAAAGCGTCGATGGGGCCAGCAGCTTCCACATCCTTTGCGATACTCTCACTATCCGAGATATCCAATGGCAGGATCGCCAAACGATCTGATACCGGCAATAGTGTTTCATCTGGCTTGCGCATTGTCGCGATTACCGACCAGCCCTGTTCGAGGAAGAAGCGCGAAGTCTCCAGTCCAAATCCCGAAGAACATCCTGTGATCAATACGGTCTTCATGACGTTGTCTCCAATTTGTTGATGCCTTGAAAGTAGAGGACGTCGACAGCATTATATATAATCAATAGTCCGTTTCTTTTTATCAATGGTCCAAAATGGCAGATCCATTCTCTGAAATCATCGCCCTCCTTCAACCCAAAGCATCCTATTCAAAGCTGGTGCATGCATCGGGGCCGTTTCGGGTGCATCGTGAAGATGTAAACGAGGCGTTCTACTGTTCTCTACTTGCGGGACGTGCGTGCCTGGAGGTCGAGGGGAAAGAGCCCCTAGTCTTGAATGCGGGTGATTTTGTACTGATCCCAGCGGTCAAGTCATTCAACTTCTCAAGCATGGATCCTCCACCACCCGCTGATTTGGTCAACCACCCGGTGGAGGGTGAAGACGGTATTTTCCGGCTTTCGGCATCTGATGCGGATCCAGAAGTTCAACAGCTCGTGGGACACTGCACCTTTGCCAGCCCGGACGCTGATCTATTGAACTCGCTATTGCCTGATCTGATCTTTGTTCGCGGTGAGGGTCGGTTGGCTGCACTTACGGGGCTTGTTCGCGATGAAGCTCGCGCAAACAGGCCGGCGCGAGATGTGATCGTCGAGAACCTATTACAAGTTCTACTGATCGAAGCCTTCCGATCTGGCGCGGACCCAGAACCGACTGCTGGCCTTTTACGTGGATTGGCAGACATTCGTGTTGGACCCAGTTTGCGAGCCATGCACGCGGCTCCTGCTCACAACTGGACTGTTCAAGCGCTTGCAACCGAAGCTGGGCTGTCTCGATCTGCATTCTTCACCCGGTTTGAAGGGGTCATGGGAATACCCCCAATGAGCTACTTGCAAAACTGGCGGATGACACTGGCAAAACACATGCTCCGGGCAGGAGATCTCAGCATTGCCGAAATCTCTGCCCAGACCGGGTACGGGTCGTCCAGTGCCTTCAGTACGGCATTTTCCCGCTATGTTGGATGCCCGCCCGCGCGTTATTCAAAGGCAAATCTACTGGAAGCGTCGGGTTAAGCATTCAGATAACACCGCCATTTGCGCGAAGTGTTTGCCCACTGATCCAACGGCAATCAGGTCCGGCCAAAAGCGAGATGGTGCTGTCAGACAAATTGGAACCAGTCTCAGTTAGGCCATTAGGGTTGTCCTTTATGCCGCACCAAGTTCGCGCCACTCGGCGAGAGCGGCGGTGCGTGTCAGCTTGAAGGTGTCTCTGCTGGCCAGCGATCTTTCCTGGTTGAAGTGGTTGTAGACGGAAGAATGGACGGAGGCGAATTTCTGTAAACTTCGCATGCGCCTGAAACGTTGCATCG